>UBZP01000043.1 GCA_900469965.1 Hyphomicrobiales bacterium | reverse complement strand
TGGCGGCCGTCCTCGATCAGGGAAATGGTGCGGTCGGTGCCGGACGGGGCGTCGTTCACGGCGAGGATATCGAAGCGCAGGGTCGTCGGCGCCGCATCCATGCCGCCGCTGCTGTCGATCACCCGAAACGCGAAACCGGTCGAGCCGAAGCTATTGGCCGCGGGGTGGTAGACGAGGTCGGGCAACGCGTCGGCATCGATCTCTTGGCCAAGGACGACCTTCTTTCCGGCGAGCAGAAGCGTGCCGGCCGGAAGGCCCGTGACCTGGATCATCGCAAACGCGTCGCCATCTGGATCGTGAAAGCCGAAATCGCCGGCCCGGAAGACGTGCGACCCGTCCTCGACGAGCGAGATCGTCCGGTCGCTGCCCGACGGCGCGTCCGCTGTCGGCGTCACGTCGAATGTGATCGTGTTCGGCTGCACCGCCACGTTCCGCGCTCCGTCCGTGCCGGGGGGGCCGCTGTCGATCACGCGGAAGCCGATCGTAGCGTAGGACGCGCCGAAACCGTCGGGGTCGGGCCGGTAGACGAGCCGGGAGAGGTCGTCGACTGCGATGCGCATGCCGGCCGTCACGACCGCCTCTCCCAGGCTGAGCGTGCCGTGGTCCGGCAGCGCGGTGATTTCGACGGCGACCAGGTGGTCGTTGTTTTCGTCGCGAAGCGCAAAATCGCCGGGGCCAAAGCGATAGGCGCCATCCTCGGCCAGCGCGATGGTCCGGTCCTCGCCCTCCGGCGCATCGGCGGTATAGTTGACCTGCAGGTGGCGGACTGCGATTGCGCCATTCTCCATCACCTGGAAGGTGACGAAGAAGTCGCCGTCTGCGGCGGCCGTGATGGTCGCCAACTGGTTCGGGATCATGCCCGCTCGGCTGTCGATTGCGAACACGTCACCGTCGAGGGTGCCGTCGGCATTGAGGCGCAACCCCATCAGTGCCGGCGGACCGCCACCCGTGCCGGGCTGCGTCCATGTCGCGACGATGTCGCCATCCGTCATCCGGGTGAGCGCGAGGGTGCCGTATGCCGATGGCGACGGCAGCTCGAACGAAAGGGACCGGGTCTCCTCGAGCGCCAGGGCATCGACGAAGACGATGCCGAAGATGCCTTCCGAGATCCAGCCGGCCACCAGTCCGCCGTCGGGCAGGACCGTCATGGCCGGAGGAACGGGGGCGACCGCGATCGACTTCAGTTCCTGGTATTGAAGCGCGGCATCGAAACGCAGGCCGACGATCGTGTGCTCCTTGCCGCCGTACTGTATCCCGATGAGGCTGAAGCCGCCTTCCGTATCCGCCACGATACGGGGTTCGTAGAAAGAGTCCGGGTAGATCGTCCGCTCGCCGGCGAGCCCACCCTGCGCATCGTAGGCCTGGATGTTGAAGCCCCGCCAGTCCAGCCATGCCACGACGCTTCTGCCGTCAGAGAGCGTTGCGACGATCCCGCTGTCGACATTGGCCCACTCTTCCGAGGCGAGGATCTCGGGCTCGCCGATCGGCTCTCCATTCGCGCCCAGAAACTGCCGGTACAGCATGGGGCTGGCCCTGCTGTGCCAGATGAGGATGAAGCCCGCATCCGGATCGCTGGAGCGCGGCACCAACCAGAGCCGGGTGACATCGTCATAACCTTCGAGCGTAAACGACTGTGTCTGCCCGTCGGCCGCAAACCCGTGAATGGCGATGGCCGTGCCGTCATCCGCATGGACAAGGATGTAGCGGCCGTCGGCGTCACCGGCCGTCGCTGCAAGCCGCAGCGGCGCCGATTGATCGAGGAGTACCATCGTTCCGGTTGCATGGCTCATGACGCAATCCCCCGTTCAGGGGCATGTGCGGCCACGGCAAAGCCCTCGCGCAAGCCTGCCGGCATGCGCGTCACCCTGTTCGCTTCAATGGTATTCCTGCACTCGTCCCCGGGGCGGCAAACTAAGCTACAATTCAACGTTGCGCAATCGTTGCGCGCATTTTTTGACTTGCAAGTTGCAAAACCGATGGATTGGCTGATTCGCGACGGCGGACGACGGACGTCATGCGCCGCCCGCGCGGATGGCGGGAACGTGTCGGCTGCGCAGCCAAATTTGCGGAGGCGGGGAGACTGGCGCCGCGGCGCCTCAGTCGAACAGGCTCGACACCGATTCCTCTGCGGCCGTCCGGTTGATCGCTTCGCCGAGCAGGCCGGCGGTGGTGATCACGCGGATGTTGTGGGCCGACTGGACGGCCGTCGTCGGCTGGATCGAATCCGTGATCACCAGTTCCTTCAGCTTGGAGGAGGTGACGCGCGCGACGGCGCCGCCGGACAGCACGCCATGGGTGATGTAGGCGGTGACGCTGGTGGCGCCGTTCTTCAGCAGGGCCTCGGCGGCATTGCAGAGCGTTCCGCCGGAATCGACGATGTCGTCGATCAGCAGGCAGTCCTTGCCGGACACGTCGCCGATGACGTTCATGACCTCGGACTCACCCGGCCGGTCGCGGCGCTTGTCGACGATCGCCAGCAGACAGTCGAGCCGCTTGGCGAGCGCGCGGGCGCGCACCACGCCGCCGACGTCGGGAGACACGACCATCACGTTCTTCAGGTCGTAGTTTTCCTTTACGTCGCGCGCCAGGATCGGAATGGCGTAGAGATTGTCGGTCGGGATGTCGAAGAAGCCCTGGATCTGGCCGGCGTGCAGGTCGAGGGTCAGAACGCGGTCGGCGCCGGCTTCGGTGATCAGGTTGGCGACGAGCTTGGCGGAGATCGGCGTGCGCGGGCCGGGTTTGCGGTCCTGGCGGGCATAGCCGAAATAGGGGATCACGGCGGTGATGCGGCGGGCGGAAGACCGCCGCATCGCATCGATCATGATCAGCAGTTCCATCAGGTGGTCGTTCGTCGGGAACGAGGTCGACTGGACGAGAAAGACGTCCTCGCCGCGCACGTTCTCCTGGATCTCGACGAAAATCTCCTGGTCTGCGAAGCGGCGCACGCTCGCGCGGCCTAGGGGGACATTGAGATAGTTGCAGATCGCTTCGGCCAACAGCCGGTTCGAGTTGCCCGCGAAAACCTTCATCTATGGTCCGCCTGTCTGATGGCCTAGGAGAATGCTGATGGGCTGCCTTTTAGCGTTCCTTCGCGTGAATGCAAGTCCCGTGCCGGAGGGTTTTCCGCTCTTTCCCTCGCCCGGTGCGCGCGAGGGTGGTTCCATCGGGGGGCGCGCCACGTCAGGCGTGCATGCAAAGGACTGAGTCCGGCGGGAGCCGCACGGCCTATCGCGCGCGGCGGCGGCCCGGCTCGCCCGATCGTCGAGGGCAGCCCCATCGCCCATACGATTTGGTGTATCCAATCAATCGACGTAACCCATGATTGTGGCTTGGGATGCAGGGCCTGCACGGTGATGATCCACAAGGCCCAGGGTTAAGTCTTTCGGGGGAATGCTTCGGAAGCCGCCTGCATGAATTTGTCTACGTGGACAAATTGCACATCAAAGAACACCATAGCCTATCCTAGAAAATTCCTGAGTTGTTTTGCTGGTTCAAGCAACGTCAGTGCATGGCTGTGAAAAGTTCTTTGATTTACTTGCCTTATGGCGGGAGGCGAAGATGGCTAAAGTGAAACTGGCTGCATACGAGTGGCTTGCACGCATCGATCCCATCAACAGCACGATCATCGGCACGCAATATGCCGACGTCCTTTCGGCGGAAGCCGAGAGGGATGCCGTATTTGGCCTGTGCGGCAAGGATGAACTCAGCAGTACCTATAACCGCACCGCCCTCATCGGCGGCAAGGGCTGGGACAAGCTGGATTCGAAGATCACCCTGCAGAGCGAGGCCCCGCCGAACTCCAGCCAGCAGTTCAGCGCCGAGAACCTTCTCTCCGGCGGCGATGACAACGACACCATCAAGGCGGTGGCCAATGTCGCTGCTGTCATTTTCGGAAACGTCACGCTGAAGAACAAGGTTCTCGGCGGAACCGGCAACGACACGATCGATGTCCTGGCCGATGCGCGCGGCGCGATCAGGGACAATGTCGTCAGGAACTGCGTCGACGGCGGCAGCGGCAGGGACCGGATCGTCGCGCAGGCGGAGACCGAGCACGACGCGATGTCTGCAACCGCCATCAACGTGCTGAAGGGCGGCTCCGGCGACGACTTCCTGGACGCATCCGCGAGAGGCCGCGCGAACGGCACGGAGCTCGTGAAGAACAGCCTGCGCGGCGAGGAAGGAAACGACGTCCTGCACGCCTACAACTACACGAATTCGAACTCGTCGTCGCCGGTCGGCCTCAACGAACTCTGGGGCGACAGCGGCAACGACGTGTTGGAGGTCAAGCACGAGGACAGCGGCAACTGGTTCATCGACATCACGAGCCGCCTCTATGGCGGGAGCGGCGGCGACGACCTGAAGGCGGAGATGGTTGCGACTTCGGCGGGGACTATGGCGACGGCGCTGCAGCATCTCGATGGCGGCGACGGCTGGGATGTTCTGGAGGCCCGGCTGACCTTGCATGCGCGGGGCGGCACCGGCCTGTTCGACATTGCCAACGTGCTGAAGGGCGGCGACGGCAACGATCGCCTCGAGGCGTATCTCGACGTCGATCTCTACAATCCGCCGGAGAACCCGGACTCGCTGGCGCAGAACCGCCTCGATGGCGGGGCCCGTGACGACACGCTGATTGCCACCGTCGCTGCCGGGTCGGTCGGGGCGAGCATCCTGATGGGCGGCTCGGGCAACGACCGGCTCACGGTGATCGGCGGTGCGGACAACGAGCTCAGCGGCGGCACCGGCCGGGATACGCTGGTGAGCGGTGTCGGCAGCGATCACATGGACGGCGGCGAGGATGCCGACCGCTTCGTGTTCGCCCCGCTGAACGGCCACGACACGATGGAGTTCGAAAAGGGCGTCGACAGGATCGACCTGAAGGCCTACGCAGCCAGCGGGATCCATGAATTTGCCGACCTGGACATCGACTTCGTCGGCGACGACAGCGTCATCCGCTTCGATGCCAACAACGACATCACCGTCGCCGGCGTCGTCAATCTGGCGGCCGACGACTTCCTGTTCGCCTGATCCGCAGCCGGCGGGGTGGGGCCGAGCGCCTGCTCAGGTCCGGACGACGTCGGGCGCGGACACGCGCATTCACTGGCGAAATCGCGTCCGGCAACCGGCCGGGCGTGGCTGCCTGCGCCGTTCAGCCGCCGGTCTGCTGTTTCCAGGCCATGTATTCCTGGATGGTGCGGCTCGCGATCGCTTCCATCGTGCCGGCGGGCACGGCGGCCCAGGGATCGTTGGCGGTCGCCTCGACGCTGTCCTGC
>UBZP01000042.1 GCA_900469965.1 Hyphomicrobiales bacterium | reverse complement strand
CGACGCCCGACGGCGCCCCCGCCCCCCTCTCCCCCCTGCCGGCCCCTTCTCCCCGCAGGCGGGCAGAAGGTGCCGGCAGGCGGATGAGGGGCAGCGCCGTCCGCGATGACAGACGCCGGCGCGGAACCCGCCGCCGACCGCCCATCGCCGCCGGCCCCGTCCGGCGCACCGCCTGGGCCCTGCCCGATCCGCCGTTCCAGCGCATCCACGCATCCGAGCGCAGCCGCGACGGCCGCTTCGTGTCGCTTGCGGCTCTCGTCCGCCTGCCTCGCCATCCGGTCGGCCGCCTTCTGCAGTTTCCGCTCGATCTTCTTCGCCAGCAGCCGGTCGTCACGGCCCGTTCCCGCCGTCCGCCGCGCCGTCGTCGACCCGGTCCCCTGTCCCGTCCCCCGTCCCGTCACCCACCCCGTCGTCCATCCGGTCGCCCGGGGCGCCGCCGTCGGCCGCCCGCCGCGCGTTCGCTTCATGGTCCGCCTTCCATCGCTCGAGATAGGCCTTCGCCTTCGCCTCCACCCGCCGGTCGAACTCGGCGACGACCGCGTCGAAGTCGGCGGCTTCGCCGGCGAGCTCGGCGGCATCGCGCCGCTCGCTCAGGATCGTCCGCTGCAGGCTGTCGATCTTCTCCAGCGTGCGCACGATCAGCGACACCGCCTCGATCGCCGCCTTGGCGTCGGCCTGGCCGAGCTTGCGCCCGGCCTCGTCGTCGGCCTCCGCCGCCGCCTGCTCGGCGGAACGGCGCTGGCTCTGGAAGCGCTGGAAGCGCTCGCGCAGTTCCTTCGTCATCTGGGAGAGCATCGCCTGCATGTCGTCGAGCGGATCGCCGTCCGCCTTCGACTTCAGGTCCAAGACGATCGCCGCCATCGCCCCGTCCGGGTCCGGCGCGGCAGGCCCGTCGCCGACAGGCTCGCCCGCCCCGAACAGCCGCAGATCCACATCGTCGCAATCCGTCATGGCAAGCCCCGCACGAAAAAGGCGCCGCGATCCGAACCGGACGGGCGCCTTGCGTCTGCTGTCAAAAATCTGCCTACTGCATCCCCTGGCCCGAATACGGACCGGCGGCCGGCGGGCGGATATCGCCGCTTGATGGGGTCCGGCCTCGTTCGCCCCGGCCATTCCACCGGTTCGGTGAAACGTCCGTGTCACGGGAACGCTTTGATGCCTGCGCGTTTCCCGATAGCGATCTCGCTTCCACCGGGACCTTGCCGCGGCAACCGGACATCCGGGGGATCGCTCCGCCCGCACTTTTCCGACCGTAGCCGAACCCTATCAAACCACCGTCACGCCGTCAAGGATTATTTTCCTATTCGCCGCAAAATCTTCGCCCGCCCGCGCCGCGCCGGCTGCTTTCTGCGCCGGCCGTTCCGTGCTATTTTTCATCATGACGTCCGAAGATCTGGTCCAGATGGCGCTGGCGATGCCCGGCGCGGAGGAGAGTGCCCATTTCGGCAAGCGCGACTTCCGGGTGGGCGGGCGCATCTTCCTCGCCCTGCCGGAGCCCGGGCGCGCCGTCATCAAGCTGACGCGCGGCCAGCAGGCGATGCTGACGGAGACGGAGCCGGGCCTGTGCGCCGCCGTGCCCGGCGGCTGGGGCCACAAGGGCTGGACGTCGGTCTATTTCGCCGCCGCCGAAGCCGATACGGTGCACCACATGGTCGAGATCGCCTGGGGCAACGTGGCGCCGAGGCCGGCCCCCGGCAGTGAAACCGGGACCGACCGGGGCGGAAAGGGCACGACGCATTGAAAAGGCCGCCGGGAGCGGCAACCTTTGGCGAACAACCGCCGCCTTCCTCAAAAAATGACTTTCTTTCTGTCGCCGGATGACTAGAAGTTCGATCCGAGCCGCCGGACCGCCGGTACTTTTCTTTCGACCGCTGCTTGCGGAACCAGACCAGACGATGGAACTCACATGCGGATAGTGATGATTGGCGCCGGCTATGTCGGCCTTGTTTCGGGTGTTTGCTTTGCGGACTTCGGCCATGACGTCGTCTGCGTCGACAACGTGGCCGAGAAGATCGAGGCGCTGCGCAAGGGCGACATCCCGATCTACGAGCCGGGCCTGCAGGAACTCGTCAAGTCGAACGTCGAGGCCGGCCGGCTGAACTTCACCACCGATCTGGAGCAGGCGGTCGCCTGGGCCGACGTCGTCTTCATCGCCGTCGGCACGCCGTCGCGCCGCGGCGACGGCCATGCCGACCTGACCTATGTCTATGCCGCCGCCCGCCAGATCGCCAAGGCCGTCGACGGCTACACCGTCATCGTCACCAAGTCGACTGTGCCGGTCGGCACCGGCGACGAGGTCGAAAACATCATCCGCGAGACCAATCCGAACGCCGATTTCTCGGTCGTCTCCAATCCGGAATTCCTGCGCGAGGGTGCGGCGATCGGCGACTTCAAGCGCCCGGACCGCATCGTCGTCGGTACCGACGAGCCGCGCGCCATCGAAGTCATGACCGAGGTCTACCGGCCGCTGCACCTGAACGAGGGGCCGCTGTTCTTCTGCGAGCGCCGCACCTCGGAGCTGATCAAGTACGCCGCCAACGCCTTCCTCGCCATGAAGATCACCTTCATCAACGAGATCGCCGACCTCTGCGAGCGCCTCGGCGCCGACGTGCAGAAGGTCGCCAAGGGCATCGGCTACGACAAGCGCATCGGCGACAAATTCCTGCATGCCGGCCCCGGCTACGGCGGCTCGTGCTTCCCCAAGGACACGCTGGCGCTGGTCAAGACCGCGTCCGACGCCGACAGCCCGATGCGGCTGATCGAGACCACCGTCGCCATCAACGACAACCGCAAGCGCGCCATGGCCCGCAAGGTCATCGCCGCCTGCGGCGGCTCGGTGCGCGGCAAGAAGATCGCCGTCCTCGGCCTGACCTTCAAGCCGAACACCGACGACCTGCGCGACGCCCCGGCGCTCACCATCATCCAGGCGCTGCAGGACCACGGCGCGCAGATCGCAGCCTTCGATCCCGAGGGCATGGAGGGCGCCCGCGCGCTGCTCTCCAACGTCGAGTTCGGCGCCGATCCTTACGCGATCGCAGCCGGCGCCGAGGCGATCGTGCTCGTCACCGAGTGGGACGAGTTCCGCGCGCTCGATTTCCGCAAGCTGCATTCCACCATGAAGGCGCCCAACCTGATCGACCTGCGCAACGTCTACCCGCCGCAGGAAGTGCGGCGCTACGGCTTCGAATATGTCGGCATCGGCCGGAGCGGCGACAGGATCTGAGGCATGCGCTATTTCATCACCGGCGCGGCCGGCTTCATCGGCTTCCACCTTGCCCGGCGCCTGCTGGAGCAAGGTCACGAGGTCGTCGGCCTGGACGGTATGACCCCCTATTACGACGTCGCCCTGAAGGAGGCGCGCAATGCCGGGCTGGTGCAGTTCCCGGCCTACCGCTTCCACAAGGTGATGCTCGAGGACCAGGCCGGCGTCCGCCGGGCGCTGGAGAGTGCCGCGCCTGACGTCATCGTGCATCTGGCCGCCCAGGCCGGCGTGCGCTACAGCCTGGAGGAGCCGAAGTCCTACGTCGAATCCAACATCCTCGGCACCTGGAACATCCTCGAGGCGGCGCGCGCGGTCAGGCCGCGCCACCTGATGCTCGCCTCCTCCTCCTCCGTCTACGGCGCCAGCGACACGATCCCCTTCCGCGAGGGCGACCGCACCGACGAGCCGCTGACGATCTACGGCGCCAGCAAGAAGGCGATGGAGGTGATGGCGCACAGCTACGCCCATCTCTACGACCTTCCGACCACCACCTTCCGCTTCTTCACCGTCTACGGCTCCTGGGGCCGGCCGGACATGGCGCTGTTCAAGTTCACCCGCGCCATCCTCGACAATGAGGAGATCGAGCTCTACGGCGAGGGCCGGATGAGCCGCGACTTCACCTATGTCGAGGACCTCGTCGAAGCGATGCTGAAGCTGTCGGCGGTGGCGCCCTCCGAGGAGAACCGCGTGGCGTCGCCCGCCGGCCTCGACACGCTCTCCCGCCAGGCGCCCTTCCGGATCGTCAACATCGGCGGCGGCAACCCGGTCGGGCTCACCGATTTCGTCTCCACGCTGGAAACGGCACTCGGAAAGAAGGCGAAGACGAAGCTGCTGCCGATGCAGCCCGGCGAGGCGCCGCGCACCTTCGCCAGCCCCGACCTGCTCTTCGCGCTCACCGGCTACAAGCCGGCGACACCGCTTGCCACCGGCGTGAAGGACTTCGTCGACTGGTACAGCGATTTCTATCGCCCGGCCACGCATTCCGCCCGCCGTTCCTGACGGACCTCCGCCGCCGACGTCGCGCACTGGATTCAGAAAGCGCAGGCCCCAAGGCACCATGCACGATTTGAATCATGCTTGGCCACGGAGGATCCGACCTTCCGTCCACGCCTCAACGGCTCGGGCAACGTCCGCCCAGCGCAGTCGGCCTTTCAGCCGCGCCGCGCCGCCTCGATTGCCGCGACGTCGATCTTGCGCATGGTCATCATTGCCTCGAAGGCGCGCTTGGCCTCGCCGCCGCCGGCCGCAAGCGCCTCGGTCAGGACGCGCGGCGTGATCTGCCAGGACACGCCCCATTTGTCCTTGCACCAGCCGCAGTCGCTTTCCCGGCCGCCGTTGCCGACGATCGCGTTCCAGTAGCGGTCGGTCTCCTCCTGGTCGTCGGTGGCAATCTGGAACGAAAAGGCCTCGTTGTGCTGGAAGGCGGTGCCACCGTTGAGGCCGATGCAGGGAATGCCCGCGACCATGAACTCCACCACCAGCACGTCGCCCTGCTGCCCGGATGGATAGTCTCCCGGCGCCCGGATCACCGCGCCCACGGCGCTGTCGGGAAAGGTCGCCGCATAGAAGCGCGCGGCATCCTCGGCGTCCTTGTTGTACCACAGGCAGATCGTGTTCTTCGCCATCGCAGGGTCCTCCGCGCTCACCTCTTTCCGGTGACATAAGGCTCGTTCCACCTTTCTCCAGCCCGCAAGGCCAGTTTCGTCTCGGCGGGCGCGCCCTTCTTGCGCCATCAGGATCGCCGCGCGGCCTCCCGACACCGCCCGCCGCTTCTGCAAGCAGCCAAGACCCCGTATCGGCGACCCAGCGTCAACGATATGCACCCTTTCGCGCGACCGCGTGGCTTGCTATCGCTTCATTGCGGCAGCACGGATCGCCGCCGGACTTCATCTCCCCACCGACGCCGGGACCGAACCGGAAACCCCGCAGGACCGACCATGCATCAGGCCATCGCGGCGCTTTCCTCCGAACGGTTCCTGCAGCGGCTCAGGCTCGGCGCCGGCCTCGTCATGCTCGCCTTCGTGGCGATGCATCTCTTCAATCATGCGCTGCTGCTCGTCTCGCTCGACACAGCCGAGCGGACCGGCCGGCTGTTCGCCCTTCTCTGGCGCAACCCCGCCGGCACGCTGCTGCTCTTCGGCGCCCTTTTCGTCCATGTCGCGCTGGTGCTGCGCTCGCTCTACCGGCGGCGGACGCTGCGCATGCCGGCACGCGAGGCGGCGCAGACCGCGCTCGGCCTGCTGATCCCCTTCCTGATCATCGAGCACGCCGTCCCGGCACGGCTGTCGCAGCCGCTGTTCGGCATCGTCGTCGACTACCGCATGGTCGTGCGCAGCCTGTGGGTGGTCAATCCGCTCTCGGGCCTGCGCCAGTCGGTCGCCCTCCTGGTGATCTGGGCGCATGGCTGCATCGGCGTCTATTTCTGGCTGCGCTTCCGCAGCTGGTATGCGAGCGCCTCCCCCTACCTGCTCGCCGTCGCGGTCCTCGTCCCGGTGCTGGCGCTGCTCGGCTTCGCCGATACCGGCCGCATGCTGGCGCACATGGCCGACACCGCGCCGCAGATGGATCCGGCCCAGGCGCAGGCGCTCGGCGCGCGGCGGCCGCCGATCGACCAGGCCGCCGTCACCGAGACGATGGGCAGGATCAAGCTCGGCTTCTATCTCGCCTTTGCCGGCGCGATCGCGCTCGTGCTCACAGCGCGCCGCCTCAGGACGCTGGCCGAGCGGGCGTCGCAGATCACCATCCGCTATTCCAACGGCGCGCTCGTCCGTGCCCCCCGCGGCCTCAGCCTGCTGGAGGCCAGCCGCCAGGGCGGCGTGCCGCACTATTCGGTCTGCGGCGGCAGGGGCCGCTGCTCCACCTGTCGCGTGCGCATCCTGCAAACCGCATCTCCCCTGCCCCCGCCCGGTTCGATCGAGGCGGCCACGCTCATGCGCATCCATGCCGACGGCGACGTCCGGCTCGGCTGCCAGCTGCATCCGCAAGGCGATGTCAGCGTGGCGCTACTGATGGCGCCGAACCCGGACACGGCCTTGCCGGTCGCGACGGAACCGGTCCGCCCCGGCCGCGAGGAGGAGATCGCCGTTCTCTTCTGCGATCTCCGCAACTTCACCGACCTGTCGGAAGCCCGCCTGCCCTATGACGTGGTGTTCCTGCTGAACCGTTACTTCGCCATCGTCGGTCAGGCTGTGGAACAGGCCGGCGGCCGGCTCGACAAGTTCATCGGCGACGGCGCCATGGCGCTGTTCGGGCTCGGCGGCGGCCGCGACCAGGGAGACCGGGACAAGGGAGACCGGGACCGGGCAGGCCGCGATCCGGAAGGCCGCGACCGGGGCGCCCGCCAGGCGCTCGCCGCCGCCGCCGCCATCGTGCGCGACATCGCCCATCTGAATGCCGAACTGGGGCAGGATTTCGCCGTCCGCCTCCGGGTCGCCGTCGGCGTCCATGCCGGCCCGAGCGTCGTCGGCGTGATGGGCTACGGCACCACCAAGAACCTGACCGCGGTCGGCGACACCGTCAACGTCGCAAGCCGGCTGGAGACGACCGCCAAGGAGCACGACGTCGCCATCGCCGTCTCCGAGCGCGCGCTCGCCCGGTCCGGCGTTGCGACCGACGGCCTCCGCCACGACGAAATCGCGATCCGCGGCCGCACCGCGCCGCTGCGCGTCTACCTGATCTCGGAGGAGGAGAGCCGGCGCTTCGTCCTGGAGGCGGAGAAGGCGTAAGCGGCGGCCCGCGCCCGGCCCTCGCCGCCATCGCGCCGCCCTGCGCGATGGCGATGCCCCGTGCGAGGTCGCCTTCGCCCTTCCGGCGGGATGCGGCCCGGCGGGAGGGCGCCGGCATCCCGCCCGCCCCGCATTCGCAGACGCCGGGCCGTTGCCGCCTCGGCAACCGAACGCCCTCAGTGCGGCGCCGGCTGGATGTGCTGGATCGGGTTGCCGTCGACGGCGATCGCCTCGGCGTTCTGCAGCTTCTTGATGTCGTCCTGCGACAGCTGCGGCCGGTCCACCGTCAGCGTCAGCCGGTTGAGCTTCGCCGTCAGGGCAAACGGCGGCTGGTAGTCGGCGTCGTTGACGCCGGTCAGCGTGTCCGAGCCGATGTCGAAGCTCTCGTCCCATTGCAGGATCATCGGCAGGGTCTGCTTCATCTCCTGCGTATCGACCGCCGTCCCGTCCACCTTCAAGACACCGGTCCCCGACCGGCCGAGGCCGCTCATGTCGTTGAAGGCAAGGGTGCCCACGCCGAGGCCGTCATATTTGAAGTCGAACTCCAGCGTATGGCGTCCGGGCGCCAGCACCGGTCCCTCCCAGCGGACGCGCTTCAGGTCGACGAGGTTCCACAGGAACACCGGCTTGCCCTTCAGGAGATAGAAGCCGTAGCCCGCGAAGCGGCCGCCCGAGGTGAGAATCATACCGTCCCCGCCGCCGTCCGGCACCTCGATATCGGCGGTGATCGTGTAGGAGGCGTTGAGGATCGCCGGCGAATCGCCCTGCGGCAGCCCCACCATCGGCACGGTGTAGGTGAACTCGGTCCGCCCCGCGGTGATGTTCGGCCGCGGCGCGACGATGCGCGCGCCGACCGAGGCATCCATCGGAAAGACCTGGTATTTCCTCGCCTCCGCGACGAAGGCCTGCTTCATCTGCGCGACCTTGTCGGGGTTCTGGTCGGCGACGTTCTGCGACTGGCTGAAGTCCGTCGTAAGGTCGTAGAGTTCGAGCACCTGGTTGTTCAGCGGGTCGGTGTTGGCCGGGCCGAAGGCCTCCCAGGGGGCGCGGTTCACCTTGGTGCTCAACAGCCAGCCGTCGTCGTAGAGCGCCCACTGGCCGAGCATCTCGAAGTACTGGGTCTTGTGGCGGGAGGGTGCGGCGGCGTTCTGCGCATCGAAGGTGTAGGCAAGGCTGGTGCCCTCGATCGGCGCCTGCTTGATGCCGTCCACCATGTCCGGGGCCGGAATCCCGGTCACCTCCAGGATCGTCGGCACGATGTCGATGAAATGGGCGAACTGCTGGCGCAGGCCGCCCTTGTCGGTGATGCGGGCCGGCCAGGAGATCGCCATGTTCTGGCGGATGCCGCCGAGCCGCGAGGCGTTCTGCTTGAACCATGTGAACGGCGTGTCGAAGGCCCAGGACCAGCCGGCGGACATGTGGTTGTAGGTCTGCTCCGTGCCCCAGGCGTCGTACCACTGCATCTGCACCGCGGTCGGCATCTTGTTGATGCCGTTGAAGAATGCGACCTCGTTGGGGGTGCCGAGCGGGCCGCCCTCCGCACTCGTCCCGTTGTCGCCGTTGATGTAGATGATCAGCGTGTCGTCCAGCTTGCCCATGTCCTCGATCGCCTGCACGACCCGGCCGATCTCGTGGTCGCTGTAGGCGGCATAGGCGGCGAAGACCTCGGCCTGCCGGATGAAGAGCTTCCGGTCCTCTTCCGACACGTCGTCCCAGTTCGGCAGGATGCCGGTCGGCCAGGGCTCCAGCTGCGTGCCTTCGGGAACGACGCCGAGCTTCTTCTGGTTGGCGAAGATCGTCTCGCGCAGCTTGTTCCAGCCCGCGTCGAAGAGGTGCATGGCGCTGATTTTGTCGACCCATTCCCTGGTCGGGTGATGCGGCGCATGGGTGGCGCCGGGGGCGTACTTCACGAAGAACGGCTTGTCCGGCACCGTCTGGTTCAGCCGGTTGAGATAGGCGATGGCGTCGTCGGCCATGCCGGTGACGAGGTTCCAGCCGGGATCGCCCTC
Source organism: Hyphomicrobiales bacterium (assembly GCA_900469965.1). GTDB lineage: Bacteria > Pseudomonadota > Alphaproteobacteria > Rhizobiales > Rhizobiaceae > Mycoplana. The sequence goes on along the minus strand of UBZP01000042.1, from coordinate 2,019 downwards.
GAACGGGTAGATCTGGGTGGTGTTGCGGTAGAGGTTCGGCTGCCACTGGTTGGCGTCGCCGCCGACGAAGCCGTAGAAATATTCGAACCCCATGCCGAGCGGCCACTGGTCGAAGGGACCGACGGAGCTCGCCGAAAAGGCCGGCGTGTTGTGGTCCTTGCCGAACCAGGCCGTCGCATAGCCGTTCTCCAGCAGCGTCCGGCCGATCGTCACCTTGTCCTTCGCGATGATGCTGTTGTAGCCGGGAAAGCCCGTCGCCTGCTCGGAGATCACGCCGAAGCCGGCCGAATGATGGTTGCGGCCGGTGATCAGCGCCGCCCGTGACGGCGAGCAGAGCGCGGTCGAATGGATGTTGTTGTAGCGCAGGCCGTCTCTCGCGATGCGATCCATCGTCGGCGTCGGAATGACGCCGCCGAAGGTGCTGGGCACCCCGAAGCCGGCATCGTCGGTGATGATCAGAAGGATGTTCGGCGCACCGCGGGGCGGCACAATGCGCGGCGCCCACCACGCCTTCGAGGTCAGGGCGTCGTCCTCAATGACGCCGCCGAACGGCGGATCGGCGGGCGGCAGCTGCGCCCCGTCGATCGTCGTGGTGGCCGCGGGCGAGCCCGGCGTGCCGGATGTCTGGATTTCCGCCGCGCCGGCCAAACTCGTCAAAGAGAACAGGGCCAGGCCCAGCGCACATGCGATATGCCCGTGCAATCGGTCGCGCATCGTCCATCTCCCCTTGGAATATTCCACGGAAACGCCCAGCCGGCGGCAAAATAGCTGCCACCGCCGATGCCCGTAAATTGCGGCGGTGTATGATACCCGAATCTACGGTTGCCCCGGGCTGCGGCCGGTAACGCCGTCCCCGGGGCCGTGCGCGCCGGACGTTCCGGTTCGTCCCCGTCTGTACCGCGCCACACTTCTGTGGTCTGTGACCACCGATTCCACATGCGAGGTACCCCATGATTCGCCCACAATCGCTTCTCCTCCCGATGATCGGGCTGCTGAGCCTGTCGCTTGCCGGCTGCGAGACCTCCGGCCCCTCCGGCGGCTACTACGACGGCGGTTACTATGGCGGGAGCTACTACGACGGCGGCTATTACGAGACGAGCCGGCCGCGCTACCGGGTGGTGGAGCCGCGCTACGACCGCGACCGCCACGACTACCGCGACCGCGGCGACGACCGGTACGACCAGCGGATATCGGACCGCGAAAGAAACAGGGAGCGGGAGCGCGACCGGGACTGGGATCGGGACCGTAGCCGCGACAACGATCGCGACAGGGACCGGGATCGGGACAGGGACCGGGACAGGGACCGCGACAATGACCGGGATCGCGACCGGCAGCAGAACGTCGACAAGCGTCCGCAGCGCAACGACCGGCCCGACGACCGCAAGCCGCCGTCACGCGACAGCGACAACCGCCCGTCGCAGCGCGTCTGCGAGCGGGACAACAGCTGCCGGTAGCGCGAACAGGCCGCAGGCGGGGCGCCGTCCGGGCGCCCCGGCTCAGACCTTCCGATAGAGAAAATACCGCTCCCGCGGCACGCTTTCGGGCACCTCGAGCGGCTGCAGCGTCGGCTCGTCGAGCGGCAGGCCGCTGACGGCGATGCCGCCGCTCGCCAGCATGCCCGCGACCATCTGCGGCAGCCAGGTCAGCGTCAGCGCGTCCTTCTCCGGATAGCCGGTGCCGATGTCGGCGTGCACCAGCGCCGCCGTCCCGGTCTGGAAGGCCCGGCCGGTCTCGCAGATCTCGCCCAGCACCAGGTCGTTCGCCTCGGGCACGGAGGAGGCGTGCGCACCGCAGGCGCGGTCGAAGGCGACGATGCGGCGGTCGGGGAAATGTTCGCGCAGGTGGTCGAAGGTGCGGCCGTTGCCGAGCCCGATCTCCATGATCGGCCCGTCGGCGGGCAGCTCCATCCGCGCGCAGATGTGGTTGAGAACGTCGCGCTGGGCCGTCAGGCGGCGGATGAAGCTGTCGAGACGGCTCATCGGTTTTCCTTGCTCTTCTGGCTAGGGTCAGGACCTATTA
>UBZP01000046.1 GCA_900469965.1 Hyphomicrobiales bacterium | reverse complement strand
GACGCCGTCAGCCCCAAGGGGGCGGAGGGGATCGCCCAGTTCATGCCCGGCACGGCCAGGCTGCGGGGGCTGGAAAACAGCTTCCATGCGCTGCAGGCGCTCGACGCCTCGGCCGAATACCTCTCGGAACTGCGCGATCGCTACGGCAATCTCGGCCTGGCCGCCGCCGCCTACAATGCCGGCGAGACGGGACTGGAGAATTTTCTGTCGAACGGCCGGCTGCCCTTCGAGACGCGCGCCTATGTCATGGCGATCACCGCCAACACGGCCGAGCAATGGAAGGACGCGCCGCCGGAGACGCTCGATCTGGCGCTCGAAAAGGACAAGCCTTTCCAGGAGGCCTGCGTGGCGCTGGCAGAAAGCCGGCGGATGCGCGAGATCGTCTTTCCCGACGAGGGCGTCTGGGCGCCCTGGGGCGTGCAGCTCGCCGCCCATTTCAGCAAGCCCGCCGCCCATCGCCTGTTCATGATGGCGCTGGAGCGGCTGCCGGCGCCGATCAACGCGGAAAAGCCGCTGATCCAGCGCGAACGCCACGCGCGCTTCGGCGCGCGGCCGCGCTACACCGCCCGCATCGGGCGCCAGTCGCGCGCCGAGGCCGACGATCTCTGCAACGACATCCGCCGCGCCGGCGGCGCCTGCATCGTCTTCAAGAACTGAGGCCGCTGCTTCTGCGCCCGATGCGCGGTTGCCAGATCACGATCGCCGCCTATCTTGCATGGAAACGGTCTTCGCCAATCATTCCCGATGGTTAGGCGACGATCCGGAATCATCTTCTGACGTCGCGGACAATCCTCTTGATCAAGCCAGGCCTCCTTCGACGCGAACGCTTCCTCATTATCGCCCTTCTGGTGGCGGTCGCCGCCTATGCGGGCGAACACGAGATCCTCGCGGCCGGACGCGCGCCGACGCTGATCGCCGCCTTCGGCATCGTTGCCACCATCATCCTGGCGTCTACCCGCGTCGCCCATCATGCCGAGCTCCTGGCCGTCAAGGTCGGCGACCCCTACGGCACGATGATCCTCACGCTTTCCGCCGTGCTGGTGGAAGTCGTCGTCCTCGCGATCATGATGCAGGGGGAGTCCTCGCCGACGCTGGTGCGCGACACGATCTATGCCGCCGTCATGCTCGACATCAACGGCATCATCGGGCTTGCGGCCCTGCTGGGCGGCCTTCGCCATGGCGAGCAGCCCTACAACGACGATTCCAGCCGCACCTACAGCGTGATGATCCTGACGGCCATGGGCATCTCCATGATCGTGCCGGAGTTCGTGCCGCGCGAAAGCTGGCAGCTCTATTCGGCTTTCACGATCTGCGCGATGATCGCGCTCTATACGCTGTTCCTGCGCCTGCAGGTCGGCCAGCACAGCTATTTCTTCAGCTACGCCTATCCCCGCGCCGGGCGCGGCGATCCGCATGCACACGCCGAAGGCGACGACGGCCCTGCCCTGCCCTCGATCCTCGTCATCCTCGCAGGCGTGGTCCTCATCGGCGCGCTGGCCGAGGTGATGTCCGCCACGCTCACGACCGGGCTTCAGGGCACGGGCGCGCCGCCGGCGCTGATGGCGGTGATCGTCGCTGCGATCTCCGCCGCGCCCGAGATCCTGACCGCGATGCGCGCAGCCCTCGCCAACCGCATGCAGCCGGTCGTCAACATCGCCATGGGCGCCTCGCTCTCGACCGTCATCCTGACCGTGCCGGTGATGGAGACGATCGCGCTTTATACGGGTCAGCCGTTCATCATGGCGATGACGCCGGTGCAGACCGTGATGGTCGCCATCACCCTCGTCGTCGCCGCCATCAATCTCAACGACGGCATGACCAACGCCATCGAGGGCATGACCCACTTCATCCTCTTCGCGACCTTCCTCATGCTGACGTTGATCGGGATATAGGGCAGCATTTTCAATACGTTGAGCCATAAACCGGAATCAGATCGCGAGAGACCTCACATGCCGCAGCAAAAGCGGGCGACGGGCGGAAAACGCTGCTCGAGATCGCTACGCAGCACTGAGAGCAATATGTGTGTGTCGAGCAAACACTGGACGCTCATTGCGTCGGCCTGACCAGGAAGTCCTCAGGCAACGGATCGTCGAAATCATCGGCAATGTAGGGAACGGGATCGGAGATCCCTCGCGCCCGCAGATACGCCCGGCCGGCCTCCAGGTCGATGCCCGCCGGCTGCCCATGCGGCACGATATCCAGAACGGGCTTGCCGTCCCTTGTCACGACGACGGTCTCGCCCTGCTCGACCCGCAGGGCAAGTTCGCCGAATTGGTCCCGCGCCTCTTTCATGGACACCGTTTTCATGGAGAGGACTGTATGGTGCGGGTAAAACGGCGTCAACGAAAACGAAAAAACCCGCCATCGCTGGCGGGTTTCGTCGGGATCGGCCGATGACTGCTGTTACTTGCAGGCGGCGCAGAAGCGCTGGATGCGCTTGCAGGCCTCTTCCAGCTGTGCCTCGGAGGTCGCATAGGAGATGCGGAAGTTCGGGCCGAGGCCGAAGGCCGAGCCGTGCACGACGGCGACGCCTTCCGCTTCGAGGAGCTCGGAGACGAAGTCCTCGTCGGTCTCGATGACCTTGCCCGACGGCGCGGTCTTGCCGATCAGGCCCTTGCACGAGGGGTAGACGTAGAACGCACCCTCCGGCGACGGGCATTCGATGCCCTTGGCCTGGTTGAGCATGGAGACGACGAGGTCGCGGCGGCCCTCGAAGATCTTCTTGTTCTCGGGGATGAAGTCCTGCGTGCCGTTCAGCGCCTCGACGGCGGCCCACTGTGCGATCGAGCAGGCGCCCGAGGTCTGTTGCCCCTGGATCATGTCCATCGCCTTGATGAGCGCGAGCGGGCCTGCGGCATAGCCGATGCGCCAGCCGGTNNTAGGCCTTGGAGACGCCGTTCATCGTCAGCGTGCGGTCGTAGAGCTTCGGTTCGACCTCGACCGGGGTGGCGAACTTGAAGTCGCCATAGGTCAGGTGCTCGTACATGTCGTCCGTCAGGATCCAGACATGCGGATGCTTCAGGAGCACGTCGGTCAGCGCCTTCAGCTCGTCGTGCGAATAGGCCGCCCCCGAGGGGTTGGACGGCGAGTTGAAGATGAACCACTTCGTCTTCGGCGTGATCGCGCGGTCGAGATCCTCCGGCGTCAGCTTGAACTTGTTTTCCTGTGTCGTCGCCACGAACACCGGCGTGCCGCCGCAAAGCGCCACCATCTCCGGGTAGGAGACCCAGTAAGGTGTCGGGATAACGACTTCATCGCCTTGATTCAGCGTCGCCATGAAGGCGTTGAAAAGAATCTGCTTTCCGCCGGTGCCGACGATCGTCTGGGCAGCGGTGTAGTCCAGGTTGTTCTCGCGCTTGAACTTCTTGACGATCGCCTCGCGCAGTTCGGGAATGCCGGAGACGGGCGTGTACTTCGTCTCGCCGCGGTTGATCGCCTCGATCGCCGCCTTCTTGATGTTGTCGGGCGTGTCGAAGTCCGGCTCGCCGGCGCCGAGCCCGATCACGTCGCGGCCCTTGGCTTTCAGATCGCGCGCTTTCTGCGACACGGCGATGGTGGCGGAAGGCTTCACACGGGAAAGAGCGTCGGCAAGAAAGGCCATGGTCGATTGTCCGTTTTCGGGTTCAAAGACAGCGTGAGGCCACGGGCCGCGCAAACGCGGCCACTTGGCGGATAGGTCTATGGCCAAACTGCACCCGTCTGGCAAGACGCGCAGCACGAAAAACACGCCCGGCCGGCCTTTCCGCCCGCCGGATGAAAAAGTTTCATGGACGCCATCAGGCGGATCGATGGGTCGGCCGCAACGGCGGCCCCTGTCACATTCTGCAACGAATGATTGCACAGCCCGGCATTTTATCTGAAACCTTAAATGCGGGTTAAGGCATGCGGCGGTAGGTTGGGGACGGCCNNCCCGCCATTTTCGGTGCGCCGGAAGATACCTATGATCGAACGCAGCATATTCGCAAATATCAGCAGAGACGCCGACGGAACGACGACGGCACGCTACGGCCACTACATTCTCCAGTCGGCACTGCAGCCCATCCTGCGCGAGACCTCCGAGGGTCGCCTCGAACTCGAGGCCGTCGAGGGTCTGGTCCGCGCCAGTTGCGAGGGCGCGCTGGTGCCCCCGGCCGACTTCTTCGCCCTGGTCCCGGAGGAGGACCGGCCGATGGTCGACAGCCTCTGCCGCAGCCTCCACATCCTCAACGCCGGCCAGATCGCCCGCAAGGACCTGACCCTGCTCGTCAACTCCCAGCCGGGGCTCTACCGGTCGCCGCATGCGNNCAGGAGGTCGACCGCATGCGCCTTGCCGCCCACGAGGCCGGCATGACGCCGGCCCGGATCGCCTGCGAGATCCGCGAATGGCCGGACGACGATCCGGACGCGCTGACCCAGTTCGCAAGACAGTTGCACGACGCGAACTTCCTCGTGGCGATCGACGAATATGCCGCAACCGACGAGGATATCGCACGCCTCGCCCGCCTTTCGCCGGACCTTCTGAAGTTCGATCCGATCTGGGTGAAGCGCTTTGCCGAGGGCTCGGCCGGGTCCGGCCTCATGCGCGTGGTGGTCGCGCGCCTCGAGCGCGAGGGCATCCGCCCGATTGTCACCAACATCGAGGAGCCCTGGCAGGCCGAATTCTGCCGGGAGATCGGCATGCCGCTGATGCAGGGCTACCTGCTCGCACGGCCGCAGGTCGCGCCCACCTCCTTCGAGCTCGATTTTCCCGAGGAACAGGCGCCCCCCGCACCGGGTCATGCCGTCCACGAGGCCCNNCGGCCGCCGCACCGTCTGACCGGCGGCCGGCGGTCCCCTCTCCCTGTCGGCGGTAGTCTAAAACGTTCCGTCCGCGCGGTTTATTCGTCCCGCACAACGGGCGTGCGGCCCTTTTTGCAACCGCCACGTTTTCACCACAACAACTGTCTGGAGACGCCGCATTTCAGTCCCCCTGACGCCGACTTCGGCGCGCCTTCTTGCAGCCAACAGGGCGACAAGCCCGGCAGCAGAGCACAAAGGGGTAGGGAGATGTTTCTGGACGATGAGAAGGACTTCCGCGACAGGCGCAAGCGCGAGGGCCGCACGGTCCTCTACATCACGCTGACGGCGCTGGCCGCCTGCGTGCTGATGTTCGTCGGCCTGATGAACGTCGCCAATGCCAGGGAGCTCGTCGACGAGCGCACGGTCATCTCCGGCATGATCGGCGACACACGGCTCTCGCTCGACCTCGGCCCCCGGGACGCCGCAGGCCATGCCGGAAACGTTGTTCCGGTCCTGTCGGACGGGCTGGACGCCATGACAACGGCCGCAACGGCTGCCGATGAAGACGACGCGACGTCGATCGACCGGCGCCTCGCCACCGCACTCG
>UBZP01000041.1 GCA_900469965.1 Hyphomicrobiales bacterium | reverse complement strand
ACCGGCGACACGCTCGCCTACACCGCAACGCTTGCCAGCGGCGCGGCGCTGCCCGCCTGGCTGGCTTTCAATGCCACGACGCGGACCTTCAGCGGCACGCCGACGGCGGCCGATGCCGGCACGCTCGGCATCCGGGTGACGGCGACCGATCTCGGCGGCCTCGCTGTCAGCGAGACCTTCAACATCGCCGTGTCGACGTCGTCGAACAACACGGTGCCGACGGCGGTTGCCGATACGGGCGACGCCACCGAGAAGGGCGGCGTTGCCAACGGCGCAGGCGGTTCTGCCGCCAGCGGCAACGTGCTCACCAACGACACCGATCCCGACGCCGGCGACACCAAGACCGTCACCGCGGTCAGCTTCGGGGCGACGGCCGGCACGCTCGGCGCGGCCCTGAACGGCACCTATGGCAGCCTCGTGCTGAATGCCGGGGGCACCTATACCTATACCGTCAACGAGAACCATGCCGCCGTGCAGGCGCTGCGGCAGTCGACCAATACGCTGACGGAGACGTTCAGCTACACGATGCGCGACACCGCCGGCGCCACCGCCACGGCCAACCTCACGGTCACCATCCACGGCGCCAACGACGCGCCGGTGATCACGACCCAGACCGCCAACCAGAACGCCGTCGTCGGCACCGCCTTCTCGCTGGCGCTGCCGTCCAACACCTTCACCGACATCGACACCGGCGACGCGCTCGCCTACACCGCAACGCTTGCCAGCGGCGCGGCGCTGCCCGCCTGGCTGTCGTTCAACGCCACGACGCGGACCTTCAGCGGCACGCCGACGGCGGCCGACGCCGGCACGCTCGGTATCCGGGTGACGGCGACCGATCTCGGCGGCCTCGCCACCAGCGAGACCTTCAACATCGCCGTGTCGACCGCGCCGACGACCTACAGCCTGTTCAGCGCCTCCAACACGCCGGCCCAGACGAACCTCAACGACGGCCAGCAACTCGAACTCGGCGTCAAGTTCCAGTCGAACGTTGCCGGTGAGATCACGGGCATCAAGTTCTATCGCAGCGCCAGCGACACCGGCCAGAACGTCGTCGACCTGTGGACCGCCACCGGCACCAAGCTCGCCACCGCCACCTTCACCAACACCTCGGCGAGCGGCTGGCAGACGGTGAATTTCTCGGCACCCGTCTCGATCGCCGCCAACACCACCTACATCGCCTCCTACCACACCACCGGCGCCTA
>UBZP01000040.1 GCA_900469965.1 Hyphomicrobiales bacterium | reverse complement strand
GGAGACTTCCTTCTGTGATGCGGAATGCAGGTCTGATCATGCGGGAAGGGGGCGGCCGGAATGGCCGCCCCCCGAAGCACGTCTCAATGATATCGATTTCCAGGCAGTCCGGCGGGCTGAAGGAAAGCTTCCGGCTCGGCGTTTCGGCGCTGGCGTTGCTGATCGCCGTCGCAGCACCGGTCCGGCCGGCCGTCGCCCAGGACGCGCAGGCCCAGGCGGAAGAGCAGGTCCCGGCGGAAACGCAGGCGGCGCCGACAACGCAGGCGGCGAACACCGAGGAGCCGACGGTGCTCGAGGAGATCGTGGTCACCGCCACGCGGCTCGGGGAACGCGTGTTCGAGACGCTGTCCGGGTCGAGCGCTCTGTCGCGCGAACAGCTCAGCGTCGAGATGCCCGGCGCGCCGGTCTCCGAAATCGTGACGCTGATCCCGAGCGTCTCGACGCAGACCTCGGCGGATGATCCCGGAACCGCGATCAACATGCGCGGCCTGCAGGATTTCGGGCGCGTCAACGTGCTGGTCGACGGCGCCCGCCAGAACTTCCAGAAGAACGGCCACGAGGCCAACGGCACCTTCTATCTCGACACCAACATGCTCAAGAGCGTCGAGGTGACGCGCGGGCCGACAGCCACCGTCTACGGCAGCGGCGCCATCGGCGGCGTCATCAGCTTCACCACCATCGATGCCGACGACGTGCTGCAGGAAGGCGCCACCAAGGGCGGCCGCGTCAAGCTCGGATGGGACACGAACGGTCCCGGGCCGACCGTGCACGGCGAGGCCGCCGCGCGGATCGGCGACGGTGCGGATTTCGTGATCGCCGGCACATGGTTCAAGCCTGACGACTACAAGTCCGGCGACGGGACGGAAGTGGATTCGGCGCAGGACCTGCGCTCGGGGCTCGCCAAGGCGCGCTTCCGCCCGACCGACGACCAGGAGATCACGCTGTCGGCGTCCCGCTACTTTAACACCTTCGAGAACGGCACGACCACGCTGCTCCGGGATATCGACGTGACGGTCGACACGCTGACGGCCGGCTACCGCTACACGCCGGACTCCGACTTCTGGGACCTCAGCGCCAAGATCTACTACAGCGGCACGCTGTCCGACCAGGAGGGCACCGGCGACCTCACCGGCGACAACCAGTCCTTCAAGGTGGGCACGACGGGGCTCGATCTCTTCAACACCTCGACCTTCGACACCGGCGCCGTCACGCACGAGGTCACCTATGGCGGCGACGTGTTTCGCGACAAGGTCAGCACCGAGGACGAGTTCGGCAGCAGCGACGACCTGACGCCGCCGGGCACCCGCGTCGCCTACGGCGCCTTCGTGCAGGACAAGCTGACCTGGGAATGGCTGGAGGTGATCGGGGCGCTGCGCTACGACGGCTACAGTCTGGAGAACGACGAGACCCACACGGACGGCAGCCGGCTGTCGCCCAAGCTGACCGTCGGCGTGACGCCGTGGGATCCGGTCACCTTCTACGGCGGCTACTCGGAGGGCTACCGCGCGCCGGCGCTGACGGAGACGCTGATCGAGGGCTTCCACCCGCCGCCGGTCGTGGGGCAGTTCTTCCCCAATCCCGATCTCGAGCCGGAGGTGGCCCACACCATCGAGGGCGGCGTCAACCTGCGCTTCCAGGACCTGTTCACCGGCTCGGACCAGCTCGGCGTGAAGCTCGGCGTCTTCCGCAACGACGTCGACAACTACATCGACCAGGTCTTCATCATGTTCCCGATCCCGGGCGGGTACCAGTACCAGAACATCGCCAAGGCGCGGATCAAGGGGTTCGAGTTCGAGGCGAGCTACGACGCGGGCTTCATGTTCGCGGGGCTCGCGGGCCAGATCCTGGACGGGGAGAACCTGACGACCGGCGGGACGCTGCAGAAGGTGCCGCCGTTCCGCGCCGTCACCACGCTCGGCTTCCGGGCCCTGGACGACCGCCTGACGGCGGGGACACGGCTGACGGTGGTCGGCAAGAAGGACGAGGATGTCTCGACCGGGTTCATCGGCGAGGCCTACGAACTCGTGGACCTCTTCGCCCAGTTCGAGATCAACGAGACGACGACGGCGAACCTCGCCCTGAACAACATCTTCGACCGCGAGTACACGCAGTACCTCAACGCCGATCCGAGCCCCGGCTTCAACGCCAAGGCTTCGCTGACGATGAAATTCTAGCCCGGACGGCGCCCGCGCCCGCGGGCGTCGCCCACCATGCCTGACAGGGCCTACTGGGGCCGCAGGCCCGTCCGCCATGGCGCGGCGGACCGGCCGGCTGCCCGTAACGGGAGTGACGAGATGACGATCACCATCAAGCTTACCGCCGAACTCGGTTCATCGAAGGGGGTGAACTTCAACACGGCGTTCACGAACTTCTTTTCGACGCTGGTGCCGACGGGCTGGCCCTACATCCTCGGCGGCTCCAGCCAGTTCGAAGGCGACCAGATCGTGCTTCTCGACAAGGTGGTGAAGGGCAAGGAGGGGGATACCAAGGCGATCATCCTCGATGGCAAGGACTTCAACTACTACTTCAACGACCACACCCTCTCGGGCACGCTGACGACCGTGCGCCTGTCGACGCTCGGCGACAGCTACAATTCCTCCAACGGTTCGTTCGACGTCGAGGACGGCCACATCGCCAATGTCGAGACGCCGATCGAGATCAGCGGGCTGAAGATCTACAACGCCTACGGCGTGCGCGGCGACGTGCACGAGGTGATCTACGGGCTGATGGGCGGCGCGCATGACGGCGGCGGCACCTCCAAGCCGGCGGCGCTGGAGAGCTTCCTCTGGGCCGAGGCGCACAACGTGGTCGGCTCGACCGGCGCGGACACCTATCGCGGCACGAAATACAACGACACCGTCCGCGGCAATGGCGGCAACGACACGTTCGACGGTGCGGCCGGCAAGGATACCGCCGTCTTCAGCGGCACGAAGGCCAGCTACACCGTGACGAAGAATTCCGACGGCAGCGTCACGGTGACGGACAAGCGCTCGGGGGCCAATGACGGCCGCGACACCTTGCGCAACATCGAGACCGCGAAGTTCTCGGACGGCAGCGTCGACCTGACGAAACTGGGATCGACGCCGACGAACAAGGCCCCGACCTCGATTGCGCTGTCCAAGGCGACGATCGCGGAAAACAGCAAGACCGGCACGACCGTCGGCACCTTCTCGGCGAAGGATCCGGAAGGCAAGGCGCTGAGCTACGCGCTGACCGACACCGCCGGCGGCCTGTTCAAGCTGTCGGGCACCACGCTTACGGTCGCCAAGGCGATCAACTATGAAAAGGTGCAGTCCGACACCGTCACGCTCAAGGTCACCGATGCCGACGGCGTGAGCGAGACGAAGACCTTCACGATCAAGATCTCCGACGTCGTCGAGACCATCGGCGGCAGCTCCAGGGCCGAGACGCTGAAGGGCGGCGTCGGCGCCGACCTGATCAAGGCGGGCTCCGGCAGCGACAGGGTCTACGGCTATGCCGGCGCCGACCAGCTGAACGGCGAAGGCGGCAACGACACGCTCTACGGCGGATCCGGCGGCGACCGGCTCGACGGCGGCTCGGGCAACGACACCGCGTCCTATGTCGGCGCCTCGAAGGGCGTCACCGCCAGCCTGACGAAACCCTCGGGCAACGCCGGCGAGGCGAAGGGCGACAGCTACGTGTCGATCGAGAACCTGACGGGCACGAGCCACGCCGACAAGCTGACCGGCAACAGCGGCGCCAACGTGCTGACCGGCGGCTCGGGGGCGGATGTGCTCAAGGGCGAGGGCGGCAACGANNAAGCTCTACGGCAATGCCGGCGCGGACGTGCTGAAGGGCGAGGGCGGCAACGACACGCTCTACGGCGGCAAGGGCGCCGACGACCTCTACGGCGGCAGCGGCAAGGACGTGTTCGTGTTCAAGGCGGCGTCGGATTCGACCACGTCCGCACGCGACACGATCTACGACTTCGGTTCCGGCGACATCATCGACCTGAAGGCGGTCGACGCCAACAGCACGAAGGCGGGCAACCAGACCTTCAGCTTCATCGGCACGGACGCCTTCAGCGACAAGGCGGGGGAGCTGCGCTACTCCAAGAGCGGTTCGAACACCTACGTCACCGGCGATACCGACGGCGACGGCAAGACCGACTTCGCCATCCACATCGACAAGGCCATCACCCTCGACAAGGGAGACTTCCTGCTGTGATGCGGAATGCCGGTGCGCAGATCCCGGACGGCGCCGGCCGGTTGGGGATCTGCTTCGGGTAGCGCGCCCGAGGCCGTGCTGGCGGCCGTTTGCCTAGGGATCTGCAGCGCGGGGGCGGCGGGCCGCCGACTTTCTTTCAAGCGAATGGATCGCGTCGCAGGCGTGGCGCGAGGGGTAGATCGTTGTGTCTGCGGGGCTCTCGCAGCGCGAATTTGATGTCACATGCGAGGCGACCATGACTGAAACTGCCATTTCCAACATCAACAGTGCCGGCACTCCCACCGTCACCGCTCTTGCCAACGGCACCTTCGTGGTTGCGTGGCAGACGACGGTCGACGGCAATGTGGGCCTGGTCGGGCGCATCTATGATGCGGACCACAATCCGGTTTCGGCCGAGTTCAGCATCGAAACGACCGGCGCCGGCACCCAGAGTTCGGTCGGGCTGGTGGCGCTCGACAGCGGCGGCTTCCTGGCCGTCTGGCAGTCCGCCGACGGGCAGGAACCGGATACGTCCGGCAACGGCGTGCGGGCGCGCGCCTTCACCGACACCGGCGTGCCGGTCGGGGACGACTACACGATCAATGCCACCGTCACCGGCAACCAGAACGTCCCGACGGGCGTGACGCTGGACGACGGCCGGATCCTGCTGGCGTGGCAATCGGCGGACGCGGAGGGCAGCGACAGCAGCGAAACCGGGATCCGCGCGGTCATCCTCAATGCCGACGGCTCGCCGGCCGGCGGCGAGTTCGTCGTCAACACCGTCACCGAAGCCGGGCAGCTGACGCCGTCCGTGGCCGCCCTTGCGGACGGCGGCTACGTGATCGCATGGACCTCGAACGACACGGTCGGCAGCGACACCTCCGGCGGCGTGATCCGTGCCACGCATTTCGATGCGAACGGCGAGGTGGTCGGAACGGCTGATTTCGAGGTCAATTCGACGACCAACGGCGCGCAATCCAACGTCAAGATCGCAGCGCTCGCCGATGGCGGCTACGTCATCACCTGGCGGTCGGCGGATGGTGCGGACAGCGATATCCGCGCGCGCGTGTTCGATGCGGACGGCACTGCGACCGGCGACGACTTCGTCGCCAACAGCACCACTGCCGGAAACCAGCTGACGCCGAGCATCACCACGCTGGACGACGGCCGCTTCTTCATGGTCTGGTCCTCCGCCGAAAGCCCCGCCGTCATCCGCGGACGGGTGTTCGAGAGCGACGGCGCCCCGGTCGGCGAGGACTTCGTGGTCAACAGCACCCAGGGAACGACGGCGGCACTGCCGACCGTGTCGACGCTCGATGACGGAAATGTCGTCGTCACCTGGCGGACCACGCTGAGCGGCGTCTCGACGGTGATGGCCAAGACGCTCGACCTCATCGACTATGTCGGCAACCATGCGCCGACGGAGCTGGCGCTTTCGGCAAGCCAGGTCGACGAGAATGCTCCGGACGGCACGGCCGTCGGCATCCTGTCTGCCGCCGACAGCGATGGCGACGCGCTCACCTATACCCTGACGGACGATGCGGACGGCCTGTTTTCGCTCGTTACCGAATCCGGAGAAACGCGGCTCGTGGTTTCCGGTGCGCTCGACTACGAGACCGCCGCAACCCACGACGTCACCGTGAAGGTGGCCGACGGCCGCGGCGGCGAGGTGACGAAGACGTTCTCGGTCACCGTCGCGGATGTCGACGACACCGATCCCGTCGATCCGCCCGAGCAGCGGGGAACCATCACCATCGATGCCTCGGGATCGAACGGCATGGATTTCGAGACCTTTGTCCGCGGCGGCTTCGTATCCGACGTCTCCAGCGGCGGTTTTCCGGTGTTCGACAACTCGGCTGCGTTTTCGGGCGAGGAGATGTTCATCGGCTACGGCACCGACAGCACGTCCAAATACGTGCTGGCCCATGGCGACCTGCAGTATGCCTTCGGGACCCATACGGTGGCCGGCACGATCGGCACCATCGAATACGGCACGCGCGGCTCGGGTACTTATGACGGCAACGGCTATTTCATCGGCGGCAACGTGGCCTTGCGGATCACCGGCCTGGACCTTGCCAACGCCGTGCCGACCAACAGCACCGAGGAGGCGGCCATCGAGGCAACGGGCGAAGTCCACAACTTCGCCTCTGCCCATATGACGTCGACCCAGTCGCGCCTCGATCTCTATGCGGACCAGCTGGA
>UBZP01000039.1 GCA_900469965.1 Hyphomicrobiales bacterium | reverse complement strand
GTAATGGTGATCGTCATCGCAGTCCTCCATCGCGTGTCTGACTGGAAGACGGATAGGGCGGGGAAAATCCGACACGGCGGAATGGAGGGCGGAGTATCCGTTTCTGTCGCGATCCAGCCATGGCGGCTTTCGGCCCCAAGCGGACATACCAGCGCTGCTCATGGCTCATTGTGGATGTCACGAGACGGCAACCACTAGCGCGGCTCATCCAGCAGTGTCAGTCGTTCCTGCGCTTCAGCAATTGCAGAGTTGAACAGATCGATATCTATTAGGGCCTCTGAGGTCGCAATGCCGTCAGTGTCGCGTGCAGGGGAGAAGAAGCTCAGTTCGAACCGCGATCGATCACGCTCCTGACTGACAACAATCAGCACGCCATTGGCGAATAGTATCTCCGCTACCAAGTGTTCGAAACCCGGATCTGAAACGACCGCTACTTTGTACTTCATTGCGACACGTCCTAGTCCCTCCGATCCCAATCTGGTCGACGCGACGACGCCTCCCGGCGCATGCTTAAATCCCCTGTAACCGTTTCGGAACCGAAAGCGGCTATGCTGAAGTTGTTGTCTTTAATGGCCGATCGGGAACCCGAAGATGAAAACGGTTGAGCTTGTCTGCGCTGGAAAGGTTACCTGCCCCGATTGCGCGATGGAAGTACCAGCATGGATAATTCGAACAGCGCCAGGTCGCCCTCCTCATAGGTCCGGATCTGCCCGAACGGCTGCAGCGCCAGATGCGCCGGCTGCTTCATCGCCTTGAACGAAAGAAGCCGCACCGCGTAGGGCTGGCCCACCTCCTCGAGCGCCCAGCGCACCCGCATGTCCCGCGCCAGCCCTCGGCCGCGGTCGGGCGAATCGCAAAGGCGGTAATGGTGATCGTCATCGCTGTCCTCCATCGCGTGTCTGACTGGAAGACGGATGGGGGGAGGAAAATCCGACACGGCGGAATGGGAGGGCGGAGTATCCGATTCTGTCGCGATCCAGCCATGGCGGCTTTGGGCCCTTTGCAGTCATGACTGAAACCTGCTTGAATGGCTGTGATTGATGATTTTGCATCAGAGGCGCGGCACGGCAGGCTTCATAAGTGAAGAATTTAACGTTCAGAAACATTTTGGAACCAAAACTAGCCGATCTTGGCTACAACAAGGTGCAGAAGCTCCTATATCGATCAAAGGACTATGGCCCAGCTGTCGAACACTTCTTGGAGTTCGAGTTATGGGGTGGTCCCTTGCACTACGTTTCCTGTGATTTTGGTATTGCAAACAAGGATGCGCTTCGCTTTGCGACGGAATGCTTGTCGTTGTATGGCGGAGCGATCTATCGCCGCCTCCCGGTGACAGCGCCCGTATTCAACGCTCGCTGCCAGGTCGGTCGGTTTTGCGAATGGGGACGAAGAGACTCTCTCGGGATCAGCGAACTCGGCGCAAATGAAGTCTCAGGTCGGGCCCTAAAAGACATAGAGGATATCATCCTCCTTAAAGCAGGCCCGATTTCCACTTTGGAGGCATTCGCGAGCCAAATACTGGCAGACGAGCCGTGGATGCCGTGGCTGACGTCTAACGGGGCCATGCGAGCCGCTGAGTATATTTACGCCGCAAGGCAAGTCGGGATCAGTCGTTCCGCCATTGCCTCGAACCTCGAGCCGTTTTCGTCTAGTGTCAAAAGAGGCCTCGATCGAGAAACCGACGCATCCATATTTCTCGAACAATCGCTGTCACACTGGGGTAGATAGCCGGATAGTCTTGCGTCGCGTCGAGGGCCATCTAACGTCCGCTGTCGGCCCCAAGCGGTGATTTATATGCGGAGCTGCCAGTTTACTTCGTAAACCATCGCTCGATTACCAAACCGGTCTGCATATCTATCTGATGTCGCCATCCATTAAAGGTTGTCGCAAAAACTTTTCCGTCAGCTTCATCAATGGCAACGTATTGCTCTATCCCGTGGTCTTCGTTGGCGCACCACAGAATATTTTCGCTGCCATCAATGGCCCAGAGGGAAGCGGTGCGAGGAGAGCTCCCCGATGTCTCAAACAGCAGGATTTTAACATCACCTACGTGCAAGGTTTGGGAGACCGGCTGCCGTGGAAGCATCTGTTTTCGTTACGCCCCTGTCGAATTCTCTAATGCTCTTTTGTCCTGACGCCGCTGTCAAGGTTGAGGAGAGTCCCAGCGAGTGCGGAAATGACATGACCGCTATTGGCGCAAAGCCGTCATGATGAGACTGTTCGACTGCCGCGGGACCAATA
>UBZP01000038.1 GCA_900469965.1 Hyphomicrobiales bacterium | reverse complement strand
CTCCCCTAGGGCGTGCCACCTCTTCCTCCTCCCAGGTCACGATCTCCAGCCGCTGAACCGGCCTGTCCCCAGCCCGGATGCTGTTTGCAGCGCAGCGAAAGTCTCGGCCCGGCATCACGACGATGAGGCCGCTTGTGGCCGGCCGCGAGCGATCACGCCCCTGCCGCGGCCCGGCCGATGTGGTCAGCCGGTCTTGCGGTAGCGGTAGCGGAAGGTGCAGCAGGGCGCGCCGGCCATGATCGTCTGCTTGCGCTCCAGTTCGATGTTCGGGTCATACCCCTGGCAGAACGTCCCGTCGCGGTTGCAGGACATCAGGTGGCCGATGTCGGCCAGCCCCATCTCCCTGTAGGTCTCGGCGTAGCGACATCGGGTGACGTTGAAATCGTAGACCTCGTCGGTCGCTTCCAGCACCTCGACCTCGAGTGCATCGTCTGCGGTCCAGAGGTCGTACAGCCTGATGAAGCTCGCAAGCGAGGTCTCGCCGCCGGGTTCGCGGGCCGCAAATGCCTTGCCCTCGGCGATCGCCGCCTTGCGGACGGCGCTGTCGATGATCGCGTCGGCCGTCTCGCGCCCCAGCACCGCCACCATCTCCGCATGGATCGGCCCGATTACCTGCGCCTGCAGGCCGCGCTTCACCAGAACCGGTATCTCCAGCGTATCCTTCGTCATGCGAACATCCCCCGGGGCCTCTGCCGCTCGCCGTCCGAAACCGGACGGCCGCCTTCCCATCCTATCACCACCGCGTGCGCCGTGCTGCGGCAAATCGCAGCCGCGGGATCGGCATGCGGATTTCGGCCGGTCGCCAACCCTTGCCGGACGAATCGGAAGCCCCTATATTGCAGCCACCCGCAAGCGCCCATCGTCTAGCGGTCAGGACATCGCCCTCTCACGGCGAAAACACGGGTTCGATTCCCGTTGGGCGTACCAACTCCACTCCGACACCCGATTCTCTTCCGGAACAGCTCGGCTGGCCGCACCCGCCTCTGATTCTCAGTAGGCGTCGGCGGCGTCGCTGATGCGGAACTGCACGCGCTTGGTGCCCTGCCACTGGTCGGCGGAGACGGAGCCTGCAACGTGCAGCACCTGACCGCGGCGGGCCATACAGAAGGCGCCGAGCGGGGCGTCGGCGGCGCGGAAGGCCATGCCCTCGATCCGGCCGCGATCCGGCCCCTCCAGCGTCAACTTCAGATGATTGACGCCGACCTGGCGGACGTCCGCCAGCCGGTGGGCGGCGAGCGCGAAGACGGGCTGCGGGTGGCCGGAACCGTAGGGGCCCGCCTGTTCGAGCTGGTCGGCGAGGGCGACCGTGGCGCCGGAGGCCGACAGCGCTCCGTCGATCTTCATCGTCCGCGTCGCCGTCAGCTCGCGGACGGTCTTTTCCGCCCGCTCCTCGAAGAAGCTCCTGAGGCGTCCGAGATTGCCGCGTTCGACGGTCAGGCCGGCCGCCATGCCGTGGCCGCCGCCCTTGACGAGGATCCCCTCCTCGACGGCGGCGCGCACCATCCGGCCGAGATCGAAGCCGTGGATCGAGCGGCCCGAGCCGGTCCCCTTTCCCGACGGATCGAAGGCGATGGCGAAGGCGGGGCGATGAAAGCGGTCCTTCAGCCGCGAGGCGAGCAGGCCGACGACGCCCGGATGCCAGCCTTCGCGGGCGGTGACGATGACCGAGGCGCTCTCGCCCGTGCCGTATTCCGCCGACGCCTCGGCCTCGGCTTCGGCGAGCATCGCCACTTCCAGCGCCTGGCGCTCGCGGTTCAGCCCGTCGAGCTGTGCGGCGATCGCCTCGGCCTGCGTGGTATCCTGCAGCGTCAGGAGCCGGCTGCCGAGCGCGGCATCGCCGATCCGCCCGCCGGCGTTGATGCGCGGGCCTACGAGGAAGCCGAGGTGATAGGGGGTCACCGGGCCGCCGATTCCCGCCTGCTTCAGAAGCGCGGCCAGCCCCGGATTGCCGAGATGGCGCGCGGCCACCAGCCCCTTGACCACATAGGCGCGGTTCAGCCCCTTCAGTGGCACCACGTCGCAGACGGTGGCGAGCGCCACGAGGTCGAGCATGGCGAGCAGGTCGATGCCGCCGGCGCGAGGATCGCGGCCGCGCATCAGCCGCTGCAGCGCCACCAGCACCAGGAAGACGACGCCGGCGGCGCAGAGGTGCCCCTGCCCGGACAGGTCGTCCTCGCGGTTCGGGTTGACGAGGGCGGCGCAGACCGGCAGCTCCTGGCCGACCTGGTGATGGTCGATCACCACCACGTCGATGCCGCGGGCGCGGGCGTGGCCGATCGATTCGAAGCTGGTCGAGCCGCAGTCGACGGTGACGATCAGCTTCGCGCCGCGGTCGATCAACGCGTCCATGGCCTGCGGGTTCGGGCCGTAGCCCTCGAAGATCCGGTCGGGAATGTAGATCTCGGCGTCGAC
Organism: Hyphomicrobiales bacterium; assembly: GCA_900469965.1. Taxonomy (GTDB): domain Bacteria; phylum Pseudomonadota; class Alphaproteobacteria; order Rhizobiales; family Rhizobiaceae; genus Mycoplana. Next base: position 5,633 of record UBZP01000038.1, on the reverse strand, counting down.
GCCGAAATGGATCAGGAAGCGATAGAGGATGGCGGACGCGCAGGCGCCGTCGACGTCGTAGTCGCCGAAGATCGCGATCCTTTCGCGCCTGCCGATCGCCGCTGCGATGCGCTCGGCGGCGGCCTCGCAGTCGGTCAGGCGATAGGGATCCGGCATCAGCCGCCGCAGCGTCGGGTCGAGAAACTCCAGCGCCTCGTCGAAGCCGACGCCGCGGCCCGCGAGCACGCGGGCGATCAGGTCGGGAATGCCGTGCGTCTGGGTCATCGCCAGCGCCCGGTTCTCGCCGGCCTGGTCGAGGCGGGCGATCCAGCGCTGCCCGGTGGCCGATTTCTCGACCCCGAGGAAGGCGCGCTGGACGGGATCGACCTCCTGGCTCATCGTTCTCCTTGGCGGGCTCTCCTCGGCAGCGCAGCCGCGCCGCCGCGCTGTCGTCAGGCGGTCTTCGGCCGCTCGATCCGGATCACCTGCGGCTCGCCGGCAAGATAGCCTTCCTTGGAGATCGAGGCCACCGCCCGGCGGACGCTGTCCTCCATCGTCGCATGCGTGACGAGGATGATCGTCTTCGGCTCGGCCGCCTCGCTGTGATGCTTGGAATGCTGCACGATCGATTCCAGCGAGATGCCGTTCTCGGCCATGTGGCCGGCGATGTTGGCGAACACCCCTGCCCGGTCCTCGACCGTCATGCGAATGAAATAGCCGCCGTGGTGCTTGCGGATCTGGGCGCGCTTGTAGGGGGCGAGCGAGGCGGCCGGCCGGCCGAGGACGGGCACCATCTGCGCGCCGGGGCGGCTCTTGGCGATGTCGGCGATGTCGCCGAGGACGGCGGATGCCGTCGCATTGCCGCCGGCGCCGGGACCGACCATCAAGAGTTCGCCGAGGACGTCGCTCTCGATCGCCACCGCATTGGTGACGCCGTCGACCTGGGCGATCTCCGATTCGATCGGCACCATGGTCGGGTGCACCCGCTGCTCGATGCCGGTATCGGTGCGCTGCGCGACGCCGAGCAGCTTGATCCGGTAGCCGAGGTCGGCGGCGGCACGGATATCCTCGATCGAGATGTTGCTGATGCCTTCCAGATAGATGTCGTCGGCCGAGATCTTGTTGCCGAAGGCGAGCGTCGTCAGGATCGACAGCTTGTGGGCGGTATCGTTGCCCTCGATGTCGAAGGCCGGATCCGCCTCGGCATAGCCGAGCCGCTGGGCCTCCTTCAGGCAGTCGGCGAAGCTGAGACCCTCCTTCTCCATCTTGGTCAGGATGTAGTTGCAGGTGCCGTTCATGATGCCGTAGACGCGGGAGACGACGTTGCCGGTGAGCGATTCGCGCAGCGCCTTGATGACCGGGATGCCGCCGGCCACCGCCGCCTCGTAGTTCAGCAGGCAGCCGCGCTCCTCGGCGATCGTCGCAAGCTCGACGCCATGGGCGGCCAACAGCGCCTTGTTCGCCGTCACCACGTGGACGCCGCGCGACAGCGCCGCCTTGACCGCCGCATAGGCCGGGTCGCCGGCGCCGCCCATCAGCTCGACGAAGACGTCGATCTGCGGGTTTTCCGCCAGCGCCACCGGATCGTCGAACCAGGCGACGCGGGAGAGGTCGACACCGCGGTCGCGCTTCTTGTCGCGGGCGCTGACGGCGACGATTTCGATCGGGCGGCCGCAGGTCGATGCCAGGCTTTCCCGGCGTTCGACGAGGATGCGTGCGAGCGAGGACCCAACGGTCCCCAAGCCCGCTATGCCGATCTTGAGGGCATCAGCCATGATGAAAAGTCCTATCGATATATGAATGTGCCCACCGGCGGCGGCCGGCGGGCGAAGAGGATCAGCGGTGGGCGTTCAACGAGATGACGTTGTGCATCGTCTCGTCGGCCGACGACAGGAAGCGCTTGATGTTGCGCGCCGCCTGGCGGATGCGGTGTTCGTTCTCGACGAGGGCGATGCGCACATAGTCGTCGCCCTGCTCGCCGAAGCCGATGCCCGGCGCCACGGCCACGTCGGCCTTCTCCACCAGCAGCTTGGAGAATTCGAGGCTGCCGAGATGGCGGAACTTTTCCGGGATCTTCGCCCAGGCGAACATGGTGGCCGCCGGCGGCGGCACGTCGAAGCCCGCCTTGCCGAAGGTGTCGACCATGACGTCGCGGCGGCGCTTGTAGATGTTGCGGACTTCCGCGATGTCGGAGCCGTCGCCGTTCAGCGCATGCGTCGCCGCCACCTGGATCGGCGTGAACGCGCCGTAGTCGAGATAGGACTTCACGCGCGTCAGCGCCGCGATAAGGCGCTCGTTGCCGACGGCAAAGCCCATGCGCCAGCCGGGCATGGAGAACGTCTTCGACATCGAGGTGAACTCGACGGTGATGTCGATCGCGCCCGGCACCTCGAGCACCGACGGCGGCGGCGCGCCGTCGAAGTAGATCTCCGAATAGGCGAGGTCGGACAGCACGATGATGTCGTGCTTCTTCGCGAAGGCCACGACGTCCTTGTAGAAGTCGAGGCTCGCCACCTGCGCCGTCGGGTTCGACGGATAGTTGAGGATCAGCGCCAGCGGCTTGGGGATCGAATGGCGCACGGCGCGCTCGAGCGGGCCGAAGAAGGTCTCGTCCGGCTCGACCGAGATCGAGCGGATGACGCCGCCCGCCATCAGGAAGCCGAAGGCATGGATCGGATAGGTCGGGTTCGGGCACAGCACCACGTCGCCGGGTGCGGTGATCGCCTGGGCCATGTTGGCGAAGCCCTCCTTGGAGCCCAGCGTCGCCACGACCTGGGTGTCCGGATTGAGCTTCACGCCGAAGCGGCGGGCATAGTAGGCGGCCTGGGCGCGGCGCAGGCCGGGAATGCCCTTGGAGGCGGAATAGCGATGGGTGCGCGGGTCCTGGACGACCTCGCACAGCTTGTCGACGATCGCCTTGGGCGTCGGCAGGTCCGGATTGCCCATGCCGAGGTCGATGATGTCGGCCCCGCCCGCTCGCGCGCTCGCTTTCAAACGGTTGACCTGCTCGAAAACATATGGCGGCAGACGCCGGACCTTGTGAAACTCTTCCATCTCAGACCCCGTTGGGCACGGTCCTCGTCGCGCCCCAGGATCGGACGCCCCGCCTTCCGTGCAAATCAAGATTCTCGGTTAGGCGGGAATATGTCCGATTTGATGACACTCCGCCCACCGAAACGGTCACTTGGACCATTCAAGGCTTTGCGTCCAATCGAGCGCAAAGGCAAGCGCTAATTCTCGATCTCTTTGAGCGTGTCGGCGCCATGATTCGCAGCCAGCGCGTCCATCTCCGCCATCAGCCGGCGATACTCGGCCTCCGATATCGTGCCGGCGCGCCGCTGAGCGCCGAGCGCGCTGACGCGGGCGCTGATCTTGGCCGCTTCCTCGTTGCTCATCTGGGCGGTCGCGGCCTGCACGCGGGCGGTGATGTCCGGATAGGTGGCGGAGCGGTCGGCCCCCGGATTGACCATCGCGGCATTCGCCGTCGTCTGCGACGGCGACGTGCATCCGGCGACCAATGCCAAGGCACCGGCCATCACGATCGCCGCACCAAGCCTTCTCGAAACACACGCCATGCCATCCCGCTCCGCGCAGCCAACAACCCCGTTCCGGCGGCGCGCTGCCGCCCCGTCCGGACGGCGCCTGCCGATCGTGGCGCCGAAGAACTCTATGGCCCTTTTATTCTTTTTCCGGCAGGATGTAAAAACGGAACTAACAAGAAAATCCGGAGGAAACGGTTGAGCCAGGAAAAGGACGGCGACACGCGCGAGGCCGCCGGGTTTGCAGGTTTCGACCCCAGGACGATCGAGCCCTACGTCGTCAAGAATCCCGAGGCACTCGCCGTCAATTTCGCCCGCACGGTCGAGCAGCTCGGCCGGGCCGCTTCCGCCTGGCTTGCGCCGCGCGAACGGGGCGAGAAGGTCGATACCGTCGCCGATCCCGTCGTCGACATGGTCAAGACGCTGTCGAAGGTGTCGGAGTACTGGATCTCCGATCCGCGGCGGACGCTGGAGGCGCAGACCCATCTGCTCGGGAGCTATTTCTCCATCTGGTCGCGCACGCTGCAGAAGATCGGCGGCGAGACGGGAGCGGCCGAGGAGGCGCCGGCCGTCACCGACAAGCGATTCGCCGACGAGGACTGGGTGAAGAACCCGTTCTTCGACTTCCTTAGGCAGGCCTATCTCGTCACTGCCGACTGGGCCGAAAAGATGGTGTCGCAGGCCGAGGGCCTGGACGAGCACACGCGCCACAAGGCCGCCTTCTACGTCCGCCAGATCACCAGCGCGCTGTCGCCGTCGAATTTCGTCACGACAAATCCGCAGCTCTACCGCGAGACCGTCGCCAGCAACGGCGAGAACCTCGTGCGCGGCATGCGGATGCTGGCCGAGGACATCATGGCCGGCAAGGGCGACCTGAAGCTCCGGCAGACCGACACGAGCAAGTTCGCGGTCGGCGAGAACCTCGCGATCACCCCCGGCAAGGTCATCGCCCAAAGCGACGTCTGCCAGGTGATCCAGTACGACGCCGCCACCGAGGAGGTGCTCAAGCGGCCGCTCATGATCTGCCCGCCCTGGATCAACAAGTTCTACGTCCTCGATCTCAACCCGCAGAAATCCTTCATCAAATGGGCGGTGGACCAGGGCCACACCGTCTTCGTCATCTCCTGGGTCAATCCGGACGAGCGGCATGCCCGCAAGGACTGGGAGGCCTATGCCCGCGAGGGGATCGATTTCGCGCTCGCGACGATCAAGCAGGCCTGCGGCGAGGACGAGGTCAACGCGGTCGGCTACTGCGTCGGCGGCACGCTGCTGGCGGCCACGCTCGCCCTGCATGCGCAGGAGGGCGACAAGCGCATCCGCTCGGCGACGCTGTTCACCACGCAGGTCGACTTCACCTATGCCGGCGACCTGAAGATCTTCGCCGACGAGGACCAGATCGCCGCCCTCGAGCAGGGCATGGCAGCGGTCGGCTATCTCGAGGGCTCGAAGATGGCGACCGCCTTCAACATGCTGCGCTCCTCCGAGCTGATCTGGCCCTATTTCGTCAACAACTACCTGAAGGGCCAGGAGCCCCTGCCCTTCGACCTGCTCTACTGGAACTCCGATTCGACGCGGATGCCGGCGGCCAACCACTCCTACTACCTGCGCAACTGCTACCTGACGAACAGCCTCAGCAAGGGCGAGATGACGCTCGCCGGCAAGAAGCTCTCGCTGAAGGACGTGAAGATCCCGATCTATAACCTCGCGACCCGGGAAGACCATATCGCCCCGGCCAAGTCCGTCTTCGTCGGCAGCAGTGCGTTCGGCGGCAAGGTCACCTTCGTGCTGTCCGGCTCGGGCCATATCGCCGGCGTCGTCAACCCGCCCGACCGCAACAAGTACCAGTTCTGGACCGGCGGCGCGCCCAAGGGCGCCTACGAGGACTGGGTGAAGTCGGCCAAGGAAACGCCGGGCTCCTGGTGGCCGCACTGGCATGCCTGGATCGAGAAGCTCGACGCCCGCAAAGTCCCGGCCCGCAAGACCGGCGGTCCACTGAACTCGATCGAGGAAGCGCCCGGCTCCTACGTCCGGGTCCGGGCCTGAGACCGCACGGCCTGACGGATCTGGCACGGGATGCGTCAGGCCGGCGCGCCCGCACCTCCCCCTTGAGGGGGG
>UBZP01000037.1 GCA_900469965.1 Hyphomicrobiales bacterium | reverse complement strand
GGGCGGCGCCGACGACACCGGCCTTCGGATCGGCGAACAGCACCGGTCCGCAATCGGCGCTGAGGACGGCGACGACGAGGCCGGGCGTCGCCGTCACGAGCGCATCCGCCGTCGGCCTCTCGCCATCATAGCCGTCATCGACAGTGACGACGTCCGGCGAGTGGACCTGGTGGACGGTGGCGAGCCGCGCGGGGACGGTGCCGAACCAGTCGCCGACGCGCCTGCGGTTCTCGACGACCCGCTCGCGCTCGTCATTGGAGCCGAGGCCGACATTGAGGCCGGCATAGATGCCGTCCGATACGCCGCCCTTGCGGGTGAAATAGCCATGCCGGACCGCGTCGCCGGCGGCGCGCGAGATCAGCGGGGACTGGACGGGGGAAAGCACGGCGTCATCCTTCATCGCTTCGTTGCGGCTCCCGGGGGGAGCGGGAACCCTGGCGGGCTGCGGACAATGCGGTGTCCGATTCAAGAGCGGGGGCGATGTTGATCGCCGGTGGGTGGGCTGTCAATCCGCCGGCCGGAACGGCGCAAGCGCCACGGGCGCGCCGGAGACGGCCAGCACCTTGAACAGGTCGCCCATGTTGCCGGCGCCGGAACCGGCCAGCCGCTCGACATCGGCGACGATCTGGCGCTGCAGGTCCTCGCTGCGGCCGCGGCCGAGGGCTGCGGCCCGGTCGGCGAGCCCCAGGCCCATCAGGAAATCGCCCTGGTGCAGCGGGCCATGCACGCGCAGGCCCCCGTCGCGGGCGACAGACGCGAGCCGCTCGAAGTCGACGTGGCTCGTGAGGTCGGCTTCGCCGGGATGGGCGAGCGGCGGGTCGAAGGCATGGCGCAGGACCGCCTGCAGCGTGTCGCCGAAGCCGGTCGCGACATGGCCGTAGTCGATGACGAGCGCCGTTCCGCCCTTCAGTCGCAGGCGCTCGCAGATCGCCGCCATCACCGCCTCGCGCGCCGGGGCGACCTCGAAGATCGCCCCGACCGGCTGGGACCTGTGGCTTTCCGGCAGGAGCGCCAGGTCGATGCCGGCGACGCCCGCGGCAAATGTCAGCTCACCGTCCGCATCGAGCCCGACCATGCGCTCGCGGAAGCCGGTCGGGGTGCGGACGAACTGGCGAATCGGGATCGCGTCGAACAGTTCGTTGGCGGCCAGAAGCGTGAAGCCTTCCGGCACCTCGTCGAAGCTGTCGTGCCAGGCGACGCGGGCGGCGCGGTCCTGCAGCGTCTGCCGCTGGATCTCGCGCAGGCGCGGGCTCGTCTCCACGAGATGAAAGGTGGCGCCATCAAGGAGCTTCGGTGCGAGCTTTGCGACGACGCGCATCATGTCGGCCATCATCGTGCCGCGGCCGGGGCCGATCTCGACGAAGCGGACTGCGGCCGGCGCGCCGTGCTGATGCCAGGCGTTGACCATGAAGACGCCGAGCATCTCGCCGAACAACTGGCTGATCTCGGGCGCGGTGACGAAATCGCCCTCCGTCCCGAAGGGCTCGCGGGTCTTGTAGTAGCCATGCTCGGGATCGGCGAGGCAGAGCGAGAAGTAGTCGGTGACGCTGATCGGGCCGTTGGCGCGGATCAGGGCCTTTATCTTGCGGGCGAGGGGCGTCGACATGGCCGGCCTCCTCGCCTCAGACGGCGGCACGCCGGGCGCGCAGCATCGCCCAGAGGCCGAGCGCCAGCATCGGCAGCGACAGCAGCATGCCCATGGTCAGCCAGCCGCCAAGGAGATAGCCGAGCTGCGCGTCCGGCTCGCGGAAGAATTCCACGAAGATGCGGCAGACCGCATAGCCGGCGACGAACAGGCCGGTCACGAAACCGGGCCGCTTCAGCGCCCCGAAGGCATAGATCGTAACGGCGAGCAGCGCGAGCAGCACGAGGCCCTCGAGTGCTGCCTCGTAGAGCTGGCTCGGATGGCGGGCGAAGGGGCCGGCATTGGGAAAGACGAAGGCCCAGGGCAGGCCGGAGAGCTTGCCCCACAGCTCGCCGTTTATGAAATTGGCGATGCGGCCGAAGAACAGGCCGATCGGCACGACGGCGGCGACGATGTCGAACAGGCTCCAGATGCGGATGCCGTGCCGGCGGGCAAACAGGATCATGGCGATGGTGGTGCCGGTGAAGCCGCCGTGGAAGGACATGCCGCCGTTCCAGATCTGGACGGCGCGCAGCGGATCGTCGACGACCGCTGCGAAGTCGTAGAACAGGATATAGCCGATCCGTCCGCCGAGGATGACGCCGAGAGCCGCCCAGACGAGGAAGTCGTCGAGCTGGGCGAGGGTCATGGGCGGCTTGTCCTTCGGCCACAGATCGGCGCGCGAGACCAGCCGGCGGGCATAGAACCATCCCANNATGCCCGCGACATAGGCCAGCCCGTACCAGTGGACGGCGACGGGGCCGATCGAGAAGGCGACCGGGTCGATGTTGGGGAACGCCATGACGGCGAAAAGTTCTGCTGCTGCGATCAAGGGCTCTGGTCCGGTTGGTTCGGCCGGAACATGGCGTCCGGCCATGGGATGGTCAAGCCGATTTCGCCGGATCGATCGGCGGCATGTTCGGCTGTGCCGGGTCGTCCCCAAGCGATTCCGCTTGCATCGCCCGATGCCACATCCTACCTCAGGAAAAGGATGCGGCGCTGGGCCGCGAAATGCTTTCAAAGCCGAGGAGGCCGACAATGACCACCGGAAGCAGTCGAATTCTCGATGACTTCGCCAAGCTGATGACCGATGCCGCGGGCGCGGCGCAGGGCGTGCGCAAGGAGATGGAAACCGTCTTCCGGGCGCAGGCCGAGCGCTTCCTGAACGGCCTGGACCTCGTCAAGCGCGAGGAATTCGAGGCCGTGCGGGAGATGGCGGTCAAGGCGCGTGAGGAGAACGACGCGCTCCTGAAGCGCATCGAGGCGCTCGAGGCGAAGCCGGCTGCGGCGAAAAAGTAGCCCGACGCATCATCGGCTGACGTTAGGGAAGGCCGGCCGCGGGACCCGCGTGCCGGCCTTTGCTTTTTTGAAGAATTTTTTGCCCCTGTGGACATCGTTAAAAAAGCCTTATCGCAGAGTCACTTGAGGTGCGGCGCTGAATCTGTTTGGCAACCTCTGTCCACAACGGCGGCGACAAAATGGGCTGCGGGGGCTGGTGTCGGGACTCTGCCGTTATACACTGATTTTAAATGATGATTCGAGACGGCAACGCCAGCTTGGGGCAGGGTTAGTTGGTCAGACTCTGGCAGTGCTGCGAAATCATTCAGTGTTCTTCCGGAGTGGGTGTCTGCGTTCTCGTCGTGCGTGGTTGCGACGGCGTGCGCCTATCCGGCCAAAAGGGTGATGCATGAGCCTGATGGAATTGGAAATCGCAAGGCAGTCGAATCCGGTCGACATGATCGAGTTCGTCGCTGCAAACAACGACTGGTCGTTCGAGCGCTCCGGCGAAGACGAGATCGCGATGACGGTCGAGGGCAAGTGGACGGACTACCACGTTTCCTTTTCCTGGATGGAAGAATTCGAGGCGCTGCACCTTGCCTGCGCCTTCGACATCAAGGTGCCCGAAAGCCGTGTCAATGAAGTCATCAGGCTCTTGTCGCACGTCAACGGTCAGGTGCTCATGGGGCACTTCGACCTGTGGCGGCACGAGGACGTGGTGATCTTTCGCCAGTCGCTGCTGCTTGCCGGCGGCGCCGAGCCGACGAACCGCCAGGTCGAGGTGCTGCTGTCCAGCGCGCTCGAGACCTGCGAGGCCTATTTCCAGGCGTTCCAGTTCGTCGTCTGGTCGGGCATGGATGCGCAGGCCGCAGTCGATGCGGTGATGTTCGAGACGGTCGGAGAAGCGTAAGGCATGAGTGTTGGGAAGGCAGGTCCAGTCGTTCTCGTCGGTGCCGGCAACATGGGCGGGGCGATGCTCGCCGGCTGGCTGAAGAGCGGCGTGCCGGGCGGCTCCATCCTCGTCATCGATCCCGGCCCGTCTGCGGCCATGCAGAAGCTGATCGCCGACAACGGCGCGCGCCATGAAGTCTCTCCGCCCGCCGGGACGACCGCAGGCGTCCTGTTCGTGGCCGTCAAGCCGCAGGTGATGGACATCGTGCTGCCGCCGCTGAAGGGGCTTGTGGGTCCGGATACGGTCGTGGTCTCGGTCGCGGCCGGCAAGACGCTCCGTAACCTCGAGGCGCATCTGGGACCGGCGGCCATGGTTCGGGCGATGCCGAACACGCCGGCGATGGTCGGCCGGGGCGTTACCGGCGCCTTTGCCAACGACCGGGTGACCAAGGACCAGCGCGAGCAGGTGCATGGCCTTCTCAAGGTCAGCGGCCCGGTCGAATGGGTCGACAAGGAAGCCGACATCGACGCCGTCACCGCCCTTTCCGGAAGCGGTCCGGCCTATGTCTTCTATCTCGTGGAGTGCATGGCTGAGGCAGGCCGCAAAGCCGGCCTGCAGGCGGACCTCGCCATGCGTCTTGCGCGGGAAACCGTCTCGGGGGCTGGTGAACTTCTTCACCAGTCCCCCGATGACGCCGCCAGGCTTCGCCAGAACGTCACCTCGCCCGGCGGCACCACCGCCGCCGCGCTCGCGATCCTCATGGACAAGGACGGCATGCAGCCGCTGTTCGACCGCGCCATCGAGGCAGCCCGCAAGCGCGCCGAGGAACTCGCCGGCTGACATGGCCGTGCGCGCGCACGGACTG
>UBZP01000032.1 GCA_900469965.1 Hyphomicrobiales bacterium | reverse complement strand
CCCTGATTTTATTTTTCGCAGGTGGCATGTCACACTCGCGCGGTCTGGTGCGTCGAAAAGACAGTCAGTCGATGCGGGAAAGTGGCATGAGGCAGTACGGCAAGAACGAGACGGATCGGGCTCTCAAGATCCGTAAGGCGGCAATGGCCAAGGAAGCGAGCGCTGGTGTGTCGCTCAACGATGAAAAGCTTGTGGAATTCACACTCGAGCGCAAGCGCTTGCTGCGCCTGAGCTACCGCATGCTGGGGTCGATCGCCGAGGCGGAAGACGTCGTCCAGGACGCGTGGCTGCGTTGGGAACGCGTTGAAGAGGAAGTCCGCACCCCAACTGCCTATCTCACTCGCATCGTCACCCGATTGTGCCTGGATCGGATGAAGTCTGCGCGAGCACGCCGCGAGATCTATGTAGGCCCGTGGCTGCCGGAGCCGTTGGTCGAGCCTGCTGACGGGCAGGAAGCCGTTGCTGACGATGTCACTGTAACGCTGATGTTGGCTTTGGAGCGACTTTCGCCGCTAGAGCGGGCAGCCTTCCTGCTCCACGACGTGTTCGATGTGGCTCTGACCGAAGTCGCGGTCGTGCTTGATCGCGAGCCTGCCGCCGTTCGGCAACTTGCTTCTCGCGCCCGCAAGAATGTTCAGAAGGCACGATCACGATATAGCATCGGAGCGGCAGAGGCTGATGGAATTGCGCGCGCTTTTTTTGCTGCGTCTCGTGACGGCGACGTCGCCGCTCTTTCGGCGTTGCTTGCGCGCGATGTCGAGATACATAGCGACGGCGGCGGCAAGGTTCTGGCGTTCCGAGACGTGATTCGCGGCCTGGATCGCGCACTGCGACTTTTCGTTTCCGCTCAGCGAAAGGCCGCGGCTCCGCCCATCCTACTGCGAACCGCAAATGTCGACGGCCTGCCGGGGTACGTAAGCCTTGATCCAAATGGTGTGTTGCAAACAACCGCACTGGGCATTCGCGACGGAAAGATCTTCTCGATTTATATCGTCAAGAACCCGGATAAGCTGGCGCATGTTGACGCATAGGGTGCCCGCTGGAGCAATTCGAGCGCTCGACCACACAGCGTTGTTCTTGCGGTTGGCGAGCGAACGAACCCTGAGCGCCAGCGTCATCCCAATTGCGGCTGGAAACGAATGGTCGCGCTGACACCCGCCTATCACTGAGTATCACTCTTGCAATGGCCGGGTTCGATCCGAAGCTGCCGGGTATTGTCGTTGCGCGGCACCCTGCCTGAAAGGCGAAAATTCGTTCCCTATGAAATCAACTGAGAGCCGGGCGACCGTGATCGCCCGGCCAAACTGTGTTGGAAACTATGACCAAGCTGTCCGCTTCCCTCGTTGTCGATCTCGTCGACAAAACCGGCGCGAAGACCCAGGCCATCATCGGCAACATGAGCCGGCTGCAGCGCGCGGAGCGTGATCTGGCGCTGGCAAACAGCGGCACGCATCTTTCCCGTCGCGACCGCGCGCTCGAGCGGGTGATGATGGAGCGGGAGGCCAGCCTTCAGGAACGCCAGCAGCGCATCAGTGCCTGGGCGGCACGTGGCGGAGTTGCGGCAGCCGCGATTGGCGTTGCAGCCGGGCGCGCCTATGCGAGTTTCGCCGAGACCGAACGCCGGGTGAACCGGATCGTCCTGAATGCCGACAGGGGCATGGAGGCGATCCGGCCGACGATGTCGACCTTGCAGAAGGTGGCAGCAGACACCCGCATGAGCTTTGCTGATGCGACCGAAGGGCTCGAAACGCTGGTCGCTTCCGGCCGCTCGCTGGAAGATGCGCTTACCTTCTTGCCCTCAGTTGCCGTGACGGCGCAGGCCTCGGGTTCGGCGATCGGCGACGTGGCGCTATCGGCCGATGCTATGGCCGGATCGCTGAAGATCAATGCCGGCGAAATGCAAAAGGCCTTCGATATCCTTGTCGCCGGCGGCAAGGCCGGCAAGTTCGAGCTGAAGGACATGTCGCAGTATCTGCCATCGCTGCTACCAGCGTTCTCGGCGCTTGGTTACAAGGGCACCCAGGGCCTGCAGAAGGTCGTCGCCATCCTACAGGTCATGCGCAACCAGGCGGGCTCGAGCAGCGAGGCTGCGACCTATCTCGGCAACGTGCTCAACAAGATGTACTCGGAGGAAACGGCGAACAAGTTCGCAGACTTCGGCATCAATATTCGCAAGGAACTTGATCTCGCCAAGGCGAGCGGCCGCGACGTCATCGATGTGTTCGTCGAACTGGCCGCGAAGGCGACGAATGGCGATTTGGCGAAACTGCCAATGCTCTTCACCGATTCCGAGCTGCAGAAGGGCATGCGGGCGCTGATCACCCAGCGGCCGGAACTGGAGGCGTTGTTCCAGTCGCTCGGCAATGTCGATGGCACGGCCCTGAAGGACGTGAACCAGATTTTCGAGGACTCTGCTTCGAAGATCCAGCAGATGTCGAGCCTCTGGGAGAAGTTCACCAACCAGATCGGCTCCGGCCTCGCCACCGCGGTCAATCCCGTCCTCGAAGAGACAACGACGGCGATCGACGACTACACCGCGAAAACCCATGGCCGGCGCAGGTTCCGGGACGATGAGGACTACAACAACCAGCGTAGGGCCTTTGAGAAGCGCTACCGGGCCTTGAACCCCGATGCGTGGTTCACCGAGGTCAACACCGCCTTCGGCGATGCGCTCGCCAAGTTGGGGCGGGAGGAGGCGAAGAGCGTCTTCGACGCCATCGAGCTCGAGGAACAGCGGCGAGGCGGTGGGCAAAGGACCGCGCGCTATCCGAGCCGCGGTACCTATGATCCGGCAATTGTTTCCGAGGCCGGGGCGACAGCGCCGCGCGGCGGCATCCCGATCCCGTCGGTCCGTCCGGACGGCTCGACAGGATTGCCGCCCGGGGCCGGTTATCCGTCCCGGGGCAGCTATCAAGCCGGTATGGCCGCCGGTGGTGGCGGTTTCGCGTGGCTGTTCGATTCTGACTTCTGGCTCGGAAAGGCGGCCAAGGGCGGCTCGTTGCGCGACCATATGAAGATGGACGTGCAGGGTGGCGCGCTCGGCGGGAAGGGCAGCGGCGCCGCGGCAACCGGCCCGCAGGAGGTGTCGCTGCTCGGCATGCCAACGGTGGTGACACAGCCTTCCGGCATCCAGCAGGTGCAGGTGATGAACCCGCCGCCGGCGCCGCAGATCAATCTGAGCGTGACCGTTCACGCCACGACCAACGCGTCGCCGCAGGAAATCGGCGACCAGGCGGCGAATGTCATCGGGCAGCGCGTCAAGGCAGCACTTTCCGGCGCGCAGGCGGACATGGAATATTCGGTAGGGTGACCCATGCTTTATATGCTCGGAACACTGACAGTCGACACGCGGCCGTTCTCCATCGACGCGATGGAGCGACAGGCGGGTGCCTCGATCGTCTCCAAGCCGGTGATCGGCGCTTTGCCACCGAAGGAATTTACCGGCGAGGGCGAGGACGAGATCACCCTTTCTGGACAGATCCTGCCGGTGCGGATCGGCGGGCTCGATCAGCTGGAGATCGCCCATCAGATGCGGCGGGCCGGAACGCGCTTTCCGCTGATGCGGGGTGACGGCTACCGCTATGGCTGGTTTGCCATCACCAGCATCAGCGAGAGCCATTCGGAACTGACGCGCACCGGCGTGCCGTTCGTCGTCAGGCATGCGATCACCATGATCAAGACCGAGCCCGATATCGGCGCCGGGCAGCAGATCATCCAAGGGCTGCTCTCGCTCTTCAACGCTCTCAACTGAGGCCACCATGCCGAGAACCATCACCGTCGAGCGCGAGGGCATCGCCCTCGACGCGCTACTCTGGCGTGTCCACGGCGTGCGCGGGCGCGGCCTGCTCGAAGACACCTATGCCCTCAATCCGGGGCTTGCCGGGCTTGGCATGCATCTGCCGATCGGCGCCACCGTCATCATACCCGACCTTCCGGAACAGGCGTCGCCGTCGGTGAAGGTCGTCACACTGTTTGGGTGAAGCCATGCCGTGGATTGTGGACTGGAAAATTACCGTCGACGGGCAGGATATGTCGGCGGCCATGAAGCCGTATCTGATCGATGTCGAGGTGACCGACAAGGAAGGCACCGCAAGTGACACCTGCTCGCTGACGCTGGACGACACGGGCGGGCAAATCCGGCTACCCAAGGAAGGGGCGGCCGTAACCGTCGCGCTGATGGGCGCGACCGTGTTCGCCGGCATCGTCGATACGGTGCGTTCGACTGGAACCCGAGGCGGCGGCCAGCTGCTCCTGGTCAGCGCCAAGGGCTTCGACAGCCGGGGCAAGGTCAAGGAGGGCCAGTCCTTCCACAAGGACGACGCGACGCTCGATCAGTTTCTGGCGGAGGCGGCCAGGGCTGCGGGCTTCTCGATTGTGATCGACGAGGTGCTCGGCCGCATCAGGCGCGACTATTGGGCGGCCGAGGGGGAAAGTTTTCTGGCGCTCGGCCAGCGCATCGCGAGGGAGATCAACGGCACCTTCAAGCTGCGCGGGACGCAGGCGGTTCTGATGCGACGCGGGGCGAACCCGCTTGCGCCGGTGACGGCCCGCACGGGGGCGGGAGGCAACCTGATCTCCTGGGACATCGCGCCCTTTACCAGCCGGCGCAGCTTCACCAGGGCGAAGGTGCAGTACTTCGACCGCAAGAAGGCGGAGTTTCGGCAGGAGGAGCTCGAGATCGAGACTGACCGGGACCTGCCCGAGGCGACGAACGTCATCCGCTCCACGGCCGGCGACAAGGACCAAGCAAAGGACATCGCCGAGGCTCGCAAGCGCGAGGCCGAACGCGAAGGCGGGGAGGGCACGGTGGTGCTCGACCTGACGCCGTCAGCGCAGGCGGAGGCGATGCTGACCCTCACCGGAACGCGGCCTGGCGTCGACGGCAGCTATCGCATCGTCACCGTCACCCACAGGGCGGATCGCAGCGGCGGCGCGACAACATCACTGGAACTAAAGCAACCGACCGGCGACGCCGGCAAGGACCAGCGCTAGCCGCCCGTCAGGGGGCGGCTCCACATTCTCTAACCCCACCAGAGGACATCGAACATGAGCAACGTGCTGGACCTCCAGCGGCGCCTGATTGCGCTTGGCTACAATCCGGGGCCTGCCGATGGCCACGACGGCCCCCGGACGAAGGCTGCCGTGCGGCTTTTCCAGATCGCCGAAGGGCTGACCGTGGACGGCATCGCCGGCCCTCTGACGTGGTTGCGGCTGAAGGATAAGGGCGCCGTACCCGTCGCGGAGGCGCCGGCGCCGACATCCATCGTACCCACTGAATGGATGCTGGCTGCGCCGATGAAGCGGATCATCGTCCATTGGACGGCCGGCGGCCACATCGCGTCGAGCCTGGACCGCGAGCACTATCACATCCTCGTTGAAGGCGACGGGACGCTGGTGCGCGGACATCCGTGGATCCCTGACAATGTGAGCGTCGCCGGAAAGCCGGCCGACGAATATGCGGCGCACACCTTGAATGCGAACAGCGGCTCGATCGGGGTCTCGCTCTGCTGCATGGCCGGGGCGACCGAATCCCCCTTCAGCGCCGGGCGTGCACCCATGACCCGCGCGCAGTGGAACGCGATGACCTCGGTCGTCGCCGATCTCTGCCGGCGGTACGGCATCGCTGTCACCGACATGACAGTGCTGAGCCATGCCGAGGTGCAGACGAATCTCGGCATCCAGCAGCGCGGCAAGTGGGATTTTACCCGCCTTGCCTTCGATCCCTCCGTCGTCGGCGCCAAAGCTTGCGGCGACAAGATGCGCGCGGAAGTACGCGCGAAACTCTGAACCCGAAAGGACATTTCATGACGAACGCTTCTGCAAAACTGCGCGACCAGATCACCGTCGCCGTGCAGCGCACGGTCAAGCGCAGCGACATTCCGGCAGACTATCCCGCCGTCGGGCCGATCGCCGAGGCCGTGATCAAGGAAGTCGGTCCGGATATTCTGAATGCCACCAACAATGAGCCGTGGTTTACCTCGCGCGTTACGCTCGGCGCCGTCGCCAGCATTGTCGGTGGCGCTTATGGCCTGCTTCTGGACTTTCTGGACGGCACCCTGCCGACAACGGACAGCCTGGCGGCGCAGGTCGTTGTCATCGGCGGAGCGGCGCTAACGCTCTACGGCCGATGGGCAGCCCGCCGGCCACTCGGCAACGCTCAATAGACATCACCAAATCACTTGCGGCGGAGACATTGCCCGATGCCTGAAAAGTACAATTCACTCGTCGAACTGCTCAATGCGTGGTTCGGCGGCGCGTTCACGACGTTAATCGGAGCGTGCGTCGGGCGCTTCATGTGGCACGCTCAGGAGGTCCGCAAGATGCGTAGGAAGTTCTTCGGGCGTGAGCTGCTCTGGGAAATGCCGATCGCCATTGGGATGGCCCTGATCGGAGAAGGGCTGGCGTCGTGGCTTCAATTCGGACAGCCCGCCTCGACGGGCCTGATTGCCGCCCTGGCCTATCTCGGCCCGCGGGGGGCCGAAGTCCTGTTCATGCGATGGTTCGGAGCGAAGGTGGGGTGAATTGCCCTGCCTGAGTGAATTGGCCGGGAGGGGACCCTCCCGGCCATGTTCTGCCCGGCAACGGGCGGCCGCACCTCAGGGCTGCAACGGCGGGCCATGTGGCAAAATGGGCGAGCGCACTGGAGCCACGACTTGTTTAGAACACAATGTCCACCTATACGAACGCCATCGGCATCGCTGATGAGCGCTGGAACGCTTCTGTCGCTCGCGAATGCCGCGATCGCAATCTGGCTTTGACCACGGATGTACTGGCACTGGATGGAATAGCGGTTGATGAGGAAGGTCGGTGCGTTTTCGCCCCGGCCTTTTTTGTTACGCGCGTGCCGTTGTTCCCGTCTTGCCGCGCTGTTAGACTTTTTTTGATCGATGCCGCGCCCCCTCGCCATCCTTCCCGGAGATAGTCTATGCCGGCCTCTACGACACGATACGCGGTTCGCTGCGAGGCCGATCAGTCATGGACGGTCTATGACGTTTTCACAGGCGATCCGGCGAAACCTTCGAGCTGGAATTTGGTGGACCTCACGTTTGACGAGTCGACTACGTTCTGTGCCATCATGAATGCCAAAGACCTGGCTCGCAGGAATAGGTTGGGGATCTAGGTGACGACTGGTATCACCAGTTCATATTATCCAGCACCACGAATATCATAAAGCAAAAGACCCCGCTTAGAGTCAGCATGGAAAGCCACCACGTGATGTTGAGAGCATTTTTCATGCCGCAGCATGCGCGTGTATCGCTGGTAAGTCGAGGACATTCGGTGGCGCGCCTTCTGAGCCTCGGTCCCGTCCGCCCACAGCCGAGTCGTACGTGCTACCACCCGGTGTCCGCCGTATGGGGCTTCCGCGGTAGAAACTATCGAAAATCTTGCACGTAAAGAGTCCGGCGGCCACGCGCATACACCTTGGTCGCCACTTCGAGAATCGTCCCGCGTGCCGCGTCGAATGCCACCAGATATTCAGAAGCAGGGATCTCCGAAGATTTTGGCTTTATGAGTGCGGCAGCCTCAATGAAGAATGGCACCTCGAACATGCCGTCGTAGCCCAGAAATCGGACGGCGTTTCTCGCATCGTCGTAGCTGCGACTGCGGTTTGGAAAGATCAGAGTCATGGATATGGTCTCTCCATCTCTATCAATCATGAGGCGCGCGTTGTCTAGCACGTGCCCTTCGCCAGGTCGGCGTCGTTTCGAAGTGCGTTCGCAATCTCCTCTGCAGACACCTGCAGAAACTGGCGGGTGCCCGCTTCAACAGAAATTGCAGGGATTTCAAGGTGGGTCGCCACGCGCCTGTAGGCCACAAAACTGACCCCTTCGATAAGCTCTTCATCAACGACGAGACGATAAGTTCCGGCTTGCAAAGGCACCACCAAGCTGCTCAGTACAAAGGGATGCGCGAAAGTAATCTCGCTGTTTGTCGTTCTCTCTATCATGTCCGGTATTCCCGCTGTTCTATTGCAGTGATTTTTGCTCACTCGTCGTCGCCGAATCTTGGTGGTCTCCGGGCTCAGGACGGAATGTCCAGACCATCGCGACGGATAGCAGTACAAGTAACGTCGCTATCAGTGTTCGGTTAGACATGGCCGGTCACCTTTCCTGGTCAGGACGATTTCTGGCGACAGTGGAGAGGGAGCACGGACCGCGCCGCCTTCATTCTCCCAGGTCTGTTCGTCTGCAATGGATTGGGTACTCGACTTATTGACGACAGAACGGAGTTCACTCAGATTGCTGGGCAGCCCTTGAATGGCATAGCGTGCAAATGGTGATTTGTAGGGAGCCTGGTTCACCTCCGCCTTCCCGAAGATGTACTCCAATTGCGCCGAGAGAACATCCGGAGCGGTCTCCCCCGCCAGAAACAGCTTCATTACGAGGAGCGCGGCCGCGTTGAATTGTCGCTCATCATCCCTCAGAAAACTGGCGTCATAGCCAGCATTCTTCAAGATTGATTGGATCATTTCCATTTCTGCAGGGGAGATGACGGTAAAGCTGGGATCGGAAGACATGTCGTCCTCCTCTCATTGGGGCCAGGGTAACTAGCCCTCAAACGGTAGTGCCCGTGACATTGCTACCGACAATTTGAGCGTGCGCTTAAATAACACCTAATGCAAGCGAGCGCAGGTTTCATTCGGGCTAGCGAACAGCAGCCCGACACGAACTACCTTGTGGCTTAGGCCTTGCGATGTTCCCTTTCTACGGTCCACATCTGCAAGGTGGAACAATGCCTGCGGCCGATTCTGGCCTGGCGCGAAGTGGAAAAGAAGTCGAATGAACCAGCGTCCCTATTCAGTCGTAGCTCGAACCCCGTCTGTTGCGGAATATTTGCACCTCGCGCCGTGGCGGGGCTAAGCCCGTTTTCGGAGGCCGCCGCGCACAAGGGGTTGCAGGGGACTATCTTTTCCGCACTCATTATTCACGAGGGCTCCGCCGTCGGAATGGGACGTTTGATCGGAGATGGAGGCTGCTTCTTTCAGGTCGTGGACATAGCTGTCGATCCAGAGCACCAGAGGCGTGGGCTCGGAAAGACCATCATGTCGGCCATCATGGCGCACGTGAAAGAGAACCTTCATCCCTCGGCTTATGTCAGCCTAATCGCTGATGTGCCAGCAAACACACTCTATGAGAAGTTTGGATTCAAGGCGACCGCGCCAAGGTCTTTGGGGATGGCATATCATGTGGACGCGTCGACGTGATCGCTGATGGCCAGATGCCGCCTCGTTTTATGCTGTTCGCGTAGCACCAAGACCAGCCATCGCTGCTACAAAATAGATACGCTGACGCCCGCGAAGTTGCTTTATCCCCGCTACGCGACTGGGAACTCTGTTCTATCTGGAAGGCGCAAGCCCGCCGCGCAGTGGTGGCGGCTGGCTCTATGCGTTTCATGGGGTCTCCTGGGAGGGGGCTTGCTGCTCTGCTGGCTGCGGTGCGATCACGTCCAGCCATTTCCAGCCTGCATACTTGTCGCCGCGATGCTTGATGTGGGTGTAGCGCTTGAGCGAGTTCCACGAGCGATGGCCGGACACGGCCGCGACATGCGGAATGTTCCAACCGAGCTCAAACAGCCGGGACACCCCATCGTGCCGAAGGTCATGGAAGTGCAGATCCTTGATGTCGAGCAGAAGGCATGAGCGCGTAAACGAGGCGCTGACCGATTTGCTGTC
The DNA here is from genome assembly GCA_900469965.1 of Hyphomicrobiales bacterium. GTDB lineage: Bacteria > Pseudomonadota > Alphaproteobacteria > Rhizobiales > Rhizobiaceae > Mycoplana. The sequence continues at coordinate 1,780 of UBZP01000032.1, read as the reverse complement.
ATAAGGAAATATCCGGGTATCTACACGCGGCATGGCATTGGCAACGCGCAAAGCCTCGACGGGCAAATCGCACCACACATGGTTGCCGATTTTCTCGCCCGGGTTCTTCATATCTCGGACCAGAACGCGGCTGTACTTGGCATCGAGATCCTCCCAGGTCATGCGCGTGATTTCCTCCTGCCGCCTGGTCGAGAAAATCGCAAAGGCGATAAGGCAGCGCATGGGCAATGCGTTCGGGTGGCGTGTCTCGCGATCGCCATAGTGCAGCATTAGCGCATCGAGCTCCTCGAGCGTCGGGCGCCTGTCGCGCTGTTTCGACCGCGAGGTTACTCCAAGGCGCTTCAGCACCACCGCGGCATCGGCCATCGCTGTACGATCGAGATCAATGTCCCATGCGGGACGGGCGATTGCGAATACGCTTGCGAGATGGGAAAGATAGTTCCCCACGGTCTGCGGCTCACGCCCGTCAGACAGCTCGGAGGCGAGTTCGACGATATCAGACGAGCCGATGTCCCGGCAGGCCTTAGATGCAATGGGAAAACCTTTCAGCGTCTCCAGGCACTGTGCTTTGGTTCGGCCTATCTGCCGACGGCTCTCTTTGATGTAGCGGTCAATTGCGTCAGCCAGCGTCGCCTGGCGCTTGGTGAGCCTTTTTAGGACGCCGGGTTCGGAAAGCTCGGTCTCTCGTTTCTTGAGCCATGCGGAGGCGACCGGGCGCCGGTCGAACGTCTGCGCCTCGCTGTGAACAGTGGCGCCATCTCGCATTATACGTATCTGTGCAATATAAGACTTCGAGCCGTCGCGCCGCTTTCGCTCAGTAATGGTACCCATTTGCTACACGCCACATTCATTTGCTACAATGTAGCAATATCATGAAGCAAACGGGCAAAAAAGAGCCGAAACCGCGTCAAATGAAACAAACAGGAAAAGACGCAAGTGGCTGATTTTTATAAGAAAGCGTTGATTTCCGGGGTGAAGCTTTTCGCCACCGCGCCCATGATCGACTGGTCGGACCGGCACTATCGCTATTTCGCCCGGCAGCTGACGAAGAACGCCGTGCTCTATACCGAGATGATCGTCGCCGACGCCATCCTGCGCGGCAACCGCGACAGGCTGCTCGGCTATGACGCCGTCGAGCACCCGCTGGCGCTGCAGCTCGGCGGCAGCGATCCGGCAAAGCTCGCCGCGGCAGCCCGGATCGGCGCGGAATTCGGCTACGACGAGATCAACCTGAACGTCGGCTGCCCCTCCGACCGGGTGCAGTCCGGCACCTTCGGCGCCTGCCTGATGCGCGAGCCGCAGCTGGTGGCCGATTGCGTCGCGGCGATGAAGGCGGCGGTGACGATCCCGGTGACGGTGAAGTGCCGCATCGGCGTCGACGACCAGGACCCGGACGTGGCGCTGCGCGACCTCGTCGCCCGCATCAGGGCCGCCGGCGTCGACGCCGTCTGGGTGCATGCGCGCAAGGCCTGGCTGCAGGGCCTGTCGCCGAAGGAGAACCGCGATATCCCGCCGCTCGACTACGGCCTGGTGCACCGGCTGAAGGCGGAAAACCCCGACCTGTTCGTCGGCCTGAACGGCGGCCTGCACACGCTCGACCAGGCGCTCGCCGCGATCGGCCGGCCGGGCGCGGGCGAGGATCGGGGCGAGGCGCCGGACGGCGGCCGCAACGCGGCGTCGGCCGAGGCGCCCGGCCAGGCGCCGGGCGGGGAACTGGACGGCGCCATGCTCGGCCGTGCCGCCTACCAGGACAGCGGCGTGCGCCTGGTCGAGCGTGTGC
>UBZP01000036.1 GCA_900469965.1 Hyphomicrobiales bacterium | reverse complement strand
GATTACTCGACGATCGAGGCGACGATGCCGGCGCCGACGGTGCGGCCGCCTTCGCGGATCGCGAAGCGCAGCTTTTCTTCCATCGCGATCGGAACGATCAGCTCGACGTCAACCGTGACGTTGTCGCCCGGCATCACCATTTCCGTGCCTTCCGGCAGCGTGACGATGCCCGTCACGTCCGTGGTGCGGAAGTAGAACTGCGGACGGTAGTTGGTGAAGAACGGCGTGTGACGGCCACCTTCTTCCTTCGTCAGGATGTAGGCTTCGGCCTTGAACTTCTTGTGCGGCTTGACCGAACCCGGCTTGCACAGGATCTGGCCACGCTCGACGCCGTTGCGGTCGACGCCGCGCAGCAGCGCGCCGATGTTGTCGCCGGCCTGGCCCTGGTCGAGCAGCTTGCGGAACATCTCGACGCCCGTGCAGGTCGTCTTCGTCGTCGGACGGATGCCGACGATCTCGATTTCCTCACCGACCTTGACGATGCCGCGCTCGACGCGACCCGTGACAACGGTGCCGCGGCCCGAGATCGAGAACACGTCTTCGATCGGCATCAGGAACGGCTGGTCGATCGGACGCTCCGGCGTCGGGATGTAAGAGTCGACCGCAGCCATCAGCTCGCGGATCGCGTCTTCGCCGATCTTCTTGTCGCTGTCTTCGAGGGCGGCCAGAGCCGAACCCTTGACGATCGGAATGTCATCGCCCGGGAAGTCGTAGGACGACAGCAGTTCGCGCACTTCCAGTTCGACGAGCTCGAGCAGCTCGGCGTCGTCGACCTGGTCGACCTTGTTCAGGAACACGACGATCGCCGGAACGCCGACCTGGCGGGCGAGCAGGATGTGCTCGCGGGTCTGCGGCATCGGGCCGTCGGCAGCCGAGCAGACCAGGATCGCGCCGTCCATCTGGGCCGCGCCGGTGATCATGTTCTTGACGTAGTCGGCGTGGCCGGGGCAGTCGACGTGGGCGTAGTGACGGTTCGGCGTCTCGTATTCGACGTGCGCCGTCGAAATGGTGATGCCGCGCGCCTTCTCTTCCGGAGCGGCGTCGATCTGGTCATACGCCTTGAACTCGCCGAAGTACTTCGTGATCGCTGCCGTCAGCGACGTCTTGCCATGGTCAACGTGGCCGATCGTGCCGATGTTTACGTGAGGCTTGGTGCGCTCAAACTTACCTTTTGCCAT
>UBZP01000035.1:189-37770 GCA_900469965.1 Hyphomicrobiales bacterium | reverse complement strand
CTGCCGCAAGCAGCGCCTCGAGCCTGTCCTTCGGCGTGAACCGGATCTGCGACGTCGCCGACAGCTGCCGGCCGTCCGCTGCGATGCGATAGTGCGTCTCGTAGGTGGCGATGCCGGTCGCCCCGTCGTAGGCCACGTCGTTCCAGGCCGTCACCCGTCCGAGGCTTTCATGGACGAGCACGCGTTCGGAGGCCTGCGGCACCCATTCCTCCCATTCGCGGGCGGCGGGATTGCGGCTGTCGAAGACGAAGCGGCCTTCCGGCGACAGATGGGCGGCGATGGTGGCCAGTGCCGCGCGCTGGTCGGCCTCGATGAGGAAGACCTGGAAGGCGTGGCCGGTCATGACAACGAGATCGAACGTCTCGCCGAGGCGGATCGCGCGGGCGTCGCCCTCGATGAAGCGGACCGCCGCAGCGCCCGGCTTGGCGCGGGCGATGTCGAGTATGGCGGTTGCCGGGTCCACGCCGACGACACGCCGGCCGCCGCCGAGCGCAATGGCCAGTTCGCCGGTGCCGCAACCGAGGTCCAGCACCGATAAGGCATCGGCCGCAAGCGTGCTGCAGAAGTCGAGATCGGCGCCCCAGCCGTTCTCCAGGTCGTAGAAGCCGGCAAGGGCCGCATCGTCGAAGAGGCGATCGAAGGCGGGCATGCGGCTGTCTCCTCTTTCAGGCTACCTGCCCCGCCCGCGCCGGCGCGAGGGCAGGGGATGGGCCCGGCATCGATGCCGGCGGGAAAACGCGTAGGCCGGGGTGCGCCCCCGGCCCCGACGATCGAGCGAGCGGTTCGATCGGACGGACGACGAGGCCCCCGATCAGCCCCCCCCCGATCAGGCCTTGGGGGCCGCGTCCAGCACCCGCTCGCAATGCGAGGGGCCGCCCTTCGGGTCCTTGCGGTCGACGACGGTGCGGATCTTGCGGATGCGGTAGTCCTCGCTGACGCCGAGTTCGACCTGGCAGGCCCTGCGGTTGATGAAGCCGCCGCGCCAGGAATAGAGGGTCAGGCCGTTGGAGCCGGCGACGTCGTTGATCGGCGGACCGTAGGCGGCGAAGAATTCGCCGGCGGTGTGGCCGATCCAGCGGCTTTCGAGCGGCGTGGTCGGCGCCGACGGCGCGACGGAGGTGCAACCGGTGACGGCAAGCGCGAGGCCTGCCAGAAGGGCGAAGCGGAAGGTCATGGCCAAATCCTTGGGCGTGGTGCGGGCGAAGGCTCTTGGGAGCGCGGTCCGTGCTCTAGCGCAGGCCTCGGTCAAGGGGAATCGCTTCTTGCGCCGGGAAGCTTTGTCCACCTCACCGCGCCTTCAAGTTTGACCGAATTGCAACACTTTGGCCCCGGTGCCGCAGGTTGCGACGACGGCGCCTGTCGCGCAGGAGGATGCGCTGCGGCCTTGCCCCCGGGGCCGGAGCCGGGCCTCGGCAGAGGCGCGGCCGCTTCAGCGCCGCTATGCGGGGGCCGTCACCAGAAATCCTTGTGGCCGTCCGCGATAGTGTCTTCGAGTTCAGGGAACGGGCCACGGACCGCCACAGGGCGACGCCCGGCGGAAAACACCTGCCGGCAGCTCAGGTCGAGGGTCAGGTTCTCCGGGTTGTCCCCGGTCAGTTCGGCCAGGCGCCTTTCGCCGAGACCGTAGACCACGGTGCCGATCCCGGCCCAGTAACTGGCCCCGGCACACATGCAGCAGGGCTCGACCGAGGTCACCAGCGTGCATCGTGCGAGAAAGGCAGGGTGGTACTGACGTGCGGCGGCACGCGCCACGTTGGCCTCGGCATGGCCGACGCCGCGGTCCTGCGCATAGGTGTTGCCCGATGACAGAAGCACCTCGCCCTCCGGCCCGACCAGCAGCGCCCCGAAGGGATGATTGCCGCCGGCCCGGCTCGCAGCGGCGATGTCCACGGCGAGACGCAGATAGTCTGTATCGCTCTTCATGGCGGTCTCCCCGGGCTGTCCGCATGCCCGCGGCCCTTCGCCCGGCATCCATATTCCGGGAGCGCCCGGGAGTTGTCCAGCCATGGTCTCATGCGCGCCGGCGGGGAAGGCCGGAGTGCAGGAGGCGAGGCCGCCGGCAGTCGCGCGCGCCGGTTGCCGGCGCTTGCCTCGGCGTTCCGGCCTCGCTATCCATAGGCGCCATGACACTCGAATCCGTCCGCAAGTTCTTCCAGGCGCACGCGCCCGAGATCGAAATCCTCCAGACCGAGGAAAGCTCGGCGACCGTGGCGCTCGCCGCCGCGGCGCATGGCGTGGCGCCCGAGCAGATCGCCAAGACCATCTGCCTGCGCGTCGGCGAGGAGACGATGCTGATCGTCGCCAGCGGCACCGCCCGCCTCGACAATCGCAAGTTCAAGGATCGCTTCGGCGGCAAGGCGCGCATGCTCGATGCCGAGCAGGTGGTGCAGGTCACCAGCCATCCGGTCGGCGGCGTCTGCCCGTTCGGCCTTCCCTCCGAAGTGCCGGTCTATTGCGACGTGTCGCTGAAGCCGTTCGACGAGGTCGTGCCCGCCGCCGGCGCCACCAATGCCGCCGTCCGCATCCCCACCGAGAAGATGGTGCAACTGGTCGGCGGCACCTGGGTCGATGTCTGCCAGTGACGACAAAGGCCTGACAAAGGTCTGACAAGGGCCCGACAAGGGCCTGGCGCAATCGTCCGGAACGGCAGGTGATATAATACCAAGGCGCGCGGTGACAGAACCCTCGGAACCTATGGGTTCCGTCGTCGAGAGTTGCTATATGGCAATTCGGAGCAACGCCCCGCACTCACCTATGGTAGGCTGATCCCATGGCCGACGGCAGCAGCGACGACTTCTTCCGCAACCTCCCGAGCTTTTCGGATTTCGAGGCCGTGGCGGATGTGCGCAACTATCATCCCCTGCCGGACGGCTGGGTGCTGGTCCTGGCCGATATCGTCGATTCCACCGGCGCGATCGAGGCGGGCCGCTACAAGGCCGTCAACATGGCCGGCGCCAGCGTCATTTCCGGCGTCCTGAACGCCACCGGCCGGCACGATCTGCCCTATGTCTTCGGCGGCGACGGGGCGATGGTCGCCGTGCCGCCGAGCCTCGCCGAGGCGGCGAGACGCGGGCTGTCGGCGGTGCAGCGCTGGTCGCTCGAGGAGCTCGGCTTCCAGATGCGCGGCGCGGTCGTCCCGATCGCGACGGTGCGCGCCGCCGGGCAGAACGTGCTGGTGGCGCGCTATGCCGCAAGCGACCTCGTCTCCTATGCGATGTTCGCCGGCGGCGGCGCGGCCTGGGCGGAACGGCGCATGAAGGCGGGCCTCGACGCCAATCCGACGGCGCCGCCCGGCACGCGGCCGGACCTTGTCGGCCTGTCCTGCCGCTGGAACCCGATCGCCGCCCGTCACGGCGAAATCGTGTCGATCATCGCCGTTCCCGCCGAGGGGGCCTCCGAGGCGGCCTTCCGGGCGCTGATCGCCGATGTCGTGGCGCTCGCCGCCCGCGAGGTGCGCGGCGGCCGGCCGATCGAGGTGGAAGGCCTCCATCTCGGCATCAGCCGGGCGTCGCTCGACATGGAGGCACGGGCGGCGGTGCCGCGTGGCCGGCGCTTTCGGCGCAAGCTCTTCATCGCCGCGCAATATGTGCTGATGCGGCTTCTGACCGCCTTCGGCCTCACGCTCGGCCGCTTCGACCCGCACCGCTACCGTAACGACATCGTCGCCAACTCCGATTTCCGCAAGTTCGACGACGGGCTGAAGATGACGCTCGACCTGGAGGAGCAGCGGATCGAGGCGATCGAGGCGCGGCTGGAAGCGGCGCGCCAGGCCGGCATCTGCCACTATGGCCTGCACCGCCAGGCCTCGGCGCTGATGACCTGCGTCGTGCCCACCCCGCTCGCGCGCGACCATGTCCACTTCATCGACGGCGCTGCCGGCGGCTATGCGCTCGCAGCCAGCCGGCTGAAGAGCGCGATGCGGCGCCCCGATGCCGCCGCGGCCGTAAGCTAGGCGTCCGCGCTCCCCGCTCGAAAAATATCGCCGTCGCCGCAACCGGGCCCGATCTTGCCAAGATCAGCAAGCATGCTGGTGGCAGTCGCCCGAATTCAGGAACCGGTTTCGGGAAGGGTGCCAGGGGCGCGACGGGCGCAGAGCCGCCGCCAGAGGGTGCCGCAGCCGACCGGAGGCCGGGCCTCAGGAGGAGGACGCATGCGATTGGTACGCCCTGTTCTCGTGTTCGTTGTCGTGGTCGGCGGGACCATGGCGTCCGGCAACCCGCGGCCCGCCAGGGCGCACAGCTTCTACGATCTGGAATGCTGTTCCAACCGCGATTGCATGCCCGTCCCCGACGAGGAGATCATGGCGACGAAGGAGGGCTGGCGGGTGCGCACCACCGGCGAGGTCATCGGCTATGACAGCTGGCCGATCAAGCACTCCCCGGACGGCCGCTTCCATCGCTGCGCCGGCCTCGGCAATTTCGGGCCCAAGGGCAGGACTCAGTGCCTCTATGTGCCGGATTTCGGTCAATGATCGGTGAGGGGTGATTGAAGAGCGGCGCGACTGCCCCACCTCTTGTCAAAAGAGGATCGCGCCATGTCACCTGAACTGCCGATGTTTCTCATGCAATGCGCAGCCCTGCTCCTGCTCGCAGGCGCCTTCTGCATCCGCGGCGCGGGCGACTAGCCGTGCCGCATGGCCGCAGAAACGAAAAAAGCCCGGATGGCCGGGCTTTTCGGCTGGTCGGAGTGGAGTGATTCGAACACTCGACCCCCTCGTCCCGAACGAGGTGCGCTACCAGGCTGCGCTACACTCCGTGACCAGCGGCGTCCGTATAGAACAGGGTTTTGGTTTCGACAAGCGGAAAAAAACAAAAAAATGTGTGTGCCCACAGCCCGCGGCCGGGGAGGGGATCCGAGGCGGGCCGCGCCGGAACTTCCGTCGCGCGCGTGCGTTTGGCGGCAATGCAAGCGATCTTCGACGACATCTTCATGACGACCGAGTTGCCGCTGTCGGTCATCATCGCCCGGCTGACCGGCGCCGTCCTGTTCGGCGCCCTCATCGGTCTCGAGCGGGAAACGCGCAATCACCCCGCCGGGCTGCGCACCCATATCCTTGTCAGCCTCGCCGCCGCCGTGATCGCCGTGATCTCGGTGGAGATGGTGCACCTGCAGCATCTTGACGACGAGCAGGTGCGCATCGATCCGCTGCGCGTCGTCGAGGCGGTGACGTCGGGCGTGGCTTTTCTTGCCGCCGGCATGATCATCTTCTCGCAGGGCAAGGTGAGGAACCTGACGACCGGCGCCGGTATGTGGCTTTCCGGCGGCGTCGGCCTGTCGGTGGGGCTCGGATACTGGGCGATCGCCGCCTTCTCAACCCTTGCCTGTCTTGCTGTTCTCAATATACTTGGGCGGCTGGTAGCGGACGATGCACAGACGCAGGAAGGGGCAGGGGACGAGGCCGGCGCGCAACCGGCGGCACAGGATCGCATTTCCACGACGGACGAGGCAAAACGGGTTTAGCCGTGCCGAATTGAACGACATGGTAGAATTTTGCTTTAGATGTCTCTAAAATGCCCTCTTGCCGCCATTTTGTACTATTGATTTGTGAATAATACCGATCGTATATCGTCTTTACTCTGAGACGACACACCTGCCTTTGTCTGCGGCCGCCCCGACGGACCGACATGGCAGGTTTTTCGTGTTTTGATGTCGATGCCGACTATCGGTGGAAAGAGGGCAAAACGTGGCAATTTCTGCTGGCAATGCCGGTGCGGACGAACTTCGCGCCGCACTGAAGGAGAGCGCCCAGGCGTTTCTCGCGATGGGGCTGTTCAGCTTCTTCGTCAATCTCCTGGTCCTGACCGGACCGCTGTTCATGCTCCAGATCTACGATCGCGTGCTCGCGTCGCGGTCTGAAGCGACGCTCGTGGCGCTGACGGGCCTGATCGTCGGCCTCTTTGCCATCATGGGCGTGCTCGACCACATCCGCTCCCGGCTTGCCGCCCGCGTCGGCGCGAAGTTCCAGGCCAAGTTCGACAAGCGCGTGTTCAACGCCGTGCTCGACCGCACCGGCCTCAACGCCCGGGGCATCTCGACGCTGACCGGCATGCGCGACCTCGACGCCATCCAGAAGGCGCTGTCGTCGCCGGCCGTCTTCACCGTCTTCGACATTCCCTGGACGCCGTTCTTCCTCTTTGTCATCTTCATGTTCCATCCCTGGATGGGCATTCTCGGCGTCGCCGGCGGCCTCGTGCTCGTGGCGCTCACCTGGCTGAACCAGAACGGCACCAAGGGCGACCAGGAGCGCGCCATGGTGGCCGGCCGCCAGAGCGACGAGATGACCCAGACGCTGCAGAAGGAAAGCGACACGGTGCGCGCGCTCGGCATGCGCCGCTCGGTGGCCGCCCGCTGGCAGGTGCTGCGCGACCGCGCGCTCGAGGCCAATATCCGCTACAGCGACAGCAACGGTTTCTACGCGATCTCCTCGAAGACCTTCCGCGTCTTCCTGCAGTCGGCCATCCTCGCGCTCGGCGCCTATCTGGTGCTGCAGAACGAGATCTCCGCCGGCGCCATGATCGCAAGCTCGATCATCATCGGCCGCGCGCTCGCCCCGATCGAGGGCGCCATCGGCCAGTGGGCGCTCGTCCAGCGCGCCTTCCAGGGCTGGCGGCAGCTTTCGGAGCTGCTGTCGAAGGTGCCGGAAGAGGAGAACCGCACGGCGCTGCCCAAGCCGCGTGCGATCCTCGAGGTCAACCAGGTCACCGCCATCCCGCCCGGCGAGAAGATCGCGACCCTGCGCATGCTCAGCTTCGACCTCGGCCCCGGCCAGGCGCTCGGCGTCATCGGCCAGAGCGCGTCGGGCAAGTCGACGCTCGCCCGCATCCTCACCGGCATCTGGCCGCCGGCCGGCGGCAACGCCCGCCTCGACGGCGCCTCGCTGGAGCAGTACGGCTTCGACGGCCTTGCCGACCACGTCGGCTACCTGCCGCAGGACGTCGTGCTGTTCGAAGGCACGGTCGCCGAGAACATCGCCCGCATGCAGGTCAATCCCGACGCGGAGAAGGTCGTGGCCGCCGCCAAGAAGGCCGGCGCCCATGACATGATCCTGCGCCTGCCGGACGGCTACGACACCCGCCTGCCGGCGAGCGGCGGCCGGCTCTCGGGCGGCCAGAAGCAGCGCATCGGCCTTGCCCGCGCCCTCTTCGGCGATCCCGTACTGGTGGTGCTCGACGAGCCGAACTCCAACCTCGATGCCGAGGGCTCGATGGCGCTGAACCTCGCCATCCGCAACCTCAAGGCCGAGGGCAAGTCCGTCGTCATCATGGCGCACCGCCCGGCCGCCATCGAGGAATGCGACCTGATCCTCATCCTCGAGAACGGTCAGCGCCTCGCCTTCGGCCCGCGTGACGAAGTGCTGCGCGCGCACCTGCGCAATCATGCCCAGGTCGTCCCCGGCACCGGCACCGGCGGCAGCAACAAGTAGGACGCCTGACGGCATCGGACGGAACAGGCCAGACGAACAGGGCCAGACGGAACGGAAATGGATACCATGAACAAGACTTGGAGCGGTCGCAACTACGCTCTCATCGGCTACACCACGGTCTTCGTGCTGCTCGGCGGCATGGCGGCCTGGGCGGCCCTGACCCGGATCAACGGTGCGGTCGTGGCCAGCGGCATCATCGAAGTGGCGAGCAACCGCCAGGTCGTGCAGCACCTGACGGGCGGCGTCGTCGGCAAGATCAACGTCCACGAAGGCGACCGGGTGAAGGCCGGCGACGTGCTGATGCGCCTCGACGACACCTTCGACCGGTCCGAGCTCGCCGTGATCGAAAGCCAGCTCTACAGCCTGATGGGCACGGCGGCGCGCCTGATCGCCGAGCAGGACGAGAAGCCGGAGATCCGCTTCGATCCCGAGATGATCGAGCGCGCCAAGTCCGATCCGGAAGTGGCCGAGATCATCGACGGCCAGACCCGGCTGATGCAGGCCCGCCGCGAAACCCGCGACAAGCAGATCGGCCAGCTGACCGAGCGCAAGAACCAGATCGCCAAGCAGAACGAGGGCCTGGACAGCCGCATCGCCGCGCTTCAGACGCAGCTCCGGCTGATCAGCCAGGAACTCGAGGCGCAGAACAAGCTCCTGAAGCAGTCGCTGACCAATGCCAGCCGCGTGCTGCAGCTGCAGCGCGAGGAGGCCGAGATCACCGGCACGATCAGCCAGGCCAAGTCGAGCATCGCCGAGAACGCCGGCAAGGTCGCCGAGATCGAGCTTGCGATCCTCAACGTCGATTCCGACATGCGCGAGGAGGCGACGACGTCGCTGCGCGAGATCGAGGCGAAGATCGCCGAACTGAAGGAAAACCGCACCGCCAAGCACGAGACGCTGAGCCGCATGGACATCACCGCCCCGGTCCCGGGGGTCGTGCTCGGCATGCAGGTGCATGCGCTGCGCTCGGTCATCAAGCCGGCCGATCCGCTGATGTTTATCATTCCGCAGGAGAACGACCTCGTCATTAAGACGCAGATCTCACCCACTCAGATCGACCAGGTGCATGTCGGCCAGGTGGCCCACATCCGCTTCGGCGCCTTCGACCACCGCTCGACGCCGGAAATCTTCGGCCATGTGACGAAGGTCGCCGCCGACGTCCTGCAGGACCAGCGCACCGGCGCGACCTACTACCAGGCGGAGATCAAGCCGGATGCCGGCGAGATGCTGAAGCTCGGCGAGGACAAGCATGTCATGCCCGGCATGCCGGTCGAGACCTTCATCCAGACCTCGGAGCGCTCGCCGCTGGAGTATCTGGTCAAGCCGCTTGCCGACTATTTCGCCAAGGCCTTCCGCGAACGATAGTGCCTGCCGCCGGGGATGCCCGGGGGAAATTGCCGGGCACTTCCGGTTGAAACCTCCGTCCCGCGGGCCTACCGCGGGGCGGATTTTTCGTTTTGGAGCCCGGCCCCGCGTATCCCGATGCGCGGGGCCTTTCCGTTCGCGGCGACGGCCGGAAGCAGGGCGCTGCGGAACAAATCGCCCCGCCGTCCATTCTCTCCCCAGCGTGTTCAATTAAGGGAGGACAAGTTGGTCCGGGCACTTCTTCTTTGGCTGATGGGCGTTCCGCTGTTTGTGGTGCTGCTCCTCTGGTATTTCTATTTCTGAACCTGCCGCAGCGCCGGACGATGCACGCGTCCGGCGCTGTCGCTCGCCGCTCTAAGCGCGGCGACCGTCTGCGGGGACAGTTCCCGCACCAGCTTCTTCCGGAATGCCGCGGCGAAGTCGCTGCCGCGCCGGACCTCCATGACGAATGAGCCGGTGCCGACGATCACGGACTTGGCATAGTACTCGGCCAGGTCCGGCACCTCCTCCGATACGGTCAGCGCATTGACGGTGACGCCCATTTCGAGCGCCCGCCGGCGCGCCGCCCCCAGCGACGCCACCTGCCGCCGCTTCGGCGCGATCGTCTCCCGGCCGTCGCCGGAAAGGTTCACCAGCATCCGGGTCGCGCAGATCGCGGGGTCGGCGAGCATGTCCAGCGCCCCCCAGAGCCCGCTGCCGATATCGGTGTTGCCGAAGACCTTGCGCGGCGTTTCCTCGATCGTCCGCGCGAAATCCTCCAGGCCGAACCGGCCCCGCACGATGTGCCAGCCGAGTTTCTGCACGGCGAACTCGCCGTCGCCCCAGAAGATCGCCGAGAGCGCCACGGTGCCGGCGGCCGCAAGCGCCCGCGTCACCTCGTCGGTGCGCAGCGCCGCGGCGATCCCGTCCTTCTGGAAGGCGAACTCCTCGTCGGTGATGCTGCCGGAACCGTCGACGGCCAGCACGAGCGCGACATCGACGCAATGCGCCGCGCGCGCGGCCGGTGCGCCGGCCATGGCCAATATGGCGATAATCCCCAAAAGTATCCTGAGCAATGCCCCAGCCTCCGCCCTCGCGTTTGGTCCAGAACGCTTCGGACTATGCCAGCTTGCCGCTTTTGCGCCGTTAAATTAGCGTTATATTGAATACGGGGATCCGCTTTTTTAAGAGGGGCAGGTGAGCTTTTCGCTGCGCTTGTACGGCCGCTTTCAGTTGCTCGCCCCGACTGGCGAAAGCATCGCCATACCCTCGCGCAAGCACCGAGTCCTGCTCGCCATGCTGGCCCTGGCCGGCGGCAAGCCGGTGGCGCGCGCCAGGCTGGCCGGCCTTTTGTGGCCCGAACAGAGCGAGGAGCATGCCCGAAACAGCCTCCGGCAGGCCTTCTTCGCGATCCGGCACGCCGTCGAGGGCCACGGCCCGGCACCCGTCGTGATCGACCACGCCTCCGCCTGGATCGCCAGGGACACCCTCGAAAGCGACGTCGACACCCTGCTCAAGGCGGCCGCGACCGGATGGCTGGACCTTTCCGGCGACAGCTATGACGGCGAGTTCCTGGAGGGGCTGAGCTTCCAGGACGAGGCGCTCGAGACCTGGCTGCGGATGGAGCGGGATCGCCACCGCGACCTGCTGATCGACTGCCTGACCGGGTTTGCGGCGGCGATGGAAGAGGCCGGCGACGCGCCCCAAGCGCTGGCTGCGGCGCGCTGCACCCTGCGGCACGACCCCTATCACGAGCCCTCCCACCGGGTCATCCTGCGCAGCCATCTCGAACGCGGCGAGCGCGGCCGGGCCCTGCGCCACGTCGACACGCTGCAGGCGCTGCTGGAGGGCGGCCTCGGCGTTTCGATGGACGAGGAAACCCGCAGGCTCGTGGAGCATGTCCGGGGCGAGGCCGCGGGCCCGAGGGACGCTCGCCCGGTCCCGGAGGGCCGGCCGGCGCAGAACCGGCCGCGGGTCGCCGTCCTGCCGATGGTCAATCTCTCCCGCAACGACGCGCTCGCCATCCTCGCCGAAACGCTGACGCGGCGGATGATCGCCGAACTGGGGCGCTTCTCGCCCATCTCCGTGGTGGCGGCGGCGACGATGCTGGCCATGAAGGCGAAGGACTTCACCATCGAGGAGATCGGCCGCCGCGTGAACGCGGCCTATGTGGTGGAGCTCTCCTATGAAGCCGTGCAACAGAGTGCCGCGGTGCTCGTGCAACTGGTCTCCGTGCGGAGCGGCACGCAGATCTGGAGCCGGCGATACCCGGCGACCGCCCTCGATGCGCCCGACGGGCAGGACAGGCTGGTCCGCGCCATCGTCGGCAGCCTCTACCAGATCCTGATGTGGCACGCCGCCGGGGACGCCGACGCCGAGCCGCAGGAGGACGCCGGCACCGAGCAGCTGTACCTGCAGGTGTTCTACCACGTCCAGCGGCCGACCCGGGAGGGAATGGTGCTGACGCGCCGGCTGTGCGACCGGCTGCTCATCGCCGATCCGCGCCACGTGCTCGTCCGCGAGAGCCTGGCCTGGATCAACTTCCACAGCGCCTTCAACGGCTGGGTCGACGATCCCCAGGAGGCCTTCCGGCAGGCGCGCGACATGGTGCTCGCCGGCCTCAGGCTGAATGACCGCGAGCCCTATCTCCTGAGCGCGCTCGGGCTGGCGCAGACCTATCTGGGCGATGGCCGCGCCGGGCTGGACGCGCTGCGCCGCGCCACGGACCTGAACCCCAACGATGCCGAATTCCACACCTGGCTCGGCACCGGCCTGACCTACGCGGGGCGGATCGAGGAGGCGCATGCGGCCTTCGACCAGGCGGATCTCACCAATCCCGGCTATCATCCGGTGTTTCTCTTTCGCGGCGACGCCTATCTGTCCTCCGGCGATTTCGAGCGGGCGATCGCGGGGCTGGACCACTTCCTCGCCGTGCTTCCCGAATATCACTGGGCCCGCCTGCTGCGCGCGGCGGCGCACGCCGCCCTGGGGGAGGCGGAACGGGCCTGGGCCGATGTCCACCATGTCCGCCAGGCCGTGCCGTCGCTCGACGGCCGCTATCTCCGCCGTCTCCTGCTGGCCCGCCAGGCGCACTACTGCGACTGGCTGATGGCGCGCCTGAGCACGGCAGGACTTCCGTGACCCGCCGCGGCGCGCTTGGTCCGGACGCCTTCGTCAAGGGCAGGGTAGCCCTCGATGCCGACGACCGCATCGTCTACCACCGGGCCACCGGCCGCCTGATGTTCGACGCCGACGGCACCGGTGAGGCGGATGCCGTGACGTTTGCCACCCTGCTGCCGCGCACGTCCTTGACAGCAGACGACTTCAGCTTCTTCTGAAGCGGCCTGCGCGACCGGGGCCGGTGCGCGCGGCCTGTTCCGAAACGAAAAAGGGGCCGCTTGCGCAGCCCCCTTCTTTCCATTCGATGCGTGCCGCCTACTCGTCGAGCCCGGAGAGCAGCTCCGCGGCGCGGCCGGCATTGGTGTGGCGCACCTCGGCGTCGTGGCGGCGGCTGGCGAAGATCTCGGTCGCCATCAGCTTGTCGGCGAGGTCCGCCGGCAGCGACAGGATCACCCGCTCGTCGGCCTTGTGGATGCCGCCGAGTTCGGAATGCCGGCCGGTGATCATCCCGCCCGCAATCGTGTTGTGCGTATCCGGGTCGATCAGGATGAAGGCGCCGGTGGTGCGGTTCTGCTCGTAGGTGTCGAAGACCGCCTGCTCGTCGAAGGTCAGCGCCACCTTGCCGATCGCGTTCATCGGCAGGGCGTCCGCCGCGTTCCACTTGCCGCTCTTCAGGTCGAGCTGGCTCGCCGGCGCGACGCTGACGCGCTGGCGGCGGCTGCCGCTCTTCAGCCAGTAGCGCTTGCCCGGGACGATGCCTTCCGGCTGCAGCGCCACGATCTGGGCGTCGAACCGGCGGCCGGTCATCGGCTGGCTGTCGATCGAGACGATCATGTCGCCGCGCGAGACGTCCACCTGCCGGTCGAGCACCAGCGTGATCGCGTCGCCGGCGACGGCGGCGTTGCGCACGAGGTCGAAGGTGACGATCTGCTTGACGTTGGCGACCATGCCGGAGGGAAGCACGACGACGCTGTCGCCGGGCTTCACCGCGCCGCCGGCGACCGTGCCCTGATAGCCGCGGAAGCTTTCGCCCGGCCGCGAGACGCGCTGCACCGGCAGGCGGAAGCCGACCGTCTGGTTGGAGCGGACAGTGGCCTTCTCCAGCGTCTCGACCAGCGTCGGCCCCTCGTACCAGGGCATGGAGGCGCGGCCGTCATAGACGACGTTCTCGCCCTTCAGCGCCGAGACCGGGATCGCGGTGATCTGCTTGACGCCGAGCGACAGCGCCAGTTCCTTGAATTCGTGGCTGATCTCCTCGAAGCGGGCGCGGTCGTAGCCGGTCAGGTCGATCTTGTTGACGGCGAGGACGAACTGGCGGATGCCCATGAGGGTGGCGATCGTCGCATGCCGGCGCGTCTGTTCGAGAATGCCGCTGCGGGCGTCGACCAGCAGCACCGCGAGGTCGGCGGTCGACGCACCCGTCGCCATGTTGCGGGTATACTGCTCGTGGCCGGGCGTATCGGCGACGATGAACGAGCGCCGGTCGGTCGAGAAGTAGCGGTAGGCGACGTCGATGGTGATGCCCTGCTCGCGCTCGGCCTGCAGGCCGTCGAGCAGAAGCGCGAAATCGGGCAGGCCGAGGTCGTTCTGCTTGCCGGACGAATCGCGCTGAAGGGTGGCGGCCTGGTCTTCCTTGACGGCCTTGGTGTCCCAGAGCAGCCGGCCGATCAGCGTCGACTTGCCGTCATCCACGCTGCCGCAGGTGATCAGCCGCAAGGGGCGGGAATCGCGCGTGACGCGTTCGGTCTCGACGGCCGGGAAGGCGGCGACGGTTGCAGTTGCCGATACGGTCATTTCAGAAATACCCCTCACGCTTCTTCTTTTCCATGGAGCCGGACTGGTCGCGGTCGATCGCGCGGCCCTGGCGTTCGGAGACGGTGGCGGTCTCCAGCTCGGCGATGATGTCGTCGAGCGTCGTCGCGGTCGAGCGGATGGCGCCCGTCAGCGGGAAGCAGCCGAGCGTGCGGAAGCGGATGACGCCTTCCTGCTTCGTCTCGCCGGGCAGAAGCTCCAGCCGCGGGTCCTCGGCGAGGATCATCATGCCGTCGCGCTCGACGTAGGGGCGCTTCTCGGCGAAGTAGAGCGGCACGATCGGGATGTTCTCGGCCTGGATGTAGCGCCAGATGTCGACTTCGGTCCAGTTCGACAGCGGGAAGGCGCGCACGCTCTCGCCGCGGTTGATCATGCCGTTGTAGATGTTCCAGAGTTCCGGGCGCTGGTTGCGCGGATCCCAGCGGTGGTCGGGCGTGCGGAACGAATAGATGCGCTCCTTGGCGCGCGAGGCCTCCTCGTCGCGCCGCGCGCCGCCGAAGGCTGCGTCATATTTGCCGGCGTCGAGCGCCTGGCGCAGCGCTTCGGTTTTCATGATGTCGGTATAGCGGGCCGAGCCGTGCGTGAACGGCGTGACGTTCTCGGCAGCACCCCGCGGGTTGACGTGCTCGATCAGGTCGAGGTCGTAGCGCTTTACGATCTCGTCGCGGAAGGCGATCATCTCGGCGAACTTCCAGCCCGTGTTGACGTGCAGCAGCGGGAAGGGGACGCGGCCGGGATGGAAGGCCTTGCGGGCGAGATGCAAGAGGACGGACGAGTCCTTGCCGATCGAATAGAGCATCACCGGCCGTTCGAACTCGGCGGCGACCTCGCGGAAGATATGGATGGCCTCGTTTTCGAGCGCCTTCAGATGCGGATCGAGCGGCGGCTTGGATGCTGCAGCACCCCTGGCGTCCGCCTCGTTGCGGATATCGGTCATTCTCTGGCTTTCTCCGGAAATCTGTTCGGCCGTGGGTCGGGGCCTTAGAGCGAACTGGAATTGAGCGAAGGGATGGCGGCTTCGGGAACGTGCAGACCGCATTCGCGCTTCTCGTCGTTCTCCCACCACCAGCGGCCGGCGCGCTCGGGCTCGCCCGGCTTGATGGCCCGGGTGCACGGCTCGCAGCCGATCGACGGGTAGCCGCGCGCATGCAGCGGGTTCACCGGCACGGCGTTGTCGGCGACATAGGCCTTGATCGTGTCGATGTCCCAGTCGGCAAGCGGGTTCACCTTGATCAGGTTGCGCTCGGCGTCGTACTCGGCAAAGGGCGTCTCCGCCCGGTTGCCGGACTGGCCGCGGCGCAGACCGGTGATCCAGAAGGATGCCCCTTCGAGCGCGCGCGCAAGCGGCTTCAGCTTGCGCGCGCGACAACAGGCGTGCCGCGCTTCGACGCTTTCATAGAAGCCGTTCAGCCCGTACTGGGCGATGAACGCGTCCAGGTCGTCCTTCTGCGGATGGTAGCGGACGATCTCGATGCCGAAGCGCTCCTCCGTCTCGCCGATCAGGTCCGACGTCTCCTTGAAGAGACGGCCGGTCTCGAGGGTCGCGACGTCGATCGGCAGCCGGTTCAGGCCGATCTCGGCAGTGATCACCTGGTCCTCGATGCCGAGGCTGGTGGTGAACACGGTCCGCCCGCCGAGGCTTGCGACGAGCGCCAGCCGGGCGGGAAGGTCGAGTTCGGCGAGTTGTTCGTTGAGCGTCTTGGCGGCGCTGTGTTCCGTCACTGCAGTCATGGGAAGGGCCCTGTCCAAAGTTGGCCGGATTATCGCAGGCACCTCACGAGGCGGACAGAAAAACGGATTTCCATTCGTTCCGGCTTAGAGCAAATATCTCTCTATCTCGCGTCTATGACAGAAATCCTGCCGCCCTGCCGTCGCCGCGCGCCGATGGCAGGGCCGCGCGCCCGCTTCCCCGTCGGGCCGCCGCGGTCCTTGCCGCAGCGACGTGCCGGCTTCCGCAATCGCCGCCTTTGCCCTACTGTGGCGGCCCTGCTGCCGTGCCTTCAAAGCTGTGGAAGGGGCCGAAAACGCTCCTTTTGCGGGCTCGCCTGACGCCGGCCCCGTTTCGCCACACGGCACTTTTGCGGCAGAAGCATGTCGCCTTCTCCCCCGGCGGCCGGAACGGTTTTGCCCTTCCGAGCGTTGCAGGGAACCACTTTTGCAAAGTCCGCCTTCAATGTTGACATACTCTACTGAGTGAATAGAGTTTGTTTACTAATCGAAGAGGGAGTGGAAAATGTCTATTATTTCCAAACGCTTGAGCGCTGTCGTGCTGGGTCTGGGCCTGGCCGTCGGCGGTGTTGCCACCGCCTGGGCGGACACGACGCTGCTGAACGTGTCCTATGATCCCACCCGTGAACTGTACAAGCAGTACAATGCCGCCTTCGCCGCCCACTGGAAGGCGGAGACCGGCGAGGACGTCTCGATCCAGCAGTCGCACGGCGGTTCGGGCAAGCAGGCCCGCTCCGTCATCGACGGCCTGGAGGCCGACGTCGTCACGCTGGCGCTCGAGGCCGACATCGACGCGATCGCCGAGCACACGAAGAAGATTCCGGAGAACTGGCGCACCCTGCTGCCGAACAAGTCCACGCCCTATTCGTCGACCATCGTCTTCCTGGTCCGCAAGGGCAATCCCAAGGGCGTCAAGGACTGGGGCGACCTGGTCAAGGACGGCGTCGAGGTCATCACCCCGAACCCGAAGACCTCCGGCGGCGCCCGCTGGAACTTCCTCGCCGCCTGGGCCTGGGCCGACAAGCAGTTCGGCGGCGACAAGGCCAAGGTGACCGAATACATCACCACGCTCTTCAAGCACGTGCCTGTGCTCGATACCGGCGCGCGCGGCTCCACCACCACCTTCGTCGAGCGCGGCATCGGCGACGTGCTGCTCTCCTGGGAGAACGAGGCCTGGCTGGCGCTCGAGGAACTGGGACCCGACCAGTTCGAGATCGTGGCCCCCTCGCTTTCGGTCTATGCCGAGCCGCCGGTTGCCGTGGTCAAGGGCAATGCCGAGGCGAAGGGCACGGAAAAGCTTGCAAACGCCTACCTGGAATATCTTTATAGCAAGGAAGGCCAGAACATCGCGGCCGGAAACTTCTATCGCCCGTCGGATCCCTCCGTCGTCGATCCCAAGCTTCTGGAGAAGTTCCCGAAGCTGGAACTGGTGACGATCGAGGACTTCGGCGGATGGAAGAAGGCGCAGCCGGAGTTCTTCGGTGACGGCGGCATCTTCGACCAGGTCTACAAGCCCGGGAACTGACACCGAGGGGAACCGACGAACACATGACATCCGCCCGCAGCGCCGCGCGGTGGCACTGGAAAAACCCGAGCGTCATTCCGGGATTCGGACTGACGCTCGGGTTTACACTGGCCTACCTGACGCTCATCATCCTCATCCCGCTGGCAGCCCTTGCCTGGCGTTCCGCCTCCCTCGGCGGATCGGACTTCCTCCGGCTCGTTCTCGATCCCCGCACGCTCGCCGCACTCAAGGTGTCGTTTTCGACCGCCCTGATCGCCGCCGTCGTCAACGTCTTCTTCGGCGTCATCACCGCCTGGGTGCTGGTGCGCTACGATTTCCCCGGCCGCCGCGTCGTCGATGCGATCGTCGACCTGCCCTTCGCCATCCCGACCGCGGTCGCCGGCATTGCGCTGACGTCGATCTACGCCCCGAAAGGGCTGATCGGCAGCCTGCTCGCCCCGCTCGGCATCAAGGTCGCCTATACGCCGCTCGGCATCATCGTCGCCCTGATCGCGATCGGCCTGCCCTTCGTCGTGCGCACCGTGCAGCCGGTGATGCAGGAGATCAGCCGCGAGGTGGAGGAGGCGGCAGCCTCGCTCGGCGCCAGCCGCTTCCAGACGATCTTCCGCGTCATCCTGCCCGGCCTGACACCGGCGATCCTGACCGGATTTGCACTGGCGCTCGCCCGCGGCATCGGCGAGTACGGCTCGGTCATCTTCATCGCCGGCAACATCCCCTTCGTCTCCGAGATCGCCCCGCTGCTGATCGTCATCCGGCTCGAGGAGTTCGACTATGGGGCGGCGACCGCCATCGCCACCGTCATGCTGATCATCTCGTTTCTGATGCTGTTCCTCATCAATTTCATCCAGGCCTGGAGCAGGCGGAGGTTCGGCTATGAGCAATGAGCGCTTCAAGAACCCGATCAGCGAGAGCGCCCCGGTCCGCTACGGCCTGATCGCCGCCGTCCTCGCCTTCCTGGCGCTCTTCGTGCTGACGCCGCTGGTGATCGTCTTCACCGAGGCCTTCAGCAAGGGCATCGAGGAATATCTCCTCGCGCTGCAGGAGCCGGACGCGGTCTCGGCGATCCGGCTGACGCTTCTGGTCGCCGCCATCGCCGTGCCCGCCAACCTCCTCTTCGGCCTGGCCGCCTCCTGGGCGATCGCCAAGTTCGACTTCCGCGGCAAGTCCTTCCTGATCACGCTGATCGACCTGCCGTTCTCGGTCTCGCCGGTCATTTCCGGCCTCGTCTACGTGCTCCTGTTCGGCGCCAATTCGATGCTGGGGCCGATCCTGAAGTCGTATGGGCTGCAGATCGTTTTCGCCGTGCCCGGCATCGTGCTGGCGACGATCTTCGTCACCTTCCCCTTCGTCGCCCGCGAACTGATCCCGCTGATGCAGGACCAGGGCACCGGCGACGAGGAGGCGGCGATCTCGCTCGGCGCCAACGGCTGGCAGGCCTTCTGGTACGTCACGCTGCCGAACATCAAGTGGGCGCTGCTCTATGGCGTCCTGCTCTGCAATGCCCGCGCCATGGGCGAGTTCGGCGCCGTCTCGGTCGTCTCCGGCCACATCCGCGGCCTCACCAACACGATGCCGCTGCATGTCGAAATCCTCTACAACGACTACAACGTCGTCGGTGCCTTCGCCGTCGCGTCGCTTCTGGCGCTTCTCGCGTTGCTGACGCTCGTGCTCCGGACCATTCTAGAAACCCGCTACGGTTCCGAGCTGTCGGCCGGCCAGAAACACTGAGAAGAGCAGACCGCACATGGAAATTCGCGTTGAAAAGATCCGCAAGGAATTCGAGCTCTACCCCGCCCTGCATGATGTGTCGCTGAAGATCGAATCCGGCGAGCTGATCGCGCTTCTCGGCCCCTCCGGCTCCGGCAAGACGACGCTGCTGCGGCTGATCGCCGGCCTCGAGCAGCCGACCCAGGGCCGCATCTTCTTCGGCAACGAGGACGCCTCCTACCGGTCGGTGCAGGAGCGCAATGTCGGCTTCGTCTTCCAGCACTATGCGCTGTTCCGGCACATGAGCGTGCTCGACAACGTCGCCTTCGGCCTGAAGGTCCGCCCCAAGGGGCAGCGCCCGCCCAAGGCCGAGATCCGCCGCCGGGCGCTGGAGCTCCTGGAGATGGTCCAGCTCACCGGCCTGGAGAAGCGCTTCCCCAGCCAGCTTTCCGGCGGCCAGCGCCAGCGCGTGGCGCTCGCCCGCGCCATGGCGATCGAGCCGAAGGTGCTCCTGCTCGACGAGCCGTTCGGCGCACTCGACGCCAAGGTGCGCAAGGAACTGCGCCGCTGGCTGCGCGAGTTCCACGACCGCACCGGCCACACCACCGTCTTCGTCACCCACGACCAGGAGGAAGCGCTGGAGCTCGCCGACCGCGTCGTCGTCATGAGCCAGGGCAAGATCGAGCAGGTGGGCTCCTCCGACGACGTCTACGACCGGCCGAATTCGCCCTTCGTCTTCTCCTTCATCGGCGAAAGCGCCAACCTGCCGGTCAAGGTCGAGGGCGGCGTCGTGCATTTCCACGGCGCGCCGACCGGGCTGACCGCCCAGCGCGACGGCGAGGCGCGCCTGTTCTTCCGGCCGCAGGACGTCTCGCTGATCGAGGAGGGGCCGGGCCTGACCGGGCCTGTCACCGCCAGCCGCCGGCTCGCCGGCACCCGCATCGCCGAGGTCGAACTCGGCTCCGCCACGGAACCCTGTCACGTCGAGATCGAGGTGCCGCTGGAGGCGAGCGCCACGAACGGCGCGATCCTGTCGTTCCGCCCGACCCGCTGGAAGCTGTTCTACTGACGGCGTCTCCGGGCGGCCCGTCCCCGGGCAGCCCGCAAGCCCCTGCGGCCAGGAGGCGAGGGGCGCACGGCTCGGCTCCGGCTTTCCGGCCTGCACCGCACGCCGGCCGCCGCACGATGCGTCGTGCCGGCCGGGTGCCGCCTTTGATGTCCGATCAGCCCCTGATCACGTGCCGGATCAAGCAATGGTGATCCGCCTCGCCTTCCGGTGGATGTACGCTACCTACGGTCTCTGTCACCGCAACGAAAGGAACGCGTCATGCACCGCAGGAACGCAGTGTTCGCGGCCAGCGCCGCCGCCATTGTCTTCGCCGCCACTGCCGCGCTCGCCCATCACGGCTGGGCCTGGGCGGAGGAGAAGCAGACCGAACTGACCGGCATCGTCCGCAGCGTCACGATCGCCCCGCCGCATCCCTCGCTCGAGGTCGAGACGGCCAGCGACGGCCTGTGGAAGATCGAGCTCGGCAATCCGCGCCAGACGCAGCGCGCGGGCTTCGTCGAGGGCACCGCCAAGCCGGGCGACGAGGTCGTGGTCCTCGGCAACCGTTCGCTCGACCTGAGCGAGAAGCGGATGAAGGCCGTGCGCATCACCGTCAACGGCAAGGTCTTCGACATCTATCCCGACCGGATCCAGATCAACTAGGCGGCGCCCATGCAGGCGCTGGCCTGGCTGCAGGACTGGCTTGCGACCTCCGCGCTCGCCTCGGCGCTGAAGGCGTCGGCGACGCTCTATCTCCTCGTCAACGCCGCCCATATCCTGTCGATCGGCATGCTGTTCGGGGCGATCCTGGCGCTCGATCTGCGGCTTCTCGGGCTGGCCCGGCAGATCCCGCTCGCAGCCGTCGCGCCCTATCTGTCGAAGATCGCGGCCATCGGCCTCGCCGCCGCCGTCGCCACCGGCCTCTGCCTGTTCACCGTCCGGCCCTTCGAATACGCGGCCAACCCCGCCTTCCTCGCCAAGCTCGGCCTGATCGCGCTCGGGCTCGTCAACGTCGCGGCGGTGCATGTCGGCCACGGCTGGAAGGCGGTCCTGCAAGGCGGCGCGCCCGACCGCGCGCTGCGCCTCGGCGCCACCGCCTCGATCCTCCTCTGGACCGCCGCCGTCGTCGCCGGCCGCTGGATCGGGTTTCTGTAGCCCTGGTCGCCGCCTCGGCTCTTCCGGAGGCACGGACATCGGGGCAGGCGGCCCTACCGGTCGCTCGTCTCCCAGCGCGGGTTGACCCAGGGCTCCTGGTTGGAGCGGGGCAGGGGCTGGCGCCCGAGGATGTGGTCGGCGGCCTTCTCGCCGGTCATGATCGAGGGCGCATTCAGGTTGCCGTAGGTGACGTGCGGGAAGATCGACGAGTCCGCGACCCGCAAGGCTTCCACGCCGATCACCCGCGTCTCCGGGTCGACGACGGCCATCGGATCGTCGCGGTCGCCCATCCGGCAGGTGCCGCAGGGGTGGTAGGCGCTTTCCAGGTGCTCGCGCAGGAACGCATCGATCTCCGCGTCGCTCTGCACCTTCGCGCCGGGCTGGATCTCCGGCCCGCGATACTTGTCGAACGCCTTCTGTCCGAAGATCTCGCGCGTCAGCCGCACGCAGTGGCGGAACTTCTCCCAGTCCTCCGGGTGGCTCATGTAGTTGAAGCGGATCACCGGGTCGGCCATCGGATCGGCCGAGCGCAAGGTCACGTTACCGCGCGACTTCGACAGGTTGTAGCCGACATGCACCTGGAAGCCGTGGGTGTTCGCCGCCGCCTTGCCGTCGTAGGAGATCGCCACCGGCAGGAAGTGGTACTGGATGTCCGGCTGCCTGACGCCCGGCGCGGAGCGCAGGAAGGCGCAGGCCTCGAATTGGTTGGAGATGCCGAGCCCCTTCTTGAACAAGAGCCACTGCGCGCCGGCGACGCCCTGCCAGAACCAGGGCAGCCAGGAATAGAGCGAGACCGGCTTGGTCGAGACCTGCTGGAAATAGAACTCCATGTGGTCCTGCAGGTTGGCGCCGACGCCCGGCCGGTCGAGCTTCACCTCGATCCCCATCTCCTTCAGGTGCTGCGCCGGGCCGATGCCCGACAGCATCAGGAGCTTCGGCGAATTGAACGAGGAGGCCGAGACGATCACCTCGCGGTTGGCGCGAACCACCTCGATCTTGCCGCCGCGCTCGATCTCGACGCCGACGGCGCGGCCGTTCTCGATCACGACCCTGCGGGCAAAGCAGCGCACCAGCTCGACGTTCGGCCGCTTCATCGCCGGCTTGAGATAGGCATTCGCCGCCGACCAGCGCCGCCCCTGCCAGACGGTCTGCTCCATCAGCCCGAAGCCCTCCTGCTTGGAGCCGTTATAGTCGTCGGTCAGCTCGAAGCCGGCCTGCTGGCCCGCCTCGATGAAGGCATGGAACAGCGGGTTGTGCACCGGGCCGCGCTTGACGTGCAGCGGCCCGTCGGTGCCGCGCCAGCCATCCTCGCCGCCGTGGCTGTGCTCCATCCGCTTGAAGTAGGGCAAAACGTCCGCATAGGCCCAGCCGCGTGCGCCGAGCTCTTCCCAGCGGTTGAAGTCCTCCGCATGGCCGCGCACATAGACGAGCCCGTTGATCGACGACGACCCGCCGATCACTTTGCCGCGCGGAGCGGTGATCCGCCGGTTGTTCAGGTTCGGCTCGGGCTCGGACAGATAGCCCCAGTTGTAGCGCTTCATGCTCATCGGCCAGGCGAGCGCCGCCGGCATCTGGATGAACGGCCCGATGTCCGACCCGCCATATTCCAGCACCATGACGCTATGCTTGCCGTCCTCCGAGAGACGGTAGGCCAGCGCCGAACCGGCCGAGCCGGAACCGATGATGATGAAGTCTGCCTGCTGCATTTAATCCGTCCACTACTTCTGCACGAGTTCGCCATCCGACGCATGGCGCGCCAGACTCAAAGTCCGTCGGGGTGAGGTGAGAGCCACCCGCCATAGCTCTTTTTCAACCGTCGGACCGCTGCCTCTGTGTCCGGAAAAAGGTCGAAGCCGCCGTCATAGGGAGAGAAGAGAGCTCCGTTCGACCGATTCATCCACATCGTTCGATCGGCTTGGTCGTCGGCAATTGACAGGAGGAGGGGATCGAAAGTGCCTGCGTGCCACTGAACCGAGTCAACATGGGCTGTCCACGCCATTTCCTCGTCACCGTCATCGAATGTCATCGCTATCGGTCTCCAGCCATCGGGGGGCGGATTTGCACTGGTGCATCTGATCAGCCAGCAGTCCCCGCCTTGGCCAAGCAACTCTGTCCCGAGTGTGTTTGCTCGTGCGAGGATTGTCGCATATTCCTCTGCGTTACGCGCATAGCGCTGGGACCCCGGCAGCGCGTGTAGCCGAAGCCAGTGATGACTTCCGTCACGCATCATGAAGCTGAGCGGAACGGCCTCGCCGCGGAAAAGGGCCCACTCTCGTCGGAACAGTTCGTCATCCGCCATTCGCATCGTTCTCAGCTACCGAGGCTTCGTCCGTCATCTCAATACGGCGCCTCGACCGGCCCCATCGACACGTAGACCGTCTTCAGCTCCGAATAGTGCTGCAGCGCCGCCAGCGAGTTCTCGCGACCGAAGCCCGACTGTTTCGAGCCGCCGAAGGGGATCTCGACCGGGCAGAGGTTGTAGGTGTTGATCCACAGCGTGCCCGCCTCCAGCCTGTCGACCACGCGGTGGGCGCGGGCGATGTCGCGGGTGAAGACGCCGCCGGAGAGGCCGAATTCGGTCGCATTGCCGCGGGCGATCACTTCGTCCTCGTCGTCGAAGTCGAGCACGCACATCACCGGCCCGAAGATCTCCTCGCGGGCGATGGTCATCCCATCGGTGACGTCGGCGAACACGGTCGGCTGGATGTAGTAGCCCTCACCGGGAACGTGGTTGGGGATGCCGCCGCCGGTCAGAAGCGTGGCGCCCTCGGCCTTGCCCTTGCCGATATAGTCCAGCACCTTGTCGCGCTGCGCCTTCGACACCATCGGCCCGAGCTGCGTCGCCTCGTCCAGCGGCTCGCCGATGACGATCTTCTCCGTCCGCTCCTTCAGCCGCGACAGGAACTTCTGCTTGATGCCCTTCTGCACGAAGACGCGGGTGCCGTTCGAGCACACCTGGCCGGTCGAGTAGAAGTTGCCGAGCATCGCGCCGCCGATGGCGCTTTCGAGGTCGGCATCGTCGAAGACGATCAGCGGCGACTTGCCGCCGAGCTCCATCGTCACGTGCTTCAGCGAGGACGCCGCAGCCCCCGCCACCTTCTTGCCGGTCGGTACCGATCCGGTCAGCGACACCTTGGCGACGTCGGGATGCTCGACCAGCAGCGGCCCGGTCGTCCGGTCCCCCTGGATGACGTTGAAGAGCCCCTTCGGCAGGCCCGCCTCGATCAGGATCTCGGCGATCTTCAGCGCCCCGAGCGGCGTGTTCTCCGACGGCTTGAACACCATGGCATTGCCGCAGACGAGCGCCGGCGCCGCCTTCCAGCAGGCGATCTGCTGCGGGTAATTCCAGGCGCCGATGCCGACGCAGACGCCGAGCGGCACCCGCTTGGTGATCGCGAAATCCTGACCCAGCGGAATATAGTCGCCGTTCAGCCCGGCAGCCGCGATGCCGCCGAAGAATTCGAGGCTGTCGGCGCCCGACGTCGGGTCGGCGACGATCGTCTCCTGGATCGGCTTGCCGGTGTCCAGTGTCTCGAGTTCCGACAGCTCGCGGTTCCGCTCGCGCATGATCTCGGCGGCGCGCTTGAGGATGCGTCCGCGCGCCGTCGGGCTCGTCGCCGCCCATTCCTTCTGCGCCCGTTTGGCAGAGGCGATCGCCTTCTCGACGATCGCAGGCGTGGCCGCATGCAGCTTCGCGATCACCTCGCCGGTCGCCGGGTAGAGGCTCGTAAACGGCGTGCCCGCGGTGTCCTCGACATAGTCGCCGTCGATGAAGTGGCTGGCTTTCGGCTGGGCTCTCATCTCATTCTCCCCGCGGGTAGCGTTTGGATTCCTCGAGGTTGTCGAGGTTCATGTGGTTGCGCATGTAGCGCTCGGAGGCCTTCTGCAGCGGCTGGTGGTCCCAGGGGTAGTAGGCGCCGTTGCGCAGCGCCTCGTAGACCACCCAGCGCCGCGCCTGGCTCTCGCGCACCGCGGCGTCGAAGGCGGCCATGTCCCAGCGCGCCTCGCGCATCTGCCGGAACGCCTCCAGCGTCGCCCGGATGACGGGGTTGTCGGAGGTCGCGAGATTGGTCAGTTCCTGCGGGTCGCTCTCCAGATCGTAGAGCTGTTCCGGATCGAGCTCGCAGTGGATGTATTTCCACTTGCCCTCGCGGATGCCGACGATCGGCGCGTAGGATGCTTCCGCCGCATATTCCATCAGCACCGGCGATGTCCGCTCGGCGCCGTTGATCACCGGAACCAGGCTTTCGCCGTCGGTCCACGGCATCACCTCGTCCATCGAGATGCCGGCGAGGTCGCAGAGCGTCGGCGTCACGTCGAGGTTGGAGACGGGGCTGAGGTGCAGGCCGGGCGCGACGCCGGGGCCGGCGATCATCAGCGGCACCCGCGCCGAGCCCTCGAAGAAGTTCATCTTGAACCACAGGCCGCGCTCGCCGAGCATGTCGCCGTGGTCGGAGCAGAACAGGATCAGCGTATCGTCCAGCATCCGCGTGCGGGTCAGCGTGTCGACCAGTTCGCCCACCTTCTCGTCGAGGTAGGAGATATTGGCGAAATAGGCCCGGCGCGAGCGGCGGACGTCCTCCTCGGTGATCGCAAAGCTCGCATAGTCGCAGGAATGCAGGATGCGTTTGGAGTGCGGGTCCTGCTCGGCGAGCATGCCGACCGCGGGCGCGAGGTGTTCGCAGTCCTCGTAGAGGTCCCAGAATTTGCGGCGCGCCACGTAGGGGTCGTGCGGGTGGGTGAAGGACACGGTCAGGCACCACGACCGGCGGCCCTCGTCGTCGTTCTCGCGGGAGAGGTGGTAGAGCTTCTGGTTGGCGAGGAAGGCGACCTCGTCGTCATACTCCATCTGGTTGGTGATCTCGGCGACGCCCGCGCCGGTGACCGAGCCCATGTTGTGGTACCACCAGTCGATCCGCTCGCCGGGCTTGCGATAGTCCGGCGTCCAGCCGAAGTCGGCCGGGTAGATGTCGGTCGTCAGCCGCTCCTCGAAGCCGTGCAGCTGGTCGGGACCGACGAAGTGCATCTTGCCGGAAAGGGCGGTGTAGTAGCCGGCCCGGCGCAGGTGATGGGCGAAGGTCGGGATCGAGGAGACATACTCGGCGGCGTTGTCGTAGACGCGCGTGCGGGAGGGCAGCTGGCCGGCCATGAACGAGGCGCGGGCCGGCGCGCAGAGCGGCGAGGAGGTGTAGTTGTTGGCAAACCGCGCCGACCGCTTCGAAAGCGCCTTCATGTGCGGCGCATGCAGAAACTCCGCCGGCCCGTCCGGAAACAGCGTTCCGTTCAGCTGGTCGACCATGATGATCAGGATATTGGGCTTTCTGGCGGTCACTGAGCGTGGTTCCTTGGGTCGCAATGGGTGAACGTGGCGGAGGCGCGTACCTTACCGCCCCCTCGAGGGGGGAGGTCGCCGCGCAGCGGCGGGTGGGGGTGATCCTGCGACAGGACCGATCGCGTGCTGTTCCGGCCACCCCCCTCTTTCCGGCAGGACAGAGGGGGGTGACAAGGCCGCGTCCCCAAATTGTGGGTCGCCCCCTCAGCCATTGCCACCATCCCTGACCATCCGCAACTGCGCGTCGAGATAGTCCTCCGTCAGCGCGATCGAGGCGTCGGCGCTGATCGGGGCCGCCCGCAGGCCCTGGCGGATGTAGAGCCCGTCGATCATCGCGGCCGCGCCCTCGGCGATGCGGACCGCGTCGGCGCGCGGGCAGAGGTTTGCAAGGCTCGCGACGAGGTTGGAGCGCAGCCGGCGGGCATAGAGGACGAGCAGCCGCCGCGTCTCCTCCGAGCGCTGCGCCTCGGCGTAGAAGGCGAGCCAGGCGGCGATCGTCTCCGGCGCGAACTGGTCGGCATGGAAGCTGACGCGGATGATGGCGGTGAGCTTCTCACGCGGCGTGTGAACGGCCCGAACAGCTTTCACAGCATCGTCGCGCAAGTGCTGAAGAAGACTCCTTATTGTCGCGAGCAGCAACTGCTCCTTGGAGCCGAAATAGTGATGCGCCAGGGCCGGCGAGACGCCCGCATGCCGGGCGATCTCCGACATGGTCACGGCCAGCGAACCATGATCGCCGACCGCCTTCAGCGTCGCGTCCATCAGCGCCTTCCGGCGCACCGGCTCCATTCCGATCTTCGGCACCCGCTGTCTCCCTTTGGCCGGCATGCTATTTTTAATTGACTGGCCAATCAATAAAAATCTGACGGCCTCAGACGCGAATTGCCGGGATCATGACAACTGCCGATTTCGTGCTACTATCGAATTGGTTTGTTTCAGCTATCGGGGGGTCGTCATGGCTGTGCAATCGTCAATACCGCGCCTGTCGGAAGTCCGCGGCAAATGGGGCTGGTTCGTTGCCCTCGGCATCGCGCTGCTCGTCTTCGGCTTCATCGCCGCCGGCAACCTTCTCTGGGCCACCGTCGTCACCGTCTATTATGTCGGCATGCTGATGATCGTCGGCGGCGCCGTCTATCTCGCCCATGCCTTCCAGGTGAAGGCGTGGAAAGACACGATCTACTGGGTGCTGAGCGCACTCCTCTATCTCGCCGCCGGCGTGCTGGCCTTCGTCAATCCCATCCTCACCTCCAAGGTCCTGACGCTGTTCATGGCCTGCGCGCTGCTGGTCTCCGGCCTGTTCCGGATCTGGGTGGCGATGCGCTCCAAGGAGGAGCGCGGCTGGGGCTGGCTGCTCGCAGGCGGCATCGTCACCGCGCTGGCCGGCCTCGTCTTCCTGATCGGCTGGCCGGTCAACAGCCTGTGGCTGCTCGGCCTGTTCCTCGCCTTCGACCTTGCCATGCAGGGCTGGGCGCTGATCGGCTTCGGCCTGGCGCTGCGCAAGGTCTGAGCGATCCGACCGGGCGAACCCGAAACGGCGTCGCTGGCGTTTGACAGCGCCGCCGTGGCCGCGATAGGAAAGGCGGGTGTGATGGGGATGGAGCTCCCCGACAACCGCCAGACCGGCTGATGGCTCCTGCCAGAGGCGGACCGGAAGGTCGCCCGGGGCAGGCATGTGTCCGGCAGCCGTTCGCGGGTGATGTCCGTTACCGCCACATCGTGGAAGGGTAGCGACAATGAACTATTTCATCGTGTTTCTCGGGGCAGGCGTCGGCGGCGCCGGACGCCATGGCGTCAACATTCTCGCCGCGCGCCTGTTCGGCACCGGCTTTCCGCTCGGAACGCTCGCCGTCAACGTCGTCGGCTGCATGGCGATGGGGCTGCTCGCCGGCTATTTCGCCTTCCGCGGCCACCTGCCGCAGGAGGTCCGGCTGCTCCTGACCACCGGCGTTCTCGGCGGCTTCACGACGTTCTCCGCCTTCGCGCTGGATTCGGCGGTTCTGTGGGAGCGCGGCCATGTCGGCGCGGCGCTCCTCTACGTGCTCGCAAGCGTGGTTCTGTCGCTTGCCGCCGTCGCTGCCGGCCTGTTCCTCGCCCGGCTGTTTCAGGTGGCGTGACGGGGTGCGTTTCGATGAAACGCATTTGAACGAAATTCTACATAACCCTTTGCAGTCATTGAAGTTTCATCAAACTGTCATGTTGGTGAAAGGGATTGTTCAGGATTGGTACAGAAGAGTTTCCGGCAAATTGTTGACCCGGAGCCTCCGATGTCCGCCGCCGAAATGATCTCACTGCGCCGCTTTGGCGACGATCAGATTGTCACCCTGGCCAAGCTTGCGATCGAGACCGCCTTCCAGCCGATCGTCGAGACCTCCTCCGGCGCGGTGTTCGGCTATGAATCTCTGATGCGCGGCCATGACCGTCTCGGCTTCCGCTCGCCGCTCGACCTGCTCGACCGCGCCCACGAGGCCGGCCAGCTGCTGGCGCTGGAGCACATGGTCAACAGCCGCGCGCTCGCAGCCTTCGCCGCCCTGCCGGACTTTGCCAGCCGAACGCTGTTCATCAATCTCGATTCCCGCCTCGTCACCGAGGCCGCCGACATCGTCGACCGGCTGTCCGGCCACCTGAAGCGGGCCGGCATCCCGGCGTCCTCCATCTGCTTCGAGATCTCCGAGCGCTTCGACAACGGCAGCATGCCCGAATTCGGCGCCTTGATCGCGCGGCTGCGCCAGGAGGGCTTCAAGCTCGCCATCGACGATTTCGGGGCCGGCCACAGCGGCATGAAGGCGCTGTGCGACCACCCGTTCGACTATCTCAAGATCGACCGGCACTTCGTCTCCGGCCTCGACACCGACGCCCGCAAGCGTCACCTGGTCAAGAGCACGGTCAACCTCGCCCATGTGCTGGGCATCCGGGTGATCGCCGAGGGGGTGGAGACGGAGGCGGAGTTCGTCGCCTGCCGCGACTGCGGCTGCGATCTCGTGCAGGGCTGGTACATCGCCCGCCCGCAGACCGACATGTCCGCCCTGCAGACGGTCTACGCGCCGGTGGCGCGCGCGGCGGCGGGGCGGCGCAACTCGGCGTCGCTCGACAGCATCCTCATCCGCCGCCAGATCGAGCACCTGCCGGCCGTGCACGAGGGCGACAGCCTCGAATCCGTCTTCGACCTCTTCCGCAAGGACCCGCGGCGCACCTTCTTCCCGGTCCTCAACGCCAATGACGAGCCGCGCGGCATCCTGCACGAATACCACGTCCGCGAGGTCAGCTATCACCCCTTCGGCCGCGATCTCCTGAAGAACCGGATCTACCAGAAGAGCCTGTCGCATTTCGCCATCATGGCCCCGGTCGCCGATCTCGAGACCCCGGCCGAGCAGCTTCTCAGTATCTTCGCCGACATGGGCGGCAGCGAATGCGTGATCCTGACGGAGAACATGCGCTATGCCGGCATCCTCAGCGCCTCCTCGCTCCTGAAGATCATCAGCGAGAAGCAGCTGAAGAACGCCGAGGACCAGAACCCGCTGACGGGTCTGCCCGGCAACCGCTCGATCCACGACTACCTGCAGGACCGGACCATCGACGGCGACCAGCTGCGCTGCTTCTGCTATTTCGACTTCGACAACTTCAAGCCGTTCAACGATCACTACGGCTTCCAGATGGGCGACCGCGCCATCCTCCAGTTCGCCACGCTGCTGCGCCGCCATTTCATCGGCGAGGATGTCTTCATAGGCCATCTGGGCGGCGACGACTTCTTCGCCGGCGTCTCCGGGCGGGGGGTGCCGGCCGTGCGCGCGCTGATCGAGCGCCTGCTTTCCGATTTCAGCCACGAGGCGCGCCAGCTCTACGCGCCGGCGGACCTGCTGGCCGGGGCGATCCGCGGCCACGATCGCGACGGAACCGAGCGCAACTTTCCCTTGATGCGCTGCTCGGCGGTGGTGCTGGTCGTTCCCGAAGAGGAGCTGGTGGCCGATCCGCAGCAGATCAGCGCCCGCATCGCGACCTACAAGGGGCAGGCGAAGGCGAGCCGGGACGGCATCGTCTTCTGCGGCGGGGATCCGCCCGCCGCCGCCTGAGCGCGCCCGCGCCCCGCATGGGGGGGCGAGCATGGGTGCCCGAGCATGGGTGCCGGCGCATGAGTTCCTGAAAGGAGGAAGGGCGGGCCCGGCCACGGACCCGCCCCCCTTTCAACCGGCCAGCGGTACACACACGTTGCTGGAACGGCCTATCCTGAGCGGTCCATGTAGGGTCGGGGCAGACCGCTCAAGACTGCTGAGGGTTACTGGAGGATCTTCACGCTCTTGGCCTGATGTCCCTTTCCGGCAGCGTCGTAGGCGATCGACACCTTCTCGCCGGCCTTCAGGCCGGGATCCTTGAAGCCCTTCGGCAGCATGTAGCTGGTGCCGTCGGACAGCGTCAGCGTCATCGCCGACGGGCTGTAGGACTTGACCGTCCCGGTTGCCGTCTGGGCGGCAAGTGCGACGGCGGGTGCGGTGAGAACGGTCACGATTGCGAGGTTGGAAAGAAGAACACGCATGAGACTTGTCCTGTATCGGCCCTTGAACGGGCATCTCTCGAAGCCGTCCGGGAGACGTCGCGTCGCGGCAGGGGCCGCCGGCGCTCCCCGGCTTCGAGGAGGACGTTAGGTCCGTGGCAGGCACAACTCAAATTAAAGATAATTAATCTGCCAAGCCCATGAAATGTCGAAATTTCAATACTTTGTGGCAAATTGTGACGGTGCCCAGCATTGCCGAAATTTAATGTTTGCGGGCCTTTTTACCGCTCTGGGTTGCCGTCTCCGCTGTCTTGCCTGCTGTCTTGACCGCGCGCTTTCGGCTATGGTCAGGAACCCTGAGACCACCATCGTCATTCCTGCCCGGCGGCCGGAGGAAAAAGCCATGTCACCAGATGCCCGATCACCAGATGCCCTCTCGTCGGGAGCCCTCTCGTCGGGAGCCCGGTTCCCGGAGGCCATGTCCTATGTCGAGGTGAGGGAGCCCGGCGGCCCCGAGCATCTCGTTCTCGCCGAGGGACCGCTGCCGCTTCTGCGCGCGGGCGATCTGCTGGTCAGGGTCGAGGCCGCCGGCATCAACCGCCCGGACATCATGCAGCGCAAGGGCGACTATCCGCCGCCGCCGGGCGCAAGCCCGGTCCTCGGCCTCGAGGTCGCCGGCGAGGTGGTGGCGCTCGGTTCCGACGTCGCCGGCTTTGCCGTCGGCGACCGGGTCTGCGCGCTCGCGAACGGCGGCGGCTATGCGCAATACTGCGCCGTGCCGGCCTCGCAGGCCCTGCGCCTGCCGAAGGGCTACGACGCGGCACGGGCGGCGGCGCTGCCGGAAACCTTCTTCACCGTCTGGGCCAATCTCTTCATGATGGCGGACCTGAAGGCCGGCGAGACGGTGCTGATCCATGGCGGAACGAGCGGCATCGGCACGACGGCGATCCAGCTCGCCCGGGAATTCGGCGCCACCGTCTATGCGACGGCGGGCACGGCGGAGAAATGCGAGGCCTGCCTCGGCCTCGGCGCGCACCGGGCGATCAACTACCGCACCGAGGACTTCGCCGCCGTGATCGCCGAGGCCACCGGCAAGCGCGGTGTCGACGTCATCCTCGACATGGTCGGCGCCACCTATTTCGACCGCAACCTCAAGTCGCTGGGGCTGGACGGGCGGCTGTCGATCATCGCCTTCCTCGGCGGCACCTTTGCCGAGAAGGTCAATCTCGGGCCGATCCTCCTGAAGCGGCTGCGGATCACCGGCTCGGCGATGCGGCCGCGGACGGCTTCGGAGAAGCAGGAGATCCGCGACCAGCTACTGGACAAGGTCTGGCCGCTGCTCGACGACGGGCGCATCGCGCCGGTGATGCATGCCGTCCTGCCCCATACCGAGGTCGTCAACGCCCACCGCATGCTCGAGCACGGCGACCATATCGGAAAAATCGTGATCACCTTCGCCTGACGCGCTCAGCCGCCGCGCCGCAGCAGCGAGACGGCGAGGGCGAAGGCGGCGAGCCCCGGAAGCGCAAACAGCCCGTACAGCCAGGCGGCGGCGGAGACGTTGCCGGCGACGCCGCCCGGATCGAGCAGGCCGGTGCTGTTGGCCACGACGCCGGCGAGCGCCGCCCCGAAGGCGGTGCCGAGCGCCTGCATCGTCACGATCGCCGCCGATGCCTTGTCCTTCTCGCCGTCGGGCGCAAGCTTCAGCACCAGCGTGACGAGGTGCGCCCAGCCCATGCCGACGCCGAAGCCCATGCCGAAGATCAGGACGGTCGCCGCCGCGAGAACGGCGATGTCGGCCTGCGGATTGTGGCGCGCCAGCAGGAAGACCAGCAGTCCGGTCGAAAGCGCCTCGACCAGGGTGCCGGTCGCGATCGAGACCAGCGCGCGCCGGCCGGTCAGGCCGGCCGTCAGGAACGCCGAAGCCGTCCAGCCGAGCGCCAGCAGCGCCACCAGGTAGCCGGAGGCGAGCGGCGCCACCCCGTGCAGCTCCTGCAGGAAATAGGGGATGTAGATGTCGGAGGCGAGCGCCACCAGCATCAGGAGCATGATCAGGTAGATGCGGGCGAGCGGCGAGGCCAGGCTGACGGCGCCGGCCGGCAGCAGCCGCGCGGAAGCCCGTCGCTCGGCCGCCACCATGCCGGCCACCGCCGCGACGGCCGCCGCGGCAAGCGCCGCCCGCAGCCAGACGGCCTGCACCGAGCCTGCGAAGGAGACGAGCATGGCCGAGACCAGGATCAGGCCGATCTGGGCGAAGGGGGCGGGGGTGACGGCATGGCGGTCCTCGCCGGACGGCAGCCGGCGCGGCGCCAGAGCGGCCATGGCGAGCGCGATCGGCACGAGGATCAGGAAGGCCTCGCGCCAGGCGCTGCCGCTGGCGAAGACGCCGCCGATGCTGGGCCCGACGAAGGTGGCGATCCCCCAGACCGCGGCGTAGAGCGTCGAGGCCTTGGCCCACAGCGCCTCCGGATAGACGAAGCGGATGAAGGCGTAGCCGAGCGTCACCAGAAGCCCCGCGCCGAGCCCCTGCACGGCGCGCCCGGCGAGCACGATCTCCATGAACGGCGCCAGCGCGCAGATCAGGCTGCCGGCGCCGAAGAGTGCTGCGCCGGCGACATAGCAGCGGTTCAGCGTCACCCCGGCCGGGCGCACCGCCACGTAGATCGAGCCGACCACCGAGGCGATCACGTAGAGCGTCGTCGCCCAGGCAAACAGCGAAAGCCCGCCGATGTCGCGCACGATCGAGGGCATCAGCGTCGCGGTGATGTAGGTCTCCACCGCATGCAGGGCGACGCCGCCGCCGAGCATCATGGTCGGCAGCAGGGCCTCGCGGCGGAACAGCGCCGAAAGGCCTGCGATCTCTGCGTGCGGTGTCGTCTCTGCCATGATGGAACCGGTGCGTCGGGGCGGGACCGCAACCGATCACATTTTGCCGCCCGCGGCAATCTCCGCAGGTGGCCGCGGGCGGATGGCGCAGGGCAAGAGCCATTCGGCATCGGGTGCCACGACGACGGACGCATGAAGGCGGATTTGCATCAGAAGCCCGCTCCACGTTCCGCGCGATTTATGGGCGGGTATTTCCAAAGCGAGGCGTATAAACTGGTAGCCTCCAAGATGAAGGGATGATGTGCCAATGCCCCGCTTTCTTGCTGTCTACACCATGAAACCCGAAGACCTGGCGTCTTTTCGAAACCTGCCCAAGGCCGAACAGGATGCCGTCGACGCCGTCGGCATTAAAGAGTGGTCGTCGTGGGAAGAAAGAAATGCTTCCTCCATCCTTGATCGTGGTGGAATGGTGGGCAAGACGACACGCATGACCAGGGAGGGTGTTGTCAGCGCGGTGAATTCGTTCTGCGGCTACCTGGTGGTCGAAGCGGAGAGCGCCGATGCCGCTGCGCGACTGTTCGAAGACCACCCGCACATCACCGTTTTTCCGGGCGACGGCGTGGATGTAATGCCTTTTGTGACGTGACCACTTTGCGCAGGCCATTGCCACAGCAGATGTTGTCACCTCAGCGACGAGGCAGCCCGCCATGGGCCACTATGGCAGGAACCTCACGGCAGCTACGCACCAACACCGGACTTCAGCAAGAGGTGCGCGATCACTCTTTGCAGCCAAAAAGCAAATAGCGCGGAGGAATACAGCTCTTAGTCTCCGTTATTGTCCCCGCTAACGACAAAAGCGCGGGTAACCATGGGGAGCTCAAAATCCAAGTCAAGTCGGACTACCGCACTCGGCACACTGCCCTTGATGTCTACGCCACTGGCTGCCAACAAATCTAGCTGTTTTCGTTGCTCTGAAGAAAGGGCAGCGAACCATGCCGGATCGTAGAACACATTCTCGACGTGCTTTACAGCAAACTGCAGGCAGGCTGATGCCTGTTGTGCAAGTGGAAGCTTACAAATTTGATCTGCTATGACTTGTCCAGGTGCATCGGTTTGATCCATCCAAGAAATGCAAATCTGGCTAGCAGTCCCAGCAAAGCTGGATATGAAAATCTGCTCCAGCGGTTCGTCTGAGTATCCGTTCTGAAGGTTATGCCCGAAGAAATCTGTGAACGGCGACCAAGCTCCGGCAAACATGAAGGGCAGAGTTCTTTCGAACTCGATTACCATCGAGCGCAAGACGTCGGCTCGCCCATCGATCAGCGCTTGTGTAAGCTTGCTGTGGGTATTTTGAAGGTCTTTCTTGGCAAGCTCATTCCCTTGATCGATAAGCTCTAACAGATTTTGTAGTTTGATCTGTTCAACTAGCGGCTTTCCTCTGTCAGCGTTTCGCAAAGTCTCCCTGAGATGGCTCCCAGCATGCTTTCCATAAAACTCTCTACTGAGGGTTCGATAAGCCACAGTGAGGCATTGATCAGGTCGCCCGATGAAGGGTTCATTCTCGATACAGGAGAAAAGCCTGCGATCGTGTCCCGCACAAAATCCGTAGAAAACAGATGCGTCTCCAATCCCGACTTCGCTAGCTGTCAACTTCCCGCCGTTCTTTGTCAGTTCGGCAGGATTGGCGTTATAGCGAACAACTTTGCCATTCTTGGCAATTTTGGTCAGGTTCGGGCCACGCGACACCGTATGGGCCTTGATGATCTTGCCCTCGCAGGAGCCCAGTCCTGCATCTCGTGCGAAACATCTTTTCTCGTGAAATGCCTTCTTGTTGGCCTCAACTGCATCCCAAGCGTTACCGCTCTCTTGCAGGGCGCGATCGAGGTGACATTTTTTATATTTTTTTCCAGAACCGCACCAGCACAGATCGTTTCGACCGATGCCTTTCATAGCCTAACTGTCACAATAAATATCCCCGTTATACCCAACGATTGTTACAGCAGATTGCAGGAATTCGAAGTCCCATTTTTCGGAGGTGCACAATCATCGAACGTCCACCAATTGCAGTCATAGTTGTATCCACCGCCAAATAGCCGGCACGCGTCGCCTTTCTACATCCCGATCCGCCCCAGCGCCGGGATCTTCACGCCCGGCCGCATCACGTCGATGCCGGCGACGAGGCCGGCGAGGTGGAATTCCAGCCCGCTGCGCAGGCCGGCGGAGAAGCCGATCAGGCCGAGCAGGCTCGCATGCAGGTCGCGGCCGTCGGGATCGATTTCGACGAAGGTGCCGAAGGGCAGGTAGTCGCGGCCGACCGCGTCCGGCGGCAGCACCGCGCCGAGTTCGGGCACCGATTTCAGCACATGCGCGACGAAGGTGTTGGAGTTCGGCCCCGGCCAGATGCGATAGCCGCCCGGCTGCGCGAAAGGGTAGGCGGCGATCGCCGCCTCCACCTTGGGGATCAGCCGCGCCGCTTCCGCGCCCTTGAGGCTGAGGACGGCGCGCGGGGCGTTGGAATACCAGAAGGCGTCGGCCGGGTAGCCGTTGCGGCGCACCGGGCTGCCCCAGCCGACCTTGTCGTAGCGCTGGTAGCGCGCGGCGTTCTCTTCCTTGGTGACGATCCAGGAATGGCTGGCGAATGCCCCCTTCATGCCGCCGGTGGCAGCCGAAAAGACGTGGATGGTCGCCTGCCGCTCGTCGTCCGGATGCGGCAGGATGCCGGCCGACGACCAGTCCGCCTCGCGCCAGGAACCCGGCCGGTCGAGCAGGGACCAGTAGCCGGCGCTGGCGAGCGCGGGCGCGAGATAGACGGCGAGAAACAGGAAAAGCAACGTCCTGCCGATTTTCATGCACGCCTGCTCCGTTTCCCATGCTGCGCCCGGAGACGATATCGGCTAAGACCGTCGTCGTCTGCCAGGAACGCAGCCGATATTGGAAATTTGAAGGCATCGAAAATGGAAAATCCGGTCCTCGTCGAGGTGACGCGCGGAAATCGTGTCGAAAGCCGCCATCGCGGCATGGTGGTGGCCGTCGACGGCGACGGCAAGGTGGTCTTCGCCCGCGGCGACATCGAGGCCACCGTCTTCCCGCGCTCGGCCTGCAAGGCGATGCAGGCGCTGCCGCTCGTCGAGGGCGGGGCTGCCGATGCCTATGGCTTCGGCGACAGGGAACTGGCGCTCGCCTGCGCCTCGCACAGCGGCGAGCCGCGGCACGTGGCGCTCGCGGCCAGCATGCTCTCTGCGGCCGGGCTGGAGGCGAGCGTCCTGGAATGCGGCGCCCACTGGTCGTTCGACCAGCCGGTGCTGATCGAGCAGGCGCGCTCGATGGAGCGGCCGACGGCGCTGCACAACAACTGCTCGGGCAAGCACGCCGGCTTCGTCTGCGCCGCCTGCCATGCCGGCATCGACCCCGCCGGCTATGTCGGCTACGACCACCCGGTCCAGGCGGAGATCCGCGCCGTCATGGAAAACCTCACGGGTGCCCCGCTCGGCCACGACAACTGCGGCACCGACGGCTGCTCCATCCCCACCTATGCCGTGCCGCTGAAGGCGCTGGCGCACGGCTTTGCGAAGATGACGACCGGCAGCGGCCTGGCGCCCGCCCGCGCGAAGGCGGCCAGGCGGCTGATCGATGCCTGCATGGCCGAGCCCTTCTACGTCGCCGGCACCCGCCGCGCCTGCACGCGGCTGATGGAGACGGCGCCCGGCCGCATCTTCGCCAAGACCGGCGCCGAGGGCGTCTTCTGCGCCGCCGTGCCCGAGAAGGGGATCGCGATCGCGCTGAAATGCGAAGACGGCACGACGCGGGCCGCCGAGGCGATGGTCGCCGCCACGCTCGCCCGCTTCTTCGAGCACGACCCGGCG
The DNA here is from genome assembly GCA_900469965.1 of Hyphomicrobiales bacterium. Taxonomy (GTDB): domain Bacteria; phylum Pseudomonadota; class Alphaproteobacteria; order Rhizobiales; family Rhizobiaceae; genus Mycoplana. The sequence continues at coordinate 401 of UBZP01000035.1, read as the reverse complement.
GTCGCAGACGCGCTGATGCGGCAGGCAGATCACGCCATGAAGAACTGGAACGGCATTCACGTCGGCGACGTCCGTGTCACGGAAGCGCTGACGGCGTAGTCCGGGCCGCGCCGCCGCCGTTCCCTCTCCCCGCCTGCGGGGAGAGGGTCAGGGTGAGGGGCAGCGCCGCCTTGGCCGGCGAACATCGCCCCCCATCCGCCTGCCGGCACCTT
>UBZP01000035.1:0-175 GCA_900469965.1 Hyphomicrobiales bacterium | reverse complement strand
GCAGGCGGGGAGAAGGGCGAGCGCCGCGCCGCCGCCGGTCCCCTCTGCGCGTGCGGCAGAGACGAACGCCGTGTCGCCACCGGTCCTCACTGGGTATGCGGGAGAGACCAAGGCCGCGTCGCCGCCGGGAGAGATAAAGGCCGCGCCGCCGCCGTTCCCTCTCCCCGCTTGCGGG
>UBZP01000030.1 GCA_900469965.1 Hyphomicrobiales bacterium | reverse complement strand
CCGCGGACGCGGCGCCGCTGGATGCCGGCTCGGGGGCGGGCATGACGGTGCAGAGGGGACGCGGCCCGCCGGCCGAAGCGGGCTGAGCAAGGGTTCGAAAGCGCGGCACTCACAACCTCCGTCACACCGGCCTCGAGCCGGTGTCCAGCCCGCGCAAGGCCTTGCGCGGGAAGAGCATTCCCCGCGCCGCGGACGCGGCGCCGCTGGATGCCGGCTCGGGGGCCGGCATGACGGTGGAGAGGGACGCGGCCCGCCGGCCGAAGCGGGCTGGGCAAGGGTTCGGGAGCGCGGCCCGTTCCGTTCAGACGAACTGGCTGAGGCCGGGGACCGAGCCCACGACCTCGTCGACCACCGCGTCGCCGGCATATTCGCGGGCGACCGCGATCGTCTCCTTCGCAAGCCCGGTGATCTCGCCCATGCCGAGGCCCTCGCTCATCAATTGCTGGCCGAGCGCCATGACGCCGCCGCCCATGGCGTTCATCAGCCCGCCGAGCAGGCCGCCGCCTGCGCCTTCGCCGTTGTACTGCGCGACGAGGTCGGAGGCGCCGGGGATGGCCTCGATCATCTGCGCCACCGGGCCATCGGCCGCCTCGCGCTGCAGGAAGCCCAGCATCATGCCGATCGCCTTTTCGGCGGTGGCTGCATCGATGCCGACGTTTTCGGCGACGCGGTTGACGAGATCGTTCATGGAAGTCCTCCGGGATCGTTTTTTGACGTTGACGTCAACGTTATGGGAAACCGGCAACGAACTCAAGCGCCGCCGGACGGATATCGCCATCATGCCTGTCGTTGATCACAGGTGTTGAAGTTCCACGACCACCTTATAAAGTCGGCTCGACGATTCAATGACGATATCGGGACGCGGGCGCAAGACGCCCATGACCCGACCGGCTGCACGGACCGGCGCCACGACGCCCGGCGCACAAGGGAGAACGACGGTGAGCGAGACGATGTTTCAGGACGGCAAGCTCTATATCGGCACCAGCCGCAAGCCGGACAATGCGATCAACAAGCCGGAATACCTGGAGCTGAAGTTCGGCAACCGGCACGGGCTCGTCACCGGCGCCACCGGCACCGGCAAGACGATCACTCTGCAGATCCTCGCCGAGGGCTTCTCCAATGCCGGCGTGCCGGTGTTCTGCGCCGACGTGAAGGGCGACCTGTCGGGCATCGGCGCGATCGGCGAGGCCAAGGACTTCCTGCTCAAGCGCGCGCAGGAGATCGGACTCGAACCCTACGACTTCCAGGAGTTCCCGGTGATCTTCTGGGACCTCTACGGCGAGAAAGGCCACCGCGTCCGCACCACCATCACCGAGATGGGGCCGCTGCTCCTGTCGCGGCTGATGAACGCGACGGACGCGCAGGAGGGCGTGCTGAACATCGCCTTCAAGATCGCCGACCAGGGCGGCCTGCCGCTGCTCGACCTGAAGGACCTGCAGGCGCTGCTGACCTACATGGGCGACAACGCCAGCGAGCTCTCCAACCAGTTCGGCTTCATCTCCAAGGCCTCGGTCGGCTCGATCCAGCGCGAGCTGCTGATCCTCGAGCAGCAGGGCGCCGAGCACTTCTTCGGCGAGCCGGCGCTGAAGATCTCCGACGTCATGCGCACCACCAATGACGGGCGCGGCGCGATCTCGGTGCTGGCCGCCGACAAGCTGATGATGAACCCGCGCCTCTACGGCACCTTCCTGCTGTGGCTGCTGTCGGAACTGTTCGAGGAGCTGCCGGAAGTGGGCGATCCGGACAAGCCGAAGCTGGTGTTCTTCTTCGACGAGGCGCACCTTTTGTTCAAGGACGCGCCGAAGGTGCTGGTCGAACGCGTCGAGCAGGTGGTCCGGCTGATCCGCTCCAAGGGTGTGGGCGTCTATTTCGTCACCCAGAACCCGCTCGACGTGCCCGAGACGGTGCTGGCGCAGCTCGGCAACCGCGTGCAGCATGCGCTGCGCGCCTACACGCCGCGCGAGCAGAAGGCGGTGAAGACGGCGGCCGACACCTTCCGCCCCAATCCCGACTTCGACTGCGCCACCGTCATCACCGCGCTCGGCACCGGCGAGGCGCTGGTCTCGACGCTGGAGGGCAAGGGCATCCCCTCGATGGTGGAGCGCACGCTGGTGCGCCCGCCGGCCTCGCGCGTCGGCCCGCTCACCGACGCCGAGCGGGCGGCCGTGATGAAGGTCAGCCCGGTGGCCGGCCTCTACGACGAGGACTTCGACCGGGAATCCGCCTACGAGATGCTGGCGGCGCGCGCGAAGAAGCTGGAGGAACAGCAGCAGCAGGCCGAGCAGGCGGCGGAAGAGCCGCAGCCGGAGAACGGCGGCAGCCGCTGGACGCTGCCGGGCTTCGGCGACGAGCCGACGCAGGCCTCGGCGAACGGCAAGCCGAAGGCGCGCTCCGGCTACCAGCGCGAGACGGTGGTGGAGGCGGCCATGAAATCCGCCGCCCGCAGCGTCGCCACCTCGCTCGGACGGGCGATCGTGCGCGGCATTCTCGGCAGCCTGCGGCGGTAGCGCCGGCGGCACCGCCCCTCCATGCAGTGCCCGCATGGGCGCCTGCGTCCCGCAAAGGCCGCAGCGCCGCATGGGGCCGTGCCCCGCCTGGGCTCCGCCTGTGCCCCGCCCGGGCTCCGGCCCGCATCGGCCTTCGCCCCGCGCGGGGCGGAGCGGCCGGGTGCAGGCATGGCGCGGGCGGCCGCGCGGTCGCGGCGCCGGCCTGCTGCGAGCGTTGGCGCCGTCGCGGCGTGGGCCTGGTGCTGGCATGATGAGGTCGCGGCGCTGGGGTGTCGCTGGCGTGGCGCTGGCATGATGCGGTCGCGATGCAGGCGTGGCGTGGCGCTGGAGTGGCGCGGTCGCCGACTTGGCGGAAAGGCGTTGACAGCCGCCCAACGGCGGCGCCTTGATGGTCGCGTCGGATCGGAGCGGCTGCCGCCACCCTGCGACAGCGGCTCCAGAGAGGAGGCCGCCTCATGCCCACCTTCATCATCGAACGCAACATTCCCGGCGCGGACAGGCTCAGCGCCGACGAGCTCTGCAGCATTTCCGCCCGCTCGAACGAGGCCGTGGCCGGTCTCGGCAAGCCCTATCGGTGGATCACCAGCTACGTCGCCGGCGACAAGTTCTACTGCGTGCACGAGGCCGAAAGCGCGGACGTGATCCGCGAACACGCCCGCCGCGGCGGCTTCCCCGCCGACCGCGTCACCGAAGTCACGGCCGTCATCGGCCCGGAGACGGCAAAGGGCGGAGCGGGGCGGTGACTTCAGCCTTGAGGGCGGAACCGACAATGCACCTGCCAGCTATCCGCCTTGCATGTCCCGCCACCACGCCCACGTCCCCTCTCCCCGCCTGCGGGGAGAGGGTCAGGGTGAGGGGCAATCGCCGCTGCGCCCTGCATCCGCCGGCGGAAAAACGGGCGCCGCGCACATCCGCCGGCGGAGGATCGCCGCGGCCGCTCGCTCCTCCGCCCCTCATCCGCCTGCCGGCACCTTCTCCCCGCAAGCGAGGAGAAGGACACGCGCAGCGTCGCCTTTGTCGATTCAAGGGGCTTGGCCTCCAGCGTCCCCACGGATCACCCCCACCCGCCG
>UBZP01000033.1 GCA_900469965.1 Hyphomicrobiales bacterium | reverse complement strand
GCAAGCCGGCCTACAAGCTCGTGATCGACTTCGGCCCGGAGATCGGCTTGAAGAAGTCCTCGGCCCAGATCACCGTGCACTACGGACCGGACCGGCTGGTCGGCCGGCAGGTGCTGGGCGTCGTCAATTTCCCGCCGCGCCAGATCGGGCCGGTTCGCTCCGAGGTTCTGACGCTGGGCTTTGCCGACGAAGCCGGCGCGATCGTCCTCGCCGCCGCCGAGCGGCCGGTGCCGAACGGCGCAAGGCTCTGCTGAGCGGGCCTCAGGCCGCAGCCTCTATGTCGAACTCGACGTGGATGCGGTCATAAGGAAAACGAATGCCGCCCTTGTCCTTCTCGATGATGCCGGCATCCAGCAGGGTTGCGACATCGGCGTGAACGCCTTTGAAATCCCGGTCGAGCCGTCGGGACAACTCGCGGATGCTCAGGCTGTCCTGTCCGCAAAGCGCGCGCAGGATTTCCAGCCGCTTCGGCGCCAGCAGACGGTGCATCAGGTCCCACGACGCAAGGCCGATGGTCGCGTCGCCGGCCGCGCCTTCGCCAGCCCGCCAGGCTTCCCCGAAGGCGTCGAGTGCATTGTCCAGATTCTCGACCTTAAGCGTCACGGTGCTCATCCAGCCACCTCACTACATCTGCCTTGAAGTCCGCCAGCAGCGTGTCCACATCGGTAAAGGCATATTCGGTCTCGATTTCGCCGATATGCTTGTGGTCGCCCTTGCCGGCTTCGTTGTCGTAGCGCAGCACACAGACGCCGCGCACGACGAAAGCCAAACTGTACTTGTACGCGTGGCCGCTGCCACGCACCGGCGAGGGCACGCGCCAAAGGACGAGTTCCGTGAAGGCGGCCTCATCAACGACAGTACGACGCCGGAAAAGGAGCTCGGCCTTCATGCGGCGATCATCGCATCAATTTGCGGTGATGTAAATTACCCCATCAAGCGCGTGGTCGGCCGGATCCTACGCCGGGATCCGGATCGTGGCCCTCAGGCCGCCGAGGGGGCTGTCGGACAGGGTGACGTTGCCGCCGTGGCTGCGGGCGATGTCGCGGGCGATCGCGAGTCCCAGGCCGGTGCCGGAGGAATCGAGGTTGCGGGCCTCGTCGAGGCGGAAGAACGGCTTGAACACGTCATCGCGCGAACGCTCGGGGATGCCGGGGCCGTCGTCGTCGACGACGATCGTCAGCCATTTGGCGCTGTGGCGGGCCTGGATCTGCACCTTGTTGGCATAGCGGAGCGCGTTGGAGACGATGTTGCCGACGAGCCGCGAGAACGCGTTCGGCCGCACCATGACCTCGTCCTCGCCCTCGATCGTGCTGGTCAGTTGCTTGTTGTGGAGCTCGGCCTCCATCTCGAACTTGTCGATGAGATCGCTGAGGCGGAGATGTCCGACGTCCTCCTCGGCCTCGCCGCGGGCGAAGGAGAGATAGCCCTCCAGCATGCTCTGCATGTCCTCGACGTCCTTGTTCAGGCCCTCCAGGTCCGGATTTTTGCCGGCGAGCGCGAGCTGCAGCTTGAAGCGGGTGAGGATGGTGCGCAGGTCGTGGCTGACGCCGGTCAGCATCGCCGTGCGCTGTTCCATCTGCCGCTCGATGCGCTCGCGCATCAGCATGAAGGCGAGGCCGGCGCGCCGCACCTCGTCGGCGCCGCGCGGGGCGAAGTCATCGGGCATCTTCTGCCCCTTGCCGAAGCTCTCGGCCGCGTGCGCCAGCGACAGGATCGGGCGGATCTGCCCGCGCAGGAACAGGATCGAGATCGTCAGCAGCACGAGCGAGGCGCCCACCATCCAGACGAGGAAGATATGGGTGTTGGAGGCGTAGGTGTGGTTGCGGCGGGCATAGACGCGCAGGGTCTTGTCCTGGTCGACGAGGATGCGGATCTCGACCAGGTCGCTGTCGCCGAGCGTGTCGATCCAGAAGGGCAGCTTGATCTGCTTGGTGATCTGCTCGGAGAGGATGTGGTCGAGGATGTTGAAGAAGGGTTTCGGCTGCGGCGGCGGCAGTTCGTTGCCCTTCTCGATGGCGATGTTGAGGTTCATCCGGTCGCGGGCGATGCGGATGATCTCGGCATTGGCGCTGTCGTCGGGGAAGGTGTCGATCAGGTCGATGATCGCGGCGATGTCGCGGGTGACCGCCATCGACAGCCGCTCCGTCACCAGCTGCCAGTGGCGCTCCATGAAGACGAAGGCGACGACCGACTGCAGGAGCACCATCGGAATGATGATGATGAGCAGCGATCGCGTGTAGAGCCCGGTCGGCAGCCGCCGGCGCAGCCATTTGACGACGTTGCGCCAGCCGGAAAGCGGCGTCCTCTCGATTTCGCGCTTGAAGGTTTCGAAGGCTGTCATGTCGCCGTTTGCCGTTTCGCTCTTCTGCCGGCCCCTGTTGCTATTCGATGCTCAGCCTGTAGCCGATGCCGCGCACGGTCTGCAGCCAGACGGGATTCGTCGGGTCGTCCTCGATCTTGCGCCGCAGGCGGTTGATCTGGACGTCGATCGTCCGCTCGCCGACATCCGTCTCCTCGCCGATCAGCTCGTGGCGCGGGATGGTCTCGCCGGCGCGCAGCGAAAAGAGCAGCATGATCTCCTGCTCGCGGTCGGTCAGCCGGATCGGGTCGCCGCCGCGCTTCAGTTCCTTGCGCACGATAGAGAAGGTGTATGGCCCGAACATGACTTGCTCGATCTTGGGGGCCGTGGGCTGGGTGTTGCGCTTGAGGATGTTGTTGATGCGCAGCACCAGTTCGCGCGGCTCGAAGGGCTTGGCGAGGNNGCCGTCAGCATGATGATCGGGATGTTGCGGATCGCGCGCAGGCTCTCGGTCAACTGCAGGCCGGTCTCGCCCGGCATCATCACGTCCATCACGATCAGGTCGAAGTCGAGGCCCTCCAGCCGGCGGCGCGCCTCGTCGGCGTCGCCCGCGACGGTCACGCGAAAGCCTTCGCCCGCCAGGTAGCGGCTGAGAAGCTCGCGGATGCGCTTGTCGTCGTCAACGATCAGGAGATGGGCGGCGTCGTCGGAAGGCCTGTCTTGCGTCGTCATCACTGTCTGTCCGATCTCACTCTTGCGCGCCGCTACTCCTGGCGCGCATTCTGCATGCCGGCGAGGAAGCGCGTCACGGCGGCGCGATCCTCAACGCTCATCCCCTCGAAGGCGCGCTCGATGCGCTCCTGCTGGGGCTGCGCCAGCGCCAGCGCCAGTTCGCGGCCCGAACGCGTCGGATACAGCTTGCGCTGCCTGCGGTCCTCCGGGCCGGCCACCTGGCGAATATAGCCCGAATCGATCAGTTGTTTCAAAACCCGCGCGAGACTTTGCTTGGTAATCTTCAGCGTATCGAGCAGGTCGGCCACCGTCAGCCCCGGTTCGCGGTTGACGAAGTGCACGACGCGGTGGTGCGCGCGTCCGAAGCCGCTCCTTTCCAGGATGGCGTCGGGGTCGGAGATGAAGTCGCGATAGGCGAAGAAGAAGCCCTCGATGATCTCGAAGTCGATGCCGCCTTCGTCGGTCAACGGCTGGTCGTAGAACTCGTTCGTCGCCTTGCGTTCCGAAGTCAGTCGTCCCACGCGGTCATTTCCTTTCATGGCAGCAGTGATGCGCGCAACAATCGCAAAAATATGTCAGTGTTGTTGACATATTTTTACACTCTTGCTACGCGTTGTCCACAACTTGCCGACGGCGCCTTCGTCCGATGCGCCGGAGCGGGTTCCCCGTTCTCACCGGCGCTTCCGGCACTGTTGGCAAGGCAGTATCATGCCTGTTTCTGGTTAGACCGTATCGGGCAGGAAAATCAACATCAAGACGGCCTCTGCGGCCGGGAGGAAGCATCATGGCGGTTCCCTTCGATCAAATGGAAGGCCAGATCTGGTTCAACGGCGAATTTGTCGCCTGGGCGGACGCGAAGATCCACGTGCTGACGCATGGCCTTCACTATGCGAGTGCGGTGTTCGAGGGCGAGCGCGCCTATGGCGGGCGCATCTTCAAGCTCACCGAGCACAGCCGGCGCCTGCACCGCTCTGCCGAGATCCTCGGCTTCGAGATCCCCTATTCGGTGGAGGAACTGGATGCGGCGAGCGTCGAGCTTCTGAAGCGGCAGGGCTTCTCCGAGGCCTATGTGCGGCCGATCGCCTGGCGGGGATCGGAATCGATGGGCGTGTCGGCGCAGCAGAACCGCATCAACGTCGCCATCGCCATCTGGCAGTGGGGCAGCTACTTCAATCCGGCCGAGAAGCTGAAGGGCATCCGCCTCGACATCGCCGAGTACCGCCGCCCCGATCCGAGGACGGCGCCGTGCGAATCCAAGGCCGCCGGCCTCTACATGATCTGCACGATCTCCAAGCATGCCGCGGAAGCCAAGGGCTATGCGGACGCGATGATGCTCGACTACCGCGGCCAGGTGGCCGAGGCGACCGGCGCCAACATCTTCTTCGTCAAGGACGGCGTCATCCACACGCCGACGCCGGACTGCTTCCTGAACGGCATCACCCGCCAGACCGTGATCGAGCTCGCGAAGCGCCGCGGCTACCAGGTGGTCGAACGGGCGATCATGCCGGAGGAGCTCTCCGGGTTCAGCGAGTGCTTCCTGACCGGCTCGGCCGCGGAAGTGACGCCGGTGTCGGAGATCGGCCCCTACCGCTTCACGCCGGGCACCATCTGCGAGACGCTGATGAACGACTACATGCGCGAGGTCCATCCGGTCGCCGCTGCGGCGGAGTAGCCCGTAAGGGAAGAGGCGGCATGGTCGATGTCGCCTCTTCACGGATCCGGGCTTTGCCGCCAGCGCAGGCTCAGGCCTGCCGGTGACCGAGCAGGCTGCCGGCGATCGCCTGCAGGACGCCGCCGCCGATGAGGCCGCCGATCGCATTGGCGACGAGCACGGACAGGCCGGCCTCGCCACCCACGGCCTGCAGCAGCAGGCCGCCGCCGACACCGCCGATCGCGCCCACGATTGTCCGCACGATCACGCTGGTCGCCTGCTGCTTCAGCATGGCGCCCACGGCGTTGCCGCCGACCGCGCCGCTGATGAGCTGTGTGATGAGTGGCATCAATGCTTCCATGTGCATTCCCCCCGTATGGGTCGTGCCGGAAGCGCGTCGAGGCCTTCCGGCAACGAACACGTGAAGCTGGCCGGCGCCCCTCCCGGGCCACCGAATCGCCAGTGCCGATACCCTCGGCAGCAAGTAGAGTGGTTGCGATTTCGCGAACTGTCAATTTTCCGGTGTTGCCGGTTCCGGCGTGCCGCTGCCGGCGTGCCGCCGTGGGGCCCTTCGAACGGGCGACGCCCGGGCTCGCGCGTTGCGAACCCGGGCGTCGTCCGTGTCTGCAGGCCGGCAACCTTACTCGGCCGCGTCGTTGAAGACGCCGCGGCGGATCTGGTCTTCCTCGATGGATTCGAACAGCGCCTTGAAGTTGCCCTCGCCGAAGCCTTCGTCACCCTTGCGCTGGATGAACTCGAAGAAGATCGGGCCGATCACGGTCTTGGAGAAGATCTGCAGGAGGATCTTCGTCGTGCCGCCGTCCACCACGCCTTCGCCGTCGATCAGGATGCCGTGCTTCCTCAGCCGGTGCAGCGGCTCGTCGTGGTCGTGGACGCGCTCCTGCGACTTCTCGTAGTAGGTCTCCGGCGGGCCGGGCATGAACTTCAGGCCGTTCTCGGCCAGCCGGTCGGTCGCGTCGTAGATCTCCTCGGTGCCGACGGCGATGTGCTGGATGCCTTCGCCGTTGTACTTGCGCAGATATTCCTCGATCTGGCTGCGGTCGTCGGTCGATTCATTCAGCGGAATGCGGATCTTGCCGCAGGGCGAGGTGATCGCCCGCGAGACCAGGCCGCTCATCTTGCCGGCGATGTCGAAGAAATGGATCTGCCGGAAATTGAAGAGCTCGCGGTAGAACGCCCACCACTTGTCCATGTTGCCGCGGAAGACGTTGTGGGTCAGGTGGTCGAGATAGTAGAAGCCGACGCCTTCAGGCTTCGGGTCGCGTTCGCCGGTCCACGCGAACTCGGCGTCATAGGCCGAGCCCTTCTCGCCGTAGCGATCGATGAAGTAGAGCAGCGATCCGCCGATGCCGACGATCGCGGGGGCGTCGATGCACTTGTCGGTACCGCGATATTCCTCCGCGCCCATCGACACCGCATGCCGCAGCGCGTGCTCGGCATCGACGACGCGCCAGGCCATCGACGGCGCGCAGGGGCCGTGCTTGTCGACGAAACGCTCGGCGAACGAGCCCTTCTCGGCGTTCAGGATGTAGTTGATGTCGCCCTGCCGCCAGACGGAGATATCCTTCGTGCGGTGCCGCGCCACCTCCGAGTAACCCATGCGGGCGAAGAGTTCCCGCAGCTTCTCGGGCTCGGGATGGGCGAATTCGACGAATTCGAAGCCGTCGGTGCCGGCCGGGTTCTCGGTGCTGATTTCCGCCGGGGGCGCGTCGTGCGGGAAAGGTCCCATGGCATTCTCCTCCTCGAATTCCTTGATCAAGCGCAAGTATGCGCCAGAGCCGCTGCATGATGTTTGCAAAGTGCGTGGCCAATCGACGCTTGGTGACGTATTCTTGCATCGTTACGGCTTCGGGAGGGGAAATCGTGCATCTGGATGCATTCGACCGAAAATTGCTGGCGCTTCTGCAGCAGGATGCGCGCCTGACCAACAACGAAATCTCGGAACGGATCAACCTGTCGCCGTCGCAGTGCTCGCGGCGGCGGGCGCGGCTGGAAGAGGAGGGCATCATCCGGGCCTACAGGGCGGAGCTCGACCGGGAAAAGCTCGACCTCGGCATCGTCATCATCGTCACGGTGACGCTCGCCACCCACAACCGCGACAACGCCCAGCGCTTCGCCCGGCTGATCTCGAGCCTGCCCGAGGTGCTGGAGGCGTTCTCGCTGACGGGGGAGATGGACTACATCATCAAGGTGGTGGTGCCGAACCTGAAGGCGCTGTCGGCCTTCGTCAACGACGTGCTCCTGCCGCACGAGTCGGTTTCGCATGTGAAGACCGCGATCGTGCTCGACACGCTGAAGGAGACGACGGCGCTGCCTGTCTGAGCCCAGCGAATAGATCGCCGCGCCCTTTCGTGTTTCTTGCGGAACAGAACGGCCCGTATCGTCGTTGTAGGTTGCATTCAGTCAATGGCGCACCGCCGGCGGGTCGAAGGGACAAGTCAATGGAAAATCAGACGCTTGCAGAAGGCGGCACCGTCGCGACCCGGCTGCGCGCTGTGGTCTATGCCTACGCTCTCGCCAACATCGCCGTGGTGGCCCTGCTCCTGTCGACGGTCACGCCGNNCGATCGACCAGGCGGCGGCGCTGCAGCAGGTTGCCAGCGCACGCTAACGCTTTCGGCCGTGGCGTCCGGCGCCGGGAGCCGCTATATGCGGGGCCGGCGCCAATTCCCAGCGAGGACCCCATGGGCATGCTTCAGGCGGGCATCATTCCCGTCACTCCCTTCCAGCAGAACTGCACGATCCTGTTCGACATGGACACGAAGGAAGGCGTGATCGTCGATCCGGGCGGGGACGTCGAGGCGATCGTCGACGTGGTGCAGAAGAACGGCATCACGCTGAAGGCCATCTGGCTGACACACGGCCACCTCGATCACGCCGGCGGGGCGAAGGAGCTCAAGGAGGCGCTCGGCCTCGACATCATCGGCCCGCACAAGGACGACCTGCCGCTGCTGCAGCGGATGGAGACGCAGGCGGAAAAGTTCGGCGTGGCGATGAAGGTCC
>UBZP01000028.1 GCA_900469965.1 Hyphomicrobiales bacterium | reverse complement strand
CCGCCGACGTCCATGGGCGGCGTCAGCGCATCCGTGCTGTTGCAGCCTCCCAGGATGAGAAGACCGATCAGGGCCAGCTGTTGCCTCAGCTCGCGCATCCGTTTCACGTCCGCCGTCCGGAAAGTCGCATCGTCCCTCCATTCCACGCAGGGATTTATGCGGTGCGCCGTCGTTGCGTGTCAATTCCCGGATTTTCCCGCCAGGGCGGCGGGGACCGGTCAGACCTCGATGAAATCGAGGCCGTAGCGCGACAAAGCCTTCGGCTCGTCGGTGGTCGTCAGGTAGGTCTGGCCCAGCGTCATCGCCGTTCCGGTGTCGGAATCCATGATGATCATGTGCACGAACAGCGACATGTCGGGCAGGATTTCCTGTGGATTGCCGACGTGGAACATCTGTTGCTCCATCCAGGAGGGCGAAAAGCGCGCGCCGAGCGAATAGCCGCAGGCGTTCAACCGATGCCGAGCCAGGCCGCGTTCGTCCATGATCCGTGCATGGGTGTCGAACACGGTGCCGAAGGTGTTGCCCGGCCGGAGCACCATCTCGATCGCCTGGATGGTCTCGCGGCAGGCGCTGTAGAGCTCGCGGTGGCGGTTGGTCGGCTCGCCGATGACGACCGTGCGCATCATCGCAGCATGGTAGTGGGCGCTGACGCCGGCCCATTCGAGCGTCAGCTGGTCGCTGGCGTCGAGGCGACGCCGGCCGGACTTGTAGCGGCAGAGCAGCGCATCCTCGCCCGAGCCGATGATGAACTCGTTGGCCGGATAGTCGCCGCCGCCGGCAAGGACGGCGCCCTGCATGGCCGCGAGGATCGCCGCCTCGTCGCCGCCCGGGGCAATCAGCGGCAGGGCCGCGTCCAGCGCGTCGTCGGCGAGGGCTGCCGCCCGCTCCACATAGGCGATCTCGGCGGCGCTCTTGATCAGCCGCAGCCGGCCCACCAGCAGCGAGGCATCGACCAGTTCGCCGAAACTCTGGAGCTGGTTGTCGAGGAGCTTGGCGTTCCGGCCCGTCAGGCCGTGGGTGTCGTATTCGACGCCGATGCGGCAGCCGAGCAGGTCCATCTCCGACAGGAGGTTCTTCAGGTCCATCGCCGGATCGGCGTTCGCCCGGTCGACCCAGATCTCGATCTTGCCGATCGTCGAGGTCTGCCGCGCCTGGCGCAGGTCGGCCGAGCGCGTCAGCAGCACCATTTCGCCGTCGGCCCGGACGACGAGGGTCTGGAAGAAGCAGTAGCCGAACGTGTCATAGCCGGTGAGCCAGTACATGCTCTCCTGGGCGAAGAGCAGCATGGCGTCGAGC
>UBZP01000029.1:5000-6618 GCA_900469965.1 Hyphomicrobiales bacterium | reverse complement strand
TGGTTGCGGGGGCAGGATTTGAACCTGCGGCCTTCAGGTTATGAGCCTGACGAGCTACCGGGCTGCTCCACCCCGCGTTATGGGTTTGCATTGTAACACGAAAGGCCGCTTGCGCGGCCCTTTTGTTTCGGCTCTGGGCCGGTGCCTGTGCTGTGTCGAGAAGATTGTTTGCGGACGGCTTCTGGTTTCAGAAGTCTGCGACTTTTTCGCCGTTCTTTTTCATTTGCCTTTAGCAGACCTGGCAGCGACCTACTCTCCCGCGTCTTGAGACGAAGTACCATTGGCGCTGGGGCGTTTCACGGCCGTGTTCGGAATGGGAACGGGTGCAGCCACCCCGCCAGAACCACCAGGTCGGCTAAGGGCAAATGTTCATGCCTGGGCATGACCATTCGTTCCTTTTGTTGCTTTGGCAAACCAGTCTTGCTCGCTTGTCGCTCGCAAGGGTGCCAAAGCGGCCATACGGGAACGTATGAACATGCCTTGAGCATGATGATGAGAAGCTGGCGAGGCAAAGCCTCTTTCTTTTGAACACGTCTTACAATGAACTCTCGTTCGGCGCTTTCGGCCTCGTCGAAGCGTCAGCTTCGCAAGGCCAGCGGCCGTCGCGCCTGGTGGCGCGGCCCGTCCGGAGCACTGCGTGCGTCAGGACAGGAGAGAGTGCTCATTGTTCATGCGATGAGCATGAACAATGAGAACGATCAAGCCAATCGAGCGATTAGTACCGGTAAGCTTCACGCATTGCTGCGCTTCCACACCCGGCCTATCAACGTGGTCGTCTTCCACGGCTCTCAAGGGAATACTCGTTTTCAGGTGGGTTTCCCGCTTAGATGCCTTCAGCGGTTATCCCTTCCATATATAGCTACCCTGCTATGCCCTTGGCAGGACAACAGGTCCACCAGAGATATGTCCATCCCGGTCCTCTCGTACTAGGGACAGATCCTGTCAATATTCCTACACCCACGGCAGATAGGGACCGAACTGTCTCACGACGTTCTGAACCCAGCTCACGTACCGCTTTAATTGGCGAACAGCCAAACCCTTGGGACCTGCTCCAGCCCCAGGATGCGATGAGCCGACATCGAGGTGCCAAACAACCCCGTCGATATGGACTCTTGGGGGTCATCAGCCTGTTATCCCCGGCGTACCTTTTATCCGTTGAGCGATGGCCCTTCCACGCGGGACCACCGGATCACTATGACCGACTTTCGTCTCTGCTCGACTTGTCAGTCTCGCAGTCAGGCGGGCTTATGCCATTGCACTCGACGACCGATTTCCGACCGGTCTGAGCCCACCATCGCGCGCCTCCGTTACTCTTTCGGAGGCGACCGCCCCAGTCAAACTACCCACCATACACTGTCCCGGATCCGGATGACGGACCGCGGTTAGACATCCATGACGATAAGGGTGGTATTTCAAGGATGGCTCCACAGAAACTGGCGTCCCTGCTTCAAAGCCTACCACCTATCCTACACATGCCGACACGAATGCCAGTGTAAAGCTATAGTAAAGGTGCACGGGGTCTTTCCGTCTGACCGCAGGAACCCCGCATCTTCACGGGGAATTCAATTTCACTGAGTCTATGCTGGAGACAGCGGGGAAGTCGTTACGCCATTCGTGC
>UBZP01000027.1 GCA_900469965.1 Hyphomicrobiales bacterium | reverse complement strand
TAGGCGAGCGTGTCGCCGGTATCGATGTCGGTGAAGGTGCTGGACGGCAGCGCCAGCGAGAAGGCGGTGCCGACGACGGCGTTCTGGTTGGCCGTCTGGGTCGTGATCACCGGCGCGTCGTTGGCGCCGTGGATGGTGACCGTCAGGTTGGCCGTGGCGGTGGCGCCGGCCGTGTCGCGCATCGTGTAGCTGAACGTCTCCGTCAGCGTATTGGCCGACTGTCGCAGCGCCTGCACGGCGGCATGGTTCTCGTTGATGGTATAGGTGTAGGTGCCCCCGGCATTGAGCACGAGGCTGCCATAGGTACCGTTCAGGGCCGTGCCGAGCGTGCCGGCCGTCGCCCCGAAGCTGACCGCGGTGACGGTCTTGGTGTCGCCGGCGTCGGGATCGGTGTCGTTGCTGAGCACGTTGCCGCTGGCGACCGCGCCGCCCGAGCCATTGCTGGTGCCGCCCTTCTCCGTCGCATTGCCCGTATCGGCAACCGCCGTCGGCGGCGTGTTGCCCGAAGTCGATGGCGTGAACATCACATCGACCCAGTAGTTCGTTGCCGAAAACGTGCTGGTCGGGAACAGACTGTTGGCGCCGTAGGCGTAGACACCGTTCCCACTCCCGGGCGCCGTCAGCGGCCCGCTCGTCACGTTCGATGTGAAGTAGTTGGTTGTCGTGGAGTAGCGGCCGGTATTGGTGTGGTAGGACGCCGTATAGGTCTGTCCGGGCGTCAATGTCACCGGACTTGAGAAATATGCCGTCTGCCAGCCGCTGGCCGTCTCGTTGGTGAATGTGAGGGTTGCAAGCCGCGTCCCGGTGCTCGACCACAAGGAGCCGGTGTGGGTGCCGGTGTCCTGGCTACCCTTGTAGAAGCGTATGCCGCTGACCGTGCCAGCCACCGAGCTCTGGAACCGCACCCCGAGTTCGACGGCCGAGGTATCGTTGGTGTTGACGACTGCCGGTGTGGCGCCACCCGGAAACAGCGATACGTAGCTTTGGCCGCTGACGGTGACCGTTCGTCCCGCCGAGGGCGTTTCCAGATTGATGCTGTCGTCGACGGCGCGCGAGAGGATCGTGTAGGTTCCCGCGGTCTGCGGAGACCACGAATACGTCCAGTTCTCGTCGCCTGTCACCGGATGCCAGCTCTGCCCGTTGTCGGTCGAAATCTCGACGCCGGCGACGACCCCGCCGCCCGTGTCGGTGGCTGTGCCGGTGATCGTGACCGTCGCCCCCGCCTCGACGGTGGCGGGCGCCGTGATACTGGACGTCGGGGCGGTCTGATCGGTCGAAGCAACACCCGGGACAAGCCCGGCCTGCAGCGTGCCCGGCTGGATGCCCATGTCGGCAAGCAGATTGACCATCGCCTGCTGCACGCGGGGATCGGTCGGCGTCGACTGGAGGTCGTGATTGTCGCTCAGGCCCCACGCCCAGTAGACGGTTCCCGCGCCGAAGACGAGCGCGCCGCTCGGTGCGCGGTAAAGGGTCAGATTGTGGGTCGACACGCCGTTGCCGGTCGTGTTGCCGTAGTCGAGCAGATAGGTGCTGACGGGAAGCGTCGTCGACGACAGCTTGACGAGGCCGGCCGGGTCGAAGCCGTTGTCGGACGCTTCGTCCCATTCGTAGCCGAGATAGTTCTTGGTCAGCGTCGCCGTCTGGCCGGGCTGGAGGTTGGCAACGCTCGTGTTCCGCCAGAACCGGAGGTTGGCGTCATCATAGGGAACCGTGATCGCCTGCAAATTGCTGCCGACATCGTCGACCTTGAACAACTGTCCGGTCAGGGAGTTCTCCGGGTTGCCGCCACCGACGGCGGGTGGGCTCAGTCGCGGGTCGCGGAAAGTCCCTGTCCACTCGTTGGACGGATCGATGCTGGCACTCGGCGACCAGGTTTCCTTGTATGAGATCAGCGAGCGATAGGGCGTGGCGTCACTGCTGAGGCTGTTGCCCCAACGGGTCCGCCAGTAGACCTCGTTGCCGCTCCAGAACTGCAGATGGACGCCGGCATCGCGCGCAGCCTCGACATTGGCCCGTTGCTGCCCGGACCAATATTCGTCGTGCCCGACGTCCAGATACATCTTGTGATTGAGCAACAGGTTGCCATAACGATCGGCATCGACCCCCGCCATGTACGAGACGTCGTAGCCGTTCTGTTCCAGCCAGTAGATGCCCGCATATTCCGCGCCGAACAGGTAGTCCTGCGGTCCGGCGAAGGTGCCGACGCCGCCGCGCGTCGCGATGGGTCGATTGTAGCTGACGGCATAGGCGCGGCCGGCGCCCTGCCCCGTCGCCGGGCCGTTGCCGCCATAGAAGTTTGCCCCGCCCCAGCCATTGTAGGCCTGCCAGGTCTGGTCGGCCGTCTGGAAGACGATGTCGCTGGTGCTGCTGTCGTCGCGGACGATGAACGGGATGTGGTTCTCGCCGAAGGTGCCGTCCTGACGCACCAGCTTGGCGATGTAGACGCCGGATACTGCGTCTTCGGGCACCGCCCAGGACGCGGAAACCGCCCAGTTGCCGGCGTCGACCATGCCGGTCGCGGCATCGCGCAGGGGTGCAGGCTGGTTCTGCAGGCCCGTGTGCTGGAGCGTGGCCACCTTCCGGGCGCCCATGCCGCCATAGTAGCCGAGCCGGTATATGTCGATCCGGTAGTTCGTGGAGTCCGTGTCGATCTTGAAACTGATCGTGTTGCCGTTGTCGACGCTGATGTCGGTCGCAAACCCCTCGATGTTCGAACTGCCGGCGCCGTCGATGCCCCACTCGCTCTCGGGATTGCCCTGCTTCTGGTTCTCCAGCACGATGGCGTTGTCGACCGCTGCCGCGGCGACCAGGTTCTCCGTCTCGCCCCGCTGCTGGACCGTCACCGGCCTGGTCACCGAGCCGGACAGGATGCCGACGCCCTTCGACGTGGTCGATCCCGTTCCGATCTCGCCGCCACCTGGCAGCGATCCATGCCATACCGGTGTCTCGGTCCAGTTTGCCGTGCCGTTCCATCCGGAGAGAGGCGATACGTCCCGATCCAGCAGCGGATCGCTGATCGAGGCGCCCATCGTCCCCTTGCCCGACGACACATGGTCCGGCCCTTCATCGAGCCTGGTGCCCGGCAACTGGCCATCGGCTTCGAGCAGGCCGCCGCCATGGGCCAAATCGAGAACCCGCGTGGGAGAGGTAAAATAGCCGCATCCGCAGACGCCGAATGGCATCCCGAACGAGAAGAACGAAGGAGATCCGGCAGCGTGGGGCGTCTCCTGGGCCGAGGGGGCCGATTCAAGGATGACGACGTTTCCCCGGGCACCATGCCTGTCGGCCATCGCGGTGAAATCTCTTTCTGGCACTGTCGGGGCAGGACCCTTCGCCAGAAACGACGCCAGGGGATCAGCGCCCACAGCGAGGGCTTCGGCGTGCGCAGAACGCCACGCATCGGCAAGCAGCTGGCGCGTGGCATCGTCGCCGCCTCGCATGGCAGCTTCGTAGATCGCTGCAAAACGGTCGATCAAGGGCTGTGCGAAGAGGTCGTCCACATCGCCCAGCGCGTCACGGACCGCCGCTGCCTCCTCACAGTCCTCTTCGCCGGGCACGGCATTCTTGGCGGGACCGTTGTCGGCCGCACCCTCCGTAGGCCAAAGGGTCGTTTGGGCGACCGGCCGAAGTCGAAAATGATTGTTTTCCCCGTAGGCTGTGTTGCGGGACTTCTCCTTTCGAACGGCGGCGAACCACCAGGGAGCCCACAGATCCAGCAAAAATGAGCGAGAAGCCCACCGATGAGCTTTGCTATGCATGGCGTACCTCCCCGATCAAATCTGTGAGACCGCACCACGCGCGCAATTATAGTCTCGAAAGGGCGAAATACATGTACACCATTGGAGCTAGATCGCGATTTACTGCCGCGCATCCCGCGATCGACGCATCGTTTCCGATGGGACGTTTGCGCCGGACCATGCCTCGACATCGACCTTGATGGCGGTCCGAGCAACGATCTGCATCACGGGTTTGAAGGCTTCGAGCGATGGGCTGAAGAAATTCGGCGCCGTACACAAGCCGATCGGCGCGCACATGATCCGGCGCCGTGCGAGCCCCAGGCTTTTTGCGGTGGTCTGGCGGCGGTGTGGCGGTAGCTTCGCGGCCGTGCATCTGACGTGCATCTGAACTGCGAACCGCTTCGAAAATCCGTTGACAAGATTCCGGCCGTTCTTCATTGTGAAACCGGTTTCACTCACCGGGACATGCCGCTTGAAGTTCGATCTGACGATCCTCGCCAAACATGTCCCCTTCCTGCTGGAAGGGGCCTGGTTGACGTTTCAGGCGTGCCTGCTTGCCGTCCTCGGCAGCCTTGTGCTCGGGCTGCTGGTCGCCATGGCGCGGACATCGGCTTCGCCGCTGCTCAACAAGGCGTCGGCGGTCTATGTCGACCTCTTCCGCAACATACCGTTCATCGTGCAGCTGTTCTTCTTCTATTTCGGGCTGCCTGAGATCGGCATCTACATCGACGCTTTCACGACGGGCGTCATCGCCATGTCGATTGCCGGCGGCGCCTTCACCTCGGACGTCATCCGCTCCGGCATCCTGGCGATCGACCCCGGCATCATAGAGGCCGCGCAGGTCAGTGGACTGAAGAAGAGCACGATCTTCCGCAGGATCGTCATGCCCATTGCGCTGCGGACATCGGTTCGGCCGCTGGGCTCCGTCTTCATCAACCTCATCCTCACATCATCGATCCTGTCGACGATCACGCTCAATGAGCTGACCGGGTCGGCCAAGATCGTGGCGTCCCAGACCTTCAGGCCTTTCGAGGTCTACTTCGTGCTGCTCGTCGTCTACGCGACGCTCACCTCGCTGGTCTCCGCCGCAGTCGGCGCGCTGCATCGCCGCCTCAATGGTGACCAGCCGAAGGGGGCCGTCTGATGCTTTACGGGGACTTTACGCCTTACGATCTGGTGCTGCTGCTGCAGGGGCTCGGCGTTTCGCTGGCCCTCTTCGTGTCGACCACGCTCCTCGGGCTCGTCATCGGCGTGCTCTGGGCGGTGATCCACTTCTACAGGGTGCCCGTCCTTGCCCGGCTCGTCGCCTTCATTGCCGAGCTGCTCAAGAACTCGCCGGTGCTGGTACAGCTGTTTCTTGTCTTCTTCGGTTTGCCGGCCTTCCTGAAGATCAATGTGACGCCGACCGAGGCTGCCGTCATCACCCTCTCCGGCAACAGTGCCGCCTTCATCTATGTCATCGCCGTCTCGGCGATCGAATCCGTGGGGCGCGACCAACTCGAGGCGGCCCGTGTCTTCGGCCTCAGCCGCTGGCAGATACTGCGCCGGATCATCGCCCCCCAAGCCGCCGCCTTCGCCATCGGCCCGCTGACGGGGCTGCTCGTGAACCAGCTGCAGGTCACCTCGCTGATCTCGGTCATCGGCGTGATGGATCTGACCAAGGTCGGCAACATCCTCAACCTGCGCACGCTCAAACCGTTCGTCGTCTGGACCGTCGTCGGCGCGCTCTACTATCTCACCGCCAAACTGGTGGCCTATGCCGGCGGCCGCTTCGAAAAGCAGCTCCGCGCCCATACCAAGTGGAAGGGTCTGTAAATGATCAGCATCACCGGCCTGCGCAAGTCGTTCGATGCCCATACCGTCCTCGACGGGATCGACCTCGAAATCCGTCCGGGCGAGGTCGTCTCGGTGCTGGGCTCCTCGGGCTCGGGCAAGTCGACGCTCATCCGATGCATCAACGGGCTCGAGAGGATCGATGCCGGCCGGATCACCGTGGATGGCTTCGATGTGTCCAACCCGCGCGAGCTGGCCGAGGCGCGCAAGCGTTCCGGCACGGTGTTCCAGCTGTTCAATCTCTACCCGCATATGACGGCGGTCCAGAACATTGCGCTCGCCCCGGTCGAAGTGCTCAAGGTGTTGCGCAAGGACGCCGAGGCCGAGGCGCGGCGGCTGCTCCGGCAGGTGGGCCTCTCCGAGCGCGCCGACGCCTATCCGGCCCAGCTTTCGGGCGGCCAGCGCCAGCGCGTCGGCATCTGCCGGGCCCTGGCGATGAAGCCGAGTTATCTCCTGCTCGACGAAGTGACCAGCGCGCTCGACCCCGAGATGACGGCCGAGGTTTTGTCAATCCTGGCCGATCTTGCAAAGCAAGGGACGACCATGATGTTCGTCACCCACGAGATCGAGTTCGCCCGCTCCATCTCCACGCGGATCGCCTTCCTCGACAAGGGGCACCTGATCGCCGACCTGCCGACTGAAGAGTTCTTCTCCGACAAGGGCATGGCGATGCCGCGCGTGGCCCAGTTCCTTTCCAAGATGCGCAAAGACTGAAAGACCTTAGATGATCCTGCTTGCCAATTCCGAGGCTTGGCCCGGCTTTTCCAAGAGCATTGACCTGCTGCAGGCGGGTCGCCACGGTCTCGACGCCATGGTCGCCGGCATCGGCGAAGTGGAGCGCGAGGTCAAGGTGCGATCCGTCGGCTTTGGCGGCTGGCCCAACATGCTCGGCCGCATGGAGTTCGATGCCGGCGTCATGGACGGCACGACCCGCGAGGTCGGCGCGGTGGGCGCCGTGCCCGATACGCTGCCGGTCTCTGCGCTCGCCCACGAGGTCATGAAGCGCCTGCCGCATGTCATGCTGACCGGCGACGGTGCCCGCCGGTTTGCCACCGAGATCGGCTTTCCCGTCGACGAGACGTTGTACGAGGACAGCAGGCGCGTCTGGTGGGAGCGGCTGGAGAAGGAGCTTTCGCCGGACGAACTCGCACAATTCCCCGACATTCCGCTGGCGCCGCTCAGCCGTACGATTACCGATCCCGAGCGCGTTCGCGACACCACCGTCTTCCTGTCGATGGACAGCGCAGCCGGCATCAACGTCGTCACCTCGACCTCGGGCTGGGCATGGAAATATCCGGGCCGGCTGGGCGACTCGCCCATTCCAGGCGCGGGCTTCTATGCCGACAGCCGCTTCGGCGCCGCCGCCTGCACGCACACCGGCGAGATGACGATGCGCTGCGGCACGGCGCGGACCATCGTGCTCGCCTTGCGCCTCGGCCACTCGCTCGAAGAAGCCGTTGCGCTGGCGGTCGAGGAATTGCGGGAACTCAAGCAGGGTTTCCTGGCCGGCGTGGTAATCCATGCACTCGACGCCAAGGGCAACCACAAGGTCGTCAGCCTGAATTGCGAAGAACAGATCCGCTACTGGTACTGGGACGAAAGCCTGCCGGAACCGGAACACCGCTTCGCCGAACCGATCAAATCCTAGCAACCAAAGGAGAGGGAGCATGAAGAACTTATTCTTGAAACTTGCGGGCTTGGCGCTTGCCATCGGCCTCGCGGCAACGGGTCAGGCGCAGGCCGGCAAGATCGACGAGATCCGCGATCGCGGCACGGTCCGCATCGGCGTGTCGCTCGGCGGCGAGCCGATCGGCTTCCGCGACGCTCAGAACAACCCGGTGGGTTATGACGTCGACGTCGCGACCATGATCGCCGAGAAACTCGGCGTGCCCGTCGAGTTCGTCGACGTATCGGGCGATGCCCGCATCTCGATGCTGGTGTCGGGCCAGATCGACATCGCCGTCGCCAACACCTCGGCGACGCTCGAGCGCGCCAAGTCGGTCGACTTCTCGATTCCCTACAACCGCGCCGGTCTGCGTATCATCGTGCAGAAGGACGCAGGCATCTCGAAGATAGAGGATCTCGCCGGCAAGAAGATCGTGGTCGGCCGCGGCTCGACCGGTGAGACCTTCATCAAGACGGCAGCCCCGGAGGCCGAGCTGGTCTACACCGACACTTTCGCGCCGGAAGGCGTTCTGTTGCTGCAGCAGAAGCGTGTCGATGCGGCCATCGAGGATTCGTCCCTGCTCGACTACCTCGCCACCAAGAACGACAATCTCGTGACCCTTCCGGGTCTCTACTCCAACGACCCGATCGGCATCGCGGTCGCCAAGGGCGACGAGAGCTTCGTGCGCTGGATCGACATGTTCGTCTCGGAGTACATCCAGAGCGGCGCCTATGAGAAAAACTACAAGAAGTGGTGGGGCGAGAAGGCAAACCCGCCGGTTCTGAACCCGCTCTGGTAAGCGACCCGTCCAATGGCGGGCAGGCCGGTGGTCCGGCCTGCCCGTTTTCTCTTTTCAGGATGTCGCGCGCGGCACGAAGAAGGTCGGTACGTTCACCAGGGACTTGTCGTTGGCAAATCCCCCCGGGGAGTTGAGGAAGCGCAAAATCTCGCCGACATACACCTTCTTGTCATAGCCGATCGACGAGATCGGATAGGCCTCGAAATCGGTCAGCGACAGATTGTCGAAGCCGTAGAGCCTGAAGCGCCGGGGTTGGTTTTGCGGGAACGCATCGCGATGAACGTCCATCACACCCATGGCCATGGCATCGGACGAGCAGAACACCGCATCGACATCGGGCCAGTCGGGCGACTGCGCCATGTGCCGGCCGCTGGCATAGGAGTAGTCGCCGCGAAACTCGGCGACGAGTTCGATGCCGTGGCGCTGCATCTCGGCCTTGAAGGCGGCGATGCGGTTTTGCTCGACGGGCGAAGACAGGCGGCCGGTCACAAGCGCGGCCGTTGCCACGCCCTTGCTGGCGGCATCGGCCACCGCTTCGGCGATGCCGATGGTCTCATCGGGTACGATCGAGGGCGAGACCTCGTCATGCATGCCATTGAGCATCAGCACATCGTCGTTCCGGAACATCCGGCGCACGGTTTCCGCGTCGGCGAAGTCGGAGAACACGAGCGCGGCATCGACATGGTAGGCAACACCGTTGCGCAGGAACTCCTCGGCGCGCTCGACCGTGCCGACACGTACGATGATGACCTGCTTGCCGATCGACTGGATTTCGCCGATCAGCAGGTCGAACAGATCGAGGTCGGAGAAGTCGTGGATGTGGTTGACGATGACGGCGATCAGGTTGACCGTCTTGGTGGTCAGGCTGCGGGCCAAAAGATTGGGCTTGAAGCCGAGCTTCTCCGCTGCTTGAAGCACGCGGGCTCGCTTGTCGGCCGAAACGGGACGGCTTTCGCGCGACAGCGCGCGCGAGGCGATGGCCCGCGACACGCCGGCAAGCTCGGCCACATCGGCGATGGTCGGCGAAGTGCGTCGTTTGCGCGGACTGTCCATTGCTTCTTTCCCAAGTATCGGTCTGGAAACCCGCCACGTCCGGCCAGATGCCGTGTCGCAGAATCTTATAAGGGGCTGATTTGATGATTACCTGCTTCGACATTGGCGGTTCAACGATAAAAAGCGCCCGTGCCCGCCCGGGCGAAGAAATCGAGATCCTCGACCGGGTGGCAACGCCGCTCGACGATTTCGACGCCTTCGCCGCCATCATCGCCGAACGGGTGACATGGGGTGGTAGGACCGCTCGGGGCGTGTCCATTTCGATCACCGGTGTCGTCGATCCTGCTTCCGGCAGTCTGAAATGCGCCAACATCCCTTGCATCGATGGTCGCAACGTCGCGGCCGATCTCGAGCGCGTCATCGGCCTGCCAGTATGGATCGCCAACGATGCCGACTGCTTCGCGCTGGCGGAGGCGACCAGCGGCGCCGGCAAGGGGCACCGCAACGTCTTCGGCGTCATTCTCGGGACCGGCGTCGGCGGCGGACTGGTCATCGGGGGGCGCATCGTGGCCGGTGCGGGCGGCTATGCCGGTGAGTGGGGGCACGGCAAGGCCCTGCAGACGATGGTCGGCCAGCCGGCGGTCGAGATACCGCACTTCGCCTGCGGCTGCGGGCAGCGTGGCTGTGTCGACACGGTCGGCGGCGCGCGGGGCATGGAGAGGCTGCACCATGTTCTTTGCGGCGAGGTCCTGCCCAGCACGGACATAATCGCCAGATGGCGGGAAGGCGAGGCGAAGGCGAGCCGCACGCTCGAGATCTACCTCGAACTGGTCAGCGTGCCGCTGGCGCTGACGCTCAACATCATAGGCTCCTCCATCGTCCCGGTCGGCGGGGGGCTTTCCAACGTGCCGGAGCTCATCACCGCGCTCGACCGTGAGGTGCGCCGTCGCACGCTGCGCAGCGCCGCCGAGCCGCTGTTGGTCAAGGCCGAACTGACCACAGAACCCGGCCTGATCGGGGCCGCCACCGTCGGCTTCCAGGAGATCGCCCATGCCTGAAAACATCCTGCTCGAGGTCTGCGTAGACAGTCCCGAAGGTCTCGCCGCCGCGATTTCGGGCGGCGCCGATCGCATAGAACTGTGCTCGGCTCTTGAAATCGGCGGCTTGACCCCGTCGCCTGGCCTGATGGCGCTGGCGGCCAGGGCACGGGTCCCGGCCTACGCCATGATCCGGTCGCGGCCGGGTGATTTCGTCTACGGCGAGGGAGACATGGCCGCACTCCTCGGTGACATCGACGCCGTGCGCGCCGCCGGACTGGCCGGCGTGGTGCTCGGCGCCAACCATGTCGACGGCCGCCTGCACCGCGATGTGCTCGGGCGCCTCGCCGATCATGCGAAGGGATTGGGCAGGACGCTGCACCGCGCCTTCGACCTGAGCGGCCCCGATTTCGCCCCGGCCATCGACCTTGCCGTCGAGCTCGGCTTCGAGCGCATCCTGACCTCGGGAGGGCAGGCCACGGTCATAGGCGGGCTCGATGCTCTTGCGGCCTGTTTCGCCCATGCCGGCGACCGCATCGTGATCATGCCGGGATCCGGCGTGAGCCTCGAGACCCTCGGAGCCATCAAGGCGAGGCTGCCGCTCCGCGAAATCCACTCGTCCTGCTCGACCGTTGCCAACCCCACCGGCCGGGCGCTCGAGCTCGGCTTTGTTTCACCGCGGCCCAGACGCACAGACGCCGGCATCGTGAAAGCGATGAAGGCCTCCCTCCTTTGAACGCCCGCTGGGGCTGATAGTCACAGGCGATCGATCGTTCATATACGGCAGGAAGCTCCTCATTCATACGACGGGGCCGCCTAAATCCGAAACAGGGCCGCCCCTCCGGTCAAGCCGGCTCCCGCAGCGGTCAGCAACAGCTCTTCGCCGTCGACGAACCGCTTCTTGCCGTTCGCAACCGACAGTGAGAGCGGGATGGTCGCCGCTGAGGAATTGCCATAGGTTTCGATCGTGGTGACCGTCCTGGCGCGTTCGATGCCGAGACTATGGCAAACGGCATCGGACAACCGGGCATTGGCTTGGTGCGGGACGAAGCGATCGATGTCGCGAACGGCGACCCGGGCTCTCTCCAGTGCGCGCCGCGACGTGTCCGTCATCAGGTTCACCGCGCGAGAGAAGACCTCGCGGCCATCCGGCATCGTCATCAAGAATTCGTCGGCGGCGATGCCCGGGGCGAATGGCCGGTCACTTCCGCCTGCCGGAATCCGGATCAGGCCGTAGCCGCTTCCGTCCGACGCAAGCTCGGCGGCCAGTAGGCCGCGGTCGCGGTCTCCATGTGGCACCAGCACGACGGCGCCCGCCGCATCGGCAAAGAGGACGGAGCTCGCTCTTTCTGCGGGATTGATGCGACGGCTGAGGATATTGGCGGCGACCACGAGAACGGCCAGGCCTTGCGTCCTGACGAAACCGTCGGCGAGTGTGAGCGCGTAGAGGAAGCCGGAACAGGCACCGGCAAGATCGATCGCGCCAGAGTTTTCGAGCCCAAGCTTGTGCGCCAGCAAGGGTGCCGATGGCGGCAGGAGATGATCGGGCGTGGAGGTGGCGAGCAAGGTGAGCGCGATATCCTTTCTCCCGATGCCGGCATCCTCGAGCGCCATCCGTCCGGCTGCGGCGGCCAGACCGGTCAGGGTTTCGCCTTCCCCGGCCCAGTAGCGCGTCCGGATGCCGGTCCGGCGCTCGATCCAACCGGCCTCGAGCCCCAGCCGGGCCTCGATCTCGGCATTGGTGACGCAGCGCTGTGGTACGGCATGGCCGAATCCGGTCATGCGTGACGAACCGGCCGTGCTCATCATCCCCTGCACTCCAGGACGATCGTTGCCACCTCGTCGATGGCGTCATAGGCGTGCCCGAGCTCTTGCGCCGTCACGCAATAGGGAGGCATGAGGTAGACGACATTGCCGAGCGGACGGATCAGCACCCCGCGTTCGCGGAACAGCCTGCGCATACGCGGCCCGGCCTCGGCGAGATAGCCGCCTGCAGGCACCGCGAGGTCGAGCGCGGCAATCGTGCCAGCCTGGCGGATATCGATGAACCGCGGGTCGTCTTCAAACCGGGCCAGATGCCGGCGATGGGCGGCCTCCACATCGCGGATGCCCTCAAAGACCGGCTCGCTCCGCCAGACCTCGAGATTGGCGACAGCGGCGGCGCAGGCAATCGGGTTGGCAGTATAGGAGCTCGAATGGAAGAAGGTCTTGCGCCGGTCGGTGGACCAATGAGCGTCGAAGATTTCGGCGGTCGAGAGCGTGGCAGCGAGCGGCACGGAACCGCCCGTCAGCCCCTTTGAGGTGCACAGGATATCGGGCGCGATCCCGGCCTGTTCGCAGGCAAACATCGTTCCCGTCCGTCCCCAGCCGGTCATGACTTCGTCCGCGATCAGCAGGCAGCCATATCGTTTGGCTATGTCCTTCAGGCCTGCCAGCACACTCGCAGCGTAGATCTTCATTCCGCCGGCGCCGAGAACCAGAGGTTCGATCAGCAGGGCCGCGACGCGTCCGCCCCGGCAAAAGGCCTCGAACCGGTCGAGCGCCTCCTGCTCAAATCCCGCTGCAGGAAAAGGAAGCCGGTCGACCCCGAACAGCAGCGGTTCATAGGCCGCGTTGAAGACGCCGCGCTCGCCTGTCGACATCGTGCCGATCGTATCGCCGTGATAACTCCCCTCCACCACGACGATGCGGTCGCGCGGTTCGCACCGGTTATGGAAGTATCCCAGCGCCATCTTGACCGCGACCTCGACGGAGGTCGAGCCGCTGTCGGAATAGAAGACATGCTTCAATCCGGGCGGGGCGATCGCGATCAGGCCCTCCGCCAGTTGTTCCGCCGGCTCGTGCGAAAACTCGGCAAAGATGATCTGGTCATAGGCTTCGGTCGCAGCGCGGACCGCCGCCATGATCCTGGGGTGGCGATGGCCGTGGGTGATGACCCACCAGGAGGAAATCGCGTCGAGAATGCGATTGCCGCCCTCGTCGATGAGATAGGCGCCATCCGTCGCTGCAATGCGTCTCATCGTCGGCTCGAGCGCGTGTTGGGTGAAGGGGTGCCAGACGGTCGGGCGGCTCATCGGAGACCCTCCGCTATCATTGGTAGATCGAAACTCTGACGAAACGCCCGGTGCAATCGGTCGCCGCTCAGATCTGCGATCCATGGCAGGCGGCCGAGCACGCGGACGCCGCTCATTCTTCTAATGATGCGCTGCGTCTCCAGGTTCTCATCACCGATGAAAGCGATCCCGAAAACGGGAATGCCACGGTGCTTCATGGCTTCCAGCGAGAGCAGTGTGTGGTTGATCGTGCCGAGCGATGTCCGGGCGCAGAGGATGGCCGGGATCTGCCAGCGCGCGAAGACATCGGCGTAGAGGAGATCGTCGGAAAGCGGAACCAGCAGCCCCCCTGCCCCTTCGATGACCAGACGCGCCTGCAAATCCGGCGGAACGAGCCGGGCAGGATCGATCGCCACGCCATCGATGCGGGCTGCGACATGCGGCGAGGCCGGTGACACCAGACGATAGGCTTCCGGCAGGATCCGCTCGCGGGCAAGGCCGCCGAACCGCAATACGGCTTCGCTATCGGTCTCCCCATCGAGACCGGACTGAACGGGCTTCCAGTAGAAGGCATCGAGAGCCGCCGTCAGCGCCGCCGAAAAAATCGTCTTGCCGATGCCGGTATCCGTACCCGTGACGACAAAACGCGCACTCACGGTCTTTCCTCTTCGATGGCCGCGGCCAACCGCTCGGTCATGGCGGTGATCTGCCCTTCATCGACATTCAGCGTGATCGATATCCTCAGTCGCGCCGTTCCGTCGGGCACGGTCGGCGGCCGGATCGCGCGGATGTCGAAACCGTCGTCCTGCATACGCTGTGCGATCCGAAGCGCGCGCGCATTGTCGCCGATCATCACAGGCTGGATCTGTGAGCCGCTGGGCGTGATCCCGAGCTTCGAGCGGAACTCTTCGCCAGCAAAAGCCAGCATGGCATCGAGGCGGCTTCGGCGCTCCGGCTCATCCTCCATCATCCGCAGCGCTTCGCGCACACCGGCTGCCATAAGCGGCGACGGAGCGGTCGAATAGATGAAACTGCGGGCGCGGTTGACCATGTAGTCCGCGAGGACGGCAGGCAACCCCAGCAGCGCGCCGGAGACACCGAGCGCCTTGCCGCAGGTGTGCAGGGTCAGGACGTTGCCGCAGCTCTCCAGTCCCGAAGCAAGGCCGCGGCCGCCCCGGCCGAAGACGCCCGTGGCATGGGCCTCGTCGACGACGAGAAAGCCGCCATGCCGGGCGGCGATCTCCGCCAACGCGGGGAGCGGGCCACGGTCGCCATCCATGGAATAGAGGCTCTCGACGGCTATCCAGGGCGAGCCCTTGCCGCCTGCGGCCCGCCAATGGCGGATGGCCGCCTCGAAGGCCTCGACGTCACCATGGGGCACAACGGCGGCTGCGGCCTTGCTGGACGAGATGCCGTCACGGACGCTCGCGTGGATCAGCGCATCGTGGACAATCAGATCATCGCGCTGCGGCAGGGTGGAAAACAGCGCGACATTCGCCGCGAAGCCGCTGCCAAAGTACAGGACCCTCTCGGCGCCGAAGAAGGCTGCCGCCTCGGCTTCCAGTGCCTCGTGGACCCAATGATTGCCGCGCAGCAGGCGCGAGCCGCCGGCGCCGGCCGGGACCCCCTCTTCGATCGCGGCCGATATCGCAGCAGCAAGGCGCGGGGCGCAGGCGAGCCCAAGATAGTCGTTGGAGGTGAAGTCGATCCCCTGCTGCGGCATGAGCGCCCGCAACCGCGACTTGCGCCTGAGGCCGGCAAGCGTTGCCTCGTAGCGGCCGATTGCCGGCGAGATCAACGTGCCTGCTCCAATTCCATCGGCTTCAGGCCGAGCCGGCGGAACAGAGCCCTGTCCTGATCTTCCCCGGGATTGTCCGCCGTCAGAAGCGTATCGCCGACGAAGATGGAATTGGCTCCAGCAAAGTAGCACAGCGCCTGCATCTCGTCGCTCATGTCGGTACGCCCCGCGGACAGGCGGACATGCGACTTCGGCATCAGGATGCGTGCCAGCGCGATGGTGCGGACGAAATCGATCGGGTCGACAGGCGCGGCGTTCTGCAGCTTGGAACCGGGGATCGGGATCAGCATGTTGATCGGTACGCTCTCCGGCGGCGAGGCCAGATTGGCGAGCGTCACCAGCATCGAAATGCGGTCCTCGGCCGTCTCCCCCATTCCGAGAATGCCGCCGGCACAGACCTTGATGCCGGCGCTTCGGACATTGGCAAGCGTCTCCAGACGGTCCTCGAACGTGCGGGTGGTGATGATCTCCGAATAGTAGCGCTCTGACGTATCGACATTGTGGTTGTAGTAGTCGAGTCCCGCCTCGGCCAGCCTGGCGGACTGGTCGGGCGTCAGCATGCCGAGCGTCATGCAGGTCTCCATGCCCAGCGATCTCACGCCCTCGACCATGGCGACCAGCGCATCCATGTCGCGATCCTTGGGATTGCGCCAGGCGGCGCCCATGCAATAGCGCGTCGCCCCGCCCTCCTTGGCCTTGCGCGCCTCCGCAAGCACGCGTTCGACCTCCATCAGCTTCGATGCCTTGAGACCGGTCGGATAGTGGGCGGACTGGCTGCAATAGCCACAGTCCTCCGCGCAGCCGCCTGTCTTGATCGACAGAAGCCGGCTCATCTGGATGGCGTTCGGATCGAAATTGTCGCGGTGGATCGCCTGGGCGCGAAACAGCAGATCATTGAACGGCAGATTATAGATATTTTTCGCGTCCTCAACGGACGAAGTGCGAAAATTGGATGCCAAATCGCCCATCTCAGACGCTGGCGGCGCTGCCGTCCGACCCATTACGGTCCTCCCCATGAAAATAAATAGATATCTTACGTTTTTATCTATTATTTTGCGGAGAGGGTTTCGCGCAAGAGCGCACTGGCTGTAGAGCCGGCCTTTTTGCAACCGCACAGAGACGAGCCGATGGCCCCTCAGAGCACGGCCAACCGCTTCCGAGGAAAGCGATTTGGCTTTTCCGCCAGCCGAAGCACGTGCCGCTCCAGGGCGTGGACCGCGTCGTTCACATTGCCCATGCGAAGATGGCGAAGAATGGCGTGGTGGTCCAAATCAACGCGCGGCGTCCACCCTGCACGCTCCGCAATGTACATGAACCGCGATCCGATCATGTGAAGATCGTCGATCTCCGCGAGCAGCCTCGGCATGTTGCACGGCGCCAGCAAGAGCCGGTGGAACTGCCGGTTTGCCTCTTCCTGCTGGTTGAAATCGACCGCATTGTCGCCCGCCCGGGCAACCGCCTCGGCCTGATCCAAGATGTGCGAAGTCAGATGCGGGGCCGCATGGCGAAGCGCCAGGCCTTCCAGGACGGACCGCATGCGTGCAACTTCCTCGACCTCTGCCGCCGAAAAGGTGGCCACTCTCACACCTCGGCGCGCCTCGCTCACTGCAAGCCCCTGCGCCTCCAGTCGCCGAAAAGCTTCCCGAACCGGCACATGGCTGGTGCCGAACTCCTCGGCTATGCGGTCCTGCTTGAGCTTCGCGCCAGGCTCCAAAGTGCCGGCAATGATCCGGTCGGCCAGGACGCGGCTGATCCGGTTCGCAATGGTGTCTTCGGTCGTCGTGCTCATGCTCGATAGATAATTTCTCGAGACAATGCTGTCGAGATTGATGCCGCCCGAATTCGGGTACGCACCCTGCGCTTTCGCACGCGAAACCGGCTGGTTCTCCCAAGCAATTCCGAGTCAAAACCGCGATTCGGAGTTCCAGGAAGCGGCGACAGCGACGGCGACAGCGACGGCGACGGCGACGGCGACGGCGACGGCGACGATTGGGGGACCGGCTCGCGATCCCTGTCCACTTCAGCCTTCTCCGGCGCTTTATCGGCCCCTCGCGCCGCGCAACCGGTCTTAGCGTCGATCGAGGGAACAGGCTGCCTGCCGCGGCAATTCAAGCGTCCTCGCCGGCCAGGGTGCCAGTTGGGCAACCAGAGCGAACTGTGGAGGCAACCCCGCTTTCAGTCGGAAGTGGCTGAATGTCAGTCAGCCTCGTAACGGGACCCCGTATCGGCGCCCAAGAGGAACCCCTCCATCTAGTAACATCGGGTCAGCACTTAGACCCGAAGCTGTCTATCTGGCGCAGGAGCCTGCGGGCGCGGGTTGCTTGTCTTTTCGGCTTCAGCTTTGAGAGCGGTTCTTCAAGCACAGGATTCATCTCCGGTCTCGATGAACCCGCAATGGTGTGTGAACCTGTCGAGCAGGACGGCGGTCACCCTTACGTCTTCGACCACGGCCGGCCATCTCTAACCGGTCATTGCGCTCCGTTGCTGCTTTGAATGTCCCCGACGTCGTCATCGCCGTAGACATCTAGGTCAAGTTCAAGCCCCCGGGCGCTGATGGCACTCAAGGTTCGGGGGGAGATACCCACACCCTCGTTAGAGCCTTTTAGGAAAAGCCCAATAAAGATTCACCCTCGGTAGCGGTCGGCAAAATCCTTTCAGATATCGAATTCTTCGCTAATGGACTCAACGCAAGCAGATCGCTAGTGCAGCGCCGTTGCCGCGTCCATCACGCTACGATGTCGACATCACCTATAGAATTTCGATCAAAGTGTCAGCCGCACACCGCGTACTGCCTGGAGGATCGCTTCGCCACTCGG
>UBZP01000026.1 GCA_900469965.1 Hyphomicrobiales bacterium | reverse complement strand
CGGCTTCGGCCGCGGCCGGCGCGACAGCGGCGGTCGACGCCTGGAACGGCTTTTCCGCGCGGGATACGCCCGGCACCCGAGCCGGACGTATCCCGCGCGGAAAAGCCGTTCCAGGCGTCGACCGCCGCTGTCGCGCCGGCCGCGGCCGAAGCCGCCCCCGAGCCGGCCCCGCAGCCGCTGTCTGTCGCAGAACCTGCGCCGCAGCCGCCTTTGAACCCGGTGTTGCTGGCGGCCACCGCCTCGCGCGGCCAGCTGATGTCGCCCGATATCGGCGCCAAGGTGGCCGACGCCTTCGGGGCGCTGGCCGAGGCGGTCGAAGCCGGCCCGCGCCGGTCCTTCGACGAGATCGCCGAGGACATGCTGCGGCCGATGCTGCAGGAATGGCTGGACGACAACCTGCCGACGCTG
The DNA here is from genome assembly GCA_900469965.1 of Hyphomicrobiales bacterium. Lineage (GTDB taxonomy): Bacteria > Pseudomonadota > Alphaproteobacteria > Rhizobiales > Rhizobiaceae > Mycoplana. The sequence continues at coordinate 83,743 of UBZP01000026.1, read as the reverse complement.
GTCGAGCGCCTGGTGCGCGAGGAGATCGAGCGCGTGGCGCGCGGGCCGCGCCGTTAAATCGACCGTTTTTGCTGATGCGATGGGCCGCGCCGCACAGGGCGCGGCTTTTCTTTTGTCGATGTTGACTCCAAACTAGCCATCCGGTTTACAACCCGGTGACTGAAACAGTGGGCATGGCCAGTAAGATGCTTGAAAAAAATTATGATTCCGCGGCCGTAGAACCGAGAATTGCCAAGGTCTGGGAAGAGGCCGACGCCTTCCGCGCCGGTGCGGGCGCCAAACCCGGGGCCGAGACGTTCTCGATCGTGATCCCGCCGCCGAACGTGACCGGCTCGCTGCATATGGGACACGCGCTGAACAACACGCTGCAGGACATCATGGTCCGCTTCGAGCGCATGCGCGGCAAGGACGTGCTCTGGCAGCCGGGCATGGACCATGCCGGCATCGCCACCCAGATGGTCGTCGAGCGCCGGCTGATGGAGAGGCAGCAGCACCGTCGCGAGATGGGCCGCGAGGCCTTCGTCGAGAAGGTCTGGGAGTGGAAGGCCGAATCCGGCGGCCTGATCTTCAACCAGTTGCGCCGCCTCGGCGCATCGGCCGACTGGTCGCGCGAGCGCTTCACCATGGACGAGGGCCTCTCGGAGGCGGTTCTCGAAGTTTTCGTAAGTCTTTACAAGGAAGGGCTCATCTACAAGGACAAGCGCCTCGTCAACTGGGATCCGAAGCTTTTGACGGCGATCTCCGATCTGGAGGTCGAGCAGGTCGAGGTCAGCGGCCACCTCTGGCACCTGCGCTATCCGTTGGAGCCGGGCGTCACCTATGAGCATCCGGTCGCCTTCGACGAGGACGGCAAGGCCACCGAGTGGGAGACGCGCGACTATCTGGTCGTCGCCACCACCCGGCCGGAGACGATGCTGGGCGACACCGGCGTGGCCGTCCACCCGGACGACGAGCGCTACAAGTCGATCGTCGGCAAGCATGTCATCCTGCCGATCGTCGGCCGCAAGATCCCGATCGTCGCCGACGAGTATCCGGACCCGACCGCCGGCACCGGCGCCGTCAAGATGACCCCGGCGCACGACTTCAACGACTTCGAGGTCGGCAAGCGCCAGGGCCTGCGCGCCGTCAACGTGCTGACCGTCGAGGGCCGGGTGACGCTGAAGGACAACGAGGACTTCCTCGAAGGCCTCGATCATCCCGCGGCACTGCACGGCGCCTGGGACCGGCTCGAGGGCAAGGACCGCTTCGAGGCGCGCAAGATCATCGTCGAGATCCTCGAGGAGGCGGGCCTCGTCGACCGGATCGAGCCGCACAAGCACACCGTTCCTCACGGCGACCGGGGCGGCGTGCCGATCGAACCGCGCCTGACCGAGCAGTGGTACGTCGACGCCAAGACGCTGGCCCGGCCCGCGATCGCCTCGGTGCGCGAGGGTCGCACCAAGTTCGTGCCGAAGAACTGGGAAAAGACCTATTTCGAGTGGATGGAGAACATCCAGCCCTGGTGCGTCTCCCGCCAGCTGTGGTGGGGCCACCAGATCCCCGCCTGGTACGGTCCGGACGGCCAGGTCTTCGTCGAGAAGACCGAGGAGGAGGCGCTGCACGCCGCCATTCAGCACTACATCTCGCATGAGGGCCCGTGGAAGGCCTGGGTGGAGGAGAAGCTGGAGAACTTCGAGCCCGGCGAGATCCTGACCCGCGACGAGGACGTGCTCGACACCTGGTTCTCGTCCGCGCTCTGGCCGTTCTCCACGCTCGGCTGGCCGAAGGAGACGCCGGAACTCGACCGCTACTACCAGACCGACGTGCTCGTCACCGGCTTCGACATCATCTTCTTCTGGGTCGCCCGGATGATGATGATGGGCCTGCACTTCATGAAGGACGACCTCGGCAATCCGATCGAGCCGTTCCACACCGTCTATGTCCACGCGCTGGTGCGCGACAAGAACGGGCAGAAGATGTCGAAGTCGAAGGGCAACGTCATCGACCCGCTCGACCTGATCGACGAGTACGGCGCCGACGCGCTGCGCTTCACGCTGGCCATCATGGCCGCCCAGGGGCGCGACGTGAAGCTCGACCCCGCCCGCGTCGCCGGCTACCGCAACTTCGGCACCAAGCTGTGGAACGCCACGCGCTTCGCCGAGATGAACGGCGTCAAGCTCGATCCGCAGTTCGTGCCGGAGGCGGCATCGCTCACGATCAACCGCTGGATCCTGACCGAGCTCGCCCGCACCGCCCGCGACGTCACCGAGGCGATCGAGACCTACCGCTTCAACGACGCGGCCGGCGCGCTCTACCGCTTCGTCTGGAACCAGTTCTGCGACTGGTACCTGGAACTGCTGAAGCCGGTGTTCAACGGCGAGGACGAGGGCGCCAAGGCCGAATCGCAGGCCTGCGCGGCCTACGTGCTGGAGGAGACCTACAAGCTCCTGCATCCGTTCATGCCGTTCATGACCGAGGAGCTCTGGGCGCACACGGCCGGCGAGGGCGTCGAGCGGCAGGGCCTCATCTGCCATGCCGAATGGCCGTCGCCCGCCTATGCGGACGAGGCCGCGGCGGACGAGATCAACTGGCTGGTCGATCTCGTCTCCGGCATCCGCTCGGTCCGCTCCGAGATGAACGTGCCGCCGGCGGCGGTCGCCCCGCTCGTCATGGTCGGTGCCAACGCGCAGACCCGGGCGCGGCTGGAGCGCCACGAGCCGGCCATCCGCAGGCTGGCCCGCGTGGGCGAGATCGTTCTTGCCGATGAGGCGCCGAAGGGGGCGGCCCAGATCGTGATCGGCGAGGCCACGGCCTGCCTGCCGCTCGGCGCCCTGATCGACCTCACGGCCGAGGCCGCAAGGCTGGAGAAGGCGATCGCCAAGGCCAACGGCGAGGCCGAGCGCATCCGCGGCAAGCTCGCCAACGAGAAGTTCGTCGCCAACGCCAAGCCGGACGTCGTCGAGGCGGAGCGGGAGCGGCTGGCGGAACTCGACCAGCAGTTGTCGAGCCTCGGCATTGCGCTCGCCCGCGTGGTCGAGGCCGGCTGAGTCGATCAGCAGCCCTTAACAGCTGCGGATATTCACAACCGCGCCGCATCTGCGGCGCGGTTTTTCTTTGCCGTGCGGACCAATTCACCCGATGTGGTCGAAATGTGACACATCGTCATTTCCGGGGAATGGAATACTCTAAAATTTAAGGGTTTTCCGCTATTGGGGAAAAAATGATCTCGCGTGGCGGCGTTTTGGGTGTGGTCGACGCGAATTTACGTAATTCAGGAAACCGCATGTCACCGGCGATCGGGCGACCTGGCGTTTGCAAAGCGTCCGAGGCTCTCTGATACTCTTTTGCGATTGCGGCGGATCACGGAAACCGGGCCGCTGCGAAGCATTCTGGGGGGATTTATGAGAAGACTGAAATTGACGTCGGGGATCGCGGGACTTGCGGCGCTCGCCGTTTCCACCTCGGCGCTGGCCGGTGGCCTCGAGCGGCACGGTTACGACACCGACCTTTTGTTCGAGGATTCGCCGTTCTTTTTCGACGGCTCGGTGACCTATGTCATGCCGAACCGGAAGATCGAGAATGCGCGCGATCACAGCGTTCCTGACACGGATCCGACCAATCTGAACAACCTCGGCTATTCGACGACCGCCGACGAATACGAGAACTACGCCGACCCCTATGTCGGCGGAAAGGCCGCGATCGGCGATTCCATCGACTGCATGGTCGACTATTCCGAGCCCTGGGGCGCGAGCTCCAATCCCGGCCGCCACTGGGCGGGCGCCAAGGACATGACCGAGATCGATGTCTACAGCCACAACTACGGCGGCACCTGCTCCTACAAGTTCGACATGGGCCCGGGCCAGTTCCGCGTCATCGGCGGCGGCTTCTACCAGGAAATTGGCGGCCACAAGGAGGCGGTGGTCTTCGCTCCTGAGGTGCTTCCGGGCATGGGGGCGCTCCTCGGCCAGGATTTCTCCAGCTACAGCGGCCTCGGCCGGCTGGACGGCATGGAGGACAGCAGCGGCGGCTGGCGGCTCGGCATCGGCTACGAGATCCCCGAATACGCCATGCGCGCAAGCCTAGTCTACAACAGCCGGGTGAAGTACGACAGCATCGACGGCACGCTGGACCTGACCGGGGTGCCGGCCGCGGCCGCCCTGCTCGAAATGGACCCGATGAGGCAGGCGCTCTATTCGCGCATCTTCGGCGTCAGCACGCCGGTCACCGGCTCTGCGACCCTTCCGGACTCGCTCGAGCTGAAGCTCCAGTCGGGGATCGCGCCCGACTGGCTGGCCTTCGGCTCGGTCAAGTGGACCAACTGGAGCCTGCTGCAGACGGTGGAGTTCACCTGCGACGGCAGCGCGGCCTTCTGTGGTGCGGCCGATGGCGTGGCGCTGACCTCGCTCGACCTCTTCTACCGCGACGGCTGGACGGTCACCGGCGGCGTCGGCCACAAGTTCAACGAACAGTGGAGCGGCGGCGTCAGCCTGACCTGGGACCGCGGTACCAGCACCGTGACCGGCTCGCAGTCCGACAGCTGGACCGTCGGCCTCGGCGCGGCCTACGCCCCGACCGAGAACGTCGAGCTCCGCCTCGCCGGCGCGCTCGGGCTGCTGACGAGCGGGGAATCGAACCCGGTCAACCTGACGACGACGAGCTACGAGTACGGAACCGACTTCGTCTCCGCACTCTCCGGGGAGTTCAGAGTTAAATTCTGATTGACCTTGTGGCGAAAGATGAAGGTCCGGGTCATACCCGGGCCTTTTTTCTCGTTAATAGTGGCTCAAAGCTGAATGACCCGTTGGGGATATGGTTGACGAGAACTCTTCTCCTTTAGCGCATGTGCCGAATTGGCAACACATTCTTTGCGATAGTTTGCTACACAGGAGTGAGGAGCCGTCTTGTCCATTTCCCGCCACAAACGGGGAGCAGCGATGGGCTCGAGAGGGCGCTTGTGGACGAGCGCCGAAGGAACCGATGAACCGAGTGACGCCATACGCGACGGAAATGCCATCAGGACGCTCCAAACAGGCGTCGGCTTCCGTCGTTTCCAACAGCTGCGTGGCGCATCGGAACATGGCTGACCTTGTTCAAGTCCTTGTTCCAACTCTGGAAATCCGCCTGCCGCAGGGCGCGGTAAGGTGCGGAAGATAGCTGTAACCCATGTACAAGCCTGAGTCACTTTCGCTGAAATGTCTCGCCGTCGGCCTTTGTCTGTCGTTCAGCCAGGGTATCCTGGCTGCGCGCGCGCTCGCCTTCGATCCGGCTGCCGGCGTCAGCAAGGAAAGCCGCCCGTTCGACCTCTTCAAGTTCGGCTTCTTCTCCTACAAGGAAGGGCGCAAGGAAGACGCGATCGAGGCCTATCGCTATGCGGCCGAGAAGGGCCATACCGGCTCGCGCTGGGCGCTCGCCAACATGTATGCCGACGGCGACGGCGTTCCGGAGAACGATCTCGAGGCGTTCAAGATCTATAGCGAGATCGCAAGCCAGGGCGTCGAGCCGGGATCGGAGGACACGGGCTTCTTCGTCAATGCCCTGATCGCCCTTGCCGGCTACTACAGCCGCGGCATTCCCGACAGCCCCGTGCAGATCGACCTCGCCCAGGCGCGCCAGCTCTATTTCCAGGCCGCCTCCACCTTCGGCGTGCCGGAAGCGCAGTACGAGCTCGCCCGGATGATGCTGTCGGGCGAGGGCGGTTCGGCCAATATCCACCAGGCCAAGAAGTGGCTGAACAGGGCGCAGAAGAACGGTCATGCCGGGGCGATGGGCCTGCTCGGCAACATCATCTTCCAGGAGGGGCAGGCGGCCCGCGGCCTGGCGATGATGACGACCGCGCTCGACCGTTGCGGCCCCAAGGATCGCCCCTGGCTGCAGGAGATGCAGGAGCAGGCGTTCTCGCTGGCAAGCGAGAAGGACCGGCGCAAGGCGGTCGAGCTGGCGAGAGAGGCCGTCGCCGGCGTCAACTGATCCATTGCGGATCGCCGCGCGCCGCCCTGGCGGCCGCGACCGGCTGGCGGTCCGAATTCTTCCGAACCTCACGGGCGTGATCCCGAAACGCAGCGCGCTCGCCCCGACGGGCGGGCAGGCGGACCGGTTTGCCGAATTCAGGCCGTGGCGTTCGCGCAGGCCGCCCGGTCACATCGCCAGATGTGCGACGACGGGAACGTGGTCGGACGGCTTTTCCCAGTTGCGGACATGCTTCTCGACGTCGGCGCTGACGAGCCGGTCGGCGGCTTCCGGCGAGAGCATCAGGTGGTCGATGCGGATGCCGAAGTTCTTCGGCCAGCAGCCGCCCTGGTAGTCCCAGAAGGTGTAGAGCGGCGTCTCGTCCGTCGTGGCGCGCAGCGCATCGGTGAAGCCGAGGTTCTCCAGCCTCCGGAACGCCTGGCGGGTCGGCGGCAGGTAGAGCGCGTCGTTCTCCCAGACCTTGACGTCCCAGCAGTCGTGCGGCTCCGGGATCACGTTGTAGTCGCCGGCGAGCACGATCGGCTCCTCCAGCGCCAGGCGGTCTTCGGCGAACCGCGCAAGCCGCCCCATCCAGGCGAGCTTGTAGGGATACTTCACCGGATCCTGTGCCGGATTGCCGTTCGGCAGGTAGATCGAGCAGACGCGGACCACGCCGCCGTTGACGGAGAACACCCCCTCGATGAAGCGCGACTGCTCGTCCGTGTCGTCGCCCGGCAGGCCGCGGTTGATCTCGTCGGGCCGCATCTTCGACAGCAGCGCCACGCCGTTGAACCCCTTCTGCCCGTGCGTCTCGACGTGGTAGCCGAGCGCTTCGACCTCGAGCCGGGGGAAGGCGTCGTCCTGGCACTTGATCTCCTGCAGCGCGACGATGTCGGGCTGCGATTCCTTCAGCCAGGCGATGAGGTTGTCGATGCGGGCGCGCACGCCGTTGATGTTCCAGGTGGCGATCTTCATCGACAGTCTCCGATTTATGGGCTGCGCCCGGCCGGGCGGCCCGCCTTTCTAGCCGCTCCGATTTCCTTTGACAAACCGGTTCGCCGCCGCGCCTGCCGCCCTGCGAGACGCGCAGCGCGAAGCCGGCCGCCCTGACGCGGAGCGGCCGCCCTTGTGGGGAGGATTGGAGGACGAAGGCGGCGCAGGTCCACCCGGCCGCCGCATCGTTCGGATGTCAGATGGAGAAGCTGGTGCCGCAGCCGCAGCTTGCCACGGCGTTGGGGTTCTTGATCTGGAAGGACTGGCCCATCAGGTTGTCGACGAAGTCGATCTCCGAGCCGTCCATGTAGACGAGCGAGAGCTGGTCGATCAGGACGCGCGCGTCGCCCTTCTCCAGCACCATGTCGTCGTCGGCGGAGGCGTCCACGAGGTCGAACTTGTAGGAGAAGCCCGAGCATCCGCCGCCTTCGACCGAGACGCGCATGGCCTTCTTGGCCGGGTCGCTGCTGAGGATGCTGGCGATGCGCTTTGCGGCCGCATCGGAAAGGGTCACGTTCTTGTCGTTCATCAAGTTCCTCCGGGCGGGTTCAAGGTCCGCCGAGAATCGATTCCGTGCCGGCCGCCGTCGCTTCCGGCTTCGAGCTGCATGGTAACACGTCCTGCAACCACATGATATTGCTCGCAGACAGCCATTGCGCTTGCGGTGCGGCTTTACGCTGTGCACACTATAGGTATGAAGGCATCGGGGCCGCGTCAATGGGCGGCCCGAATGCGGGTGAGCTATGACACTGGACAGACATGCCCTCGGCTTCGGCGCAGGCCAGCGGGCGATCTATGCGGCCGATCCCTGGACGAGCCGTGGCCGTCTCTTCGAGGAGGGCAAGAGCCCGACCCGTTCGGATTTCCAGCGTGATCGCGACCGGATCGTCCACACGACCGCCTTCCGCCGCCTGAAGCACAAGACCCAGGTCTTCATCGCCGCCGACGGCGATCACTACCGCACGCGGCTGACCCACACGATCGAGGTCGCCCAGATCGCCCGCGCGCTCGCCCGGGCGCTGCGTCTCGACGAGGATCTCGCCGAGGGCGTGGCGCTGGTGCACGATTTCGGCCACACGCCCTTCGGTCATACCGGCGAGGACGCCCTGCACGAGGCGCTCGCCCCCTATGGCGGCTTCGACCACAACGCCCAGTCGCTCAGGATCGTCACCAAGCTGGAACGGCGCTATGCCGAGTTCGACGGGCTGAACCTGACCTGGGAGACGCTGGAGGGACTCGTCAAGCACAACGGCCCGCTCTTGACCGCCGACGGGCAGGGCACGCGCGGCCCCGTCCCGCAGCCGATCCTCGACTATTGCGCCCTCCACGATCTCGAGCTTGCAAGCTATGCCAGCCTCGAGGCGCAGGTGGCAGCGATCGCCGACGACATCGCCTACAACACCCACGACATCGACGACGGCCTGCGCTCCGGCTACCTCTCCTTCGAGATGCTGGAGGAGATCCCGTTCCTGGCCGGCCTGATGGCGGAGGTCCGCCAGCTCTATCCGAGCCTCGAGCCGGCGCGCTTCACCCACGAGATCATGCGCCGCCAGATCACGGCGATGGTCGAGGACGTGATCGGCTACGCCCAGGCCTCTCTGCGCCAGGTGCGCCCGAAGAGCGCCGGCGACGTGCGCCAGGCCGGGCGGGTCATGGCCACCTTCTCCGAGGCGATGCTGGTCACCGACCGGCAGATCAAGAAGATGCTGTTTTCGCGGATCTACCGCCATCCCGACGTGATGCGCGTGCGCGCCAACGCCGCCTCGATCGTCAGCGACCTGTTCAAGGCCTATATGGACGACCCGCAGCTGATGCAGGGGCACTACTGGGTGGATCACATCCGGGACATGCCGCAGGCCGCCAGGGCCCGCCATGTCGGCGACTATCTCGCCGGCATGACCGACAACTACGCGATCGATACCCACAGGCGCTTGTTTGACCACACTCCGGAATTGCGATAGTCACCCGGCCGACTGCAAATTCAGCGCTTTGGGCGCTCTTGCGCCGAGCGCGGCGCGCGGATGGAAGACATGAATCTCTTTACTGATTTCGACAGCAGGATCAAAAAGGTACTGGAAGAAATTGATGTGGTGCGTGAAAATCGCGCCGCCGTTGATTTCGGCCGTATCGGGGTCGAGCCGCCGCGCGATGCCAGCCATGGCGACGTCGCCACCAATGCCGCGATGGTGCTGGCCAAGCCGCTCGGCACCAATCCGCGCGCGCTCGCCGAGCTGATCGTGGAAAAGCTCAGCCAGGATCCGGAAGTGGCCGAAGTCACCGTCGCCGGCCCCGGCTTCATCAACGTGCGCCTGTCGGTCGGCTACTGGCAGAAGGTGCTGGCCGACATGATCCGCGCCGGCACCGATTTCGGCCGCAGCGCCGTCGGCGCAGGCCGCAAGGTCAACGTCGAATACGTCTCGGCCAATCCGACCGGTCCGATGCATGTCGGCCATTGCCGCGGCGCCGTCGTCGGCGACGCGCTGGCCAACCTCCTGGCCTTCTCGGGCTACGACGTCACCAAGGAATACTACATCAACGACGCCGGCTCGCAGGTGGACGTGCTCGCGCGCTCCGCCTTCCTGCGCTACCGCCAGGCGCTAGGCGAGAAGATCGGCGAGATCCCGCCTGGCCTCTATCCCGGCGACTACCTCGTCCCGGTCGGCGAGGCGCTGGCGGCGGAATTCGGCTCCAGCCTGCGGCTGATGCCGGAGGAGAAGTGGCTGCCGATCGTCAAGGACAAGACGATCGATGCGATGATGGCGATGATCCGCGCCGATCTCGACGCGCTGAACGTCCACCACGACGTCTTCTACTCCGAGCGCACGCTGCATGCGAACGGCGGCGCGCCGATCCGCACGGCGATCAACGACCTCACCTTCAAGGGCCACGTCTACAAGGGCGTGCTGCCGCCGCCGAAGGGGCAGTTGCCGGAGGACTGGGAGGACCGCGAGCAGACGCTGTTCCGCTCCACCGAGGTCGGCGACGACATCGACCGGCCGCTGATCAAGTCGGACGGCAGCTACACCTACTTCGCCGCCGACGTCGCCTATTTCAAGGACAAGTTCGACCGCGGCTTCGACGAGATGATCTACATCCTCGGCGCCGACCACGGCGGCTACGTCAAGCGGCTGGAGGCGGTCTGCCGGGCGATCTCCGAGGGCAACGCCAGGCTGACCGTTCTGCTCTGCCAGCTCGTCAAGCTGTTCCGCAACGGCGAGCCGGTGAAGATGTCGAAGCGCTCCGGCGATTTCGTCACCCTGCGCGAGGTGGTGGACGAGGTCGGCCGCGATCCCGTGCGCTTCATGATGCTCTACCGCAAGAGCTCCGAGCCGCTCGATTTCGACTTCGCCAAGGTGACCGAGCAGTCGAAGGACAATCCGGTCTTCTACGTGCAGTATGCGCATGCGCGCTGCATGTCGACTTTCCGCAAAGCGGTGGAAGCCTTCCCGGATCTCGATTTGGACAGCCTTGATCTTGCCGCCACGGTGGAGGGGATCTCTGATCCGAACGAGTTGCAGTTGCTAGCAAAAGTCGCGGAATACCCTCGCATTGTCGAGGCTGCTTCGCTTGCACATGAACCACACCGTATCGCCTTTTACCTCTACGATCTCGCGAGCGTCTTCCATGCGCACTACAACAAGGGCAAGGATCAGCCGGACTTACGTTTTGTTAATGATAAAAACCGACAATTGAGTATAGCCAGACTCGGGCTGGTGTTTGCTGTTGCATCCGTTCTGAAATCGGGCCTCGCCATTACTGGCACGGCCGCCCCGGACGAGATGCGCTAGCGTCACCATTTGCCCACAATAAGCTGGCAAACGCGATTTTGTAGCTTGTGAGTGGAGCAGCATGGCAGACAAGAATCTCGCGCGAAGCGGACCCGCCGACAACGTCATCCTCTCGGATGACGATCCCTTGGCGGAGCTCGCACGCATTGTCGGCTACGAGCCACGCAATGTGCCCACTGCAGCCCGTCCGGTGCCCCCCGAGCCCCTTCAGGAGCCTGCATTCGATCTGGAGAGCGAACTTCTCAGGGAGTTCGCGCTCTATGATGCGCCCGCGCTCGATCCGGCAGCCGAACTCGAAAGCGCGCCCGCGCCGTCATACGATCAGGACGAGGCTGGCGCGGAGAACGTGATTCCCGCCGTCGAGGCGGTCGAGCCCGATGTCGTCGCGCCTGCCTATGCCGAGCCGTCCTACGAGGAAGAGCCCGCGCCGCTTTATGCGGAAGAACCCGCCCTGAATGCTGATTCCAATTGGCAGGACGAGGCCGCGTTTGCTGCGCCCGTTTCGGAAGCGGAAGCCGTCTCCGCCTGGGACATCCAGCCCGCCTATGAAGGCGAAGAGATGCTGCCCGCGGCCGAGCGCCTGGAGGAAATCGCCTACGAGGCGCCGCCGGTCGCCGAACCCGTGACGCCGGCTGCGTCGGAACACGACGACGTCCCCTCTGTCCCGACCTTCCTCGGTCTCCAGCCGGCGGACTATTCTGCCCCGTTCGAGGAGCCGGTGGCGCTCGATCTCGACCAGGAACTCGAGCTTTCGCTGGGTGAGGCGTTTGCCGAACCGTCCGAACCCGCAGCCGTCGTGCCGCAGGAAGAGGCGGCCCCGGTGGCGGCCTGGCCGGCCGTCGAGAGCCGGATCCATCACGACATTCCCGCCTATGATCCGGCCGCGGCCGGCTATGCCGTTGTCGATACCGGCGATGCCCATGCCGGCATGGTGCAGGAGAGCTTTGTCGAGGCGCTGCCTGCCGTAGCTTCGCACGATGCCGCGGAGACCGCGTTTGCGTCCGCGCCGAGCTATGCCGACCCGGTTCCGGTGACGCTGGAACTCGGCGAGGGTGCGCATTTCGAGGCGGAGGAGCTGCCGGTCGAGATCGGCGCGGTCGATTTCGTGCCGGACTGGGTTTCCGATCCGCATGCCGATGCGGTGCTTGCCGCCGCCGAGGAGGCCCTGCCTCCGCATGCCGACGACGCCCAGGAGGCGCCGGTCTTCGAGCCGCCGCAGGCCTACGAGGTCGCCCCGCCGGCGCGGGCCGCCGACGGCTTCGACATGGACGAGCTGCTGGCGGAAGTCGAGCGCTTCCCCGTTCCCGAGAGCCGTCCGCCGCTGGCAGCCCCGCTGGAAGCGCCGCGCCCGCGTCCGGGCATGCTCGAGGGCTTCTCGAACGTGAAATTCTCCCGGGCAACTCCGGTGGCGATGGCCCGTCCGCCCGTGGCCACTCCTGAGCCCGTCGCCATCCCCGAGACGGCATTTGCCGCACCCGCAGCTTTCGAGCCGCCGGCCGTCGAGCCGGTCGTCGAAGTCGCCGTGGCCGCCACGGTCGGGCCGGTCTTTGCCGCACCCGCTGCCGAATCGCTCCCGCCCGCCGTCGAGAGCGTCGCTGCGGAGGTCGATGACCCCTTTGCGAATTTCGAGCTCGACCTGTCCGACATCGATTTCGATCTCGACCCGTCCGAACTGCTGCCGTCCGAGCAGTCGTCGGTGCCGCCCTCCGCGCCGGCCGTGGCCGCCATGGCGGCGGCGACGGTGGTCCCGGCTGCCGCGCTCGCCACGCCCGCGGCGGAACGGGCCGCACCGGCCCAGCCGCTGGCGCCTGCGCCTGCACCGGCAGCCCCGATGCCGCCAGCCCCGCTTGCAGTAGCGCCGGCGCCTGTCGCCGTCATGCCGCCCCGGGCCCCGATCGCTGCGGTCGTTCCGCAGCCCGAAGCAGCGCCCGCACCCTCCGCGCGCGCTGCCGAACCCGGCCGCGAGACGCAGCGGGAGGAGGCGGATTTCGTTCTGCCCTTCGATCCGTCGCTGATCGCCGACACCGACGTCAGCGTTGCGCCGGTCGGCGAACTCGACGTGCCGCATCTGCCGGCGGCCGACAAGGAGAAGCCGCCGGTCCAGCAGCCGGAGTTCGATCTCGACATCGATGCCGAGATGGCCGACCTGTTCGGTCAGCCGGCCACCGCACCGGTCTTCAGCCGTGCCGCCGGCACCGGCACCGCCGCCAAGGTCATCCCGTTCAAGCCCGCGGCGGGCGATGCGGAGGAATTCGACAAGGCGCTCGCCGAAGACCTGCGCCGCTCGCTGTCGCAGCCCGAGCGTCACGCCATCCCGCTCGACGCCCAGCAGGTCGACGACGACTACGTCGGCGACGGTTACGACGAGCCCGCGCGCCGCGGCCGCGGCCTGATGGTGGCCGCCGCCGTTGCCGCCGTCGTCGTTCTCGGTGGCGCCGGCGTCTATGCCTTCCTGGCCGGCACCGGCGCGGTCGGCACCGGCTCCGAGGAGCCGCGCGTCATTGCCGCCGACAAGGGGCCGGTCAAGGTCGTTCCGGAAGAGCGCGGCGGCCAGAGCGTCCCCAATCAGGACAAGGCGGTCTATGACCGCGTCGCCGGCCAGTCCGACAGCGGCCCGAAGCAGGAGCAGCTCGTCACCTCGACCGAGGAACCCGTCGATGTCGTCCAGCGCACGCTGACGCCGGAATCGCTGCCCTATGACGGGCCGATCGAGGACGATCCGGCGACGCCTGCCGAAAGCACTGTGTCCGATGACGATCGGCTGCTGCCCGGCGTGGACGATCAGGCGGCCGAGCCGGATGCAGGCGAGGGCAATGGCCCCGTCGTCTCTCCGCGCAAGGTCCGGACGATGATCGTCAAGCCGGATGGAACACTGGTCGCCCGCGAGGAGCCGGCCCCTGTCGAGACCGCCCCGGCTCTGGCGGAAGCCACCCAGCCCGCCGCCGCGGCAGACACGGCCGCTCCAGGCGCTTCGGCCGATGCGAACGCGCAGACCGCCACTGCCGGTGCATCCGCTTCCGCTTCCGCCGATGTCGGCCTGCGGGCGCAGCCGCAGGGGACCGCCCCTGCGTCGCCCGCCGATGGGGACGAGCGCGCCCTGCAGGAACTGGCGAGCACGGCGGTCGAGGAGACCGCACCCGTGCGCACGGTGACGACGACCCCGGTCGCCCCGGCCGGTGCTGCGCCGACGGAAGCCGCCACGAGCGAGCCCGCCGCCGCGCAGGCGCCGCAGGGCGAGGTGATGGTCGGCACGCCGGTGCCGGTATCGCGCCCCGCCGAGCAGCCTGTCGACGTGGTCGGTACCGTCACCGAGCGCGGCCGCGTCACCGAAACGGCCCCGACCGAGACCGCGGCGCTGGCCGAGGCGCCGGCTGCCCAGCCGGAAGCATCCGCCCAGGCGCCGGCTGCGGCACAGCCTGCGGCGGCCAATCCCGGCGGCTACGTGATCCAGATCGCGTCGCTTCCCTCCGAGGCCGAGGCCCAGTCGTCCTACAACAGCCTGTCGGCGAAGTTCGGCAGCGTCATCGGCGGCCGCGGCGTCGACATCAAGCGCGCCGAGATCGCCAACAAGGGCACCTACTACCGCGTCCGCATTCCGGCCGGCTCGCGCGAGGAGGCCAATGCCCTTTGCGCCAAGTACAAGGCCGCGGGCGGCAGCTGCCTCGTCACCCGCTGAGGGCGTAAAAGACGCAAGGAGATGAAATGGCGCGTCTCGGACGCGCCATTTTTGCGTCCGCCCCCAGGGATTGCGGCGGGTTTCCTGTGCAAGAAGCCGCCCGCCGCTCTCGCCTTTCCCCGTGCACGCCTTATGATTCGTCGCATGAGCGAATCGAAATCCTTTATCTCCGGCTGCAAGGGCCTGGTCCTCACCGACGACGAGAAGGCCTTCTTCCGGGACGAGCGCCCCTGGGGCTTCATCCTGTTCGGACGCAACATCGGCGACCCGTCCCAGGTCGCCGACCTGACCGCGGCCCTGCGCGATACGGTCGGCGGTGATCCGACCGTCCCCGTCCTCATCGACCAGGAGGGCGGGCGCGTCCAGCGGGTCAAGCCGCCGCACGTGCCGCAATATCCGAATGCCGCCGCCCTCGGCGCGATCTATCGCCAGGACGAGGCAAAGGGCTTGCGCGCCGCCTGGCTGATGTCGCGGCTGTTCGCCTTCGACCTCTCCCGCCTCGGTGTCAACGTCGACTGCCTGCCGGTGCTGGATGTGGCCGTTCCCGGCGTGCACGACGTCATCGGCAACCGCGCCTACGGGCAGGAGCCGCAGATCGTCTCGGCGATGGGCAAGGCGGCCGCCGACGGGCTTAAGGCCGGCGGCCTGCTGCCGGTGATGAAGCACATGCCGGGCCACGGCCGCACCATGGTCGATTCCCATCACGACCTGCCGGTGGTCCATGCGCCGCTGGATGCACTGCAGGCGATCGATTTCCTGCCCTTCCGCCACATGCGCGACGAGCTGATGGCGATGTCGGCCCACATCGTCTTCACCGAGCTCGACGCGGACAATCCGGCCACCACCTCGGCGAAGGTCGTCCGCGAGGTCATTCGCGGCCATATCGGCTTTGACGGGCTGCTGATGTCGGACGACGTGTCGATGAACGCGCTGCGCGGCGATATTGCAACCCGTGCGCGTGCAATTGTCGGGGCCGGCCTCGATTTGGTCTTGCATTGCCACGGCATCATGGAAGAAATGATCGCGGTTGCCGAGAACGTGCCACCGCTGGCGGGCGAAAGCCGGCGGCGCGCGGATGCGGTGACGTCCGGCTTTCCCCCGGCCGATGGCGCCGACGAGCAGGCCCTGCGGGAAGAATTCAACGCGCTGGTCGCGGTCGCTTGAGGAAGGTCCGACCGCGCCGGCATGGCGTTCTTGGAGCGTAGGTGTACGGAACGAGGTTCAATCCGCAGAAGACGGACGCTTCCGACGCAGCCCCGATGGAGGAGCTGTGGCAGGACAACCGCGACCGCGCCCTGCATGAGGAAGGCCTCGTCGTCGACATCGCCGGCTTCGAGGGCCCGCTCGACCTGCTCCTGCATCTGGCGCGGACGCAGAAGGTCGATCTGTCGCGCATCTCCGTGCTGGCGCTCGTCGAGCAGTACCTCGCCTTCATCGAGCGCGCCCGGCAGATCCGGATAGAGCTTGCGGCCGATTATCTCGTCATGGCCGCCTGGCTCGCCTATCTGAAGTCGCGCCTGCTCATTCCGCAGCAGCCGAAGGACGAGGGGCCGAGCGGCGAGGAGATGGCGGCGACGCTGGCCTTCCGCCTGAAGCGGCTCGAGGCGATGCGGGACGCGGCGACCCGGCTCGTCAACCGCAACCGCCTTGGCCGCGATTTCTTCGCCCGCGGCGCGCCGGAGCATATCCCGACGGAGAGGCGGTCCGCATTCGACGCCTCGCTCTACGATCTCCTCAGCGCCTATGCGTCGCTGCGCCAGCGCCACGCGATCACCCAGGTGACGATCGAGAAGCGCAACGTCTGGTCGCTCGCCGATGCGCGCGAGATCCTGCACCGGCTGATGGGCGAGGTGGAGGACTGGACGGCGCTGGATCATTTCCTCCTTCGCTATCTCACCGAACCCTCCGAGCGCCGCACGGCGATGGCGAGCGCCTTTGCCGCCACGCTGGAGATGGTGCGGGAGGGGCAGCTCGAATTGCGGCAGGACGGCGTGTTCCAGCCGATCTTCCTGCGCCGCGGCGCGCAGGCGCAGCGGGGCGGCCAGCCGGACGGGCAGGGGGACGACGATCATGTCTGAGATCGACGGGCCGCAGGATGTCGTCCAGGCCGACGAGGGGGCTGCCGTCGTCGACCCGCGCCGGCTGCACGAGGCCGCGCGCATCGCCGAGGCGCTCGTCTTCGCCTCCGCCGGCCCGGTTCCCGAAGCCTACATCGCCGACCGCCTGCCGGCCGGCGTCGATGTCGGCCATGTCATGCGCCAGTTGAAGGCCCTCTATGCCGGACGCGGCGTCAACCTCGTCCAGGTCGGCGATCACTGGGCGTTCCGGACGGCGCCGGACCTGTCCTTCGTCGTCCGCAGCGACGAGGGGGAGGTGCGCAAGCTCTCGCGCGCCGCCCTGGAGGTGCTGTCGATCATCGCCTACCACCAGCCGGTGACCCGGGCCGAGATCGAGGACATCCGCGGCGTCCAGACCTCGAAGGGCACGCTGGACGTGCTTCTGGAGGCGGGCTGGGTGCGGTTCCGCGGCCGTAGGCGCACGCCCGGCCGGCCCGTCACCTTCGGGACCACCAAGGACTTCCTCGACCATTTCGGCCTGGAGGAACTGCGCGACCTGCCGGGCCTGGAGGAGCTGAAGGGCGCCGGCCTTCTCTCCGGCCGCATCCCTTCCAATTTCCAGATCCCCCTGCCGCTCGGCGAGGACGAACTGTCCGAGGACGAGGATCCGATCACGCAGATGGACCTCGAGGAACTCGGCCTCTTGACACCGGGCGGAAAAGAAGACGAATAGCGGAAGCTTATGTCCGCCCTGAATTGCCGCCGCTTTTCACGGCGTTTCGGCAGAGGCGTCCCGGCGATCTTGTCCGGGGGCGCGCATTCGGGGATTGGCAGGGAATGGCTTCGGATTCGTCGAATCTGAACGGGCTCGAAACGCTGACCGCGTCAGCGGTGACCTTCGCGGCGAAGCTGTCCTTCGAGGATATCCATCACAGCTATCACGGCCGGGAGACCATCCGCGGCATCTCGATGTCGGCCGAACCGGGCGAGGTTCTCTGCCTGCTCGGGCCGTCCGGGTCCGGCAAGACGACGCTGCTGCGGATTGCCGCCGGCATCGAGGCGCAGGCGGGCGGCCGCGTGCTCCTGAACGACCGGGAGATCGCCGGGCCGAAGGTGTTCCTGCCGCCGGAGCGGCGCGGCGTCGGCCTGATGTTCCAGGATTTCGCGCTCTTTCCGCACATGTCAGTGCTGGACAATGTCCGCTTCGGCCTGACGGCGATCCCCAAGGCCGACGCCATTGCCGAGGCGCATCTGGCGCTCGAGCGCGTCGGCCTGTCGCACTATGCCGACAAGTTTCCCCACGCGCTCTCCGGCGGCGAGCAGCAGCGCGTGGCGCTCGCTCGTGCGCTCGCCCCGCGTCCGGCGGTCCTTCTGATGGACGAGCCCTTCTCTGGGCTCGATTCGCGGCTGAAGGATTCGATCCGGGCGGATACGCTCGCCATCCTGCGACATAGTCGCGCAACCGCCATCGTCGTCACCCATGACGCGGAGGAGGCGATGCGGATGGGCGACCGCATCGCGCTCCTGCGCGACGGCCGGTTGGTGCAGGTCGGAACGGCCGAGGAGCTCTATCTGCGGCCGGCCGATCTCTTTGCCGCCGGCTTCTTCTCCGAGATCAACGTCTTTCCCGGCCGTGTGAGCGCGGGAAGGGTTGAAACGCCGCTCGGAAACGTGCCTGCGGGGCGTCTTTCCGACGGCGCGAAGGTCCGGATCGCCGTGCGTCTGTCCGGCCTCGCCATCTCCGAGGCGGACGGCACGATCCCGGCGCGGATCCTGTCGCGGCGGTTCCTGGGCGTGGTCGAACTGCTGGAACTGGCCGTGCCGGGAACCGACCACCCGATCCGCGCGCGAATCAGGGCCGGGCAACTTCCCGGTGGATTGCGCGATGTCATGGTTTCGGCTAACGAGCGCGACATACTAGTGTTTGAAAAAGACACCTGAACGTCCTACATCGGGGACGAAATCCTAAAGGGAGTAAAATAGCATGGGCTCATTCAGCATCTGGCATTGGCTGATCGTTCTCGCAGTGGTGCTGCTGCTGTTTGGCCGCGGCAAGATTCCCGAACTGATGGGCGATGTCGCCAAGGGCATCAAGAACTTCAAGAAGGGCATGTCCGACGACGAAGCAGCCGCGGCTGACAAGTCGAAGACCGTCGAGCACAAGGCTGACGAGATCAAGTAATCGGCCGGGACGCGACGTGCCGTCGCGGTCCCGCAAGGACATTGCCTTATGCTTGAAGTCGGCTGGAGCGAAATTCTTGTCATCGCCATCGTGCTGATCCTGGTGGTGGGTCCGAAAGACCTGCCCCAGATGCTCAGGACGTTCGGCCGCATCGTCACGCGGATGCGCTCCATGGCGGGCGAGTTCCGCCAGCAGTTCGACGAGGCGCTGCGCGAGGCGGATCTCGACGACGTCCGCAAGACCATCGGCGATGCGCAGAAGCTCAACCCGATGAGCGCCATCCGCGACGCGGTCAATCCGCTGCGGCAGATGGGCGACGAGATCAAGGCGGACCTGGCGAAGGTCACCGCCGCGCCGTCGGCATCCTCGACGTCCACGGCCGTCGCCGAGGGCGCAACCGATGCCGCTGCGGTCCCGCAGGCCCCCGTCGTCTCCGCCGCGGCTGCCGCAGCGCCGGCGGCTACGGTCGCGGCATCGCCGGCAAGCCCGCTTCCGGCAGCCCCCGTGCAGCCGGTGACGGCGGCACCGGTCGAGCCGGTGAAGCCTGCAGTGCCTGCGGAAGAGACCGCCGCGGCCAAGACGCCGCGCAAGGCCGCCTCCACCGCAAAGGCTGCATCGACCGCAAAGGCTCCCTCCTCGACCAAGGCCCCGGCAGCAGCCAAGGCCCCGGCAGCCGGCAAGGCTGCCGCTGCCGCCAAGGCCCCGGCCGCGAAGCCGAACGCAAAGACCGCAGCTGTCGCCGCTGACGCCCCGGCGAAGAGGACGACGACACGCAAGCCCAAGAAGGACCAGGCATGAGCGGCGACTACGAGGACAAGCCCCAGCCGCTGATCGAGCACCTGATCGAACTGCGCCGCAGGCTGATGTGGGCCGTGGGTGCGTTCTTCGCCGCCTTCCTGGTCTGCTTCTACTTCGCCAAGGCGCTGTTCAACATCCTGGTGCAGCCGTTCAAGTGGTCGGTCGAATGGGCGGGCCTGTCCCACCGCAACGTCGAACTGATCTACACCGCGCCGCAGGAATTCTTCTTCACCCAGATCAAGGTGGCGATGTTCAGCGCGCTGGTGATCGCCTTCCCGATCATCGCCCAGCAGATCTACAAGTTCGTCGCCCCCGGCCTCTACAAGAACGAGCGCGCGGCGTTCCTGCCGTTCCTGATCGCGTCCCCGATCCTGTTTCTCATCGGCGCGGCCCTCGTCTATTTCTTCTTCACCCCGATGGTGATGTGGTTCTTCCTGTCGATGGAGCAGGGCGGCGGCGAGGGGCAGGTATCGATCCAGCTGCTGCCGAAAGTGTCCGAATATCTCGGGCTGATCATGTCGCTGATCTTCGCCTTCGGCCTGGTCTTCCAGCTGCCGGTGGTTTCCTCGCTGCTGGTGCGCGCCGGCTTCATCACGGCGCAGACCCTGGTGGAGAAGCGCAAGTACGCGATCGTGATCGCCTTCGTCGCCGCAGCCATCCTGACGCCGCCGGACCCGGTCTCCCAGATCGGTCTTGCACTGCCGACCATCCTTCTCTACGAGATTGCCATCTACACGGCCCGACTCATTGAACGGCAGCGGGCGGGCGCCGACGCGCAAGCGGACTCCGACGAGGAGGATAAGGCGCAGGTGCCGACATCGCAGGAGGCCGACAAGGCCTGATGCGGTAGGCGGACGCTGTCGGGCGAGAGGGGCGAAACCCTGCGACGCTCGGAGCGACAATGCTTGACATCAAATGGATCCGCGAAAACGCCGAGGCACTGGATGCCGCCCTCGCCAAGCGGGGCGCGGAGCCGCTGTCGGCCAGCCTGATCGCGCTCGATGAAACCCGCCGCACCCTGATCCAGACGGCGCAGGACATGCAGTCGCGCCGCAACACCGCCTCCAAGGAAATCGGTGCTGCGATGGCGCAGAAGGATACCGCGCTCGCCGAGAAGCTGAAGGCCGAGGTCGCCGAGATCAAGACGCAGCTCCCCGCCGCCGAGGAGGAGGAGCGCCGGGTCACCGCCGAGCTTAACGACGCGCTGTCGCGCATTCCCAACATTCCCCTCGACGACGTCCCCGTCGGCACCGACGAGAACGACAACGTCGAAAAGCACAAGTGGGGCCAGAAGCCGTCCTGGAACCACAAGCCGCTCGAGCATTACGAGATCGGCGAGGCGCTCGGCTGGATGGACTTCGAGGGCGCGGCACGCATCTCCGGCGCCCGCTTCACCATCCTGAAGGGCCAGCTCGCCCGCCTGGAGCGCGCGCTCGGCCAGTTCATGCTCGACACCCACACCCAGGAACATGGCTACATGGAAGTGCAGCCGCCGCTGCTGGTGCGCGACGACGCCATGTACGGTACCGGTCAGTTGCCGAAGTTCGCCGAGGACCTGTTCAAGACCACCGACGGCCGCTGGCTGATCCCGACCGCGGAGGTGCCGCTGACGAACCTCGTGCGCGAGGAGATCCTGGCGCAGGAGAAGCTGCCGCTGCGCTTCACCGCTTTGACGCCGTGCTTCCGCTCCGAGGCAGGCTCCGCCGGCCGCGACACCCGCGGCATGCTCCGCCAGCACCAGTTCATGAAGTGCGAGCTCGTCTCGATCACCGATGCCGAAAGCTCGATTTCCGAACACGAGCGGATGACCGCCTGCGCCGAGGAAATCCTCAAGCGCCTCGGCCTGCACTATCGCGTCGTCACGCTCTGCACCGGCGACATGGGCTTCGGCGCGCGCAAGACCTACGACATCGAGGTCTGGCTGCCGGGGCAGGATACCTATCGCGAGATCTCCTCCTGCTCGGTCTGCGGTGACTTCCAGGCCCGGCGCATGAATGCGCGCTATCGCGGCAAGGACGACAAGAACCCGAAGTTCGTCCATACGCTGAACGGCTCGGGAACCGCCGTCGGCCGCGCGCTGATCGCGGTGGTGGAGAACTACCTGAACGAGGATGGTTCGGTGACCGTCCCCGATGTGCTCCTGCCCTACATGGGCGGCCTGAAGAAGATCGAGAAGGCCAATTGAAAGGACGAAGGCGCGCATGCGCATCCTGTTGACCAATGACGACGGCGTCCATGCCGAGGGGCTCGCGGTTCTGGAACGGATCGCCCGCTCGCTGTCGGACGACGTCTGGATCGTGGCGCCGGAGACCGACCAGAGCGGGCTTGCGCATTCGCTGACGCTGTCCGAGCCGCTGCGGCTGCGCAAGGTCGGGGAAAAGCGCTTCGCGCTGCGCGGCACGCCGACCGACTGCGTCATCATGGCTGTGCGCGAGATCCTTCCCGGTCCCGCCGACCTGGTGCTCTCGGGCGTCAACGCCGGCGCCAACATGGCCGACGACGTCACCTATTCCGGCACCATCGCCGGCGCCATCGAGGGCACGCTGCAGGGCATCCGCGCCATGGCGCTGAGCCAGGCGTTCCGCTACGTCGACGGCCACACCGTCCCCTGGGAGGTGGTCGAGCGGTACGCGCCGGACCTGATCCGCCGGCTGTTGGAGGTCGAGCTGCCCGACGGCACCTTCTTCAACCTGAATTTCCCCAACTGCCCGGCCGATGCGGTCACCGGCGTCGAGGTGACGTCGCAGGGCAAGCTCGATTTCGGCATCACCATCGAGGAGCGCAAGGACGGCCGCGGTTTCCCGTATTTCTGGCTGCGCTTCGGCGACCGGCGCGGCGATTTCCGCTCCGGCACCGATATCCACGCGCTCAGGGAGAATGCGATCTCCGTCACGCCGCTGAAGCTCGACCTGACGGACTATACGGTTCTGGACCGCGTCCAGCGGGCGCTTGCTGACTGAGAGAGGTGGCGATTGAGCACGGCACGGGTGGTTGAGAAGGAAGGTTTCGCCGCACTGGCGCTCCGCCTGCGCGGCCAGGGCATCAAGGACATCGACCTCCTGACGGCCGTGGAGCAGACGCCGCGCACCCTGTTCGTGCCGCCGCAGTTCGCCGGCGACGCCTATTCCAGCCGGCTGCTGCCGATCGACTGCGGCTCCTTCGTCGAAGGGGTCGATCTCGCCGTCAGGCTCCTGCACCTGCTGGCGCTCAAGCCCGGCCAGCGGGTTCTGGAAATCGGCACGGGCAGCGGCTTCACCGCCGCCGTCATGGGACGGCTGACCGAGCGCGTGCTCACCGTCGACCGCTACCGCACCCTGGTCACCGGCGCCCAGCAGAGCATGGACAAGGCCGGTATCCGCAACGTCATCGTCCGCCAGGCCGACGGCAGCAACGGCATGCCGGGCGAGGGCACCTTCGACCGCATCCTGGTGACGGCCGCCTTTCCGGCCATGCCGCGGCTCTTTGCCGAGCAGCTCGTCTCCGGCGGCATGCTGCTCGCACCCGTGATGGTCAGCGACACCGAGTGCCGCATGCTGAAGCTGGTCAAGACCGGCAGCCGCTTCGATCGCGAAGACCTCTTCGAGGTTCCCTACCTGCCGATCGTGCCGCATCTGGCGCAGGCGCTCTGAACCGGATCGCGGGCACTGTCCTTTCGCACGCCCTTTCCATCGGCACGGGACGACATCTCGCGCCGGGCGTCACCCGCGCATGCAGCCCTGTCACGCCAGGATTCATGTCGCCGGCGCCCAAAAGGTTAACGACTTGTTAACCAGCGCAAGCCTCGCGCAAGCTTCGCGCCATATTCCGATAGTCGAGACGATATCCACGTCAACGCACGGCACCATTGGGCAGTCTCGCCGTGCCGAGGGAGATGGGCATGCAAATCTCGAACAGGATCGCCGGGACGGCGACACAGGACAGCCTCGCCAACCTTGCAGCCCGCGCCGCCGGACGCACCAGCGACGAGACGGCCGAAGGGCAGCGCTCGAGCGCGTTCACGGCAGGCAGTCACGATCCGTCCGATCGGGTGTCGCTATCAGTCGAGGCCCTGTTCGTCCTCAGCGCCTCCCGTGACAACCAGAGCCTTCCCGCCCTGTCGGAAGACGAGCGCAACAACGTCGTATCGACCGCCCTCGAGGAACGCGAATATGCAGCCTTCCGCCACTTCCGTGAGGAGGGCGACATGAAGAGCTACTACCGCGCCTATATCGAATACTACGACCGGCTCCAGCCGCAGGACCAGTCGAGCCCGCGCTATGCCGGCAGCCGGCAGATTGCCGTTTCCGCCCTGCGCTCGCTGGCCTATGCCGAAAAGGCGATGGACGACGATGCGGCCGGCGAGGCGCCGGCGGTGATCGACACCATCCTCGCCGGCGTCAACACGCAGCGCCGCGACGTTCCGCAGATGGCTGCGGCGACGGCGGGCCTCGGTGCCGAGGCCTTCCGCGGGCTCGGCGTCTCCCACGCCACCTCGATGTATCTCGCGAGCTTCTGAGGCACGCTCGATCGCCGGATTTCGGCCTGCCGGGACGGAGGTTTCTCCGCGCCGGCGGGCCGATCATGGTTATCAAATTGCCACAGCGGGGCCGGTCTTAACCGGGCGGTAACTCTAACGCGCTTTAATCATTGCACGGCAGTTGGTTGTGTTTCGATTGGGTAGTTTGACATGCGTAAGAGTGTATCGCCGCGTTTTGCTAGTACCGCTCCACGGGTCCTCGTGGCGGTTTTGCTGGCCGGTGTGGCAACCGGCTGCAGTTCCGACGCCACCCGCTTCGGGGGGCTGTTTTCCTCTTCCGACGACATGACGACAGGCTCCATCCCGCGCAGGGTGGGCAATTCCGGCTACGTCCCTCGCGGCGACGTCAACGGTGCTGTCGCCGCCAATCAGGGCTACGTCTCCCAGGATCCCGTCTCGGCCGCGCCGATGCCCGTCGACACGGCCGACGGTTCGGGCGTGCGCCGCGCCAGCACGCCGATGAGCGTCGAGCGTACCACCCTTTCCGATCCTGTTGCCGCCCCGGCTTCGAGCGCACGGGAAGTGGCCGTGGCCCAGCCGATGCCGGGCAATGCGGCGCCGACGCTATCCGATGCGGTCGAGCCGCCCGCTCGCGCCGCCGCACCCGCCCCGAAGCGGGCCGAAGGCTGGTCGACGGCCAATGCGCCGGTGGTCATGCTGCGTCCCGGCGAGAGCCTGAAGACGCTGTCGAGCCGCTACGGCGTGCCGGAAAAGGAAATCCTCAAGGCCAATGGCCTGAAGAGTGCCGCCGACGCCGAGCCGGGCCAGAAGATCACCATTCCGGTCTTCGGCACTGCCCGCAGCGCCGCCAAGGCCTCGATCGACACCGCGCTGGATCCGAACGGCAAGAAGCCGGGCAACAAGCAGGACAGCGGCGCCGAAGTCGCCATTCTCCCGGGCTCGGCCAAGGGCCGCGACAAGGCCGCCGGCGAGGCCGGCAAGGGCAAGGTCGCAGCCGGCGGCGACGGCAAGCCGGAGGGCGGTTACGAGGTCCAGCCGGGCGATTCGCTCGCAAAGATCGCCGCCAGGAACGGCGTCTCGGTCGACGCGCTGAAACAGGCGAACGGCCTCGACGGAGCCTCGATCCGGGTCGGCCAGAAGCTGCATATCCCCGCGGCGTCCAAGTCTGCGACCGACGGCACGATGACGGCCTCGCTGCCCGACGCCAGGAAGGCAGCACCCGCCACGAAGAACGCCGAGGCCTATGCGCCGGTCGAAAAGAAGCAGACCGTCAGCGAAGTCGAGACCAAGACGGACGTGACCGAGGAAGCGCCCGAATCGACCGGCATCGGCAAGTATCGCTGGCCGGTCCGCGGGGCGGTGATCGCCGGCTACGGCGCAAACGTCGAGGGCAGCCGTAACGACGGCATCGATATCTCCGTTCCGGAGGGAACGCCGGTCAAGGCCGCCGAGAACGGCGTCGTCATCTATTCGGGCAGCAGCCTGAAGGAACTCGGAAACGCCGTGCTGGTGCGCCACGACGACGGCACCGTGACCGTCTACGGCCATGCGTCCAGCCTCAACGTCCAGCGCGGCCAGAAGGTCCAGCGCGGCCAGACGCTCGCGGCCTCCGGCATGAGCGGCAACGCCACCCGGCCGAAGCTCCATTTCGAGGTCCGCAAGAACGCCTCGGCCGTGAACCCGATGACCTATCTCGAATAGTCCGACGGGGGACCCAAGATCGCAGAACGAAAAGCCGCGCCGGCAACGGGGCCGCTTTCTGCATCAGGGCGATGAACCGAGAAAGGGCTTCGCCGCCTACCGGGCGAGCGTCTTGCCCATGCGGCCGGCGAGGTCCTGGATGAACTGCCAGGCGACGCGGCCGGAGCGGGATCCGCGCGTGGTCGCCCATTCGAGCGCCTCGGCATGGATCGCGTCGCGGTCCCCTTCGAGGCCGAAATGCTCCGCATAACTGTCGATCATCGCCAGATAGTCGACCTGGCTGCACTTGTAGAAGCCGAGCCACAGGCCGAACCGGTCGGAGAGCGAGACCTTTTCCTCGACCGCCTCGGAGGGGTTGATCGCGGTCGACTGCTCGTTCTCCATCATGTCGCGCGGCAGCAGGTGGCGGCGGTTCGACGTGGCGTAGAGGATGACGTTGTCCGGCCGTCCCTCGACGCCCCCGTCGAGCGCCGCCTTCAGCGATTTGTAGGAGGTGTCGTCGTGATCGAAGGAGAGGTCGTCGCAGAAGACGATGACGCAGGCGGGCGCATCCTTGAGGATCTCCATCAGCGTCGGCAGCGTGGAAATGTCCTCGCGGTGCACCTCGACGAGCTTCAACGCCGTCTGGGTGGTCGCCGCCGCACTGGCGTGGACGGCCTTGACGAGCGAGGATTTGCCCATGCCGCGCGCGCCCCAGAGCAGCACGTTGTTGGCCGGCAGGCCCTTGGCGAAGCGGAGCGTGTTGTCCAGCAGGATGTCGCGGACGTGGTCCACGCCGACGATCAGGCCGATGTCGACGCGGTTCGGCCGGGCCACCGGCTGCAGATAGTGCCGCTGGGGCGCCCAGACGAAGCAGTCGGCGGCGTTCCAGTCGTTCTCGGCGGGGGCGGGGCCTGCGAGCCGTTCGAGGGCGGCGCGAAGGCCGGTGATTTCCTTCAGTAGCGACCGAATCTGCTCGTCCTGCACGTGCCTGCTCCATCCCGTTGACCAGTCTTGCGGGCGGTAGCATGGACGGATGCGGCGGAAAAGAGAGAAAACCCTGAATTTCCGGCAGGATCTGGGCGCAATTGTTGCATTCAGGCCGGTCTTGCCTATAGTCGCGCGCACTGCTGCGGGTGGAAATGCATCCCCCGGCGTCCAGTTTCGAGGAGTTTTGAATGTTGATTACCGAGGCTTTCGCCCAGACGGCGCCGGCTGCTTCCCCGGGCGGTACGGATCTTCTGATGTCGGTTCTGCCGTTCCTGCTGATCTTCGTGGTGATGTATTTCCTCATCATCCGTCCCCAGCGCGCCGCCATGAAGCGCCGCGAGGAGCTCCTGAAGAACATCCGACGCGGCGACCAGGTCGTGACCGGCGGCGGCGTCGTCGGCAAGGTGACGAAGGTAATCGACGACAAGGAGCTCGAGGTCGAGATCGCCGAGGGCATCAAGGTCCGCGTCGTGCGCAGCGGCATCTCCGAGGTCCGCGTCAAGGGCGAGCCGGTCAAGGAATAGTATGGTCCTGCCGTCCGGCGGCGCCGATGTGGCCCGCCGGACGGCCCCAGGCTTATCTGCCGGCAGCGCGCCGGGCATTTCGAGATGGATATGCTGCAACCCGCCCGCTGGAAAACTCTGCTTGCCTGGCTCGCCGTCGTGGCGGGCCTTCTTGTTCTTCTGCCCACGCTGCTTACGGATCAGCAGCGCTCGGCCATGCCGGGCTGGCTCTCCTCTCTGCGGCTGGCCTCCGGCCTGGATCTCAGCGGCGGCGCCGGGCTCGTGCTCAAGATCGAGCGCGCCGACGTGGAGAACGACCGGCTGCTGGCCGTCGTCAACGAGGTCGGGCAGACGCTGAGAAATGCCCAGATCCCCTATACCGGCCTGTCGGGAACCGGACGCAACGTCGTCGTGCGCGTCACCGATGCGGCGCGGATCGAGGCCGCCCGTGCCGAGTTCGCCGCCGTCGCCGGCACCCGGCTGGGCGCGACCGAAGCGGGCGGGATCATCCGGCTCGAGGTCTTGGGTGAATCGGTCAACGCCGCCGCCGCCGAGGCCGTCGTGTCGGCGGTGGACGTCGTCCGCCAGCGCGTCATCGGCGCCGGCGGCGCCAATGCGATCGTCACCCGCGCCGGTCCCGACCGCATCGCGCTGCAGGTGCCGGGATACGACGATCCCCAGCGGCTCAAGGACGTTCTCGACCAGCGGGGCCGGTTCTCGGCCAGTCTCGTCGAAACCGGCGTCTCCCTCCAGCAGGCGCTGGAGCAGGGCCCGCCGCCGGGCACGCAGATCGTCTATACGCTGGGCGAGCCGCCGGTCGGCTACCTGGTCCGCCGCGCCAGCATCTTCACGTCGCGCGACGTCGTGTCCGCCGAGGTCATTGCCAGCGGCGACGGCCAGGCGGCAACGGTCGTCTACCAGCTCGGACCGGACGCCACCCGGCGTCTGGCCGAAGCGACCGCCGCCAATGTCGGCCGCACGCTGGCGCTCTTGCTCGACGACCAGGTGCTCGCCGCCTTCATCGTCGCCGGGCCGCTGGTCGATGGCCGCGGCGAGATCTCCGGCGATTTCGATGCGGCCGGCGCCGAAAACCTCGCGGTCGTGCTGCGCAGCGGCGCCCTGCCGGCCGCGCTCACCGTGGTCGAGGAACGCTCGATCGAGCCGGCGCTCGGCGCCGAATCGGCCCGCGCGGCGCTCGCAGCCGTCGTGGCGGCCGGTATCGCCGTCGCCCTCTTCATGATCTTCTGGTACGGCGCCTTCGGCGCGATCGCGATCATCGCCCTTCTGTTCAACCTGATGCTGATCGTCGCCGTCCTGGTGCTGACCGGTACCGCGCTGACCCTTCCGGGCATTGCCGGCATGGTGCTGATCATCGGCATGGCGGTCGATTCGAACGTGCTGATCTACGAGCGCATGCGCGAGGAGGCCGCCGGCGGCAGGCCTCTGCCCGAGGCGCTGGCGGCGGGCTTCAGCCGCGCCTTCTCCACGGTCACCGACGCCGGCGTCACCACGATGATCGCCGTCCTCGTCCTCTATTTCCTCGGCTCGATGCCGATGCGCGGCTTCGCCGTCACCGTCGGGATCGGCATCGTCACCACCCTTTTCGTGGCCTTCACGCTGACCCGCTGGCTCGCCTGGCGCTGGGTGCGCTGGCGCGGCATCACCCACCTGCCGCGCAGCGTCCGCACCGGGCTGTTCGCCAGCCTGCACCTGCCTTTCATGGCAATCCGCAACTATACCTTCGCCGGGACGGCGGTGGTCTCGCTGGCGGTGGCGCTGCTGGTCGCGCTGAACGGCCTGAACCTCGGCATCGATTTCACCGGCGGCGCGCTGCTGCAGGTCGAGGCCCGGGAGGGGATCGCCGAGCCCGCAGCGATCGCTGCCCGCCTGGAGGAGGCGAACCTCGGCGACGTCACCGTCCAGCCCGGGCGCAATCCCGCCATGGCCACGGTCCGCATTCCGCCGCAGGGCGGCGGCGAGAATGCCGAACAGACCTCGGCGCTCGTCGCGCGCGGCGAACTGGAATCGGATTTCGACATCCGCCGCGTCGAGGTCGTCGGCCCCTCGGTCTCGGGCGACCTGATCTCGGCTGCGACGCTCGGCATGGCGATCGCGCTCGCCGCACTGATCGGCTACATCTGGATCCGCTTCGAGTGGCAGTTCGCGATCGGTGCGGTGATCGCCACCGCCCACGACCTTCTCCTGACGATCGGCCTCTTCGCGGTCACCCGCATGGAGTTCAACATCGGCAGCATCGCCGCGCTGCTGACGATCGTCGGCTACTCGCTGAACGACACGATCGTCGTCTACGACCGGATCCGCGAGAACCTCAGGCAGTTCCGGCAGATGCCGCTGCCGCTCCTGATCGACGCCTCGATCAGTCAGGCGCTGTCGCGCACGGTGCTGACGGCGGCGACCACGCTGATCGCGCTGCTGGCGCTGACGATCTTCGGCGGCGAAAGCCTCCGCGCCTTTGCCGTAACCATGCTGTTCGGCATTGCCGTCGGCACGTTCTCTTCTATCTATATTGCCGGCCCGGTCCTCATCCTGTTCCGGCTGAGGCCCGATCGCTATCGTCTGCGGGGCCCCGGCAATCCGTCCGCGAAGGCATGAAGATGGCCAAAGGCATAGAGATAAGGCAGGCGCATTTCCCCGGCAGGGCGCCGATCGACGCCTACGGCAATGGCGGCTTCCGCTTCGCCGACATGTCGCACCGCGGCTCCGTCCTCTGCCTGCCGTCCGGCATCTACGGCTGGGACAAGGCCGATGCGGGCGAACTGTCGGTGGCCGATCTCGCCCGCGTGCTGGCGGAGGCCGAGCAGATCGAGGTGCTTTTGGTCGGCACCGGCGCCGAGATCCGGCCGCTCTCGGCGGAGGTGCGCGCCGCCCTGCGCGAGCGCCATATCCGCTCCGATCCGATGTCCACCGGTGCCGCCGTGCGCACCTTCAACGTCATGCTGGCCGAATCGCGTGCCGTCGCCGCGGCTCTGGTCGCGGTCTGATCCGCCGGCTCCAGCCCATGCCCAGTCCGGAAGTTCCGATGCCCCCGAAAGAAGCCATGGCAGGAGCGCGCGCCCCCGCGGCGACCGCCGCTGCCGACGCCTACGCCCGCTGCCTGGAGGCGCTGCGCGAGACCGATCGCGACCGCTATCTCGCCTGCCTGCTGGCGCCGGTCGAAAAGCGCGGCGCGCTTGCCGCCCTCTATGCCTTCAACGCCGAGATCGCCCGCGTGCGCGACGTGGTGCGCGAACCGCTCCCCGGCGAGATCCGGCTGCAATGGTGGCGCGACACCCTCGAGGGCAGTGCGGCTGCGGGCGAGGCGAGCGCCAATCCGCTCGCAGCCGGCCTGCTGGCCTGCGTCGGCGAATACAGGCTGCCCGTCGCGGTGCTGACGGATATGATCGAGGCGCGGATATTCGACCTCTACGACGACCCGATGCCGGACCGGGCGGCGCTCGAGGGCTATGCCGGCGAGACGGCGTCGGCGCTGATCCAGCTTGCGAGCCTCGTGCTCGATCCGCAGGCCGCCGCGCAATCGGCAACCGCCGCCGGCCATGCCGGGGTGGCGCAGGCGATCGCCGGCATGCTGCTGCTCCTGCCGATCCACCGGCGGCGCGGGCAGGTCTATATCCCCGGCGACCTTCTGGCCGCCACCGGGCTCGATGCGGCGACGCTGATGGCGGGCCGGGACCGTGACCGCACCGCACGCGCCGTCGAGGCTTTCGCCGGGCTCGGCCGCGAGCACCTGAGGAAGGCGGAGGCCGCCGGCGGGATCGCGCCTTCGAACCGGGCCGCCTTCCTGCCGGTCGCGCTGGCGCGCCACGTCTTCGACCGCGCGGAACGAGCCGGCGCCGATGCGCTGGAACGCTCGCTCCTGCCGGCGCAGTGGCGGCGGCAATGGTGGATGTGGAAGACGCTGCGAACCGGCCGGTTCTGACGTCTGTTGGACGCCGGTTGCGCCAGGCTGCCGCCGGTCTTTCGGCGGCGTCCTCGAAGATCGCGTAAAACTGGCGCAAGCTACGCGTACTAGACAGGGCGCACTCAATCCCGCGGGAGGACCCTGCAATGATCTGGACTGTCGTGATCGCCTGCCTTGCCCTGGCCGCCTACGTCTATTTGCGGGCGCAGCGGCGCAGCGACCGCAAGAGCGGGGCCGACCACACCGGTCTTGCCATCGTCGAGTTCGGCCGCGTCTTCCCGCAGGAGGCGATCCGCGAGGTCGTAAGCACGATCGGCGGCGACGTGTTCCTGCGGTTGCACGACGGCAAGGTCGGCTGCATGCGGGCGCGCGGATCGCGCTTCACCTGCATTCTGATCGAGCCGGGCGGCGTGCTCGTGCACAACAGCCCGAGCGGTCGCGGACTGGCCATCGAGTTCCACGACAATCCGCACGAGAACGGCAGCTTCGAGTTCGCGACCAGCCGCGAGGCGGCCGAGGTCTCGCTCTGGCTGCTGGGCAGCCTGCTGCCGGCCGCCGGCATCGAGGAAGCCCCCCGCACGCTTCAGCGCGACAGCTGAGCCTCAGCGCGCCGATTCGAGCCAGCGGCGGCAGTCGTCCAGCGCCCGCGCGGCGACCGCCTGCTTCTTTGCCAGCGCCTTGTCCTTGCCGCGGAAGCGCTTGACGCCCTCGGGCTTGACGATGGCGCCCGGCTCGAGGTCGGGAAACAGGCCGAAATTGATGTTCATCGGCTGGAATGAGCGCTTGCCCGGCTCGTCGTCGGACAGGATATGCCCGCCGGTGATATGGTTCAGCAGCGCGCCGAAGGCGGTCGTCGAAGGCGGCAGCGCCGGCGCCTGCCCGCGCCGTTCGGCGGCGGCGAAGCGGCCGGCCAGAAGCCCGATGCTGGCGCTTTCGACATAGCCTTCGCAGCCGGTGATCTGCCCGGCGAACCGCAGGCCCGGCCGCCCCTTCAGCGTCAGCGAGGGGTCGAGCAGGGCGGGCGACTGCAGGTAGGTGTTGCGGTGCAGGCCGCCGAGCCGGGCGAACTCCGCCTTCTCCAGGCCCGGGATCATGCGGAATATTTCGCCCTGGGCGCCGTATTTCAGCTTCGTCTGGAAGCCGACCATGTTGTAGAGCGAACCGAGCGCGTTGTCCTGGCGCAGCTGCACGACCGCATAGGGCTTGACGGTCGGGTTGTGCGCATTGGTCAGCCCCATCGGCTTCATCGGGCCGTGGCGCAGCGTCTCGCGCCCGCGCTCCGCCATCACCTCGATCGGCAGGCAGCCGTCGAAGTAGGGCGTGCCCTCCCATTCCTTGAAGCCGGTGGTGTCGGCGGCGATGAGCGCATCGACGAAGGCGTTGTACTGCGCTTCGTCCATGGGGCAGTTGATGTAGTCCTTGCCCGTGCCGCCCGGCCCGACCTTGTCGTAGCGCGACTGGTACCAGCAGATGTCCATGTCGATCGAGTGGGTGTGGACGATCGGCGCGATGGCGTCGAAGAAGGCGAGCGCATCGGCGCCGGTCCGTTCCTGGATGGCTGCGGCCAGGTCCGGCGCGGTCAGCGGGCCGGTCGCGATGATCGCCTGGTCCCAGTCCTCCGGCGGCAGCCCCTTGATCTCCTCGCGCACGACCTCGATCAGCGGATGGCCCTCGATCGCGCGGGTCACCGCGGCCGAGAAGCCGTCCCGGTCCACCGCGAGCGCGCCGCCCGCCGGCACCTGGTTGGCATCGGCCGCGCGCATGATCAGCGACCCGGCGAGCCGCATCTCGGCATGGAGCACGCCGACGGCATTGCTGGTGGCGTCGTCCGAGCGGAAGGAATTGGAGCAGACGAGCTCGGCGAGCCCGTCGGTCTTGTGCGCGTCGGTGCCGCGCACCCCGCGCATCTCGTGCAGGACGACCGGAATGCCGCTTTCGGCGATCTGCCAGGCAGCCTCGCTGCCGGCCAGTCCGCCGCCGATGACATGGATGGGGGAAGGGGAGGTCATGTTCGTCATGGGCGGCTGCATATCACGCAGGACCGAGGCTTCCAATCGCCGGAATCGAAAACGGCACCGAATGGTGCCGTTCCAAGCGTCTGTCGCGGTCGTTCGCCGAAGTCGCGCCGGTTCCGGCGCGTCCTTCGCTTAGCGGAAGGAGCGGGCAGCGATGCCGCGGATGTCGTAACGGGTCAGGCCGATGTCGGACAGCGTGTGGGTGGACAGGTTGCCGAGCTCGTTGAGGGTGCGGCGGTAGCTGAGCCAGTTCTTGGCAAGACGGATCGGGTTCATGGCAGGTCTCCTGGATGAGTTTGACGGGACGGCGTCGGCCTCGTTCGTTGGAGCCTTTATACGCCTTCTCTTGAATATGGTGCAGTGCAAAGAAAATGCAGCTGCTATGCAATTGTGCAATTAGGAGCGCAAAATCTGTGCAACGCCGCGCGATGCTCGAAAACCAGCCGCTCCGGACCGGTCGCATCCGGCGGTTTGCGACCGGCCGGGCTGCGCCTGACGGTTCATGGGGACCCGGCACGGCCGCGGCGTGCCGCGCCGTCTGCGCACAAAAAGAAACGCCCCCCGGATTTCTCCGGAAGGCGTTTGGCCGGACCTGACGGGTTCGGCTTTTTACCGGACGGCTTCGCGGGCGACGCGACGGATGTCCGAGCGGCCGATGCCGAGGTCGTTCAGTTCGCGGTCGCTCATGCGGCCGAGTTCGTTGATGGTCTGACGATACTTGCGCCAGGTGTTGAACGAGCGAGTGATGTTCATGTCCGTTACCCTTCGTGTGGGGCCGGCATTTCCATTCAGCGCCGGCGTTCATCTGATGGCTGGAATATAGGCTGCGGCGGCCCTGCAATACAGAGATAATGCTGAATGGCAGTCATGCGATCTGCGCATGTCAAGTAAAAAAGGCATGAAATTGCTGGCTAGGAATTGAGCACCGATTCGGTGCGCCGCGGAGCTGTCGTGGGGCGGGAAGAAACGACAACGCCCGCCGGGGGAGGAGGTCCGGCGGGCGTCGATTCTGATCGACAGCTTGGGAGGAGGAGTGCTGCCGATCGCATCGGGGCTGGCTGGGAGGAGGAGTGCCGTGCCCGATCGATGTCCCGGTTATAGCGCCGGCCCCGGCGACGTTGAAGCGCCCATCGTGAATGGCAAGCATGCAGAAACGGGATGGCTTGCCGCACGGACGGGCGGCGGCTCGGTGCAGATGCATAAAAAGCATGCAGAAGTGCCCGGAAGAGCTTGAATCCACGCATCATTCGGGGGGATGGGTGAATTGGGAACCGGTCCGTGAACGCAATAACGCCCGCCGGGGGAGGAGATCCGGCGGGCGTCATTTGGGATGATTGGCAACTGGGAGGAGGAGTGTTGCCAATCGTATCGGACAAGCGCTGGGAGGAGGAGTGCGCCGGCCCGAATTCTGTCAGCGGCCTTGCGGCTGCCGGGCCTTCCCGAACCAGGGTTCAGATGGATGGCCGTTTCCACTTTTTCAAGGTCAGGTCTGCAAGACGATGTCTGCGCCCTGTCCCTGTTGCGCTGGATCATTCCCGATCCGATGATTGCAATATAGTCGGACAAATCGGTTTTGTGCAGTGCAATATGAGCATGGATGATATGCGCTGCCTGCATGCCCTGCGGATCCGCCGGAATGGACGCGATCCGGCGCTCTTTTGCCCGCATTTGCCCTCCCGGCGGCCGCATTTCAAGCGAAGACGCCCAAATATTGTCGGACAAATGCGCTTTGATGCGATTTCCGACCCGTTTTCGCCGCCTGAGGTTGCACCCCGCTGCTCCCCCGTCGCTCCTGTTGACAGGACCGGGAATCGCCCCGGACGGCCTGCCGGGCCCTTCTGACCGCCTCGTCGAGAGGATCGCCGGCGGGGCACCCGCGACCGCCACATTTCCCTTTGACCCTCGGGAAACGGGTGCTATAGAGACGCGCGCTCGGGAAGCGCGCCCTTCAAGGCGCCGGATTGACAAGCCGCCATGTGGCTTTCTGAACGCGGGTATGGTGAAATTGGTAGACACGCCAGATTTAGGTTCTGGTGCCGCAAGGCGTGGGAGTTCAAGTCTCTCTACCCGCACCAGCAACCGGAAGGCTGGCACGCCGGCCCGGGCCGGTGACATGCCGTCCCGCCTGGAAAGCGTCCGGGTGAGGGCGCGGCCCAGGGCATAGCCCCGGGCGCGGAATAGGCGCCTCGCGTTCGGTCGACACTGTTTGATGGGACCGAACGGGCGCCAGAGCGCCATTTTGCTTGCCAAAAGGCCATCGATGACAGTAAAGCCACTCCCGGCAAATGGACCCGGAGGGGTGCCCGCCGACAGAGCCGGTTACCGGCCGGGGCACCGCCAAATCGAAATAAAGGTTTGAACATGCAGGTTATCGAAACGCTCGCTGAAGGGCTGAAGCGCGAACTCAAGGTCGTCATCCCCGCGAAGGACATGGAAGCTCAGATGAACGAGCGCCTGGCCGAAGCCAAGGACCGCGTTCGCATCAACGGGTTCCGTCCGGGCAAGGTGCCCGTCGCCCACCTCAAGAAGGTCTACGGCAAGTCGATCATGGCCGATCTCGTCAACGAGATCATCCGCGAGCGTCCGACCGCGATTCTCTCCGAGCGCGGCGAGAAGTCGGCGACCCAGCCGGAAATCGCCATGACCGAGGACCAGGCCGAGGCCGAGAAGATCCTCGCCGCCCAGGCCGATTTCGAGTTCACCCTGTCCTATGAAGTCATTCCGGCCATCGAGCTGAAGGACGTCTCCGGCATCAAGATCACCCGCGAAGTCGTCGACATCGACGACAAGGAAGTCGAGGAGCAGATCCTCAAGATCGCCGAGAGCGCCCGCTCCTACGAGACCAAGAAGGGCAAGGCCGCAACCGGCGACCGCGTCACCATGGACTACCTCGGCAAGGTCGACGGCGAAGCCTTCGACGGCGGCAAGGACGAGGACGCCGAGCTCGTCATCGGCTCCAACCGCTTCATCCCCGGCTTCGAGGACCAGCTCGTCGGCGTCAAGGCCGGTGACGAGAAGGTCATCACCGTGACCTTCCCGGCCGACTATCCGGCCGCGCACCTGGCCGGCAAGGAAGCCACCTTCGACATCAAGGTCAAGGACGTCGCCGCTCCGGCCGACGTCAAGATCGACGACGAGCTGGCCTCCAAGCTCGGCCTCGAATCCGCAGACCGCCTGCGCGAAGTCGTCCGCGGCCAGATCGAGAGCCAGTACGGTTCGGTCACCCGCCAGAAGGTCAAGCGCCAGATCCTCGACCAGCTCGACGAGATGTACAAGTTCGACACGCCGCAGCGCCTGGTCGATGCCGAGTTCGAAAACATCTGGCGTCAGGTCAACACCGACCTGCAGCAGGCCGGCAAGACCTTCGCCGACGAAGACACCACCGAAGAGGAAGCCCGCGAGGAGTACCGCAAGCTCGCCGAGCGCCGCGTCCGCCTCGGCCTCGTCCTCTCCGAGATCGGCGAGAAGGCTGGCGTCCAGGTCAGCGACGAGGAAATGCAGCGTTCGCTGTTCGAGCAGCTGCGCCAGTTCCCGGGCCAGGAGAAGGAAATCCTCGACTACTTCCGCAAGACGCCGGGCGCTTCGGCCTCGCTGCGCGCGCCGCTCTTCGAGGAGAAGGTCGTCGACCACCTGCTGACCGAGGTCGCAGTCACGGACAAGACCGTCTCCAAGGAAGAGCTTCTGGCTGACGACGATGCCGAGGACGGCAAGTCCGAAGGCAAGAAGGCCGCTCCGAAGAAGAAGGCCGCCGCCAAGGCAGACGCCGCCGAAGGCGAAGAGGCCGCCGCACCGAAGAAGAAGGCTCCGGCCAAGAAGAAGGCCGCAGACGACAGCGCCGAGTAATCTCGGGCCGATTGCCGCGAATTGGAGAGGGCCGCCCCGCAACGGGCGGCCCTCTTCCTTTTCGGTGATCGCGCTCTGCCCGGCATCGCGCCGTTGGTCGCCGCGGTCCAGAGCCCGGGTCCGGCGGCGCCGCGTTCGCGGTGCGGCCTCGCCGCGCGGGCCGGACCGCGGCGAGCGCCCGTCATTCGGCCTGGGACAGGCAATCCTTCATCGAGGTCGCAAGCGCCCGCATCATGTCGAAGTAGAGGGCCGGGCCGGCGGCGAGCGTTGCCGCTTCCGGGTCCAGCGTGCCGGCCCTGGCCGACGTTCCCTCCATCACGACATTGACGAGCTTCGGCTCGAACTGCGGCTCGGCGAAGATGCAGGCTGCGCCCAGTTCCTTCACCTTGCCGTGGATCTCCGAAACGCGTTCCGCACCCGGCATGGTCTCCGGGCTCACCGTGATCGAGCCTGCGACCCGCACGCCGTAGCGATGTTCGAAGTACTGGTAGGCGTCGTGGAAGACGACGAACGGCTTGTCCTTGACCGGGGCGAGCGTGGCGGCGATCTCGGTGTCGAGCGCGTCGATATTGGCGTCGAGCGCGGCCAGGTTGGCCTTGTAGGTGGCGGCATTCGCCGGATCTGCTTCGGCCAGCGCGGCCTCGATGGCCGCC
Organism: Hyphomicrobiales bacterium; assembly: GCA_900469965.1. Classification (GTDB taxonomy): domain Bacteria; phylum Pseudomonadota; class Alphaproteobacteria; order Rhizobiales; family Rhizobiaceae; genus Mycoplana. The sequence goes on along the minus strand of UBZP01000026.1, from coordinate 46,244 downwards.
GCCATGGCCTTGGCGTTCATCGGATCGAGCCAGAGATGGGTGTCGAAGCCGCCCTCGTGGTCGTGATCGTGCCCGCCGTCCGCCGCATGATCGTCGCCGCCCTCATGGTCGTGCGCAGCCGCCTCCGCGGGCTCATGGCCGCCATCCTCCGTTCCGTGGGCTTCCGCCTCGTGGCCGTCCGCCTCGTGCCCCTCCGTCTCATGCCCGTGATCGTGCGCCTCGAAGGCGCCGCCTTCCCGGAACTTCAGTTTCGTCAGGCCCGGCGCATCCTCGAGCTCGACGATCGTCGCCTTGCCTCCCAGCGCTTCCAGCGGCTTCTCCAGGAAGGCCTCGAGGCCATGCCCGACCCAGAAGATGACGTCGGCGTCCTGGAGGGCTGCGGCATTGGATGGCTTCAGCGCATAGGTGTGCGGCGACGCCGCGCCGTCGACGATCAGCTTCGGCTCGCCGACCCCCTGCATGATGGCGGCGACGAGCGAATGCACCGGCTTGATCGAGACGACGACGTCCGGCGCATCCGCCCTGGCTGGCCCGACGGTTGCGGCGAGCAGCGCGGCGGAGAGAGACGCGGTGGAGAGGAGGAGAGAGGAAGGCTTCATCTTGGGAGAACTCCGGATGGAAGGCAGGTGTGAAAGCGTGTGTAATGTTATTACATAAGTTGCGTTATGCTATAACGTGTGCCATAGCAAGAGGCAATCGAGGTTTCGGACGGTTCACATGCTGCAGACGAATGTTCCCGACCGGTCGACGCTGGTGTCGCTTTCGGCCGCCGGACTGTACAGGAAGGGACGCTGGCTCGTGCGCGGCGTCGACTTTTCCATTTCCCGCGGCGAGATCGTCACCCTGATCGGACCCAACGGATCGGGCAAGTCCACGACGGCGAAGATGGCGATCGGCGTCGCCCGCCCCGACGAGGGGCAGGTGACGCGCATCCCCGACCTCAAGGTCGGCTACGTGCCGCAGAAGCTTGCGATCGACTGGACGATGCCGCTCACCGTCGACCGGTTGATGACGCTGACCTCGCCGCTGCGGGGGAGGGAGATCGACGCCGCCCTCGAGGCGACCGGAATCCGCCATCTCGCCCGCGCCGAGGTGCAGCACCTGTCCGGCGGCGAGTTCCAGCGGGCGCTGCTGGCCCGCGCGATCGCGCGCAAGCCGGACCTGCTGGTGCTGGACGAACCGGTGCAGGGCGTGGATTTCGCCGGCGAGATCGCCCTCTACGATCTTATTAAGACGATCCGCAACACCACCGGCTGCGGCATCCTTCTGATCTCGCACGACCTGCATGTGGTCATGGCCGAGACCGACACGGTGATCTGCCTCAACGGCCACGTCTGCTGCCGCGGCACGCCCGAGGCCGTCAGCCGCAGCCCGGAATATCTGCGCCTGTTCGGCGCAAGGGCGAGCCAGACGCTCGCCTTCTACCATCATCATCACGACCACACCCATCTCGCCGACGGCCGCGTCCTGCATGCGGACGGCTCGGTCACCGATCACTGCCATCCCGACGACGGCCACCATCACGATGATGGCCCGTCCGTCGGCCGCGCCGGGCCGATGCGGATCGTGCATGCGCACGGACCGGATTGCGGCTGCGGCATCGATCATTCTAACCCGGCTGCGACCGGCGGGGATGAACCGGCGGAGCAGCGCGATGCTTGACGACTTCTTCATCCGCGCGCTTCTCGCCGGCGTCGGCCTCGCCCTGACCACCGGGCCGCTCGGCTGCTTCGTCATCTGGCGGCGCATGGCCTATTTCGGCGACACCATGGCCCATTCGGCCCTGCTCGGCGTGGCGCTGTCGCTGCTGTTCCATCTCAACCTGACCCTCAGCGTCTTTGCGGTCGCCGCCATCGTTTCCCTGGCGCTGCTGTTGCTGCAGAAGCGCGGCAGCCTGTCGACGGATGCGCTGCTCGGCATTCTCTCGCATGCGACGCTGGCCACCGGTCTCGTCCTCGTCTCCTTCATGACCTGGGTGCGGATCGATCTGGTCGGCTTCCTGTTCGGCGACATCCTCGCCGTCACCGAGGCCGACGTCAGCCTCGTCTGGGGCGGCGGCATCCTCGTGCTGCTGGCGATGGTCTATCTCTGGCGGCCGCTGATCGCCTCGACGGTCAACCCGGAACTGGCGGCGGCGGAAGGGCTGGAGCCGGAACGGGCGCGCCTGGCCTTCATGCTGCTGATGGCGGTGGTGATCGCGATCGCCATGAAGATCGTCGGCATCCTCCTGATCACCTCGCTCTTGATCATCCCCGCCGCGACCGCACGGCGGTTTTCGGCGAGCCCCGAGGTCATGGCCGTCATGGCCTCGCTGCTCGGCGCCGTCGCGGTCACCGGCGGCCTGTTCGGCTCGCTGAAGTTCGACACGCCGTCCGGCCCCTCGATCGTCGTGGCCGCACTCATGATCTTTCTCGCAAGCCTCCTGCCGCTCGGCCGGAGGGAACACGGCGCGATCGCGCCGGCGCAATCCGGAGGAGACCGCCGATGACGGCGCAACAGCTGACCCGCAACCAGACCCTGGTGCTCGAGGCGCTCTCGCAGGCCGAGGCGCCGCTCAGTGCCTACACCATCCTCGACAAGCTGCGGGGCGAGGGGTTTCGCGCGCCGCTGCAGGTCTATCGCGCGCTGGAGAAGCTGCAGGACGTCGGCCTCGTCCATCGGCTGGAGAGCATCAACGCCTTCGTCGCCTGCGCCCATCCCGACCAGGACTGCTGCTCGCACGGGCTGACCGCCTTCACCATCTGCGAGAGCTGCGGCAAGGTCACCGAGTTCCACGACCACATGATCGAGGAGCGGCTGGCCGGCTTCGCCAGGGACCGCAACTTCCGCCCCGGCAAGACCACGATCGAGATCCGCGGCCACTGCGCCGGCTGCGCCTGAGGCCGTGGCCCGTCGTTCGGCAGGATCACCGCCGCAGATGCCGCCGGACCCTGGTTCCCCGATCCTCCCGCCCGGCGGGCCGCTCAGTCGATCCGCCGGAGCTCCGCCTTGAAGCGCTGCCAGTTGCGCACGTAGCTCTCGGCGGACGCCTTCAGCCCGGCGATCGCGGCCGCGTCGAGCGTGCGCACGACCCGCGCCGGGGCGCCGACGATCAGCGAATTGTCGGGAAAGACCTTGCCCTCCGTCACCAGCGCATTGGCGCCGATCAGGCAGTTGTCGCCGATGACGGCGCCGTTCAGCACGGTGGCGCCCATGCCGACCAGCGAATTGTTGCCGATCGTGCAGCCGTGGATGATCGCGCCGTGGCCGATGGTGCAGCCTTCGCCGATCGTCACCGGCTTGCCGGGGTCGGTGTGGACGACGGTGTTCTCCTGGATGTTCGTGCGGGCGCCGATCACGATCGGCTCGTTGTCGCCGCGCAGCACCGCGCCGAACCAGATGCCGACGTCCGCGCCGATCGTCACCAGGCCGATCACCCGCGCATCGGGCGCGATCCAGAAGTGGTCTTCGGCGGGCAGGGACGGAACGCGGTCGGCGAGCGCATAGAGCGGCATGGCGGTCTCTTTTCGATTCTCCTGGGCACAGTCTAGCATCGCCCGGCGGCGCGGGAACACGCGGCCTGTGGCGGCGAGGGTGGTTTTTTCGCCCGTCTTGCGCTATGAGCGCCGCGAAACCATCTTTTCCGGCAGCACGGCACGGTGCGCGATCGCACGCGGCCATCGCGGCATCGGCAACCCGACCCACAGGAACCGACCATGTACCACAAGGCACGCAAGACGGGGACGAAGCTCTTCGCCACGGCGCCGATGATCGACTGGTTTGAAAGTTCGAAATAACCAAAATAAAACAATGTGGACGTCGTCGGTGTAGCGAAATTGTAGCAAGGTCTTGGTGAGTCATCTGCTATGTTAGCATCACGAGGCGGAGGCCCTTTGCGCTTCATATCAGCCGCTCAGTCGGTCCATTGTTCTCGATACACCGGTACCGTTCATTCTACAGAGCGAACGGTTCCGTCGACACAAGAGAGACAAAGCCACGCGAAAGGTTTAAAAAATGGGAGACTGATTCAAGGCGAGCATCCTATGACACAAACCGCACTTGACCGACTCAGAGGGGGCGATCCCTCGCGATGGAGCCACATTAGCCAAGCCGAAGGCCGTAGCGCGGATCGTTTGAGGGTTCTTGCCAAACTTGCGGAGGGTTTGCTCCCCACGGACGAAGGGAGTTTTGTCGTGTTCGGCTCGTTGGCCCGTGGCGAATACACGATTGGGAGTGATCTTGACTGGACGGTGCTCATCGATGGACGCGCAGATTCCTTACATCTGCAGATAGTGCACAAACTCACGTCCGATCTTGAGAATGAAGGGTTTGGAAAACCGGGTCCGACAGAAGTTTTCGGGGGCCTCATCTTCAGCCACGATCTGGTACATGCGGTTGGTGGCGATGAGGATTCTAACAAAAATATGACCCGCCGCCTGTTACTTTTGTTAGAGTCTACGCCCATTAATGTAGCTGGGAGCGTAGAGACGCACGCCCGCATCGTGCAAGCAGTTCTGAACCGCTATGTCCAAGAAGATGCCAGCTTCATCGGAAGCAATAAACGTCCAGACCGGATTCCCCGTTTTCTCTTGAATGATGTCGTTCGCTTTTGGCGGACCATGGCGGTTGACTACGCCAACAAGTACCGGGCACGGGCGGGTCAAAAGTGGGCGCTACGAAACATAAAGCTTCGGATGTCGCGGAAGCTACTGTTTGTCTCCGGCTTTTTTATGTGTCTTTCGTGGGCGCTTGAGAACCGCTCTCAGGCGGACAATGACTATGAAGCTCAGGATCTCGTTGACCATCTGCTCGCCTGGACGAAGCGGCCGCCGCTTTTGTCGTTAGCTGAAATCGTCGAGCGCTATGCGCCTTCTTTGGCCACAAATATTTTTGACAACTATGATGCGTTTCTCGCCATTCTTGATGATGAGACCATGCGCAAGCGGCTTGAAGGCTTGTCGCCGGAAGAAGCGTATGAAGACAAGGTATTTTTACAGACTAGAGAAATAGCAAGTCGATTTGACACGGCGCTAACCGATTTATTGTTCGACGCGGATCCAGCAGTGGCCAAGTTGGTAAAAAAATACGGAGTATTCTGATGATCACCATCGGTTTTTCAACGGGCGCGATAGCCAAAGACGATTTTGTTACCGCGTTAGAGCTGCTTGAGCCAACACGTACATCAGCAGTGGAGTTGTCTGCATTACGCGCCGCTGAACTGCCCGCGTTGTTGGAGGCGCTGCCTGGTCTTCTGCCTCGTTTAAGCCAACGGTACCGTTACATTAGCTTTCACGCGCCGACCAATTTCGATGATGAGAAATCCTTGGTTCGAAAGCTTATGGTGATTGCGGATTTTGGCTTAAATATTGTCGTTCACCCAGATACCATCGCCAACTTTGACTATTGGCGTGGTATAGGAGCGCGGCTCTGCTTGGAAAACATGGACTCCCGAAAACCAATAGGGAGAACTGCAGACGAATTAGAGCCGTTTTTTGACAGGCTGCCGGAAGCTAAGCTTTGCCTCGACCTTGCTCATGCCCGGCAGATAGACTCTTCGATGAACCAAGCGGTGCGCATTCTGCGGCGGTTCGCAGATCGCTTGGCCCAGTTCCATATCAGTGAAATAAACAGCAAGGGCTCGCATTTCGCGATGTCATTCGCTGCAAGACGAGCGTACGAGCCTTTTGCCACCATCTTGTCTCGTACACCGGTCATTATCGAGTCTATGGTCGGGCGAACTGAAATTGCACGAGAGATAGCCGCGACAGAAGAGCTCGTGACGCATACTGCCGCAGCGGGCTCTCGGGGATTTGCAGCTTGATCGCGGTTGCGCGAAACATGTAACTAGCTGACAGCTTCTGTCTCGTCGAACGGCTGCCTACGCGCTCCCAGGCCCAAGACCGGCCTCGGGCGCCTGTGGGCGTAATGTGGTGCGTCGGGAGGGTGGGAGGACTCACCTACGTTCTTCCCGACAACGCCGCCATACGGGCGCGCGCGTCGGAACTGAGCAGAAATTTGGCGAGAGAACGCAAACGCCTGCAGGCGTGATCGACTGGTCTGCAACGTTAAATAATTCAAATACAACAATTTCGCGTATGTTAATGTAGCAAATCTGTAACGTCTTTGGGCTTGGTCTTGGTGCTACGTGAACGGTGTGAACAGGGCGGCGTCTGCATTCCGCCCGTTTCGGACTTTTTAGTGCTTTTGAATAAGCTGTGAACGCGCCTATCGTAATCTGGCCTCAAGCTGCTCTAAGAAACCTCCCGGATAGCGCAATCGGCTCTCGCGAGCCCTCGTCACAAATCCTGAAAGAGCGCGCTCTGACAAATCGCTCCACGAATAGTCGCCATTGCTTATTCGCCCAAGTTCAAGTGAACTTGGCGCTTCCTGGACGCTCACTGCAAGACGTAAGCCTCGTCCATCTCCCCAAGCGGCCAACGGCCACATAGGTCCGTCTGGCATGGGTGAAGAAAGTTTGCGGTCCCATGGTGCAGGAGAATTCATCCGATTAGAAATCCATCGGACTACCGGGACGCTCACCGCGTTTCCAACTAGTCCCCATCGAAGGCGCGGAGGTGCAGCTTCCGTCCAGCCCTCTGGAAACCCCTGGAACCTCTCAGCCGTCTCGATGGTCGGAACTTTGACGCCTCCATCTGGAAACAGGACGGCTGGCGGCGAAGGTATGCCGATTGACGAACCGGTCTTCAACGGCGGTATCGCGTCGGCAGTCAAGCCATGGCCGCTTCTGCCTTCTGTCCAATAAAAGCCGACCGGCAACGATTGGTCTAGCGCGGGCGTAGGTAGGGGAATGCCTGCATCAGAGAGGAGCACCTCGCCCGGATCGGAATCCCGTGATGCAATGAAGTAAAAGCGTCGGCGTCGTTGAGGTAATCCGAAAGCTCTGCTGTCCAACGTTCGATATGCCCAGGCGTAACCGAGGCGTTCCGCAGCGTGCATGAGATACAGTAAAACTCGACCGCCATGAACGAAGCGGATGGACTGCACATTCTCCAATATTATATGTGACGGACGGGTTGCAGACGCTAGACGGAAGACATGCTCGACCAAAGCCGATCGAGTACCTGCCAAGCCGCGTTGCCCACCAACGATTGAGACATCTTGGCATGGGAAGCCCGCGACGAGAGCGTCGGCGGCGATGATATCCCTTGGTTGGACGTTTCGAACGTCCTCTATCAGAGGAATATTGGTAAATCGTTGCCGAAGTACGTCGCGCGCGCTCGGGGCGACGTCGTTTACAAGCACAGTTTGGTGGAGCTCGTCGAAACCAGCTTCGAAACCACCGCATCCGCTGAAAAGACTGACGATTCGCATCAGGCTATCTGCAAGTCTGTCATATAGCAGTTTTGAGTGGCGGCGATCGGTGTTAGCTTCGGCGATGCATCCCATTGCTTTCGCAAGGCATCTGAGATTGCGATGAACCGGGTCCGTTGACTGCTGCGGAGGGTTGTTAAGCCGTGAGAGCCAGACTGAGACTTAGGCCATTCGAACGGAAAAAACTCGGCGAGGACCAGATCGAAGCAATCGGTGGGCAATATTGCCGACACCGGAAATCGGGGTACGGCGATGGGTATGCGACCTTTGTCCTTAAGATAGTGCTCAGAGAATTGCATGTGAACATGCGGGCCAAGCTGCCCGGGGTTCTTTAGGTCATGATGAAAATGTAGGATCTCTTCATCATTGTCCGCGTTATATACACGGATGTGGGTGACCATTTTCGTAACTGTCCAGACCCCCGTTTTCCTTGATTGCTCGTTACTTTGGAAAGTGGATTCGAATTGCCATCCTATTTTAACTTTGTGAGGGGATTTATCGGCTCCATCGTAGCGATCGGCCAGTATCGTCACGATCGGCTTGTCTAATTTCCAGTCAAACGTGGGACGAAGATTGTCCCGTCCGTTCTCAAGCTGATCCTTGAGATTTGACAGTGTGCGGTGAGACTCTTTACCGACGAATGACTTCAGAGGCTCGATCCAGAAACTCAGTTCATTGGCATATGCTTTTAGACTTATCTTCATTCGCCAGCTTCCAGAAGTTCGCGATCCTCAAAGATGACCTTTGCTGCTAGTTTCCTATCTGAGCGCGCTGCTTCTATCCGCACCCAAGCTGGATCAATGCTTGCGGGAAAATCTTCATTGGTCACTCGCACGCAGTCGCTTGCTTCTGCGATCTCATCAGTTTCGACAAGATCCGCATCGGATATTAAAACTGGTTCTGATTGTTCCAACCACGAGACCGCGAGGGTGTCCGAGAGTTCTTGTAGGGCGGGACGAAAGCCGGCACCATCCTGTGATAGATGCCATGCGAGATCGTCGATCGCAGCGCGCCACCACCGCGGTCCTAAGAATTTTGATAGCGGGCCATTGTACTTGCTGGCATTGAGCTTGGCTTGATTGGGTTTGTTGCCACCCTTGGTTTCCACAGCGTCGACGAGGGCTCTGAAACTCGCCGGTGTCAGCTCAAGGCGAAGAGCCGCTTGCCTGTCCGTAAGCAAAAACGATGGGTAAGGTAGTACATGTGTGATCAGCCAACCGACGATAGACTGAGCAGCAATTGCACCAGACGCAGTCGGAATCTCCCTTGGCGGACGGGCGCGGTCGATCTGGCGCATTGCGCTATTCGCCCATTCTGCGTCGTGGGGTGCGTTCAGAACGTCAAAGCAGAGCTTTCTCGGATCGTAGGTGCCGAATTGCTTGTTATCGAGGGGGGTGATCTGAAGATTTTTGCCAATAAGGTCGGCAGCATCAGCAAGTTCTATGATTCGATCAAACGTTTCCTCTGTTTTCGTTCCCACCCATTCTACGCCGTGCTTTTGTGCAATCACATGATGACGCTCCAAACGACCAAGTGGTTCCCCCACAGCTTTCTCAATGTCACTGCTGACTACCACTGTGGTCGGGCGTCCCCCGTTTGTCACTTTCCATTTCTGGAAGAGACTCAATCCATTCTCGTCTCCGAGTTCCGAATGGGCTGGGGTGATCAGGAAAAAGTCAAACAGCCAAACATTCGCTGCTTTTGCCGCGGCGAAGGCAGCATCGTTTGAGCCACCTTCCTCGAACTCGAAAGGCTCTACCCGTGTGCTGCGCGCTCCTGCCTTGGATAGAAAATCACCTGGCTCATCATCAATATATACAATGTCTGGCATGAGGTTACCTAGTTGGAATACGGAAACGTATGGCCGTAGAGAAACCATCTGGAGGGACGACAAATTCAATTTCGCCGCCATACTCCTGAACGAAAGCGCGGGTGATCGTCAGTCCCATACCCATGCCTTGACCAAGTATCGCGTCAGGTCGCTCGGTAGTCGACTGAAATGCATCGAACAAGCGCCTGGCGCGGGATAGCTCTACGGCAACACCAGTGTTGGAGATCTGAACTTCGCAGAAGCCGCCGTGCTCTCGTGCCACGACTTCGATCCGTCCACCGACGTCGCTGAACTTGACCGCATTGGACAGTAGGTTTGTAAATATGCCGGACAGCTCGGATGGGAACATCGGAGGCGTTCGCATATCGGTTGGAATGTTATCGACGAGGGTGATCTTCCTTTGCGCGATCCTAGACTCGAAGAATGTTCGTACGGTTTCAAATCTGTCCCGCAAAGACAATCGCGCGCGCCGGCGGCGTCCCTCGAAGCTCGTCGCATCAACCAAATAGGTGGCATTTCGCCGAATCCGGTCGGCAAGATCCAATGCTTTTTGACGAGCCTTCCGGATCGCCGTTCGAGTACGTCTAAGGTCGTCGATCGTCAGGGCGTCTTCAAGCTCTTGAGCCAGGGCGGAAATCTGAAGGCCAACGGCATTGATTTCGTGAACGAATGCCGCGAGTTCGGCGCCGAGTGAAGCCAAGACTCGCCACTGTACGGCTTCGCTGCCGAACTGATCGGCCATCTCGCGAATTTCGGACAGGTTCGGCTGCAGCTCTTTGGCTTCACGCGCCGCTGTGAGGAAATCGTTGCGCTCGACGGCTTCCTGGATGTTGGCGAAGCTTCGCTCGACATGTAGCGCTTGTTCTCTGACGCGCAGCGCGGTCGGAGTTTCGTTTACGTCCGAGCGAATGCCTGCGTCGCGTTGCGCTAAGCGCTGCTGGTGCTTGATCTCCTTAATCTCTTTGCGAACAACGGATCCCAGCCGAACGATCAAATCTGTCGTCACACGAGTCCATTGTGTGATGAAATCGAACGCTGCACTTGGAAGAAACCCTTCGCGGCTGACCACCATTTCCAAGCCAGGACTGCTTGACCTATGTAGAAAAATACCACCCATGTAGGCTTGGTTGCCTTGGGTTACCAATTCTTCGTCCTTCAAGCCCGCCGGAATTCGGTCGGGGTCAAGGGCCTCAAGACTCGTCAATTGACGCTTTTGGCGAGACAAATAGGTTCGTTCTAAACCCAGCCAGTCGTCACGAAGATCGCCATAGGGCGACACCCGAAAACCTTCCATGAATACACGAATGCCCTGCACCTCCGGATCCCAGACTTTGCCAGAACGTTGGAGTATCCTTCCCGTAAAGGACGGGCCCGCGTCGGGGCCAAGATTCGTTTCCAAGCGGAATCCCTCTGCGCTTGGATATTTACGGAGCTCAGCTTTCGTGGGCGACAAAGCTATCCTGAGAATTCCAGTGTCCCTATCAAATGAGAGTTCGGCTATCCAACTTGCCCCTTCCGCCACATCTGGCAACAGGCGGTCGCCAAGACTGAGATCTCCGCCGAAGACGACTTCGAAGCCCGGATCGCCAGTCTGCTGATCTCGGATCGGCAGAGCATCGAACAGCAGCTCCTCGGCCACAGTGCCAACCGGTAGTTTCTTCCATGTTGCGGCTAGGGGCGCGAGCGTGGCGGCCTCACGCAAAAAGCTCGAGCGTATACGGTCGGACCATGCCGTCCTCAGCGGGGCGATCGTCAATGTCGTACCGCTACTGAACTTGGATGGAATCGCTCGCTCATCGACGCGCACCGCCCCGGTCCCATCAATTTGGTCTAGCGTTTCGAGTGCCTCGATCGCGCCCCAGTCTATTCGAGCAATCACCTCCGATATCGCCGGCGGGAGCGCGACTGCGCCTCTGGGTGCCGGTCCGGCTTTGCGCGACTCAACTTCTACGACCATCCCCAGTTTGTGGGAAGCGAGACGTCCAACCCCCTTTTCGCCGGTGTAACGACGACCAAAGACCGGCGATCGACGGTCGCCAGAATTTTTGGTGCGGCCCGCGATGGTCAGAAAGCCGCGCCGGAATTCGCCGCTGTCCATGCCCACACCATCGTCGGATACCACAATGCTGCCGCTTGAGGCATTGCCGAGATTGACGCCGGTCACTGTTACCAAGGTCGCATCTGCATCATAGGCATTCTTGATCAGCTCGACGAGAGCTGTGCTCTCTTTCGCCACCAACAGTTCGCCGAGCTCTTGAAAAAGCTTGGTATCGACGCTGAAGCCTGTCATTTGAAAAGAATCTGCCGCGTCAAAAGGCTTGTCCGTTGGACGCTCATCAATTGTTCAACCCTCGGCTATATCAACGGTTTTCTAGCTGCCCTTCGGCCAACGGTATTGTTATAAGCAGTGAAGGGAAATTGCCAGAGGACGAATGAATGGAACTGCACGCAGCGATAGAGCAATTGCACGATCGTTGCGCGATATACACGTCCGCCCCAACTGCAGCTCGATTGCTCGATTTGATTGGCTGGACCTCAAACGCGGATCTTTCGCAGGCGACTCTCCTTGAGCCCTGTGCCGGGGAAGGGTCCATCCTTATGGAAGGAGTCCGTCGCCTTCTCCATTCTTTCCGCTCTAACGGTCGAACACCTTCATTGGGCGATCTTGAGCCGCGGATCAGGAGTTTCGAACTCCATCCAGGGGCCGCGGCGATCGTGCGAAAGCTACTGCGAAATTTGCTGATCGAGGAAGGCATTCCTCCGGAGCACGCTGACCAACTTGTCTTGAAGTGGGTGGGCGAGCGAGATTTTCTGTTGGAGAAACCCGAGCGCGCCACTCACGTTGCGGCAAATCCGCCCTACGTTCGCTGGAAGAACCTTCCTGCCGTCCTGGCAAGCCTCTATCGGGAAACCCTGCCGGCCGTGGGTACGCGCGGCGATCTGTCGGTTGCATTCCTGAATAAGATGCTAGAATGGATAAGCGACGGCGGTTCGATCGCGGCGTTGACCAGCGATAGATGGATGTTCGCGCAGTACGGAGATGGCTTTCTCCAAGATACAAAATCGCGAGGTTGGACCATCACAGTGGCCGACGAGCGCCCATCGGATCCATTCATGAAAACGGTCGGCGCTTACAGCGCGATCGTCTTGCTGACGCCAGCCGGCAAACCAATTCATCACCTATCATCAAACAGGAGACAAGAAGCCCAGGCGATGCTGCGTGAGCTCCTCGCACGGCATGGAAGTCTCCACGAGGCCGGCTGCATTGTTCGCGTTGGTCCAGCGCTCGGTGCTGGACGGACATTCATACTTGATCCTGATGAGATCGCTGAAGTGGAGGATGAACTTGTTCGCCCCTTCCTCGATAGAAAAGATCTGATCGGTTCGGCTGTCGATACCGCTCGGTTACGGGTCGTCGTGCCATATGATCGTAGGGGCGTTCTGATTGATCCATCGGATTGGCCCGGCTTCAAAACGTGGGTCAGCAAACGGCGGGAAGCGCTCAGTAGAAGAAGCCAATTTAGGGACAAGGACCAATATTGGCGGACGATCGATGCGGTCCCAGCTTTATGGTCAACCGGTCCGAAGCTTCTGATGCCGGAACTATCGAATAAGCCTTTCGTCACCATAGATCGAACGCAGGCAATCCCGGCGCATTCCCTCTACGCGATCTGGTCAGGGGAGTGGCCCACAGATGTGCTCCAACGTGTCCTGAATGGGGGTCTCCTTGAGGTAACTGCGAAAGCTGAAGCTCCGGCTCTCAAACACGGTTGGATGCGCTTCTACAAGCGGTTCCTGCTGAGAACGCCTCTGCCGCAGTGGAGCCAGCTGTCCCACGATGTTCGTGAAGGTCTGAGTAGTGACGACTTCCAAGAGTTCGAAGAGACTTTCAAAGGTCTGTTCGGATTTGCACCAGGCGCTACATCCCTTGCATGAAGACGCGCGATTTATTTGCTGATGTACCTGACCATCGCCGTCGCTTGATGGCCAAGGTAAAGGCGACTGATAGCAGGCCTGAAATGCTGGTGCGGCACGCGACCCACAGGTTAGGGTTCCGATATAGGCTCCACGTCCGAGGGTTACCCGGTACACCCGATCTTGTCCTTTCTCGGCATAGAAAGGTCATTTTCGTTCATGGATGTTTCTGGCATCGACATAAGGGATGCGCAGGGACGACAACACCGAAGACTCGTGGCGAATACTGGCAGAAGAAATTCGACGATAACGTGCGGCGAGACGAATCAAGTCAAGTGGCGCTGGAGGCACTTGGATGGAAGGTTCTTGTGATCTGGGAGTGCCAGACTAGGGACTTAGATTGTCTAACGAAGCGACTCGAAGCCTTCCTCTTGGAGGAAGAAAGTACGCGCTTTTCAGCCTAGCGAGCGATCTCTGTCTCCACTCCTCACGGTTTCACGATGTCAGCTAACCTGATGCTCTCGCAAAAGCCGGACTGGCGGGAGATGGCCCCGCGCGACCATGATTGCCGAGTCGCTTCAGCCTCCTGCGAGCCATCCACCAGTTCAACGTAGAACAGCAACCGCCGCCTCAGCGGGATCCGCCCGTTTTCACCATGCGGTGTCTAACGGTGCAATTGTCGAAATTCCTTCAAAGCGGCATCGCGTCGCCTGTCGAGATAGGCAGCGAGGTCGTGGAGATGTATGCCTTTCTGGCACTTCTGAGAGGTTTCTGCCCGTATGACAGGGATCGCGATCTCGCCGGAGCCGACTTTCCGGAGGAACTTGTCCGGCGTCAGGTGGCTGAAATAGTCGCGGCAAACTTCCTCGACCGGTATGATCGCCCGGCCACCATATTGCGCGAAGAGCAGGAACGAGGTGGAGAACCCTTCGGCGCCGAATTGTGAGGTGGTTATCATTTGGCGGCTCCACTGAGGGTATGCGGGACGCGCGGCCACATGTGGGCGAGTGCGAGCAGGGCGGTTGCGAGGATCAGCCTGCCTTGGGGCTCGGTCAGGGCGCGCGGATCGCTTTCTGCGACCCTGCGGGCCAGCGCCTGGGCAGCCTCGATCTGGATCGGGCCGACGATCAACTGGTCGTCGTTGTCGGCGAGGATGAAGGCGCCGGCGGTGAAGTCGGCTACCAGTGGACCGCCGTCGTTCGCCGTGCCGACCAGGATGGAGCCGCCCGTGCTGGTCATCAGTAGTCGGCGGGTTTCGCCGATGGCCGCTATCGGCGTGCAGGCGGGGGGCTTCATAGGGCTCTCCGCAGGGCTGCAAGCGATGTCTGGCCGAAGATCTGCTCGTCGCCGATCAGGCGCCGGGCTGCGAGCATGAACTGTTCCTCAGCCTTACCGGGTGGCCAGGGATTGATCGCGCCGGTCAGTTTCGGGGTGGCGGCCTTCGGGAACTTGGCGCTGGCTGACGGGCCGAAGATGGCGATGGCCTCGGCGCGCTGCATGCGCGCGTCCATGTCCCTGACGAGCTTTGCCTGCCGTTTCGTCCAGGCTTCAGGGCCCGGCAGGCCGGCGGCGAAATAGATTGCTTCGTCCCAGGCCGCCTTGCAGGCGGCGATCGCATCGTGGAGGTGCGTCTCGCCATAGAGCTCCGCGCACACGGCAGCGAACAGATCGGCGCTGGGGCGGATCAAGTCGCCGAGCGCCCATTCGTGTGCGTCGTGCAGCAGGAAGAGCGCCGCCTCGAGACGGGTGGCGCCCTCGTTTACCATTGCCTGCGCGCCCATGACGCAGTGCTGTGCCACCGAAAGCGCGAGGCCCGGATTGCGCCCGTTGAAACGCGCGACCTTTGAAAGGGTGTTCGCGATCTCGGCGAAATCGACGATCTCGTGATCGGGGTTGCCCAGATCGACGACGCGGCCATCGGCCCACATTGTCTCGACCGGATTGTCGACAAGGCGCATGGCTGCTCCCATCAGAAGAGCCACGCGCCGAGCGCGATCATACTGGAGGACATAACCGAACCGAGAAGAATGCCGACGAGGAGCGCGCCGAGACCGGAGCTGACCTGCGGCGGCCCGGCGAGCGTGTCCGAATACCAATCGTTGCCGGGAAGGACGTAGCCGGGCTTGGGATGACGTTCGACTTTGTTAGGCCGCCGGCCGTCATCGGCCATGCCATCTTCGAGCGTGATGTAACGGATCATATTCGCGGTTCCTTCGTTCCAGGAGTTTCGCGAACATAAGCGATAATTATAAGTGAACGCAAGCAAAAATTATAAGCAGCGCTTAGAACAAGCGACTCGACTCGGCTGCAGAAACCCGTAATTATGAGAACGTAAAGAGAACATAGGAGGCGAGGTGAATGACCGGTCGAGCGTCGGCCCTACTGGGCCACACTGACAGGATTGCAATCGAGTGCGGAGACTGCGGGCGCAGTCGCTGGCGCAAGCCGGCGGAACTCGTTGGGCTTGGCGTAAGTCTCCAAACGCCGCTAGATGCCCTGTCTCGCCGCTTTTCCTGCTCGTCATGCAGGGGTGAGGGACTGCCCGGAAAGAATATCTCGGTGCAGGCTTGGCTTCTGCATGATCGAATTGCCCTAAGGGCGGAGGCTCAAGTGCTTAGAACCCAAAAAGCTCTTTCCACGGGATGACACGCCAGATGTTTTTGACGCGGTACCGATCGAACGTCACTTCCCCAATTGGGTTGTATTGTTCGGCGATGATTTCTTTTTCAGTGCGCCGCTTAAGCTTTTTTACAAAAGATTTTCCTGCTTCGCCTTCTCGTTCCGGATACATTTCGATCACAATGTGATCGCCGGGTACAGGCTCACGGCCGCCGCAGTAGATGACCTCGCCAGGGTCGTAGCGAGGTACCATGCTGTCGCTGAGCACGTGGGTTGCGAAGACATTTGTGAGTGTTGCAGCGCCTGGTGGGCGCCGAACGTATCCTGCAATCTGGCCGTTGAAGGAGAAGTCGCCATCGTCGCCGCCGTAAGAAACGCCGAGCAGTTGTACATCCATCGGCCCGGTTGGTGGTGGGGCAGGGTCCGACACGATTTCCGCATCGGCAAGCCCTGCCTGGTCAATGTAGACGAGCTCGCCTCGAGAAAGGGCGGCCGGGTCGATGCCTAGTAGCTCTGCAGTTTTTACAAGGTTTTCGGTCGTTGGAAGATTTCGGCCACCTTCCCACATGCCAACGGCGGCGACATCGATCTCTAACGCTTCCGCAATGTTGCGTTGAACCAGACCGCGACGCTTGCGCGCCGTGCGGATCGCTGTGCCCACCTTAGCTGCTAGTTCGCTCTTAGCCATGCTTATAACTGTCCGAAGCGCGGCAGGTGGTCTATATAATTATTGCTTGACCGTATATCTAAGCAATGCTTATATCTATGCATGGTTACGCAGCCTCACTCACTTGATCGCGTGTTCAGGCTCGCTGGCAGCGCCAGCGAGCTTGCTCGTCAACTGCAAATTACTCCATCTGCCGTCTTGCAGTGGGAGAAGGTGCCCGCTGGCCGCGTTCTCGAGGTCGAGCGCGTTACCGGCATATCCCGGCACGAGCTTCGACCTGACGTTTTTGGTCAGCATGCTTCGGAGGCTGCTGAGTGATGTGGTCGTCGTCATGCGGTCCCCCTTGATCTGATGCGGTCACCGTAGCCCACGCGTTTCCGCGCTTCACCGAAAGATTTTCCGAAAAGATTTCCTTGATTTTCAGGGAGGATGACTTGCGCCCTACGAATGAGCACGACCGGCGGGACCTAAAGGCGGCGACCAATCGCGCGCTGCGGCAGGTGGGGGCGGCGAACTTCGCGCCGGAGACCCGGGTGCGCGAAGCGCAGCTTTCGAAATACGGCTCGCTCGGTGACGACGACAACTTCATGGCGATCGACGTCGTCGCCGACCTGGAGCGCGTGCTCGGCGATCCGATGATCACGGCGCAACTCGCCGCGCTCTCCGGGTTTCGGCTCGTGCCCGACGCTGCCGATATGCGGCCGGTGACCATGGCCCAGGTTGGGGCGGTGGCGGATACGAAGGGGCGGCTGCTCTCCGCCCTCATCACGGCCTTACTCGATAACCACGTCGATCCGCACGAGCGGCGCGAACTCTTGCCGCTCGTTCGCAACGCCATCGCGCAATTGCAGGACCTCGAGAAGGCGCTGATCGGCGGTGCGCCATGAGCGCTGCGTCGGCAAACGGGTTCGTATGGACCGACAGCGTCGCCGCCAAGGCGCAGCAGCTCTGGCGCGAAGGCCTCTCGGCGGCGGCAATCGCGACGCGGATCGGAACGACGCGCAGCGCCGTCTGCGGCTATGCCACGCGAAATCGAGACCGGTTTCCATCGCGGCTGGCGACTGTCGCCCCTCGGAAGGCCAAGCCGAGGCAGGCAAGGCTGGCGCGGCCCCCCGTGGAGAAGCTCACGGTGCGGCAGGTCTCGTCCCTCGGCCGCGTCCCCTGGGCGGCGCCTGTCGCACAGGCAGGTCGACCGATCGCCAGCGTTCGGGATCTGTCGCGCTTCCGGCTTCCGGGCGAAGAGCCCATCGCCTTCATGGATCTCGGTCATGCCCAGTGCCGCTTTCCGCTTGAGGCGTTTGAGACACGGTCCGGACATATGACGCCCTGCTGTGGTGCCGCGACGGGCGAGGGGGCCAGCTATTGCGCCGCGCATCTGCGGCTGATGGCGAGGGACAGATCATGAGGCTCGTTACGGAATGCCCGCATTGCCGCAAGCCGCTCGGCGCCGGCGAAGTGATCGAGCGCTTCTGCGAGACCTGCAGGAAGCCTGCCGAGCACCCGGTGCGTGGGGGCGCGCATGGCTGACGTCCGCCTCTTCATCGTCACCGACGATCCGCGGCAGGCGGTACGCGACGTCCTCGGAGTTTCGACGCTCCTGGAGGTGCCCGACTTCGTCCGTGTCGTCAGCGCGCCGATGCAGATAGCGACATTGCCGGACGGCGCGCGCGGCATCGGCCGCTGGTATGGCGCCCACCGGTCTATGGCGGAGTTTGCCTGGATGGATCGCCGCGCGCGCGGCGGCGTGTCCGGCGTTTCAGCAGCCTTTCAGGATCGCCTCAACGAATGGAAAGCCGCCCGTCGCGCCGAGGAGGCCGCGCTGCTGGGGCAGATCCTGGCCGAAGAGGCACCGTCACATTTCGCCGTCGTCGAACCGGAGACGGCCCCGGAAACCAAGCCAAGGCAAACGTGGTCATGACATCGATTTCGCTTTTCTCCACGACCCCGACTGCGGTTTCGGCCGCGGCGTTTTCGGCGTTGTCGCCGCAGGCGCAGTGCGAGCTCGTGCTGCTGATCTCCGAACATAAGGTGACGGCCGCATCGATCGGCAAGGCGATCGGCCGCACGGCAGACGAGGTCGTCGCACTCCGGGCGCACCGTCCGCTCTTTCGCCTTGCAAGCTTCGAAGGTGGCGCCGACCCGGATGCAAAGGGCGGCCGGCCGCAGCAGGTGGGTATCGGGCGATCTGCGCGTCGCATCCTGCGGCTCTTCGCGCAGTCGGAAGACGGTGTGATCCAGCTCGACCGCGACACGATCGCGCGCCGCGCGGATCTCAGCACCGGCGTGGTCAAGACGGCGATGGACCAGCTGCGCGACAAGAACATGATCGAGCTGAGAAAGCCCGGCAAGGCTTTCAGCCCCGCAATATGGGAATTGAAAGATGCGGGGCGTGCCGAGATTGCCCTGATCTCCGACGGTGACGCCCATGCGTGAACGTCGCCAACGGATCCTCTTGATCGTCGCGCCTACCTTGCTGGAATGCCGGCGCGCTGTCTCTGAGTTCGGTCTCGATCTCGATAACCTCGATAGGATGCGCAGCGTCACGCGGGCACACCACCTGCGCGGCTGGTCGCCGGGAACTCCCTTCATCGCCATCAACCGCGAGACCTGGTCGCGGGATCAGGCCGCGCTTGATCTCGATCGGACGCTCGACGCCTGCATCGCCGCCGGCCGCCTGCGGATCGCCGGCGAGCGGGATCTCGCGGAACTTCGGATCAGGAGCGTAGCATGAACAACAGGCAAGCAGCTCGAAAACCGTCCCGCCTCCTGACGGCAAACGAAGCGGAAATCTGCCTCGAGCTCTGGGCCACGAAGCGGTTCGATACCTTCGATATCGCGCGTCTCCTAGGCGTTGGCGAAGACGCAGTTGCACGCACGATCCAGACAGCACGGGACATCGTCCGGCAGCTATATCCAGAAATCCTGCCCTCTGACGGGTCGGCTCTCCGGAAGGGGGAGGCGTGATGTTTCGCGAAACTCTCTTCGCCGGCACCATTCTTGCGGGCAACCTTGCAGCGCCGTCAATCGGCGAGCCGATCATCATCGACAGCTTCGCCGGCGGCGGCGGGGCCTCGACCGGGATCGAGATGGCGCTCGGGCGCTCGCCGGACTATGCCATCAACCAGGAAGGCGGCGTGATGGCGGTCTATGTCGACGACATGAAAGCGGCCTTCGGCTCCATGATCATGTGCCACATGTGGGCCGACAGTGACGCGGAGCTGCTGGCGATGGCCGATCGGATCGGGGTGCAGCGCAAGTGGATTCAGGGGCACCAGACGCTTTCGTTCGGCAAGCACCGGAACGCGAGCTGGGTTCACTTCGATACGCAGTCCAAGCGTGCGCTCGCCGTGCGCGCGGGTGCGATCGAAACCGCTCGATACGGCCCGGTCGTGCATACCAGCAAGCTGCTGGCGATCGCACGGCGCGATTTCGACGCCCAGGAGCGGGCCCAGGCGATACTCGACAACATCACGCGCCTGCGCGGCGGGGAGGTGGCCTGCCTGATGGCCTCACTCCGACTGAATGAATATCTCCGCCTCTTCGCAGGCATTGATGAAGGCCTCGCGGGCGTGCTCGGGCGGGCTTTT
This sequence comes from Hyphomicrobiales bacterium, assembly GCA_900469965.1. Classification (GTDB taxonomy): domain Bacteria; phylum Pseudomonadota; class Alphaproteobacteria; order Rhizobiales; family Rhizobiaceae; genus Mycoplana. Next base: position 26,314 of record UBZP01000026.1, on the reverse strand, counting down.
TCCCCCCAGAACCTGGATGCAGGCATGTCGCGCACGAACGTGTGCGGGACCGGTCCAGTCAAGCGGCCAATGCAGGAGAAGAAATTCCGCCGCTTCCATGGTGCTTGCAATGCTGCGCAGCATTCCGACCTTTTCGGCCTCCACCGTCACTGGCTTGTCCCAGCGTTTCGCGTCCATCGCGTTAGTTCCCTGCGGAGGGCCGTGCTGTGAGCCGTCATGCGACCAGTCGAGTGATCAAGCAACTCGGCATCATGAACCGTCATGTTCCCGTCTTACTAGGAACGTACGAAAATCCCCGATTCTTCGGCCGCATCGATGAAGGCCTGACGGGCAACCTCCGGCTCTGCTTTCCCCTCGAGCACGGCAAGGCAGGCGCGGCGCGCGGCGGCATGGGCTGGACCGGCCGATTCCGGCCATCGCGTCAGGAGGCACTCGGCCGCCTCGCGCGTGCTCGTAATCGCGCGGAAGTGGCCGATTCTGCCGAGCTCGACCTCAACGGGCTTGTTCCACAGTTTCGCGTCCATGCCGGGCCTCCCTTCCGCACACGTGCCGCTGCCCAAAAACGGGCGGTCCAGGCTGTGGTTCCATGCGGGCGGAGGGCAAAGCGACGGCGCCCGCGAGCGTGTCGAAGTTCTCTGGGTCAATCCGGTTGCAACCCATGCGCTGGAGCGCGCGCAGGGGCGGCCGATATCCGTCTTTGCGGAGGCGGCGGAATGACGATGAAGGCCTCATCTCACGAACATCCCCGCCTCATCGGCGGCGGCGAGAAACGCCTCCCGCGCATATTCGGGGGGCTGCACGCCTTCGAGAACATCCAGGCAGGCAATTCGGGCGGCGAGGTGCATCCTCCCGCCTTTGATCGGCCATTTCGCCAGCAGGATTTCGGCAGCCTCCTGAGTGCTGGTCACACGATGGATATGCCCGGTCCTGCCGAGTTCGATTTCCACCGCCTTATCCCATCGTTTGGGGTCCATGGCGGACGTCCCTTCTTCGTTGCGTGCGGATTGCTACTCCGCCGCCTCCAGCCCCACCACCAGGCGCTTGCCCATGGCGGACAGCGCCGAAGACAGAACGGGCAGTTTCGTGGCGTGGTTCGGATCCAGCACCCGGCGCACCTCCTTTTCGTCCTTGCCAAGGCGGCGCGCCAGCTCGCGGCCGGAAAGACCGCTGGCCTTGAACGTCTCGATGACGGCGATCTTTGCGGCCGTCTCCGGCTCCGGCGTGATCGTCTCGCCTTCAGTCACAGCATCCGGCAATGGCCTGCCCAGTTCAAGATAGGTCAACAGCGCCACGCCGAGCGCGTCGGCCGCCATAGCGCGGGCTTCTGCCATATCATCGCCCTCGGTGATCGCTTCGGGCACGTCGTCGAAGGTGACGGTGAAACCGCCGGGCTTCTCGGTCGGCTCGAAGCGGGCCGCATAGGCGTAGGTCTTCAACATCGCTCTCTTCTCCATTCTGGCCGTGATTGGCCTTCCTTCCATGGACAACGCGGGGAAGGGGCTCACTTGAGCCCCAACCCCTTCCTGATCTTCGCCGCCGTCTTCGGGTCTATCTCCCGGCTGGGGAGGGTGGTGAAGCGGTCTCCTACAAACACTGTTGCATGGCCCCCTTTGCCCTTCGATTTGTTGACCCGGAAGGAGAGGCCCGCCGCTTTGGCTTCGTCTCTCAGTTCGGCAATGAAGCGATCCCGCTTGTCCATGTCGATCTCCGTTTCAATGAATACGTTATCGGACATTTTTGTCCGCACGGCAAGTAAGTGCGGGCGTTTTTGTCCGCATTTCTCGTTATTTTCCGGGGGGGGCCGATGAGCGACGCGGCAGATGAAATCGGCGAGTTCATCGACCGCGCGCGCCGCGTCAGCATCGCTGAGGCGGCAACGGCTGCCGGGTTGAAACTGACCCGCAAGGGCTATACCGGGGCGTGCCCTGCCTGCGGGGGCAAGGACCGGTTTTCGATCAATCTGGCGCTACCGGCATGGAATTGCCGCGGTGCTATTGGTGGCCGCGACGGCATCGGGCTTATGGCGCATGTGCTGGAACTCGATACCCGCGACCGGACCGGCTTCCTCGAGGCATGTGCCGCGGTGCTGGGCGAAGCCATCCCGCAAGGCGGAGAGCGTGAGAGCGACGACGAGCGCGCCGCACGCCTGGAGCGTCTCGCCGAGCGCCGTCGCCGAAGCGAGCAGGCGGCGGCAAAGCGAGCGGCCGACCAGAACAGCTTTCGCGAGCGCGAGGCAAAGCAGGCGAGGGGCATTTTCTTCAATGCCGGGGATGCACGCGGATCCGAAGTCGCGCGCTATCTTTGCCTGCGCACCGGTTTCGACGTGCCGCCAAGCGTCTTCGAGAGCGTCCGCTTTTCCAGCTCGCAAAGCTACTGGCACGGGGAGGATGACTTCGGCCGGCCGGTCTCGCCCTATGCCGGCCCGGCGATGGTTGCGCCGTTCGTGGATCTCGCCGGCCGTGTCACCGGCTGCCATGTGACATGGATCGATCTGCGGCATGCGCCGAAATTCCGGCCCGACCTTGGCCTCGACGACACGGGCAAGCCCCTGCCGACAAAGAAAATGCGCGGCGCGAAGAAGGGCTCGCTCATTCCGCTTCTGGGCGAGATGGCGGCGCTGCGCTGGTTGGGCGGCGAGGGGATCGAGACGGTGCTGGCGGTCGCCGGCGCCGAGGGCTTCCGCGCCGATACCTTCTATTTCGCGACCGGCGACCTCGGCAATCTTGCCGGTCCGGCTGATCAGCGATCCGCCTTCAGCCACCCGACCCTCAAAAAGGCGGACGCCAAGGGTGTGTTGAAGCCGGTACGCATCCAGGGGCCGGTCCCAAAGCCCGACCAGGGACCGGACGATGCCGTCCGGATCGCCGACCACGTCACCACACTCGTCCTGCTCGCCGACGGCGACAGCGAGTTCGTCAAGACCGCCGCTGCCATGGCGCGTGCCGAAACCCGGCTCACGCGCGAGGGCCGGACGATCGACATCTGGTGGCCGCCGGAGGGCGAGGACTTCGCCAGCGCCATCGTCCATGCCATGCAAAAGGAGCCTGCCTAAGTGTCAGACAAGCCAAAGAGCGGCATTCCAGAAGCCGTCGCTCGCATCATCGCTCAGGCGCAGATGCAGCGCGGTGACTACCAGCAGAACCCGGACCCTCTGACGGTTGCAGAGCCGGAACCTGAAGACGAGTCCGTCGCGCTGTCAGCCGAGGAGATCCTCGAACATTGCTCGCGTGAGCCCGAAACCGATATCGGCAATGCCAGGCGCTTCATCGAACGCTACGGTGACCAGGTCCTGCATGTGACGAACGTCGGCTGGCACGGCTATACCGACGGCCGCTGGCTCGAGGACGCCTCGGGTGCGGTCGTGCGGCGGCTGGCGCACCTGACGGCGGAGTTCATCGACGACGAAGCGGTGATGCTGGACTGCAACGACGACGAACGGGCGAAAATCGAGGCGGGAAAGCTTGCCATCGAGGAGCTGAAGGAACTCGGCAAGCCGGACAAGAAATGGACTGCCGAGGAAATCGAGAAGCATGACGCCTTGCAGGCGGCCGTTGACGCCATGCTGGTCGTCAACAAGGATCGCGCCGGCCGGATGTCCTCTCGGCATGGGCATGCCAAGTCCTCGGCCGGGACCTCGAAGATCAACAACATGCTCACCGAGGCCATCCCATACGTGTCGCGAGAGGTGAACGACCTCAATTGCGATCTTCACGCCATCAATTGCCGGAACGGCACATTGCGTTTCTACTGCGCCGAGGTGGACGGTTCGCGCAAATGGGCAATCCGCCTCGATCGGCATAGGGCGTCCGATTTCATCTCGAAGCTTGCGCAGGTGGATTTCGACGCCAAGGCCGCGGCACCCCTGTTTGCGAAATTCCTGCAAAAGGTGATGCCGAACGTCGATATCCGTCACTTCCTGCAACGCTACATGGGCTATTGCCTGCTGGGGCTGACGGTCGAGCAATGCCTGCTGTTCTTCTATGGCGCGGGCCGGAACGGCAAATCCACCTTTGTCGACCTGATGGTCGAGATCCTCGGCGACTATGCCGTCTCCATGTCGATCGACAGCTTCGCCGGCGACAGCAAGCGGGCCGGCGCCGAGGCGACGCCCGACCTTGCGCGCCTGCCGGGCGCCCGGCTGGTCGCGGCTTCGGAGCCGGAAATGGGCGTTCGTCTCAAGGATGCGCTGATCAAGGCCCTGACCGGCGGCGAGGTGATCGCCGTGCGGCGCCTGCATCAGGACTTCTTCGAGCTGGTGCCGCAGTTCAAGATCATTCTGTCGGGCAACCACAAGCCGATCATCCATGACGATTCCGACGGTATCTGGCGACGCGTGCACTTGGTACCGTTCGAAATCCAGATCGCCGAAGAGGAGGTGGACCGCGATCTGCCACGGAAGCTGCGGGTGGAGAAGGCGGGCATCTTCGCCTGGATGGTGCGAGGGGCGCTGGAATATCTCGAGCACGGCCTGCAGGTGCCCGCCGGCGTCTCGGCCGCGACCGCGGAATACCGTGAGGAGAGCGACCCGATCGGCGCCTTCCTACGCAACGCCTGCCACATAACCGGCAAGGACGAGGATCGGTGCACTCCGGAAGACCTGTTCATCGCCTATACGAACTATGCCAAGCGGGAAGGCTTGTCGGAATTCAAGCAGCAGACGTTTACGCGGCGATTGCCCGACCAGACGCACAAGAGCTGGCGCGGCCCGGACGACCTCATGCACCAGTTTCGCCGCGCCCGCTCAAACGGCACGTTATACCTGGGCATTCGCATTCGCGACGAGTTCCGGCGGCCGAGCAGCCATCCCGACAGCCAGCCGTCCTACCGCTACTCCGATGATGAGCCTCTGCCGGAGACCTATCCATGACCGGAGCACCCGGACCCTTCGTCGGACTGCAAGGGCAGCAGCCTCCGAATGCGTCCTTCTGGCCCCTCTCCAAGGGTGTGGGTGGACAGCAAGGACAGCAAACGGACAGCAAATGGACAGCAAGAGACATGCAACGCGGAGAAATATCGCAATGAAAACAAATGCCTGTACAGCAAGGACAGCAAGGACAGCAATTTTCCGGGTTTATATGATGCGCGCGCACGTGTGTTCTTTGAGGGTTTGGTGCGGAAGGTATGAAGGAAAAGCTGGACCTCGCATCACATAAACCCTGAGATTATCTGTCCTACCTGTCCAAGCATTGTTTTTATTGCGTTTTATCTGTCCAAGGTCACCATCTATCTGTCCATTTTTGAGATGGTTGCTGTCCTTGCTGTCCAATCCATCGCAAAAGAGGGTAAATCATGAGAAAAGTGAGCATCGAGCGTTTGTTGACCTGGGCTTTTGCGGTCGAACTGGTAGGCCGCCCGCCTGAAGAAACGGAAAAGCTCGGCTATGGCGCCTCCGCCTGGGCGGTGATCGAGCGTGTCGGCATGCTTGGCACCCGCATCGACGGCGGGAGTGCGCCGCTCGGACAGGCTCCTGACCGGGATGAACCGCATGCGGACGCGGTGGCTGCCGCCGATGCCGTGATGGCGCTGGCCTCACGAGGCGGCTTTGAAGTTTCGTCGGAATGGCGGCCGTTTCCCGAATGGCGCGACGATCATGGGCTGGTGGCGGCGGAGGTGGCCCGCGTGGTCGAGGAACAGCGGTTGCGGGGCGACCTCGTCAATGGCGATCACGTCGTCACTCTTGTGCTCTCGTCCGCGGTATTGGGCCATGGCCCTGACTGGGAGGCGGAAGAACCGTTCACCCAGCTCGTGTCCATGAACGGAAAGCCCCGCTGGTTCGTCAAGCGCAAGGCCAAGGATGCATTCGGGCGCATCTATGAATACGAGGCCGATGGTCGCGACCCGGCCAGGCGCCGGCCGATGCGGGGAGCGTATCGCAAGTATGAACTTGCCACGTCCGTTCGCGGCGCCATTCTCGCGCGCCTCGACTGGCAGCTCTGGCAGGACGCGCTCGGATTGCTGCACGAATCGCTCGCGCCCCGGCTGGCAAATCACGTTCTCTTGCCGTTTCGCCCTGATCGGCACCCATGGCTGCGGCGGGTAGAAAGCGGGCAACTCCTTGTAAATGCGTGATAATGTCTGGTTTTTTCGAGCCTTGAAATGCGCCAGTTGGTTGACATAGAGTAAGCACACTGAAAAAGGTCAGAGAAACCCGCTAGGCAAACGCCCGGCGGGTTTTTTCTTGAGTGGCTAGCACTACCTTCGGTTCAGACGCGCAACCCGACGCTTGACGAGCATGTTGATCTCTTCACGCTCATAGCGCTCGGTGTCGTAGACGACCCAGATCCAGCCGCCACTCTCCACCTCTGGAGCAGTCCCGTCGAGCGCGCCGCCTGAGTAGCCGAGTTCGCGGGCTTTCTGCTCGATTGCGTCTCGGCAAAACTGGAGAATGTTCTTTGCGTAGGGCGGATCAAGCTCTGAAACGTATCCCTGCTCATCGAGCAGACGGGCGGCAAGGTCGTGTGCCTCGTTGCTGATATCGCTGGGCATGGGGCGGCCGGTCATATCTTGTCCTTCGCAACTCCGTCTCGGCGTTGGGTAAGCCAAAAAGGTAAAGGCTTTCGCAAATGGTTTTGTCGATCAGATGGAATGATATTTCCGGCATCGAGCGGACAGCGAACGCCCTCGGGCGTTTGAATAGCGCGCAAAAGCAGATCGTTCTGCAGCGCGCGGTCAACCACACCGGCGGCAAGGCGCTGACGAAGGTCACGCGGGAACTCGCCCGGCAGACGGGCCTGCCTTACGGAACGATTAAGAGGGCGCTCAAGGTCAACAAGGCCAGCGGCGCATTCATGTCGAAATCGTCTCGGAGCATTTCGGTCGCAGAGGGCGCAAGCCTCGTTTACGAGATCCGCGCCTCCGGTGGCGATATCTCGATGAAATACCTCGGCGCCCGCGAAACGCGTGCCGGCGTATCGGCAGCCCCATTCGGCAAGCGCCAGGTTTTCGCTGGCACCTTCATGAAGGCTGGCCGGTTTCCGAACCGCGTCGCGGCCAATGGCCTGAATGGACACGTCTACCGTCGCGCCGGCAAAGAGCGGACGCCGCTCGAGTTCGTGGACTCTGGCGTCGTGATCCCGGCCGAAATGGTCAAGGGGGCGACGGCCAAGGCGTTCATGGAAACGGTGACGAGCGAACTGCCTGATCGCGTCATGCACGAGATCGGCTACCTCGTCCCCGGCTTCTTCGACTGAGGCCACCCCACCCCCCGGTTTAGGGACCGTTTCGGCTCTCGAACCGCCCACGGGCGTAAAGGCGCCTGAGATTTTACCAGTAGGTGTCGTTGAAAGCGGTACACGCAACACACGTGCTTGCACGCGTGTCCTGCACGGATGATGCACGATGGAAGAAGACTGGATTTCAATTACGGAAGCCGCGGCGCGGCTGACCGCGCGCGGCGATGCCGTCGACCGGTCGACGCTGTCGCGCTACCTGAAGCAGCACAGCGAGGCACTGGCACTGCGCCCGTCCGGCAAGTCGAACCTCGTCGAATTCGGAGCGCTGCTCGAACATCGCCAGGCGAATGTGCGGCTGCGGCCGATTGCGGCGCAACCGAACCCGGCGCCGACCGCGGCCGGTCGGGTCGGGGCACCGGCGCCGCGCTTCGCCGGGAGCCAGTCGGATGGCGCGGCGCGCAAAGCGCAGGCCGATGCGGAACTGCGCGAGATGGATCTCGCCGAGCGCCGCAAGGAACTGACGCCGGTTGCCGAAGTCGACCAGGCCGGGCGTGATGCCGTCGTGCTGATGCAGAGCGCCTTCGAGCGGGCGGTCGAAAGTGAGGCCGCCTCGCTCTCGCTCAAATATGGCTGGGACGAACGCACCATTCGGCTGGCGCTGAAGAGCTTCATCAAGATCGGCCTTGGCGTCTTCAATCGCGAGATCCTGATGCGGCTGGACGCTGCGCGGCGCGAAGAGGAAGCGGGCGAGGGCGGTCTGGCCGACACCAAGGAAGGGATGGCGCTGCAATGACGATCCATGATGTGCGGCTGCGGTTTCCCCGGCTGCCCCGTGGTTCGGTCTCGCTCTTCCGCGGGCTTGAGGCTGCGAGCCGGCCGGTCGAAGAACTGACGATCAGCGAGCACGCCGACCGTCATCGCATCGTTTCGTCGGAATCCGGTTCGCCCTGGCCCGGTCCCTTTCGGACCGATCGCGTTCCCTATCTGCGCGAGCCGCAGGACTGCCTGCATCCGGATCATCCGGCGCGGCGTGTCAGCTGCCGGTGGGCAGCCCAGCTCGGCAAGTCGACGGCGATCGAGAATTGGTTCTGCTTCATCGTCGATCAGGCGCCCGGCTCGATGATGATCGTGTTGCCGACGCTGGAAGAGGCGACGAAGTTCAACCGGATCAAGCTGCAGCCGACGATCGAGGCGAGCCCGCGTATCAGCCACAAGGTGATGCCGGTCAACAGCCGCGACGAGGCGGGCTCGACGACGTCGTTCAAGCGCTATGCCGGCGGGTTCTGTCAGGTCGTCAATGCAGGCTCTTCCAAGGGCCTGCAGATGGTGTCGATCAAGTATCTCGCCATGGACGAGGTGACCGGTTATCCGAAGGACGTGGATGGTCGCGGCAGCCCGCGCGACCAGGCTCGGGCTCGGCAGAAGATGTATGGCGATTTCGCCAAGGAATGGCAGGGGTCGACGCCCGGTATCGCAGGTGAATGCGCCATCAGCGCCGACTTCGACGCCGGTGACCAGCGCTATCGCTATGTGCCGTGTCCGCACTGCGAGATGTTCCAGCCGTTCGTCTTCGACCAGATGCGCGGAGCCGACGAGCTGCAGGGGCTTCCGGTGCATTTCCGGTGCCTGTCCTGCGACAGTGTCATCCTGGACGGCCACAAGGGCGAGATGGATCACCGGGGCGTCTGGATCGCCCGTCGTGTTCGAGACGGAGAGCCGGCAATCCCGCTGGTCATTCCGGCCGGTGAGATCGCCCGCTATCAGTGCCTGCCCTGCGAAGGCCGATGCCGCGACTGGCAGCCGAGCTATCATCTCTGGGCCGCGTATGCGCCGCGTGAACGCTGGTCCGACATTTGGGACCGGTGGCAAACTGCGCAGGGCGACACGACGAAGCTGCGGGTGTTCTACCAGCAGGATCTGGCCGAGCCATACGATCCCGGCGGGCTGACCGTCGAGTGGGAGAAGATCGTCGATGCGGCCAAGGGCGCGCTGCGCCCGGCGCGCAGGATCCCGGCCGAGGCCGGCCTGATCGTGTCCGCCGCCGACGTACAGAGCTACGGCATCAAATGGGTCGTCTATGCGGTCGGGCCCGGTGAGCAGTGCTACCTCATTGACCGCGAGGTCTTCGAGGGCGCGCCGGAACAGACGGACGAACCGTGGATCGCACTCGCCGATGCCTTGATGCGGACGTATCCGACCGCCGGTGGTGGCGAGAAGGGCATTGACCTTTCCGGCGTCGACTCCGGTTTCGCCACCGACCGCGTCTATCGCTTCTGTGCCGGTCGCCCGAACGTCTTCGCGCTCGACGGTCGCCACCAGCCCGGCCTTCCCTGGCTCGGTACGCCAGCGAAGAAGGATATACGCGATCACCGCAAGCGAATCGTCGCCAAGGTGATGCTCTATCCGGTTGGCAACTACGACATCAAGACGGCGGTGACCGCCGGTCTCGCCAACCTGGTGCAGGGGCCGGACGAAAAGGGCAGCTGGCCGCGCGGCACGCTGCACATCGCAGCCGACCTTTGCGACCAGGGCTTTGCCGAGGAGATGACCGCCGAGCGGCTGGTCGATGCCGAGGAAGAGGCGCGGGAAACGATCAACCGACGGGCGCGCCGGCTGATCAACCCCAAAGCGGGCCGCGTCTGGAAGAAGGTCATTGGCCGGGCGAACGACTGGTTCGACGCCACGGTCTATGCGTTTGCGCTGGCGTGGCAGCTGAAGCACCAGCGCCGTCTCAATGCCGAGCGTTGGGCGGATCTTTTGCTTTCCGTCCACGGCAGACCGGCAGAGCCGGACCTGTTCAGCGTTGCCGAAGAAGGGCCGTTTGCGGGCAAGCCGAAGCGGCCCCCGCGGGAAAAGAAACCGAACCGATGGAAGAACCGTTGACGAAGCCGAGGATCAGGGTGCCCGCGGGCCGCGCCGTTCAGGACGGCGAACAGCCGCGCCCGCGCGCCTATCTGCGCGACACCCGTTCCGGCGTGATCGCCGCCCGTCCGGCCTATCTTCGCGAGCATCGCGACGAGGTCCGGCGGGTGTGGGATCGCACCGCAGCACTCGCCATGGACCTGATCCAGAACTCGGGTCGCCTGAAAGGCGCTTGCGACCAGATCCTGGCCGACACGGTCGGCACGGAACTGACGCTCAACCCGCAGCCTGACCTCACCGGCCTCGGCTACGACGACCAGGAGCGGGCCGAGTTCATCGCCATCGTCAAGAAGCGGTGGAAAATGTGGGCGTGGAACGCCGCCGAGTGCGACCTGCGCGGCAAGCTGACGGTTCCGCAGATGGCCGATATCGGGTTGCGCTGGTGGATCGCTTTCGGCGAGAGCACCGGCGTCCTGTCCTACATGGACCGGATCCAGCGGCGGCGCTACGGCATCACCTCCGGCACGAAGATGCTGATGGTGCCGCCGTCGCGCCTGGTACGCGAGACGCGGGAACTGGAGGGCCTGTTCCAGGGCATTTTCCATGACGAGAACGGACGGGCGACGCACTACCGGTTTCGCACGCGCGAAACCGGGCTCGACGTGACCCGTGACTATGCCGCCCGGGATCGTGAGGGCAGGGCGCTCATCCTGCACGCCTTCGACCCGATGGACGCGACCGACGTGCGCGGCATCTCGTTGCTGGCGCCGGCCTTCCGCCGGCATCTTCAGCACGAGATTCTCGACGATGCGACGCTGCAGATGGCGGTGTTGCAGACGGTGTTCGCGATCACGCTGACGAGCGACGCGCCGAGCAAGGATGCGTTCGAGGCGATGGCGGCGCTGGACGAAGGCGGGCTCGAAGGCGACTTTGCCGACTACTTGAGCGCCCGGCTGGACAAGGCGGCGGAGTCGACCATTAACGTCAGCGGTGACCCAACGGTCTCGCACCTGGCGCCGGGCGAAAAGCTGGCGTTCGAGACGGCGAAGATGCCGGGCGGCGAATACCTGCCGTTTGCCAAGGCGCTGTCGCGCGACATGGCGCGGGCGCTAGGCACCACCTATGGCGGCCTGACGATGGACTATTCGGACGCGACCTATTCGTCGGTCCGGATGGAGACGTCGGCGCTGTGGCCGGTCGTCCTGCGCCGGCGCGAGAGGATCGCCGCACCGCACTACCAGGTGCCCTACGAGAGCTGGCTCGACGAGGAGATCGGCGAGGGCCGGATCCCGTTCAAGGGCGGCTATGAGGCCTTTGCGGCCAATCGCGAGCGGGTCAGCTGGGCGCTGTGGCAGGGTCCGGCCAAGCCGACCGCCGACGACGGCAAGGCGGCCAAGGCCTCGTCGGAGAGGATCGCCAACGGCACGACGACCCTTGCGCATGAATGTGCCGAGCAGGGGCTCGACCCGGACGAGGTGTTCGAGCAGCGGCTGCTCGAACATCGTCGCTATGTGGATGCCGGCATGCCGTCGCCGTTCGTTCGCAATGTCGGCGGCGGGCAGTCTGCCGGCGCCGAAGACGATGAGCAGAGGAAGGCACGGTCCTGATGGCGGCGGTCAAGATCAACGGCGCTCTCATCGACGGCGACGATCCCTGTGCGCTCTACCAGGCGCTTTATGCGGTCAAGCTGCAGATGCTGTCCGGCGAGCGGGTCGAGGAGATGTCGATCCAGTCGCCGGTTACACGGGAAATGGTCCGTTTCTCGCCGACGAGCATGGCGGCGCTCGACAGGGAGCTCGACCGCCTGTCTGCCGCCTGCACCCTTAAAACCAGCGGAAAACGCACGCGCTTTGCCAAGCGTCTCCGCTCTTGCTGAGGCTCACCGATGTCATTTGCCTATGCCCAGATAGCGCAGCGGCTGTTCAATACGCCGCTGCTCTACGATGAACGCAAGGCCGAAGCCTTCCTGCGCGGACTTGGTGGCCGGATCGCCGGCGACACCGTCGTCATCGCCAATCCGCAAGGGGCTGTCGATCATGTCGCGGGCGCCGATGGCCGTCCGCTCGCCGGCAAGATCGGCGGGCGCATCGAGCGCGCCTACACCGGCGCAAACCTGTTGCCGTTCGACATGATCGACGGGGTCGCGATCATCGCGATCGAGGGCACACTCGTGCACAAGGGCGGATGGATCGGTTCGAATTCCGGCGAGACCTCGTACCAAGGGCTCCAGGCGCAGATCGCGATGGCGCGGAAATCGCCGCATGTGTGCGGCGTCGTCTTCGAGGTCGACAGCTTCGGCGGCGAAGTCAGCGGTGGGTTCGAGACGGCTGCGATGATGCAGGCCTTGTCGAAGGAGAAGCCGACGCTTTCGATCCTGACGGACTTCGCCTATTCGGCCGGTTACCTGCTCGCCTCGCAGGCACGCTCGATCGTCATGCCGGAGTTCGGCGGCGCCGGCTCAATCGGCGTCATCATGATCCATGCCGACTACACCGGCTGGCTCGAGCAGGAAGGCATCAAGGTCACGATCATCCGCGCCGGCGCACGGAAGGCGACCGGCAATCCCTATGAGGCGTTGGACCCGGACCTTGCCGCCCGCTGGCAGGCAACGGCCGAGAAGATGCGCGACAAGTTCGCCGCAACCGTCGCAAAGGGTCGGGCCAATCGCATCACCAAGGCCAAGGCGCTTTCGACGCAGGCCGACGTGTTTGAGGCGGACGAAGCCGTCTCGATCGGCCTCGTCGATGCGATCGGCGATCCGCTGGAAGCCTTCGAGGCCTTCGTCAAGGCCGTCAACCGGAGATGAGCATGAGCAAACTGCTTTCCGTAATCCGGGCGGCCGTGCTGCCCGGGCCACTGCCCGATTCCCTTGAAGAGGGCGAACCGGACGCCTTGGCGTCCATCGTCGAAACGCCTCGGCTCGACGAGGCACAAACCCCCGGAGGTGACATGTCTGCAATCCAGACAGCGCCCGGCGCTGCGGCTGCAGCGACCGGCGCACTCGCCGCCGTCGCTGCTGCCGCCCAGGGTGGTGGTGCCGACGGCTACAAGGCCGCAACGGACCGTATCAGTGCGGTTCTGTCGGCGGATGGAATCAAGGGTGACGCGGCCCGCATGACGGCGGCGCTCGACCTCGCCGTCGCTTCGCCCGACATGGCCGCCGACGCCGTCGTCGCCTTCGTCACGGCGAATGTGTCCGCTGCCAGGCCGGCTGCAGCCTCGGAGGCCGACGCCTATGCGCAGCGCCGCGTCGAGGCGGCGCCGCTTGCCCGGCCGTCCGCCGCTGCGGAAACCGCGGCCCAGCCGAAACTCAGTGCGAGCGCGATCTATGACGCGCGTCGCCAGGCCGTGAAGGGAGCCTGATCATGGAGAGTTTTACCGACAAGCCCCGCCCGCTCGCCTTCATCCTGTCGGAGGCGAACGGGCTTCTGTCGCGCGACACGGTGACCATCGTCTCCGGCGCCGGCACGCTCGAGGCTGGCACGGTGCTCGGCAAGATCACCGCCAGCGGCAAGTACACCGCCTCGCCGAATGCGCAGGTCGCCGGAAGCGAAGGTGCCGAGACCGCCTCGGCGGTGCTCGCCTATGCCGTCGACGCCACCAGCGCCGACGTCGAAGCCGTGGTCGTCAACAAGGACGCCGAGGTGAAGGAGCCGGTGCTCCTCTTCCACGCCTCGGTCAACGACGCCACCAAACGCAACGCCAAGCTGACGCAGCTCCGCGCCGTCGGCATCAAGGCCCGCTAAGGAGAGCCGCCCATGTCTGCACCCAACGTCCATACCGGCGATCCCTTCGGCCTGGAAAGCCTGACCGCCGCCGTCAATTCCGAGCCCTACCGCCCCGGCCAGGTGTCCGCCACCGGCATCTTCGACGAGGACGGCGTCACGACCACCATGATTTCCGTCGAGAAGCGCGACGGCAAGCTGGCGCTGGTCGAGCCCTCGACCCGCGGCGGGCCGGGTGAGACCACCGGCGACGAGGGCCGCACCAAGGTGCCGTTCGTCGTCGATCACTATCAGCGCGACGACGCCATCCTCGCCGATGAGGTCCAGGGTGTGCGCGAGTTCGGCACCGAGAACACGCCGGAAAATCTTGCCGATCGCGTCAACCGCAAGGCCCGGCGGCATGCAGCCGACCTGACGATGACGCTGGAGCACCAGCGCGTCGGCGCGATCAAGGGCATCGTGACGTCGAAGTCGGGAACGGTGCTGCACGATCTCTACTCGCTCTTCGGCATTGCCGTGCCGGCGGCCGTCTCGCTCGAGCTCGATGTCGAGACGGCGAAGGTCGGCTCGCTCTGGCAGGACGTCGTCTATGCGATCGAGGACGCGCTCGACGAGCCCTATGACGGCATTCATGTCTTCACCGGCCGCGACTTCCACAAGTCGCTCTGGCAGCACAAGTCGGTGCAGGACACGTTCCTGTATCATGCCGGCGCCGAGGTGCTGCGCCAGGACGTCCCCGACACCTTCAAGTTCGGCGGCGCCACCTGGGAGCGCTACAAGACCGGCGCCAGGGCCACGGCGGATCTCGGCGCGCCCTACATCGCGGCGACCGAGGCACGGGTCATCATCAAGGGCGTGCCCGACCTGTTCCTGACGCGCTTTGCCCCGGCCGACTATATCGAGACCGTCAATACCCGCGGTCTGCCCTTCTATTCGAAGGCGATCGAGAAGCGGAACGGCAAGGGCTACGACCTCGAGGTGCAGATGAACGCGATCTCGCTCTGCACCCGCCCGCAGGTGCTGCGCAAGCTGACGCTCACCTGATCGACCCTGCCAATGCGTTGCACGGGAAGGCTGGGCTTGTGCCCGGCCTTCCTGTTTCCCGATGCCTCGATCGAGGCCTCCGGCAACAGGAAGGAAGCTGTCATGGCCAAGAAGGAAATCACCATCGCATTTCGCAACGGCGGCACCATCCCCGCCGCCGTTCTCAAGACGCAGAAGGATGTCCGCGTTCCGGCGCACGAACCGATCAGCGTGCCGGAAGTCTATGGCCGGCATCTGATCGAGGACCGGTTCGCCTACGAGACGGACGTAAAGGCGCAGCCGTCGAAAAAGGGGTCTCCCGCCAAGCCGAGTGAAGCCGACATCACCGAGGCGGAAACCGCCGTCGTCGATGCGCGGGCCGCGGTCGAGGCAGCCGGTGACGACCTGGTCGCCAAGGCCGACGCCGAGGCGAATCTGAAGGCTGCCGAGGACGCGCTCGCCGCGCTGAAGGGGTAGGGGCATGGACTTCGCCACCGCCCGCGCGTCGCTTCCCGGCCTGACGCGGGCGGCATTCGGCGAGGATGTCACCCTCCTGGCGATGGTCGCCGGCGAACTCGGCGGCCGGCCCGACGGCAGTCGTGCCAATCAGGAAGCCGTCCGTGCCCGCTACGACATCGATCCGGGGACCGAGCAGCTCGGCGATCGCCGCGAGGCGAAGAACCGTGTGTTCGGCACGCTGGCGCGCGCGACGTTCTCGATCGAGCGGACCGCGCTTTCGTGGTTGCCGCGCGAGGGCGATATCGTCCGGCGGGCGAACGGTGACCGGTTTCGCGTCGACGCGGTCAACGGCGATCAGCCGGGCCTCGTCATCCTCTACGTCTCGAAGGTCAAGTCATGAGTGTCGTCCGCCAGCTCCTGCAGATCGCCGCGGTCCAGGCCATGCGCGGTCGCACGCTTGCCAGCGATGCCGTGTTCGATAGTCGCATCGGCCCACTGCCCGATATTCTCAAGGGCAACGAGCGACCGATCCTCGTGGTCTCGATCGAGGAGAGCGAGCAGCCGGAAGACGGCGGCAATGATGCCGGTTTCTTCGGACGGAACGTCAAGTTCACCATGCTCGTGCAGGCGGCAGTCGCTTCCGCCGTGCGTGTGGAAATCGAGGGAGAGGAAACGGTCACCGTCGGAATCGGCGAGACCGATGCGGGCTATGAGGCAACGCTCAACGTGCTCGAGCGGCAATGGCGCAGGGCGTTGACTGACACGGACAATCCGTGGGCTGAACTGTTCCGCCACCTGGTCCTCAACGTCGGGCTGATCCGCGACGCCCGCGGCGTCAATCCGAAGAGCGGCCACCGGCATGCCTCGCGCTTCACCGAGGTCTCGCTGCTCACCGTGCCGGAACCGGCGCCGGGGCAGGGGGTGAGCGAGACGATCGGACAGGGGCTCGCCTTGCTCGAGGCGAGTGCCGAATATGCGGAATTGGGCGCGCTGCTGCGCTCCTTGCTTGACGCCGACGACGACGCGACCGACTGGCAAAGACTTCGCTACCAGCTGTTCGGTTCCGGGAAGACGCTTCTCGCCGTCGGCATCGCGCCGCTGGTCAGCGAAGAGGACGCGCTGTCGACCGCGAAGATCGACGGCGTCGGCCTTCCCGACGTCACGGTGAGCGATGATGATTGAGGATGTTCTCGTCGGCATCGTCACCGACCTGCAGATGCTGAAGACGGCCTTCGGCAAGGCGATGAAGATGGGGCCGGTCGAACAGATCGACCCCGTCAAGGGTTACCGCCTCAAGCTCGGGGAGGGGCCGAACGGTCCCTTCCTGTCGCCCTGGTATCCGCATCCGGAGACCGGCAAGTCCAGCGTCCCGCTCAAAAAGGGTCAGGTGGTCGGCGTCGTCAATCCGACCGGCGATCCGCGCCAGGGCTTCCTGATCCGCGGCGGTTATTCGGACGCCTATCCGTCGCCCAACGACGACATGGACGCGAACGTCTTCGAGGACGCCGGCGTGCGACTGTCGATCGCCGGTGGCACGCTCCGGGTCGCAGTGGGCGATGTCACCTTCGAGGTATCGGCGGCCGGCGTGACGATCAGCGGCGGCGAGGTCAGGCACGACGGCAAGAACATTGGATCGACGCATGTGCACGGCGGCATCCTGCCGGGCGGCGCAGACACGGATGGACCGCACTGATGGAACAGCAGGCCGAACGGACACCCTACGCGGTTTGCGCGGGCGTGACGCATGTCAATGGCGCCCCTGTGACCGGAAGTCCGGTGCTGCTGACGGCGGCAGAGGCGGCGTTCGACCTCGCGCACGGGCGCATCCGCCGCGTCGAGGTGGTCGCTACTACGAGACGGCGGCGGAAAGCGAGGGGCCATGACGGGGATTGATCGTCTGACCTTCAAGCCGATCGAGAACCTGGCGTCTGCCCATCAGGGCGTCGAAGTGATCCTGACCACACTGATCGGCGACCGGGTGATGCGGCGGGAGTTCGGCGGCGGGATACTCGAATTGCTCGGCCGCCTCGTGACGCCGGCGCTGTTTGCCGCCTTCCAGCAGATCATCGCCACGGCGATCGATCTCTGGGAGCCGCGATTCCGCGTCCGGCGCATCATCCCGCAAGGAAGTGTCGAGCAGATCCGGCTCGGCCATCTCGGTCTTGCGATCGATGTCGACTATCGGCCGGCGGGCCATCTCGGCGATTTTACCGTCGAGCGGGTCCTGTCTTTCACCATGCTGTTTCGCGAAGCGAAAGTGGTCGTCCAATCATGATCCTCGATCTTTCGGGCCTTGCAGCGCCCGCGGCAATCCAGCCGCTGGCCTATGAACCTGTGCTCGCCGAGCTCGTCGCCGCAGCAGCCGCGCAGTTCCAGGAAAAGGGCATCGACTATGACGTCGGCGGCCTTGAGACCGATCCGGTCAAGATCGTTCTCGAAGGGTTTGCCGCGCACGAGGTGGCGGTGCGCGCCCGAGTGAACGATGCCCTGAAGGCGGTGATCCCGGCCTTTGCCAAGGGAAGCGACCTCGATGCAATCGTTGCCCGGACGGGCGTCGGGCGGGCGTCCGGGGAAAGCGACGTGCAGCTGCTCGAGCGTTATCTCGTCTCGCTGGCGCGACCTTCGGCCGGCTCGGTGCTCGGCTACCGCGCGCGCATTCTGGAAGCATGGCCGGCGCGGGGTGACGTGGCGCTGCTCGGGCCGGCCGTGCATGGCCGGCGCGGCGACGTCGACATCGTCCTTGCTGCGCAGAATGGCGCGCCGGTGCCCGCTGCGGCGATCAACGCGGTCCAGGCGGCGGTCAGTGCCACCGATGCCAAGCCTTTGACGGACGTCGTGTCGGCGCGCACGGCAACCGTCGTTCCCTATCAGATCAGGCAGCGTATTCGCGTGGCCGAAGGACGCAACAGCGGCCCGATCCGCGACGCCGCCCTCAGCGCGGCCCGGACGTTTGTCGTCGATCGCTATCAGATCGGCGTGACCATCCTGCGTAACGCCATCATCGCCACGGCGTATGTCCCGGGTGTGGTCGCCGTCAGCGACCTGACCGACGGAGGCGACGTGGTGCTCGCGGTCGACGAGGTCGGCTGGTGTGATCCCGCATCGATCGTGATCGAGGTTGAAGACACGTGACGTCCCTTGCCCCGATAAACGCCACGCCGATCGAGGGCGTGCTGTTCGACCTTGCGAGCGGCCGGCTCGATCCGCTGGATCCGGACTATGCCCTCTACTGGGATCCGGAGTTGTGCCCGGAAGCGGCGTTGCCGTTCCTCGCCCATGCGGTCGGGCTGCCGATCTGGGAAGAGCGCTGGAGCACGGCAAAGAAGCGCGCGGTCATCAGCCAATGGCCGCAGGTCGCCGGCAAGCTCGGCACGGAAGACGCGGTGCGTTGGGCCATCTCGGTTGCGGATGGCGAGACGGTCATGATCACGGTTCCGCCGCAAGGGTTTTACCTGACCGCGTCGGACGAGGACGACGACAGGCTCTGGCGGCAATGGATGGCGGAACTGCCGGAGGTTCGGTTGGTCGCCGTCCGCGAGAATGATCTCGAAGTCGGCTATCTCGGCGACACCGCGTTTCCCGAGGACATGATCGATGTCGGCATGTTCTTCGCGGACGACGAGGGCACGCCATGCTTCTTTCTCGGCGCGCCGCCGACGACCGAACGCGCCTACCTGATTCGCGACAGCGTCGAGACCGAGGTCCTGTTCGAGCGTCGCCCCGATCCGCGGTGGAAACGCCTGGGTGAGGTGATCGCGTTCTTTTGGCCCGGCCAGGCCGGCGCCGGCTTCTATCTCGACGATGTCGAAAGCGTCGACGGTTATCTGGACGGTTCTCCGCCGGTCAAATCCTGCGCGACCGTCTCGTTTGTCTACGGGATGGAGGACGCCTGGCCGCTGGTTGCGCCCATCGATCGCGTCCAGGACGTCACGCCCGCTTTCGGCTCGATCTATGACGAAGACTATATCGGCCTCTTCTGCGACGACTTCTGGGAAGGGCAGTTTCTCGATCAGATCGATCCGCTGCGGGCAACCTACCAGTCATTCCGCATCAGCGAGACCGCGCCGGACTGGACGCCGGCCG
This sequence comes from Hyphomicrobiales bacterium, assembly GCA_900469965.1. Taxonomy (GTDB): domain Bacteria; phylum Pseudomonadota; class Alphaproteobacteria; order Rhizobiales; family Rhizobiaceae; genus Mycoplana. The sequence goes on along the minus strand of UBZP01000026.1, from coordinate 6,990 downwards.
CCTCGTTCCTCGACTTCGATCGGTTCAGCATGGACTACCACACGGCGGAAATTGCCACGCTGTTGCCGATGACGATCGCAGCGGCTTCGCTCGTCTGCAACCATTCGTACCTGAACGATTGCGCCGTCATGGCGGACGACGACTTCCGCGCGGTCGACCTTTTGTGCCGCGCGGTCGACACCGTCTCCTCGCATCGGGACACGACCCTGCTCGATTTCGAAATCCCGCTCGGCACCGCGCTGGGCAAAATCAACCATTTCTCCGATCTGAAACTATGAGGTCATGACCCATGGAAAAGCGCGTCAATTTCTATCCGTCGCAGGAGGTACCGGCGAGTGAACTGGCGGCTATGCAGCAGTTTGGCCAGGATAGCCTGGACCGCATCGTTCGCGAGCTGCTGTTCGACGAGGGCCGCTATGTCGGCCTCGCCGTTACCAAGACTGGACCGCTCGACATCGCCATCGGTTCGGGCACCTTTGCCCGGTCCGGCGCGATCTTCCGCAAGGCCGTGACGACGACCGAGAACCTGACCTCGCTTCTGCCGTCGTCCGGATTGCGCAAGGTTCTCGTGCTTGTGTCCGGCCAAGAGGTCGACACCGAAGTGCAGAACCGTAAGTTCCTGATCAATGCGGCGACCCGGTCAGCGCAGCCAAAGCCGGTCGCCACCCGCAAGGTCCGCGAGGCGGTCATCGATCTGGCCGCCGGTCCGTCGTCCAACTCTCCCTCGCGGCCGGCCGTCAGTGCCGGCTGGATCGTCGTCGCCGAACTGACGCTGGGCACCACCGGCATCACCGTCGATCCGGTGATGGAAGCCGCCACGAAGGCGCTTTCGCTGGAAAGTGCCGTCAATGCCATCACGCTGCTGCAGGCGCAGGACCGTAAGTTCTCCTCGATGTTCGAGACGCTGCGCTCCGAGATCGCCGGACTGGCTTCGGAACTCTCGGACAAGGCGGAAAATCGCCGCGTCAGTCACTTGGTGAGCGACGTCCTTAACATCCGCAACCGGCTGGACATGGCCGACACGGGCACTTCCTTCGGTTCGGACTGGTTCTCCAACGACGAGGAGAGCGACGAAGCCTTTCCGGGCTACACCGCCCGCGTCGAGGGCGGAGCCATGCAGATGGGCGAGGTGGGAAGTGCCGGCAAGCTGATCAAGCTTTTGAACCCGACCGACAGCAAGCTCGACATTTCCGAGAGCGGCCTGATCATGCCGTCCTCGAGCAGCGTGCTGCGGCTGGAATGCGACGAGTACGACAGCGACGTCTCGATCGCCAGCTACGCGGTCTCGACGACGGTCGGAAAGAAGCTGCAGCTGTCGCGGACGTACAAGTTCTATGCGACCAAGGCCGGCCGCTCCTTTGCCGAGGAGTTCCTCAAGGAAAACCCGAAGGTCCGGGTCAGAAACCCCTCGACCGGCGACTGGCAGACGATCGACCTGACGGACAAGAAGTGGAAGATCGACCAGCTCGGCGGCAGCAAGCTGGGCTGGTGGCTCAAGATCACCGAGGCCTATTGGGACGTCGACACGGTCGACGTCACGACCACGGGCTCGCGGATCGCGCAGACCTTTCTCTGCGCGCAGGCCGGCTGGCATCGTCGTCTGGACCTGTGGTTTACCGACGTCGGCGCCACCGGTGACGTGCACATCAAGATCTGCGCGCTCGGCAGTGACGGCGATCCCGATCTGAAGCAGATCGTCGGTTCGGTGACGCTTCCGGTCGCCTCGATCAAGAAGCGTGCCTGGACGACGGTCAACCCCGACCCGTTCTGGCTCGATCGCGGCAAGCGGTATGCCATCGTGCTCACGACGACCGGCGCCCATGTCGTCGGCTGCGCCGTCTCGAACGGGCTTTCCAACGGCACGCTGGTGGCATCGACCGACGGCGTCACCTGGCAGGTGGATCTCGCGAAGGACATGATGTTCCGCCTGTTCGCCTCGAAGTTCCACGCCTCCAAGGTCACGGTCGACATCGAGGACATCAGCCTTTCCGGCGGCATCCGCGAAATCCAGACGATCCTGACCGGCCATCAGCCGGCGGGCACCGACCTCGTCGTGCAGGCGCGGATCAACGGTGTCTGGCGCAACCTGTCGGACGACGACGAGACGGTGCTTGCGGGTCTTCCGAACCTCGTGCCGCTGCGACTCGTCTTCCTCGGCACGCTCGACATGATGCCGGGGATCGACCTGTCGAAGTCGCGGGTGATCGCGACGCGGCCGCGCACGTCCTCGGTGCATGTGTCGACGACGCGCACGCTCGCCGGCACGACGTCGGCGATCAACGTCACTCAGGTGTCGTACGACTTCGACGAGGCCAGGCACGACTGGGGCTGCACCATCCTGCATGGGGCGGGGTTTGCGACCGAGGTCAACGCTGCGTCGGTGAAGGACTTTCGTCGTCCGGACGGTGGCGTCGACCGCAAGTGGAAGTTCACCGTGCCGAACATCGATGAATACCGCATCAAGACGACGCTGGGTGCCACGTCACTCGACGACGCACACAGTGTCACCTATCGCAGAGACGAGGCGATCTAAATGGTTTCGCGCATCGCCGAATATGAAGACGCGATCCAGCGCTCCGGCGAGGACGAGCGGACCGTCGCAGAAATCCTCCTTTGGATTTTCCGCGACATCGACGCGCGTGTCGCCGCGGGCGAGGACCGGGCGACGACGGTCGCCGAGCTGGAGGCAGCCCTGCGTGCCTATGGCACCCAGCAGATCGATACCGTCGTCAATCCGATCCGGACGGCACTGAAGGAGGCGGCCGACCTCGGCACGATCCTGACGGCCGGATCGGTTTCGCCGGTCATCCTCGGCGCGGGCGTGCGGACCTTCGTGATCAACGAGATCGAGCGAACGAAGTTTGCGCCGGCCGCCATGCTGGTGATCGTCGCCAATGACGATGCCACCAAGGTTATGTGGGGCCGCCGGCTGACCTACAGCAAGACAACCGGCGAGCTTGCCGTCGACATCCTGTCGTCACGCGGGGCCGGCGAGGTGTCGTCCTGGACGATCTCCGCCGGCGCCCTGGTCGGTATGGCGGCGCAGGTGCCGGTCGCACCGGTTTCCGGCCATGACGGCCAGACAGTCCAGGAAGTGCTCGAACAACTGGCCGAGGCGACCGCCACCGATGCCGCGGCATTTAAGGAACATGCGGCGGACCGCAACAATCCGCACCAGGTCACCGCCGACCAGATCGGCACGATGACGACCGAGGAGATCGCCGAGTCTTTCTCTATACTCTCTACGGCCGTCAATCAGCAGTTGGCCGGCCGTGTCCGGGTCGATGGCGACCAGGCGTTCTCGCAGGGTGAGCAAGGGCAGGCGCGGTCCAACATCGGCGCTGATCTGCTGGGTGGGTTCCGCAACAAGATCATCAACGGAGGCTTTGAGATCTGGCAGCGCGGGGTCTCGGGGTTCGCGGGAAGCAACGCCTACAATGCCGACCGCTGGCTTTGCCAGCGGTCCGCCGCCGTCGCCGTCAGTCGGGTCAGCCATTCGCTTGGCCAGACGGCTGTGCCGGGTGGCCCGCGCTACGCCTGCCTCATCGATTGCACGGCTGCTTCCACCGTGGACAACGCGCTCTTGATGCAACGGATCGAAGACGTTCGAACGTTGGGGGGCATGCTGGCGACGTGGACGTTCTACGCGCATTTGCCGGCGGGAAAGCAGTTGGTGCCACGCATTACGCAAGCATTTGGCGGCGGCGGGAGCGCAACCGTCACGGTGGACCTCCCGGCCATCGTGGGCACCGGCGATTGGCAACGCTATGACGTCGTGACCCCGATCCCGTCTGTTTCGGGCAAGACGATCGGGGGCAGTGGCAACGACTATCTGCAGGTTTCGTTGGTGGAAAAGGCGCCCTATCAGGCTTTCCAGCTGCGAACCTCGCGGCATTCCCTCGTTGCCGGCGATGCTTCGAAGGAGCCTGATCCATTTTCGCCGCGCCACATCCAGCAGGAGCTGGCGTTGTGCCAGCGCTACTTCTTCCTGGAGGAGCAATGGACCGGCGGCCACGGCAACCGCTACGCCACGGCCGGCTCCATCCGGGATGCCGGCAGGATCAATTTTCCGGTGACAATGCGGGCCACGCCAACGGCGGCGATCCGGGTCGAACCCACGCAAGAGAATTGCTCGACCCCGGGGACGTCGGTCGGAACCACAGGATGCACCCTGCGCGTCACCGTGACCGCTACCGGCGCCTACCGGGCCTACAGCGGCGAATACACCTTTGACGCGGAGCTTTGACGATGGACGTTCATGGTTACACCGACACGGGATCGATCCGGGCGGTCATCGAGGGTCTGGAGGTCGTGGTGCCCGACGACCCCGCCAACCGCCATCGCCAGATGATCGCGGAATGGGAGGCCGAAGGGAACACGATCCCGGCCTACGTTCCCGCACCGGCCCCATTGCTGCCGATCAGTCGGCGGCAGATGCTGCTAGGACTCCTGTCCATCGGCATTACCGAGGAGATGGTCGAGGCGAAGATCGGCCTGATTGCCGATCCGGCCACCGATCCCGCGGAACACGCCGCGCTCTTGATCGAATGGCGCGCCGCCGGTCTGATCGAGCGCGATCACCCGCTGGTCGCCGATCTCGCCGTGCAGTTCGATCTGCCGGTCGGGCAGGTCGACGCGCTCTGGCTCTGGGCCGCCGGCCTGTAGTCGACGTTCCGCACCACACATCGCTAACCGGCCGAAAGGCCATTTGAAGGAGCAGTTTCATGACCGCACCGATCTTCGGCATGCAGTTTTTCCGGCCCGACGACGAGCCGGTTCCGGTGCTCGGCGCCGATTTCTCCAAGATCCTCGTGATCGAGACGTCGGCTGACGCATCGGCGACGGAGTATCCGGTCGATACCGCCGTGCGCATCTCGTCTTCCGACAAGGAGGCCGTCACCGCGCTCGGCTCCGGTCTCCTGGCCGACATGGTCAAGGGCATCAACGCGCAGCTCGACGGGCTCAATTCCGGCGCCGACGTGACCGTCGTGCGCGTTGCCGAGGGGCAGACGGTCGCCGAGACGGCCGCGGCCATCGCCGAGGTGCTCGAGGGGGTCGAATCCATTCCGCCGCTCGTCAATGCCACGCCGCGCATCATCGTCGCGGGGCGGACCGCCTGGCGTGCCGATCTGCAGACGACCAATCCGGTGGTCGCCGCGCTCGAGACGGCCTGCGGCAAGCTGCTGGCGATCGCACCCGTCGACGTCGACGACACCTCTCGCGACAATGCGATCGACGCACGCGAGACGATGAACTCCGAACGGCTGATGCCGATCGGCGTCATGGCGCGGGTCTACGAGGGGACGAACCTCGTCACCCGCTCGATGGCGGCACGGGTCGCCGGCCTGTTCGCCCGCATCGACAACGAAAACCTCGGCAAGCCGTTCAACCCGATCGCCAATCGGCCGATCCGCGGGCTTGCCGGCCTGTCCCGTCGCATTCCGTTCTCGCTGCTGGACGGCTCGACCGAAGGCCAGCAGCTGCTCGACGGGGATGTCTCGATCGTCGTACCGGGCGAGGTGAATGTCGATGGCGCCGTCGCCGACGGTGGGTTCATGTTCATCGGCACGGACAACACCGCGACGAGCGAGCTCTGGAAGCAGATCCATCAGGTGCGCGGTTGCGACTACCTGACGGTGAAGATCATGCAGATCACCCGGCAGTTCCTTGGGCGCAAGATCACCGCCGACCTCGTCGAGGCCTGGATCAACTCGATCGCCTTCATGCTGCGCGATCACCAGGCCGCCGGCGACATCCTCGGCTACACGCCGCAGAGCCAGATGTTCAAGGCCAGCAAGAACAGCCCGGAGGAGATCCGCCTCGGTACGCTCAAGATCGACATCGGCATTGAGCCGGCGCCGGCGTTCAAGCGGGCCGACCACGAGATCCGTCGCTATCGCCCGGCGGTCGAAGGCCTCGTCAACGAAATCGTCGCGCGCCTGAACAGCGCCGCCTGACCACAGCTCCGCCGAAAGGACTGAACCGATGCAGAAGCTTCTCATGCTCACCGCCGTCGACGTGCGCCGTGCCCAGGTGGCCGGCTCCTCGCGAGCCACGACAATCGACAAGCTGACGATCCCGCCGATCAAGTTCGCCAGCGCCAACCACAATCCGGGCGGCGGGGTGATGGCGGTCGACTTCAATCTGCCGCGCGTCCAGCCGCTGGAGCCGGCCTTCGCCGTCAAGGGCATCGACACCGACATCTTTGCCGGGTTCGGCAAAGCCGACCGCTGGGTGTTCGCTGGCGCCTACCGCGACAGGAGCGGCAAGCACTATGCCGGCCGCGCCATCATCGAAGGCGCGATCTCGGACTGGGAACCGGACCAGAGCGCGCCGACCGAGTTCCAGGGCTGCAACCACGTCATCCGCGAGGTGACGCACTACGAGTTGCAGATCGATGGCGAGGAGCTCTGGTACATCGATTTCGAGGAGCGGATCATTCGCCGCAAGGGCGTGGATCTGTTTGGCGACGTCCGCCAGGCGCTTGGAGCGTAAGCGATGGACGCGCACGAGCTCGATGCGATGATCGGCGGGCCGGACGTGTCCGCCGTAGATGCGCCTGAGCCGGTGGATGCTGCGCCGATCATCACCGCCGGCAAGGGCGGTGACCAGACCTACCGGCTGATGATTCCGCTGAAAGTGAACGGGCGTTGGCTGCGGGCGGTCACTGTGCGCCTGCCGACGCAGGGCGACATTGACGATTGGGGCAATGGCGTGCTGGTCTCACCACGTGAGATGTTTTGCCGGCTGACCGGCCTTGATCCATACGTGGTCAAGGCGCTGCGGTGGCCGGACAGCGAGCAGTTGCACTTGGTTTTCCGGGATATCGTGCCGGAGTTCATGATGGAGAGATAGTTGCAGCCTCCAGTAAAGGTTGCGCCAATACGAAACGTCCCTTCACCCGGATGAAGGGCCCGTTTCGACGCCATCACGGTCGTGAGACTGCAGGCAAGCCGGCCTATAGCGGCCGATAGGCACAGCACGCGCCGT
>UBZP01000025.1:76440-259072 GCA_900469965.1 Hyphomicrobiales bacterium | reverse complement strand
AATAGGTCCTGACCCTAGGCGTCCCTGCTCCTCCCGCCGACCGAGGCGAGGGGGCTGCTTCCGGTAATATGAAATCCCCACACTTTCCCTCTTCTCCGCCGGCGGGGAGAAGGTGGCGCGGAGCGTCGGATGAGGGGCGAGCATCGCGCGCGGCAAGTCCGCTCATGGCCTGGAGGCATTTCGCTCTTCTCCCCGGAACGAAAGAAGGCCGCCCTCGCGAGAAGGCGGCCCTGGTGGCTTTGCCGTGGATCCGTGCCGGCTCCGAGGCGGCGGCTTACTTCGCCGCCTTCAGCAGGGCCGCGACCAGGCCGGCGGTGGACGAATCGTGTCCCTCCGCGCTCTCCTTGCCTTCCACGACCGGCAGCAGCCCCGTCGCCAGTTCCTTGCCGAGTTCCACGCCCCACTGGTCGAACGAATTGATGTTGAACAGCGCGCCCTCGACGAAGACGCGGTGCTCGTAGAGGGCGATCAGGCGGCCGAGCGCAAACGGGGTCAGTTCGTCGTAGACCATGGTGATCGACGGGCGGTTGCCGGAGAAGACGCGGTGCGGCGCGATCCGGTCGGCCTTGGCATCGTCCATGCCCTTCGAGGTCAGCTGCGCCTTGGCCTCAGCGAGGCTGCGCCCCTTCATCAAGGCTTCCGATTGCGCCAGGCAGTTGGCGATCAAAAGCTCGTGCTGGTGGCGCAGGTTCTTCTCATGGCCGTTGGCGGCGATCATGAACTCGGCCGGGATGACGGTCGTGCCCTGATGGATCAGCTGGTAGAAGGCGTGCTGGCCGTTGGTGCCGGGCTCGCCCCAGACGACCGGGCCGGTGTCGCCCTCGACCGGCTTGCTGTCCATCGTCACCGCCTTGCCGTTCGATTCCATGTCGAGCTGCTGCAGGTAGGCGGGAAAGCGCGACAGGCGCTGGTCGTAGGGCAGGATCGCCCGTGACGGATAGCCGAGCACGTTGCGGTGGTAGAAGCCGATGAGCCCGAGCAGCATCGGAATGTTCTGGCGGAAGGGTGCTGTGCGGAAATGGTTGTCGATCGCATGGCCGCCGGCGAGGAACTCTGCGAAGTTGTCCTTGCCGATCGCGATCATCAGCGGCAGGCCGATCGCCGACCAGATCGAATAACGCCCGCCGACCCAGTCCCAGAAGCCGAACACCCGTTCCCCGGCGATCCCGAAGGCGGAGACCTTGTCGAGCGCGGTGGAGACGGCGCAGAAGTGGTGGCCGACCGCCGCCTCGCCGAGCTTGCCGGCGATGAAGGCACGCGCCGTTGCGGCATTGGTCATCGTCTCGATCGTGGTGAAGGTCTTCGAGGCGACGATGAAGAGCGTCGTTTCCGCCTCCAGCAGCTTCAGCGTGTCGGCGATGTGCGCGCCGTCGATGTTGGAGACGAAATGCAGGCGCGGCCCGTCGTGATAGGGGGCAAGCGCCAGCGTCGCCATCACCGGGCCGAGGTCCGAGCCGCCGATGCCGATATTGACGACGTCGGTGATCTTCTTGCCCGTCGCGCCGGCGAGCTTGCCGGAGCGGATGCCGTCGGCGAAGGCGCCCATGGCGTCGAGCACGCCGTTGACGTCCGGCATGACGTCCCGGCCGTCGACGAGAACCGGCGTGTTCGAGCGGTTGCGAAGGGCGGTGTGCAACACCGCGCGCTCCTCGGTGATGTTGATCTTCTCGCCGGCGAACATGGCGTCGCGCTTCTTCTCGACGCCCGCTTCCTTGGCCAGCGCTTCCAGCCCGTCGAGGATGCGCTCGTTCACCGCGCATTTGGAGAAATCGAACAGGAAGTCGTCGAGCGAGACGCTGAAGCGGGCGAAGCGTTGCGGGTCGGCGGCGAAGGCGGCCCGGATGTCCGTGGCGTTGGTGTCCTTCGCGGTGATCTTCAGCGTTTCGACAAGCGCGTTCATGACAGTCTCCCTGCATCGCAACATGGCTGGTGGCGCTAGCTAGTCGCTTTGCATGGCGTGAATCAAGGGCGCGATGCCGCTTTCGGATGAAAGCCGCGGGATTTCATGAAAAATTCTAAATCGATTTATGTGGTCGGGACGGCCTAGGAACGCAGCTCCCTCCGCAGGATCTTGCCGACATTGGATTTCGGCAGTTCGTTGCGGAATTCGACGAAGCGCGGACGCTTGTAGTTGGTCAGGTTGTCGGCACAGTGGGCCTTCACCGCCGCCTCGGTGAGGTTCGGGTCCCGTCGCACGACGAAGAGCTTGACCGCCTCGCCCGAATGCTCGTCCGGAATGCCGATCGCCGCGCATTCGAGCACGCCCGGCAGCGTCATCGCCACCTCCTCGACCTCGTTCGGGAAGACGTTGAAGCCGGAGACGAGGATCATGTCCTTCTTGCGGTCGACGATCTTGATCAGCCCTTCCTCGTTCATGAAGCCGACGTCGCCGGTGCGGAAAAAGCCGTCGGCGGTCATCACGCGCGCGGTCTCGTCGGGACGCTGCCAGTAGCCGGCCATCACCTGGGGGCCGCGGATGCAGATCTCGCCGACCGTGCCGATCGGCAGCGAATTGCCGTCGTCGTCGCGAATGTCCACGTCGGTGGAGGGCAGCGGCATGCCGATCGTGCCGGTGAAGCTGCTCGTGTCCAGCCGGTTCGCGGTCGCCACCGGCGAGGTCTCTGAGAGCCCGTAGCCCTCTGCGATCGGGCAGCCGGTCATCTTGTGCCAGCGCTCTGCGACGGGGTGCTGGACGGACATGCCGCCGCCGAAGGTCAGCGCCAGGTCGGAGAAGTCGATCTTCTGGAATTCGGCATTGTTCATCAGGGCGTTGAACAGCGTGTTGAGGCCGGGAAAGACATTGACGCGATAGGTCGCCATGTCCTTGACGAGCGCCGGAATGTCGCGCGGATTGGCGATCAGGATGTTGGTCGCGCCGGTCAGGAGCCCTGCGAGCGAGTTCACCGTCAGCGCGAAGATGTGGTAGAGGGGCAGGGCGCAGAGAAAGACCATCCGCTCCGGCTTCTGCTTTCCGATGAAGGCGGTCTCCAGCCAGATGCCCATCTGCTCCATGTTGGAGAGCAGGTTGGCATGGGTCAGCATCGCGCCCTTCGAGACGCCGGTGGTGCCGCCCGTGTACTGGAGGAAGGCGATGTCGGTGCGCGCAACCTTCGCCTCGCCGAGGCTCAGGCCGGCACTCTTGGCCATCACCGAGGAAAAGGGATGATGGCCCGGCAGCGACCACGCCGGCACGAGCTTCTTGACCCTGCGCACGATCAGGTTGACCACGTGCCCCTTCAGGCCCAGCATGTCGCCCATGCTGCAGACGACGACGTCCTTCACCCCGGTCCGGCCGATCGCCTGCTGGACGGTATGGGCGAAGTTCTCCAGCACGAACAGCACCTTCGCCCCGGAATCGTTGAGCTGGTGCTCCAGTTCGCGCGGCGTGTAGAGCGGATTGACGTTCACGACGGTGAACCCCGCGCGCAGGATGCCGTAGACCGTCACCGGGTTCTGCAGGATGTTCGGCATCATCACCGCGACGCGATCGCCCTTCGCCAGGCCGCGCGATTGCAGCCAGGCGCCGATCCGGGCCGACTGCGTCTCCAGATCCCGGAAGCTCAGCGCCTTGCCCATGCTGATGAAGGCGGGGCGATCGGCATATTTGTCGCAATAATGGACGAGCGCGTCGCCGATCGATTCATAGGCGAGCGGCGGGATTTCGGCAGGAGTCCCGGGCGGATAGGAGGAGAGCCAGATCCTGTCGGAAGATGGTCCGGTCCGGTCCTGAACGGTTGCTGCCATGTATGCCGATCCTCCCTTGCATGCCCGGTATCCCTGCTGCCTTCTAGACGCAACCGGCAGGTCCTCCAACCTCCCGGTGCGGCAGCATGATGCCTTTGGTCCTGGGCATCAAGCACAATCGCTATATAACCTTGACGTAAACGTCAATAAGCAGACTGCAGGCATCAACATGGTGCGGCGCGGCAGGCCGGCGGCATCGGGGCGGCTGGAACGGCGCCGGATTCCATGAGAAAATGCCTTTTCGCGCGAAAGCCAGGAGGAGCCTTCAGGATGGGCGGGTGGATCGGCAGGACAGTCCCGGCGTTTCTTTGCGCCCTGTCGGTTGCCGCCGGTCCGGCCTCGGCGATCGATGCCTTGCAGCCCCGCCACGGCCCGGTCGTGGTCGGGCAGGACCCGGTGGATGCGCTCGGTGTCGCCCGTGACCCGATCGACGGCCTGCGCCGCGCGCCGACCTTTCGCGGGCTCAGCGGATATGCCACCTACCGCGACGGCTACTATCGCCATCCCAACGGCTACTGGTACCCGCGATGGGCCTTCGGCACCGGCGAGATGCTGGGCGACGTGACCGTCGGGCCGGGCGCACCCGTCTACGGCATGACGCGGGAGCAATGGTGCGCCAACCGGTACCGGAGCTACCGCCGGTCGGACAACAGCTACCAGCCCTTGAGCGGTCCGCGCCGGACCTGCGTGCCGCAATAGGGCGCAAGCGCCGTTCCTGCGCCTGTCGCAAGGTGCGCGGCCGCAAGGCTTTGCGCGTCAGGCCGGAGCATCGGGCGCCCGCCGCAATCGGACGGGGCAAGAAAAATGTCGCACCGGCAAGGTTTTCTTTGCCGTGACATGCGACACTGGTATCACCATATGAGGCGATGCGTCCCGGATTGCGATGAGTGCGGCGCCGCATCGAACAGGAGGAATACGGTGCATCAGCCCGAACTGCGCAATATCCGCCAAGAGCCGCGCCTGCTTGGAGCAGCGCGGACGACCGGCGTTGCCCTGATCTCGTCGATCTCCGCTGCGCGCTGGCTGCTGCTGCTCGTCATCGTCGCCGGCATCTATTTCTTCCACGGCTTCGTCGTGCCGGTCCTGGCCGCGCTCGTGATCGCCACGGCGAGCTGGCCTCTGTTCTGTCGGCTGCGGCGGGCGCTGAACGGCCAGCGCACGCTGGCCGCGGCGATCGCCATCCTGCTGATCCTCGCCTTCATCATCGTGCCCATCATGTTCGCCGTCACTTACGCTTTCCAGGAGGTGCGCGAGTGGATCGGCTGGGCGGTGGCGACCAACAAGACCGGCGCGCCGGTGCCGGACTGGATCCGCGCCCTGCCGGTGGTGGGCGAATGGGTCGCCAACCGCTGGACCCAGCTTCTCGATCATCCCGGCGCGATCGGCGAGGTGACGCAGATCATCAGCGGCGCCAATATCGGCAATATCTATCGCGTCGCGCTGGCGGCCGGCGGCGCCGCCTTCCACCTGCTGCTGACGATGCTCTTCATGCTGATCGCGCTCTTCTTCATCTATCGGGACGGAGAGAGCTTCCTGTCGCAGGTGGACAGCATCGGCGAGCGCATCCTGCCGATGCGCTGGGAGCGGATCTCACGCATCGTTCCCGCCACGATCAGCTCCACCGTCACCGGCATGACGCTGATTGCGATCGGCGAGGGCATCGTGCTCGGCATCGCCTACTGGATCGCCGGCGTTCCCTCCGCCGTCACGCTCGGCGTGCTGACGGGCCTGATGGCGCTCTTTCCCGGCGGCGCGCCGCTCGCTTTCACGCTGGTGTCGATCTATCTCGTCGCCAGCGGTTCGGCCGTCGCCGGCATCGCGCTCTTCCTCTGGGGCTCCATCGAGCTCTTCATCGTCGACAAGACCTTGCGTCCGAAGCTGGTCGGCGGTCCGATCAAGCTGCCCTTCCTGCCGACCTTCTTCGGCCTCATCGGCGGCGTGAAGACCATGGGCTTCCTCGGCCTGTTCATCGGGCCGGTGCTGATGGCGCTGCTGGTGGCGATCTGGCGCGAATGGGTGCGCGAGGTCGAGATGACCGAGGAGGCGCCGGTCATCCAGAAGACGGCCGAGAAAACCGCAGCGGAATAGCCCGCAGGACCGCCGGTCGTGCGCGCGGCTGCACTGCAGTTCGTGCCACGGCGGCTGACGGTTCACGTCGTGCCGGAAGGCGAAGAACCGAGACAGGGCATGGCGCTACAGCGGTTGATCCTGAACATCCGGCGGTATCAGCGATCGATCGTCGGGCGGCACCACCGCTTCCTGGGTGTTCATCAGCCCCACACTCAGCACCATGGCGGCCAAGGCGCACAGCAGGATCACAAAGGTGAGGCCTGATTTGTCCATGAGTGTATCCTGGGCAATCCGGGAAGGGCGTCCCCTCAGTAGCCTGATCCGCCTGATCCGCCCGAGCCGCCTGAACCGCCAGAACCATTGCTGCCGGAATCACCGCGACTGGTATCGTTGGCGGAGGATTGAGAAGTGTCTGTCCGCTCGGTTTGACAGCCCAACAGGGCCAAGACCGACAGGGTCACAACGAATAAGAAGCGCCTGGACACGGCATCCTCCACTCTTGCGGTTCTCGTGCGGAAATTTTCGATCCATTTGCTGCCGGTGGCAAGGGATTTGTGGCCGGCGCCCTCGGGGAGGGTGACGAGCCCGGCGGGCGGTTCACCCGCGATGATCGTGTCCGTGCGATGCCCGGGCCGCGAAGCGACCGAGAAAGACCCGCCTGGTGGCGCAATGAGGCTCAAGTTCTTGAAAGTTTTGGTGCCGCTTACGTGACTCGAACACGTGACCCCATCATTACGAATGATGTGCTCTACCGACTGAGCTAAAGCGGCCTGCTTTCGGCCCGAAGCATTGCGGGCCGGAATGTGTGGGGCTGATAGCCGCATTGCGGCAAGATTTCAAGTCATCTGTTTCCGCAACGGCAATTTTCTCCTGTGTGTGGACAGGCGGGCCTCAGGAGTCGGCGAGGCGTTGGCGTGCGGCCCGGTATTCCGCCTCGAGCCGCGCCACGTAGGTCTCGGTGCTGGTGATCTCCTTGATGGCGCCGATGCCCTGGCCGCAGCCCCAGATGTCCTTCCAGGCCTTCGCGCCGGTCTCCGCCTTCTCGAAATCCATCTTGGCCGGGTCGGCCTCGGGCAGGTTGTCGGGATCGAGGCCGGCGGCGCGGATCGATGAGCGCAGGTAGTTGCCGTGAATGCCGGTGAAGTAGCTGGAATAGACGATGTCGGCCGCATTCGCCTCGACGATCGCCGCCTTGTAGGCGTCGCTGGCGCGCGCCTCGGTCGTGGCGATGAAGGGCGAGCCGATATAGGCCATGTCCGCGCCCATCGCCTGCGCGGCCAGGATCGCCCCGCCGGTCGAGATCGCGCCCGAAAGGATGAGCGGGCCGTCGAACCAGCCGCGGATCTCCTGGACGAGCGCGAACGGCGACAGCGTGCCGGCGTGCCCGCCGGCGCCGGCCGCAACCGCGATCAGCCCGTCGGCGCCCTTGCGGATCGCCGAATGGGCATGGCGGTTGTTGATGACGTCGTGCAGCACGATCCCGCCATAGGAATGGATGGCGTCGTTGACTTCGGGGACCGCGCCGAGCGAGGAGATCACCACCGGCACCTTGTATTTGACGCACAGCATCAGATCGTGCTCGAGCCGCCTGTTCGACTTGTGGACGATCTGGTTGACGGCAAAGGGGGCGGCCGGGCGATCCGGATGGCGGCCGTTGTGGTCGGCAAGCGCCTCGGTGATCCCCGCCAGCCATTCGTCGAGCTGCGATTCCGGCCGGGCATTGAGCGCCGGAAAGGCGCCGACGACGCCCGCCTTGCACTGCGCCAGCGTCAACGCGGGATGCGAGATGATGAAGAGGGGAGAGGCGATGACGGGCAGGCGGAGGTTGTCGCGGAGGATGGCAGGCAGGGTCATGTCGCGGTCCGGATGATATTACGTTTACGGAAACGTCAATGAGACTAGCAGCGTTCGCCGCCGTTGGAAAGATGCGCGTCGAGCGCCCACGCGTCCGGCGTGGCGATGCGAAGCGACGACCGTGCCCTTTCGTTATCCCCGCCGGCGACCGGCCTTGCGTCGCCCCAGACTTGCGGAAACAGGCGTCAACGTTTACCGAATTCTTAACAGAGAAAAACGAAGACGCCTTGGCTTCGTTTGCCCGTGCGGCACCCAAGGAGGCAATGTGAGCGGACTGGAACAGGCCATCAGAAGCGCATTGGCGCGTGCCGAAAGCGGCAATCCCGAAACCCGCGCGCGGATCTATCAGTCGGCCCGCAATGCGCTCGAGGCGGGGCTGCGCAAGCAGGAGATCAACGATCCCGAAGCGATCGCGGCCCAGCGCCACCGCCTGGAAATGACGATCCGCCAGATCGAAGCCGAGCAACGCGCCGCCCGGAAGGCTGCTACGCCCGGTGCCGGCCAGCCGGCCGCCGCGCAGCCGCCGTCCTCCGTGCGCCCGCCGGTAGCCCCGGCCGCGACGCCGCCGCAGGTGACGGGCGAGCCCCGCTCCGTCGGGACGAACGGCCACCTGCGGGCCGAGAGAAACGGGGGGGCGTCGGGCGACCGTTCCGAGGCGGACGTCACCCCCGAGCTCGACCAGATCCGTCCCGAACGCGCGGACGGCTTCGGCCCCGCGGCGAGGCCGGCTGCGACCGGCAAGGCGCAGAAGCCGGTGCGCGGGCAGCCCGATCCGGAACCGCACGCGGATGCCGATGCGATCGTCGCCGCCTCGCCGCGGATGGCCAAGGCGCCCAGGCGCAGGGGGCGGCTGTTCTCCTTCCTGCTCGTCGTCGCGACCCTTGTCGCCGCCCTGGGAACGGTCGCCTGGTGGGTGCAGAGCAGCGGCCTGCTGCTGCCGCCGTCCGAGCGCGACGGCAGCGTCGCCAATCCGCCGCAGAGCGTCAGCGGCGAGGATTTCCCGGCGGCCCAGCCCGGTGGCGAGGCGCTCGACACGCACAACAGTTTCTCCGCCGACTGGCGCGAGGTCTTCGAGCCCTCCGACACCGGCGCCCTGTCGGCAGAAAGCGCAGGCCGCTACGAACCCGTCAGCACGGACGAAGGGCCTGCGGTCCGGCTCGTCTCGACAGCGGCGGACCGCGCGGGTGCCATCGCCGTCGCCGTCGCGCCGGACATCCTGCAGGCGATGGCCGGAAAGACCTCAACGATCGCGCTGACGGTGGAGCCTGACAGCGGCAAGCCGGCGCAGGTGTCGGTCGAATGCGATTTCGGCACGCTCGGCAATTGCGGCCGCCACCGGTTTGCCGTGTCGGACCGCACCGACCTCTTGTTCCAGGTCACCTTCGAAGGTTCGCTGTCGCCGAGCGCGGCCGGCCGCCTGCTGATCAACAGCGATGTCACCGGCGCCGGCACCGGCGTCAACCTGTTCGCGGTCCGCATCCTGCCCGGGGAGTGAGCCCGGGCCGGCCCGCGCCCGATAGGACGCTATTTCAGGAACTTCGGACCCGCTCCGACAATCCGGTCGTCGATCTCGCCGATCGCCTTCTTGTCCTTGCCGTCATAGTCCAGCCGGTGAAGGATGCTGCGGATGGCGTTGATCCGGGCGCGGCGCTTGTCGTTGGCCCGCACGATCGTCCAGGGCGCCCAGGCCTTGTGGGTTTCCGCCAGCATCCGGTCGCGCTTGCGCGTGTAGTCGTCCCACTTGTTCAGGGCGGCGATGTCCATCGGCGACAGCTTCCACGTCTTCAGCGGATCGTGGCGGCGGTCGTGGAAGCGCTTGATCTGCATCTCGCGGCCGATGTCGAGCCAGAACTTGAAGAAGACGATCCGATCGGTGATCACCATCCGTTCGAAGTCGGGCGTCTCGGCCAGAAACTTCTCGTACTGTTCCTGTGTGCAGAAACCCATGACGGGCTCGACGCCGGCGCGGTTGTACCACGAGCGGTCGAAGAGAACGAACTCGCCGGCGGTGGGGAACTGGGCGACGTAGCGCTGATAGTACCACTGGCCCTGCTCGGTCTCGGTCGGCTTGGCGAGCGCCACCACCCGGGCGGAGCGGGGGTTGAGATAGGCGCGGGTGACGAAGATCAGCCCGCCCTTGCCGGCCGCGTCGCGGCCTTCATAGACCGCGACCACCCGCTTTCCGGTCGCCTGCAGCCAGTACTGCGCCTTGACGAGCTCGATCTGCAGCCGCTCCAGCGTCTCCTCGTACTCGTCCCTGTCGAGCTTCTTGTCGTAGGGAAAGCCGCCGGATGAGAACGCCTTGTCCTCGACCCAGCCCGGAAGCTCCGGGTCGTCGATGTCGAAGCTGCGCTTCTTGCCGCCGATCTCGATTTCCACCGCCGCAATGTCGGGAAACGTGACCATGCCTCAAACTCCTCCGCGCAAGGGTTCCCGAGCAGGCCACATCTGGATTGCGATTTCAAGCGCACCGTGAAAAACATGTCATGAAATCAAGTTATGGCTGCCTGTTGACGAAGAATCACGGAGCACGCCGATGTGGGTGAGGAAGGACATTCTGGTGGAAGAGCGCGGGTCGACTGTCCGGTGGCTCTTGGCCCAGCTCTGGGACGAACGGGTGCTGCTGGCTGCCGTGGTCTTTGCCGCCTTTCTCATGTGGATGGGTGGGATACCCGCCGGCTGGATCGCCTTCGTCGTGATGCTGCTGGTGCTCGCAGGCTTCGCGCGCGGCGAGCGCCTGGAAGCGCTCGCGCCGACGGCTGTGGTTCCGGCCCAGCGCGCCGAAGCGGAGACGGCCGAAGGGCTTGATGCGATTGCGGCGCTGATCGATGCGCTCGACATGCCGGTTCTGATCGTGACGGCCGACGAAACGATCCGCTTGCAGAACCGCGCCGCAGCGGCGCTGTTCGGGCCGATCCCGCGCAATGCCGACCTCGCCGGCCGCATCCGCGCACCGGGCATCCTCGACATGGCGCGCGATGTGATCGCAAGCGGGCAGGCGAAGGAGACCGAGCATTCCGAGCGGCTGCCTTCCGAAACCGTCTATATCGTGCGTGCGGCGCCCATGCCGGCGCTCGATCACCGTCTCGGTGCGGGACGCTACTTCCTGATCACCTTCCGCGACGTCTCGCAGGCGCGCAGGATCGACCGGATGCGCTCGGACTTCGTCGCCAATGCCAGCCATGAGCTGCGCACCCCGCTGGCCTCGCTCAGGGGCTTCATCGAGACCCTGCAGGGACCGGCCAAGGACGACCACAAGGCGCACGAGCGCTTCCTGGGCATCATGCACGACCAGGCGACGCGGATGAGCCGGCTGGTGGACGATCTGCTGTCGCTGTCGCGCCTGGAGCTCAAGGCCAACATCGCACCCGACCAGATGGTCGAGCTCGGCGCCCTGCTCGGGCATGTCCGCGACAGCCTGCAGCCGTTCGCCGCCGACCTCGGCGTGGAGATTGCCCTCGAGCTTCCGCCGCACCCGGTGCAGGTCGCCGGCGACCGCGACGAGCTGATCGAGGTCTTCGAAAACCTCGTCGAAAACGCCTGCAAATACGGGCAGGAAGGAAAGCGGGTCGAGGTCCGCCTTCTCGCCGGCGAAGGCGGCACGACCGAAGTGTCCGTCACCGATTTCGGCCCGGGCATCGCGCCGGAGCACGTTCCGCGCATCACCGAGCGCTTCTACCGCGTCAACGTCGAGGCCAGCCGCTCGAAGAAGGGCACCGGCCTCGGCCTTGCCATCGTCAAGCACATCCTCACCCGCCACCGCGCCCGCCTGGTGGTGAAGTCCGAGATCGGCAAGGGCACGGTCTTTGTCGTCAAGTTCTGACACAAAGATCGGCCACCCAATGATGATCGCGAAAATAAGACAGCCTTTACAATGGGTTGTGCTGTCACAAATGTTTCGTGAAACTGACATAAAAGCAGTGGCGATCGGGCGCTAGACAGAGGCCGCTGATCGACGGCAGGCATGAGCCCACCGCCGGCCTACCCACACAAGCCCATAACGGGAGAATTTCAAATGAAATCTGTTAGCCTCACCGTAGCCGCGCTGGCTGCCTCGGTTGCTTTCGCTGGCGTTGCCGCTGCGCGCGACCAGGTCCAGATCGCCGGTTCCTCCACGGTTCTGCCCTATGCCAAGATTGTTGCCGAGACCTTCGGCGAGACGTTTGGCGACTTCAAGACCCCGGTCGTCGAGTCCGGCGGTTCTGGCGCCGGCCTGAAGGAATTCTGCAAGGGCGTCGGCGAGGACACGATCGACATCGCCAACTCCTCGCGTCCGATCAAGGACTCCGAGCTCGAGGCCTGCAAGGCTGCCGGCGTGACCGACGTTCAGGAAGTCAAGATCGGCTATGACGGCATCGTGTTTGCCACCGACTCCGGCCTGCCGGACATCGCCTTCGTCCCGGCCGACATCTACAAGGCGCTCGCCGCCGAAGTCGTCGTCGACGGCAAGCTCGTCGCCAACCCCTACAAGAAGTGGTCGGAAGTGAACCCGGCTCTCCCGGATGTCGACATCGCCGCCTACATCCCGGGCGAGAAGCACGGCACCCGCGAAGTCTTCGAAGAGAAGGTCCTCGCTGAAGGCTGCAAGGAAACCGGCGCGGCCGACGTCATCAAGGCCGCCGTCTCCGACAAGGACGAGCAGCACGCCAAGTGCGTCGCCGTCCGCAAGGATGGCGCTGCTGTCGACATCGACGGCGACTACTCCGAAACCCTCGCCCGCATCGCCGCCAACAAGACCGGCGTCGGCGTGTTCGGCCTGTCCTTCTACGAAAACAACGCCGACAAGCTGAAGGTTGCCACCGTCAGCGGCGTCACCCCGTCGGTCGAGACCATCTCGTCTGGCGAATACCCGGTTTCGCGCCCGCTGTTCTTCTACGTCAAGAAGGCACACATCGGCGTCGTCCCGGGCCTGAAGGAATATGTCGAGTTCTTCGTCTCCGACCAGATGATCGGCCCCGACAGCCCGCTGGCTGAATACGGCCTCGTCTCGGCTCCGGACGCCGAGCGCGAAGAGATCCGCTCGGCTGTCGAAGGCGGCAAGACCATGTAATGCACGCGGGGCCGGCGCGGCGATCGCCTGCGCCGGCTCCACCTTCCGCACCGATACCGCGTGAGGCGGCTGGGACATCCGCATGAGCACGACGCTTCTACTTGCCATCCTTCTGGTCATCGCCGCGGTGGCCTTCGTTCTGGGACGCATGCGGGCAGGCGCCCTGTCGCAGGGGCGGTCCTCGGCGCTTCATTCCCGCCCGAACTACTACGGCGCCTTCGTGGCGCTGGCGGCGTTCCTGCCGTCGCTGATCCTGGTCGCCGTCTGGCTGACGATCAGCCCTTTCGTCATCAATTCCGCCGTTCGCGATACCTTCCCGCAGGAGGTGAAGAACCAGTCCGAGGCCCAGCAGAGCCTCGCCCACGGCATGGTCACCACCATCGCCCGCGGCCTGCCGTTCCTGACCGAGGAGGAGATCGCCGGCATCCGGCAGGATCCCTCGACCCTGCAGTCGGTCTTCGCCGCCCGCCGCTTCGCGGTTGCCGCCGAGGCCCAGCCCTACATGCTGGATTCGGCCGCAACGCTGAACGCGATGTCGCAGACGAGCCGGACCACCCTGTCGGCGCTGGCGCTGCTGCTGTCGATCGTCGGCGCCTTCTTCGCGCTGCGTATGGTCGCGCCCCGTTTCCGGGCGCGCAATCAGGTCGAGCGCGTGATGCTGTGGTCGCTGCTGCTCGCCTCCTCCATCGCCATCCTGACGACCGTCGGCATCGTCGCCTCCATGGCGACCGAGGCACTGCGCTTCTTCACCATGGTGCCCGCGCACGAATTCTTCTTCGGCACGGTCTGGGATCCGCGCTTCGCCGGCGCCGGCGCGAGCTCCAGCGGTCAGTTCGGCCTGATCCCGCTCCTGGCGGGAACGCTCTACATCGGCTTCGTCGCCATGCTCGTCGCCGTCCCGGTCGGCCTGTTCGCGGCCATCTACATGGCCGAGTATGCCAGCCCGCGCATGCGCTCGACGGCAAAGCCGCTGCTCGAGGTGCTGGCCGGCATTCCGACGATCGTCTACGGCTTCTTCGCGCTCGTCACCGTCGGCCCGTTCCTGCGCGATATCTCCGCCCAGTTGAGCGGGCTGGTCACCGGAGACTACACGAGCTTCATCGAGGCGCAGAGCGTCATCACCGCCGGCATCGTCATGGGCATCATGCTGATCCCCTACGTCTCGTCGCTCTCCGACGACATCATCACCGCGGTGCCGCGGGCGCTGCGTGACGGCTCGCTCGGCCTCGGCGCGACCCGTTCGGAAACGATCAAGCGCGTCATCCTGCCCGCCGCCTTGCCCGGCATCGTCGGCGCCCTGCTGATGACGGCCTCGCGCGCGATCGGCGAGACGATGATCGTCGTGCTCGCCGCCGGCGTCGCCGCCCGCATGCAGCTCAACCCGTTCGAGCCGATGACGACGGTGACGGTCAAGATCGTCAACCAGCTCACCGGCGACCTCGAGTTCACCTCGCCGCAGACGCTGGTGGCCTTCGCGCTCGGCATCACGCTGTTCTGCATCACGCTGGCGCTCAACATCTACGCGCTCTACATCGTTCGCAAGTACCGGGAGCAGTACGAATGACCGACATCGCTCAGCAGGCTTCCGGCCAGATCATCGCCAAGGCGCCGGCGCGCCGCGACATCGGCATCCGTCGCCGCTATGCCGCCGAACGCCGCTTCCGTCTCTACGGCGTCGCAGCGATCACCTTCGGCCTGGTCTTCCTGTTCCTGCTTCTGTGGTCGGTGCTCAGCAAGGGCTACACCGCCTTCCAGCAGACGGAGCTCACCCTGCCGATCACCTTCTCGCAGGAGATCATCGACCCGAACAACAAGCGCGAGACCGATCCGCAGGTGCTGCAGACGGCCAACTATCCGGTGCTCGTCCGCAATGCCCTGGCCGAGAAGCTCGGTGTCGCTTCGAGCAACCGGGCGGCGCTGCGCCAGGTGTCGGGACTGTTCTCCGACAGCGCCCGCGTCGAACTGCGCGACATGGTGATGTCCGATCCCTCGATCATCGGCAAGACCCTGCCCGTGACCGTGCTGGCCAGCGCCAACATCGACAGTGCCTTCAAGGGCCAGTTCGACATGACCGTCGACGAGGCCAGCCGGAAGGTCTCCGACCAGCAGGTGGCCTGGATGGACCAGCTTGCAAAGGAGGGTGTGCTTGCCAAGGGCTTCAACACCGGCCTGTTCGTCAACGGCAATTCGAGCCGCCCGGAAGCTGCCGGCCTCGGCGTCGCGCTGATCGGCTCGCTCTACCTGATGGGCATCGTGCTGGTGCTGTCGCTGCCGATCGGCGTCGCAGCCTCCATCTATCTCGAGGAGTTCGCGCCGAAGAACCGGCTGACGGACCTGATCGAGGTGAACATCAACAACCTCGCCGCCGTTCCCTCGATCGTTTACGGTCTGCTCGGCCTCGCCGTCTTCATCAACTTCGCCGGCCTGCCGCGCTCGGCGCCGCTGGTGGGCGGGCTGGTGCTGACGCTGATGACGCTGCCGACGATCATCATCGCCACGCGTGCCGCCCTCCGCGCCGTGCCGCCGTCGATCCGTGCGGCCGCACTTGGCCTCGGCGCCTCGAAAATGCAGACGACCTTCCACCACGTGCTGCCGCTCGCCATGCCGGGCATCCTGACGGGCACGATCATCGGCCTGGCGCACGCGCTCGGAGAGACGGCCCCGCTGCTTCTGATCGGCATGGTCGCCTTCGTCGCCAACGTGCCCGCGACGCCCCTCGATCCGTCGACCGCGCTGCCGGTGCAGATCTACATGTGGGCGAACGAGGCCGAGCGCGCCTTCGTGGAACGCACCTCCGGAGCGATCATCGTCCTGCTCGCTTTTCTCGTCATCATGAACCTCGGCGCCATTTTGCTGCGGCGCCGTTTCGAACGCCGCTGGTAATGGGGTAGAGAAGATGAACATCATGACCGAAGCCGCGACCGAAGAGCTCCTGGATAAGAAGATGAACGCTGTGCCCCTGAAGATGGTCGGCAAGGACGTTTCCGTCTACTACGGCGACAAGCGCGCCCTGTACGACGTGAACCTCAATGTCCGCGAGAACACCGTCACCGCCCTGATCGGCCCGTCCGGCTGCGGCAAGTCGACGTTCCTGCGCACGCTGAACCGCATGAACGACACGATCGACGGCTGCCGTGTCACCGGCACGATCACGCTCGACGGCGACGACATCTACGATTCCTCGATCGACGTGGTCGAGCTGCGCGCCCGTGTCGGCATGGTGTTCCAGAAGCCGAACCCGTTCCCGAAGTCGATCTACGAGAACGTCGCCTACGGCCCGCGGATCCACGGGCTGGCGAAGTCCAAGGCGGACCTCGACCAGGTCGTCGAGCAGAGCCTGCAGAAGGCCGGTCTCTGGAACGAGGTCAAGGATCGCCTGCACGAGGGCGGCACCGGCCTCTCCGGCGGCCAGCAGCAGCGCCTGTGCATCGCGCGCGCCGTCGCCGTCAGCCCCGAGGTGATCCTGATGGACGAGCCCTGCTCGGCGCTCGACCCGATCGCGACCGCCAGGGTCGAGGAACTGATCCACGAACTGCGGACGAACTTCACCATCGTCATCGTGACGCACTCGATGCAGCAGGCGGCCCGCGTCTCCCAGCGCACCGCCATGTTCCACCTCGGCAATCTCGTCGAGGAGAACGACACCGACAAGATGTTCACCAATCCCGACGACCAGCGTACGCAGGACTACATCATGGGCCGCTTCGGCTGAGGCCCGCCGATATCTGCGGATGCCATCCAGCGCCTGCGCCAGTTGAGGAACAAGAGACATGTCATCGACCCATATCGTTTCGATCTACGATGAAGAACTGAAGTACCTGACCCGCCGGATCTCCGAGATGGGCGGGACCGCCGAGCAGATGGTGGGCGACAGCGTGCGCGCGCTGGTCAACACCGATGTGGCGCTGGCCCAGAAGGTGATCTCCGAGGACGTCATCCTCGACACCGCCGAGCGGCAGATCAACGAGAAGGCGATCGTCACCATCGCCAAGCGCCAGCCGATGGCGGCGGACCTGCGCGAGATCATGGGTGCGATCCGCATCGCCGCCGACCTCGAGCGCGTCGGCGACCTCGGCAAGAACACGGCCAAGCGGGTGATCGCCGTGCAGGGCTCCAGCATCCCGCGCAACCTCGCCCGCGGCCTCGAGCACCTGGCCGAACTGGCGCTGATGCAGCTGAAGGAAGTTCTCGACGTCTATGCCTCGCGCAACATCGAGAAGGCCAAGGAGATCCGCGAGCGCGACGACGAGATCGATGCGATCTACACCTCGCTCTTCCGCGAGCTCCTGACCTACATGATGGAGGATCCGCGCAACATCACGCCCTGCACGCACCTGCTCTTCTGCGCCAAGAACATCGAGCGGATCGGCGACCACGCGACCAACATCGCCGAGACGATCTTCTACATGGCGACCGGTTCGCAGCCCGAGGGCGAGCGTCCGAAGGACGACCACACCACCTCGGTGGGTGCCGTCGAGGAATGACGAGAGCCGAAACGCACTAACCAACGCGGTGTCGCAGGATCGTCCGGGACGACTGACGATGCTGTGCGCGGATCAGGAGCAAGGAAGGAATGGTTCCCAAGATTACCGTGGTCGAGGACGAGGAGGCGCTCAGCGTCCTCCTGCGCTACAACCTTGAGGCCGAGGGTTTCGAGGTGGACACGATCCTGCGGGGCGACGAGGCGGAGATCCGCCTGCAGGAGCGCCAGCCCGATCTCTTGATCCTCGACTGGATGCTGCCCGGCGTCTCCGGCATCGAGCTGTGCCGGCGCCTGCGCCAGCGTTCCGAGACCGAGCGCCTGCCGATCATCATGCTGACGGCGCGCGGCGAGGAAAGCGAGCGCGTCCGCGGTCTCGCCACCGGTGCTGACGACTATGTGGTGAAGCCCTTCTCGACGCCGGAGCTGATGGCACGGGTCAAGGCGATGCTGCGCCGGGCCCGCCCCGAGGTGGTCTCGACGCTCTTGAAATGCGGCGACATCGAGCTGGACCGCGAGACCCATCGCGTCCACCGCCGCTCGCGCGAGGTCCGGCTGGGGCCGACGGAATTCCGCCTGCTGGAGTTCCTGATGTCCTCCCCCGGGCGCGTCTTCTCGCGCTCGCAGCTCTTGGACGGCGTCTGGGGGCACGACATCTATGTCGACGAGCGCACCGTCGACGTCCATGTCGGCCGCCTGCGCAAGGCGCTGAACTTCTCCAACATGAGCGACGTCATCCGCACCGTGCGCGGCGCGGGCTATTCTCTGGAAGCCTGACACAGGCCGGACGCCGATGCCGAAACGAAAAACGGGCCCGTTGGGGCCCGTTTTTCTTGGATGCGTCATTGTCGCCGCACGGCGCCTCAGCGCGCGCGCCGGCGTTCCGCCGAGGGCTGGTAGGCCAGGCGCTGGTGGTAGGTGCAGTAGGGCGAGTTGTCGGGCGACTCGTTGCCGCAGAAGTGGAAATCGTCCTTCAGCGGGTCGCCGTTCGGCCACTTGCAGGTGCGCTCGGTCAGCTGCGTCAGCTCCAGCCGGCGCGACATCGGCACGACGACGTTGGCAACGATCCGGGTGACCGGCTCTTCGTCATACTCGAATGCGACCTCTTCCTTGGCGACGACGGCGCCGACCGGGCGGGCGACCGTGCGGGTCGCAACGCGGGGGGCGAAGTTCGTCGGGCGCGGGGCGGTTGCCGGGCGCTTGGCGCGGGCCGCGGTCGGGGTCCCGCCGGCCTTGGCCCGGCCGGGCAGGGCGAGACGGTGGACCTTGCCGATGACCGCATTGCGGCTGACGCCGCCGAGCTGTGCCGCGATCTGGCTGGCGCTCAGTCCTTCGGACCAAAGCTTCTTCAGCTTCTCGACCCTCTCGTCCGTCCAGTTCATCTCCGTCGTCTCCTCGTTTCAGCGTTCGTTGCCGAGAATCCATCGGCGCTGCCCGGATTTCTCCGCAGCACGAAATGCTCTGATACTGTTGGTGACTAGTTCCGCCGCATGCAGTCTAGCAATTGAGTTTTAACCTACCGACAGGGGGACTCTGTGACAAGAGTCGCCGGAATCCGCCCGAATCGATTTTCCGGTTTTCCCCAACTTGCTCGCCGGGTGTGACTCACTTGCGACACTTCCCTGAGCGATCGGAATCCTCACGTAACGGCATATTAAGGCGGATTTCATCGCCCCGCCGTTTGTTGACATTAACCCTCGAAATGCTGATAGTGCGGCCGCCGCCATAGGGCGGCATTTTCGATTTTTCCTGACGGGAAAGATCCGGGTCCATTTCCGCATCCGCTGCGAAGGAGATACGCGCCATGGCTGATGCCACGCCGCTCTACGAGACCTATCTGCGCGCGCCGCTGCGTTTCGAGCGCGGCGAGGGCGTCTGGCTGATCGCCGAGGACGGGTCGCGCTATCTCGATTTCGCAGCCGGCGTCGCGGTCAATTCGCTGGGCCACGCCCATCCGCATCTCGTGGAAAGCCTGAAGGCCCAGGCCGACAAGGTCTGGCACCTGTCGAACCTCTACGAGGTTCCCGGCCAGGAATCGCTCGGCCGGCGTCTGGCCGCTGCCACCTTCGCCGACAAAGTGTTCTTCACCAATTCCGGCGCCGAGGCGCTGGAATGCGCGATCAAGACGGCGCGGCGTTACCAGTATGCCAAAGGCTATCCCGGCAAGTTCCACGTCATCACCTTCGAAGGCGCGTTCCACGGCCGCACGCTGGCCACGATCGCAGCCGGCGGCCAGGAGAAGTACCTGGAGGGCTTCGGCCCGAAGGCGCCGGGCTTCTACCAGGTGCCCTTCGGCGACATCGCCGCCGTCAAGGCGGCGATCACCGAGGAGACGGCGGCGATCCTGATCGAGCCCGTGCAGGGCGAGGGCGGCATCCGCGTCGTCTCCAACGAGTTCCTGCGCGAACTGCGGGCACTCTGCGACGAGTTCGGCCTGCTTCTGGTCTTCGACGAGGTCCAGACGGGCGTCGGTCGCACCGGCAAGCTGTTCGCCTACGAATGGGCCGGCGTGGCCCCCGACATCATGGCCGTGGCGAAGGGCATTGGCGGCGGCTTCCCGCTCGGCGCGTGCCTGGCGACGGCCGAGGCCGCCTCGGGCATGGTCGCCGGAACGCATGGTTCCACCTACGGCGGCAACCCGCTCGCCATGGCGGTCGGCAATGCCGTTCTCGACGTGGTTCTCGCCGACGGCTTCCTCGAGCATGTTCGCGACGTGGCGCTGGTGCTGCGCCAGGGGCTGGCCTCGTTGAAGGACCGCTTCCCGGATATCATCGAAGAGGTGCGCGGCGAGGGCCTGATGCTCGGCATCAAGGCCAGGGTGCCGTCGGCGGATCTCCTGAAGGCGGTGCGCGCCGAGCACATGCTCCTCGTTCCGGCCGGCGAAAACGTGCTGCGGCTGCTGCCGCCGCTGGTCACGACGGCCGAGGAGGCGCGCGAGGGCCTGGCGCGCATCGAACGCGCCGCCGAAAAACTCAGCGCAGAGAAGAAGAAGGCCTGAGGCGCAGCCGAAGTAGAAGCGCCTGAGGCGCAGCCGAAGTAAATGGACCTGAGGCGCAGCCGAAGCAGATGGGGCCCGAGGCGCAGCCGAAGAAAATGGGCGTGAGGCGCAGCGTCGCCGAAGCGGAGAGGCCCGTGGCACGAGCCGGGCAATTGAGCAGGACTGATTGAGCATGGCAGGTACCAGACATTTCCTCGACCTCTCCGCCATGACGGCGGACGATCTCCGCGTGATCATGGACGACGCGCTCGCGCGCAAGGCCGCGACGAAGGCCGGCACCGCCGACAAGCCGCTGGCCGGCAAGATGCTGGCGATGATCTTCGAGAAGCCGTCGACGCGCACCCGCGTCTCCTTCGATGTCGGCATGCGCCAGCTGGGCGGCGAGACGCTGTTTCTGTCCGGCACCGAAATGCAGCTCGGCCGCGCGGAGACGATCGGCGACACGGCAAAGGTCCTGTCGCGCTATGTCGATGCGATCATGATCCGCACCACCGACCATACGCGGCTGCTGGAGATGGCCGAGCACGCGACAGTGCCGGTGATCAACGCCCTGACCGACCTGACCCATCCCTGCCAGATCATGGCCGACATCATGACCTTCGAGGAGCATCGCGGCCCGGTGAAGGGGCGCACCATCGCCTGGACCGGCGACGGCAACAACGTGCTGCATTCCTTCGTCGAGGGCTCCGCCCGCTTCGGATACCGGATGAACATGGCGGTTCCGCTCGGCTCCGAACCGGAGGACAGGATCCTCAACTGGGCGCGCAACAACGGCGGCGACATCATGCTGTGCCATGACGCCGACCGCGCCGTTGCGGGCGCCGATGTCGTCGTGACGGACTGCTGGGTATCGATGAACCAGGAACACCGCGCCCGCGGCCACAACATCTTCCAGCCCTACCAGGTGAACGAGGCGCTGATGGAGAAGGCTGCCAAGGACGCGCTGTTCATGCACTGCCTGCCGGCGCACCGCGGCGAGGAGGTGACCGACGAGGTCATCGACGGACCGCATTCGGTGGTCTTCGACGAGGCCGAGAACCGCCTGCACGCGCAGAAGGCCATCCTGGCCTGGTGCCTGAACGCGATCTGATCGGCCCGTGGGCCGACGGCTGTTGCCGTACCGATGCCGCCTATTGAAATTGCGGGGACCCGCCACGATCTATGGCCCAACCCGCTGTCGTCACGGTGCCGCTGCTGGCATCGCACCGCCGGATATGGAATCATCCCGGCGGTCACGACGCAGAATCACTGAAGAGCGCACCCGTCGCATGCGGACGTCACCAATGTCCGGCCGCGTCGACATGTTGCGTCGAAGGAGCGAATGATG
This sequence comes from Hyphomicrobiales bacterium, assembly GCA_900469965.1. Taxonomy (GTDB): domain Bacteria; phylum Pseudomonadota; class Alphaproteobacteria; order Rhizobiales; family Rhizobiaceae; genus Mycoplana. The sequence goes on along the minus strand of UBZP01000025.1, from coordinate 237,549 downwards.
GCTCAGCCAGCCCCCAGACTTGGCGAACTCGATTTTGCCGGCGACGACCACGTCGTGCCCTTTCAGGTCGAAGGACTCGATGTCCGCGGCCGTGCGGTCCAGCTCGGCCCGATGCTCGACGCCATCCTCGAACGCCACGACTATCCGCAGCCGGTCGCCCGCCTCCTCGCCGAGGCGATCGTCCTGACCGTTCTGCTCGGGACGTCGCTCAAGTTCGAAGGCAAGTTGATCCTGCAGACCAAGAGCGACGGCCCGGTCGACCTTCTGGTCGCCGATTTCTCCAGCCCGGAGAACGTGCGCGCCTATGCCCGTTTCGATGCCGATGCGCTGCAGGCCGCCGTCGCCGAGGGCCGCACCGCACCGCACGAACTGCTCGGCAAGGGCGTCCTTGCCTTCACGATCGACCAGGGTGCCCACACGCAGCGCTACCAGGGCATCGTCGCACTCGACGGGCATACGCTGGAGGAGGTCGCGGGCGTCTATTTCCGCCAGTCGGAACAGATCCCGACGCGCGTCCGCCTCGGCGTGGCCGAGCTCTACGTCCGCGAGGACGACGGCAGGACGCGCCATCGCTGGCGGGCCGGCGGCATGGTCGCGCAGTTCCTGCCCGAGGCGCCCGAGCGCATGCGCCAGGCCGACCTGCCGGGCGGCGACGGCGAGGAGGTCGGCCACAAGATCGAGGAAGACGACAAGTGGGCCGAAGCCCGCACGCTCGTCGAGACGATCGACACGGACGAACTCACCGATCCGAACGTCGGCACCGAGCGCCTTCTCTACAGGCTCTTCCATGAGAGCGGCGTCCGGGTCTATCCGCCGCAGCGGGTGCTCGACCAGTGCTCCTGCTCGCGCGAAAAGCTGAAGACGGTGCTTTCGGGCCTGTCTGCGGAAGAGGTCGAGCACACGGCGAACGACGGCCATATCGAGGCGACGTGCGAGTTCTGCTCGACGACCTATCGTTTCGAGGTGTCCGAGGTCGCCCCCGCCTGACGGTCCCCAGTCGCCAGGGGTCGGCCACCATGCGTGGCCCCTGGCGCGCTCGCTCCGGCCCCGGCAGGTGCCGGATTCAATTCAGCGTGCGGGATTGCCCGGGCGTGTCGAGCGAGAAGGCGGGAATGGCGACGTCGAACGCCTCGCCGGCGGGCGTCTGCATCTGGTAGTAGCCGAACATCATGCCGGATGGCGTATCGAGCGGGCAGCCGGAGGAATACTCGTAGGTGTCGCCCGGCTCCAGCGTCGGCTGCTCGCCGACGACGCCGGGACCGGTGACCTCGTCCACCAGGCCGTTCTGGTCGGTGATGTGCCAGTAGCGGGCGACCAGCGTGACGGTGACATCGGAATGATTGGCGATCACGATCCGGTAGCCCCAGACATAGCGGCTGTCATCCGGATCGGATTGCTCCTCCAGGTAATAGGGCTCGACCGTCACCTCGATATCGCGGGTTAGCGCTCTGTACATTCTGATGCCCTGGCTCGAACCTGTTGCTGCCGTTTCGCCCTGTGTTTTTGAATATTCGTGTGTGCTTATTTCGTTGCCACGTCTGCCGCGGCGGGATCAAGTTAATTGTGCCGGTCGATCAGATTGTCAGAACTGTGGCGGCCGCGCCCCGCGATCGCGAAGCGCGGCGCAGGCCGGGCTGCTCAGTTCTTCACCTTGTCCAGCGCCTGGGCGAAGTCGGCCAGCAGGTCTTCACCGTCCTCGATGCCGGCCGACAGGCGGATGGTGCCGGGGTTGATGCCGAGTTCGGCGCGGGCCTCGTCGGTGAGGTTCTTGTGCGTAGTGGTGCCCGGATGGGTGATCAGGCTCTTGGCGTCGCCGAGGTTGTTGGAGATCTCGACGATCTCGAGCGCGTTCTGCAACGCGAAGGCGGCCTCCTTGCCGCCCTTCAGGTGGATGCACACCAGCGTCGAGCCGCCCGACATCTGCTTGGCGACGATATCGGCCTGCGGATGGTCCTTGCGGCCGGGATAGATCACCCGCTCGACCTTCGGATGGCTGGCGAGGAAGTCGGCGATCTTCGCGGCATTCTCGGTCTGCTGCCGGACGCGCAGCGGCAGCGTCTCGATGCCCTTCAGAAGGGTCCAGGCATTGAAGGGCGACATGGCGGGCCCGGTGTGGCGGAAGTAGTCCTGCAGGCTTTCCTCGATCCACTGCCGGTCGGACAGCACGATGCCGCCGAGGCAGCGGCCCTGGCCGTCGATGTGCTTGGTCGCAGAATAGACGACGATATGGGCGCCGAGTTCCAGCGGCTTCTGGTAGAGCGGGGTGGCGAACACGTTGTCGACCACCACCTTGGCGCCGATCTGGTTTGCGAGCTTCGCCACGCCGGCGATATCGACCACCTCCAGCGTCGGGTTGGTCGGGCTCTCCAAGAAGAAGACTTTCGTGTTCTTGCGGATCGCCTTTTCCCAGTTGCCGAGATCGCGCCCGTCGACGAGCGTGCATTCGACGCCGTAGCGCGGCGCCAGCGTCTCGACCACCCAGCGGCAGGAGCCGAACAGGGCGCGCGCGGCGACGATGTGGTCTCCGGCCTTGACCTGGCAGAGGATCGCGGCGGCGACCGCGGCCATCCCCGAGGCCATGGCGCGGCCTTCCTCGGCCCCTTCGAGCAGGCACATGCGGCGCTCGAACATGTCGTTGGTCGGGCTGCCGTAGCGGGCATAGATGAAGCCGTCGGTCTCGCCCTTGAAGCGGGCCTCGGCGGCCTCCGAGCTTTCATAGACGAACCCCTGCGTCAGGAAGATCGCTTCGGAGGTCTCGGCATGCTGCGAACGGGTGGTGCCGCCGTGGACGAGTTGGGTAGCCGGGCGCCAGGATTTGCTCATCGGATCATTGCCTTCCAAACAAAAAAACCGGCCGCAATGCAGGCCGGTTTACACCCGGCCTTTTTAGCTACTTGTTTAACGTGGCTGCAAGCCGACCGGCCAAATCACCACGGGATATCCGGTCCATACTGCGTGGCGGCGCTTGCGTCAATTGCCCGCATTTGGTTTTGTCGGCCAGTTTGAAGGATAGGCTCATGACAACTGCTACAGGGATACTGGCCGACCGCGCCATCGGCGCGCTGTTCGAGGCCGGCAGGTTGAAGAGCGAGGCGGCGCTGGATGCCGACCAGGTGCAGCCGGCGAGCCTGGACCTGCGTCTCGGCTCCAAAGCCTTCCGCGTCCGCGCGAGCTTCCTTCCCGGCCCCGCCCACCTCGTCGCCGACAAGCTCGACCGGCTGAAGCTGCATGTCGTCGATCTTTCCGACGGCGCCGTGCTCGAGACGGGCTGCGTCTACATCGTCCCCCTGATGGAGAGCCTCGACCTGCCGAAGGAGCTGTCCGCCTCCACCAATCCGAAGAGCTCGACCGGCCGGCTCGACATCTTCACCCGCGTGATCACCGATCGCGCCCAGGAGTTCGACAAGGTCCCCGCCGGATATAGCGGCCCGCTCTACCTGGAGATTTCGCCGCGGACGTTTCCCATCGTCGTCCGCCGCGGCTCGCGCCTGTCGCAGATTCGTTTCCGCAAGGGCAACGCGCTCCTTTCGGACGCCGAGCTGCTCGCCCTGCATGCCTCCGACACGCTGGTAGCCAGCGACAGGCCGAACGTCTCCGGCGGCGGCATCGCCCTTTCGATCGACCTGAAGGGCACGGGGCCGGAAGGGCTCGTCGGCTATCGCGGCAAGCACCACACCGCCGTCGTCGATGTCGACAAGAAGAACCAGCACGATATCTTCGACTTCTGGGAGCCGCTCTTCAGCCGCGGCCGCAACGAACTGATTCTCGACCCGGACGAGTTCTACATCCTCGTCTCGCGCGAGGCCGTGCACGTGCCGCCGCTCTATGCTGCCGAGATGACGCCGTTTGATCCCCTGGTCGGCGAATTCCGCGTCCACTACGCCGGCTTCTTCGACCCCGGCTTCGGCCACGCCGCCGCCGGCGGCTCGGGCAGCCGCGCGGTCCTCGAAGTGCGCAGCCACGAGGTCCCCTTCATCCTCGAGCACGCCCAGATCGTCGGCCGCCTCGTCTACGAGCGCATGCTCGAACTCCCCGAAAGCCTCTACGGCTCCGGCCTCGGCTCGAACTACCAGGCCCAGGGCCTCAAGCTGTCGAAGCATTTCCGCGCCGGGTGAGGGAAGGGCGCGCAACGGTGGCCTGGGCGGGCTGCGACCGCTGGCGCGGTCAGCACAGGTTCACGAGCCAAATCCTGCAGGCTGTCCTTTTCGAGAGCGACGCTCGAGCGGCCAAGGCCCCATTGGGCCTTGCCTCTCAATCTCCGAAGCGCGGGAACGAACCGATCAGCGCCTCGCGGTCGAACTTGGGGCTGCCGCTTTCCCGGGCTCCCGCTATCGCCGCATCGAGCGTTTGGTAGATGGTCACGTCGGTCCGACCCGTGCCCTCGAAGTAGTCCGAATACTTGAACTGCGGCTCGAACAAGCTGACGATCGGGAACGTGGGTATTCCCGCCGACTCGGCAAAAATGATCCCGTGCAGCGAACTGGCGTAGACTTTCTCTGCCCGGCGGATAAGCGCGGCCATGCGGAACGGATGTTCACCGGGGGATATCATTCGGATCCCGGCAGGTGGCTGGATGCGATTCTCCCTGAGGAACCGCAGGTCGTTCAGGTTCGGAACAAAGATGCTGCCCAAGTGCTCCGATGCGCCGATCTCCGCATCGGCCGCGTCGATCTCTTTCTTGAAGAGTTCCATGAACAACAGGCCCGGATCCCCGAAAATGGCCGGGCACTCGATGCCGAATCCGGTGACCGTCTCATGCGACAACGGTCCTCGCACGGAGTGGAACTTGATGTTCTTGTGCTTGTCCAGAAACCGGGGCCACGCCTTCCCGTTGACCCCGGCACCCCACACGACATCGCCGTTGCGGGCTTGCTGGATGACGGAACCGACCGCCAGCAGTTTCGCTTGCTCCTTGCCGGCCGTGACGACCCGAATGTCGCCGGCGCCGCTTCTGGCGAGCATTGCGCCGACCACGAGCGGGGAGATTTCGTCACCGAAGTTCTTGAAGCCGGTGCCGGGCTCCCAATGATACATGGGCAGAACACGCCCCTCGGCGGTATTTTGAACGATGGAGGTCATGCCGTCAGTTGCTCGTAAGTTTGTTGAGAATGGAGGGCCAGGCATTCACGCGAGCGAAGAGGTAGTTCGCCGTCTCGTCCCGGGAGATATGGCCGACGGGCCCCAAGGAAAAGTCATCGCGTATCTTCCTGCCGTGGAAACCAAGACTTTTCATGAGCCAGAGCAGTTCCTTCAGGGGCTTGCCGCGCTCATGCAGTATCCGGGGGTTGATCTCCATGACGATGCAGCAGTCCGGCGACCGCCTCAAGATGGACCTTGCGCCGTCAATGGCCTCGGGCTCGAAGCCCTCGATGTCAAGTTTCAACAGATCGATCCGGGGGAAATCGTGTTTCTCGGCCAACTCGTCCAACGTCCGCGTCGGCACCTGAACGGTCTCCCCGCCATCCTCCTCGGATGGGTCGAGCCGGCCGTTTGAATGTCCGCTCCCCTGATGGAACGTGGCATAGCCGGAGACGTTCGACAAAGCGGCCTGTTCGACCACCACGTTCTTCCCCGAAACGTTCTTCATCAGAGCGGCAGCGTTGGGCGCGTGGGGCTCGATGGCAATGATCTTGCAGCGATTGAGAGAGGCGTCGGAAATGGCCGACGTCAGATAGCCGACATGCGCTCCGCCATCGATCGCGTACTGGGCGGTCCGGGCCAGCCTGTTGACGACTTCGATCGTCGGCCGTTCGATCCGGCCACGCAGATAGGCATATCTCCAGAGCCAGGCGTTCGAATCGTCTTTCGGAAGGTATGGAAGGGTCTTCCCCATGCTGTCGGCCAGCAGGAGGATGTCGTCCTTGATGTTCTGCTCGATGGATCGGCGACCGTAGAGCCTGCCGGCCAGTTCGCGCCTGTGCCCCTCCAAAAGATAGAAATCCAGGCGCTGTTCCAGTTCCAAAACGGAGGAAACAGGTATCTCTATCGAGAGGCTGGATAGCCCGCGCTCGCTTTGGTAGAACTTGCGGGTCTTCTCGGTGAAGCGAAAGAGGCTGGCGTTGGATCGCCCCGCGATGGCTTCCGTGTTCCAGCGCCGTCCGAGGGATGCCGACTGAAGGCCGAGGTCCGTGAACAGCGCGTCCCAGTCATCCGTGCTGGCGGTCTCCCAGATATCGAGAACAGCGCGCACATGCTCCGTCGGCAGGTGCCTGCCCTGCATCGCGATTGTCGGGGGTGATGCGGAGAATGTGGATCGCCAGATGGCTGCTTCCGGCTTTCTCTTCAGAACGTCCCGGAAATCGGCGGCCGAGGGCAGGATCTCCGAATTGTTGTCGACGATGAGCAATGCTTCCGACCGCGCGATCGCGTCCTCGACCCGACGTGCAAAGCCGTCGCTGCCGCTCTGCCGGCGGTCAATGATCTCATGCCCCATGCCGTGCGCATTTGCGTAAGTTCTCTGGCTTATTACGCAGTGTTCGTTGAGATCCGAGCCTGCGGATCGCAGTGCACACAAGATGAGAGGATTTTTCAACGCTTCAGTTTCCGGACGTAGCTCGTTATGAAAGAGCGCAGGGTGTTTGTCGGCTTCTTCTTCTTGATCACCGTGCGGTACACCTCCAGGTGCCGCGCAGCAACGGCTGAACGCAGCATGTGTGTATCACGAAAGGCGCGAACCTTCTTGCGTCTTGCCTCGAGATTTTCCGCCGACGCCTTCGCAGCACGGCGTATGGCCCTGGACGCCGCAGCAGCGCTTCCCTTTTGATAACGGAAGCCATCGGCAAGGTTCATCAATTCTCCGATGACGCCCTCGTCCGGGGCGATCAACGGCTTCTCGAAGGTATAGGCGAGCGCCTGGACACCGGAATTCAATCTGCCGGCTCTGGGCAGGAAAACGAAGTCGACCGCCTCGAAAATCGGGAGGACCTCCTCGTCTTCGATCTTCTTGTGGTAGCGCTTGATGTTCGACGACTTCTGCGCGATCAGGGCCCGCTTGTCCTTGGCAGAGATTGCTGAGCTGTGAAATTGGCCGGCAAAGACCAGCGTGCCGCTGGCAAGCTTGGCCTTCTGAAAAGCCTCTCTTGCAAGCTTTTCTTCATCTGCAGTGCGCAGTGCGCCGAAGACGAGAAAGATCGGGCGAGGCAGCGAACTGATCTCGTCTGCGATAGCGTGCACCCGTTCGAGCTCGCGATAGTAGTCGTAGTCGGAATGATAGATGACGTGCTGCCGGTGGCGGTTCGCCCAGGCCTTGCCCTCGTACTTGGCGATGAAGTCGTCGACCGACTTCTGCCCCAGGTGAATGAAACCATCCGTTCGCTCGAACACGGTGGTGAACAGTCTGTGGCCGTTTTCGCCCATGTCGGCTTTCGGCTCATAGTTGTGGATCGTGCAGACGATGGCTGACCCGCTGGCCTTCGCCTTGTCGAGATTCGCGCCGATCCGTTCGAGCTGTTCGTCGGTCGGCGTTTTCCAGCCCGTCAGCGCTTCCGGAAACTGGATGTGAATGATGTCCCAGCCGGGTTTGGTGGAAAACAATCCCGCGCCCTGCGAAATCAGTTCGACCCGGCTATCCTTGTTGAGCTCTCGCATCAGGTCGAGGAAATAAGGATTTCCAGGACGTACCGTATTGATATCTATAGGGAAAAATATCTTCATGCTGGGCGTTCCAAGGATTTGTGCTGCCTGATTAGCAGTCATTTCCAATTTACGGAAGAGGTGCTAAGTCAGCGGCCAAGAAATGAAGACGGGAGACTGTGATGAGAAAAGATCGTCGACGCGCTTGCTTCACCATTGCGCTGAATGGTTACGAAGATGTCTGGCGCGGATGTATCGACTCTCAGCGGGAATATTGGCGCAAACACGGATACTCGTCACTGCTGATCAACGAGGTCCCCTGGGCAATTACGCCGCGTCAGGCGGCATGGCTCAAGGTCGAGATCATGCGCGGACTGCTTGCGCGGGGCTTCGACGTCGCATTTTTCGACGCCGATTGCGAGATCCGGGGCCACACGCCGCCATTCGAGTCGGTCTTTTCCGATGAGGGTGTGATCTGCCTCGCTCAGGGCAAATCCGGGCGTCTCAACTCCGGGGTCGTGCTGCTCGCCAACAGCGAACGGTCGATCGAATTCATCGATCTCCTCCTTGAGAAGGCGGATATCCCCGTTCCGAAGGCCGACAAGACGGCCTATGAGAACGGCCATTTCATCCACTATTCCCGCGACTTTCCGGGTGTGCAGGTGCTCGAGCACAGGTTGTGGAACAACAATTCGGTGTTCGACGAGGAAAGCTACATCCAGCACTATTCCGGCGGTGTCATGCGCGATGCCTATGAGAGCGAGCACGGAATAACGCTGACGATGAAGAAAGCCTCCGAAGAGCATCATCAACGCGAAAAGGCCAACAGCGCGCGCGAGGACCTGAGCCCCATGGAGATCTCGCAGTATGTAAAGGTCGTGCGAGAGGCATTCTCGGACACCCTCGATCGGGTTTGAGCCAGGAGCGGCTCGAGGGCAGCCGACACGAGTTTGGTCGGTCGGGTGCGCTTTTGTCGGGTGTGGTCTTATCTCGCTCGCGCTGCTGCGACAGTTCCGCACCTCCGCCAGTTCCGCCACAGCCAAGCTGGCAAAGGGATAATTGGAAGGAAGTGCTTCTGCAGTAACTCCATATAGAATTCCTGCCAGCCAGACGCTGAATGGGGATGCGGTTATAATGAGCACAATCCGTCAGGAGGGCTTTCCCGAAGATACCTGGAATGCTCGCATACTTGGCGACCGCAAGATCAGAGATGTAGAGCCAATTGCAGTCGAACTCGCTGCCATCATCACAATCAACCTGAAGTAAATGAAATCAGGGCAATGATCCTAGCCATCAATGCATCCATAGGTTTATCGCGGTGGGCGGCTTACTGCAATTCCTTGGTGACGTGCTCGGCAACATGCTGTCAGGGAACGCCTCCAAGTCGAAATTTATGCGTTGGATTGAGCGAGCTGTCATCGCAATCGTGGCCGCCTTCTTAGGGCTGGTGCTCTTTCGGACATTTGTTTGATTGTGGCATGAGCGGGGAATGGTTGAGATCCGATTCGAAATAGCTGCCCGGCAGGATATACTGCAATCCCGGAATCCTTTTCCACATTCGCGTTGTCTCTCCCGCATGTCAGGGAGGACCCCGTGCCGTCATTCGACAAGGAGAGACAGCCATGACGAGCAAGGGCAAGAACCACTGAAACCACTCCCGCAGATGAGACCGTGATCGCAAAGGCTGTCGCGGAAGGCCCGCTGGCCCGGCCAGCCTGTAGGGGGTGAACTCACCTAACAATCCAGATCGCATGCCTGCCGGACAAGGCAGTCGTGGAATGTCGGGAACGTGCAGGCGGCACTCCGCATTTCGATCGTTCGATCACATCCAAATGCGACCCTCGTCTAGGTCGAACAGTCCGCCACCACACCCCCACCCTCGGCACATCCGCCAATCTCTCCGGTGACTCTCACCGGCCCCTCGCGGGCATATTGCATGGCGACCTGTCGGCTTTCGACTATCGCCGACACGATCCCTCAAGATCGGAATGCTCTATCTGCAAGCCCTTACATCATCGACCTGCTTCGACAAACATGACGCTCTCAATGAGACCAGTCGAAATAAGGTTTCAAGTTTTTGCGAGAATGGCGATATTTTTGATATCGATCGTCCATTTATTCCAAGAATGCTGGACATTGCTTCCGCGGTGCACGAATTCAATTCATCAAGGCTCACGTCGTTATTTGCGATGATGAGCGCTTTGTTGAAGCTTCCGTCGTCGCCCAAGAGGACGCCCGAAATGCACTGCAGCTCTGGATTGAATGCGGACAAGATCAGTTTTCGGAAAGGTTCCTCGACATTGATTCCCTCGAGTGCTTCAAAGCGGACTCTCTCGGGAGTTACAATCTCATCGCCAAACGCCATACCGATGAAATTCCGCGTGACACCTTTCTGCCTTTCGACTTGAACGCCAGCAGCAGCCGCAATTGTCGTAGACAAGGCAAATACGGCATCTCTTCGAGCGAGATCGCCGCCTTTCATGCCTATCCCTAGCCGTTCAGGAAGGACCGTGAAGCCAAACTTGCCGGCGCGCGGTACACCAATGAAGTCGGTACTGAAGTCGAACGGCTCGGCTGCCGAGTTCTGGCATGCAATGGACCCCGCCAGCGCGGTAACAGCAACGCGTGCGAGAAGACGCTTAAGAAAAGAGTCCATGAATCGCCTTCTTTCGGTGGACCGCAACTTGGGCGTAGAATCGATATTCTTCTGCCATATCTATCAATCTCTTGAATAACTTTCATCTCGCCATACGACGTATCTTCGGATAATCTTGGTGTTACGGCCCCAGAATTCCGGGGATGTGCTGTATACAGCCCAAAAAACGTAAAAAAATTTAATATAAATTGTCAATAAAATCATGAATGAGAAACAAAATAATCCAATTCTAGATGTAAGAATCAGCAAAGTTGGCCATAAGCTTGAGCCATCCTTTTCCGCAATTGCAATAAATATTACTTGCGAAATTATAAATAGCGTCACCGCTACAATCCATAGCGAGAATGCCGTTCGTTTGCTTAGCACTACTGGTGGACCCTTCTCTGGATGGTTGTTCTCGCTCGCTCTTACTCGTTTCTGAGATCAATGAGATCACAGATCATCCACCCCAATATCGTATAAGTTGTTTGTCAATGTGGAACTCGTACTGCGGGGCAATTCTTCCTCAAGTCACTGCAATTTGAGTCATCGGCGAGATTGGCGGGCGTATCAAGGGTGGGGGTGTGGTAGCGAACTGCTCGACCTAGATGAGGGGGTCGTATTTGGATGTGAAAGGCGCACTCCGCTGCGGAAATTCGAGGCTCTCAACCTGCAATCTCGTGCGTCGTCAGGGGCCAGGCCAAGGCGCCCGTTTTCGGTGGGGTCGACTAAATCGCGTTTTTCAGAACTGCTGCGGTCGTGTTCAAGTGGGGTCTTAAAAGTCTTCATCTCATTCGCGACATCCGATGCCACATCCGCGTTGTCTCGCCCATGTCAGGGGAGGGCTTTCTGCGCCAACACTGAGCTCGCTCGTGGGCGAGCGTTGAAGGTCGTTCAGTTATAACACGCGGGCGATTGCCTTTTACGAGGCGCGGGGAGGACGGAGGTCGGAGAGTGCTTCGAATGCTTGGCGGAGCGCGGGTCGAGGCGCTTCGGACGAGTTTTCACACTGATGGAATGTCCAGGGTGTATTGCCTGCCAGATATGATGAGGGCGGACCAGAATATCATCAGATACCGTAAATAATAACTAATACAGGCTCTGTAGAATAGCAGCATTGACTACCTAATAATGAAATGCGATAGTATATGCACCAGATGGGAAATTTTTGATGCCTGCCGTAAAGCCTGTCAACGTGTTAATGTGATATTGATTATGGTTATTGTATTCAGAAAATATATCGTTGTTATACATAACAATTATGAAAATGTGAAAGTTGGATTTCGGAGAATAATGATTTATGGTGGTATTAGTTTTAGAATCTGACGTTGCCTGATGAGCCCAAGGTTGAAGAGACGAATGAGCTTGGATTTGTAACGAATTAACGACTTGTTCGTTGTTTGGCTGAACGAATTTGTCTTCGTCGTTGGCGGCTACGCCGGGCGGGACATCGCCCGTGCTTGCCGGCCTCATATTTGGGAGAGGGATATGTTTGTCCGCCAGCGAATGTCGAGTGTCGTTCCTGCGGTGCACGGGGTTCAGTCAGGTATTGGCGCGGGAGGACAGGGATGCGTCAGTGTTTGAAGGCTGTTGGGGGGCGAGACGAGGCTCCTCTTCGATGGCGAACGTTTGTCGTTTCGGACCACGATCGATAGCCCTTCCAAACGAAGCCGAAGTCCAACTCTCTCAGTTGCTGGCGGATGTGAACCCTGCCGGACCAATGAGTCGGATGGCGTCGTCTCTGCAAGTTGAAGGTATCTCTGCGAATACCATGTTTATCTAATTTTTTGATCAGTATTGAATAGAATTTTCGTACTGTTCATTCGGCAATTGTGCTGCTGTTCTATAGGAATAATTTTATCAAGTTAATAAATAAAAAAATCATCCAAGCGGGTCAGTTCAGCGCTATTTCTCGATGGTTTATCTTGGGGCTGAAATATATTTTGGAGGATGAGCTATATGCATAGGTTTAAGAAATTCTGGCTCTTCGAAGAATTTTCAGATGAGATGTGGGATAATCCTGCGCTCATATTCCCCGCTTCCGACTCCATTAGCTATCGGCAGCTTAACCAAATGGCAGACAGATGGCGGGAGCGCGTGACACAAAGCGCGAGAACAAGTCGCCCTTTGGTGGCCTTGGACTTTGTGACATCCCCGGAGGCCGTTGCCGCCTATATAGGGGTTCTGCGTACCGGCTTTCCTTTGCTCGTTGTGGAGAAGGGGCAGCTGAGCCCGAACACGGCTTTGTCCGATATCTGGCACCCCGACATCCATATTGCGTGCTCGGACACGGGGCTGGAGATTGTTCAGTCTGAGGTTGGGGGAGTATTGGGGGCCGGGGTGGCTGAAGAGCCCGCAGCAGAGCTTGCGCTGCTTCTATCGACCTCGGGCAGCACCGGCGATCCGAAGCTGGTTCGCCTTTCGCAGGAAAATATCGCATCCAACGCCGCTTCGATTGCAGAATATCTGAATATAAAGGTCTCTGATCGTGCGGCAACAACCTTGCCACTCCACTATTCATACGGAATATCGGTCGTAAATTCTTACCTCCTGGTCGGCGCTTGCCTGCTGATGACTGAACGTTCCGTATCTGAAGCGCAGTTCTGGGAAGATGCGCGCCAGGCGCACGTGACAAGCCTTGCAATGGTGCCGCATCAAATCGAATTGCTGAATCACATGAGGCCAGAGGTCTGGAAACTGCCAAGCCTTCGCTACATGACGCAGGCCGGGGGTAAGCTGGCCCCTGGATTGGCGAAACGCTTTGCTGAAATGGCCACAGAGAACAAATGGCTCTTTTTTATCATGTACGGCCAGACCGAAGCCGCACCGCGCATTTCCTTTGTCCCTGCCGAAGATGTTGCGACTGCTTTTGACACGATTGGAAAGGCGGTTCCTGGAGGTCGGCTTTGGCTCGTCGACGATAGCGGCAAGGAAATCACGGGAACGGGCGTAGCCGGTGAGTTGGTCTACCAAGGGCCCAACGTTATGATGGGGTATGCGCAGAGCCGCGCGGACCTTGCGTTGGGAAAAGAATACCTGGAGCTTCGAACCGGCGATATCGCTGAACGGACGCCAGGAGGTTATTTCCGCATCGTTGGCCGTCTGAAGCGCTTTGTGAAGCTTTATGGTTTGCGCCTCAGTCTTGATCAGATCGAGGCGGTTCTCAGCGACAAGGGAGTGGTCGCGAATGCGGTGTCGGTGGGCGATCGCCTCGTTCTCCTTCATCGTGATTCAAACCAAGGCGACGAGGTGGTGCAAATCGTCTGTGACGCCTATGCGCTTCCTCAAGATGCCTTGGTTGCTGGGCCGTTGGAAGAGTTGCCATTGCTGTCATCCGGCAAACCCGATCAAAGGGCGTTGCGCGCAATTGCCGAGGAGTTGATCGCGAAAAATGACGTGGAGCGATTGAGTGCCCGATCAACCGAGAGCGTGGCGGATACACTGAAGCGTGCAACGCGTAGCCGCTCCGTCAGTGCTTCCGACAGTTTTACCTCGTTGGGCGGAGACTCTTTAAGCTACATTGATGTGCAGATGTTCCTTGAGGAGCGGTTGGGACAGGCCCCACAGGGTTGGGAAAACATGACGGTTTCTCAACTTTCCAATCTCTTGGCGGCGCCGGCGTCTGCCCGCAGTCGTGGTGTCGTTGCCATAGGATCGGATATCGTATTGCGCCTCGCGGCGATTACGATGATCGTCATTGGTCATGCAAGCGACTATTCGATTTTTTACGGCGGGACATGGATATTGATACTTCTCATTGGTTTTTCTGCTGCTAAATTCCAGATGAGACAGATTGAAGAAGGAAATTACGGTAAGATAATTTTGAAGACTCTGTATTTAATTATTCCATTGTATTACATGTTGCTGATTTGTTATGGATTGATGCGGGAAAAAGTCCCGCTAGATTATATATTGCTCTTGGAGAATTATAGAATTTGGAGTTATGGAACGTTGCTGGAGCCTTATTGGTTCGTATCTCTCTACGTCCAGATCGTTGTATTTTTGGCGATCGTTTCAATGATTCCATCAATGCGTCATTCGATAGAAAAATATCCGTGGGCTTCGGCGGCGGTATTGAATTTATTGCTGATCGTGGTCATGGCCGTTGAATATATACTGAAAGGTGAAATTGGAGGGGTGCCATACCACATTGAACGAGGATTTGCTGAGTGTCTTTCTATTTTCGCCGCCGGATGGATGATCTGCAAGATGCGAGGTGAAAAAACTGTTTTTGTTACGTTAATTCTGATCTGTGTCGACATGGTTCTTTTGATGGGACTCGGCATGCAGAAGTTTGTGGCGGCAAAATTAGCCGCCACTGTAGCGATTCTCGCTTTCTACCCACAGTTCATGGCGCCACTGCCCCTCGCACGTATGTTGAGCCTCCTCGCATCGACGACGCTCTTCGTATACATCATACACAACCCGATAGTATTTTTTGTTTCCAAATTAGGTATGTTTGAAGTTGTGAACGTGGCAATCGTAATTGTTCTGAGTTTTTCACTGGCTGTCGCAATGAAATATATCTTCGACATGCTGACGATGCTTATAGTGAAGCGGTCTTTGCGCTACAGATCCGCGTTCTGAGGCAGGCGCAGGCGGCATTGCCTTGAGTTCGCATTGAACTTTGAGCGCGACAACGGGGGCGCGGATATCAGGGCCTCGAGCGGATGGCTTCGCACCCAGACGTTTCCCCACCCTTGACACGCCAGCCAATCTCGCCGATGACTTCCCCCGGCCATTCGCGGGTATGATGTAATGGTAGCCTGTCAGCTTCCCAAGCTGAACGCGCGGGTTCGATTCCCGCTACCCGCTCCAGCCCCCCCGCAGACCGCAGGCTCCCGTCAGGTTCAGGAACCACACCCGCTTGCTGCCGGTACTGCAAGCCGCGTTTCCTGTGCTTCATCCGCTGCGTCTTCCGAACATTGGCTAGGACCTCAGGGTGGAGGCACGGGATTTTCGGCGTGGGCGCCGGCGGGCGACCCCGATATCCCTGATGCCCCGGGCGATCCGGGGGCGACGGGGCGGTGGGCGGTCTTGTTCCAGAAGAAGGGGTCGCGGCGCAGTTCGGCCACGGCGCGCCAGGCGGCGAGCGACATCAGCATCCAGTAGCCGGGGACGAGGACCCAGCGCCAGCCGACCGCCCTGCGTTCGCGCGCGCGCATCGGCTTCCAGCCCAGCGCGATGAAGATGGCATAGCTGCCGAAGATGTTGGCGACATCGACGGCAAAGAGAAAAAGGGCCAGCGGCCCGACGACGAAGGGGCCGTCCGCGGCCACCGCGACCATGACCCGGACGACATGGGCGAGAAGGAGCGGATGGGCGAGGGCGGAAAGCAGCAGCCCCCCGATCAGCACCTGGAAGGCGGCAAACGGCAGCAGGCCCATTTCGGAGACGAGCAGGCCCGGCCGGCGCATCAGCACGAGCCAGGTCTGCAGCCATCCCTTGAACCAGCGGGTCCGCTGCCCCAGCCAGACGCGCGTATCGTCCGGCGCGTCCTCCAGCGTCGGCCGCCGCAGCGTGGCGCAGCGAAAGCCCATCCGGTGCAGCCGCATGCCGAGATCCGCGTCCTCGGTGACGTTGTACGGATCCCAGCCGCCGCAGGTCCTCAGAATGTCGGTGCGGAAATGGTTCGACGTGCCGCCGAGCGGCATCGGCAGTCGCCGGGCGGCGAGAAGCGGCAGGAGCCGCCGGAACAGGCCGGCATATTCCAGCGCGAACAGCGCGCTGATCCAGGATGCCCGCCCGTTGGAGATGACGAGCGGCGCCTGCAGACAGGCGACGTCCGGCGGCGCGGCGCGGAAGGCGCCCCAGGCTTCGGCGAGCTGGCCGGGATGCGGCCGGTCCTCGGCGTCGTAGACTGTGAGATAGGAGCCGCGGGCCGCGGGCAGGGCATAGGCGAGCGCGCGCGGCTTCGTCCGGGGACGGCCGGGCGGCACCTCGACGATCTCGTACTGTGCGCCGAGGTCGCGCCCGCGCAGCGCCGCGAGTGTCTCGGTGTCGTCGCCCTCGCAGATCAGCTTGATGTCGAGGCGCGAGCGCGGCCAGTCGAGCCGGTCGAGATGGGCGATGAGCTGCGGGACGACCTCCGCCTCGCGGTAGAGCGCGACGAACACCGAATAGACGGGCCGCGGCTCGGCGGGTGGCGGGGCAGGGGACGTCGCGCCGTCCGCCGCCGTGCCGAACAATGCGCTAAGCCGGATGGCGAGGGCGGCGACGAAGAGCGCGCTGAGGACGAGATGCAGCGTCACGACGGCCAGCTCCGGCGCCAGCATGGCGGTGAAGACCGCCGCGCAGATGGCAGCGCCGGTATAGAAACCCTGCCGTCCCCAGAAGGTCACGCGGGCGCTGAATTCCGGCGCAGTCTCGAACAGGCCTGCCGTCGTCTCGCGGATGCGCCGCGCCGCGCCGGCGTGCCAGACGGCCTCCCGCATCGCCCGCGGCGTGGTCACGGCGAGCAGGTTTCGCAGCGCCGGCTGCCTTGCGAGCGTTTCCTGAAGCTGCGCCATCCGCGCGGCCGTCGGCACGATCGCCGTGATCGGCGGCCTTGCGCCGGAGGTCAGCCGCACCATCTGCGGCTGCAGCAACTGAGTGTCGAGCCCAGCCATGTCGACGACGCGGCCCGCATCGATCTGGCGCAGGAAGGCCAGGCCGAGCATTTCCGCCAGCGCCTCGTAGTAGATGTCGCTGCGAACCGGACCGGCGGCGATCAGCTCGGCCTCCAGGCTGGTCCGGTTCACCGTCGCCTTGAACAGGAGCTCGGATATCAGCGGCTTGCCGAAGCCGAGGCGCCGCAGCAGCCTCGCCTCCTCGAGGAGATCGGCGCGGATCGTCAGCGTTTCCGACGACGCCAAGGGGCCGTCCACAGCACCTGGGATTGCGGTGGAAATGGAACTTTGATCGGGATAGTCTGCCAGTCGCATGCGGCCAGCGCCGCACGTCATGTAGCGGCGTCCCCTCTAAACCCCAAGTTGATATTTATGCGGAAACTCCGAAAAGCTTCAAGCGAAATTTTCGCAGCGCTCGCGCTATGCGTGTCGATGGGTTGTGCGGCCGCGGCCGCCGAGCCGGGTGCACCGGGCGGGTTGCCGACGAGCTTCGACAGCCGGGAGCGGATCGCCCGGCCGGACCTTTCCGGCCTGCCGCGGTTGCGGTTCCTGACGGCGGTCGATTTCCCGCCGTTCAATTTCATCGACCAGACGGGAAAGCTGGCCGGCTTCAACGTCGACCTCGTCCGCGAGATCTGCCGCGAGCTGGAACTGGCGGCGAAGTGCCAGATCCAGGCGCTGCCCTTCGCCGACCTGCGCGAAAACCTCGAAAAGGATGCCGGCGAGGCGGTCGTGGCGGGAATAGCCGTGACGACCGGCTTGCGGCGCGACTTCGTCTTTTCCCGGCCCTACCTGCGCCTGCCCGCGCGCTTCATGGTCCGCTCCGGCGGGAAGGCGACGACGGTCGCAGCCCTCGACGGCGCCGCCGTCGGCGTCGTCCGCGGCAGCGTGCACGAGGCGATGCTCGCCGCCTATTTCCCCGCGCAGCGACCGGTGCCGCTCGATAGCCCGGCTGCGGCGATGCTGGCCCTGAAGGAGGGCAAGGTCGATGCGGTCTTCGGCGACGGGATGCAGTTCGCGTTCTGGACGGTCGGCCCGCAGGCCGCAAACTGCTGCCGGCTGCTGCCAGGCGCCTATGTCTCGGAGGCCTTCCTCGGCGAGGGGCTGACGATCATGACCCGCAAGGACGAGCCCGTCATCGGCGGGGCGATCGACCATGCATTGCTGTCGCTTGCCCGGAGCGGGCGGCTGGGGGAGATCTACCTGCGCTATTTCCCGGTCGACATCTACTGAGCGCCCGGAAGGTTCTGGTCTGCCCGGCGATCGGCGGCGGGCGGCGGTGCCGTGCCGGTCACAGCCGGCGGAACCGGGCGATCGCGGCGCGCTCGATGGCCGCGCAGGTCAGCTTGTCCAGCTCCAGCCGGTCGCGCAGCAGTTGCAGCAGGCGGATCTCCTCGTTGCGGATCCGGTGGTCCGCGGCGGCGATCTCGACCGCCAGCGCATAGGCTGTGTCGACAAATGCGGCCGGCAGGCGATCGCGGATGACTTCGAGCGTGACGTCCAGTCCCTCGGGCGCCGAAAGCATCGCCGCGCATTCCTGGGCGAGCAGGATGATTAGCGAATCGTCGAAGCCGTCGAACACCGGCAGCGAGCGTGCCAGCCGGCCGATGCGGGCCAGTTCCGCGTCCGTCATGGCATTGTCGACGGCCGACATCATCACCATCACGTGGACGAGGGCTTCCTGTGGCGCGTGGGGACCGGTCATGGCAATCTTTCGTCAGGGCTGTTGCGGTATGGCTGCGGGTTCGCCGACGGCCGGCCCGTCGCGCCGTTGCGTCGCCTTGCCGCGCGGGTTCGGGCTGTGGAGGCCGAGCCCGGCCTGCCGTGCGGCATCGGCCGCCTCTTCGAACGGCGATCCGGGCGCAGCCTCCGCCCAGCCGTTTTCGGCAAGCCACTGCGACAGGTCCTTTCCCGCCACCGTGCAGCGCGCCGTCGCCGTGCCGCTCCATTGCCTGGCGGGCACGGCGCAGTCGATCGTGCGTCCGCGCACGAGATTGGCGAAGGCGGTGCGCGCCATCCGGCCGCAGGGCCACCCTTCGCCGGCGCTGTCCTGGCATTGCCGGTTGACCGCAACGGGAAGGACGCCCTCGAGTTCGAGCACCTTTCCGGCGATGCTGAAGCGACCGGCCGCAAGCACGATCGGGCGGGCAAACGACACCGGCGGCTCCGCCACCGCGGGCACGGCCGCGGCGTTGAACCGTGGCGTCGGCTGTGCCGGTGCAGCCTGGGGCTCCGGCGGCGCCGTCTGCCCGGTCTCACCTCCGGCACTGGTTCCCGCCGCAACGCCGCCCTGTTGCGCGGCCGGCATGGGCGGCGCCGGCAACTCTGGCGCCTGCGCCTGATCCGGATTCGCGCCGGAAGCAGCCGACATGGGAATATCGTCCTCGCCGCTCTCGGCGGGAAACAGGCTGGCGTCGGGGACCTCGAGCGTGAAGTCCTGCCCGCCCGCCGCCTCGCGGCCGCGGATCTGGGCAGCGCCGATCATCACGAGAAGCGCCGTCAGCACGACGCAGCCGATGCCGCCGAAGAGGGCGCGGTTGGTGGACCCTGTCGCAAGGATGCTCAAGAAGACAACTCCCGTTTCACTGGCTCGCCCAGATGATCCGCGCGATCCAGTCGATCTCCTGGATGTCGAAGGTGCGGTTGGGATGTTCCGGATTGAGCGACAGCAGTTCGATCGAGCGCGGCGTCAGCCGGTGCAGCACCTTTGCCATCACCTCGCCGCCGTTTGTCCGGACGACGACGCGGTCGCCGCGGCGCACCTGCGCGCCCGGTTCCACGATCAGCATGTCGCCGTCCCGGTAGAGCGGCATCATGCTGTCCCCCTGGACTTCCAGCGCATAGACGCCCTGCTTGCGCTCGGGTGACGTCGGAAACTCGACGACGTCCCAGCCCTGTCCGGCCGGAAAGCCGCCGTCGTCGAAGAAGCCCCCGGCGCCGGCCTGGGCGAAGCCGAGCAGCGGGATCGATCCCGGCTGCGGCGGAAAGGCGCCGTGCGGCAGGCCGCCGCCCTGGCCGTTGGTCTGCAGGCCGATGAATTCGTCGATCGTCGTCCCCGTCGCGTCGAGAACCTTGGCGATCGATTCCGTCGAGGGCCAGCGCAGCCGCCCGTCGGCGCCCAGCCGCTTGGACTTGTTGAACGAGGTCGGGTCGAGGCCGGCCCGCCGGGCCAGCCCGGAAGGTGAAAGCCTGTGGCGCTCCGCCAGCGCATCGATCGCCGCCCAGATCCGTTCGTGGGAAAACATCTCTTTCTTCCTGGTCCGCCCCGGCCGTGTCTGCCCGGATGCCGCGAGCATAGCGAAACGGCCGGCTGCAGTAAAGAAAAAAGGAATATAATCCTTTCTACGGTTTGTCGGGCATTCCCGCCTTGCGTCGAGCGACGACGCTTTCGCGCCAGATCGTGAAGATGCCGGCGCCGACGACCATCACCGATCCGATCAGCATGTTCAGGGTCAGCTGTTCGTCGAAGACGGTGGCGCCGATCAGGGCGCCTAGTACCAGCTGCAGGTAGGTCAGCGGCTGGACGGCGGCCGCGTCGAGAAGGTCGTAGGCGCGGATCAGGAAGTAGTGGCTGGAAATGCCGGTGGCGCACAGGAGCGCCATCCAGACCCAGTCGACGGGTGCAAACGCCGTCCAGTAGAACGGCGCGGTGAAGGAAAGCACCACCGCGCCCGCCACGCCCGTATAGAAGAAGCTCGTCGCGGCGGAATCGTCGCGGCTGACGAAGCGGGTGGCGATCACGTAGAAGGCGAAGAGCACGGCGCCTGCGAGCGGCACGATCAGGATGGGGTCGATGCCGTCGGCGCCGGGCCCGAGAATGATGATGACGCCGCACAGTCCGAACAGGATCGCGCTCCAGCGCCGCCATCCCACCTTCTCGCCGAGAAGCGGAACCGACAGGAGCGCCACGAACAGCGGCGCGGCGGCGAATATGGCCTGGCTGTGGGCAAGCCCCACCATCGTGAAGGAATTGATGATGACGATGATCTGCACGGCCAGCAGCATGCCGCGGGCGATTTGCAGCACCGGTCGCTTCGTCGCTGCGGCCGCGCGCAGGCCGCCATTGGAGCGGGAGGCCATCAGGACCGCAAACGCACCGAACGCCCAGAAGCGGATCATCGTGATGAAGACCGGCGGGTAGAGCCCGCCCAGATGCTTCGATATCCCGTCCTGCAGTGCGAAGATGGCGATCGCCAGGAGCGTGAAGATGTAGCCGGTGCGTTTGGAATCCATATCCCGCCATATACCGCGGCGGGCTGATTTGCATGCACAATCGCGCATTGCAGCAATGCGGCCGGGCGGGGCAAGCGCCCGGGTCCGCTCAGCCGCGGCGGTATTCGAGCACGTCGATGCGCATGTTGATGGCGTCGATCACTTGCCGGTGCAGGCGCTTCTGGTTGAGGCTCATCGTGCCCATGCGCAGGTCGCCCGTCTGGGCCTCGGGCAGGAACTCGCAGCGCGCGATGTTGGCGCCGTCCGGGCCGAAGCGGATGATGCGGGTGTTCGCGTCCGGGCTCTCCGCAAGCCGGATGTTGACTGCGCCCGGCGCCAGCCGCTTGACCGCATAGGCGCAATAGGCCTCGCGGCGGATTTCGGTGAGGCTGACCTTGCCGGCGGCGATCCGGGGGGCGAATGCGCCCGGATGCGCGGAAAGAATGGTGAAGCCGCCGCTGACCGTGACGATCGCGGCAAGCAGGAGCCCGCTGACAAGCGCAGCCCTTGCGTCCTTTCTGGATTCGTACCTCATGTGTCCCGTTCTCCTTCCGCCTGTCGCGTGCGTCAGGAGCACGGCATCGGCGGACTATCCCTGTTCTTCGATCATGAATTCCCGCATTCGCGTGACGTCTCGGTCGACGCACTCGTTTCATTGGTCTCGCATCTGGCGCGATGGTCGCGGCTGCCAGGCAGTCCGCATGTGCCATCAACGGTGCTGCGCCGATGTTTATTCGCGCATTCTAATTTTTATGAAGAAATATTTTCAGAAATCACCAGTGGTGGCTGTTTCCTGCGTAACAGGCTCTTCAGGGCGGGTACCGCGCACGGGTCGGTGGGGTGCGGAGGCGCCGACCACCAGGATCATCGGCCGCCCCCCTCTTTCGCAACGGCGCGGCCGGCGCTATCAGAGGGGAAAGGGTGCAACTCCTGCGCCCGGAGTGACCCGCCGTGCAATCGCTTCCCCTGGTCGGCATACTGCTGACGACGCTGTCTTTCTTTCTGTTCTCGCTCCAGGACGCCTCCGTCAAATGGCTGGTCGCCACGCTGCCGGTGTGCCAGGTGCTGTTCATCCGCAGCGTGACCATCGTCGCCATCTGTGCCGCGATCGGCCGGGGCCCCGCCTTGCGCCGGGCCTCCGGCTCGCCCGTCCTGTGGCCGATGCTGTGGCGCACGCTGCTGCTCCTGGCCGCCTGGCTCTCCTATTACACGGCGGCGCGCGATCTCGGTCTGGCGCAGCTGACGACGCTCTATTATGCGGCGCCGATCGTCGTCACGGTGCTGGCCATGCCGGTTCTCGGCGAGGCGGTGCCGCCGAGCCGGTGGATCGCGGTGCTGACGGGCTTCGTCGGCGTGCTGGTCGCCTGCGATGTCTTCGGCCAGGGCCTCGCCGTCTCCTGGCCGGTCTATCTGGCCCTGCAGGCCGCCGTCTTCTGGGGAATCGCCACCATCCTGCTGCGCAAGACCGCGCTGGAGGAGGGCACGCTGGTGCAGATGCTGATCTCCAGCGCCCTGTTGATGGTGTTCACCGGCCTTGCCCTGCCGTTCCTCTGGCAGCCGCTGAGCCTGTCCGAGCTTGCGCTGATCGTCGGCACGGGCGTGCTTGCGGGTGTCGGGCAGTACGCGCTGTTCGAGGGCATGCGACGGGCGGAGGTGTCGCTGCTCGCCCCCTTCGAATATTCGTCGCTGATCTGGGGATTCCTGCTCGGCTTCCTGATCTGGCACGAGGTCCCGTCGGCAAACGTCTTCGTCGGCGCCGGGCTGATCATCGGCGCAGGCGTCCTCGTCATCGGTGCGGAACGCTCGGCTCGCCGCGCCGTTCAATCCTGATCGTGACGACCGGAGGTCGGGCGTCGCGCCGGCAGCCGGGATGCGGGGCCGGCTCCGCGAACGTGCGGAGCCGCGCCCGTCGTCCGCTACTGCAAGGCCCCGTCTACTGCAGGGCCCCGTCGCCGCTGCGGTCGGCGGCTGCGAAGTCGGCCATTACCCTGTTCATGAACTCGGCCTGGCTGATGCTGCCGTTGGCGTCGCCGTCGGTGGCCGAAAACTGCTCCACCGTCAGGATCGTTCCGACCTCGGGCTTGCTGAGCCTGCCGTCCTTGTTCTTGTCGAGGCCGGTGAAGGCCGCAGCCATGAACGTCTGGTATTCGCCGCGCTGAACGGTTCCGTCCTTGTTGGTGTCGAGCTGGTCCTTGTGACCCTGGTGGATTGCAGCCGTCTGCGCCTGGGCAAACGACAGAGTGCACTGGCAGGCCACGAAAGCCGCCACCAGAACTGCCTTGTTCATCATCTGTCCCTTTCCGCCTATCTGCATGCCAGGCGATTGCCGAGAACACCGCCGACACCGATGCCGCCGCCGATGGCAGCGATCTGGCCGGTTCCGGCGCCGATCGTTGCGCCCACCATGCCACCGACGATCGCTCCGCCAACCGTTCCGGCCACGCAGCCGAACTCGGCATTGCGGTCGATGACGCTCTGGGAAACCGGTTGCGACTGGCAGGCTGACAAGGCGAGCGCGGCACAAATTACGACAGTTACGGTACGCTTCTTCATTTTAACCTCCAAGTGTACTTCTACGTTTCTCACGTGGAGCCATGGCCGTGCCGCGCATGAAAAAGAATGAGATTGTGTGGACCCCGTATTTCCCTTCAGCAACGGCTTGATGTGATCGTATGCTGGCAGCGAGAGCTGACGGTGAGAACACCGAAATACATAGAGCGAGCGCGTGGGCGTCGCTTCCCAGTCTGAATCCACGCCGGAAGCGGGGTGGAACCGGCATCCTACAGTCGGCCATGGGCGATGGCAACTCCCACAGGAGGCTGAGCCGGCCTACCCCCTTGGGCGCTTCGACCCGGGCGCAATCGTGCCGGCGCGGTGCCATTCACCCCGCTTGACGGCCCCTCCCGATTGCCGGAAGAGGCCGTGTCGTTTCAGAAGATCGTCGCGACGGGCAGTCCCAGGGCCATCGCGCCGGCATATTGCGCCTGCGGACCGGGCTGCAACGGATGGAACCGTGCCCCCTGAATGTCACGGAAGCGCCGCTCGAGACCGGCCGCGCGGTAGAAGCCGGCGCCGCCGGAGAGTTCCATCGCCAGTTCCACGGTCTCGATCGCATGCCGGGCGACGAGCGCGCGGCCGATCATCACCTCGTTGACGGTCTCCGCCGACGGCGCGTTGCGCTCGACGATCTCGATCATCCACCGGTGCGCGAGCTGGGCGGCCCGCAGCGATGTCTCCATCCGCCCGGCGATGTCGAGCAGGCCGGGTCCCGGACGCTTCCGGCGCGCCAGGTCGAGCGCGATGTCGCGTGCGCTCTCGGCAACGCCGAGATAGACGGCGTAGATCAGCGGGAAGGCCGTGGTGGCGATGATCTGGAACACCGGATGCCATTCCCCGGCGCGGCGGCTGAAGGCGACGCCGGCATCCGGCACGAACAGATCGTCGATGACGACGTCGTTGGATCCGGTGCCGCGCATGCCGAGCGCGCGCCAGGTCTCGACGACGCTGACCTCCGGCGCCTTCATCGGCGCGGCGAAATGGATCACCGCGTCCGGGCCTTCGCCGGTCTCCAGGATGGCGCCGGTCATCAGCAGATCGCCGGCGACGGCTCCCGACGTGAAGGTCTTGCGGGCCTTGATCCGGTACCCGCCCTCCACCTTCATCGCCTTGCCGGAGCCGCCGATCCAGTCCGAGCCGCCGCTGGAAAGCAGGATCAGGCGCTCCGCCGCCACGCGCTTCAGCAAGGGCTCCACGGCGGCGACCTGCTGGTGGCGCCAGCGCCAGGCCGGGATCGCCACCTGGTGGGTGTGCATCGAAAAGGCGAGTGCGGTGGACGAGCATGCGTGCGCCATGGTCCGCAGCATCTCGGCGAGCGTGCGCACGTCCGCGTCTCCGCCGCCGAGCGCCCCCGGCACGCCGGCCTCCACCAGGCCCGACTGCTTCAGAAGTTCGTAATTCTCCGCAACGAAGCTGTCCGCCTCGTCGAAGCGTGCGGCGCGCTCCGCCAGGACGGGCGAAATCGTCCGGGCAATTTCCACCGGATCGAAAGCGGGCCGATCGTTGCCAGCGTTCGACGGTACGTTCATGGCCGTGTTCATGGCGTCCTCCTCGAAAGAATGGCGACAGGGTCCTACCAAAGCGCAATCCCGTCCAGTTCAGGAACTGTACTACCCCCGTGGCTGCTGCGCCCAGTTTACACTATGATGCCGGAAGACGTTGCCGGATGACGATCATGGACCAGCATGGAAGTTACGGCCAGTTCTGCCCCGTATCGATGGCCGCCGAAATCCTCTGCACCCGCTGGACGGTGCTGATCCTGCGCGAGCTTCTCTGCGGGACGACCCGTTTCAACGACCTGCGCCGGGGCGTGCCGCGCATGTCGCCGGCGCTGTTGTCGAAGCGGCTGAAGGAGCTCGAGCGGGCCGGCGTGATCGTCGCCCGGCCGGGCGAGCGGGGGGTGACCGAGTACCGCCTCTCGCCCGCCGGCAGGGATCTGGAGCCGATCGTCATGGGGCTCGGCTTCTGGGGCCAGCGCTGGGTGGAATCGCAGCTCTCCCTGAAGAACCTCGACCCCTCGCTGCTCATGTGGGACATGCGCCGCAACCTGAACCCGCAGCCGCTGCCCTCGCGCCGCTGCACCATCCAGTTTCTCTATCCCGAGCTGCCGGAGAACCGGCAGAACTGGTGGTTGGTCGTCGATTGCGGCACGGTCGACCTGTGCGGATTCGATCCCGGCTTCGAAATCGATCTGCTGGTCACAACGTCGCTTCGCAGCATGACGGCGATCTGGATGGGACTGTCGATGATCCGCCGGGAGGTCGATGCGGGAAATCTCGCCTTCGACGGCGACCCGGAGATCGCCAACGCCATGCAGCAATGGCTCGGCTTCAGCAAGTTTGCCGGCGCGCCGCGCAGCGTGGCCTAGCGGCATTTACGGCCACAAATATGTGACCTGACCTTAAACTCGGCCTTTCGGAGCGCTATATGGACGCCGTGTGCGCCCTTCTGGCGCGGGAAGAGACGACGGGAAGAATTGAGATGCAGCGTTTTGGACGAATTTTCGCAATGCTGGGCGTCGCCCTCATGGTCATGGTGACCGCGGTCGATGTCGCCGAGGCCCGACGGGCCGGCGGCGGGTTCGGCAGCCGCGGCACCCGCACCTTCACGCCGCCACCGGTCACGCGCACCGCGCCCACGCAGTCGGCACCGATCGACAGGACGATGACGCAGCGCCCGGCCGGGCAGCCGTCGACGCAACCGCAGGCCGGCCAGCAGGCCAACCGGCCGTTCGGCCAGCGCCCCGGCGGCCTGTTCGGCGGCTTCGGCGGCGCGCTGCTTGGCGGCCTGGCCATGGGCGGCCTGATCGGCATGCTGATGGGCAACGGCATCGGTGGCGCAATGGGCTTCCTCGGCCTGCTGTTCCAGGCGGCCCTGATCTTCGGCGCCATCACGCTGGCGATGCGCTTCTTCCGTCGCTCCCAGCAGCCCGCCTATGGCGGCGCAGCCGGAAACGCGGCCTATCGCCAGTCTGGCGCCGGCACGCCGTCCTTCAAGATTCCCAGCATCGGCGGCGGCGCCGGCAGCGGCCTCGGGGCTGCCATCGGCGGCGGCCTCGGTGCGGGATCGGGCAGCCAGTCCGGCGTCCGGCCCGGCAGCGCCGGCGGCCAATCGGCCGACGAGATCGGCGTCGGGCAGCAGGATCTCGACCAGTTCGAGACGATGCTCAAGGAGGTCCAGGCGGCCTACGGTGCGGAAGACTACGCGGCCCTTCGCAGCCTGACCACGCCCGAGGCCATGTCCTGGCTCGCCGAGGAACTGAGCGAGAATGCCACCAGCGGCGTCCGCAACGAGGTCCGCGACGTGCATCTGGTCCAGGGCGACGTTGCCGAGGCATGGCGCGAGGACGACGGCACCGAATTCGCGACCGTCGCGATGCGCTACGAGAGCGTCGACGTGATGCGCGACCGCGCCACCGGCCGCATCGTCAGCGGCGACCCGGACCATCCGAGCGAGGCCGTGGAGGTCTGGACCTTCCAGCGCAAGCCGCGCGGCAACTGGCAGGTTTCCGCCATCCAGGGCGTCGAGGCGGCCTGACGGCTGATCGGGCCGGGCGGCGCATGAGAATTCCGGACAGGGGAATTTCGTGCGCCTCCGGCACTTGCCTTATGCGACGAACTGGCCTCATCTGCCCCACGGCGGATTGTCGCCTGTGGCGCGGTTCTGAAAGATCCGCACCGCCTGATTGTTGATCTTCATTCGGAGAAATTGATGCCGTTCAAATCCATCCTCGCCGCCGCCATCGTGCTTGCGACGCTGGCGGGCTGCGCGACGAGTGCCGCCAACAACACCACCTATGCCCTTCCCGCCGATACCGGCGGCGGCGTTCGCATCCCGATCAACTGATCTTTTTCCGAACGGCTGCCGGGCGCCATGCACGGCGGCCGCCCCCGCCGGAGCAGCCCGCAGCGCTCTGCGGCGCCTTTCGTTCGGCGCCCTGACGTTCCCTTGCCGACCACCCGCAAGCTAGCCCCCGGGCGCGGGGGCGGGATGAACGTCGCCGGTCGAACCGGCTTGGCAACGCCCCTCCGCTCTGTCACCTTGCCGGGAAACGCCCGTCGAAACATCCAGAGGTGGTGCCATGGCAGATGCGATACGGCTGGTCCTGACCAACATGCCGACGGTCCTGTTCTTGGCAGCGCTGGCGATCGCCTGGTTCCGGCGGAACGGAACCCCTGCTGACCGCTTCCTCTCCTGGCTGCTGCTGCTGTCCGTCGGGGCAGAGATGATCTGGGGCGGCTTCTTCCACGTCTTCCTGCCGCAGGTGGCCGCAGCCCAGATCGGCTGGCAGGTGAGCCCGTTCCAGTTCGAGATCGGTGTGGCCGATCTCTCCATCGGCGTCGTCGCCGTCCTGTCGTTCTGGCGAAGCCTGTCGTTCAAGGCCGCCGTCGTCCTCTATGTCGTGCTGTTCAACATCGGTGTGGCGATCGGCCATGTTCGCCAGGCCGTCGTCAATGCCGACTACGCGCCGGACAATTTCGGCCTGCTTCTGCTGCTCACGGTCATCAAGATCCCGCTGCTCGCCTGGCTGCTGTGGAAGGCGCACGAGGAGCAGGGGACGGCGGTGAAGGCGCGCTGAAACCCGGCCGGCGACGGCCGGTGCCCCACGCCGAACGCCTCGTCCTCAGCCGGCCGTGCGCGGCCGGGCATAGTCGGGGATCCGGAAGCGCCGCCGGTAGGCCCCCGGCGAAAGACCGGTCAGCCGCCGGAACAGGCGGCGGAAGAAGGCGGGATCCTCGTAGCCGACCTGCCAGCTGATCTCGTCGACCGGCGCCTCCGTACGCTCCAGCCGCCGCTTGGCATCCTCGACCCGGAGCCGCTGGACATAGGCGATCGGGCTCAGCCCGGTCGAGCGGGTGAAGCGGCGCTTGAAGGTTCTCTCCGTCAGTCCGGCCTTGCCGATCGCCTCCGCGAGCGGGTTGGCCACCGAGAAATGCGCGGCGAGCCACGCCTGGGCCGCCTGGATGGCGACGTCGCCATGGTCGCTGCGCCCTTCGAAGATCATGTAGGGCGCCAACCCGTCCTGATGCCATTGCAGCGCAAAGAAGCGCGCGACGCCCTGCGCCGCCGTCGCTCCAACAAAACGGCCGATGAGGTACAGGACGAGATCGTGCCATGTCATCGACGCGCCGGAACTGATCAGTTCCTCATGCCTGCCGCAGACGACGAGAACGCGCTCCGGCTGGATCGGCACCTGCGGAAACGTCGCCGAAAACGCATCCGCATAGCCGAAGTGCACCGTCGCATCGACACCGTCGAAGAGGCCCGTCTCCGCGAGCAGGAAGAGGCCGGAGCAGGCGGAACACAGGAGCGCGCCGCGCTGGTGCATGCTGCGCAGCCATTCGACGAGGTCCGGATAGCGCCCCTTCTGCCAGCCGCCCGGTCCCAGGAGCAGCGACGGGACGATGATGATGTCCGTTGCCGCGAGCGTGTCGATGCTACGTTGCACGGTGATGGGCAGGCGGCTGGCCAGTTCGAGCGGACCTGTCCTGCTGCCGACGATCTCGACCCGGAACGGAGGGGCGGGCACCGCCGTGCGCTCGCGGACCGGCGCCATGGCGAAGGCGTTCATCACGTCGAAGATGCCGCTCAGCGTCGAGACGACCGCCTCGGGAAGGGCCACGAGGCTGACATGGAGCGGCTGCGGCGCCCTCGCATCCATTGCACTCGGCATTGCAGACCTCGTCCTGGTGAAGCCGAGGGCCACCCTAGCACGGCGGCACCGGCCGTGACGATGGGCTGACGAACCGGCTCGAAACGCCGCCTGGTGGCACGAATGGACCTGTTTTGGGCAATCCCGCTCTCACGCAGGCAGCCTTCTGCTGGGATGATCCGCAAGACCGTTCAAACGGATTTGTCGAAAGGAAGAAGGAGACCGAATCGTGGAACATGTCCGCAACACGACGATCGACAGCGCCAGGCTCGATGCCCTGCTGTCGCGCGCGATAGGAGACCTGTCCGCCGGCTACGGCGGCGTCATGGTCAGCCTCGGCAACCGGCTGGGCCTCTACAGGGCCATGGCCGGGGCAGGGCCGCTCACCTCGTGGGAGCTCGCCAGCCGTGCCGGCTGCGCCGAGCGCTATGTGCGCGAGTGGCTCGGCTCGCAGGTTGCCGGCGGCTATGTCGACCATCACGCGAGCAGCAATACGTACGAGCTGACGCCCGAGCAGGCCCTCGTGCTCGCCAATGAGGACAGCCCCGTCTTCATTCCCAACGCCTGGGCCGTGCCGGCCTCGATGTGGGCGGACGAGGACAAGGCACTTCAGGCCTTCCGCACCGGCAGCGGCATCCCCTGGGGAGACCACGACGGGCGGCTCTTCTGCGGCGTCGCCGCCTTCTACCGCAATGCCTACGCGGCAAGCCTCGTGCCCGAATGGCTGCCGGCGCTGGAGGGCGTCGTCGAAAAGCTGAACGCCGGCGGCCTGGTTGCCGATGTCGGCTGCGGTCACGGGCATTCGACGGTGCTGATGGCCAAGGCCTTTCCGAAGGCGCGCTTTCGCGGCTTCGATACGCACGACCAGTCCGTGGCCGAGGCCGCACAGGTGGCAGCCGGGGCCGGCGTGGCGGAGCGGACGAGCTTTGCGACCGCCCGGGCCGACGACTACCCGGGCACCGGCTACGACCTCATCTGCTTCTTCGACTGCCTGCACGACATGGGCGACCCGGTGGCTGCTGCGCGGCACGCGGCCGAGGCGCTTTCGCCGGACGGCACCGTGATGCTGGTGGAGCCCTTCGCCAACGACCGCGTCGAGGACAACGTCTCGCCGGTGGCACGGATGTACTATGCCGCCTCGACGACGATCTGCTGCGCCCACGCGATCTCCGATGGCGGGCACATGGTACTCGGCGCACAGGCGGGGCAGGCGCGGCTGGCGGACGTCTTCCGCAAGGCCGGCTTCACCCGCTTCCGGCGCGCCCTGCAGACGCCCTTCAACCTCATCCTCGAGGCGAAGCTGTGAACGGCGGGGAGAATGCGCGCAGGCGGCCTCAGGCCGCCTCGCTCTTCGCATAGGGATCGAAGCGGCCGTAGAAGGTCTCGCCCTTGGCGGCCATGTCGAGCAGCAGTGGCGTCGGCTTGAAGTGGTCGCCGTATTTCGCAGCGAGCTTCTCGCACAGCGCCACGAAGGTCGAGACCCCCATGCCGTCGATGTAGGAGAGGGTGCCGCCGGTGTACGGGGCAAAGCCGAAGCCGAGGATCGAGCCGACGTCGGCCTCGCGCGGATCGGTGACGATACCTTCCTCGACCGAGCGCGCCGCCTCCAGCGCGATCGTCACCAGGAGCCGTTCCTTCAGCACGCCGACGTCGATCTCGTCTGGCCTCTGCTGCGGGTAGAGGTTCTTCAGGCCGGGCCACAGCTTCTTCTTCTGCGGCTTCGGCGGATAGTCATAGAACCCCTTGCCGGCCTTGCGGCCCAGGCGCCCGTCCTCGACCATCTTGGTCACCAGCGCCATATGACGCGGATCGACCGCCTGCGGGCCGAGATCGGCAAGGGCCGCCTTGAAGATCTTGTAGGACAGGTCGACGGCGACTTCGTCGTTCAGTGACAGCGGTCCGACCGGCATGCCGGCCATCTTCGCCGCATTCTCGATCATCGCCGCCGGCACGCCCTCGATCAGCATGTCGTAGGCCTCGCCGATATAGCGGAAGACGCAGCGGTTGACGTAGAAGCCGCGCGTGTCGTTGACGACGATCGGCGTCTTCCTGATCGCCGCGACGTAGTCCAGCGCGACGGCCAGCGCCTTCTCGCCGGTCTCCTTGCCGAGGATCACCTCGGTCAGCATCATCTTCTCGACCGGCGAGAAGAAGTGGATGCCGATGAACTGGTCCGGACGTTTCGTGTTCCGGGCAAGCCCGGTGATCGGCAGGGTCGAGGTGTTGGAGGCGAAGATCGCGCCGTCCGCCAGCACCGCCTCGATCTTCTCGGCAACCGCCTTCTTCACCTCGCGGTCTTCGAAGACGGCCTCGATGACGAGGTCCGCGTCGGACAGCGCCGCATAGTCGGTCGTGGGCGTGATCAGCGCCAGCAGCTTCTCGCCGTCTTCCTTGCCGATGCGACCCTTCGAGACGCTGCCGGAGACGAGGCCCTCGCAGACCGCCTTGCCCTTGTCTGCCGCCTCCTGGTCGCGGTCGATGAGGACGACGGGGATGCCGGCTGCCGCCGTCACGTAGCCGATCGAAGCGCCCATGAAGCCGGCGCCGACGATGCCGACCTTCCTGAACGCGGTCTTCGGCACGCCCGCCGGGCGCCGCGCCCCCTTGCCCAGCTCCTGCATCGAGATGAACAGCGAGCGGATCATCGAGAAGGCCTCGGTGGTCTGCAGGATATGGGTGAAGTAGCGCTGCTCGATCTTCAGGCCCGTGTCGAACGGCACCTGCAGGCCCTCATAGACGCATTTGAGGATCGCCAGCGCTGCCGGATAGTTGCCGGCGGTCTCGCGGCGCAGGATCGCGGGCGCTGCCGGCCACAGCTGCGCCGAAGCCGGCGTCCAGATGCCGCCGCCCGGAACCTTGAAACCCTTCTCGTCCCAGGGCGCGACCGGCTTCAGCCCGTCCTTGATCATCTGTTTCGCCGCCGGGATCAGCTCCTCGGGGGCAACGACCTGGTTCACGAGGTTCATCGCCTTGGCGCGCGCGCCGGTCAGCGACGATCCGGTCGTCATCATCTGCAGGGCATCCTGCGTGTTCGCCAGCCGCGGCACGCGCTGGGTGCCGCCGGCGCCGGGGAAGATACCGACCTTCACTTCTGGCAGCGCGATCTTGACCGACTTTGCATTCGAGGCGACGCGGCCGTGGCAGGCGAGCGACAGCTCGAAGGCGCCGCCCATGCAGGTGCCGTTGATCGCCGACACCCAGGGCTTGCCGCAGGTCTCGAGCTTGCGGTACAGGCCGCCCATCCGTCCGGTCAGCGCGAACAGCTTCTCGACGGCCTGCGCCGGGTCCTTCGCCTTCTCCTCGGCCTGGAAGCCGAACATCGCCTTGATCATCGAAAGGTCGGCGCCGCCGGAGAAGGTCGACTTGCCGGAGGTGAAGACCACGCCCTTGACGGTGGCATCGGCGACGGTCGCGTCGATGATCGCCTCGAGCTCGTCCATCACCTCGACGGTCAGCACGTTCATCGACTTGCCGGGCATGTCCCAGGTCACGAGCGCAATGCCGTCGGCATCGGTCTCGATGGTGAAGTTCTTGTAGGTCATATTTGGGATTCCTCTTCCCTGAGTTTTCCCTACCAGAGCGCGGCGATCACAAGGCAAGTGATGGCGACAAACAGGAGGGTGAGCAACAGCAGGCCACGGAGTTCGGCTCGCTGTACCTGAGCCTCCTCTTTGGTCTTTACCTTCGTGAAGGCCTCATAGTCGGCCTTCATATCCTTCTCGCGATAGATGTGGGCGAGCTCGCGTTGAACGCCGTCTCTCTCGCCTTTGTATAAATCTCGGTCCGGTCGCACGGAGTTCATGCCTCAGACCCGCTCGATCACCGTCGCCGTGCCCATGCCTGCGCCGATGCACAGCGTCACCAGCGCGGTGTTGAGGTCGCGGCGCTCCAGTTCGTCCAGCACCGTGCCGAGGATCATCGCGCCAGTCGCACCCAAGGGATGCCCCATGGCGATGGCGCCGCCGTTGACGTTGATCCTGTCGTGGCCGATCTCGAAGGCCTGCATGTAGCGCAGCACGACGGCGGCAAAGGCCTCGTTCAGTTCGAACAGGTCGATGTCGGACAGTTGCATCCCGGTGCGCTTCAGGAGCTTCTCGGTCACGTCCACCGGCCCGGTCAGCATCAGCGCCGGATCGGAGCCGATATTGGCGAAGGCGCGGACGCGGGCACGCGGCTTCCTGCCCAGGATCGCGCCGCCTTCCTTCGAACCGAGCAGGACGGCACCGGAACCGTCGACGATGCCGGAGGAGTTGCCGGCATGGTGGACATAGTTGATCGCCTCGATCTCCGGGTGGGCCTGGATGGCGACGGCCTCGAAGCCGCCCATCTCGCCCGGCATCTGGAAGGAGGGGGTGAGCTGCGCCAGCGCCTGCATGTCGGTGCCGGGCCGCATATGCTCGTCGCGGTCGAGGATGGTCAGCCCGTTGATGTCTTTCACCGGAATGACGGAGCCTGCGAAGTAACCCTTCTCCCAGGCGTTGGCGGCGCGCCTCTGGCTCTCCACGGCATAGGCGTCGACGTCGTCGCGGGAGAAGCCGTACTTCGTGGCGATCAGGTCGGCCGA
This sequence comes from Hyphomicrobiales bacterium, assembly GCA_900469965.1. Classification (GTDB taxonomy): domain Bacteria; phylum Pseudomonadota; class Alphaproteobacteria; order Rhizobiales; family Rhizobiaceae; genus Mycoplana. Next base: position 203,749 of record UBZP01000025.1, on the reverse strand, counting down.
GACGCCCTGCGGCATGAAGTAGGCGGGAAAGTTCACGGACGGATCCATGAACCAGGCGCCGCCGGACATGCCGAGGCCGACGCGCGACATGCTCTCCACGCCGCCGGCGATGACGATGTCGTCCGCCCCTTGCGCGATCTTGCCGGCGCCGAAGTTGACGGCATCGAGGCCGGAGGCGCAGAAGCGCGAGATCTGCATGCCGGGCGCCCTGGTCGAATAGCCGGCCTCGAAGGCGGCGGCCTTGGGAATGACGGCGCCGGCATCCATCACCGGGTCGACGCAGCCCATGATGATGTCGTCGACCCTCTCCGTGTCCAGCCCGTTGCGGTCGCGCAGCGCTTCCAGCACCTTCGCGGCGAGGCGGACGGACGGCACCTCGTGCAGCGCCCCGTCCTTCTTGCCGCGCCCCCGCGGGGTGCGCACGTGGTCGTAGATGAAGACGTCGGTCATGTTATTTCTCTTCTCCCTGGGCGACGCCGAAGCGTCGTCAATCATCTGTCTGCCAATCTCTTGGCGCGTCGGCCTGCCCCTCATCCGCCTGCCGGCACCTTCTCCCCGCAAGCGGGGCGAAGGGACGATGCCGCGGCGACTGTACTCCCTCTGCCCGCTTGCGGGGAGAGGGTAGGGGTGAGGGGCCATGTGCGACGGGCAAGACGCGGACCGCTCTCAGAACGCATCCGCCGCCAGCGCCATCGTCGTCTCCGCGCCGCTCTCGATCCGCGCCTTGCGCAGGGCCGTCTCCGGCATGATCCGCTCCATGAAGAAGCGGCCGGTAATCAGCTTGTTGCGGAGGAACGGCTCGCGCTCGCCGGCTCCGGCCGCGAGCCCGGCCTGGGCGGCCTTGGCCATGCGGGCCCACATGTAGCCGACCACGACGAGGCCGAAGAGGTGCATGTAGTCGGTCGACCCGGCGCCGGCATTGTCGGGCTTGGCCATGGCGTGCTGCATGAACCACATGGTGGCGGCCTGCAGGTCGTTCAGCCCCTTCTTCAGGTGCTTGGTGAAGAAGGACAGGCTCTCGTCGCCGCGGTTGTCCTCGCAGAAGTCGCCGATCTCCTTGAACAGCGCCATCACCGCGCGACCGCCGTTCATGCCGAGCTTGCGCCCGACCAGATCGAGCGCCTGGATGCCGTTGGCGCCCTCGTAGATCATGGCGATGCGGGCGTCGCGCACGAACTGGCTCATGCCGTGCTCCTCGATATAGCCGTGCCCGCCATAGACCTGCTGCGCCATCACCGCATGGTCGAAGCCCTTGTCGGTCAGCACGCCCTTCAGGATGGGCGTCGCCAGCCCCAGGAGGTCGTCGGCCGTCTGCCGCTCCTTCTCGTCGGATGCGCGATGGGCGATGTCGGACTGCAGCGCCGTCCAGAGCAGGAAGGCGCGCCCGCCCTCGTTCCACGCCTTGATCGTCAGCAGCGCCCGGCGGATGTCGGGGTGGACGATGATCGGGTCGGCGCGCTGGTCGGGCGCCTTCGGCCCGGAGAGCGAGCGGCCCTGGATGCGCTCGCGGGCATAGTGTGCGGCGTTCTGGTAGGCGGCTTCGGCGACCGCGAGACCCTGCAAGCCGACGCCCAGCCGCGCCTCGTTCATCATCACGAACATGGCGTTGAGGCCCTTGTTCTGCGCACCGATGAGAAAGCCGGTCGCCTCGTCGTAGTTCATTACGCAGGTGGCGTTGCCGTGGATGCCCATCTTGTGCTCGATCGCACCGCAGGACACGCCGTTGCGCTTATCGGGCTCGCCATTGGCGCCCGGCAGGAACTTCGGCACGATGAAGAGCGAGATGCCCTTGGTGCCTTCCGGTGCGCCCTCGATGCGGGCCAGCACCAGGTGGACGATGTTCTCGGCCATGTCGTGTTCGCCGGCCGAGATGAAGATCTTCTGGCCCGAGATCCTGTAGGAGCCGTCCTTCTGCGGCACAGCCTTCGTCCGCAGCAGGCCGAGGTCGGTCCCGCAATGCGGCTCCGTCAGGTTCATCGTCCCGGTCCAGGTGCCGTCCACCATCTTCGGCAGGTACTCGCGCTTCTGCGCGTCCGAGCCGTGCACCAGGATCGCCGCGATCGCACCCTGGGTCAGGCCCGGATACATCATCAGCGACATGTTGGCGGACGACATGTATTCGCCGACGGCGGTGTGCAGCACGTAGGGCAGCCCCTGTCCGCCGAACGCCTCCGGCACCGCCAGGCCCAGCCAGCCGCCTTCGCGGTAGAGGTTGAACGCCTCCTTGAAACCCTTCGGCACGCGGACCGAGCCGTCCTCGCCGCGCGTGCAGCCTTCCTGGTCGCCGGAAAGATTGACGGGGAAGAGCACCTCCTCCGAGAGCCTTGCCGCCTCGCCCGCGATCGCCTCGACCATGTCCGCCGTGGCGTCGGCAAAGCCCGGCAGGTTGTTGTAGCGTTCCAGTCCGAGCACGTCGTTCAGCACGAACATGGTTTCGTTCACGGGGGCCTTGTAGATGGGCATAGTCTCGAGTTCCTCGCCTTCTCGATGGGACGACCGTCCAGTCAATGGCCGTGATACTAGAAAACTTTGACGTTTGCGTAAACGTCAAAAAGCATTTCCGCGCGATTTTCCGCAGGCGGATGCCGATCGGTCAAACTGGTGGGCGCGGGTGGCGGAAATCCTACCGCCCGTTGCGGGGTCCGGGTGCGTCAGCCTCGCGCCGCTTTGCCGCTGTATGAGCAAATCGTTAAAAAAGTTCGGCGCAGTTAACGGCTTGTTTACCATGTTACGTGAATTGTGGCGCCTGAGGGCAGTCCACGAAATAGTCTGATCGTTCCACTTTTCGCCTGCCAATCGTTTCGTCAGGGCCGGAGGAGATGCGCCGCATCGGTGTGTTCCCGGTCTGCACGTGACCACCGAACATGCCGGCGCGCGTCTTGCCGGCTCAATGCAGCAACAGGACGCCACGCCGCATGAGCGGCAGGCGTAGTGCGGGTTCTCCGGCGAGCCGACGGGCTCCCAAGCGAGGCGAAGAACATGAGCGGATCGCGAGAAAATCCTCCACGTTTTGGCGACAGGTCGTCGTTCGATGCACTCAACCGCACGATCGAGGGTCTCGAGGCCCGGATAGAGGGCCTGATGGGCAGCCGCGAACGCGGCCGCGACGGCACCTACGGGCGCGCCGAACCGCCGCGCTCCGAGCCGGCCCGCACCGGCGGCCTGCGCGACGACCCGGTCGGCGAGATCATGCAGCGCCAGCGGGCCATCGACAGCGTGCGCGAGCGCGCCGCAATCCGTGGCGAACGGCGCCCGCACGGCTTCGACCAGCCCGTCGCCACGCAGCAGTCCGCCGTGCGCGGCACCCCCGATCATGCCGGAGCGGATTTTGCCGCCCGGGAGATCGCCCAGGCGCTGGTCGGTCTGCGTCAGGATCTCAAGCGCGACATCGCCGAAGGTCTCGGCCGGGAGATGGACGTGCTGCGCAGCGAGATGCGGGCCATCCGCCAGGCTGCGGAGGTCCGCGGCCACGACGACGAGATCCGCGCCGACCTGCAGCGGCTGGCGCAAAGCATCAGCCAGCTCGGCCACCAGTCGGGCCGCCCGGAGACCGACAGCCTCCGGGTCGAGTTCGACGAGCTGCGCTCGGTCCTCGACGGTCTTGCGCGCGAGGATTCGGTGCGCCGCATGGAAACCCGCTGGAGCGGCGTGGAGGAAAAGCTCGTCGCCGCCGACCAGAGCCGCGACGATGAACTGCTCGCCCTCGCCTATCGCCTGGACGAGCTGAAGGCGCAGATTCAGTCGGCGAGCCCGACGCCGGCGCTGCGCGACCTGGAAGACAAGCTGCATGCGATGGGCCAGGCCGTGGAAGCGCTCGGCCGCAGCGTCATGCCCGACGATCGCCGCCTCGCCGGCCAGTTCGAGGGCCTCGACCTGCGCCTCGACGAGATCAGCCGCGCGATCGCCGCAGGCGCCCGCAGCCAGGGATCCGCCGCCGATGCCGCCATGCTCCAGCGCCTGGAAGGCCGCATCGCCGATCTCGCCGGCCAGATCGACGCGATCTCGCACCGGCCGTCTCCCGAGCAGGGGCTCGGCCAGCGGCTCGAAATGCTCGCCTACCGCATCGAGGAAATGGCCAACGAGAAGGCGGCCGTCCGTCTCGAAGAGCGCCTCGACCAGTTGTCGTCCATGATCGAGCGGAGCCAGCGCGCGCCTGCCGCGGGCGCCGACCTGGCGAACTACCTCACCGACATTTCCCGCAAGATCGACGCCCTCGACCAGGGCGCCGTCAACGACGTGCTGGCCGAGCGCCTCGATCTGCTCGCCCGTCGCATCGAAGATCTGGACGTGCCGTCCGCGGCCCCGATGTCCGGCGAGCGCTTCTCCTCCATCGAGGGCCGGCTGCAGGCGATCGCCGACCGGCTCGACCGGACCAGTGCCGCGCCGGCGGGCGACAGCGCCGCCCTGCAGAGCCTCGAGGCGCAGATCGCCCATCTGTCGACCCTGATCAGCGCGCCGCAGGCGGTATCCGCCGCCGCACTGCCCGCCGACTTCGACAGCCGCATGGCAACGATCGAAGACTACATGGCGACGAACGACGAATACATCATCGAGGCGGCCCGCCAGGCCGCGGAAGCGGTGATGCAGGCCTATCAGCGGGCCGAGACCGGCGGCGCGTCCTCCTCCGACATGGCCGCGATCTCCGCCCTTGCCGAGGATCTGCGCACGCTGGAGGACATGATGCGGTCCAGCGAGGAGCGCACCGCACGGACCTTCGACGCCCTGCACGACACGCTGGTGCAGATCGCCGGCCGCCTGGAACAGCTGGACGCGCCGCGGGATGGTTACCGTTCCGAAGAGCGGCAGGCATCGCCGGCGATGCCGCGCACGGCCGAGGTGGCCCTCCACGACGACGAGTATCCCTTCGTCGACGACGGCTTCGATGCCGGTGCGGCCGACTATGCGCAGCGCCCGGTCGTGGCGGAGGCATCGGCCTTTGAAGACGAGGCCACGGCCGAAGGCGAGGGAGACTCGCCGCTCGTCGTCGCGGAAGCGGCCGGAACCGCAACCGTCGAGAAGAAGGCCAAGGGCGGTCTGATCTCGGGGCTCGCGCGCCGGTTCGCGCCGGCCCGGAAGGAAGCGCCGGCCCCCGTCGAGCGCCAGCACATCGATCCGGCGCCGTCGCTCGATCCGGGCGACGAGATCGCGCCCGAAGTGGCCAACCAGCTGCTCGAGCCGGGCTCCGGCGCCCCCGACGTCCGCAAGATCCTGGAACGCGTCCGGGCCAGCCAGGCCGCCGATGGCCGCGGCAAGCCGAGCGATGCCGGCAAGTCCGACTTCATCGCCGCCGCCCGCCGCGCCGCACGCATGGCGGCGGAGGAGACCGACACGCTCGCCCGCCTCGCCCCCGAGAAGAAGGCGACCGGCTCGGGCGCCGCCGCCTCGACGTTCGGCCGCCACCGCCGGCCGATCCTGATGGCCGTCGGCGCGATCCTCCTGGCCATCATGTCCTATCCGCTCGTCAATACGCTCGTGCGCGGCGACAAGGCGCCTTCGACCGCTCCCGTCGAGCAGGCCGGCATGGCAGCGCCGGCCACCGCGGCGCCGGCGCCGAGCGATGCCGTCGCACCGCAGGCCGCCCCCTCGGCGCCCGCTGCTGCCACTGATGCCCCGGCCCGGACCGCCCAGGTCGAGGTGATCGAAGGCGACGAACCCTTGCCCGATGGGGTCACGGCACCCAGCGACGATATTCCCGCGCCGGCCGTCGAGGACATCGGGCTCGATACCGGCGAACCCGCTCTCGCCGTGACCGGTGCGGAGCAGATGACGCGCCCGGCCGACGCCGCGGCGGAGACCGGCGGCTTCGAGCCGATCGTGACGAACGACCCCGCTCAAGGCGCCAAGGACGTTCCGGTGACCGACGGCGGCACGACGGAATCGGTCGTCGGCGCCGGCGACCCTGCACAGGACGTCACCGAGGCGATCGCCGTGCCGGCTACGATCGAGCCGCCGTCGCTGGCCAGGTCCGCAGGCGAAGGCGACCGGCTGGCGCTGTTCGAGCTCGGCGCGCGCTTCACCGACGGCCGCGGCGTCGCGGTCGACATGACCGAAGCGGCGAAATGGTACCGGATGTCGGCCGACCGTGGCTTTGCGCCGGCGCAGTATCGTCTCGGCAGCCTCTACGAAAAGGGACAGGGCGTCGAGCGCGACCTCGACAAGGCGCGCGCGCTCTACGAGCAGGCCGCCAGGCAGGGCAATGCCAACGCCAGCCACAATCTCGCGGTCCTGCTCGCCACCGGTGGCGGCAAGGCGCCGGACTTTGCGGCCGCGGCCGAATGGTTCAAGAAGGCAGCCGAGCTCGGCGTCCGCGACAGCCAGTTCAACCTCGCCATTCTCTATGCCCGCGGCAACGGCGTGAAGCAGGACCTCGAAGAGTCCTACAAGTGGTTTGCGATCGCCGCCCGTGACGGCGACCGCGACGCGGCCGAGAAGCGCGACGAGGTCGCCAACGCCATGAAGCCGGAGCAGCTGGCCAGCGCCAAGGCGAAGCTCGAGCTGTGGAAGCCGCGGCCGCTCGACGACAAGGCGAACTCGACCGACCTGCCGGACGAATGGGTCGGCAAGGGCACGAAGACCGCCTCGGTCGACATGAAGAAGGCGATCCGCAACATCCAGGCGATCCTCAACAACAACGGCTTCAACGCCGGCAACCCGGACGGCGCGATGGGGCCGAAGACCGTTGAGGCGATCAAGGCCTTCCAGAAGTCCATCGGCCAGCCGGAGACCGGCAAGATCGACGACAAGCTGATCAACGAGTTGCTGAAGCGCAACAAGGGGCAGGGATGATCCCTGCCCGGCCTCGCCACGCCGCATAAAGCCCGAGCCAGAACCGTTCAGCTGTTGACGGGGCGCAACGCTTGAGGGCAAGACGGACCTTGAAAAAACCACAAGCCGCTCAGAATGATACGGGGCGGCGGGTCGGGCCGATCCAGGTTTGATCGGTCTGTCCGGCCCGATATTCTGGCGGTGTCCGCGGTCTTCCTGCGACCGTTCGGGCTCACGCCGATGACGTGCTGAGGGACTGTCGAACGGGCATGCGATCCGCCTGCCTGGCGCTTACCCGTATGCCGAGCCTGAAGTGCCGGATCCGGCCAACCCGGATCCGGGCGAGAGTTTGCTGAGAGGCGGCGACAGGGGCGCCGCGGATTCCGGGCCCGTGGCCCATCGGGGTAATGCCGTGACAGTGTATCTGCCGATCGCCGAGATTTCGGTGAACATCTTCATCATCCTGGGGATGGGCGCGGCCGTCGGCTTTCTGTCAGGCATGTTCGGGGTCGGCGGCGGCTTCCTCATCACGCCGCTCCTGATCTTCTACAACATCCCGCCGATCGTTGCCGTGGCGACGGGCGCCAACCAGGTCGTCGCCTCGTCGATTTCCGGCGCCATCACCCATTTCCGCCGCGGCTCGCTCGACATCAAGCTGGGGACGGTCCTTCTCATCGGCGGTCTGCTCGGGGCCTCGGCCGGCATATGGCTGTTCGCGCTGCTGCGCCGCGTCGGCCAGCTCGATCTCGTCATCTCGCTGCTCTATGTGATTCTGCTCGGCGTCGTCGGCGTGCTGATGCTGTTCGAAAGCGTCAAGGCGCTGAGGCGCGCGGCCAACAACCAGCCGGTCAGCCTGCGCAAGCCCGGCCACCACAACTGGGTGCACGGGCTGCCGCTGAAGATGCGGTTCAAGAAGTCCAAGATCTACCTGAGCGTCATTCCGGTCGTCGTGCTCGGCTTCTCGATCGGCATCCTGACCTCGATCATGGGCGTCGGCGGCGGCTTCATCATGGTGCCGGCGATGATCTACCTGCTGCGCATCCCGACCAACGTGGTCGTCGGAACCTCGCTGTTCCAGATCATCTTCGTCACCGCCTACACCACCGTCATGCAGGCGACGACCAACAATTCCGTCGACATCGTGCTGGCCTTCATCCTCATGGTGGCCGGCGTCATCGGCGCTCAGTACGGCGTGCGCGTCGGCCAGCGCCTGCGCGGCGAACAGCTCCGCGCGCTGCTGGCGCTGCTCGTGCTCGCAGTCGGCATGCGCCTTGCCGTGGACCTGGTGTTGACGCCCGACGAGGTCTATTCGATCGTCAGCGAGGGGGTACGGCGATGAGAGCCCTCCTGCATGCGATCCTCGCCGCTTTCGTCCTCGCAACTGCTGCGCCGGCGTCGGCCCAGGAGGACCAGCGGCCCGAGATCAGCGAGCGGCTTGAGATCGGCATGTCCACCGACGAGATCGCCATTGCCTCCGATTTTCGCGGCGCCGACCTGACCATCTTCGGTGCCATCGAGGGCTACGATCCGAACCTGCTGGCCCAGGGCAAGTATGACGTGGTGGTGGCGCTGGAAGGGCCGAAGGACAACCAGACCGTCCGGCGCAAGGAGCGCGTGCTCGGCATCTGGGTCAACCGCCGTTCCATGACCTTCGAGCTCGCCCCCGAATCCTATTCGCTGTCGAGCACGCGCGACGTCGAGGACATCGCCCCCGCGGCCGTCCTCAACAGCATCGGCGTCGGCCTGCAGCACATCCGGCTCGATCCCATCGGCTTCTTCGGCGACGGCAGCAACATCTCCGAGTTTCGCGAGGCCTTCCGCCGGCTGAAGGAAACCGGCGGCTACTATCAGCGGGATCCGGGCGGGGTGCAGTTCATCAGCGCCAGCCTGTTCAAGGCGACCGTGAAACTGCCGGCAAACGTGCCGAACGGCACCCATGTCGTGCGCGCCCAGCTCTTCCGCGACGGCGTCTTCATCAGCGAGAAGGCGATGCCGCTGCGGGTGGTCAAGACCGGCCTGGAGCAGATGATCTCGAACGCGGCCTTCAACAATCCGGTCTCCTACGGCATCCTCTCGGTCATCCTCGCCGTCCTCACCGGCTGGATCGCGAGCGTGGTCTTCCGCAAGGACTGACACCCGGCCTTGCCGGCGCTGTCGCCTATGCCGGCTGTCTCGCCTGCTGGCGCGCCAGCACGGCCTCATAGGCGGCCCGGAGTTCGCCGAAGACGGAGCGGGCCGGCCGTGGCGCGCCGAGATGGATGGCGCGCAGTTCCGCCATGAAAGCCTCCCACAGCGCCGGGCCGCCCTCTTCGAGCAGTTCGGCGCGGATGCTCAATTCCTCGCTCACCGGCAGGTGGCGCCGGCCCCAGGCGCCCATGTGGGCGAACAGCGGCACCAGCCCGATCGCCATGTCCGTCAGGCTGTAGACCGCCTTCTGCTTGTGGCTGGGGTCGTCCGCCCGCGTGATCAGCCCCTTCTCCAGGAGCCGCTTCAGCCTGTCGGCCAGGATGTTGGAGGCGATGCCTTCCTCGGACTGCGTCAGGAGCTCGCGGAAATGCCGGCGATTGCCGAACATCATGTCGCGGATGATGATCAGGCTCCAGCGGTCGCCGAGAATTTCGAGCGTCAGGTTGATCGGGCAGCCCGAGCGGTGGTCTTCCTTCATCGCGGTCTCCGGAGAATCTGCTTGCATTTTGCCATCGGTTTTCATAGCCTTCAACCGCTTTCATTGTGCAACTGGTTTGCGAAGCATCGGGAGGATGAAATGAGCAAGGTGATCGTCTGGAATCTCGTCACCCTCGACGGCTTTTTCGAAGGGACGCAAAAGTGGGATCTCGCGTTTCACGGCGACGCCTGGGGCGAGGATCTGGAGAGGATGAGCGAGGCCTTCGGCGACCGCGCGAGGATGCTCGTCTTCGGGCGTGTGACCTATGAAGGCATGAAGGCCTACTGGACGACCGCCGAGGGCGAGACCGTGGTCAAGGGGTTCATGAACGCGCTTCCGAAGCTGGTCGCCTCGCGCACGCTCCGGAGCTCGGACTGGAACAACACGCAGGTGACGGCCGACATCGTCGGCGAACTGCGCCGGCTGAAGCAGGAGCCGGGCATGGACATCTTCGTCTTCGGCAGCGCCGAACTCACGGATTCGCTGCTGCGGGAGGGGCTGGTCGACGAGGTGATGCTCGGCCTCGTGCCGACCCGGCTCGGCCAGGGCACGCCGTTCTTCAAGGACAGCGACGCACAGCAGCGCTTCGAACTGCTCGAGGCGCGGCCGCTTTCGAACGGTACGGTCATCCTGCGCTACGCGCCCAGGGCCGCCTGATCCGGCGCCATCGTCCGGTCAGGCCAGAAGGTTGGCGAAACGCACCGAATAGACCCGGTCGCGGCCGAGCAGGTGGGCGACGAGGGTCTCGTGCTCGAACAGCCCCGCCATCGCGCGGTGGCGCAGATCCAGCCCGCCGGTCGTGACGCCGAAGGCCGGCATCAGGAGGCGTCTGCCGTCGGTGGCAAAGCAGGGCCGGCGCACGGATTTGTCCCGCCGCCGCACCGTCGCCGACGGGTGCAGGTGTCCGGCGATCTCGCCAGGCGCCGCCTTCGCCGAAGGCTCGTGGCGGAAGGCGAGCCCGCCATAGTGCAATTCGTCGGCGGACTGGCCGGGCAGGCCGACCGTGCCGTCCGGATCATGATTGCCGTTGATCCAGATCCAGTCGCGACCGCGCGCCATCTGCTCGATCCGGCTGCGGAAGCTCTCCGGCAGATGCGCCGAGCCGACACGGTCGTGGAAGTTGTCGCCGAGGCTGACGACGATGGCCGGATCGTGCCGGGCGATCACCGCCTCGAGGATCTTCAGCGTCGCCAGCGTGTCGTAGGGCGGCAGCAGCATGCCCCGCCTGGCAAAGGCCGCCCCCTTCTCCAGATGCAGGTCGGAGACGACGAGGAGCCGCATGGCCGGCAGGTAGAGCGCGCCGAACGGATCGCACACGGCCTCGACGCCGGCGATGACCGTCCGGGCCGACAGCGATCCGAAATCCTCGATCTCCATCGCGGCGAGCGCGAGCCTGTTCATCGACACTCCGTTCTCATTCCTGGTCGCGGCCGTCGATCGCGCGGCGGCCGGCCTCGGCCTCGCGCATTGCCGCCTCGCCCATGGCCTCGGCGATCAGGTCTTCCGCCGCTTCGGCCAGGACGTGGTCGTGCGCCTCGCCCGAGACCGGTTCCTTGCCGATCTCCAGCATCACCGGCACGGCGAGCGGCGAGATCCGGTCGAGCGCGCGGTGGGTGATATGGCCCCTGATTCGTTCCAGCATAGCGCCGAGCCGGGCGATGTCCAAAAGTCCGGCCGCCGCATCCTCCCGCGTCGCCTGCAGGAGGATATGATCCGGTTCGTGGCTGCGCAGCACGTCGTAGATCAGGTCGGCCGACACCGTCACCTGCCGCCCGGTCTTCTCGCGGCCCGGATGGCGCTGGTCGATAAGGCCGGCGATCACGGCGCAATTGCGGAAAGTGCGCTTCAGCATCCAGCTTTCGTCCAGCCAGGCCTCCAGGTCGTCGCCGAGCATGTCCTCGTCGAAGAGGTCGGAAAGCGACGGGCGCCCTCGTTTGAATGCCGCGCCGAGGTCGTCCAGCGCCCAGACGGCCAGCGAGTAGTCTGTCGCCACGAAGCCGAGCGGCTTCAGGCCCGCCCGCTCCAGCCGTCGGGTCAACAGCATGCCGAGCGTCTGGTGCGCCAGCCGCCCCTCGAAGGCATAGGCGACCATGTAGTGCCGGCTGCCGCGCGGGAAGGTCTCGATCAGAAGTTCGTCGCGCTTCGGCAGCGTCGAGACGTCGTGCTGGATCGACAGCCAGTCGCGCACCTGCGGCGGCAGCGCCCGCCAGCGCTCCGGATCGGCCAGCATCGCCCGCACCTGATCGGCGAGGTAGGTCGACAGGGGAAACTTGCCGCCGGCATAGGTCGGCACCTTGGGATCCATCGAAAACGCCTGGCTGACGAGACATTCGTTCTCGCGGATGCCTTCGAACCGCAGCACCTTGCCGGCAAAGAGAAACGTGTCGCCCTGCGTCATCGTCTCCAGGAAATATTCCTCGACCTTGCCGAGCGTCGCCCCGCCGCGGCCGAGCGAGCCGCGCGCATTGCGCTTGACGAGGCGCAGGTTCAGCATCGGCATCTCGACGATCGTGCCGAGGTTCATCCGGTATTGCTGGGCGACCTGCGGATTGGAGACGCGCCACAGCCCGTCCTTCGTCTTGCGGATCTTGGCGTAGCGCTCGTAGGTGCGCAGCGCATAGCCGCCGGTGGCGACGAAATCGACGACGCGGGAAAAGGTCTCGCGCGACAGGCGCGCATAGGGCGCTGCCGAGGTGATCTCGGCAAACAGCGCGTCCTCGTCGAACGGGTGCGCGCAGGCCATGCCCAGCACATGCTGGGCCAGCACGTCGAGCGCGCCGTCCGTCATCGGCGGCGTATCCTGCGCGCCGACATAGTTGGCGTCGAGGGCCGCCTGGCATTCCATCACCTCGAAGCGGTTGGCCGGCACCAGGATCGCCCGGCTGGGCTCGTCCATGCGGTGGTTGGCGCGGCCGATGCGCTGGGCTAGCCGCGAGGCGCCCTTCGGCGCGCCGACATGGATGACGAGATCGACGTCGCCCCAGTCGATGCCGAGGTCGAGCGTCGAGGTGGCGACGACCGCACGCAGCCGGTTCTGCGCCATCGCGGCCTCCACCCTGCGGCGCTGGGCGACGTCCAGCGAGCCGTGGTGCAGCGCGATCGGCAGCGTCTCCTCGTTGATGTTCCAGAGCTCCTGGAACAGCATCTCCGCCTGGCTGCGGGTGTTGACGAAGAGAAGGGCGGTGCGGTGCTCGCGGATCGCCTGGTAGACCTCCGGCATGGCGTAGCGCGCCGAATGCCCGGACCAGGGGATGCGGTCCTCGCTCTTCAGGATGGTGATGATCGGCCGCGCCCCTTCGGGCCCGAGCACCAGGCCCGCATGATGGTCCGCGCCCGGCACCTGTGTGACCAGCCATCGCCGCAGGTCCATCGGTTCGGCCACCGTCGCCGACAGCCCGATGGTGCGCAGGCCCGGTGCAAGCCTTCGCAGCCGCGCCAGCCCGAGCGAGAGCAGATGGCCGCGTTTGGAGGTGACGAGCGAGTGCAGCTCGTCGAAGACGACGAATTTCAGATCCTTGAAGAAGCGCTCCGCCTCGCCGTTGGCGATCAGCAGCGCCACCTGTTCCGGCGTGGTCAGCAGGATGTCGGGCGGATTGAGCTTCTGGCGCTGGCGCTTGGATTGCGGCGTGTCGCCCGTGCGCGTCTCGATCGTGACCTGCAGGCCCATCTCCTGCACGGGCACCGTCAGGTTGCGTTCGATGTCGACCGCGAGCGCCTTGAGCGGCGAGATGTAGAGCGTGTGGACGCCGGTGAAGCCCGAGCCCGGCGGGATCCGCCCGCGGGCGAAAAGATCGGTCAATGACGGCAGGAAGCCGGCCAGCGTCTTGCCGGCGCCGGTCGGCGCGATCAGGAGCAGGCTCTCGCCGGAGCGCGACCGGGCGAGCAGTTCCAGCTGATGCGCACGGGGCGCCCAGCCCCGCGCCGAAAACCAGGCGGCAAAGGGGCGGGGGAGGAGGGCATCTTGCCCCGGATCGGTGGAATCCGTCGCGCTCACGGCGCGAAGCTAACCCATATCACCGGCGGGCGAAATCGAATTTCGCGTCGCAAGTGGCGCAGATTCAAGATGTTACGGCGATCCGGATCGCAGCGCGCGCGGCGCTTCCGAAGAACCGCTTGACGTGAAGGTGAATCATGGATAAAAAATATCCACGATCGAGGGGAGGCACCGTGAAGCTGAGCGAAGGCGTTGAACAGGCAATCCACAGCGTGGGGATGCTCGCAGGACTTTCCAGCGAGGGCGTGCTGTCGGCGGCGGCGCTTGCGGAATTCCACGGCGTCTCGACCAGCTATCTCCTGAAGCATCTGCAGGCGCTTTCCGGTGCCGGAATCCTGCAGACCGTTCCCGGACCGCGCGGCGGCTATCGGCTGGCGCGAAGGACCGACGAGATCACGCTTCTGGATATCGTTCTTGCGGTCGAAGGCCCCGAGCCGGCGTTCCGCTGCAAGGAGATCCGCCAGCGCGGCCCGAACCCGCTGCCGCAAACGGCCTTCACGCGTCCGTGCGGGATCAATGCGGCGATGCTGCGGGCCGAGCGGGCCTATCGCGCCGAACTGGCCAAGACCAGCATCGCCGACATCCTCGGCGGCCTGGCACAGGAAGACAGGGATGGCGCGATCGCAGCCCGCGGCTGCGCCTTCCTCGAGCACAACGAACGCAGACCCCACTGAAGTCACCAAACCGACCCCGAAAGGAAAGACCATGCAGCCGCGTTTCAACTTCTTCAAGGCCTCCCCGGACTCCTACAAGGCTGTCGTGGCGCTGGAGGAATTCGTGCAGAATTCGGGCCTCGAGCGTCGCTTCATCCATCTGATCAAGCTGCGCGCCTCGATCATCAACGGCTGCGCCTTCTGCGTCGACATGCATGTGAAGGAATCCCGCCATGACGGGCTTTCCGAACAGTGGATCAACCTGATGTCGGTATGGCGGGAATCGCCGGTCTACGACGCCCGCGAGCGGGCCCTGCTCGGCTGGGTGGACGCCGTCACGAACATCGCCCAGACCGGCGCACCGGACGCGGCCTACGAGGAACTGAAAGCACACTTCTCCGAAGAGGAGATGACCAAGATCACGGTGGCGATCGGCACCATCAACATCTGGAACCGCCTGGCCGTCGGCTTCCGCTCCCTGCACCCGCTCGACAAGCCCGCCCAGGCGGCCTGAGACGGACGACTGCTGTAGTTGCCAGCAAGGGGCGGCGGAAACGCCGCCCTTTCGCTATACGGCCACGTATCGGTCGGAGCGGTGGTTAATCGTCAGAAACAGGTTCAGCACCACCGCGCCGATCACCGAGCAGAGCACGATGAAGGGAGCGGCGACCGCGAAGGCGGCGGCCAGCACCACCATGTCGAAGGCCAGTTGCACCAGCCCGGCCCGCCAGCCGAACCGGTCCTGCAAATAGACCGCGAGAATGCCGAGCCCGCCGAGGCTGGCGCGGTGGCGGTAGAGCGCCAGCAGGCCGAAGCCGAGCAGGATGCCGGCGAGCAGCGCCGTCCAGACGGGATCGAGCGTCTCGATCTTCAGGTGGCGCGGCTGGATCTCCGTGATCAGCGACGTCAGGCCGACGGCGATGAAGGTCTTGAAGGTGAAGGCCTTGCCGAGCCGGCTCAGCGACAGCGCGTAGAAGGGCAGGTTCAGCACCGTGTAGAAGAAGCCGAAGCCGTAGCCGGTCAGGTACTGCATGATGAAGGCCACGCCGGCGATCCCGCTCGTGACCAGTCCGGCGCTGCCGATCAGCGAGAGCCCGAGGGCGGCGACCATGCTGCCGGTGAAGATGCCCTGGGCATCCTCCAGTGGCGAATGGCGCGTAGGCGCAGGGTTCCAGAACCCGAATCGACGCTTGTCGCCGCTCATCGACGTCTCCGCTGCAGAAGGAACTTCGTTCATATATTGCGCTGCAGCAAATGCAAGCGGGTCGGGCGAGGCATCCCGCCCGGCGGCTTCAAGGATCGCGACTTTGGTGCAGGCTCAGCCGAGCCGCCGTGCGAGGAACAGCCTGCCGGTCACCGGCGCGCCGGCATCCATGCGGATGACGGTTTGCCGGCTGGTCAGGACGGCGAATCCGGCTTCCGCCGCCCGTTCGCGCACATAGCCCTCGCCGTGGGCGTAGCGCAGCGACGGGCGCAGCACGTAGGTTTCTTCTGTTCCCGCATCCTCGACCGAGAAGGCGAAATGCCCGCCGGCCGCGACGAGTTTCGCCGCGATGACGAAGACCGGCGTGAGATCGCCGAGATACATCAGCACGTCGGCCGCGCTGGCGAGATCGGCGCGGCCGGTGGGGCACGCGGCATCGAACACGCCGCAGTCTTCCGGGGAAAGTGACAGATCCGCCTGGGCCAGGCGGTCATAGACCTGCTTCTCGCGTGCCTTCGCCAGCATGTTGGCGGAAAGGTCGAAGCCCTCGAGGAAGCCCGCGCGATCGCGGATGCGCTCGCCGAAGAGCCCGGTTCCGCAGCCGAGATCGGTCACGGTCCCGAAGCGGCCGGCGCTGACGCCCTCGTCAACCAGGGCGGCGAGCTTCTGCGGCACGCTGTAGTCCAGCCTGTCGACCAGCGCCGTGTCGAAGCGCTGGGCATAGTCGTCGAAGAGTTGCTCGACGTAGCGGCTCGGCGGGCTGACGGGAACCGCGCCCGCGCCGAGGACGGCGAGCCTGAGCGTCGCGCCGAACGGGTCTTCGGGAGCAAGTTCCAGCACCCGGCAGAGCGCCGCTGCAGCCGCCTTGCCGTTTGCCGCCTTCTCTGCGAATTCGGCAAGACGGAACCAGCCGGCGGCCCAGCGCGGGCAAATCTCCAGCGCCTGCTCCATCAGCTCGGCGGCGCCCGAAAAATCGCCACCTTCGGCGAGCATGCGGGCGTAGTCGGCGCGGCGATCGGCGAGCAGGTCGCCGGAGGAATGCTGCGAGGCGATGGTCATGGTTGCGTCTTCTTGCGTGAGGTGGCATCGCTATTCGGCAAGCGCGGCCAAAACGCAAGCAGATTCGGCGAGGGCCGCAGGCTCCGCGGGCGTGCGTTGCGGAATCCGCCGGCACGTCCTAAGAGAGAGCGCCCGAAGAGGCAGGCACGAAACAGGAGCAGGCAGCATGTCGGATGGCGTCAACAGGTTCCTCGGCGATACGCCGCTTCGGATCGTCGTGAAGCTCCTGATCCTGTCGGTGGCGCTCGGCTTCGTGATGTCGGTGCTCGGCCTCTATCCCGACGACATCCTGCGCGCCGTGCGCGACTTCATCGTCAATCTCTGGGAAACCGGCTTTGCGGCGCTCGGCCGCGTCGGAGACTATCTCGTGCTCGGCGCGGTGATCGTGGTCCCGGTCTTCCTTCTCATCCGTATCCTGAGCTACAGACGCTGACATGACACAGAAGACGACGAACCCGATCCGCCGCCGGACCCTTCTTGCGACAACGGTCGGCGCAACGGCCGCGATGATTTCCGGCTGCACGAGTGTGGGCGTGATCGACACCGCTTCGGACACGAGCGACCAGACCGGCACCACCCTTGCCATGATCAACAAGCTCAGGGCCGATCGCGGTCTGCAGCCCCTGTCGCGCGAAACGGCCGCGGCCAATGCGGCGCGCGACCAGGCGAGCCGCATGGCGGCTGCGGGCAAGATGCAGCACAACATCGGCATCGGCGCGGATTTCGCCAAGCGGATGAAGGGCATGGAAGTGCCCCTGCCGGCGGCGGAGAACATCGCCGTCGGTCAGGACGACGCGGCCAGGGCGTTCCAGGCCTGGGTCGATTCGCCCAAGCACCTGGCGAACATGCTGGGCCCCGGCTATCGCGGTCTCGGCGTCGCCGAGGCCCGCAACCCGGCCTCCGGCAACCGGCCATACTGGGCCATGGTGCTGTCGAGCTGATCGGCACCTGCGCCGGCGGCGGCCATGTCCTCGATCCCGCTCGCAGCCCGCATCGCTGGCCTTGCCGTCACAGGCTCCGGTCGGCCCAGTGGTTCGTGCGCGTTCCGCGGATGTCGCGGATCGAGGCGAGCCGTTCGCGCTCGCAGAGCTGCGAAAGCCCCCGGACGATCGTGGCCGGAAGGCCCGGACCCGCATAGACCATGCAGGAATAGAGCTGGACGAGATCGGCGCCGGCGCGGATCTTTTCCGCCGCCGTCTCCGCCGAGTTCACCCCGCCGACGCCGATGATCGGCAGCGCCTCGCCGACGCGCCTGCGCATCTTCGCGAGCACGGTCGTCGACTTGGCGAACAGCGGCTTGCCCGAAAGCCCGCCCGCCTCGCCCGCATGCGTCCGATCGGTGAGGCCATCGCGCGACAGCGTGGTGTTGGAGACGATCAGCCCGTCGAGGTCATGGGCGAGCGCCACCTCGGCGATGTCGTCCAGCCCCTCCTCGGTGAGATCGGGGGCGATCTTCAAGAAGACCGGCACACGCCGGCCCGCGCGCGCCGACTGCCCGTCGCGTGCCGAAAGCACCGCCGCAAGCAGGGCGGAAAGGCTCTCGCGCGCCTGCAGGTCGCGAAGGCCGGGGGTGTTGGGGGAAGAGATGTTGGCGGTGAAGTAGCGCGCCACGTCGTAGAAGGTACCGATGCCGGCGACGTAGTCGGCGATCCGGTCCTCGCTGTCCTTGTTGGCGCCGATGTTGACGCCGATCATCGCTTGCCGCGAGCAGGTCTTCAGCCGCTGAAGCGCTGCGGCATGGCCCTCGTTGTTGAAGCCGAGCCGGTTGATGACCGCCTCGTCGGCCGCAAGCCGGAAGATGCGGGGCCTGGGGTTGCCGCTCTGCGGTCTCGGCGTGACCGTGCCGATTTCGGCAAAGCCGAAGCCGAGCCGGATCAAGGCTTCGGGCACCTCCGCGTTCTTGTCATAGCCCGCCGCCATGCCGAGGGGGTTTGCGAAGTCGAGGCCGGCGACCGTCTGGCGCAGCCGCGGGTCGGCGCTGAGGCCGCAGGCGGGTACCAGCCCGCTGCGCAGTGCGGTGATCGACAACCCGTGCGCGGTCTCGGGATCGAACAGAAACAGCCCCTTGCGGGCGAGATCGGCGAGCGCCATGTCAGTTCATCTCCGGAAAGAGGTGCGCGCCGTCGGGGCCGAGCGGCAGCGGCTTCTCCCAGAGCACGGCATCGAGCGGCAGCGACCCGTAGAGATGGGGAAAGAGCTGCCCGCCGCGGGAGGGCTCGTAGACGAGCGCGTCGCCGAGCGATGCACCGTCGACCGCCACCAGCAGCAGGTCCGTCTGCCCGGAAAAGTGCTTTTCCGCCGTCTCCTTCGCCTGGGCCGCGGTGGAGAAGTGGATGAAGCCGTCGGCAAGGTCCACCGGCGCACCCCCGAAGCTGCCCTTCTGCCGGGCGGATTGCCACAGACTCGCCGGAACGATCTTGTATACTGTATCGGACATGGGCGTGCTTTTCCTCTTCGCGGGGCGGCCGTTTCGGACCAAGCGCTTGCCGCATTG
The DNA here is from genome assembly GCA_900469965.1 of Hyphomicrobiales bacterium. GTDB lineage: Bacteria > Pseudomonadota > Alphaproteobacteria > Rhizobiales > Rhizobiaceae > Mycoplana. The sequence goes on along the minus strand of UBZP01000025.1, from coordinate 184,915 downwards.
CGGCGGGAATGTCACGGACAAATTCGTTTGCCGGTATCGTTTTCGAGGAGGATGTTGCATGCGCAAACTGGTCGCCGGCCTGGCCTTCCTGTTGCCGGTGCTGCTGTCGGGATCCGCTCTTGCCGAAGGGGAGGGGCGCTATCAGATGGAGCGGACGGGGGAGGGCTTCGTGCGTCTGGACACCGTCACCGGCGAGGTGTCGCTTTGCCGGGAGGCCTCCGGCCAGATCGCCTGCCGCATGGCCGCCGACGAGCGGGCGGCGTTCGAAGAGGAGCTCGATGCGCTCTCCAGGCGTGTGGAAGCGTTGGAAAAGGCGCAGAAATCGCCGCTTTGGGACGACAAACCGCGCCTGCCCACGGACGAGGAGATTGACCGGACCATGGGCATCATGGAAAGAATGATGCAGCGCTTGATGGCGATCGTGAAGAACCTGGAGGGCGAGGAGGAGAAGACCGCCCCCCAGGAGCAGCCGCTGCCGGAAAAGACCTGAGCGCCGATGCGCCATCTTGTGGCGCGGCGCGTGCCGGCGGAGCCATCATGACAGTGCTCTTGGGAGGGAGCCCGCATGACAGGATTGACGATCATCATCGCAGATGACCATCCCCTCTTCAGGGGTGCGCTCCGGCAGGCGCTGCTCGGATGCGGCAGTGAAACTGTGATTGTCGAGGCCGGGGATTTCGATGCGGCCCGAACGTCCGCCACCCAATGTCCCGATGCCGACCTCATGCTGCTTGACCTGTCGATGCCCGGCGCCAGCGGCCTTTCCGGCCTGATCACGCTGCGCGCCGAGCATCCGGGACTGCCGGTGGTCATCGTTTCGGCCCGCGACGATGCGGCCACGATCCGGCGTGCGCTGGATCTCGGCGCGTCCGGCTTCATTTCCAAATCCGCCTCGATCGAGGAGATCCGCGAGGCGATTGCGGTCGTTCTCGAGGGCAATATCTACACGCCCGGCGGCTACCAGCGCGGCCCCGAGCAGGATGCGGAGATCGGCGACCTGATCAACCGGCTGCGGACGCTGACGCCGCAGCAGTCGCGCGTGCTGTCGATGCTGGCCGAGGGCCTGCTCAACAAGCAGATCGCCTACGAGCTCGGCGTGTCCGAGGCCACCATCAAGGCGCATGTGTCGGCGATCCTCCTGAAGCTGAACGTCGACAGCCGGACACAGGCCGTCATCCAGCTCGGCAAGATCGGCGCGACGCCGGCGGCCGCCGCCTGACGCCATTTCCGGCGGACGTCTGATGAAGGCGGTCCGCCGTCGTTCCGCGCTCGCTTGCACCTGATATCGGCGCGCCGGCCGAAACCGGCTATTCGGCCGCCACTTTTCCGAGGTTAGCCAGTCGCGTCAGCCAGGCCCGCATCGAGGCGGGGCGGACCGGCTTGTTCTGCACGACGATGTCCTTCCCTTCCGCCAGCGCCCGCACCTCGGCGGACCGATCGGCGGTGACGAGCAGGCTCGGCAGTTCCGCGCCGAGGGCGGCCCGCACCCGGTCGATCGCCTCGATGCCCGTGCCGTCGCCGAGATGGTAGTCGGCGATGACCCCGTGGAAGGCCGGTCGTGCCTCCTCGAGCAGCGCCGTCACCGCCGCGATGGAATCGGCCGTGACGACTTCGCAGCCCCACCCCGAAAGCAGCAGCCGCATGCCTTCGAGGATCTTCGGCTCGTTGTCGATGCACAGCACCTTCAGGCCGCGCATGGGCTTTACGGCTGGCGCGGCCGGCCCCGGCGCCGAGCCCTTGCGGCCGGCAGCGCTGGTATCGATCGCAACCCCCACCTTGAAGCTCGTGCCCCTTCCCGGCGTCGACTGCAGGTCGACGGGGTGGCCGAGGACGCGTGCGATGCGATCGACGATGGAGAGCCCGAGCCCGAGCCCCGGCGCCGTCCGGGCGCCCTCGTCGAGCCGGGCGAACTCCTTGAAGACGGTGCGGAATTTCGACGAGGGAATGCCGATGCCGGTGTCGTAGACCTGGATGGAGGCGGTGTCGCCCTGCCGGCGCACGCCCACCAGGACCTTGCCGCTGTTGGTGTACTTGATCGCGTTCGAGACGAGGTTCTGGACGAGCCGGCGCAGCAGGTTGGGATCGCTGCGCACCGCAACCGATGTCGGCATGATCTTGAGCGTGAGGTTCTTGGCGCGCGCGATCGGCGCGAAGTCCGTCTCGATCCGCCGAAGCAGATCGTCGAGCTGCACCGCCTGGAACCGTGGCTTCATCGCTCCCGTATCCAGTCGCGAGATGTCGAGCACCGCCCCCAGGATCGCCTCGACCGAATCCAGCGAGGAATCGATGTTGTGCACCAGCGCGCCGTTGTCGGAATCGCCGAGCCGCTCGACGAGGGACGAGGAATAGAGCCGGGCCGCGTTGAGCGGCTGCAGGATGTCGTGGCCGGCCGCGGCGAAGAAGCGGGTCTTGCCGAGATTGGCCTCTTCCGCTGCCGCCCGCGCCTCCGCCAGTTCCCGGTTGACCCGGGTCAGCTCCGCGGTGCGCTCGGCCACGCGCATTTCCAGCGTCTCGTTGGCGAGCTTCAGCGCCCGGTCCGCCTCCACGCGCTCGGTGATGTCGGTGAAGGTCGCGACGAACCCGCGTTCCGGCATGGCGTTCGACAGCACTTCGACGATGCGCCGCCCGCCGGAGAGCACCAGCTGGAACGGCTGCTCGAAGTTGCGCACACCGTCCAGGATCGCCCGCCGCTCGCCTGATGCGATGTGCCCCTCGGCAACGAGGATGTCGATCATGTCCGTGAGCGCGAACCCGACCTGGCCCACCTGTTCCGGCAGGTCCAGCAGTTCCCGGAAGCGGCGGTTCCAGACGGTGAGGTTGCCGGAACTGTCGAAGACGGCGATCCCCTGGTCCATCTGCCCGAGTGCGGTCTGGAGCATGCCCTGGTTGTACTGCAGCGCCTCGCTGGCCTGATCGAGCAGCCAGCTCGTGTCGGCGGAGGTCTCGTCGATCCGCTGCAGCGTCAACGACAGCACGAGGCGGGCGGAGGAGGAGCCGATGGCGCTGCCCAAAACCTGCTCGGAGAAGTGCACCAGCGCGATGTCGGCCGGCGCATGGTCTTCGAGCCAGCGCCCCGCCTGGCGCTCGTAGCTGTGGAAGGAGCGCTCGGTCCGTTCCTCGCCGAGATAGGTGGCGACCGTGCTCTTCAGGTCGCGCACGGTCACCTTGGTCTTGCTGCCGCGAAAGGCCCGTTCCAGCTGCGGCCGCGAGCGGATGAAGATATTGGCCTGCAGGCGCTCGATGTTGGTGGTGTTGCGCGACAGCGAGCCGATGACGAAGGCTGCGACGTTGACCAGCAGCGACAGGACGGAGGCGGCGACCAGCGGGTCGGCCTGCGGGCCGGAGAGCACGTTGGCGCCCGGCACCAGGAAGCCGAGCACCGCCGAGGCGATCCCGGAATTGTCGCTGACGCCGAGGCTCGGCAGGAAGAGGAGATATGCCCAGACGACGAGGCCGCAGATCATCCCGGCGATCGCCCCGCGCGCATTTGCATGGCGCCAGACGAGGCCGCCAATGAGGGCGGGCGCGACCTGGGCGACGGCCGCGAACGCCAAGAGGCCGATCGAGGCGAGACCGGCGCTGGAGGTCGAGAACCGGTAGTAGGCGTATCCCAGGAGCAGCACGAAGAAGATCGCCAGCCGCCGGATGCGCAGCAGCGTCTTCGTCAGGTCCTCATGCGGCTCGCCGCGTCCGATCAGATTGCGGCGGAGCACCACGGGGATCACGATGTCGTTCGAGATCATGATCGAAAGCGCCACGCATTCGACGATCACCATCGCGGTGGCCGCCGAGAAGCCGCCGATGAAGGAGACGAGCGTCAGCGTCGGCTGCCCCTGCGCCAGCGGCAGCGCCAGCACGTAGAGGTCGGCATCCCCGAGGCCCTGGAAGGCGATGACGCCGCCGATTGCGACCGGCAGCACGAAGAGGTTGATGGCGATCAGATAGAGCGGGAAGAGCATGCCGGCCGTGCGCAATTCGCCCGCGGTCCGGTTCTCGACCACGGTGACGTGGAACTGGCGCGGCAGGATGACGATGGCAAAGGCCGACAGCACGATCAGCAACAGCCAGCGCGCGATCGGCGTCTCGTGCGTCAGGGCCGCCGTCACCTGCGCGCTCTCGGCCGCCCGCAGCCACAGGTCTCCGAGCCCGTCGAACATGAAATAGACGACGTAGATGCCGACAGTGGCGAAGGCGAGCAGCTTGACGACCGATTCCATCGAGATCGCCAGGATCAGGCCGTCCTGGTGCTCCGTCGCGTCCGTGTGCCGTGTGCCGAAGACGACGGCGAAGCAGGCGAGGAACAGCGACACGATCAGCGGCAGGTCCAAAAACGTCTGGCTGTCGTCGAAGCCGTAGTCGTAGAAGTCGACCACGACCTTCACCGAACTCGACACCGCCTTCAGCTGCAGCGCGATGTAGGGGATGGCACCGATCAGGGCGATCAGCGCGACGATCGCGGCAACGCCCGGGCTCTTGCCGTAGCGCGCGCCGACGAAGTCGGCAATCGAGGTGAGGCGCTCGGACTTTGCCAGATCGACGATCCGCCGGATCAGCGGCAGGCCGAGCGTGAACATCAGGATCGGTCCGATATAGATGCCGAGGAACTCCAGACCGTGGGCGCTCGCGAGCCCGACACCGCCGAAATAGGTCCAGGACGTGCAGTAGATCGCAAGGCTCAGCGCATAGACCAGCGGCCGCCCGCGGCCGGTGGCGTCCGAGCTGCGCGCCTTGCGGTCGCCGTAGGTCGCCACCGCAAACAGCAGCAGGAGATAGGCGAAGGCCGCGGCGAAGATGGTCCAGCCTGGCAGCATGCGTCCTCCGGAAAATGACGGCCCCCTCCCGGCCGCCGCAAACACCATAGGCCATTAAAACGACAAAGAAAATCGGGGGCGGGTCTTGACTTGAGCCCCATTGCGGAAAGGTGGTTGCGGTATGGTGGAGGAACGCGTCCGGGTGGTTCCATTCGCCGAAGATCTAAATTACGCTGGCATTGTCGTCCAGCAGGAGGAGAAGGGAATGCTCAACGAGTTCAAGGAGTTCATCGCCCGCGGCAACGTGATGGATCTCGCCGTCGGCGTGATCATTGGTGCAGCCTTCAGCAAGATCGTCGATTCGGTCGTCAACGACCTCGTCATGCCGATTGTCGGCGCCCTGACGGGTGGCGGCTTCGACTTCTCGAACTACTTCCTGCCGCTGTCCGCCAACGTCACGGCGAGCACGCTGGCCGCCGCGCGCGAACAGGGTGCGGTCTTCGCCTATGGCAGCTTCATCACGGTGCTGATCAACTTCCTCATTCTGGCATGGATCATTTTCCTGATGATCAAGGCGGTGAACCGCGTGCGCGCAAGCGTCGAAAAGAAGAAAGCCGCCGAGGCTGCGCCGCCGCCGGCAGACGTGGCGCTGCTGACGGAAATCCGCGACCTCCTGAAGTCCCGGCCGACGGTCTGACACCCTCCGGGCCCCGGCATTTGTCGCCGGGGCCGGCCCCTTCCATCACCGAAATCGATCAGAACGTCAGAGAAACTGGGGTGATCGGGCCATCGAATCCCGCTAAGGGTTGCCCGAACGGATGGCGCGCCGTTGCCGGCGCTGCCACGGCTCTGATGGAGACACGATGGACATTCTCGGCAATCTGAGCCCGCGCGCGCTGAATGCGCCGGAAAGCGGCATCGTCGAACTGGTCAACTATGCCCGCGGCCGCGACGGCCTGATCCCGCTCTGGGTCGGCGAAGGCGACCTGCCGACACCCGGCTTCATCTCCGGCGCGGCGATGGCGGCGCTCGAGGCCGGCGAGACCTTCTACACCTGGCAGCGCGGCATCCCGGAGCTGCGGCAGGCGCTGTCGCGCTACTACGAGCGCCATTTCGGCCGCGCACTGTCGCCCGAGCACTTCTATGTCGTCGGTTCCGGCATGCAGGCGATCCAGCTGACGCTGCAGGCGATCGCCTCGCCCGGGGACGACATCGTCTATCTGACGCCGGCCTGGCCGAACCTCGCCGCCGCCGCCGAGATCGCCGGCGTCCGGCCGCTCGCCGTCCCGCTCCGCTTTTCCGAGGGGCGCTGGCAGCTCGACCTCGATCGGCTGGAAGCGGCGATCACGCCGAACACTAAGGCCCTGTTCGTCAACACGCCGTCGAACCCCACCGGCTGGACGGCGACCGCGGAAGATCTGCGCGCTATGCTGCGGATCGCCCGGAGGCGGGGTCTCTGGATCATGGCCGACGAGATCTATGCGCGCTACTTCTACGCCGGCGGCAGGGCACCGTCCTTCCTCGACGTGATGGAGGACGGCGACCGGGTGATCTTCGTCAATTCGTTCTCGAAGAACTGGTCGATGACGGGCTGGCGCGTCGGCTGGATCGTGGCGCCGCCGCAGATGGGGCAGGTAATCGAGAACCTCGTGCAGTATTCGACGTCCGGCGTCGCCCAGTTCATGCAGAAGGGGGCGATCGCCGCGCTCGACGAAGGGGACGCCTTCGTCCAGGCCAATATCGACAAGGCGGCGCGCGCCCGCGACCTTCTCTGCGACGCCCTGATCGCCACGAACCGGGTGGAGACGCTGAAACCGGACGGCGCCATCTACGCCTTCCTCAAGATCGACGGCGTCACGGACTCGCGCCAGGCGGCGCTCGACATCGTCGACAAGACGGGCGTGGGCCTTGCGCCCGGCACGGCCTTCGGCGAAGGCGGCTCGCTCTTCATGCGCGCCTGCTTCCTGCGCAATACGGCTCACGTGGAAGAAGCGGCAGGAAGGCTGGCGCGCTATATCGCGGCCCTCTGATCGCCACAATTGCGTCTTCGTTACGATCACGCTCTTATGCGGCGGCATCAACAGATTCGGAGACAGCTGAATGGCGGTACTGGTAACGGGCGGAGCGGGCTACATCGGCTCGCACATGGTCTGGGCGCTTCACGACGCGGGCGAGGAGGTGGTGGTCGTCGACCGGCTGTCCACCGGGTTCCGCTGGGCGATCGCGCCGGAGGCCCGCTTCTACGAGGGCGATATCGCCGATCGGGAGCTGCTGAAGAAGATCTTCGCCGAGAACGCGGTCGACGCGATCATCCATTTCGCCGGCTCGATCGTCGTGCCGGAATCGGTCGCCGACCCCCTGAGCTACTACGAGAACAACACGGTCAAGTCGCGCGCGCTGATCGCCGCGGCCGTCGAGGCGAAGGTGCCGCATTTCGTCTTCTCCTCCACCGCCGCCGTCTACGGCACGCCGCAGACGGCCGACCCGGTCGAGGAAACCGCGCCGCTGAGCCCGGAATCGCCCTACGGTTCGTCGAAGCTGATGACGGAGATCATGCTGCGCGACACGGCGCTCGCGCATGACTTCGCCTATACGGCGCTGCGCTATTTCAACGTCGCCGGCGCCGATCCGCGAGGGCGCACCGGCCAGTCGACCAAGGGGGCGACGCACCTGATCAAGGTCGCCTCGGAAGCCGCGCTCGGCAAGCGCCAGGGCATGGACGTCTACGGCACCGACTACGCCACCCCCGACGGCACCTGCGTGCGCGACTACATCCACGTCTCCGATCTCGCCAACGCGCACCTGAAGGCGCTGGAGCGCATGCGCGCCGGCGGCGGATCGATCGTCGCCAATTGCGGCTACGGCCGCGGCTTCTCGGTTCTCGAAGTGCTGAACCGGGTCAAGGAAGTCTCCGGCGTCGATTTCCCCGTGCGCATCGCCGGCCGCCGCCCCGGCGATGCCGTCTCGATCGTCGCCAATCCGGCCGTCGCGATGAAGGAACTGAACTGGCGGCCGCAATACGACGATCTCGCCTTCATCGTGCGCACCGCGCTCGATTGGGAGGAGCATCTCGGCCGCCGCAACCAGGTCTGACGACGGCAAGGCAGCGGCGGGCGCGTCCCGCCGCGCAAGCGACTGCCGCCGGCCCTACCGGCCGAGCGTCTTTTCCTCGTGTTCGATCGAGTGGCGGATGAGCTGCGCCCAGAGCGTGTCGTAGAAGTCGCCGTCGAGACCGCGCGCCTGTGCGTTCTCGCGGGCATTGTTGCGGACTTCCTCGACCCGCGCGGGAATGTCGGCCTTCAGGCCCAGTTCGGCCTTGATCTCGGCGGCGCGGCCGATGAAGGTCCAGCGTTCGGCAAAGAGGTCCATCAGCGCGCGGTCGATCCGGTCGATGTTCTCGCGAATTTCCGCCATGGTCCGGCAATCGGCTGCTTTTTCGGACATTCCCGTCTCCGCTTCCCTGCAAACGTCGGTCCGCCACCGCGGACTTCGCGGTTGGCTGTAACAAAGCGGAGGCGGGGAGGAAAGACGAAAGCGCCACGGGGCGGCGCTGTGCCACATACGGGCCGCGCGAAATTCAGGGAGGGTGCGGTCCTGTTCCTGTCTTCCGGCGGTCCCGTATGCTGGCAAGGAGAGTTCTACGGCCTGAAGCTTGAGTGAACCTTAAATTAAAAATCGCTAATAGGTTGTGCCGGATTGAAGAGGCTTACCTTAGGTGAGGCGAGGCGGCGACAGCGCATTCGCCAGCGTCCGCGTGCCGTGGGCGCGAGGATCATGAGCGGGGGGCACCGCCGCTGCGCCGCTATTTCCGCGCCTGCGGGAGGCAACGCCGTCCGTCGGGCAAGACCACGATGCGGCACGGCACGGGCCTGGCCTGCGCCTCGGCCTCGGACCGGAACAGGCTGGGGTCCGGCCACTGATCGACGCGGACGAAATGGGGCAGCCCGAAGCTGGCCGGGAACGCCATCGCCATCGTGGCCGACATCGCCAGGATGGCGGCTGAAAAGACAAGTGCTCTCATGTCGAGATCCTCGGATCAAAGGTCCCATTCGATCCTCAAGCCCATCGCCATATATGGGGGCCGATCTCGGCATTTTAAGATGTGCTAATATAAATAGTTCAACCGCGGTGGAGAGAGGAACCCCGGACCGCCGCGGCACGCGCATTCGCGTTCCAGTCCCGGTCAGGCGCTGATGTCGCCTTTGCAGGGCCGATCGCCCGATATGTTTGCGGGAGCGGCACCGATGCCGCGATGAGGCGCTCCCCGCCTGACCGCCCGCCGCATGGGCGGTCATTGGGGGGATCGGTTGTTCGGGCTAGTCCTTGCGGATGCCCTCTTCGGTAGGCTTGGCGGAAGGGTCGACGCAACGCCGAACGGTCTTGACGCCGAACTTGCAAATTTGTGGCTCGACGGAACCGGTGACGGTCTGGTCGATCATGCTCTCATTGGACGCAACGATCGGATCACCGAACCGTGCGCGGTCAAAGTTACCAAGGGCTGCGAATGCACTAGAGGCCGCAACGGCCATGACAGCGATCGATACAACGAATGTCTTCATCTTGAGGTCCTCTGATTGCGGGTAACATCGGACATCCTCGTGCATGCAAAAATATCATATGGGGCGCCGGGCCTGTGTGTTAAGTGGCCCCTGCCGAAAAATCGTCACATTTTGTTAATGGCTCGTTCGAGCGCGCCGCAGCTGATTCGCTTCAGGCCGGCTTCAGGTAGCCTTCGGCCACTTCCGTCCAGAACGCGGCGCCGATCGGCAGCAGATCATCGTTGAAATTGTAACCCGGATGGTGGAGGGGCCGGTCCTTTTCGGAGGTCTTGGCGCCGAGGAAGAAGTAGCTGCCGGGACGCTCCTTCAACATATAGGCGAAGTCCTCGCTGCCCATGAAGGGGCGGGCGAGATCCACCACCTTGTCCGCCCCAGCAAATCGAATGGCAATGTCCCGCAGAAGATCAGTCTCGGCCTTGTGGTTGATGGTGGCGTCGTAGCTGCGCAGGTAGTCGACAGTGGCCGACATCGCGTAGCTCTCCGCCTGGCGCTCGGCAATCAGGCGTATGCGCCGCTCCAGTTCGTCGCGCACGTCCGGATCGAAGGACCGGATGCCGATGACGAGCTCGGCACGCCCGGGAATGATATTGCTGGCGGTGCCCCCGTGGAAGGATCCGACCGTGACCACGGTCGGATCGAGCGGGTGGATGTTGCGGGAGACGATCGTCTGCAGGGCCATCACGATCGAGGCGCCGGCAACGATCGGGTCCGCGGTTTCCTGCGGCTCGGCGCCGTGCCCGCCGATGCCGTTGACCGTGATGCGCGCCTCGTCGACGGCGGCCATGATGGCGCCTTCGCGAAAGGCGAACTGGCCGAAGGGCAGGGCCGGCTCGTTGTGGAGCGCGAAGACGGCGTCGCAGGGGAACCGGTCGAACAGCCCCTCCTCCACCATGATCTTCGCGCCGCCGAAATTCTCCTCGGCCGGCTGGAAGATCAGGTGCACGGTGCCGTCGAAGTTCCGCCGCTCGGCGATCGCGCGGGCCGCCCCCAGGAGCATCGTCGTGTGCCCGTCATGGCCGCAGGCATGCATCAGGCCGGGCGTCCGGCTGGCATAGGGCAGGCCGGTCTCCTCCAGGATCGGCAAGGCGTCTATGTCGGCGCGAATGCCGATCGAACGCCGGCTGGTGCCGTTCGAAAGCGTTGCCACGAGCCCCGTCTTGGCCAGCCCCCGCGTGACCTTGTAGCCGTGGCCCTCGAGATGGCGGGCGATCAGCTCCGACGTGCGCACCTCCTCCAGCCCCAGCTCCGGATGGGCGTGCAGGTCCTGGCGGATCGCGGCGAGCTCCGGCATGGCGTTGGTGAGGGAAGCGCGTACGGTCATGTCAGGCACCACGGGTTGGGATCTTGTTTTCGAGCGTGCGGAACGCCACGACGAGGATGGCGGTCAGGCACAGATAGATGAGCGCCAGAAACAGGAGCGGCTCGTAGGTCAGATAGGTCGTCTGCCGGATCTTCGAAATCACCGCGTAGACGTCGACGACGGTGATCGTCGCCACCAGCGGCGTCGACTTCAGCTGCAGAACCGTCTCGCCGTTCAGCGTCGGCAGTGCCCGATGGACCGCGCGCGGCAGCCAGATGCGCCGGAAGACCTTCCACCGGCTCATGCCGTAGGCCCGCGCGGCCTCGAGTTCGCCGGCCGGAACCCCGGCGAAGGCGCCGCGCATGACCTCGCCCTCGTAGGCGGCAAAGGAGATCGTCAGTGCGGCGACGCCGTAGGGCCAGGCCTCGCGCAGATAGGGCCAGAGGAAGGACTGGCGGATCTCCGGGTACTGCGGAAAGAGCGAGCCGAGGCCATAGTAGAGCAGCCACAGCTGCAAGAGCAGCGGCGTGCCGCGGATGACGGTGCAGAAGCCCTTGGCCAGCATCTTCAGCGGCCAGGGGCCGGTGACCTGTACCAGCCCCAGCGGGACGGCGAAGAGGAAGCCGAGGCTGGCGGTGCTGAACAGCATCAGGAGCGTCACCCAGACGCCCTGCGCCAGCCGGCCGGCATATTCGGGCAGCCAGTCCCAGCGCATGAACCAGGCGATGCAGAAGACCATGACGGCGGCGATGGCGATCAGCGCGATGCGGTGAGGCTTGAGAAGATCCCGTCCGCTCGGAAGGTCGGTCAGCGCGGTGACCTCGATGGTGCTGGTCTCGCCGCTCATGCCGTGGCCGCCATGCCGCGCCGGGCGCGGGCTTCGATGATGCGGATGACGACGTTCGAGACCAGCGTCAGCGCCAGGTAGAGCGCGCCGGCGGCGCAGAAGAAGAGAAGGTAGGCCTTGGTGCTGCCGGCCGCCTGCCGGGTCACCAGCGTCAGTTCGCTGAAGCCGACGACGGCGAGCAGGGCGGTGTCCTTCGTGGCGATCAGCCACAGGTTGGACAGGCCGGGGATGGCATGCGGCAGCATGGCCGGCAGGGTGATGCGCCGCATGATCTGGGCAGGCGACATGCCGTAGGCGCGGGCAGCCTCGATCTGCCCGGCCGGCACGGCCTTGATCGCCCCGCGCAGCACCTCGGTCGAATAGGCGCCCTGCACGACGCCGATGACGAAGATGCCGGCCGCAAGGCCGCTGATGTCGACGGGGCCGTAGCCCATCGCCGCCAGCATCTGGTTGAGCAGGTCCGTCCCGGCATAATAGAGCAGCAGGATCAGGACGAGTTCCGGAATGGCCCGGACGAGGGTGGTATAGACCTCGAGCAGATCCTTCAGCACGGGTCCGCCATAGAGCTTGCCGAAGGCGCCGCCGGTCCCGAGCGCGAGCCCGAGCGCATAGCCGCCGACTGCGATCTTGATCGAGTTCAGAAGGCCGCCCAGGAGCACGCCGCCCCAGCCGGGCGGCGACAGCGCCAGGAGGCTCCAGTCGATCAGGGTTCCAGGATCTGCGGCCATGTCACTCTAGTCCGGAAGGGGATGAAGCCGGCGGGATCGCCGCCGGCCCGGCTCGAGGCGCGATCAGCCGCCGTAGATGTCGAAGTCGAAGTACTTCTTGGAGAACGCGTCATAGGTGCCGTTGGCGCGGATCGCCTTGATCGCGGCGTTGATCTTGTCCTTCAATTCGGTCTCGCCCTTGCGCAAGCCGACGCCCACGCCGGCGCCGAGGATTTCCGGGTCGTCCTTGACGTTGCCCTTGTGCTCGCAGCAGTCCTTGCCCTGGTCCGACTGCAGGAACGCGTCCAGCGCGATGGCGTCGGCCTGCACGGCGTCGACGCGGCCGGCGGCCAGGTCGTTGTTGGCTTCGTCCTGGGTCTGGTATTCCTTGACCGTCGCGCCGGCGCCGCCGAAGTACTTGTCGGCGTAGGCCTGGTGGATGGTGGCGACCTGGACGCCGATGGTCTTGCCTGCAAGGCTCTCCGGCGTGGCGTCGAAGGCGGCGCCCTTGGGGCCGATGATGCCGGTGGGCGTGTTGTAGTACTTGTCGGAGAAGTCGATCGTCTTCAGCCGTTCCGCGGTGATCGACATCGAGCCGACGATCATGTCGATCTTGTTGGTGGTCAGCGCCGGAATGATGCCGTCCCAGGCGACCGGGGTGATGACGCAGTCGAGCTTGGCCTCGGCACAGATCGCCTTCATGAAGTCCACTTCCCAGCCTTCCCAGTTGCCGGAGGCGTCGGGCGAGGCGAACGGCGGATAGGGCTCGGCGGCAAAGCCGACCTTGATCTGCTCGGCCATGGCGCCGGTGACACCGGCAAAGCCGATGACGGCGGCAAGTGCGATCGTCTTCAGTGCAGTCTTCATGTTTGTTTCCCTCTGTTGGTTTTTGGTATTTTCAGTGGATGGAGCTGATGAACTTCTTCAGCCGCTCCGATTTCGGCGCCCCGAAGATCTCCTCCGGCGGTCCCTGCTCCTCGATGACCCCGTTGGCCAGGAACACGATGTGGTTGGCGACGTTGCGGGCGAACTTCATCTCGTGGGTGACGAGGATCATCGTGCGCTTCTCCTTCGCCAGGTCGCCGATGACGCTGAGCACCTCGCCGACGAGCTCGGGATCGAGCGCCGACGTCGGCTCGTCGAACAGCATCACGTGCGGCTGGACGGCGAGCGCCCGGGCGATCGCCGCGCGCTGCTGCTGTCCGCCGGACAGGAAGGCGGGATAGGCGTCGCGCTTCTCGAACAGGCCGACGCGGCGAAGGATCGTCTCGGCCCGCTCGATCGCTTCGGCCCTGGCCACGCCGAGCACGTGGACGGGCGCCTCGATGACGTTCTGCAGGATCGTCATGTGCTGCCAGAGATTGAAGCTCTGGAAGACCATGCCAAGGCGGGAGCGGATGCGCTGCACCTGCCGGCGGTCGGCGGGCATGAGGCCGCCACGGCCATCCTTCTTCATGGCGATCTGCTCGCCGTGGATGGTCACCGTCCCTGCGCTCGGCAGCTCCAGCATGTTGATGCAGCGAAGAAAGGTGGACTTGCCCGATCCGGAACCGCCGATGATGGCGATGACGTCGCCTTCCCTTGCGGTGAGGGAAACCCCCTTGAGGACCTCGAGCGGTCCGAAGCGCTTGTGCAGGTTTTCGACTGCGATTGCCTCGGCGCGATCCGTCATCGGATGGTCTGCTCCGACGCGCGGCACAAATGAGCCTGGCTCATGCCAATTCTTCCCCTGTTGTCTTCTGCAACCCGTCCTTGCGGCAGGCTGCTTTGCTTCGCGCGGCCATCTTCGCAGCCGTCGCTTCCTTCCATTGACACCATCGTTGCACTTGTGGCGTAGTTGTTCAAGCGTATAATAATACGACCGCCGGCTTTTTGTTCGGCCCCGTCAAAACACTGTTTGCAATCAAAGGAGTAGCGGATGTCCGCTTTCGGTTCCCAGGAGATGTCGGCTTCGTTGCTGCGCGTTTTGATGCGTCGTCCCGGTCCCAGCCTCGTATCGGCGGACCCGGCGAAATGGCACTACGGACCGACCTTCGACGGGCACAAGGCGGTGCGCCAGTATGCGGAATTCGCCCGCCTTGTGGAAAAGTCCGGAACCGAGATCATCTGGCTCGAGGACGACGGCGACGGCCTCGCCGACGCGATGTTTACCCACGATCCTTCGCTGATGTCCGACCACGGCGCCATCCTCCTGCGCATGGGCAAGCCGCTGCGCGCCAACGAGACGGAACTGCATGAGAAGGCCTATGCCGAGCGTCAGATTCCGATCCTCGGACGCATCGAGGCGCCCGGCACCGTCGAGGGCGGCGACTGCATCTGGCTCGATGCGAAGACGCTCGTCGTCGGCCGCGGCGTCCGCACCAACCAGGAGGGCATCGACCAGCTCTCGCGGATGCTCGCGCCGCACGGCATCTCCGTCTTGGCCTACGACCTGCCGCTCTGGCAGGGCGAGGAGGCCTGCCTGCATCTGATGAGCGTGATGAGCCCACTTGCCGGCGACCTGGCGCTGGTCTTCGCGCCGCTCCTGCCGGCCGCCTTCTATCAGCTCCTGAAGGCGCGCGGCATCCGGCTGATCGAGGCGCCGGCGGACGAGTTCCATGCCAGCAACGGCCTGAGCCTCAATGTCCTGCCGGTCCGGCCGAACGAGGTGATCATGGTGGCGGGCTTCCCGAAGACGAAGGCGGCGATGGAGGCGGCCGGCTGTGCGGTGGAGACCTTCGAGGCGGACGCGCTCTGCATCGCCTGCGAGGGCGGGCCGACCTGCCTGACCCGGCCCGTCCTGCGGCGGGCGGCATGAGCCGCCGCTCCTTTCATCGCGCGCCCGAGGCGGAGCGCCGCCACGACCTCATCGAGGCGACGCTGGACTGCATCGCCGAAGCGGGGCTGCAGGGGGCGACGGTGCGCCAGATCGCGATCAAGGCGGGCGTCACGGCGGGGCTGATCCGGCATTACTTCACCTCCAAGGAGCAGATCCTGCAGGAGGCCTACCGCGTCGTGATCGCGCGGCTGACGGAGAAGGCCGAACGGGTGACGGGCACCCCCGACGAGCGCCTGCGCTCGTTCATCGTTATCAACCTGACCGAACCCGTCGCCAACAGCCGCAGCCTGTCGCTCTGGGCCTCGTTCATCAGCCGCGTCAGCGTCGACCCGGAACTCGCGGCCATCCATCGTGAGGGCTATCTCGGGTTCCGCAACGCGCTGGAAGGACTGCTGGCGGATTTCCTGGCGTCGAGGGGCCTCGATGCCGCGCCGGCGCGCTGTCGGTCACTGGCGATCGCCATCAACGGCCTGCTCGACGGTCTCTGGCTGGAAGGCTGCCTGGCCGGCGAACTGTTCGAGGAAAGCGAGCTGGTCTCGACCGCGCTTTCCTCCATCGAGGCGCTGATCGGCCAGCCGATCGCGCCGGCAGCATAAGAACTGGGAGAAGACTATGCGCTACGCATCCATCACCGAGAGACTGGCGAGCCTGGGGTCGGAGAAATGGGCCGTCCATGTCGAGGCGCGCCGGCGCAGGGACAGGGGCGAGCCCATCATCGAGCTGACGATCGGCGAGCCCGACCTGCCGCCGCACCGGAGCCTGCTCGAGGAGGCGACGCGTGCGATGCATGCCGGCCGCTATCGCTATTCGAACGGCCGGGGCGAGCCCCCGGTGGTCGATGCGCTCGTGCGCAAATACGCCAGGCGCCGCCCGGACGTGACGAGCGCCAACGTCCTCTGCTTCCCCGGCACCCAGACGGCCCTCTTCGCCGTCATGCTCGGGCTGGTGGAGAAGGGCGATGCCGTCCTGGTCGGCGATCCGCTCTATGCGACCTACGAAGGCGTGATCCGTGCCACCGGGGCGGAGCAGGTGACCGTGCCGCTGCGCCCGGAACGCGGCTTTCACATGCAGGCGGAGGATCTCGAGAAATCGATCACGCCGCAATGCCGCGTCCTTCTCCTCAATACGCCGCACAATCCGACCGGAGCCGTGCTGACCGCCGCCGAGATTGCCGCGATCGGCGAGGTCTGCCGCCGGCATGACCTGTGGATCGTCTGCGACGAGGTCTATGAGGAACTGGTGTTCTCCGGTTCCTTCGCATCTCCCTTCGACGATCCCGGACTCGCCGAGCGGACGATCGTCTGCTCGTCGATTTCCAAGTCGCACGCCGCCCCCGGCTTCCGCAGCGGGTGGGCGGTCGGGCCGGCGGAGTTTGCCAGCCGGCTGCTTGCGGTCTCCGAGACCATGCTGTTCGGCGTGCAGCCCTTCATCGCCGACATGACGGCATATGCGTTGAACAACCCGATCGACACCTCGGCCCGGATGCGCCAGTCCTACCGGAGCCGCGCCGACAGGATCGTCGCCGGGCTGGCCGACGCACCCGGTCTGATGCCGATCCCCCCGGAGGCCGGCATGTTCATCGTGGTCGACGTATCCGGCACCGGCATGAGCAGCGAGGCCTTCGCCTGGGCGCTCCTGGACGAAGAGCAGGTTGCCGTCATGCCGGGTTCCGCCTTCGGCAACGGCGCCGACTTTGTCCGCATGAGCCTCACCGTGCCGGACGAAAAGATCGACGAGGCCTGCCGGAGAATGTCGGCGCTCGCCGGTCGCTCGGGCTTCAGGAAGGAATTGCGCGCATGAGCAGGGAGAAGACGGTCGGCGAAGCAATGGTCGATCTCCTCGAGGCCAATGGCGTCGAGGTGGTGTTCGGCATTCCGGGCGTGCACACCGTCGAGCTCTATCGCGGCCTCGCGGCCTCGAAGATTCGGCACATCACGCCGCGCCACGAACAGGGGGCGGGCTTCATGGCCGACGGCTATGCGCGGGTCACCGGCAAGCCGGGCGTGGCGCTGGTGATCACTGGCCCGGGCCTGACCAACACCATCACCGCGATGGCGCAGGCACGGCAGGATTCCGTGCCGATGCTGGTGATCTCCGGCGTCAACCGCCGCAACTCGCTCGGCCACGGCCGCGGGCTCCTGCATGAACTGCCGGACCAGGCGGCGATGATGAAGAGCTTCGCGCTCTATTCGCACACGCTGGCCGATCCGGGCGACCTGCCCTCGGTGATCGCCCAGGCCTTCTCCGTCATGGGCTCGGCGCGTCCGGGGCCGGTGCATATCGAGATTCCGACCGACGTCATGCCCCTGCCGGCAGGCGAGATCGCACTGAAGGCGACGCGGGCGCCGCGCCCGAGCCCGGATCCGGCGACGCTGAAGGAGCTTGCGGCCCTGTGCGACCGCTCCAGCCGGATCGTCCTGATGTGCGGCGGCGGGGCTGCGTCCGCCGACGAGGCGGTGACGGCGCTCGCCGGGCGGCTGGACGCACCGGTGGTTCTGACCACCAACGCCCGCGGCATGCTCGCCGGCCATCCGCTGCGCGTACCGGCGAGCCCCAGCCTGAACGCCACCCGCGCGCTGATCGCCGATGCCGATCTCGTCATCGGTCTCGGCACCGAGATGGGGCAGACCGACTACGACATGTACGCCACCGGCGCGTTGCCGGCGATGCGCCGCTTCGTGCGCGTCGACATCGACGCCCAGCAACTCGCCCGCGAGCCGCGCGCCGAGCTTCCCGTGCTCTCGACGGTCGAGGCCGCCGCCGTCGCCCTGCTGCCGCTGGTGAAGGCCCATGCCGGGGACGGCGCGGCCCGGGCGGGCAGGGCGCGCGAGGCCGCCTTCGAAGAGCTGACGCCGAAGATCCGCACCGAGATCGGCGTGATCGGCATGGTCTACGAGGCGCTGCCGGATGCGATCGTCGTCGGCGATTCCACCCAGGCGGTCTATGCCGGCAATCTCTATCTCGACGTCGCCCGCCCCGGCTCCTGGTTCAATGCCGCGACCGGGTTCGGCGCGCTGGGCTACGGCCCGCCGGCGGCGATCGGCGCTGCGATCGGCGCCCCCGATCGCCCGGTCGTCTGCCTGACCGGCGACGGCGGCTTCCAGTTCTCGCTGGCCGAGATCGGTTCCGCTGCCGATGCCGGCGCCAGGGTCGTCTTCCTCGTCTGGAACAACGACGGCTACCAGGAGATCGAGAACTACATGGTCGAGTGCGGGATCGAGCCGGAGGGCGTCAGGCCGTCCGCCCCCGATTTCCTCGACATCGCCAGGGCCTACGGCCTGCCGGCCGTGCGCCTCTCCGATGTCGGCGAACTCGCCGAAGCCCTTCGCGCCGCGGCAAGCCGCAACGGCCCGAGCCTGATCGAGATCCATCAGACCCGCACCCGGGGCGCGACGGCCTGACAGCCCTCAGGTGCCTGTGACCTGCCCCGTGGCGGCGGTTGCCGTCGGGCGGGCCGGCGCTATAGTCTGCGTCGGGTTCAGAGCCTGCCGAGCGGGCAGGCTCGCGGTGATGGAGATGGGCCGCCGATGGGACGAAACGGATCGGCCGCGCGCACGCGGATGCAGACCTGCGCCGTCTGCGGAAAGCTCTTTCCGTCCGGCAGGCTCTATCATGCATCCTCCATTCGCCCGGGCATTTTCGAGCTGATCCGCCGCGACGTGGGCGAGGGCTGGAACGCGGGCAGCCACATCTGCGGCCCCGACCTGTCGCGCTACCGCCGCCGCTATGTGGCGGACCTGCTGGAGGAGGAACGTGGGGAGCTCTCCGACCTCGACCGGCAGGTGCTCGAAAGCTTCGAGAGGGGCGTCTCCTCGGTGCATGCCAGTGCGGCCGGCCTTAAGAAGGACCTGGAGGGCGAGACGCTCGGCCAGCGCGCCGCGGACCGCGTGGCCGCCTTCGGCGGGTCCTGGGGCTTCATCATCACCTTCGTCGTCGTCCTTCTCGGCTGGATGACGATCAACGTCATCGGCATCCTCGGCGGCGGCTTCGACCCCTATCCCTTCATTCTGCTCAATCTCGTCCTTTCCTGCATTGCCGCGCTCCAGGCGCCGGTGATCATGATGAGCCAGCGGCGGCAGGAGGAGAAGGATCGTCTCCGGGCGGAGAACGACTACATGATCAACCTGCGCGCCGAGCTGGAGATCCGGCAGCTGCATGACATGATCGAGCACCAGATGGCGCATCAGTGGGAGCGCCTGGCCGAACTGCAGCAGATCCAGATCGAGCTTCTGGAGGAGCGCCGGCCACCGAGGCCCTAGCGGCTGCAGTGTCCGTGGCGGTGGAACCCTATGGAGCGGGCTGCGTTCCCCTTGATCCGGCGATCATCGGAAGGTCCGTCTCCAGGTCAGGCCCTACGGCAGGCATAAAAAAGCCGGCGGGCGGACCCGCCGGAATTGGCTCGGTCTCCAATCCGAGCAGGTGCAGTGACAAGCACCTGCAAATAGAACGTTCGGAGCCCCCTTTTTGTTCCGCAGGGCACTGCGGGAAATCCTCACGTCTGCGTGAGGCTCGGCGGGATCGGCGCCCGCCCTGCCGGCTGCTGCCGGCAGCGGCAGGGCCGAGGAAGGTCAGAGGATGAAGTCGGATTTGGTCAATGTCAGCAGCCGGTCCAGCGCGATCGCAAAGTCAGCCTTGCCGTTGCCGTTCACGTCGCCGTAGACGAAGGTGTCGCCATCATCCTTGACGAAGCGCAGTTCGCCCGCCTTGCCGTGGAACTTCTCCGAGCCGATGAACTTGAACGCCTGGTCGCCGCCCGCCTTCGTGTTCGCGTCGATCGCCTTGAGGTCGATCCTGTCGCCGTCCTTGCGGGAAAAGTCGTAGATCGTGTCGCGGCCGGACGCCGAGACGGCAGAATCCTTGACGGACTTGAAGACGAAGCTGTCCGCGCCGGCTCCGCCGTAGAGCTTGTCCGCTCCGCTGCCGCCGATCAGCCTGTCTGCGCCCGCCCCGGCCTTCAGCGTGTCCTTCTCGCCGCCGCCACTCAGCGTGTTCCTCGCCGAATTGCCGACGATGGTGTTGGCAAGGCCGTTGCCGGTACCGTTGATGTCGCCGGAGCCGGCAAGCGTGAGCTTCTCGACATTGCCGGTGAGCGTGTAGCTGATCCATGCGGTCACGAGGTCGCTGCCCTGGCCGGCCTTCTCGACGACCTTGTCCGCCTTGTGATCGACGATGTAGGTGTCGTTGCCCGTGCCGCCATACAGGCGGTCCGAACCCGCGCCGCCGTCGAGCCGGTCCTTGCCGCCCTCGCCGTGGAGCACGTCGGCGCCGGCGCCGCCATACAGGAAGTCGTCGCCGCTGCGCCCGTAGAGAGTATCGGCGCCGTTGTTGCCGAACAGCCAGTCCCGGTCCTTGCTGCCGGTCAGGGTATATCCGTCATCGTCAGGGTCGGCGAACTGGCGGCTGGCAGCGCCCATGAACACGCCGTAGCCGTCGACCGTGCTCATCGTGACGAGTTTTCCCGACTTGGGGTCGACCGAGTAGAAAGTGCTACCGGCAAAGCCGTAGAGGGTGGAGCCGCTCTGCTCCAGACCGTACATCTCCTCGACGGAAATCGAAACCGAACTCAGGGCCTTGCCGGTCGCCGGATCAAGGCTGAGGATCTTCTTGTTGGCGGTGGTCAGGTACAGCTTGCCGTCATAGAAGGCCAGATCGCCCGACGAGACGCTGGTGGAGGAATAGTTGCCGATCAGCGTCGTATCGCCATTGTCGAGATCGACCCGATAAAGTCCGCCGTCGGTGGAAGAGGCGATATAGGCGTTCCCGTCCTTGTCGATCTCGAATGCATTGGCGCTCGAGATGTCCAGGTTGCCGACGGTGGTTGCCGCTCCGGTCCCGGGATCGATGCGGTAGAGGGTGCCGAAGGAAATGCCGTACAGCTTGCCGTCCGGGGCAAACGCCACGTCGGTCATCACCACGCCGGTGTTGCCGATCTCGCGGGCCTTGAGCGTCTGGGTGTTGATTGCGATCAGCTTGGCCGTGGACGTTACGACATAAACTTCATCTGCCATGGTCGATCCCCTCTCTCATCGATTTGCATCGCGCGCGACTGTATGCAGGGCGTATCGTGCCTGCAACCCAAAAGCGTATTGGATTGCTGGTGGGGAGAGGTGGCAGCCAATGAGATTGGCGTTGCAGACGCCTGTCGCTTGGCGGCGGGAAAAGACGGCGAGAAAAGGCTTTGAAATGGTGCCCGGAGGCGGATTTGAACCACCGACACGCGGATTTTCAATCCGCTGCTCTACCAACTGAGCTATCCGGGCATCCGGCTGGGTTTTTCTTGGAAAACCCGGGGGCGCTTGGTTTCGCCCCGGAAGCGAGCGGGGTTATAGCATCTTGCTCGATCGTGTCCAGCCCCCAAGGCGGATTTTCGACGGGAAAAAACGTAGGGTCTCAAGTGTCGGAAAATGCAGGCGTTTTCGGCAGGCGGCGTGCGACCTTGCTGTCGCGGGTGGCAGATTGCGGGCCGTGCCGGACGAGCCGGGCGGGCACGCAGTGCTCCGGGACAAGGCCGCGGCAGAGCGGAATGGCGGGTCTGGAAGTTGCCGGCGAAGGAGCGGGCGGTGGCGGCCCGGTCAGTCGTTCTCGCCGGCCTTCGCCTCGTCGTCGCTGACGGGAATGGCGTAGGAGCCGGAGAGCCAGCGGTTCAGGTCGAGGCTGCGGCAGCGGTCCGAACAGAAGGGGTAGTGCTCGCGGACGGACTGCCGGCCGCATTCGGGGCAGGGGCGGGTTTTGCGCAGGGGTTCCACCTTGGCCTTCGGCTTGTTCATGTCGCCGCTCATGGTCTTATGCCTCGGACCAGCGACGGTGGACGTCGTAGCCTTCGCCGACGAGCAGGGCCAGCGTCTCCTGCAGCGGCAGCCCGACGACGTTCGTATAGGAACCCACCAGCTTGACCACGAAGCTGCCGGCGATCCCCTGGATCGCATAGCCGCCCGCCTTGCCGCGCCATTGGCCGGAGGCGAGGTAGCTCTCGATGTCGAGGCCGGACAGGCGCTTGAAGCGCACCTTGGTGTCGATGATGCGCTGGCGCACCTTCCTGTCCGGGGTGATCAGGCAGACGCCGGTGAAGACGCGGTGGCTGCGGCCGGAGAGCAGGTGCAGGGCGCTTGCCGCCTCGTCGACCATGTCGCACTTCGGCACGATGCGCCGCCCGACCGCGACCACGGTGTCGGCGGCGAGAATATAGCTGCCTTCGGCGGCCGGATCGCCCTTGATCGCGGCAAGGGCGGCTTCCGCCTTGCCGGTGCACAGCCGACGGGCCAGCGAGCGCGGGTGCTCGGATTTCTTCGGCGTCTCGTCGATATCCATCGGCATCAGCCGGTCGGGCTCGATGCCCGCCTGCGCCAGAAGCTCGACGCGGCGCGGCGAGCCGGATGCCAGGATGAGCTTGTGGGCGAATTCCATGGAGCCTCGAGGGAACCGCTCGGCGGAGCGCTGCAGGATGAGCTTACTTGAAGCGGTAGGTGATGCGGCCCTTGGTCAGGTCGTAGGGCGTCATCTCGACGAGCACCTTGTCGCCGGCAAGCACGCGGATGCGGTTCTTGCGCATGCGGCCGGCCGTGTGCGCGATGATCTCGTGCTCGTTCTCGAGCTTGACGCGGAAGGTTGCGTTCGGCAGCAGTTCCGTAACGACACCCGGGAATTCAAGGACTTCTTCTTTAGCCATATTGCGGTGGTGATCCTTCGTTGACGGGCGGCAGGATGCCGCCGGCCGAAATTTGGGCGGAAACTACACAATAGAGGGTGTTTTGTGAACACCATTGATCCGGCTTTCTTCACATGCCTGCGGCAGGGGCCGGATTTATTCAAGAGGAAACGGATATACCGGGCCCGAGCCGCCGCTCGATCAGTGTGGCCAGATGGTTGCGGACGTCGCGATAGGCCGACAGGATCTGCTCGCGCGTCCCCGTGGCGACGGTCGGATCGGGGGTCGGCCAGTAGACGACCTCGACCGCGTTCGAGCGGGTCAGTTCGAGCGCGGCGTGATGCGCTTCCGGGGCGAGCGTGACGATCAGGTCGAAATAGTCGTCCTCGAGTTCCTCCAGCGACCGCGGCAGGTGCCGCTCGATCGAGAGCCCGACCTCCTCCAGCACCGCATCGACGAAGGGATCCCGCTCGCCGGGGCGGATGCCGGCGGACGCCACATAGGTGCCGGCCGGCAGCATGCTGCGGGCGATCGCCTCGGCCATCGGCGACCGCACGGCGTTCATCCGGCACATGAAAAGCACCGAGGCGGGGTTTCGCGCCTTTGCCTGCCCCTTGTCGATCTCCGGCGCGCTCATGCCGCTCACCCGCGCCAGTAGAGCACGCAGACCAGCGTGAAGAGCCGTCGCGCGGTGTCGAAATCGAGCTTGATCTTGCCGGAGAGCCGGTCCATCAGCGTCTGCGAGCCGTCGTTGTGAATGCCGCGCCGGCCCATGTCGATCGCCTCGATCTGGCTCGGCGTGGCCGAGCGGATCGCCTGGTAGTAGCTCTCGCAGATCAGGAAATAGTCCTTCACGATCCGGCGGAACGGCGTCAGCGACAGGATATGCGTGGCGACCGCCTTGCCGTCCTCGGTCGAGATGGCGAAGATCAGCTTCGAATCCATCAGCGACAGGTTCAGCCGGTAGGGACCGCCGGTGTGGCCCACCGGCTCGAAGGAGTTCTCCTCGATCAGGTCGAAGATCGCCACCGCCCGCTCGTGCTCGACGTCCGGGGTGGCGCGGCCGATCGTCTCGTCCAGCACCACGTCGCACAGGCGAAAGGCGGGCATCCTCGTCATCCCAGTCTCATCTTCCTGTCATCCTCCGGGGTTGAGGCGGATGGCGACCGAGCGCGCATGCGCGCCGAGCCCCTCCGCCTCGGCGAGCGTCACCGCCGCGGGCCCCAGCTGCCGCAACTGTTCGGGGCCGAGGCGCAGGATCGAGGTCCGCTTCATGTAGTCGAGCACCGAGAGCCCGGAGGAGAAGCGGGCCGAGCGCGCCGTCGGCAGCACGTGGTTGGAGCCGCCGACATAGTCGCCGATCACTTCCGGCGTATGCCGCCCGACGAAGATCGCCCCCGCATTGCGGATCTGCGGCAAAAGCGCGTCCGGATCGGCGGTTGCGATCTCCAGGTGCTCGGCGGCGATGCGGTTGGCAAGCGGCACGGCCTTGTCCAAGGCGGGCACGAGAATGATCGCGCCGAAGTCGCGCCAGCTGGCTTCAGCCGTCTCGGCGCGCTCCAGCGTCTTCAGCTGCCGCTCGACCGCCGCCTCGACCGCTTCGCAGAGGTCGGCGCTGTCGGTGATCAGGATTGCCTGGGCGCCGCGGTCGTGCTCGGCCTGCGCGAGCAGGTCGGCCGCCAGCCAGTCCGGATCGTTCTCGCCGTCGGCGATCACCAGCACCTCGGAGGGGCCGGCGATCATGTCGATGCCGACCGTGCCGAATACCTGGCGCTTGGCGGCGGCGACGAAGGCGTTGCCGGGGCCGGTGATCTTGGCGACGGGGGCGATCGTCTCGGTGCCGTAGGCGAGCGCTGCGACGGCCTGGGCGCCGCCGATCCGGTAGATCTCGTCGACGCCGGCGATCTTAGCCGCCGCCAGAACGGCCGGGTTGATCGCGCCGTCCTTGGCCGGCACCACCATCACGATGCGCGGTACGCCCGCGACCCTCGCCGGCACGGCGTTCATCAGCACCGAGCTCGGATAGCTGGCGGTGCCGCCGGGCACATAGAGGCCGACGGCATCGATCGCCGTCCAGCGCGAGCCGAGCCCGACGCCGATATCGTCCTCGTAGAGATCGTCCTTCGGCAACTGGCGGGCATGGTGCTTCTCGATCCGCCGGGCGGCGAGCTCCAGCGCCGCAACGACCGCCGCCGGCGTCTGCCGATAGGCCGCCTCGATCTCGTCGGCGCCGACCCGCATCGGCAGATTGCCGAAATCCAGGCCGTCGAAGCGCAGCGTGTAGGCCGCAAGGGCGGCATCGCCGTTCGCGCGCACGTCGTCGATGATGCCGCGCACCGTCGCGTTCACGTCCTCCGACACCTCGCGCTTGGTGGTCAGAAAGGCGGCAAACCGCGTTTCGAAGTCGCCGTCGCGAAAATCAAGCCTGATCGCCACTGTTCAATCGTCCTGTCGTGTCGCGGGAGTGTCCCGTCCTGCCTGGTCGGGGTGCGAGGGCACCCTTTGCGTCCTGCGGCGCGGCGTTGAGCGCCGGCAGCCGATGCATCAATGCTCTAGCTTGCCGGATGCTGCGGTTTCAAGCTCGTTTCCCAGGCGCCGCCGACATCGGCGAACTGGCTCTCGATGCATTCGACGTCGAGTGCGAACTGGGCGTTGCCCGACATCACCAGTTCCACCGTGCCTTCCGGCCCCTCGCCCTCGGGGGCGAAGCGGATCGCCAGCAGCGAGAGCACCGCGTCACGGTCGTTCCGGTCGATGCCGATGGCGCGGACGGCGCGCACGCGCTTGAAGGCGATCATGGCGCGCCGCCGCTCGAATGCCTTGCCGCGCGATCCGGCGGTTTCCCAGACGAAGCGGTTGACGGCGAGCGTGAACACGCCGTGGCGGGCATCCCAGCTGACGTCGCCGATCTTGAACACGGCGTCCTGCAGATGCGCGGAGACGACTGCAAGATCGTCTCCGTCGAGGGCCAGCAGCTTCAGACTGTCCATGATGCTCCTTTTCGGCAGCCGCCCGGCCGCGCCTGAATTTTCGACATCGCGCCCGGCCGGCGATCCGACCGGCCGACACTGGCGCGGCGCATGCGGCCGGGCCAGCTGCGATACCGCCTGTTTCCGTTCAGCTCAGGAAATAGGACGGGAAACGGGCGAGCGCAACAGGGCAGGGATACGGCCGACGGCGATCCCGTCGATGCAGCCCGGCAGCGGAAAGGGTCTGTCGCAGATCTGCGCCAATGCGGGCATCGATCATGCCTGCCCGCCCATCCGGCCGCCGGGCAGGCGCCTGCCAGGCCGTCAGTCGCTGACGCGTTCCACCGAGGCGCCGCAGCGGGTCAGCTTCTCTTCGAGACGCTCGAAGCCGCGGTCGAGATGGTAGACGCGCGAGACCATCGTCTCGCCCTCGGCGGCAAGGCCGGCGATGACCAGCGAGACCGAGGCGCGCAGGTCGGTCGCCATCACCGGCGCGCCGCGCAGCCGCTCGACGCCCTCGATCTTGGCGGTCTGGCCGGAGAGCGAGATCTTCGCGCCGAGCCGGGCCAGTTCCTGCACGTGCATGAAGCGGTTCTCGAAGATCGTCTCGGTAATGTGCGAGACGCCGGAGGAGCGTGTCATCAGCCCCATGAACTGCGCCTGCAGGTCGGTCGGGAAGCCGGGATAGGGGTCGGTGACGATGTCGACCGGCTTGATGCCCGCCCCATTGCGGACGACGCGGATCCCGCTCTCGGTGGTCGTGATTTCCGCGCCGGCGCGGCGGATCGCCTCCAGCGCCGTGTCGAGCAGGTGCGCCTCGGTACCCTCGAGCACGACGTCGCCGCCGGTCATCGCGACCGCCATGGCATAGGTGCCGGTCTCGATCCGGTCGGGAAGCACCCGGTGACGCGCGCCCGACAGCGCGGTGACGCCCTCGATCGTGATCGTGCTCGTGCCGGCGCCGGTGATCTTGGCGCCCATGGCGTTCAGGCACTTGGCAAGGTCCTGCACCTCCGGCTCGCGCGCCGCGTTGCCGATGACGGTGGTGCCGCGGGCGAGCGTCGCCGCCATCATCATCACGTGGGTGGCGCCGACGGAAACCTTGGGGAAGGTGTAGCGGGCGCCGATCAGGCCGCCGTCCGGGGCCCTGGCGTCGATGTAGCCGCCGTCGATCTCGATCTGCGCGCCGAGGGCGGTCAGCCCCTCGATGAAGAGGTCGACCGGCCGCGTGCCGATCGCGCAGCCGCCCGGCAGCGACACGCGGGCCTTGCCCTCGCGCGCCAGAAGCGGGCCGATCACCCAGAAGCTGGCGCGCATCTTCGAAACCAGCTCGTAGGGCGCGGTCGTATCGACGATGTTGCGCGAGGTGAAATGGATCGTGCGCGAATAGCCCTCGCTCTGGCGCTCGCGGCGGCCGTTGACGGAGATGTCGGCGCCATGATTGCCGAGGATGCGGATCAGCTGCTCGACATCGGCGAGATGCGGCACGTTCTCCAGGGTCAGCGTATCGTCGGTCAGAAGCGAGGCGATCATCAAGGGCAGTGCCGCGTTCTTCGCGCCGGAGATCGGAATGACGCCCTTGAGCGCGTTGCCGCCTACAATCCTGATACGATCCATGTGTGCCTACGGGGCTGCGCCCGCCTTTCTCAATCTGCCGTCTCTCGGAGAAAGGCGCCTCCTTAGAGCATCGCGGCGTAAAAATGAAGCCTCCCGCAGCCGCGCCGACCTGCGCCGGTGCCGGAAACTGTGCATGAACCGTCCGGAAGGAGGGATGGAGCTTCTCTGTGCCGGGCCCGCGTCGCCGGCGTCGCGATCGACGCAGCCGTCCGGATGCGTGCCGGTATTCCCTCAGATCTGCCTGTCCCCGTGCGCCGGAAGCGACGTTCCGGCACACTCTATGACTGTGATTCGTCCGATTTTGCGGCAGGCAGACCTTCGGTCTCGTCGGCCTCGCCCGCCCGGCGCGCGCGGGCCTGCTGCTTGCGGCGGGCCAGATTGTCGCGCAGCGTCCTGGCAAGGCGCGCCTTGCGCTCCTCGGCGCGCGCCCGCACCGCATCGCTCTCCGGCATCTGCACCCTGGCCTTCCGCCCGTCGCGCTCGCCGCCGCCGCGACCCGTTTTCTCGTCCTTCTCCATGGCCCATCGATAGCGCGAAACGCCCCTTTGCAAAAGCGTTCCCGGCTTTTGCCGAATTTGTTGTCCCCATGATGCGTTTGCGGCTTGCATAGGGGGTGAGACTATGGCAATAGGCGCCTCGCTTGACGCGAACGCAGGAAGTCTGCTTCGCCGGATGCTGCTATAGCTCAGGGGTAGAGCACTCCCTTGGTAAGGGAGAGGCCGAGAGTTCAAATCTCTCTAGCAGCACCATTTTTCCTTCGGCAATACAGTAAGTTGCGCGATGCCAATCGCGCTGACTGAATGCGCAATTCCACCGTGAATGCAGAGGACAAAGCGCCAAATGCACGACGAATGTGTGCAATTCTGGTGCACTCGGTCCGTTCTCTTGGATGGTGGTCCGGTCGGGGGAAGCCGAAAATTCAAAAAACTGTTTGATCTAGCAGCTAGCTACCGGCGCTGCTCGATTGTTCATTTGGCGTAGGTATCATTCTGCACCGGATTGAGTCTCGGACAGGCCCTTGGATGTTGGTAATGCCCAACTTTAAATAGCCGTGTTGAGGGGACGCCAGAATTGCGCTAGTTCTCTCTACGGCAAACTGGGGGGCCAACATTCCTGGTAAATTTCATTGGCGGCGGCGATGATACTTTCGAGCTGTCAGGAAGTTTCGATGAGGTGACAGCAGACGCCGGATCTGACTTCGAGATCATTCAACTCAAGACAAATAAGCGTTTCACGTCTGAATTCTCAATGCTCAGGCCGGTCGCCGGCTGCTCAATCAGCTCGTGTTAAAGCAGGTTATATGACCGATATATTGAATGAAGTTTGGAGTGAGCTTTACTGGAATACCGGCGATTGGCTCCCGTGGTTGGCGATGCAGGCGTTGTTTGCTGCTGTGTTTGCGGCGGTCGTCCAATGGTGGTTCAACATCCGCTGGCCGATTGTGTTCACGGTGACACTGGCCTTCATGTTGTCGGTGAACATTTATCGTCTTCCTCCAAGCCCGATCTCGCCAAGCGAAATTGCAAAGATGAACGACTCCCTTCCGCGTCAATTCGACGGAATCACAATCGAGTCAGTATCGTTTGCCCATCGCGTTTTCACGTTCCAGGCCTCATCTCCAGAGCCGCTCGAAGCGGCGGACTTGAAAAAAAGCCTCGGTGCTGATTCCGGCCTAGTTGCAGAGCAATGCAAAACGTTCGGGACGTGGCTGGCCACCCGGCAGATAAAGCAAATACAGTACGTATGGTCTTGGCCCGGCGGCACCTACAGCCATGCTATCGAAGCGCGAGATTGCCAGAAGGACTAACAGCAATGGCATTGCAGCTTTGCCAGGCGAATTCTGGTTCAAACCAGCTGGTGCGTGACTCCGTTCTGCCCTGCACCACGAAGAATGCTGTACGAGAGATCTGCAGCAGCCACTGAGACTCTGATCAAGCTAGGTGGAGGTCAATTCCGGGCTGTCTGCGGTGTTCACCGGACGGGTGCACTTCCCTTTGCCTACCTGGAACTGCCCTTCCGCGCCTAGACATGTGACAATGGGAGAGTGGCGCCCGTTCCCGGGCTCGCTCGAGTACGCCTTGCAGGCCGCCTTCCATCGTCCCGTACCATTCCACCGCGCATGATCCAGGATCGGCCGAGCCGGCCGGCGTGGTACCGGATTGCGAGCTCGCTTTCATGCGCCGACGAGGGCTCGCTGAACATCAGTGTGTTCAAATATCCGGCGCGCATTCCCGCAGTTCCGGCCTCTTTCTGCTGCAATGCAGCGACGAATCGCCCTTGCTATGTTGAGTGAATTGCGTATCACTAAACATGTTGCTCAACATGGCGGAGTGAGGGCCGTGCCGGGCATGACGATGCAGGGAGTTTTCCGAAGGGCGGCGTGGGGCTTCCTTTCGAATCTGGGAGGATTTCATGAAAACGATGTGCAGGCCCCTTCTCGGGGCAACGATGGTGCTTGGCCTTTCGACGGCGCTGCCGAGCCTGGCGCAGGCCGATGAACTGACGCTCTGCTGGGCCGCCTGGGACCCGGCCAACGCGCTGGTCGAGCTGTCCAAGGACTTTACCGCGCAGAGCGGCACGCAGATGAAGTTCGAGTTCGTGCCCTGGCCCAACTTCGCCGACCGTATCCTCAACGAGCTGAATTCGGGCGGCAAGCTCTGCGATCTCCTGATCGGCGACAGCCAGTGGATCGGCGGCTCGGCGGAGAACGGCTACTACGTCAAGCTGAACGACTTCTTCGACAAGGAAGGCATCAAGATGAGCGACTTCGCCGAAGCCGCCGTCAACGCCTATTCGACCTGGCCGAAGGGCACGCCGAACTACTGGGCGCTGCCGGCCATGGGCGATGCCAACGCCTGGTTCTATCGCAAGGACTGGTTCAACAAGCCGGAGATCCAGGCCGAGTTCAAGGCCGCCACCGGCCGCGACCTGGCGCCGCCGACCACCTGGGACGAGCTGCTGGAGACGGCCAAGTTCTTCAACGGCAAGGAGATCGACGGCAAGAAGGTCTATGGTGCGGCGATCTTCACCGAGCGCGCCTCGGAAGGCATCACCATGGGGGCGACGCAGGCGCTCTATCCCTATGGCTTCAAATACGAGAATACCCCCGGCAAGTATGACATGGACGGTGCGGTGAACTCGGAAGGTGCGGTCAAGGGACTGGAGGCCTACAAGGAACTCTACAAGTGCTGCACGCCTCCGGGCTACACTGACGCCTACATGGGCGAGACGCTGGACGCGTTCAAATCGGGCCAGGCGGCGATGGCGATGAACTGGTTCGCCTTCTTCCCCGGCCTTGCCAAGGACGAGAACGTCGGCGGTGACCGGATCGGCTTCTTCGTCAATCCGAAGGAGGCGACGGCTGCCTCGACCCTCGGCGGCCAGGGCATCTCGGTCGTAGCCAACACCGACAACATGGACGGTGCGCTCGCCTACATCAAATGGTTCGCCCAGCCGGAGGTGCAGAAGAAGTGGTGGCAGCTCGGCGGCTATGCGGTGCACAACGCCGTGCTGAACGATCCCTCCTTCAAGGACAGCCAGCCCTTTGCGGCCGACTTCCTCGTTGCCATGAACCAGGTGCAGGACTTTTGGCAGGAGCCCTCCTACGCCATCCTGCTGCAGGCGGCGCAGAAGCGGTTCCATGACTATGTCGTGGCCGACCAGGGCACCGCCAAGGAGGCGCTCGACGGCCTGGTCAAGGACTGGACCGAGATCTTCGAGGACGAAGGGAAGCTCTGATTTCCTCCCGGTGGGTCGTCCGGCGCCTGTCCGGGCGGCCCCGCCGCTAGCGACGCTCCTCAAAGCCTCAAGGTAAAGTCCGTGATCAATTCCGATACGACCATACTGGAAAAGGAGCCGGAACGGGCCGCGGCATCGACGCCGGTTTCGCTCGTCCGGCGCATCGGCGGCCTGTCCGACCGCGCCATCGCCTGGCTCTTCATCACCCCGACGATCGCGCTGTTGCTCGCCATCAACATCTTCCCGCTGATCTGGGCCGTGCGGCTGTCCTTCACCAATTACCGGGCGAACCGGCCGAATGCGGTCCTGGAGACGGTCGGGCTGCAGAACTACCAGCGGGTGCTGACCGACAGCGACATCTGGATCGCGATGCAGACGACGGCGCATTTCGTCTTCTGGACGATCCTGTTGCAGACGCTGATCGGCTTCTCGCTCGCCTACCTGATCGACCGCAAGTTCCGCGGCCATGCCTTCTGGACGACCGTCATCCTGATCCCGATGATGCTGTCGCCGGCAGTCGTCGGCAACTTCTGGCGGTTCCTCTACCAGCCGCAGATCGGTCTCTTCAACTACATCGTCTCCTATATCACCGGCGTGCCGCCGTCCTCCTTCGAGATGCTCGGCTCGGTGTCGCTGGCGCCCTGGTCGATCATTATCGTCGATACCTGGATGTGGACGCCCTATGTGATGCTGATCTGCCTCGCCGGCCTTCGCTCCATTCCCGACTACATCTACGAGGCCGCCGAGGTCGATCGCGCCTCCGCCTGGCGCCAGTTCTGGTCGATCACCATTCCGATGGCGCTGCCCTTCATCATGCTGGCGGTGCTCTTCCGCGGCATCGAGAATTTCAAGATGTTCGACATGGTGATGCTGCTCACCGGTGGTGGGCCTGGCTCCACCACCGAGGTCGCCTCGATCACGCTGAAGCGCGAGGCCTTCGAGAGCTGGCGGACGGGGCGGGCGTCGGCCTTCGCCATCATCCTCTTCGTGGCCGTCTTCGGGCTCGCCAACATCTACGTCAATGCACTGAACAGGGTGAAGCAGAGATGAGCAACGCCACCTCCGCCCATTCCGTAGTCGAGCCGAGCGCTGCGACAAAGCGCATCGCCGGCATTATCGTCGTCCTCTACGCGATCATCACCATGGTGCCGCTGGCCTGGATCTTCATGACCAGCTTCAAGTCGCCGCCGGATTCGATCAGCTATCCGCCGAAGCTCGTCTTCACGCCGACGCTGGAAGGCTACTGCAACCTCTTCACCACCCGCACCCGCCAGACGCCGGAATACATCCAGTCGCTCGGGCCGCCGCAGTCGACCTGCGACGAGATCACCCGCAGCCGCAACATGGTGATCGCCGGCCCCTCCAACTACTGGCCGCGCTTCACCAATTCCATGGTGATCGCCTTCGGCTCGACCTTCCTCGCCGTCTTCCTCGGCACGCTCGCCGCCTACGGCTTCTCGCGCTTCCGGGTACCGCTCGCCGACGATCTGCTGTTCTTCATCCTGTCGACGCGGATGATGCCGCCGATCGCCGTCGCAATCCCGATCTACCTGATGTACCGCGAACTCGGCCTGTCCGACACAGCCCTCGGCATGATCCTGCTCTATACGGCGGTCAACGTCTCGCTCGCCGTCTGGCTGCTCAAGGGCTTCATCGACGAGATCCCGCGCGAATACGAGGAGGCGGCGATGATCGACGGCTACACGCGCCTGCAGGCCTTCCGCAAGGTCGTGCTGCCGCAGGCGACGACGGGGATCGCGGCGACCGCCATCTTCTGCCTGATCTTCGCCTGGAACGAATATGCCTTTGCCGTGCTCCTGACCTCCGGCTCCGCCCAGACCGCACCGCCCTTCATCCCGACCATCATCGGCGAGGGCGGTATGGACTGGCCCGCGGTCGCCGCCGGCACGACGATCTTCCTCGTGCCGATCCTCGTCTTCACCATCCTGCTGCGCAAACAGCTTCTGCGCGGCATCACCTTCGGAGCGGTGCGCAAATGACGATAGAAACGACATCAGTCGCAAAGAAGAAGCGTCCGTTCTTTCTCCGTCGCGGCCCGATGGAGAACATCGCCACCGCCCTGATCGCGCTGGGCTTCCTGATGCTGTTCCAGCCGTTCGCGCTGGTGCTCTACACCTGGTCGCTGGTGACGCTGCTCGCCGGCACCCTCATGTTCATCGTCGTCTCGAAGTTTCCGGAGTAGCCATGGCGGAGATCAGGGTTGAGAACCTGCGCAAGCAGTTCGGCGATTTCGCCGCGGTGGAAGATTCCACCTTCACCGTGCAGGACGGCGAGTTCCTGGCGCTGCTCGGACCATCCGGATGCGGCAAGACGACGACGCTGCGCATGATTGCAGGACTGGAACTGCCGACGAGCGGCCGGATCCTGCTCGACGGCGAGGACGTCACCTTCAACCGGGCGAGCGCCCGCGACATCGCCTTCGTCTTCCAGCTTTTCGCGCTCTATCCGCACATGAACGTGCGCCGGAACATCGGCTTCCCCCTTCTGTCGCAGGGCGTGCCGAAGGCGGAGATCAGGAAGCGGGTGGAAGAAACCGCGCGGCTCCTGCAGATCGGCCATATCCTCGATCGCTCCGTCTCCGGTCTCGCCGGGGGCGACCGCCAGCGCGTGGCGCTCGGTCGCGCCATCGTGCGCCGGCCGAAGTGCTTCCTGATGGACGAGCCGCTCGGCACGCTGGACGCGGAGTTCCGCGAAGTGATGGTCCACGAGCTGCGCGAACTGCACAACCGCATCCACGCCACCACCGTCTACGTGACCCACGACCAGCACGAGGCGATGGCGATGGCCGACAAGATCGCCGTGATGAACCACGGCATCATCGAGCAGTACGGCACGCCGCAGGAGATCTACAACCGCCCGGCCTCGATGTATGTCGCCGATTTCATCGGCTCGCCGCCGATGAATTTCCTGCGCTTCCGTTCCGGCCTGGAAAATGGCGCCACCAGCGTGACGGTCGGGGAGGTGGCGATCCGCGTGCCGCAGGTGCATGCCGCCCGCGAGCCCGGCGAACTCGCCCTTGGCGTCCGTCCCGAGCATGTGCGTTTCAGCGATGGCGCGCCGCTGCGCGGGGCGGTCTATGGCAGCGAGTACCTGGGCACGAACCAGATCGTCTCGGTCGAGACCGCACAGGGCATGGTCAAGGCGCGCGTTCCCGCGAACCGGGGTTTTTCCATCGGCGAGACGGTCGGCCTCGAACTCGACAGCGAGAAACTGTCGCTGTTCGATTGCGCCTCGGGCAAGGCCGTTCCCTCGTCCCTCTATGCGGAGGTCCGTCATGGCTGAAGTCACGCTTGCCGGCATCAGCAAGGCCTTCGGCGAAACACGGGCCGTCAGCAATGTCAGCCTGACCGTTCGCGACGGCGAGTTCGTCGTCCTGCTCGGCCCGACCGGTGCCGGCAAGACGACGATGTTGCGGCTGATCGCGGGGCTGGAGAAACCCGATTCCGGCCGCGTCACCATCGCCGGCAGGGACGTGGTCGGCGAGGCGCCGGCAAGCCGCGACGTCGCCTTCGTCTTCCAGCAGTACTCGCTCTATCCGCACCTGACGGTCTACGAGAACCTCGCCTTTCCGCTGCGCTCGCCCGCCCGCCGGCTGCCGGCCGACGAAATCGACCGGCGGGTGCGCGAGGTGGCGCGGATGGTCCGCATCGACCACAAGCTGGAAAACCGCTCGACCCGGCTTTCCGGCGGCGAGATGCAGCGCGTGGCGATCGGCCGGGCGCTGGTGCGCAAGCCCGCGATCTACCTGATGGACGAGCCGCTCTCCTCGCTCGATGCGAAGCTCAGGGCCGAGCTTCGGCTGGAGCTGAAGCGCATCCAGAACGAGATCGGCTCGACGCTGCTCTACGTCACCCACGACCAGGTCGAGGCGATGACGATGGCCGACCGGATCGGCATCCTGGCCGAAGGCCGTCTGGTGCAGGTCGGCACGCCCCGGGAGATCTACAGCAATCCGGCCAATCTCCATGTCGCCGCCCGCCTCGGCCAACCGCACATCAACCTCATTCCGGAGGGGCTGTTGCCGGGCGGCGGCGCGCCGCCGGGCACGAAGACGATCGGTGCCCGCACCGAGCATCTGGAGATCATCGCCTCCGAGCGCGGCAATGCCGAGATCGACTGGATCGAGCACCTGGGCGACCAGAACCACCTCCACATCAAGGTCGGCCAGCACAAGCTGGTGACGCTCGCCGATCCCTATCTTGCGCTCGGCCGTGGCGACAGGGTTGATTTGCGGCTGCGCAATCCGCTCTATTTCGACGCCGGCGGGCAGCGCCTGACGTAAGCGGGCGGGCCGCAGGTCGCGGCACGGCGAATGAACGCGAACTTTCGGCACGGTCCGACGCTCCGGCCCGTGCCACGAACGACAGGACGGGATGGTCAGGATGAAGCATTTCTTCAACCGCAGGGAAGACATCGTCACCGAGGCGCTCGACGGCCTGCTTCTTTCGACCCCGGAAGGGCAGCTGGCGCGCCTCGACACCTATCCGGCGATCAAGGTGATCGTCCGCGCCGACTGGGACAGGTCGAAGGTGGCCGTCATCTCCGGCGGCGGCGCCGGCCATGAACCCTCCCATGCCGGCTTCGTCGGCAAGGGCATGCTGACGGCGGCCGTCTCCGGCGAAATCTTCGCCTCGCCGAGCGTCGATGCGGTGCTGACGGCGATCCGCGCGGTCACCGGCGCGCCCGGCTGCCTGCTGGTGGTCAAGAATTACACCGGCGACCGGCTGAATTTCGGCCTCGCGGCGGAGAAGGCGCGCGCCGAGGGCTTCCGGGTGGAAATGGTGATCGTCGCCGACGACATCGCCCTTCCCGACCTGCCGCAGCCGCGCGGCGTCGCTGGCACGCTGTTCATCCACAAGATCGCCGGTCACATGGCCGAGGCCGGCGATGATCTCGCGGCGATCGCCGCGGCGACGCGCGCGGCCGCCGCCGACATCGTCTCGCTCGGCATGTCGCTCTCCACCTGCTCCATTCCCGGTCAGGTGCATGAGGACCGGTTGGGACCCGACGAGGGCGAGCTCGGCCTCGGCATCCATGGCGAGCCCGGCGTCGAACGCATCGCCCTGCAGGAAGCCGCCGGGATCGTCGCCACCATGGCCGAGCGCCTCTCGACGAGGCTGCAGTCCGGTGGCGAATATGCGCTGCTGATCAACAATCTCGGCGCCGTGCCGCCGCTCGAGATGGGGCTGATTGCGCGCGCCGTGCTCTCCTCCCCGCTGGCTGAAAGGGTCAGGCTCGTCCTCGGCCCGGCGCCGCTGATGACGGCGCTGAACATGAACGGCTTCTCGCTGTCGCTGTTGCGGCTCGACGCGAGACGGGCCGAAGCGCTCGCCTCGGCGGTTGCCCCGCGCGCCTGGGTCGCCCCCGTCGAACGGCACCCGCTCGCCGTCATCCCCGCGCCGAAGCCGGCGGCCGCCGGCACCACCGCAACGGCGGCCGCGACGGTGGAGGTCGACGCGGCCCTTGCCGGCGCCCTGATTGAGGCCGTCTGCGATCGGCTCGTGGCGATGGAAGCCGACCTGAACCGGCTGGACGCGCGCACCGGCGACGGCGACACCGGCTCGACGGTGGCGACCGGCGCGCAAAGCGTGCTGGCGCTGAAAGCGAAGCTCCCGCTCGCCGATCCGGCAGCGACCATGGCAGCGATCGGCGAGGCGCTGGGAACCAGCATGGGCGGCTCCAGCGGCGTGCTGCTGTCGATCTTCTTTACCGCCGCCGCCCGCAAGTCCGCGGCGGGTGGCGACCTGCCGGCGGCGCTGGTGGCCGGTCTGGAGCGGATGACCTTCTATGGCGGCGCCGCGCCCGGCGACCGGACCATGGTCGATGCGCTCGACCCGGCCCTGAAGGCGCTT
This sequence comes from Hyphomicrobiales bacterium, assembly GCA_900469965.1. Lineage (GTDB taxonomy): Bacteria > Pseudomonadota > Alphaproteobacteria > Rhizobiales > Rhizobiaceae > Mycoplana. Next base: position 148,091 of record UBZP01000025.1, on the reverse strand, counting down.
GCGACTGATGGCATCGCCGCGGCGGCGAGGGCGGCCCGCGCGGGGGCGGCCGCGACGGGCGGGATGACGCGGGCCAAGGCCGGCCGCTCGTCCTATCTCGGCGCCCGCGACCTCGAGGGTGTTCCGGATCCCGGGGCGGAAGCGGCAGCGGCCGTCTTCGAGGTCGCCGCAGTGACGCTCGGTCGAACCGGGGGATGAAGGGAGCGGGAACGTGGAAGCCGGCCAGTCCTTCCTGCCGGGCCTGATCGAGGCCTGCCGTGCGGCGATCGCGCTCAATGCCGACCGCCTTTGCCTGCTGGACGAGGAGATCGGCGACGGCGACCACGGCACCAACATGCGTCGTGGCTGCGATGCAGTGTTCGCCGAGCGGGACATGCTGGCGGACCTCCCGCTGCCGCAGGCGCTGGAGCGGATCGGCATGACGCTGGTGATGTCGGTCGGCGGCGCTTCGGGACCGCTCTACGGGACCCTGCTGATGGAGCTCGGCCGTGGCCTGGCCACTGACGAGTTCGGCGTGGGGCACAGCTTTTCCCCGGCCCTGTCGCGGGCCGTCGATGCCGTGGCCCGCCGCGGCCGTTCGGTGGCCGGCGAAAAGACGTTGCTGGACGTGCTCTACCCCGTGCAGGCGGAGGTTTCGATGCACTCCACGCTCGACGGCATTGCGAGCGAGGCGCTGGCCGCTGCCGAGCGCACCGTGGCGATGAAGGCCGGCCGCGGGCGGGCGGCCTTTCTCGGCAACCGTTCGATCGGGCACATGGATCCGGGCGCCTGCAGTTGCGCCCTCTTGACGGACGCGATCTGTCGCTATCTCGGGGAGTTGGAAGGCGCATGAGGGGCAATGGCGGAAATGTCGGGATCGTCATCGTGTCGCATTCGCCGCTGATCGCCCGCGGCACGGCCGACATGGTCCGCCAGATGGTCGGCGACAGCGTGCCGCTCTCCTGGTGCGGCGGCAACGCCGAGGGTGGCCTCGGCACCAGCGCGAAGGACATCCTGGCCGCGATCGGTGCCGCCTGGTCGGAGGCCGGCGTGGCGGTCTTCGTCGACCTCGGCGGTGCGGAGACCAACAGCGAGATGGCGATCGAGATGCTGGAGCCGTCGCGCGCGCGTCGTGTCGCGATCTGCAATGCGCCGGTCGTCGAAGGCGCGGTGATCGCCGCCGCCGAGGCGTCCGGCGGCGCGACCCTGTCGAAGGTGGTGGCAACGGCGGAGGAGCTTTCCCCGTGAACGATCAGCGTCCCATGGCCGACCGGCAGCACGATGCCGCTTCAGCCGTCGCCTTTGCGACGGTGGAGGTCACCCACGACATCGGCCTGCACGCCCGCCCTTCCGTCGTGTTCACCCGCCTCGCCAAGTCCTTCCCCTGCACGATCGGCGTCGAGGTCAACGGCGACGGTGTCTGGCTGAACGGCAAGAGCATCGTCAAGATCATGGGCGCGCGCATCAGAAAGGGCTTCATTCTTTCGATCCGGGCCGAAGGTGCTGCGGCGGCGGAGGCGGTCGCGGCGCTCCGCACCCTGGTCGAGCGGAACTTCGACGAAGAGAAGAGCCATGCCCGAAGCGCTTAGGCTGAAAGGGCAGGGGGCCTCGCCGGGAAGTGCCCGCGGGCCGGCCCATGTGATGGCGCCGGAGGACGGTCACGCCCGTGGCGTCCGCGCCAACGGAAGCGATGCCGCCCGGCTCGTGGCCGCGGTCGATCGCGCGGTCGAGGACCTGCGGGCGCTTGCCGGGCGCTCGGACCTGGAAAGCGCGGCGATCCTGGAGTTCCAGATCGAAATGCTGCGCGATCCGGCGCTTCTCGAGCCGAGCCTGGAGCGGATCCAGCGCGGCGCCGAAGCCGGCACGGCCTGGGCTGCGACCATGGACGCCTATGTCGCCTCCTTCGAGGAGGCCGAGGACGAGCATATTCGCGCGCGCGGCGCAGACATGCGCGACATCAGGCAGCAGGTGCTCCGGGCATTGCACGGCGAGCGCCCGCCGGATTTCCCGAAAGGCGCGATCCTCGTCGGCCGTGACATCGCGCCGAGCCTGTTTCTCTCGCACGACTGGTCGCAAGGCGGCGCAATCGCGCTTTTCGCCGGCAGCGTCGCAAGCCACGTGGCGACGCTCGCCCGCAGCCGCGGCGTGCCGATGGTGGTCGGCGTGCCGAAGGCGGATATCGAAACCGGGATGGAACTGGTGGTCGACGGCGACGAAGGCACCGTCGAGGACGGCAGAGCGGTTCCGCCGTCCGCCGCCGCCGTGCAAGGGGCCTCCGCCATGCCGGCGTCCATGGGCGGGCCGGGCGTGGCCCCGGACGAAGTGCCCCTGCGCACGGCCGACGGCGTCCGGCTGACCCTGCAGGCCAACATCGACCACCCCTCGGAGCTGCGGAATCTTTCGCCTGCGGGCATCGACGGAATAGGGCTGTTCCGGACCGAGTACCTGATGGGGTCTGCGGCCGATCTCGCCGACGAGGAGCGGCAGGCCGAAATCTATGCCGGAATGCTTGCCTGGGCAGGCGGCCGGCCGGTGACGATCCGCCTTCTCGACTTCGGGGCCGACAAGCCGCCGCCGGGCGAAGCCGTCGACCCGTCGTCCTTTCTCGGCCTGCGCGGCATCCGGCTGCTGCTCGCGCGCCCGGACGTGCTGCGCACGCAGGTGCGCGCGCTCCTGCGGGCCGCTCCCGCGGGACAGCTGCGCGTTCTCCTGCCGATGGTGACGGCGCCGTCGGAACTCGAGCAGACCCGCGCCGTCTTTGCCGAGGAGGCCGCACGGCTTGCGGCCCGCGGTGTCCCCCATGCCGTGCCTCCGCTCGGCCTGATGGTCGAGGTTCCGGCCGCAGCGCTCATGCCGGAGGCCTTCGACGCCGCGTTCTTCTCCTTCGGCACCAACGATCTCGCCCAGTACCTTTCCGCAAGCGCCCGCGACAACGCGGCCGTCTCGCCGCTCTATGCGGCCGCGCACGTGGCCGTGCTGCGGTTTCTGGCGATGGTGGTGCCTGTGGTGGCGGCAACCGGCCGGCCCGTCGGTATCTGTGGCGACCTGGCCGGCGATCCCGGCGCACTTCCCGCATTGCTCGCCTGCGGCCTGCGCGATTTTTCCATGGCGCCGCGGCGAATGACGCTTGCGCGCGCGGCCCTTTCGCGCTTGAACGCCGACGGCAGCGAGGCAAGAGGCTGAAATGGCACGCGAGGCAGGCGAAGAGGCGACGGTCGCCTACAAGACAATCCTGGCCGACATCATCGACAACCGGCCGTCGGGGACGCGCCAGCGCCTCGCCACCGCACTCGGCAAGCACCGCAGCTTCGTCACCCAGATCACCAGCCCGACATATGCGACCCCGCTGCCGTCGCGCCACCTCGCGACGATCTTCCGCGTGTGCCACATGAGTGCTGTGGAGCAGGAGCGCTTCCTGAGCGCCTACGAGAAGGCCCATCCCGGCAAGCTGCCGGACCTGACGCCGTCCGAGGGCCAGCGGGTGCTGACGCTGAACGTTCCCGATTTCGGCGACGAGCAGAAGAACAACCGGTTCGACGAGGCCGTGTCGGAGTTCGTGGCGAAGCTCGCAGCGCTGCTCTGACGCGCTCCGAAGCCGAGGCGAACGGAACCTGGCGGACTTGAGGGACACTCCCGGCATGATCTAGGATCAGGCCGGGCGGAGGAGGAGCATGAAGAAATTCATGAACAGGGCGGATCGCATCGTCGCCGACAGCCTCGAAGGCTTCGTTCGGGCGCACGAGGGGTCCGTCGTGTTCGGCAGCGGCGGCCGCAACATCCGCCGCAGGGACTTGCAGCCGGGAAAGGTGGCGGTCATCTCCGGCGGCGGCGCCGGGCATGAGCCGATGCATATCGGCTTCGTCGGGCCGGGGATGCTCGACGCGGCCTGTGTCGGCCATATCTTCACCTCGGCCACGCCCGACCAGATCCATGCCGCGATCGTCGAGTGCGACACCGGCGCGGGCGTGCTGCTGATCGTCAAGAACTACGACGGCGACGTGATGAACTTCGAGATGGCTGCCGAGATGGCGGTGGCAGCCGGCCACAAGGTCGAGACGGTCGTCGTCAGCGACGATATCGCCACCCGAGGCGGCGCCCGCAGCTCCGGCCGGCGCGGGGTCGCCGGCACGCTGGTGGTGGAGAAGATCGTCGGCGCCGCCGCCGAGGCCGGGATGGTGCTCGGCGGGCTCAAGGCGCTGGGGGAACGGACGGTGGAAGCCACCCGCAGCATGGGCGTCGCCATCCGCGGTGCCACCGTGCCGGCCTCCGGCCGCGCCGCCTTCACGCTGTCGCCGGGAGAAATGGAGGTCGGCGTCGGCATTCACGGCGAACCCGGTCGCACGCGCGCCGCCTTCGAGCCGGCCGACGCGATCGCCGACCTGATGTGCCGGGAGATCCTCGCCGATCTGGCCGCGCCCGCAGAAGCGCCGGTGCTGCTCTTCGTCAACGGCTTCGGCGGCACGCCGGCGTCCGAACTCTATCTGATGTACGGCCTTGCGCGGGCGCGGATGGAACAGGGCGGCCTGCAGGTCGCCCGCTCGCTCGTCGGCACCTACGTCACCTCGCTCGACATGGCCGGGCTCTCGATCACCGTCTCGCTGCTCGACGAACAGCGTCTGCTCCTCTGGGATGCCGCAGTCTCCACGGCGGCGCTGCGCTGGGGCGGCTGAGGACGCAAGTGGCGGGCATGTCCTCGTCATGCAAGAACGGCGGCCGGTTGCGGCCGCCGTCCGTTGGCGTCTGGCATCGCGGTGTGATGCCGCGTTTCAGGCCCGCTTGATCACCTTGATCAGCAGCAGCAGGATGATGGCGCCGATCGTGGCATGGATGATCGCCCAGAGGATGCCGCCGCCGACGCCGATGCCGAGCCGCGGCAGCAGGAAGCCGGCGATGAAGGCGCCGACGATGCCGATGACGATGTTGCCGAGCAGGCCGAATCCGTAGCCGGACACGATGAGGCCCGCGAGCCACCCTGCAATTGCGCCGACGATAAGAAAGACAATGATGCTTTCGATACCCATGTGCACGCCTCCCAAGCGCGGGTTGGAAACACCTGCCAGCATTGATTGAAGACAAAGAGATTACAAGGCCTTGTCTTCATCATTGCGCGGATTGCGCTTGCCGCTCCCCAGCCGGCCGATCTTGCGGCCGGGCGGGGGGCATGCGATGAGTGCGACGGACCTGGGAGCGCAACCGTGGCCGGCACGCTTTTGATGTCGGCCGGCGGAACATGCAGTGCAGCGAGGTGGGAGCCATGACCAAGACGGATATTGCCCGTCGCGTATACGACAACGCCTGGAAGCTCGACCCGATCGTGCGCAGCCTGCTGGATACGGACTTCTACAAGCTCCTGATGCTGCAGATGATCTGGAAGCTCTATCCGGAAGTCGATGCCACCTTCTCGCTGATCAACCGCACCAAGACCGTGCGCCTCGCCGAGGAGATCGACGAGCAGGAACTGCGCGACCAGCTGGACTTCGTCCGCACCCTGCGCTTCACCAAGAAGGAGATGATCTGGCTCGCCGGCAACACCTTCTATGGCCGCAAGCAGATCTTCTCGCCCGAATTCCTCGCCTGGCTCGCCGAATTCCAGCTGCCGGACTATCATCTGGCGCGCAAGGATGGTCAGTACGAGCTTACCTTCGAGGGGCGTTGGTCGCAGACCACCATGTGGGAGATCCCGGCGCTCGCCATCGTCAACGAGCTGCGTTCGCGCTCGGCCATGCGCGGCATGGGCCAGTTCGCGCTCGACGTGCTCTATGCCCGCGCCAAGGCGAAGATGTGGTCGAAGGTGGAGCAGTTGCGCCAGCATCCGGAGCTGCGCATCTCCGACTTCGGCACCCGCCGCCGGCATTCCTTCCTGTGGCAGCGCTGGTGCGTGGAGGCGCTGAAGGAGGGGATCGGGTCGTCGTTTTCCGGCACCAGCAACGTGCTGCTCGCCATGGACACGGATCTCGAAGCGCTCGGCACCAACGCTCATGAGCTGCCGATGGTGGCGGCGGCATTGGCGCGAAACGATGCCGAACTGGCGGCCGCGCCCTACAAGGTGCTGCAGGACTGGAACCAGCTCTATGGCGGCAACCTTTTGATCGTGCTCCCCGATTCCTTTGGCACCGCGGCGTTCTTGCGGAACGCGCCGGACTGGGTGGCCGACTGGACCGGCTTCCGCCCCGACAGCGCCCCGCCGATCGAGGGCGGCGAGAAGATCCTCGCCTGGTGGAAGAAGATGGGGCGCGACCCGCGCGACAAGCTCCTGATCTTCTCCGACGGTCTCGACGTCGACACCATCATCAGGACCTACGAGCATTTCAAGGGACGGGTGAGGATGAGCTTCGGCTGGGGCACCAACCTGACCAACGACTTCGTCGGCTGCGCCCCGCAGCCCTTCCGCGGGCTCGATCCGATCTCCGTCGTCTGCAAGGTCAGCGACGCCAACGGCCGGCCGGCCGTGAAGCTGTCGGACAATCCGCGCAAGGCGACCGGAGAGCCGAAGGAGGTCGAGCGCTATCTCAAGTTCTTCGGAACGGAGGATTTCGTCGAGCAGGCGGTGCGGGTGTGAAGTCGAATTTCTCCGCATCGTGGACGATGAGAGTGACGTTTTCGCTTCTGTTGTTTGCCTGTGCTGCAGAGGCGGGGGATGCACAGCAATTTGTCACTACGACCGACCCGGCGATCGCATGCCATGAGGAAGAAGTTCTTCTGAGCATTTGGCACGCGCAGGGACTGGTCTCTAGCGTGGATTACCGTGACGACACTGCCATGGTTGTCGTTTCCAGTCGGCACTGGCCGAAGACCAGGGCAGACGTGCAAATGCAGATCGCCTTTGCTGCCTATTGCAGGGTCGCCGTCAAGTACGGCCGCGGGAAGGTCGAGGTGACCGGGTACAACGGCTACCCGCTTTACGGTACGGTTGTCGACGGGCGTTGGCACAAACGACTGACCGGAGGCTGACCGAAAAGCTCACACGATCCCGCCGCCGCCACCTGCAACCGCCGGCCGCTCCGCGGCCACCTTTGCCCGATATTGCGCCGCCCGGTAGGTCGCGACCGGGTCGATCGCCCCGCCGCTCTCCTGCCGGGCCATTGCCAGGATCGGCTCGACGTCGGTGCGGAAGGCGGCCTTCAGCGTCTCGGACGCCATCAGCGCGTCGTTGTCCTCCTGGTAGCCGGCAAGCGCCGCCCGGTCGACGATCAGTCCCTGCGCATAGGCGCGGCAGACCTCGGTGGCGCTGCGCATCAGGCTCTCGATCGGATCGGTGACGTTATGGCTCTGGTCCAGCATGTGCGCCGGCGCAAACCCTTCCGCCTTGCGCTCTTCCGCGCCCACCAGTTCGTTGAAGACGAGGAACAGCCGATAGGGGTCGATCGAACCGGTATCGAGGTCGTCGTCGCCATATTTGGAATCGTTGAAGTGGAAGCCCCCGAGCTTGCCGAACTGGATCAGCCGGGCGACGATCATCTCGATGTTCACGTTCGGCGCATGGTGGCCGAGGTCGACGAGGCAATAGGCCTTGTCGCCGAGTTCCTTGGCGATCAGGTAGTTGGTGCCCCAGTCCTGCACGACGGTGGAATAGAAGGCCGGCTCGTACATCTTGTGCTCGGAGAAGATGCGCCAGTCGTCGGGCAGGTGCTGGTAGATCGCCTTCATCGCCTCGAGATAGCGCTCGAAGCTCCGTGTGAAATCCGCCTGGCCGGGGAAGTTGGTGCCGTCGCCGATCCAGACGGTCAGCGCCTTCGAACCGAGCTTGCGGCCGATTTCGATGCACTCGATATTGTGCTCGACGGCCTGCCGGCGCGTCGCCGCATCGGCATGGGAGAGCGAACCGAACTTGTAGGAGTGCGCCTGACCCGGGGCATCGGAGAAGGTGTTGGAGTTCATCGCGTCGAAGCCGAGGCCCAGCGCCTGCCCCTTCTCCTTCAGCGCGCCGAGATCGGAGACCTTGTCCCAGGGGATGTGCAGGGAGACGGTCGGCGTTGCCTGCGTCAGCTCGTGGATGACGGCGCAGTCCTCCAGCTTGTCGAAGATGTTGCGCGGCTCGCCCTGGCCCGGGAAGCGGGCGAAGCGGGTGCCGCCGGTGCCCACACCCCAGGAGGGAACGGCGACGGCGTAAGCCGCCACTTTCCGCTTCACCCGGTCGATGTCGATGCCACGTCGACCGAGCTGCTCGCCGAGATGGTCGTAGTCGCGCTGCAGGGCGCCCGCGCGCTTTTTGTTTTCCGCTGCGATGACGTCCTTTGAGATCATGCCCATGCTGGTCCTCCCAGACCGTGCGTTCCGTGTGCCTCAGGCGCCTAGCGCGTGAAGGACTGCGCGTTGCCGGCATCCACGTTGATGATGTTGCCGGTCGACTTGGCCGACATGTCGGAGGCGAGGAAGTAGATTGCTTCGGCAATGTCCTCCGGGAAGACGCTGCGCTTCAGCATCGAACGCTCGCGGTAGTGCGCCTCCAGGTCATCGGTCTTGTAGGTCGCCGCCCGCTGCTCCTTCCATTCGCCGGTCCAGATCTTCGAGCCGCGCAGCACCGCGTCCGGATTGACGACGTTGACGCGGATCTGCTCGGCAGCTCCCTCCAGCGCCAGGCAGCGGGCGAGATGGATCTCGGCCGCCTTGGCCGTGCAGTAGGCGGCCGCACCCGGGGACGCCGCAAGGCCGTTCTTGGAGGCGACGAAAACGACGTTGCCGCCCGCCTTCTGCCGGCGGAAGATCCGGAAGGCCTCGCGCGAGACGAGGAAATAGCCGGTGGCGAGGATGTCGATGTTCTTGTTCCACAGCGAAAGCGAGGTCTCCTCGATCGGTGCGGAGGAGGCGAGGCCGGCATTGGAAACGAGGATGTCGAGGCCGCCGAACTCGACCAGCGTGTCGGCGAAGCTCTTTTCCACGAGCGCCTCGTCGGTGACGTTCATGGCGACCGCGCGGACGAAGTCCTTGCCGTAGCGCGCGGCAAGCTCGCTCTGGGCCGAAGCCAGCGCCTCGGCGTCGATGTCGGCGAGCACGACGCAGGCGCCCTCTGCCATCAGCCGGTTGGCGGTCGCCTTGCCGATGCCGCCGGCACCGCCGGTGACGAGCGCGATGCGGCCCGCCAGGCTCTTCGGCTTCGGCATGCGCTGCAGCTTCGCTTCCTCGAGCAGCCAGTACTCGATGTCGAAGGCCTCCTGTTCGGGCAGGCCGACATAGGTGGAGACGCCCGACGCGCCGCGCATGACGTTGATGGCGTTGACGTAGAACTCGGCGGAGATGCGGGCTGTCGCCTTGTCCTTGGCAAAGGTGATCATGCCGACGCCGGGAACGAGGTAGACGACGGCGTTCGGGTCGCGCATCGCCGGGCTGTCGTCGTGCTTGCAGCGCTCGTAGTAGCCGGCATAGTCGGCGCGGTAGGCGGCAATGGCATCGGCGAGGCCCGCGAGCGTGGCGTCGATATCGGGCCTGTCGGGATCGAAGTCGACGACCAGCGGCCGGATCTTGGTGCGCAGGAAATGGTCGGGGCAGCTGGTGCCAAGCGCTGCGAGCGGCGCGAGGTTCTTCGAGGTCACGAAGTCGAGCACGGCCTGGCTGTCGTCGAAATGGCCGACCTTGCTCTCGTCGGCGCTGATCAGGCCGCGGATGACGGGCATCAGCTTCTGCGCCACCGCGCGGCGCTCGTCTGCGGCCAGCACGGTCTTGACGGCGCCGCCGAAGGCGGGCGCGACGTTGTTCGCCTCGAACCAGGCGATCGCCTTGTTGATGATCTCGATCGTCGTCTCGTAGCATTCCTTCGCCGTGTCCGCCCAGGTGAACAGGCCATGGCTCTCCAGCACGACGCCGCGCGCCTTCGGGTTCTCCTTGCAGAATGCCTCTAGCCACAGGCCCAGTTCGTAGCCGGGGCGCTTCCACGGCAGCCAGCCGATGTCGTCGCCGAAGATCTGCTTTGTCAGTTCGCGGCTGTTCTCCGAGGCGGCGATCGCGATGATCGCGTCGGGGTGCATGTGGTCGACATGGACGCGCGGCACATAGGCGTGCAGCGGCGTGTCGATGGATGCGGCGCGCGGATTGAGGTTGAAGGTGCAGTGGGGGAGGTAGCCCACCATCTCGTCCTCGTGCGCAAGGCCCCGGTACAGGCCCTTCAGCGCCTGAAGCTTCTCCATGTAGAGCGTGGCGAAGCCGTCCATCTTGATCGTGCCGACGTCGCCGCCCGATCCCTTGACCCAGAGCACTTCGACCGTGCCGCCGCCGAGCGGATCCTTTTCCATCACCTTGGCCGAGGTGTTGCCGCCGCCATAATTGGTGATGCGCTTGTCCGAGCCGAGGAGATTGGAGCGATAGAGCAGGCGTTCCGGCTCGCTCATGGCGGCCGCCTTCGCCTCGTCCCAGAGATTGGCAAGGCGCGACCCTTGTTGCTTGTCCAGCATCGGCATTTCCTCCCGGTCTTCCATGTCGCGACCCTTGGGGCCGCACCTCCAGTTCGGGATTCAATTCTCACGGATGGAACGCTCATGTCAATCATAAACGATCAAATTCGGTCATATTGCGTTGCACAATGAAAATTTATGATCAATCATGATTGACATTGCGCGATCGTGATGGAAGCATGCGAGCAGTTGGGAGGAGCCATGCACGAGAAGGAAAGACATCGGGTCATTCTGTCGGCCGTCCAGGACAAGCCCGTCGCGACGGTGCAGGAACTGGTGGAGCTGACGGACAGTTCCGAGGCCACGATCCGGCGGGACATTGCCGCCCTGCACGTGCAGAAGCGGTTGCGTCGCGTCCGCGGCGGCGCCGAGGCGATCAATCCGCCGCAGTTCGTCGGCCTCGCCGGCCGTCCCTTCAGCGTCAACGAGGCGCTCAACGCCAGGCAGAAGCAGGCGATCGCCAAGGAAGCCGTCGCCCTCTGCCAAGACGGCGAGCCGATCATCATCAACGGCGGCACGACCACCTTCCAGATGGTGCACTTCCTGGCGAACCGGCGCATGCAGGTGTTCACCAACTCGTTTCCGATCGCAGAGCACCTTTTGAAGCACTCCAAGAACACGGTGATGCTGTCCGGCGGCACGATCTATCGCGAGCAGAACATCATCCTCAGCCCCTTCGAGAACGACGTGACCCGCAACTTCTATGCGCGGCGCATGTTCATGGGGGCGCAGGGCCTCGGCCCGCTCGGCCTGATGGAGGCCGATCCGCTGCTGATCCAGGCCGAGCAGAAGCTGATCGACCAGGCGGACGACCTCGTCGTCCTGGCCGATTCCTCGAAATTCAGGAAGCGTTCCAGCCTCATCCTGTGCGGCCTGAAGCGCATCGCAACGGTGATTACGGATTCGGGCATCGAGGATCGGGAAGCCGCGATGCTGGAGAATGCCGGCGTCAGCCTGATCGTCGCGGACGTTCGGGCGGCTGCCCCGGTGGAGAATGCTCCGTCGCAGGCGTGAGGCCGGCGGGGGAGGGGAAGGAACCAGTCAGGGAGGACTAGGACATGAAGATCTGGAAGGCATTGCTCGTGGCGGCGGCCGTTTCGACGGCACTCGTTGCAAACGTCGCCAATGCGGCGGACAAGAAGATCGCGCTGGTGGTCAAGGCGCTCGGCATCGGCTTCTTCGAGGCCGCCAACAAGGGTGCGCAGGAGGCCGCCAAGGAAATCGGCGGCGTGGAGGTGATCTACACCGGCCCGACGACGACGACGGCCGAAGGGCAGATCGAGGTGATCAACTCGCTGATCGCCCAGAAGGTCGACGCGATCGCGGTCTCCGCCAACGACACCGACGCGCTGGTGCCGGCGCTGAAGAAGGCGATGGACCGCGGCATCAAGGTCATTTCCTGGGACTCGGGCGTGGCCCCGGAAGGCCGCCTGATGCACCTGAACCCCTCGTCCAGCGCGCTGATCGGCAACATGTGCGTGAAGATGGCCGCCGACAACCTGCCGGACGGCAAGGGTGACGTGGCGATCCTCTCGGCAACCGCCACCGCAACGAACCAGAACACCTGGATCGAGGAAATGAAGAAGGTCCTGCCGAACTATGCGGGCGTCAACATCGTCACCACCGTCTATGGCGACGACCTGGCCGACAAGTCCTATCGCGAAACGCAGGGGCTCATCCAGTCCTATCCGAACCTGAAGGCGATCATCGCGCCGACCTCCGTCGGCATCGTCGCGGCCGCCCAGGCCGTCGCCGACGCCGGCAAGATCGGCCAGATCAACGTCACCGGCCTCGGCCTTCCCTCCGAAATGGCGGGCCACGTCAAGTCCGGCGCGTCGAAGTCCTTTGCGATCTGGAACCCGATCGACCTCGGCTACTCCGCCACCATGATCGCCAACGACCTGATCAACGGCGCGGAAGCCAAGCCCGGCGCCGAACTGAACATGGGCCGCATGGGCAAGGTCAAGCTCGACGACAACAACGAGGGCGCGATGGCCGATCCGTTCGTCTACGACGCCTCGAACGTCGAGGAATTCGCCAAGATCTTCTGATCTGCGGCGGGCGGCCCGGCTGCCGATTGGCCGGGCCGCTACGAAGCAAGTGCATTGCCCCTCATCCGGCCTGCCGGCCGCCTTCTCCCAGTGAACGGGGAGAAGGAGACGTGTGGCGACCTCTCGCCAGACGCAGGTACGGCGATCCGGTCTCGTCCTCGCCCCGCTTGAAGGGGAGAGGGCCAGGGCGAGGGGCGATCTTGAACGCGCGGCGACAAGGACGTTCGTCGCCGAGAACCATCAAATCCGACGGACGAACCCTTGTTGCAGGACACCACCACATCGCGGATGAAGCCGGCGATCGCGCTGGAGGGGATCTCGAAGTCCTTCCCGGGCGTGCATGCGCTCTCCGAAGTCTCGCTGTCGCTCTATCCGGGCTCGGTGACCGCCCTGATCGGTGAGAACGGCGCGGGCAAGTCGACGCTGGTGAAGATCCTCACCGGCATCTACCAGCCGGACGGGGGCACGATCCGCGTCGACGGCGAGGAGGCGCACTTCCCGACGGCCAGTGCGGCCGCCAGGGCCGGCGTCACCGCCATTCACCAGGAGACGGTGCTCTTTGACGAGCTTTCCGTCGCCGAGAACATCTTTCTCGGGCATGCGCCGCGCACGCGCCTCGGCCTGATCGACTGGGCGCGGATGAATGCCGACGCCCGCAAGCTGCTGGAGCGCGTCGGCGCCAGCCTCGATCCCGCCATCCGCCTGCGCGACCTCGGCATCGCCAGCAAGCACCTCGTCGCGATCGCCCGGGCGCTCTCGATCGATGCCCGCGTCGTCATCATGGACGAGCCGACCGCGGCACTCTCCTACAAGGAGATCCACGAGCTCTACGAGCTGATTGACCGGCTCAAGGCCGACGGCAAGGCGATCCTGTTCATCAGCCACAAGTTCGACGAGATCTTCCGCATCGCCGATCGCTATACCGTCTTCCGCGACGGCCGCATGGTCGGCGAGGGCCTGATCGCCGGCACGACGCAGGACGATCTCGTGCGGATGATGGTCGGCCGGGACGTCGGCCAGGTCTTCCCCAAGCAGGAAGTCGAGATCGGCAAGCCGGTGCTGACCGTTTCGGGTTATCGTCATCCCACCGAGTTCGAGGACATCAATTTCGAGCTGCGCCGCGGCGAGATCCTCGGCTTCTACGGCCTGGTCGGCGCGGGCCGGTCCGAATTCATGCAGTCGCTGATCGGCATCACCAGGCCGTCGGCCGGCGCCGTCCGGCTGGACGACCGGGTGCTGGTCATCCGCTCGCCGGCCGAGGCGATCGAGGCCGGCATCGTCTATGTCCCGGAGGAGCGCGGCCGCCAGGGCGCGATCATCGGCATGCCGATCTTCCAGAACGTCACGCTGCCCTCGCTCGCCCGCACCTCCCGCTCCGGCTTCCTGCGTATGGCCGAGGAATTCAGGCTGGCGCGGGAATACACCTCCCGGCTGGACCTGCGCGCGGCCTCCCTCGACCAGGACGTCGGCACGCTCTCCGGCGGCAACCAGCAGAAGGTCGTGATCGCCAAGTGGCTCGCGACCCGCCCCAAGGTGATCATCCTCGACGAGCCGACCAAGGGCATCGACATCGGCTCCAAGGCCGCCGTCCACGCCTTCATGAGCGAGCTCGCCGCACAGGGTCTCAGCGTCATCATGGTCTCCTCGGAAATCCCCGAGATCATGGGCATGTCCGACCGCGTGGTCGTCATGCGCGAGGGCAGGATCGTCGGCCGGTTCGAACGCGCCGAGCTTTCGGCCGAGAAGCTGGTGCGCGCCGCCGCAGGCATATCGGAGACCGCCCCATGAATCTGCTGCTGAAAAACCGTGAGGCGCTGCTGGTCGTGGCGATCCTGTCGCTCGTCGCGCTGATCACGCTGCGCTTCCCCGGCTTCGTCGCGCCGGCCAACCTGGGGCGCGTCTACAACGACACCTCGATCCTGATCATCCTGGCGCTCGGCCAGATGGCGGTGATCCTCACTCGCTGCATCGATCTGTCGATGGCGGCGAACCTTGCGCTGTGCGGCATGGTCGCGGGCCTGATCAACGTGGCGTTTCCCGGCGTGCCGATCCCGCTGGTGGTCCTGGCGGTCGTGGCGCTGGGCGCGGCACTCGGCTCGATCAACGGCCTGCTCGTCTGGAAGCTCAACATCCCGCCGATCGTCGTCACCCTCGGGACGCTGACGATCTTCCGCGGCTCGATCTTCCTGCTCACCGGCGGCCAGTGGATCAATGCCCACCAGATGAGTGAAGCGTTCAAGGGCCTGCCGCGGGCCGATCTCCTCGGCATCCCCGCGCTCTCCTGGTTCTCGGTCCTCATCATCGCCGTCATGTTCGTGGTGATGACCCGCACGCCGACGGGGCGCGCCTTCTTCGCCGTCGGCGGCAATCCGCATGCGGCCGTCTATACCGGCATCGACGTCGGCCGCACCCGCTTCCTCGCCTATTGCCTGTCCGGCGCGCTTGCCGGCTTTGCCGGCTATCTCTGGGTCTCGCGCTACGCGGTCGCCTATGTCGATATCGCCCTCGGCTTCGAGCTCGACATCATCGCCGCCTGCGTGATCGGCGGCATCTCGATCGCCGGCGGGATAGGGTCGGTGCCGGGGGCGGTTCTCGGCGCCCTGTTCCTCGGCATCATCAAGAACGCCCTGCCGGTCATCAACACCTCGCCCTTCGCCCAGATGGCGATCTCCGGCATGGTCATCATCATCGCGGTCGCGGTCAATGCGCGCGCCGAGCGGCGCAAGGGCAGGGTCATTCTCAAGAAGGCGGAGGCGCACTGATGGCCGAGGCACATCCCCATATCCGTCACATCCCCGACCGCCTGCAGAGCCGCAGTTCCCGCCTCCTGAAGAGCTGGGAGAGCCTGCTCGTGGTGGTGGCGCTCCTGATCTTCGTCGCCAATTCGCTGGCCTCCCCCTATTTCCTCGATCCCTGGAACCTCTCCGACGCCACCTTCAACTTCACCGAAAAGGCGATGATCGCCTTTGCCATGGCGCTTGTCGTCATCTCCGGCGAGATCGATCTTTCGGTCGCCTCGATCGTGGCGCTGACGTCGACGGCCATGGGCTATGCCGCCACGCAGGGCTTCGAGACGCCGGCGCTGGTGGCGGTCGGGCTGGCGGTCGGCCTCGGCTGCGGCGCCATCAACGGCCTGCTCGTCACCCGGCTCGGCCTGCCTTCGATCGTCGTGACGATCGGCACCATGAGCCTGTTCCGCGGCATCGCCTTCATCATTCTCGGCGACCAGGCCTTCACCGATTATCCGGCGAGCTTCTCCTGGTTCGGCCAGGGCTATGTCTGGTGGGTGTTCTCGTTCGAGTTCTGCCTGTTTTTGGGGTTTGCGCTTGTCTATGCGGTGATCCTGCACATGACGAACTTCGGCCGCGCGGTCTACGCGATCGGCAACAACCAGACGGCCGCGCTCTTCTCCGGCGTCCGGGTGGGCCGCGTGAAGTTCACGCTGTTCCTGCTGACGGGCCTGATGTCGGCGATCGCCTCGATCTGCCTGACCTCGCGGCTCGGCTCGACCCGGCCCTCGATCGCGCTCGGCTGGGAACTGGAGGTCGTGACGATGGTCGTGCTCGGCGGCGTCAGCATCCTCGGCGGCTCCGGCACGATCGGCGGCGTGGTGCTCGCGGCCTTCATCATGGGCATGGTCACCTTCGGCTTCGGCCTGCTCAACGTGCCCGGCATCGTCATGTCGATCTTCATCGGCCTGCTGCTGATCTCGGTGATCGCGCTGCCGATCCTCTATGCGCGGCTCAAGCGGCGCGTGGCGCACTAGGGAGGGACCGATGGAAAAATATGCCTTCCGCATGCGCCTCAACCCCGGCATGGCCGAGGAATACAAGGCGCGGCACGACGCGATCTGGCCGGAGCTCGCCGCCCTGCTGAAGGAGGCCGGCATCTCCGACTACTCCATCCATCTGGACGAGGAGACGGGCCTGCTCTTCGGCGTGCTGTGGCGGCGCGACGACCACAGGATGGACAGCCTGGCCGAACACCCGGTGATGAAGCGCTGGTGGGCGCACATGGCCGACATCATGGAGACGAAGCCGGACAACGAACCGGTCGCCGTGCCGCTGCGCACCGTCTTTCATATGGAATGAAGCGAGCACCATGGCCCGAACGATCGCCGTCATCGACATCGGCAAGACGAATGCCAAGGTTGCGCTCGTCGATGGCGAGAGCTTCGCCGAGATCGCGGTGCGCACCACGCCCAACGGCGTGGTGGACGCCCCGCCCTATCCGCATTTCGACACCGAACGCCTCTGGACCTTCATTCTCGACAGCCTGCGGGCGCTGAACAGCGAGCGCCGGATCGACCGTATCTCGGTGACGACCCACGGTGCGACGGCGGCGCTGGTGGACGAAAAGGGCGCGCTCACGCTGCCGGTGCTGGATTACGAGCACGCAGGCCCCCAGGAACTGCTGGCGGACTACGAAGCCGTTCGCCCCGCCTTCTCCGAGACGGGCACGCCGAAGCTGCCGGTCGGCCTGAACGCCGGCATGCAGCTCTATTGGCAGTCGCGCCGCTTCCCCGAGGCGTTCGCGCGGACCGCGTCCATCCTGATGTATGCGCAATACTGGTCGTTCCGGCTGACCGGCGTGCGCTCGGGCGAGGTCACCTCGCTCGGCTGTCACGCGGATCTGTGGGAGCCCGTGAATCGGCGCTATTCCACGCTGGTGAAGGAGCAAGGTTGGGGCAGCCTGATGCCGCCCCTGCGCAAGGCCTCCGACGTGCTCGGGCCGATCCTGCCCGAGCTTGCAGCCCTGACCGGACTGGACGCGGGAACGCCCGTCCATTGCGGCATCCACGATTCCAACGCCTCGCTGCTGCCCTATGTCCTGACCACGCCTTCGCCCTATGCGGTCGTCTCGACCGGCACCTGGGTCGTCTGCATGGCGATGGGCGCGCGCCGCCGCGAGCTGGACGAGCGGCGCGACACGCTCGTCAACGTCAATGCGCTGGGCGATCCGGTTCCGTCGGCCCGCTTCATGGGCGGCCGCGCCTTCTCTCTGCTCGGCGGCCGAAACGCGCCCGTCGGCGATGAGGCGGTCGCCTCCGTGCTGGCGCGGCAGGCGATGATCCTGCCGTCCATCCCGGATGATTCAGGACCCTTTCCCGGCCGGAAGGCCCGATGGACGATCGACAGGGCGCATCTCACCGAAGACGAGGTCCAGGTCGCGATCGCGTTCCATCTCGCCCTCATGAGCGCGACCTGCCTTTCGCTCATCAGCGCGGACGGGCCGGTGATCGTCGAGGGCCCGTTCTCGGGCAACGGTCGATATCTGGCGATGCTGGCGGCTGCCACCGGCAGGGGCGTGCTTGTCGGCGAAAGCGCCACCGGCACCAGTGTCGGTGCCGCTTGCCTGGCTGTGGACGGAATGCCGAAGCCGCGCCTGCGGTCGGCGCAGCCGCCGCTGCCCGAAGCCGCGGCGGCCTATGTCGAGAAATGGCGCAGCCTCGCGGGCGATTGAGGCGCGCCGGGCGCCCCGATCGTTGGCCGGCCTGAAGGTCGGATCAGAAAATCGCCGGTGCCCGGGCGGGCTGGCGGCCGTCTATACCGATAAGCGTCGCGACCGCTGCAAGCGTTGCGACAGTCAAGATCAATGCACTCAACCAAAGAACAATCATTGCTCATTCCCAAGGACATCATCGTCTGGAAAGCACTTCTAGCACCTGAAACTTGCTTTTGCCTTGCCAAACATTGACCCCGGCACTTTTTTGCCTAGCGAATTCTAGGGATATGGGGGGCGGCGCGAACCCCGAGGGCGCGCAAACGGCCGGGCGGCCGGGCCCCCCGTCCCGTGAAAGTACAGCGATGCCGCAGCGCATTAACCTTCAGGCAAGGAATTAACCATAAACATGGTCTCACGCGTCGGAATGGGGAATCTCACCATTTCCCACTCAGGCATGATGCCGTACCGCCCGTACCGGTTTCGACCCGGTATCAAGCTTCACCGAAATTGACCATGGACAGCGAAGGGCGAATTCGGCCCGACGCGCAATCGACGCCGTGCGGACTACGGAACCGCAGAACGTTTGCCACCCCCATGGACGAATTCACCGGCTTGGCCAGCAATGGCCGGGAAACTTGCATTGTGCATGGGGACAGAAAGTGCAGGAGACGCCAGCAGAACAGGCTCAGACGGGGCAGGCGGCAAGCCTTCGCGACCGGCTGAGATTCGCTGGCCTGGAACCTGCGCACGGCGACATCCTCCGCGACCACCGCAAGACCCTGGAACGTCATGTCGAAAGCGCCCTGCGCGATCTCTTCCAGCGCTTCCAGACCTTCCCCGATGCCGCCCGGCAGTTCCAGAGCGAACGGGCGATCGATCGGCTGCACGATCTCCATGCCTCCCACTGGAGCGTCCTGACCGACGCGCGTTTCGATAGCCTCTATGCCGAACGGGTGAAGGTCTTGGCCGACGCCGAGAGCCAGATGGGCCTCGATCCGCGCTGGCGGCTTTCCGGCCACACCGTCGTGCTCGAGCACGTCATCGACGGACTGCTGGAGGAATACTGGCCGAAGGCGATCCTGTCCGGGACGAGGAACGCCCGCCGCAAGGAACTTTCCGAACTTCTCACCGCCTTCGTCCGCGTCGCCATGGTCGATGCGGAGATCGGCGTTTCGCTGCGTTTCAACGAGCTTCGCCACACCCACCACCGCGCGCTGGCAGAACAGCGCAAGGCCGATCAGGGCGCCTTCGAGCTTGCCTTCGGCGAGGTGATCCGCAGCCTTGCCAATCTCGACTTCACCCACGAGACCGGCGAGCAGATGCCGGAGGAGTGGCGCGCGCTGGCGGGCACGCTCGATACGGCGCTGGCCGACATCCAGCGCCATCTCGGCTCCGCCCTCGAGCGCGGCGAGGTCTCGGGATCGATGGCGCAAGCGCTGTCCGCGAAGGCCGGCCATCTCGCCGAACGCACGCAGGCCCATTCCTCCGCACTGTCGGATACCGCATCGACGCTCACCGAGATTGCCGGCCGGCTGAAGCTGAACCTCGCCGAGACGCGCAACGCCGAGGCCGCCGCGCAGTCGACCCGCCAGTCGGCCGAACACAGCGGCCGGATCGTCGGAGAGGCCATGTCGGCGATGGCCGACATCGAGGCCTCGGCGGAAAAAATCGGCCAGATCATCGGGGTCATCGACGAAATCGCCTTCCAGACCAATCTCTTGGCGTTGAATGCCGGCATCGAGGCGGCGCGTGCCGGCGACAGCGGCCGCGGCTTCGCGGTCGTGGCCCAGGAGGTGCGGGCGCTGGCCCAGCGCTCGGCCGACGCGGCGCGTGAGATCAAGCAGCTCGTCAGCGGCACCAAGGCACAGGTCGAGGCCGGCGTCGATCACGTCAACCGCACCCAGGATGCGATCGGCAACATCGTCGTGCAGGTCACCGGCATCAACGATGCGATCGCTGCGATTGCGCGCGCCAGCGACGAGGGTGTTGGCGGCCTCGATGCCGTGAGCGCCGATCTCGGCCGCCTGGGCTCGCAGGCCCGCGCCGATGTCGATCTGGCCGAGGGGCTGGATCGCGCCGGCGGCGACCTCCACACCGTCATCCTCGAGCTTGGACAGACCATCCGCCAGTTTCACCTGCGCCAGCCGCAGGCACCTGCACGGCCGGTCGAGGCTTCCCGGCAGATCCAGCATGCGCCCGCACCGGCTCCGGTGGCCGTGCGCGCAGTCGGGTACGGAGGCTGACGATGCGACAGGACCGGCCCTGCCACGAATTCTCATCGCGACGCAGCCGGCGCGAAGGCTCCGGCTGGTTCGCGCCCGAACAGACGTCCCGGACAATCAACGCTGACACAAGCAGACAAGGAACGCAGTGATGGCGAGCAAGAAGGCCGCTCAGAAAAGCCTGAGCCTGGCACCCGTGCTGGATCTCAACGAGGCGACCGCGCTTCGCGACAAGCTGATGGCGCTGAAGGGCAGCGACCTGGCGATCGACGCTTCCGCCGTCGAGCGCATCGGCGCCCTGTGCGCACAGGTCCTGATGGCCGCTGCCAAGACATGGGAAGCCGACAAGCGCAGCTACACGTTCGCCAAGGCATCGGAGCCGTTCCTCAAGACGATGCAACTGATCGGCGTCAACATTGAACACCTGCTGGCCAAGGAGATTCAGCGATGAAAAAGAAGGTGCTTACCGTGGATGATTCACGGACGATCCGGAACATGCTTCTGGTGACCCTGAACAATGCCGGATTCGAGACGATCCAGGCGGAGGACGGCGTCGAGGGGCTGGAAGTCCTGGAAGAGGCCAATCCCGATGTCATCGTCACCGACATCAACATGCCGCGCCTCGACGGCTTCGGCTTCATCGAGGGCGTGCGCCGCAACGAGAAGTACCGGGCGATCCCGATCCTCGTCCTGACGACCGAGAGCGATGCGGAAAAGAAGAACCGCGCCCGCCAGGCTGGCGCGACCGGCTGGATCGTCAAGCCGTTCGACCCCACCAAACTCATCGATGCAATCGAGCGCGTGACCGCTTAAATCGAGGTTCCTCCCGATGGATATGAACGAAATCAAGGAGATCTTCTTCCAGGAGTGCGAGGAGCAGCTCGCCGAACTGGAATCCGGTCTCTTGAAGCTGAACGATGGCGATCGCGACCCGGAGACCGTCAATGCGGTCTTCCGCGCGGTGCACTCGATCAAGGGCGGGGCAGGTGCCTTCGGCCTGGACGATCTGGTGTCCTTCGCCCACGTTTTCGAGACCACACTTGATTGCGTTCGATCCAACAAGCTCGAGCCGAACCAGGACGTGCTGAAGGTGATGCTGAAGTCGGCCGACGTGCTGGCCGACCTGACGAATGCCGCCCGCGACGGCGGCGGCGTCGACGAGGCGCGCAGCAAGCAGCTGATCCGCGAACTCGAGGCGCTCGCCAACGGGGAGATGCCGGCGGCAAGCGAGGCCCCGGCGGCAAAGCCCGCGCCTGCGCCGCAGGCGGCAGCGCCCGCCCCGGCGGCACCGGCCGTCAACGACGAAGGCTTCCAGCCGATCCCGTTCTCCTTCGATGATTTCGGCGGCGAGGAGAAGCCGGTCGAGCCCTACGCGCCGACCTGCGAGATCCTGTTCCACCCCAAGCGCGAACTCTATGCCAAGGGCAACGAGGCCGCGCTGCTGCTGCGCGATCTCTCCCGCATCGGCGAAATGAGCATTCGCTGCGACATGGACAGCCTGCCGCTGCTGCAGGACATGAACCCCGAGGAAGCCTATTTCTCCTGGAAGATCTCCATCACGACCGAGAAGGGAGAGGACGGCGTCCGCTCCGTCTTCGAATTCGCCGAATGGGATTGCGATCTGGAAGTCCGCACCGTCGAGGAAGACCACGAGCCGGAAGCGGGCGACGACGAGCTGCCGATGCAGCCGGTTCCGTTCGACCTCTCCATTCTCGACGACGCCGACACCGATGTTCCGGCCGAAGCCGACGAAGCCCCGGCTCCGGTCAAGCAGACCGCGGTCGCCGAGAGCAACGTCGTGCCGATCGCGGCCAGCCCCCGCGCCGAGGCTCCGAAGAGTGAGGCCAGGGTTGCACCGGCCGCGCAACAGGCTGCCGCCGCTGCCAGCCCGGCTGCATCCGCAGCGTCCGCCGCTGCCGCGGCACCGACCATCCGCGTCGACCTCGACCGCGTCGACCGCCTGATCAACCTGGTGGGTGAGCTCGTCATCAACCAGGCGATGCTCTCCCAGAGCGTCATCGAAAACGACAACAACGGCGTTTCCTCGATCAACATGGGCCTGGAAGAGCTGCAGCAGCTGACCCGCGAGATCCAGGACTCGGTCATGGCGATCCGCGCGCAGCCGGTGAAGCCGGTGTTCCAGCGCATGTCGCGCATCGTCCGCGAAATCGCCGACGTGACCGGCAAGTCGGTCCGCCTGATCACCGAGGGCGAGAACACCGAAGTCGACAAGACCGTCATCGACAAGCTGGCCGAGCCGCTGACGCACATGATCCGCAACGCCGTCGACCACGGCCTGGAAGCGCCCGAGAAGCGCGAGGCGCTCGGCAAGAATCCGGAAGGCACGGTCCGCCTGACGGCGAAGCACCGCTCCGGCCGCATCGTCATCGAGCTTGCCGACGACGGCGGCGGCATCAACCGCGAGAAGGTTCGCCAGAAGGCGATCGACAACGACCTGATCGCGGCCGATGCCAACCTGTCCGACGAGGAGATCGACAACCTGATCTTCCACGCCGGCTTCTCCACCGCCGACAAGATCTCCGACATCTCCGGCCGCGGCGTCGGCATGGACGTGGTCAAGCGCTCGATCCAGGCGCTCGGCGGCCGCATCACGATCTCGTCCAAGCCCGGCCAGGGCTCGGTCTTCACCATGAGCCTGCCGCTGACCCTCGCCGTCCTCGACGGCATGGTGGTCACGGTTGCCGGCCAGACGCTCGTCGTGCCGCTGACCGCCATCGTCGAGACGCTGCAGCCGGAAGCCTCCGCGATCCATTCCTTCGGCGCCAGCCAGCGGCTGATCTCGATCCGCAATTCCTTCTGCCCGCTCGTGGACGTCGGCCGGATCCTGAACTTCCGCGCCACGCAGGCCAACCCGGTCGACGGTGTCGCGCTTCTGGTCGAATCCGAAGGCGGCGGACAGCGGGCGCTGATGGTCGATGCGATCCAGGGCCAGCGCCAGGTCGTCATCAAGAGCCTCGAGGCCAACTACACCCACGTGCCGGGCATCGCCGCGGCGACGATCCTCGGCGACGGGCGCGTGGCGCTCATCCTCGATGTCGACGCCGTCGTCGCCGCCTCGCGCGGCCAGTCCCTGAAACAAGAAATCTCGCTCGCAGCAACCGGTTGATGCCATGACTTATGCAGCCAAATCACTGACGCAGGGCCGGGAGCTCATCGCCTTCCGGATCGGGGATCAGGAATTCTGTGTGAACATCATGTCGGTACGGGAGATCCGCGGCTGGACTCCCGCAACGCCGATGCCGCATGCGCCGCCCTACGTGCTCGGCGTGATCAACTTGCGCGGCGCGGTCCTGCCGATCATCGACATGTCCATGCGCCTCGGCATGAAGCCGGCGGAGCCGACGGTCCGGCACGTGATCATCGTGGCGCAGGTCGGCCCGAAGACCGTCGGCCTGCTGGTCGATGCGGTGTCCGACATCCTGACGGTCACCGACGACAACGTGCAGCCGACCCCGGACATCGCCAACGAGATGGCGAAGAACTACGCGCGCGGCATCCTGGCCATCGAGGGCCGGATGATCTGCATGATCGAGCTGGAGGCGCTCTTCCCGCACGTCGAAAGCGAAGCAGCATGATGTCGGCCGCCTTCGAGCCCAGACTGTCCCCGGACGAGTGCCTGGCAACGGGCGAGTATCCGTTGACCCGCCGCGATCTCAGCGAGATCGCAGCGATGATCTATGCCGATGCCGGCATCCATCTCAATGAGACGAAGGCTTCGCTCGTCTATTCGCGGCTGTCCAAGCACATCCGCAATCTCGGCCTGAAGGGGTTTCGCGAATACTGTGCCCTCGTCTCCTCGCCGGAAGGAGCGCCGGCGCGGCGGGAGATGCTGTCGCACCTGACGACGAACTTCACCCGCTTCTTCCGCGAAAACCACCACTTCGAGCACATGAAACACGACGTGCTGCCGGGGCTGATCGCCCGCGCCAAGGCCGGCGGCCGCGTCAGAATCTGGTCCGCCGCCTCCTCCGACGGCCAGGAACCCTATTCGATCGCGCTCACGCTCTTGACGCTGCTGCCGAATGCGGCCGACTACGATATCCGCATTCTGGCCACCGACATCGATCCGAAGATCCTGGCGCTCGCCCGGGCCGGCGCCTATGACGCCGCCGCCCTCGAGACCGTCAACCCGGCGATGCGCAAGCAGTATTTCCGCGAGGTGGACATCGACGGCCGCCGCAAGTGGCAGATCGATGACCGCGTCAAGAAGCTGATCACCTACAACGAGCTGAACCTGATGGCCCAGTGGCCGTTCAAGGGGCCGTTCGACATCATCTTCTGCCGCAACGTCGTCATCTATTTCGACGAGCCGACGCAGATGAAGATCTGGACACGCTTCGCCGGCATGCTGGCGGAGGGCGGGCATCTCTATATCGGCCATTCCGAGCGTGTGTCGGGCGAATCCAAGGCGCTCTTCGACAACATCGGCATCACCACCTATCGCTACACCGGGAGGGGGAGACGCGCATGACAGCACCCGCACGCGTCCTTGTCGTCGACGATTCGCCCACCATGCGCGGGCTGATCACGGCCGTGCTGCGCGCCGATCCCGATGTCGATGTCGTCGGCCAGGCCGGCGACGCGATGGAGGCCCGCAACGCCATCAAGCAGCTCAACCCGGACGTCGTCACGCTCGACATCGAGATGCCGAACATGAATGGGTTGGAATTCCTGGACAAGATCATGCGGCTTCGTCCGATGCCGGTGATCATGGTGTCCACGCTGACCCACCGCGGCGCGGAAGCGACGCTGGCCGCGCTCGAGATCGGCGCCTTCGATTGCGTCGGCAAGCCGCAGCCGGGCGATGCCCGTCCCTTCGGCGACCTGGCCGAGAAGGTGAAGGCCGCCGCCCGCTCGCAGCGGCGCTACATCCGCTCCGAACCGGCAGCACCGGTGCAGCCGCCGGCCAATGCCAACGCCGCCGACGCCTACCGGACGGGCCGCAAGATCGTCGCGATCGGGGCCTCGACCGGCGGCGTGGAGGCGCTGATCACCGTTCTCCAGAAGTTCCCGGTCAACTGCCCGCCGACGGTCATCACCCAGCACATGCCGCCGAGCTTCACCAGGAGCTTTGCCGAGCGCCTGAACCGCCTCTGCGCCCCGCGCGTGGAGGAGGCGACGGACGGCGCGAGGCTCGAGATCGGCAAGATCTACCTGGCACCGGGCGGCGAGCGGCACCTGCAGGTCGCCAGCACGACTGCGCCCTGCTGCCGCCTTCTCGACCGGGACCCGGTCAACGGCCATCGGCCCTCGGTCGACGTGCTATTCGATTCGGTCGCCGAACTTGCCGGCCGCAATGCCGTCGGTGTCATCCTGACCGGGATGGGACGGGACGGAGCGGCCGGACTACTGAAGATGCGCCATGCCGGTGCCCGCACGATCGGCCAGAACGAAAAGACCTGCATCGTATATGGGATGCCGCGGGTGGCCTACGAACTTGGCGCGGTGGAACATCAGCTTCCGCTTGCGTCCATCGGGGAGGAAATCCTGAAGCTTACTGCGGCCCGCAAAGAAGGGAGCGACTAATGTCTATCGCTGAGAAAATCAAAGTACTAATCGTCGACGATCAGGTGACCAGCCGACTGCTTTTGGGAGACGCGCTGCAACAGCTCGGCTTCAAGCAGATCACCGCGGCCGGCGACGGCGAACAGGGTCTGAAGATCATGACCCAGCAGCCCCACCACCTGGTCATTTCGGACTTCAACATGCCCAAGATGGATGGGCTGGTCTTCCTTCAGCACGTTCGCGCCAACCCGGCGACGAAGAAGGCGGCCTTCATCATCCTGACGGCGCAGGGCGACCGCGCGCTGGTGCAGAAGGCGGCGGCACTCGGCGCCAACAACGTGCTCGCCAAGCCCTTCACCATCGACAAGATGAAAGCGGCCATCGAAGCCGTGTTCGGGGCCTTGAAATGATCACTGAGGCAGGGACGCGCCGCGTCCACCTGATACAGGGTGAGTACAAGGTGATGAACGACCCGGATGTCGTGCTGACGACGATCCTGGGATCCTGCGTCGCCGCCTGCCTGCGCGACCCGGTCGTGGGCGTCGGTGGAATGAACCACTTCCTGCTCCCCGGCTCGATGGAGGCGATGGCGGCAGGTGGTGATGCCACCCGCTACGGCGTGCATCTGATGGAGCTTCTGATCAACGGCCTGCTGAAGCAGGGCGCGCGCCGGGACCGGCTCGAGGCCAAGATCTTCGGCGGCGCCAAGACGATTGCGACCTTCTCCAATGTCGGCGAACAGAATGCCCGGTTCGCCCGGCAGTTCCTGACCGACGAAGGCATCAAGATCGTCGGTGAGAGCACGGGCGGCGAGCACGGGCGCAAGCTCGAATACTGGCCCTCCACCGGCCGCGCCCGCCAGCATGCCCTGACCGGCGTCGAGGCACAGCGCACGGTGGCCCTGGAGCAGCGGCCCATTCCGGCGCCGAAGCCGGTGGAAAACGCGATCGAATTCTTCTGATGCCGCAAGCGGCCTCGGGGCATGAGGGATGTGGCCGCATGCGCAGGCCTGTGGACGGGCGGCGCGCGGTGAAACGGAGATACCATGAAAGCCGACTACCTGAATGAAGTGACTGACATGGAGGAATCCGTCCCCGCCGTCCTGATGCGCGTCGTCACGGAACTGCACGACGTCGCCTACCTGATCGAGCGCATCGAGCCGCAGCTTGCCGAGCTTCATCCCGAGGCGGGCGAGAACACCGCGCAGCGCATGATGGTCCTGCAGGGCATCGATCTCGCTGTCCAGAAGGCCCGCGGTCTCGCCGATTTCCTTGGCCAGGTCACCGCCGGCATGCCGGAGGCCTGGGCCGTGGACGTGACGACGGCGCTGAACCTCGTCAAGCTGAGCGACATGAAGAAGGCGCTCGGCAACGGATCCCTGCGATCCTTCAACTCCCAGCCGCTCTCCAAGGCCTCCGGCGACTTCGAGGCCTTCTGATTCGCAAGCCCGCCGTGGCGCCTTGCGAAGATGCGGGGCGTCCATGATCGCGGTCAACTGGCGCCATCACGGTGTCGGTCAAATCAAAGTATTGATTTTGAAAAGTTATTCGTGATCGCGGCGCCCAGGGTCGATCCCCTGTCGGCGCCGTGCTGCACCGCATTCCCGCGAAACGCTCGCGCAAGTTTCACATTCTAGTTTGCCCCCGGGTCGATCAGGCCTGCGTGACTCTGGCCATGAAGGCGCCGTTGGCAGCGGTGCGTTTCCGGGGTCGGGCAATTTAAACTGAGCGGATCTGCCATTTTCGGCCTGCGGCGGATCCGGCAAAGTTGGTGCGGGAACAGAATGAATCTGTTGGAACAGCTTAAGAGTATGGGCAAGAACCTGGCGTCGCTCGGGCAACCGAAACTGGCGCTTCTGGCCGGGGCCGGGGTCGTCACGATCGCCCTGGTGCTCGCAGCCGCCTTCTTTGTCAACAAGCCCGCCTACGAGACCCTTTATGTCGGTCTCGAAAGCACCGACATGAACCAGATCAGCGTGGCGCTCGCCGAGGCGAACATCGACTTCCAGACCGGCGCGGACGGCGCCAGCCTGCAGGTTCCGGTGGGCCAGACCGGCAAGGCCCGGCTCTATCTCGCCGAGCGCGGCCTGCCGAGCAGTTCCAATTCCGGCTACGAGCTCTTCGACAACGTCGGCTCGCTCGGCCTCACCTCCTTCATGCAGGAAGTCACCCGTGTCCGCGCGCTCGAGGGCGAGATCGCCCGGACGATCCAGCAGATCAACGGCATCGCCGCCGCACGCGTGCACATCGTCATGCCCGACCGCGGAAACTTCCGGCGCGCGGAACAGCCGCCGACGGCCTCGGTGATGATCCGCGCCGGCAGTGCTGCCGGGCGCAAGGCGGCCGCATCCATCCGCCAGCTGGTGGCCGCGTCCGTCCCGGGCCTCGAAGCCGAGCATGTGACGATCCTCGATTCCGCCGGCCAGCTGCTGGCCTCCGGCGACGATTCCGACAGCAACACGCTCAACCGTTCGCTCAATATCGTCCAGTCGGTCCAGGAGGACGTCGAGCGCAACATCGAAAAGGCGCTGGCGCCCTTCCTCGGCATGGACAATTTCCGCGCCAGCGTCATGGCCGCGCTGAACACCGATTCGCAGCAGACGCAGGAAACCGTCTTCGATCCGGAATCGCGGGTCGAGCGGTCCGTCCGCGTCACCAAGGAAAGCCAGCAGTCCAGCCAGAGCGAACTGCAGCGCCCGGCGACCGTCGAGCAGAACATTCCGCAGGGCGGCCCCGAGGCCGGCACCGGCCCGCAGTCGAGCGACCAGGCCGACAAGAAGGAAGAGCAGACCAACTACGAGATCAACAGCAAGACGATCGCCACCGTTCGCAACAGCTACCAGATCGAGCGTCTGTCGGTTGCCGTCGTCGTCAACCAGGGCAGGCTTGCCGCGCTTGTCGGCGAGCCCGCCGACCAGGCCAAGATCGACGCCTACCTGGCCGAGATGCAGAAGATCGTCTCGTCCGCAGCGGGCCTGAACAGCGAACGCGGCGACGTCGTCACCCTGACCGCCATGAACTTCCTCGACAACGTGCTCCTCGACGAGGCCGTTCCCGGTCCGGGCGTGATGGAGACGCTGACGCGCAACCTCTCGACCATCATCAACGCGCTCGCCTTCGTCGCCGTCGCCTTCCTGGTGGTCTGGTTCGGCTTCCGCCCGGTCGTCCGCTCGGTCGCAGGCGGCACCGGTGCCGCAGCCCTGGAAAGCGATGCGGCCGGCCTCGAGCTGCCCGACTTCTCGCCGGCCGTGGGTGTCGGCGCAGGCCCAGGCGCGCTAATGGACGGCTTCGGCTCCGACTTCGGCTTCGACAGCACGGACGACCTTCTCAGCGCCGGCGACGACGAGGGTGTGTTCAACCGCCGCGTCAAGGAAGGTCCCGAGCGCCGCCTGTCGCGCATGGTGGAGATCAGCGAGGAACGCGCCGCCAAGATCCTCCGCAAATGGGCCGAGAACCAGGCGGCCTGACCGGAACCGAACGAAACGATGCGAAATCCCGCCCTCGGCGGGATTTTTGCGTTCCGGAGGAGACGTGCGGGACTTTGTCCGCCCCCCTGACGTCGGCCCAGCCGGGCCAGGCGGGACGGCCCGCAGGGCTCCCTTCGGCTTTGGGGACGGGATGGCGGAGGGATGGGCTGGTGGTTCCGTAGCACTGTCGGTGGCGCCTGGACGGTTGCTGCGGCTCTGTCCGCGGAGGGCAAAATGGGTCCCGCTGGGCAAAGTTTCGCCGGAGAGTGTGGCCCAAAAGCGACGAAATCGGCGGCCTGCGGAGTCCCATGACGTAACGTCAGGCAGGAAACGCGCCCATACCGCAGCGATCACGAAAAATTTGTTTGGGGGCGACGGGCCGTTCCTGCGGCGAAATTCAATCCGCCGGACCGTCGCAACAGCCTTGTCGTCTCACGGTTGCATTCCGCCCCATTGGCAAAACATGATGATTAACAAAAGTTTAATTCCGCCCACCCGGCGGCGGGACCGGCATCCGCCGCACCTTCGCGAATCGATTCAGGAAATGATCGAAAAGTAAATCCCCAGTTGGGCCCTGTGGCTTTTGATTCGCGCCCCTGTAGACTTTAGTTACTGATTCGTTTGGTGAATCCCGTCCATGCGGCTTGATCGCTGGCGGCGCCGATTGAGGGCGCTGGTACGAAGGGGGGCGGGATGATCCAGCCGAGTTCGGCAACGGGGGCTACTATGGAAACGATGAGAGCGGATGTATCGCTCCGGGAATCCTATGGATTCTCTGCGGTGAGCTGTGAGCGTAAGAGTGCGCGTGAGCAACTGGTCGATCAGTTGGGGCGCAGTGCGGACCGCGCCGGACTCACGGCAGGGTTGAGGGCGCTGACCCAGTATGTCAGCGCGTCCCACTACCTGCTGGTCCGCCACGATATGTCGTTCAGCGCCGACATCGGCTTTGTGGTCGCCTCTGACTGGCCGTTCGACATGGTCCGCAGTCTCGCCGCCGCACTCGACGGCGCCAACTGCCGCATGAGCGATCTCGACCGCTCCAACAGCCTGATGCAGCCGGTATTCTCGCAGTTCTGCGACGACATTGCTGTGCCGTCGGGCGTGAGCCGGGAGTACTGCACGATCACCTTCAACGTCGGGCGCGTGCGCATGACGCTGATGCTGCTGTTTCCGGAGCACTACATCCTGTCGCAGAGCAACCTGCGTGACGTGGGGCTGCTGACCGGCTACTTCGCGAGCGTCTGCTGCAAGCCGGCCGCCCGCCAGGATCGTGAATCCGAGCTGACGGATCGCGAGGTCGAGTGCCTCTACTGGATCGCCGAGGGCAAGACCAGCGACGAGATCGCGGTGATCCTCGGCATCTCCCGGAACACGATCAACAACTACATCACCAGCGTGATGCGCAAGACGGCGACCAAGACCCGTTCCGAGGCGATTGCCTGGGCCGTGCGCAACAATCTCGTCTGAGGTGAGAGAGATGGTGCATCCCTTCTCCCAGCCGGGCGGTGAAGGTCCCGAGATCAGGATCGCCAAGCTTTCGCGTCCCAAGCGCACGACGGATGTGGTGGCAGCCCTCCAGCATATGCAGAAGGTCGTGGGGGCGAGGAACTTCGCCGTGTTCCGCGTTCTCGGCCGGGGGCTGCCGTCGACACGCCGGCTCACCTGCACGCTCAGCAGTTGGGCGGGGGAAACCGAGACTATGGCGCGCGGGCTGGTGGAGGCGCATGGCGAGGCGCTCATGGCCCACCTCGATACGTCCATGCTTCCCGTCGTCTGGGAAGGCGAGGATGCGAACGCCTTCGTCTCCGACGAGCTTGCGGCCTTCGTGCAGCGCCTTCCGGCAAGCCGGCTGCCCTGTGCCGGCATTGCCTTTCCTGTCCGGCTGGGCTCGAGCGGCAACGGCTTCGTCGTCCTGGTCGGCGACTTCCTCAGGGTCGACACCGATCTCGTGCTCGACATGCACATGCGCGCCGGCCACATCATGGTCGACCTGCTGGCGGCGGACGAGAAGCGGCTGCAGCCGGCGGAAGCGCTCAACGAGCGGGAGATCGCCTGCCTGCAGATGGCGGGCGACGGCTGCATCAGCGAGTCGATCGCCGAAAAGCTCGGGCTCTCGGTGCATACGGTCAATGCCTATCTGGGCACGGCGACGACGAAGCTGGACGCGGTCAACCGCGTCCAGGCGATCGCCAAGGCGATACGCCTGGGCTACATCCGCTGAAATCGGCGCGACAGGCTTTAGTGGCTCTGCATCGGCAGCTGCGCCGAACGCTTGAATCGCGCGTCCCTGAGGCTCGCTGCGAGCAGGTCGGTGTTGTCGTCGGGATCGACGGCAGGGTCTTCGAAGGCGACGTGGGTCACTTCCACGCCGGCGCGCTCGTTGCCGAGCTGGAGCCGCGCATAGACGGTGCAGCCGCGCGGGCGCAGTTCCAGGTCGAGCGTCACCTCGGGCTCGCCGCCCCAGTCGAGCTTGTAGTCGCCGCCGGCGCCGAAAACGACGGTGCCGGGGAGGAAATACAGCTCGGCCGCAGATGAAACCAGGTCGGACAGGTTTCCGTAGCACTCGAATCGCAACAGCGATACCAGGTCGGCCGCATCAAGCAGCCGCAATTCCGATGCAACCGGGCCGATCGCTTCGGCCACGATCCTCTCGCGCTGGGCAGAATAGGAGCTTTTTCTCATCGGATCTCTTTTACCGTCTCATCTGGGGCGAAGCTGCGTAGACCCGGTGAATCAGTTCCGCCACTGCCTTGTAGAACACCGGTGGAATGACACTATCCACCGAGACTTGCGCAAACATGGAGCGCGCAAGCGGCGGATCCTCGAACACCGGGATGCCGTTTTCCTCCGCGAGCTCGCGAATCTTGAGTGCCACCAGGTCCTGGCCCTTGGCGACCACGACCGGGGCGTCCTGTTCCTCGCGGACGTAGCGCAGCGCCACGGCGAAGTGCGTCGGGTTGGCGATGACCAGGGTGGCGCGGGGAACAGCGGCGATCATGCGCTTGCGGGCGCGGTCGCGCTGGATCGAGCGGAGCCGGCTCTTGACGATCGGATCGCCCTGCGCCTGCTTGTGCTCCTCCTTGACCTCCTGCTTGGTCATCCTGAGCTCCGAGAACCAGTGATGGCGCGTCCAGGCGAAGTCGATCGCCGCGATCACCGCGGTTGCGAAGAGGATGATCACCATGATCGTGTTCGCTTCGCTGGCGAGGATATGGAAGATCACCGCCGGATCGGAGAACATCGCATTCAACGTCGCGAAGTAGTCGTCCCACAGAACCATGACGACGACCACGGACACCGCGCCGACCTTGATCAGCGCCTTGCCGAACTCCACGAGCCCGGGCTTGCCGAAGATGCGGGTGAAGCCCTGGATCGGCGACAGGCGCGACAACTGCGGGCGCACGCGCTCCAGCACCGGGCTCGGCATGTTCTGCAGGATCGATGCGGCCAGGCCGAACAGCATCATCATCGCCAGTGCCGGCAGCAGGAGCGCGCCCGCCTCCCAGCCGAGATGGCGGAAGAGGGCGACGACGTCGCCGCTGTTCTCCAGGTCCCAGGCCTCCGGCTGCTCGAACAGGTCCCGCAGCGTCTCGGTCACGCGCAGGAAGCCGCCGGGCAGGAAGAACACCAGGAAGAGGTACGCCGCCACGGTGGACGCGAACACGGGGACTTCGCGCGCGAACGGCGTGTTTCCCTTCTCCGCCGCATCGCGAAGCTTTTTCTCTGACGGGGCTTCTGTTTTGCTTTCCTTGTCCTCATCGTCGGCCATGGAAAGGTCCTTCCGGAAAGCGCTCTGCAACACATGATTCGGCCGGCCGTCGACCCATGGTCCGCCGTACCGGCAAATAGAAAGGGACCCGGATCTTTTTCAGATTCGGGTCCCGGAAACGGTCGATCTTTGAATGGGGCGAGTCAAGCCGCTCAGGCGGCGGCTGCGGCCTCTTCCTTTTCTTTCAACTGAATCTGTCCGGCTGCCGCCAGCCTGATCGCCTCCTGGGTGATCGAGCGCCGGGCGATCGCGACCTCGCGCGGATTGCCGGGGTCGCCGCCTGCGAGGTCCGATTCGATCATGCGGCGCTGGCGTGCGCCGATCGACGACAGCACGGCCTCGCGCAGTTCCATCGACGTTCCGCGCAGCGCAGCGGTGATGATGTCGCCGGCCACGTCGTTGAACAGCGACACGCGGCTCTTCTGCGGCATGATGAGGAGGTCTTCGAACAGGAAGATCTTCGGCCGGACCTTCTTGACCGAGGCGGTGCTGATCGTCTCCAGCGACGCCAGCAGTTCGTCGACCTGGTTCTTCTCCATCTCGTTCATCATCTCGGCGACCTTGTTCGAGCCGGGCGAGTTCCGCTCCGCCTCGAAGGCGTCCATCATTTCGCGCACCCGGCCCTCGATGATCGCGGCGGCCTTCGGGCTGACGTCCTTCAGGTTGACGGTGCGGTTGATGATGTCGGCGCGACGTTCCTCCGGCACCTCGAGCAGCACCTTGGCGCCGAAGGCCGACGGCATCATCGACAGGATGTAGGAGATGGTCTGCGGATGCTCCTTCAGCAGGAACTGGCTGATGAAGGTGGCGTCGGCGTCCTGCAGGCGGTCCCAGATGGTGGTCTCGTAGGCCTGGAATGCGGTGCGGCGGCCGAGCAGGCCGTCCACTTCGTCCGGCGTCAGCCCCTCTTCGAGGATGCCTTCCATCATCTTGGCGTTGTCCATCAGGCCCGCGCCCTCGGTGAACAGGTCCTCGAACTCGTTGACGAGCTCGAGCAGTTCCTGCGGAGGGATGGGGCGAAGGTTCTGCGCCGCTGCGATGATGCTCTGCAGCTCGCTCTGGGTGAAGAACTTCAGGAGCTTGCCGGCCACGGGCTTGCCCATCGCCAGAAGAACGGCGGCTGCCTTGTCGACCGGCTTGAGTGGCGCCCCGACCGCGGTGCTGCCGAAATTGTCGAAATCCATCATGGATGCCTCCTGAAACCTTTCACCGGTATCAGCTCATTTCAGTTGTGGGATGTGCTCTTGACCTCGATGAGCTTGACCCCGAAGCGGGTGTCGTCGTTCTCGAGCACGGTAATCTCGCCGCGGCCGATCACCCGGCCGTTCACCATCACGTCGACCGGCTCGCCGATGCGGCGGTCGAGCGCGATCGTGGCGCCCTCCGTCAGCCCCATCAGCCCGGATACCAGCATCTGCGAGGAGCCGAGGACGATCTGCAGGTCGATCGGAATGTCCATGATCAAGCCGAGATTGGCCTCCATGGCGCTTCCCGGGCGCGCCGGGGTCTCGTCCAGGCCGGCGCTGCCGAAGTCCTCTCCGCCGAACCCGGTATCGCCGAAGGCCGAGGTGCCGGTGCTGCCGAAGTCGCCGCCGAAGCCGGCCTCGGTCGTCTCCGCGCCGAACTCGCCGCCGAACGCCGCAAGCGGGTCGGCGTCGCCGCCGGTGGGGAAGTCCATGCCGAAATCGGTGGCAGGTGCGCCTGAGGCATCCTGCTGCAGGACGCCGCGGAGGTCGTCGATTGCCTGTTCGAGCTCGGCGTCGTTCGCGGTGACGGCGGAGGCGAGGTCGTCTGCAAGGGGTGCTTTTTTCGGTGCCATGTGATCACTATTCCATTTGAAACTTGCCCGAGGCGTGCTGCCGGGCCTGATCCTATCCGACGATATGTTGCAGGAGCTCGTCTTCCGAGCCGTAGGTATCCTTCACCCGAACCGTGTAGCGCGCGCCCGACCGCCCGAACTCGCAGACGTAGAGCTTGTTGCCGTTGGCGCTGACGTCGACGCGGACGTCGCCGGAATCGTGGAAGGGGATGATGTCGCCCGCCTGCAGGCGGCTGATCGTGTCGAGCGTCTGGCTTTCCAGCTTGATGCGTGCCTGGAGGGTGACCTTCGAACGGCGGACCTGTTCGCTCAGCTGCTCGCTCCACTCCTTGCGCGTCTTGGCGGTGTTCGCCGGCCGCGGCGGGGCGATCACCGATTTCAGGAGCGCCCGCTGCGGAACGACCACGAAGAAGCTCGACAGGACCGGGCCGATGCCGACGGACATCTTCACCGTCGCCGCAAAGGCCTCCTCCGAGCCGTCGGCCGGGGCCTTCCGGCCCTCCACGTTGTAGGCGGGGCCGATGATCGGCTCGTATCCGTTGCGGTCGCCGACCGCGGTCTTGAGGACGCCGGATATCCTGTCGAACACCATGGCGGCGATGTCGAGTTCGATCGGCGACAGCGCCCGGGGCTCCGGCTCCTCGATCGATTCGCGGGCGGCGCCCAGCATGTTTTCGATCAGCGTGATGATGAACGGGCTGTCGCAGATGACGGCGTACTGGTCGCTCCAGTTGCGCAGGGCGCAGTCCGAGATCGCCATCGCGCCGCCGAGCCCGGAGACGAGCTGCCCGAAGCGGCCGATCTCGTAGCCGGCATAGGTCACCGCCACATCGAAGCCGAGCTCGCTTTCGAAGACGTCAGGAAGGAACTCCGAGAAGACCTCGCCCAGCGCCGCGCAGCGCCTGGAGATGGTCTCGCGGTCGCCGAGCTGGCCCGTCAGGCGGGCGAGTACGATCGGGTCCTGTTTCGGCTTTGCTGAAGCTGTCATGGTTTCCCCGCTCATTTAGGCAGCCTTGGCGTCGCTGCCGCCGCCAGGGTTCATCATTTCCTGCTCGACCGCGTCGATCGAGGGACGCTCGTATGCGGAGATCGTCTTGCGGCCGTATTCCAGCGCGACCTGCGGCACGGAGCCGTTCATGTAGGCGAGCAGCGTCTGCTTGACGATGACGTAGAGCCGGTTCTGCTTGGTGCGCACCGACTTGATGTTGGCGATGATCGGCGAGACGATCGAATAGGAGAGGAACACGCCGAGAAGGGTGCCGACGAGGGCGGCCGCGATCTTGCCGCCCAGGATCTCCGGCGACTCGTTGATGGCGCCCATCGCCTTGATCACCCCGAGAACGGCGGCCACGATACCGATGGCCGGAAACGCGTCGCCCATGGTCATCAGCGCGTGGTAGGGCTTCATCTTGTCGTGAGTGATGGTCTGGATCTCCTCGTCCATCAGCGCCTCGATCTCGTGGGCCCGGGCGTTGCCGATGATGATGAGGCGCACGTAGTCGCAGATGAACGCGGTGAGCTCCTTGTTCTGCAGCACGGTCGGCGCGGCCTGGAAAATCGAGGAATCGTCGGGATTGTCGATATGGGCCTCGATCTCGTTGCGCGACTTCGTGCGCAGGTCCCGCATCAGGCTGTAGAGGACGCCGAGCGTATCGAGATAGTGCCGCTCCTTGGGAACCTTGTGCTTGAAGGCCTCGCCGAGCGCCTTGCCGGTGTCCTTCACGACCTTCATGGTGTTCGCCATGATGAAGCCGCCGACGCCGGCGCCACCGATGATGACGAGCTCGAACGGCTGGGCGAGGACTTCGAGATGCCCGCCCATGGCCATGTAGCCGCCAAGGACACAACCGAAAGTTACGATCAGACCGATGATGATGTTCATTGCTAGCCCACACGCCTCGACATATTTCTGACGAGACCTGAATAGGGGGCCAGCCTTGTGTGAGGCTGTACCTCGCCACATCCCCGCAATCGGCGGCAGTTACAGGTTCGCGCAAGCAAAGTGGCGCAGGTTGCCCCGCGACAGGGGACACTGTGCCCCGCAACATCGTACAGCGCGGGCCGCCATCGTGACCACGACATACACGAGCTACAAACTGATCACCGCCGATCTCGCGACCTCGCTGGAGCGGGTCGCCGAGCAACCGGACGTCAAGCGCGAGAGCGCGTACTATCTCGAGAAGATCGGCTCCATCAAGACGATCGACGAGTTCTTCGCCGACAGCCGCCTCTACAACTATGCGATGAAGGCGCATGGCCTGGAGGATATGGCCTATGCGAAGGCCTTCATGCGCAAGGTCCTGTCCGAGGGCACCGACAGCGACGACGCCTTCGCCAACAAGCTCTCCGACAGCCGCTACAAGGACCTGGTGGCCTCGCTGAACTTCGCCCGCTACGGCGAGGCGGCGACGAGTTTCGACCGCGCCCAGAAGGGCGTCGTCGACAAGTACAATCGCCAGACCCTGGAAATCAACGCCGGCACCGAGAACTCCGGCGTCCGGCTGGCGCTCTATTTCGAGCGCATGGCGCCTGCGATCACGAGCGGCTATTCGATCATCGCCGATCCGGCGCTGTCCCAGGTCGTTCGCACGGTCCTTCAGCTGCCGGACGAATTCGTCGCAACCGAGATCGACAGCCAGTCCGCCTACTATGAGGACGTCCTCGACATCGCCGATTTCCAGGATCCGGTGAAGGTCGGCACCTTTCTCGAACGCTTTACCGCCCTTTGGGAGATCGACCATCCCTCCACCCCGAGCGGCGGTCAGCTGCCGGCATTCCAGGCCGGCGGCCTGATCGGGATCTCCACCGATCTGCTCATCTCCATCAACAATCTCAAACTCGGAGGCCGCTAATGGAAACCGGGCTTTACGTCTCGCTTTCGTCCCAGATCGCACTCGATCGCCGGATGACCACGCTCGCCGACAACGTCGCCAATTCGAATACCGTGGGCTTCCGTGCCACCGAGATCAAGTTCAACGACGTCGTCGCCGACAACGGCAAGGCCAAGGTCGCCTTCGTCGACCAGGGCAACGAGTTCCTGTCGACGCGCCACGGCGGCATGACGGAAACCAACGGCATGCTCGACTTCGCGATCAGGGGTGATGCCTGGTTCGCCATCGAGACCCCGGCCGGCCAGACCCTGACGCGCGACGGCCGGTTCACCCTGACCGAGGCCGGCGATCTCGTCACGCTCAACGGCTATCCCGTACTCGATGTCGGCGGCGCGCCGATCCAGATCGACGGCAATGCCGGTCCGGTCAAGATCAGCGCCGACGGCCAGCTCAACCAGAACGGCGCGCCGATCGCGGCACTCGGCCTGTTCGAGGCGGATCTGTCCGGCGGCTTCGTCCGCGCCGGCAACAGCGGCATCATTCCGACGCTCGCGCCGGAGCCGGTCGTCGACCGGATCGATGCCGGCGTGGCGCAGGGCTATGTCGAGGAATCCAACGTCAACGCGATCTCGGAGATGACCCAGCTCATCACCGTGACCCGCGCCTTCGAGAGCATCAACGCGCTGCTGCAGCAGAGCGAATCCTCGATCGACAGCGCCATCAAGACCTTCGGCGGCAGCCAGTAACGCGGCATGAACATGACGGAAACGACCATGGGTGACCATCCGGCCAGTGACGGCGCACGCAAGCTCAGTGCGCTGGCCGGGCTTGTGAAGCGCTATTCCAACCCGGAG
Organism: Hyphomicrobiales bacterium; assembly: GCA_900469965.1. Lineage (GTDB taxonomy): Bacteria > Pseudomonadota > Alphaproteobacteria > Rhizobiales > Rhizobiaceae > Mycoplana. The sequence continues at coordinate 109,744 of UBZP01000025.1, read as the reverse complement.
TTCTCCGTCGCGCATGGCGGCCACGTGCAGACGATCGCGGCGGGTAACTACACCGTCACCGGCCTGTCGCGCCATGTCAGGCTCGGCGAGTTCGTCGCACACCGCAGCTCCACCGGCATCCACCTCGGTGAGGTCGTCCGGGTCGAACCCGACAGCGTCGTCGTGTGTCCGATCGAACCGGGCGAGCCGATCGGCATTCACGATACGGTCATCCGCAAGGGCGCCTTCCGCGTCGCGCCGGCGGCGGCATGGTGCGGCCGCACGGTCAATGCGCTGGGAGAGCCGATCGACGGTCGCGGACCCCTGCCGCAGGGCGATGTCCGTCGCTCGATCTCCAACACCGCCCCGCCGTCGATGACGCGCAGCCGCGTCGAGAAGGGCTTTGCCACCGGCGTGCGCGCCATCGACATCTTCGCCCCCCTCTGCCTCGGCCAGCGCCTCGGCATCTTCGCCGGCTCCGGCGTCGGCAAGTCGACGCTGCTGTCGATGCTCGCCCGCGCCGACGCCTTCGATAAGGTGGTGATCGCGCTGGTCGGCGAGCGCGGCCGCGAGGTGCGCGAGTTCATCGAGGACACGCTCGGCGACAACCTGTCGAAATCGGTGGCCGTTGTCGCGACCAGCGACGAAAGCCCGATGCTGCGCAAGATGGCGCCGCTGACGGCGGTCACCATCGCCGAGCATTTCCGCGACCAAGGCGACAACGTCCTGCTGATCATCGACAGCGTCACGCGCTTCGCCCATGCGATCCGCGAGGTTGCGACCGCCTCCGGCGAGCCGCCGATCGCACGCGGCTATCCGGCCTCCGTGTTCACCGAGCTGCCGCGGCTGCTGGAGCGGGCAGGGCCCGGCGCCGAGGGGACGGGAACGATCACCGCGATCATCTCCATCCTCGTCGATGGCGACAACCACAACGACCCGATCGCCGACTCGACCCGCGGCATTCTCGATGGCCACATCGTGCTGGAGCGAAGCCTCGCCGACGAGGGGCGCTATCCGCCCATCAATCCGCTGTCGTCGATCTCGCGTCTTGCCCGCAAGGCCTGGACGGCCGACCAGGAAAAGCTGGTGGCGCGGCTCAAGGCGCTGGTCCACCGCTACGAGGAGACGCGCGACCTGCGTCTGATCGGCGGCTATCGCGCAGGCAGCGATCCCGACCTCGACATGGCGATCAAGCAGGTTCCCATCATCTACGACGTGTTGCGGCAGACGCCGGGCGAGAAGCCCGCCGCCGATTCCTTCGCCGACCTGGCGATGGCGCTACGCAATGCGCCGGCCAACCAGCAGCCTGTCAGCAATGTGAGGGCAAGGGGGTAGATCATGACGGATTTCGACGCCGACAAGGCAGTCCCGCCGCTGCGGCGGCTCGACCACGAGACCAGGAGCCTGACCGATCGGTTGCTCATCACCGCCGGCATCAGCCTCGCCGCCATCGCGGCCTTCTTCCCGTGGTACGTCTTCCTGAACCCGCAGGAATTCTCCGTTCCGCCGCTGTGGCAGGGTGACCGGCGCGACTTGCCGGAGACGCCTGCCCGCGAGGTGATGAGCGTGTCCCCGGCGGCGATGGTCGACGACGACGATGCCGCGCCCCGCCGCGAGCTCGATCCGGTCAAGACCGCAACCGTGCCCAATCTCGGCCGCGAGGGGCGGTCCGGCACGCCGGAGAACCCCCTTGAGCAACCGTTGCCCGCCCCGAGCGGCTTCCGCCTGATGCATGTCGCCAACGGCCGCGCCCTGATCGAGGACGCCTCGGGCTTGTACATCGTGCGCGTCGGTTCGATCCTGCCCGACAACAGCCGGCTGGCCACGCTGGAGCAGCGCGACGGCGAATGGGTGATCGTCACCTCCAATGGCGAAGTCTACAAGCGCAACTGATTCGCGCACCTTCTCGCGCCTTTAAAAAGCCGCCGCACGCCACGGCGGCTTTTCTGCGTCGATTGCCGCCTTTCGTTGAGAAACCAGGCGATCGCGCACCGCAGCAAAGCCGGCAAGTCCCACGCAAGATTAGGTCCCTAGGTTCGGGACAACAAAGTGGAGTTCGCCGTCATGCAACCAATCCAATTCTTCGAGCTGGCATCCAAGCAGGCAGAGTGGCTCTCCGTGCGGCAGTCGGTGGTTGCCGGCAACATCGCAAACGCCAATACGCCCGGCTACAAGGCCAAGGACGTGACGCCGTTCCAGTCGGTGCTGGAAAACACCGGTATCCGCATGGCAGCGACCAATCCGATGCACTTCACGGACGGCTCGCTGACCGGCGAGGTCACCGATGTCGAAGCCAACGAGGACGTCGGCGTCCAGATCTCCGGCAACTCGGTCGGGCTCGCCGAAGAACTGATGAAGCAGGGCCAGGTCAAGCGGGAGTACGAGCTCAGCGCCGGCCTGGTCAAAGCGTTTCATCGCATGATGCTGATGACTGTCAGGACTTGAAAATGGATCCGCTTATTGCATCGATGAAGGTTGCGGCCTCCGGCCTGGAGGCGCAGTCCACCCGTATTCGCATCGTCTCGGAGAACCTGGCCAACGCCCGTTCGACCGGCGACGTGCCCGGCGCCGATCCCTATCGGCGCAAGACCATCACCTTCGTCGCCGAGCTCGATCGCAGCGTCGGCGCCTCGCTGGTGGAAGTCGACCGGCTGGCCGAGGACGAAAGCGAGTTCTCCGCCGAGTTCGACCCCGGCAACCCCGCCGCCGACGAGAAGGGCATGGTCAAGATCCCGAACGTCAACGTGCTGGTCGAGATGGCCGATATGCGGGAAGCCAACCGGTCCTATGAGGCCAATCTGCAAAGCATCCGCCAGTCGCGCGACCTCATCAGTGCGACCATCGATCTCCTGAGGGCATCGCAATGATTGAATCGCTGACGAGCGTAAGCACGCTCTCCTCTTCCTCGCCCCTCTCCGGCACCCTGACGGAGAACAGCGTCTCCGCCTCCAGCATCATGCAGCCTTCCGCGGCTGCCAATGCTGCCCAGCCCATGAGCTTCTCCCAGATCCTGGGGGACATGGCGACCGACACCGTCACCAGCCTGCGGGCGAGCGAGACGAAGTCCTTCGAGAGCATCCAGGGCAAGGCGAACACACGCGAAGTGGTTGATGCGGTCATGACCGCCGAGCAGACGCTCCAGACCGCGATCGCGATCCGCGACAAGGTGGTCACCGCCTATCTCGAAGTCGCCCGGATGCAGATCTGAAGGAACGTGCCATGAAAGCTCTTGCCATCGCCGCCACCGGCATGAACGCGCAGCAGACCAATCTCGAGGTCATCGCGAACAACATCGCCAACATCAATACCACCGGCTACAAGCGGGCGCGCGCCGAGTTCTCGGACCTGCTCTACCAGACCGAACGGGCCCAGGGCGTGCCGAACCGCGGCAACCAGGCGATCGTGCCGGAAGGCGCGATCATCGGCCTCGGCGTCAAGACTGCGGCGGTGCGAAACCTGCACCTGCAGGGCCAGCTCACCCAGACCGGCAACGCCTTCGACATGGCGCTGGTCGGCCGCGGCTGGTTCCAGATCGAGGCGCCGGACGGCACGATCCTCTACACCCGCTCCGGCGCGTTCAACACCAATGCCGACGGCCAGCTCGTGACCCTCGACGGCTACTCGGTGACGCCGGGCATCACGGTGCCGCAGGAAGCCACCGAGATCACCGTCAACCGCTCCGGCCAGGTCTTCGCCACCGTCGACGGCGAACAGCAGGAGCTCGGCCAGCTGACGCTCGCCACCTTCGTCAACGAGGCCGGCCTGGAGCCGCTCGGCGAGAACCTGTTCCGCGAGACGGAGGCCTCCGGCCCCGCGACGGTCGGCGTGCCGGACGAAGCCGGCGTCGGCTACATCCAGCAGAACTACCTGGAAGCCTCGAACGTCGACCCGGTCAAGGAAATCACCGACCTGATCTCGGCCCAGCGCGCCTATGAGATGAACTCCAAGATCATCCAGGCGGCAGACGAGATGGCCCGGGTCGTCAGCCAGAACCTCCGCTAGCCGCGTGAGATGAGGGAGACATGATGTTTCGCCTGCGAAAGAACCCTGAACGACAGCGCGCCGCCGGCCGGGCCGGGGCGCTGCTGGCTCTCGCCGTCGTCGCCATGGCCGCAACGCTGACCGTGCCGGCCGCCGCGCCGGCGCTGGCAGAGGGACGGTTCGCCGTCATTCCCAAGCGCACGATCTATCCCGGCGAACAGCTCGATGCGAGCGCGCTGGAGGAAGTCGCGGTCACCAATCCGAACATCGCTCCCGGCTATGCGGAGCGGATCGATGCGATCGACGGCAAGGTGACCACGCGGACGCTCGTGGCCGGGCGCATCATCCTCGTCTCTTCTCTGCGCGAGCCCTTCGCCGTCTCGCGCGGCAAGACGGTCCGGCTCGTCTTCCGCAACGGCCCGCTGCTGATCACGGCCTCCGGATCGCCGCTGGACGACGCCGCGGTCGGCGATCTCATCAAGGTCCGCAACCTGGATTCCGGCGTGATCGTCTCCGGCACCGTCATGGAGGACCGGACAGTGCATGTGGTGGCAAAATGACGAGAGCGTTTCTCTCCCGCCTCGTGGGCGCCCTGGTGGGGCTCGCGCTTTCCGTTGCGCCGGCGCATTCGGCCGCGCGCATCAAGGATGTGGCGTCGCTGCAGGCGGGACGCGACAACCAGCTGATCGGCTACGGCCTCGTCGTCGGCCTGCAGGGCACGGGCGACAGCCTGCGTTCCTCGCCGTTCACCGAGCAGGCGCTGCAATCGATGCTGCAGAACCTCGGCATCAATACCGAGGGCGAGCGTTCGCGCGCGCGGAACGTCGCCGCGGTGCTCGTCACGGCGACGCTGCCGCCGTTCGCGAGCCCGGGCAGCCGCATCGACGTGACGGTCGGCTCGCTCGGCGATGCCACCTCGCTGCGCGGCGGCTCGCTCGTCATGACCTCGCTGACCGGCGCAGACGGCCAGATCTATGCCGTGGCGCAAGGCTCGGTCGTGGTCACCGGCTTCAACGCGCAAGGCGAGGCGGCCACCCTTCAGCAGGGCGTGACCACCGCGGGCCGCGTGCCGAACGGCGCGATCATCGAGCGCGAGCTGCCGGCCCGTTTCAAGGACGGCTCCGACCTGGTGTTGCAGCTGCGCAATCCCGACTTCTCCACTGCCGTCGGCATGGCCGACGCGATCAACCGCTATGCCACGACCCGCTACGGCGGCCGCATCGCCGATGCGCGTGACTCGCAGTCGGTCTATGTCCAGAAGCCGAAGCGCGCCGATCTCGCCCGCCTGATGGCGGAGGTCGAGAACCTGGTGATCGAGACCGACGTGCCCGCGCGCGTCGTGATCAACGAGCGCACGGGCACCATCGTCATCGGCCAGGACGTCCGCATCTCGCAGGTCGCCGTGAGCTACGGCACGCTGACGGTGCAGGTCACCGAGATGCCGCAGGTCGTCCAGCCGGCGCCCTTCTCCGACGGCGTCACCGCGGTGGAGCCGAACACCGACATCGTCGCCCAGCAGGACGGAGGCACCGTCGCCATCCTCAACGGCTCGAACCTCAAGACGCTGGTCTCCGGGCTCAACAGTATCGGCGTGAAACCTGACGGGATCATCTCGATCCTGCAGGGGATCAAGTCCGCCGGTGCGCTCCAGGCAGAATTGGTGCTGCAATGACGAACAGGATCGAACAGCCATCCCTGATCCGGAGCCTGCGCAGCCTGTTGCTGCCGGCAGCCGGCGCACTGATGCTCGCCATTCCCGGCGCGCTCGCCGAAGAGCGCCCGGTCATCGTCACCAGCACGGCCACCGCCGACGAGATCCGCGAATTCTGCACCAACATCTCCGACAAGGCGCGCGACCAGCGATACCTGCTCCAGAAGCAGGAGCTGGAAAAGCTGCAGCAGGACGTGGACAGCCGGATCGCCACCCTCGAGGAGCGCCGCGCCGAATACGAGGACTGGCTGAAGCGCCGCAACGATTTCCTCAAGGTCGCCGAAGCCGGGCTCATCGAGATCTACAAGAAGATGCCGGCGGATGCCGCCGCCGCCCAGCTCGAGAAGATCAATCCCGAGGTCGCCTCCGCGATCGTCATGAAACTCAATCCGCGCATGTCCGGCCTGATCCTCAGCGAGATGGAGGCCGAAAAGGCGGCCTTGCTCGCCAGCATCATCGCTGCGGCATCCGACCCGAATACCTCGAAGGATCCGTCATGAAGAAGCTAGCCCTCGCCATGATGGCAACCTCGCTCCTGTCCGGCTGCGCCAACCAGGCGCTGAGGGAAATCGGCCAGGCGCCGTCCATGAGCCCGATCGGCAGCGGCCTGCAATACGCGCAGACCCCGCAGATGGCGCTGTATCCGAAGCAGGCGCACACCAGGATGGCGGGCTACTCGACCTGGAGCGACAGCCAGTCGAACCTGTTCAAGGATTCCCGCGCGATCAATGTCGGCGACCTCCTGACCGTGACGATCCGCCTGAACGACCAGGCGACCTTCGACAACAAGACCGATCGCAGCCGCGAGAACAAGAGCGGCATGGACTTCTCCATAGACGGCGAGGGCGACAACTTCTCGCTCAGCACCGAAGGCGACCTGACCTACGGCTCGTCCACCAGCACCAAGGGTGACGGCAAGACGGAGCGTTCGGAAAGGCTGAACCTGCTCGTCGCCGCCGTCGTCACCGGCGTCCTGGAAAACGGCAACCTCCTGATCAGCGGCTCGCAGGAAGTGCGTGTGAACCACGAACTGCGCATCCTCAACGTCGCCGGTATCGTGCGGCCGCAGGATGTCGATTCCGACAACCGCATCTCCTACGACAAGATCGCCGAAGCCCGCATCTCCTATGGCGGCCGCGGGCGCCTGACGGAGGTGCAGCAGCCGCCATGGGGCCAACAGCTCGTCGACCTGTTCTCGCCGATCTGATCGGCCCCACTCAATACCAACAGACGGAACGCGGACATGGCGAACCAGGACCAGGCCGACGAAGGCAAGAAGAAGCCCTCGCTCGTATTGACCATCGCGATCGTCGCCGGCCTCAGCGTCGCGGCCGGCGGCGGCGGCTGGTTCGTCGGCAACATGCTCGCCCCGCCGCCGGCCGAGCCCGAGACGGCGGCCGCCGAACCCGGGGCGGAAGCGGGCGCGGCCGAGGAGGGCGGGATTCCGCGCCTGGCCACCGAGGCGAACGGAATCGTCGCGCTCGAGCCCTTTACCAGCAATCTCGCCTATCCGGCCGACAACCTCGTCCGCATGGAGATCGCGCTCGCGTTCAAGGGGGTCCCGGACCCCGTGATCGCCGAAGCGATCCACCAGGACATCATGGCCTACATGCGCACGGTGTCGCTGCAGCAGATCCAGGGCCCGCGCGGCTTCCAATATCTCCGGGACGACCTGAAGGAGCGGGTTGACCTGCGGTCCGAAGGACGCGTAACCAACATCATGTTCCGGACCTTTGTGATCGAATGATTCGATTTTTCACGACGACTTTCGTTGCCATGATGGCGATGACCAGCGTGGCGCTTGCCCAGCAGACGCCGGCGCAATTGCTCAACACCCCGATCGACGGGTCGGTCGCCTCCTGGATCATCCGCACCTTCGGGCTGCTGACCGTTCTTTCGGTCGCGCCGGGCATCCTGATCATGGTGACGAGCTTCCCGCGCTTCGTCATCGCCTTTGCGATCCTGCGCTCCGGCATGGGGCTCGCCACGACCCCCTCCAACATGATCCTGGTCAGCCTTGCCCTGTTCATGACATTCTACGTCATGGCGCCGACGTTCGACCGCGCCTGGGAGACCGGCATCCAGCCGCTGATCGCCAACCAGATCGACGAGGCCGAGGCCGCGCGGCGGGTGGCCGAGCCGTTCCGCGAGTTCATGACCGCCAATACCCGCGACGAGGACATGCAGCTGTTCATCACGCTGGCGCAGGAGCGCGGCCAGACCGTGCTGGTCGACGGCAAGGTCGATTTGCGCGCCGTCGTACCGGCGTTCATGATCTCGGAGATCCGGCGCGGCTTCGAGATCGGCTTCCTCGTCGTGCTGCCCTTCCTCGTCATCGACCTGATCGTCGCGACGATCACCATGGCGATGGGCATGATGATGCTGCCGCCGACGTCGATCTCGCTGCCGTTCAAGATCCTCTTCTTCGTCCTGATCGACGGCTGGAACCTGCTCGTCGGCAGCCTGGTGCGCTCGTTCCAGTAACGCCGCCGCTGGCTCCCGCCTTTGCTACACGCTCATCAGATGGCCCAGTCGGCACCGCCGGCGGGCATGCCATTGCATACTTTCTTTTTTCCAATGACGCCTGACTGACCTTGCCGGGCAGCGCCCCGGGAGGGGCGCCGCCTGGAGTTCGGCCGCCTTTCTATTGGAACGGCGTCGTGCGGACTGGCAGGGCGGGCACGTCGAAGTGGTCCGGCTCCAGGCCGGCCTTGGCGCGTTCGAGCATGGTCTCGTAGGCCGCCTCCAGATGCGCGCGGAAGCGCTCGGCGTCGAACAGCGGTGCGATCAGGCGGTTCTGCTCCAGCTTGGCCCTGTACGCCGCGACCATCTGCGGGTTCTCGTAGCAGGCGACGGCGAGTTCGACGTAGCCGTCCTGGTCCTCCGTCACGAGTTCCGGCAGGCCCATCGCGTGAAGCAGGCTCTCGCTGACGCGCGAGGCGAAATTGGTTCCCTTGAGGCTGATGACCGGCAACCCGCCCCAGAGCTGTTCGGAGGTGGTGGTGTGACCGTTATACGGAAAGGTGTCGAGACCGATATCCGCCGCGCCCACGCGATTGAGGTGGCGGTCGTAGTTCACCTTCGGGGTGAAGATGATCCGGTCCGCAGCGATCCCCTCCGACCGGAACTTGCTCAGGATGTTCTCCCGCGCCCGCTCCGACACCGCGAGCAGCAGCAGGCAGCTGTCGGGTGCGCGCTTGAGGATCCGGGCCCACAGCTCGATCGCCCGCGGGGAGATCTTGCGGTTGTGGTTGAACGAGGCAAACAGGAACCGGTCCTCCGGCAGGTTCAGCTCCTTGCGGGAAAGCGGCTGCAGCGGCGGACGGTTGACCGGGTCGTTCGGCTGATAGGTATCCGGCAGCCTGCAGAATTTCTCGTGGTAGAACGGCTTCGAGCTTTCCGGCAGCACAAAGCGGTCGCCGATGACGTAGTCGAGGTCGGTCTTGACCGTGGAGCCGGGAAATCCGAGCCAGGCGACCTGGATCGGCGCTGCCAGGTAGTTCAGGATCCCGGGGCGCCCATCCTTCGTGTGTCCCTTGAGGTCGACGAGGATGTCGATCTTGCTGTTGCGGATCGTCGCTGCCGCTTCCGGGTCGGACATGTCGGCGACGCGTGTGATCTGGCCCCAGCCCGATCGGTCATGGCCGTCCAGGAGGTGCTTCGGCGCGGTATAGCAGAAGAGATGGACATCGAACCGGCTCCGGTCGTGCTGCTCCAGGATGCGGCGCAGGAGCTTCATGGTGGCGTGATCCTCCCAGAAGTCGGAGGACAGGTAGCCGATCCGCACCTTCTCCGCCTGATGGACCGGCATCCGGCGACGCCGTGCCGTCATCTCGGGCGCGACGGTCGGCGTATTGGCCACCGCCATCGTGTTGATCCGCTCGTCGCCGCACCAGACAAGGTTGAGCCAGGCGGCCTCGGCCTCCATGAAGGCGGTGTCGCCCTTGGCGATCGCCGCCTCGATGATCGGCTGATGCCGTTCGATGATGGCGTAGTCGTTGATCTCGCGGGCGAACGCCAGATAGGCGCTGCGGACGACGTTGTTGCGCGGCGCCCGTTGCAGCGCCTTCTCCGTCGTCAGCAGGTTGTTCTCGTCGTCGGCGCTGTCGGTGAGAAGTTTTGCCGCGAGAACGAGGTGCCGCGGGTCGGAACTGTTGATCAGCGGTTTGCGCAGCCCCTCGATGATGTCGCGCTTGCCGCGCTTGAGGAAGATCGATGCCAGCACGTAGGCGACGTCCGGGTCCGCCGGCGCCTTTTCGAGGAGCCGCTTGCCCACCAGCAGCGCCTCGTCGTCGTTGCCGCATTCGAAATGGAGCTTCATGGCCTCGCGCCGGTACTCCGTGGCATGGGCGTCCTCGTGGCGGGCGGCGAGATCGAAGACCGTGGCGGCCTCGGCCTTCATGTCGACCTTGTGCAGGGTCCTGGCGAGGAGCGCATAGGTCCTGCCGTCCGGCTGGATCTCGAGAAGCCTGTTCAGGGTGGCGAGCGCCTGTCCGTACTGCCCCTTCTGGAATTCCCGGGATGCGGTGGCGAATGAAATGTTGCTCGACAAGATGGGCGCTCCGTTCGAAAGGCGGTCGGCAGGCGGCGACGCGGAACAGGGTCCCGACGGCACTGTGGTTGCCGCACGCTACCGCGCGAAGCTTGCGTGTATCCGTCCTTGCGCGGGCGCACGCGGGGGCGAGCGAAGGCCGTGGTTAATAGTAGCCGGATTTAGACTTACAAATTTAACCATATAAACTTGCCGGCCGTTAACTATAGATTTTGGGGGTACGGCGAGAAAACCTCGAAATTAATCAACGCGAAAGTTTTGGACGGGATATTCCTTCCCGACACGGCAGGTTTGGTTTCTCAACCCAAATAATGAAACCAAGTGGCATGAAGTCGATCTGTCGTCGCCGGTAGGATTAAGGGAGCCCGGCATGTCCCCACAAAGTATTTCGTTCAAAGGGACAAACGAATATGGCAAGCATTCTCACCAACGCTAGCGCAATGTCTGCTCTCCAGACGCTGCGTAACATCTCCAGCAACCTGGAAACCACGCAGGGTCGCGTCTCCACCGGCCTGCGCGTCGGCACGGCTTCCGACAACGCTGCCTACTGGTCGATCGCAACCACCATGCGTTCGGACAACGGCGCTCTCTCTGCCGTCAGCGAAGCAATGGGCCTCGGCGCCGCCAAGGTCGACACCGCTTATGCCGGTCTCGAATCTTCGATCGACGTCATGCAGGAGATCAAGAACAAGCTGGTGACCGCCCAGGAATCTTCGGCCGACAAGTCCAAGATCCAGGAAGAAATCACCCAGCTGCAGGACCAGCTGAAGTCGATCGCCGACTCGGCTTCCTTCTCCGGTGAGAACTGGCTGAAGGCTGCTGTCAGCTCGGAAGCCACGACGGCCGGCAACCTGGCCACGCTCGAGACGGTTACCAAGCAGGTCGTCGGTTCGTTCACCCGCGACTCCAACGGCAACGTCAAGGTTCAGTCCATCGACGTCGACCTGGACTCCACGAACGTCCTGTTCGACACCAGCGGCAACAAGATGGGCATCCTCGACAAGGACGCGCTGCAGGCTGATGTCGCCAAGGTCGGCGACAGCTACTACGCAGCCGTTGACTCCGACGTCGTCGACGACACCTACTCCGAAGGCGCCAACGGCCTGTGGTCGGACGGCACGAACTTCTACGTGAAGGCCGACGAGAACAAGTGGGTCGCCACCGACTCCACCGGTGCCGTCACCGGTGCAGCGCTCACCACGATCGCCGCTGTCTTCGCCGACGGCACCTCCGTCTCGGAATTCGACATCTCCGACATGGACGCCCTGAAGACCGCTCTCGGCGACGCCACCCTGACGGACGCTGATGCCATCGACCTGATGATCAGCCACGTCGACGCCCAGCTCGAAGCTGCTACCAGCGCAGCTGCCGACATGGGTTCGGTCTCGATGCGCCTCGACCTGCAGGAAGACTTCGTTTCCAAGCTCTCGGACTCGATCGAGCGCGGCGTAGGCCGCCTGGTGGATGCCGACATGAACGAGGAATCGACCCGCCTCAGCGCCCTGCAGACGCAGCAGCAGCTGGCCATCCAGGCTCTGTCGATCGCCAACAGCGACTCGCAGAACATTCTGTCGCTCTTCCGCTAAGCAAGGGTGGCTCCCGGAAACGGGAGCCGCTTCTCTTCTCCGGCGTGACGGTCATTTTCCGCCGTGCCGGCAGTGCAGGAAAAGATGGATCGATGCCGGGGAGGCTGACCCCCGCCAAAGATCGACAAAAGGCCGCATCCGGAAACGGGTGCGGCTTTATCGTTTTCTTAAGCAAGTTCTGACACGCGCACGCGCGCGCAAAGGTTGCAAAAATTTTCATCGAACAACGCATTTCCCGTTGCAGTTAGCCCTTCCTTAACCATCCTGCGATTATCTAGGGCCATCGAAGCGACGGGTTAACCCTAAGGATAATAAAGGGTTAACAAGCATGACGTTGACCGTCGTTCGCCGGTAAAACCGGAATGTCCCTTCCTAGTCAGCCATTAAGGGGCAATCAACTATGACGAGCATTCTTACCAACATCGCAGCCATGTCCGCTCTCCAGACGCTGCGCTCGATCAACTCCAACATGGAAGAAACCCAGTCGCGCGTCTCCTCGGGCCTGCGCGTTGGTGAAGCTGCCGACAACGCAGCCTACTGGTCGATCGCAACGACCATGCGTTCGGACAACGGCGCTCTCTCCGCCGTCCAGGACGCCCTCGGTCTCGGCGCCGCCAAGGTCGACACCGCCTATGCCGGTCTCGAATCCTCGATCGACGTTATCGAAGAGATCAAGAACAAGCTCGTCGCCGCCCGCGAAACCGGCGTCGACCGCAGCAAGATCCAGGAAGAAATCACGCAGCTGCAGGGCCAGCTGAAGTCGATCGCCGACTCGGCATCCTTCTCCGGCGAAAACTGGCTGAAGGCAGCGGTCAGCACCGAAGCCACGACGGCCGGCAACCTGGCAACGCTCGACACCGTGACCAAGCAGATCGTCGGTTCGTTCACCCGCGACAGCGCCGGCAACGTCAAGGTTCAGTCCATCGACGTCGACCTGGACTCCACCAACGTCCTCTTCGACACCAGCGGCAACGACATGGGCATTCTCGACCAGGCCGCCCTGCAGTCCGACGTCGCCAAGGTCGGCACCAGCTACTACGCAGCCGTTGACTCCACCGTCGTTGACGACACCTACGCCGAAGGCGCCAACGGCCTGTGGTCGGACGGCACCAACTTCTACGTCAAGGCCGACGAGAACAAGTGGGTCGCCACCGACTCCACCGGTGCCGTCACCGGCGCAGCGCTCACCACGATCGCCGCTGTCTTCGCAGACGGTACCTCCGTCTACGAACTCGACATCTCCGACATGGATGCGATGAAGACGGCTCTCGGCGACACGACCCTGACCGACGAAGACGTCATCGACCTGCTGATCAGCCACGTCGACCGCCAGCTCGAAGCTGCCACCAGCGCAGCTGCCGACATGGGCTCGGTCTCCATGCGCCTCGACCTGCAGGAAGACTTCGTCTCCAAGCTGACCGACTCGATCGACTCGGGCGTCGGCCGCCTGGTGGATGCCGACATGAACGAGGAATCGACCCGCCTCAGCGCCCTGCAGACGCAGCAGCAGCTCGGCATCCAGGCGCTGTCGATCGCCAACTCCGCTTCGGAAAACATCCTGTCGCTCTTCCGTTAATCGCAAACGGTTCGACAAATCGAATATCGGCTGGCCGCGTCCCGAAAGGGGCGCGGCTATTCGTGTTTGAAGGGCAGAAATTTGCTGCCCTCCACCAATATCGGCAAAGCCTGTTTAACTTTCGTTAACCATGTTCGCATTATCTGGTGCCATCGAAACGATGGGTTAACCAAGACGAAGAAGGGGTTAACGGGCATCAGGCCGCACATCGTTCCCGGCAATCCCGGGATGTCCCTTTTCAATTCAGCCACTGAAGGGGCAATTTCCAATGACCAGCATCTTGACGAACAATGCGGCAATGGCCGCGCTCCAGACCCTCCGCTCGCTCGACGCAAGCCTCGAAGAATCGCAGGCCCGCGTCTCCTCCGGCCTCCGCGTCGGCACCGCTTCCGACAACGCTGCCTACTGGTCGATCGCAACGACGATGCGCTCCGACAACGGCGCGCTCTCCGCAGTGCAGGATGCACTCGGTCTCGGTGCCGCCAAGGTCGACACGGCCTACGCCGCCATGGAAAGCGCGGTCGATGTGGTCACCGAAATCAAGAACAAGCTCGTCGCCGCCCGCGAAACCGGCGTCGACCGCAACAAGATCCAGGAAGAAATCCAGCAGCTTCAGGACCAGCTGAAGTCGATCACCGACTCCGCCTCCTTCTCCGGCGAGAACTGGCTGAAGGCAGCCGTGAGCGACGAGAGCGCTACGGCGGGCAACCTGCCGACGCTGGTGACGGTCAGCAAGCAGGTCGTCGGCTCGTTCCTTCGCGACACCGCCGGCAACGTCAAGGTCCAGTCCATCGACGTCGACCTCGACTCCGCCAACGTCCTCTTCGACACCAGCGGCAACGACCAGGGCATCATCGACAAGAACGCCCTGCAGTCCGACGTGGCCCTGGTGGACGGCAGCTACTACGCAGCCGTGGACGCCACCACCGTTGACGACACCTATTCCGAGAATTCGGACGGTCTGTGGACCGACGGCACCAACTTCTACGTCAAGGCCGACGAGAACAAGTGGGTCGCCACCGACTCGACCGGCGCCGTCACCGGTGCAGCGCTGACCACGATCGCCGCTGTCTTCGCCGACGGCACCTCGGTCTACGAGCTCGACATCTCCGACATGGACACCGCGCGGACCGCCTTCGGCGACGCCACGCTGACGGACGAGGACATCATCGACCTGCTGATCAGCCATGTCGACACCCAGCTGGAGGCCATCACCAGCGCCACCGCGGCGCTCGGCTCCATCTCCATGCGCATCGGCATGCAGGAGGACTTCATCTCCAAGCTCACCGACTCGATCGACTCGGGCATCGGCCGCCTCGTCGATGCGGACATGAACGAGGAATCGACCCGCCTCAGCGCCCTGCAGACGCAGCAGCAGCTCGGCATCCAGGCGCTCTCGATCGCAAACACCTCGTCCGAAAACATTCTGTCGCTCTTCCGTCAGTAAGCGGCGCCCCCGGCTAGGGGCGGCTTCGTCCCGCGCTGAAGGAGAAAACCCGCGGTTCCGCAAGGAGCCGCGGGTTTTGACGTTGGCGCGTCATCGGGCCCGGACGTGCCGAAACCGAAATACCGGACCGCCTGCCATGGCTTGCGCCAGGCTTGCGCGAATGTCGAATGTTCACACTTTCTCAACGAATGTTACCCCGCATCCGACGCCGTTAACCTTTTGTTAACCATTCGGGCGTTAAGGCTTCGTTAAGAATGATGGACTGCCGCCCAGGGCAAAACGGTTGGTGGCAGCGCGCATGACGCGGATCCGCCTTTGCCGGTGCTCCCACTCCGGCCTGCAATCTCTCTCCGAGACAGGGCATAGACGATGGCCAGCATATTGACCAACGCCGCCGCAATGGCGGCGCTGCAAACCCTTCGTGCAATCGATCGCAATCTCGAGACCACCCAGGCACGCGTTTCTTCCGGTCTCCGGGTGGAAACCGCCGCCGACAACGCCGCCTACTGGTCGATTGCGACCACCATGCGCTCGGACAACCGCGCGCTCTCCACCGTTCAGGACGCGCTCGGCCTCGGCGCCGCCAAGGTCGATACCGCCTATGCGGCCATGGAAAGCGCCATCGAGGTCGTCCAGGAAATCAAGGCCAAGCTCGTCGCCGCCTATGGCGTCGGCACCGACCGCACCAAGATCCAGGAAGAAATCAACCAGCTGCAGGAACAGCTGAAGAGCATTTCCGAATCGGCCTCCTTCTCGGGCGAGAACTGGCTGCAGGAAGACATCAGCGACGGTGCCGTTCCCCCAACGCCGGTGACGGTCACAAAGCAAGTCGTGGCCTCCTTCATCCGCAATGCCTCCGGCACGGTCGGCGTGACGACCGTCGACTATCCGCTCAATGAAGACACCGTCCTGTTCGATACCAGCGGCGGCAATCTCGGCATCCTCGACAAGCTCGCGTCCAACGGCACGACCTCGCTCGGCTTCTCCGTGGTGACGCTCGACATCACCGATCTCGACACCGTCGCCCTCCAGCTCGACATCGCAGACCCGCCCGGGCCGCACGACGATGCCGACGCCCTCGACGCCATGACCCAGTTCGTCGACGGCCAGCTCGAGGCCATGACGAGCGCCGCCTCGAGCCTGGGCTCGATCCAGAGCCGCATCGACATGCAGGAGGATTTCGTCGCGACACTGATCGACACGATCGACACCGGCGTCGGACGATTGGTGGACGCGGACATGAACGAGGAATCGACCAGACTGCAGGCGCTGCAGACCCAGCAGCAGCTCGCCATCCAGTCGCTCTCGATCGCCAACACCAACTCGCAGAACATCCTGCAGCTGTTCCAGCAGTAGGCAGGCAGTTCGGCGCGCTGATCGTCTGGCGGGGACCCGTGCCCCCGGCGATCGCGCGCAAGAAGACCGGGCGCCGAGGTCAACGGCGCTTCGGGATGCTTGGGCCGCGCGATTTGCCCTGGCGCGGCCCAAGACCTTCCCTCCGACCCTTCATCCTCGCACAAGTTTGACCGTCTAGCGTCGCAACCTGCAGTCAGGAAGATTGTGCGCCGCAGCCCTATCCGGCCGGCGCTGGGTCCAAGGAGACATGGCAGCTGTGTGGAAGCGTGGGAATGAAACGGGGCAGGGGGCTTGGACGGGGTGCGGGAAATGCGCCGTCTCGTCCGGGCTGCGGACGGGCTCGTCGGGGGACGGGGCGCGATGAGTCTGCAGCTTGCAAGATACCTGAAGGATTTCAGCGAGCCGCGGCGGCCGCAGTCGCCCTTCCTGCATGACGGTGCATTCGCCAGATCCGCAAGCCTTGCCGAGGAGCCCGCTTTCGACTTGTCCGCATCCGAACCCGAGATCGACGTCGAAGCCGAGCGCGAGCAGGCCTTCGCGGCCGGACGCGCCGAAGCCGAAGCCGAGCTTTCGGCCCGCCACCGGGCGGAGATCGAAGGGCTGCGCAGCGCGCATGCCGCGGAAATCGACGCGTTGCGCGATCGCCTGGAGAGGCACGCGCTGTCCGTGATCGCCGAAAGGTTCAGGTCGATGACCGATACGCTCGCCGATCTCGTCGCGAGCCAGGCGGCGAACGTCCTGGCGCCGGTGCTCGACGAGGTGCTCTCAGAGAAGGCGATCGCCGACCTGGCGGCGGCCATTCGCGCCGGCCTTCCGGAAGGAGACGGCGTCGTCGTGACGGTCAAGGGGCCGTCCAACCTTTTTGAACAACTGAAGCTGCAATTCGAGGACGGGGCTCCGGTCTTCCGACACCTGGAGGCGGACGATCTCGATCTCGTGGCGGAGTTCGGGGATGCGGTCCTGGTGACGCGGATGGCGGCCTGGGCTGACACTGTACGCAGGGTGCTGGCATGAGCGAAGGCGACAACCACCACAACGGCAAGAACGAGATCATCATCGTCAAGCGGCATGGTGATCACGAGGGCGATCATCACGCCGCCGCCTGGAAGATCGCCTATGCGGACTTCATGACCGCGATGATGGCGTTCTTCCTCGTCATGTGGCTGATCAATGCGGCGAACGAGGAGACCAAGGCGTCCGTCGCGTCCTACTTCAACCCCATCAAGCTGACCGACGACAAGCCGGCCGACAAATCCCTCAAGAAACCCGGAAAGCAGGCGGAGGGCGAGGATACGCAGGACAAGTCCAACAACGATGGCGAGAAACAGTCGCAATCGCAGGGCGCCGAGCAGGGCAAGCAGCAGAGCACGACCGCGGGCGAGGAGAGCCAGTATTCGCAGGCCGACTTCTTCCAGAACCCGTATTCCGTCCTCTCCGAGATCGCCCAGGAAGTCGGGCAGCAGGCCAATGTCAGCGCCAAGGGCGATGGCGGCGCCGCCGATGCCGGGCCTGCAACCGGCGCTGCCGGCGGCGAGGCCTATCGCGATCCCTTCGACCCGGATTTCTGGACGCAGCAGGTGGAGATCAGCCAGGCGACCAGCGCCGGCAGCGAAAACGTCTCCAAGCCGGCGCAGCCCCTCACGGCCGACGCCGCCGGAAAGACGGAGGAAGAGGCCGGCAAGGACGCCGCCGGCAAGGACGCGGCCGACGCCGCAAAGCAGGAAGCCGACGCCAAGGAACTGCAGCAGGAGATCGTCAAGAACATCGGTGCGCTCGGCAAGCTCGCCGAGGGCCTGACGGTCACGCCGTCGGAAGGCGGCCTCCTCGTCAGCCTGATGGATCAGTCGGATTCGGCGATGTTCAACGTCGGCTCGGCACTGCCGAACAAGGAGATGGTGATAGCGATGGAGAAGATCGGCAAGATCCTCTCCGAGCGCAAGGGCGCGATCGCGATCCGCGGCCATACCGACGCGCGCCCGTTCCGCGGCAACGGCGACAACTGGCAGCTCTCCTCGGCACGCGCCCAGAGCGCCTACTACATGCTGGTCCGCGGCGGGCTCGACGAGAAACGCGTCAGCCAGGTCAGCGGCTTTGCCGACCGGCGGCCGAAGGTGCCGGAAGATCCGATGGCGGACGCCAACCGCCGCATCGAGATCCTCATCCAGGCAAACGAGGGGTAGCGTCATGCGGCCAGCCAGGGGGCTTGCGACATTCGGACTGGTGCTGGCTGCGGGCCTCGGGCTCGCAGCGTCGGCGTATGGCCAGGACCTGGAGGATCTCGCGCCCTACAAGATGATCCGCTCGCTGCAATACGTCCAGGACACCGTGGTGATGGGCGATCACTCCGCCATGGAGATGCAGCGCTTCCTGCTGTCGACCATCGACGAGCGTCTGCGCACGGCCGACCCCTCGATCTTCGCCGATCCGCGCAACGTCGATGCCGCACTGGTCTATGCCATGAGCGGCGGCAATCCTGAGACGCTCGAACTCCTGGCGAAGAAGGACGTGTCCGGGCATTTCGACCAGCGCATCACCGAAGCGGTGCGCAACTACGTCAGCGGTCGCGGCGCGGCCAGCACGCGGACGGTCGCCGAGATTTTCCCCGAATACAAGAACCTCGAGATCGCGCCCTACCTGGCGCTCGTCTCGGCGAACTCGGTCCTGCGCAAGGATCCCAATCTGGCGCTCACCTATTTCGACTGGGCGCGCCTGATCGCGCCCGGTACGATCGTCGAGGAGGCCGCGCTGCGCCGGTCGATCTACGTGGCCGAACAGAACGGCATGGTCGAAAAGGGCGTCGCCTATGCCAGCCGGTACGCCCGCAGGTTCCTGCACTCGCCCTATGCCAGCCAGTTCGCCGATCTTTTCGTCAGGCTCGTCGTCTCGAATTTCGAGAAGATCGGCGAGGAGACGATCCAGGAGATCCTGTCCTTCATGGACGAGCCGCGCCAGCGGGAGGTCTACCTGCGGATGGCGCGCCTTTCGGCAATCTCCGGAAAGAGCAGGCTGGCCGCCGTTGCCGCCGAACGCGCGCACGCGCTGACCGGTGACGGCGAGGAGGGGCCGCGGACGCTGGCCGACCTCTATTCCGGCCTCGCCTCGATTTCGTCCGCGGACGTCACCCAGGCGGTGGAACGGCTGTCGGCGATCCCCGATGAGGAACTGTCGGCCAAGGACCGCGCCCTGAAGGAGGCCGCGCGCCGCATCGCCGAGGAGGTCCTGCGGCCGCCGGAACTTGCCGTCGACGCGCCGGCGACCGATGCGCCAGAGGCACCGGCGGTCGACGCGCCGGGGGCGCCGGCGGCGACCGTCCAGGCCGCGCCGGCTCCGGCAGGAAATGTAAGCGAAGACGAACGCATGAGCCCGACCGCCGTTGCGGCCGAACCGGCCGTGCAGGAACCGGCGGCAGAAGCTTCGGCCGCGCCGGCGCCGGAAGAAACAGCCAATGGGGAGCCGCAGCAGGCGGTCGATCCCGCTTTCGAAGGCTTCGTCGCGACGGGCCGATCGAAACTCGACGAGATCGACAAACTCCTGGAGGGAGAGGGAAGTTGACCAGCATCGACACGAGCACAGTGGGCCAGGTTGAGGCGAGGACGAGCCGTGGCGCGGGCAAGGCGAAGTCGGACGGCGAGGCCAGGGGGCAGTTTTCCGAGACCTTCGACAGCGTCGCGACGCGAGGCCGCGATCCGGCGTCGCCGGGTCGAAAGAGTCTCGCGGATGCGGGCATCGAGCAGGAACACACGGCGGCACACTCCCTGAAGGGGCAGGCGGCAGACGGCGAGGGCGACGGAGCGACCACCGTGTCCCTGTTGCAGCGGATCCCGGCCGAACTGCTGGACCGGACGCGCGCGCCGTCGACCGAGGCGGATCCGGAAGCGGCCGTGCCCGGCAATGGGACGGTCCCCGCCGAAGCGGGCCAGCTCCCGGCCGCTCCGGATGTGATAGCCGCGCCCGCCGACGGCGACGTGGATGGGGCAGGGTCTGTCGACGGTGCCGACGGCGACGAGAGTGACGATGGCGATGCCGGCGACGGGCTGGACAGCCTGATCTCGCTGCTGACCGGCGAGCCGGCGGGCCAGCCCGCCACCGGAACGCCGCCCGAGGTGGTGGCAGCCGCGGGGGGCCAGGCACAGGCAGGCCAGGGCGGCAGGACGGGGCAGGTGGCCGGCGGCGGCGATGCCGCCGAGGCCGTGCCCGGCATGCCCGGCGGCCGGGCCGGTGCGGCAGCAGCACTCCCTGCAGGCGTGTCGCAGGACGGCACCGAGGCCGGGGCGCCGGCGGCCGATACCGCCGGCGACGATGCCGATCAGATCTTCCGGCTGGTGCGTTCCGACGGCAAGGCGACGTCCGTGGACATCACAGTCGGCGGCAAGGGCGAGGGTACGGCGACCTCCGACCAGGTCAGGCTTCCGGGCGTCGAAACCGTTGCGGTGCTGGACTCGCGTCGGTATCTGGGCTTGGCCCAGCAGGGCAACATCACCGCGGTGACGGCCGCCATCGCGCAGGATCCCGCCTGGGCGGCCGCATTGGCCGAGCAGACCGACAGCGCGCCGGATGTGACCGGCAAGGTCGTCAACACGCTCAAGATCCAGCTTCAGCCGATCGATCTCGGCACGGTCACGGCCTCGCTGAGGCTGCAGGGCGAAACGCTGGTCGTCGACCTCAAGGTCGAGACGGGCAAGGCCTTCCGCCACCTCAGCGACGACCAGGACGCGATCGTCAAGGCGCTGCGCGGCCACGGCTTCAGCATCGACCAGGTCAACGTCCAGATGGCACCGTCGTCCGATCGCGGCGGCAGCGCCACCGGGCAGGGGGATTCGCAGGCGCAGTTCGCCGGCCAGCAGCAGGCGCGCGAGGGCGGCAGCGGACGGCAGCAGGGCGGCGAGCCCCGCCAGGCCGCCCAGACAGCATTCAACGAAGGACCGGCGCATGAATACGGCCAGGTGGATAGCCTCACTAGCAATGACCAGCGCCGTCCTTCTGGCGGGGTCTTCCTCTGAGGCCACGGCGTCGACGGGCAGTTGCGAGCGCGAGATCCTCTCGGCTGCCTCGAAGTACGGCATCCCCGCGGGCATCCTCTATTCGGTCGGGCTTGCGGAGACCGGCCGCAAGGGGTCGCTCCAGCCCTATGCGCTGAACATCGAGGGCAAGGCCTATTTCGCCTCCAGCGAACGCGAGGCGCTGCAGTGGTTCCAGAAGGCCCGGGCCGGCGGCGCGAAGCTGATCGACCTCGGCTGCATGCAGATCAATCATCACTTCCACGGGTCGGAATTCTCCTCGCCGGCGGAGATGCTGAACCCGCGTCGCAACGTCGAATACGCCGCGCGCTTCCTGTCGGAGCTGCACGCGCGGCATGAGACCTGGACGATGGCGGTTGCCCGCTATCATGCCGGTCCGAACAACGATCCGGCGCAGAAGCGCTATGTCTGCCGCGTGATCGCGAACCTGGTCGCGACGGGCTATGGCAGCTGGACCGCGAACGCCCGCTCGTTCTGCCGCTGATTCAATCGAAAATTG
Organism: Hyphomicrobiales bacterium; assembly: GCA_900469965.1. Classification (GTDB taxonomy): domain Bacteria; phylum Pseudomonadota; class Alphaproteobacteria; order Rhizobiales; family Rhizobiaceae; genus Mycoplana. The sequence continues at coordinate 88,039 of UBZP01000025.1, read as the reverse complement.
AAAATGGCGCCTCCGCCAAAATGTGGCGGCAATTGGCGCACTTTAAGGCTGGCAAGGATTGAATCCGGTCGGCGTTAACTTTTCCACTGTGAAATAGTCGTATATTTGGCGCGACCTACTAGATGTAGATCAAATCGCCCCGCAATGGTTAATCAATTATTAAAAAAATCAGATGATTTTATCTAATTGCCGCTGAATCCCTCGATTCGTACCACTCTCTTAACGAGGCACCACACTGATTCGGAGGCGGACGAATGATCGTAGTGGTTGATGAGCGCGAGCTCGTTAAGGACGGTTACACTTCACTATTTGGTCGCGAGGGCGTGCCCTCGACGGGCTTTGATCCGAAGGAATTCGGAGAATGGGTCAACTCGGCCGCAGACAGCGATCTGGATGCCGTCGAGGCGTTTTTGATCGGCCAGGGCCAGCAGACGATGGAACTGCCGCGGGCGATCCGGGATCGCTCGCAGGCGCCGGTGATCGCCGTCAGCGACACCCCCTCGCTCGAGACGACGCTGGCCTTCTTTGACTGCGGTGTCGACGATGTCGTCCGCAAGCCGGTGCACCCGCGCGAGATCCTGGCCCGCGCGGCGGCGATCCGCCGGCGGCTGAAGGCGCTCGCCAACTTCACCGACATCGGACCGATCCGGGTCTTCTCCGACGGTCGCGACCCGGAGATCGAAGGCACGGTGTTTCCCCTGCCGCGGCGCGAGCGCCGCATTCTCGAATACTTGGTCGCAAACCGCGGCCGTCGCCTGTCGAAGACGCAGATCTTCAACGCGATCTACGGGATCTTCGACGAGGACGTCGAAGAGAACGTGGTCGAGAGCCACATCAGCAAGCTGCGCAAGAAGCTTCGCAAGAAGCTCGGCTTCGATCCGATCGATTCGAAGCGCTTCCTCGGCTACTGCATCGACTGGAGCTGATGCGAGGGCGGGCCGCACGCGCGGCCCCCTCGAAACGCGGCGGTGGCGCAAGGCCACTGGCATACAGCCTCACGCAAGGCACACCTCATACTCTCGTCCCATATTTGAATAGCGAGGAATCAAGCATGAGCCTCTACGGAACCATGAGAACCGGCGTGTCCGGCATGAATGCCCAGTCCAACCGGCTGAGCGCGGTCGCAGACAACATCGCCAACGCCAACACCACGGGCTACAAGAAGGCCTCGACCCAGTTCTCCTCGTTGATCCTGCCCTCCACCGGCGGAGCCTACAACTCCGGTGGCGTCACCACCGACGTCCGCTACTCGATCTCCTCGCAGGGCACGTTCACCTACACGACCTCGGCGACGGACCTGGCCATCAACGGCAACGGCTTCTTCATCGTCTCCGGCGCCGACGGCGTCGAGTACCTGACCCGCGCCGGCGCATTCACGCCGATGTCGGACGGCACGCTTCGCAACACGGCCGGCTACAAGCTGATGGGCTACGAGTATTCCTCGACGGCCGATCCGACGATCGTCATCAACGGCTACGACGGTCTCTCCGAGATCAACCTCTCCGACGGTTCGCTCACGGCAACGCCGTCGACGGCCGGCGAGCTCGCGGTGAACCTGCCCTCCAACGAGGCGCACCCCTACAGCAAGACGACCTCGCTGGTCGCCTATGACAGCCTGGGCAACACCCGCAAGCTGGACTTCACCTATTCCACGACCGCCACGGCCGGTGAGTGGGGCCTGACGGTGACCTACACCGATCCGGACACCGGCACGGTCACGACGCTGGCCACCGAGACCCTGGAATTCGACAACACCGGCGTTCTGATCACCCCCGCTACCGGCATGATCTCCACCGCCGGCATGACGTTCGGCGCCGGCCCGGGTGCACCGGTCCTCAACGCGCTCGACATCAATCTGACGGGAACGACGCAGCTGAACAAGGAGTTCGGCGCCGACGGCGACATCAACGGCAGCGGCCCCAGCGAAGTGACCGGCTACGAGATCAGCGACGACGGCATCCTGTCGGTGAAGTACGACAACGGCGACCTGGTCCCCAAGTTCCGCATCGCCATGGCCAACGTCCAGAGCCCGGACATGCTGACGCCGCTCGCGGGCAACATCTACACCCAGAGCAACGAATCCGGCGTCGTCGTCATGGGTTATGCCGGCAACAGCGGCTACGGCACGATCCTCTCGGGCGCGCTGGAGGATTCCAACGTCGACATCGCCGAGGAACTCACCAGCATGATCGAGTCCCAGCGCAACTACACGGCCAACTCGAAGGTCTTCCAGACCGGCTCCGAACTGATGGACGTTCTCGTCAACCTCGTACGCTGACGGAAACGACAACTTCAATGAAACGGTAGGTTGATACGATGTCGCTCTCAACGGCATTAAAGATTGCACAGTCAAGCTTTTCGAACACGGCGCTGCAGACGGCGGTCGCGTCGAACAACATCGCCAATGCGAGCAACACCGCATACAACCGCCGTGCCGCCGTTCTGGCTTCCGCGGCAAGCGGGGCCACGGTCGTCGAGACCTATCGCGCCCAGAACGACGCCTTGCAGAAGCAGAACCTGCTCAGCATCTCCAAGTCCGCTGCGCAGGACACCACGCTCGCCGGCCTGGAGCGCATCAGAAGCACTCTGGGCGGCGACGACTACGAGCTCTCCGTCGCGAACTACCTTGCGACGCTGCGCGACAACCTCCAGACCTTCGCCGACCGGCCGAGCGAGCAATCGCTCGCCGAGACGGTGGTCGCCAATGCCGTCGATGTCGCCAATGCGCTGAACTCCTCGTCGGCCGAGATCCAGCAGCTTCGCACCGAGGCGGACGCCGACATCGCCCTTGCGGTCGAGGAACTCAACGGGCTGCTGCAGGATTTCAAGACCTACAACGACCAGGTCAAGGCGGGAACGGCGGCCGGCACCGACGTCAACGACGCCCTCGACCAGCGCGACAAGCTCCTGAGCCAGATCTCGGAGATCATCGGCCTCACCACGGTGACGCGCACGAACAACGACATGGTGCTCTATACGAGCGATGGCACGGTGCTGTTCGAGACCTTGCCGCGCGAGGTGACCTTCGCACCGACCACGACCTACACCGCCGACACCGTCGGAAACCAGATCTACATCGACGGCGTTGCGGTCGATGCAGGCGTGGGCGGCAACACCAGCGCCCAGGGGACGATTCCGGCGCTGCTGCAGCTGCGCGACGACATCGCGCCCACCTACCAGACCCAGCTCGACGAGATGGCGCGCGCCGTCATCACGATGTTCCAGGACAACAACCTGCCCGGGCTCTTCACCTGGATGGACGGTCCGCTCGAATCGACCGTGGTGCCTGCGACGCTGACCGACGGCCTTGCCGCCAACATCATCGTCAATCCGGACCTGATCACGGCGGCGGGCGGCAACCCGATGCTGCTTCGCGACGGTGTCAACCTGAACCAGAACACCAACAACGACGCGAGCTATTCGACGCTGCTGGACAGCTATGCCGCGGCGTTTGCGACGGACATGACCTTCGATGTCGCGACCGACATCGACACCAATACCAGTATCCTGGATTTCTCGACGAATTCCATCGGCTGGGTCGAGCAGTTGCGCAGCGCCGCGGTGACGGCGAGCGACGACAAGGCGGCCCTTCTCTCCCGCACGCAGTCGTCGCTTCAGAACGTCACCGCCGTCAGCCTCGACGAGGAGCTTTCGCTGCTCCTCGATCTTGAGCAGTCCTACAAGGCATCGGCCAAGCTGGTCTCGACGGTCGACGAGATGATGAGCGCTCTCCTCCAGGCAGCAGGTTAAGGCAATGAAAACGTCGTTCGTGTCCAACATCACCATGCAGACGACGCTGCTGCGGACGATCTCCGACGCGCAGTCCGAGCTTATGGACCGGCAGAAGGAGATCGTGACGCTCCGCCATGCCGACCTGGGGGCGGAACTCGGCGCGAAGACCGCACGCACGCTCAACCTCCACCGCGACCTGCAGCGCCTGCAATCGCTGCAGAGCACGAATTCGCTGACGACCCAGCGCCTCTCCGCATCGCAGGAGGCCCTGGGCCAGGTTTCCGAGGCGGCAAACACCGTCATGGAAACGCTCGTCGCGCTCACCGGCACGGAATCGCAGGACCAGCTGGACCGCACGAAGGAGAGCTTCGGCAGCGCCATCTCGCTCTTCACCAGCGCCGCGAACACCTCCTTCAGCGGCGAATATCTGTTTGCCGGTATCGACACCGACGTCATGCCGATGAACAGCTACCTCGACGCGGCCTCCCCGGCCAAGGCGACGTTCGACGCCGCCTTCCAGACCTACTTCGGCTTCGACCAGGACGACGCCCAGGTCGCCGACATCACGCCGGCGCAGATGGAGGGCTTCATCCTCGACCTCGAAACCATGTTCATGGACACGAGCGCGACCGGCACCTGGGCGACGGACTGGTCGAACGCGTCCGACCAGAACATGACGAGCCGCATCAGCAATTCCGAAGTGGTACAGAGCTCGACCAATGCGAACACCGACGGCATGCGCAAGTTCGCGCTCGGTGCGGTCATCGGTTACGAACTTCTTAATCTCAATATCGGTACGGAAACGCGCAAGCTGGTCACCGACAAGTCGCTTGAGTACATTGGCTCGGCAATCACAGGCGTGGATTCCGAACGCTCGCTGCTCGGGGTTTCCGAGGCGCGCGTCGAGCAGGCGAATATCTCGCTGGGCGCACAGTCCAGCATCCTGACCAGCAGCATCAATGGTCTCGAGATGGTCGATGAAGACGAGATCGCGACCCGCATCACCACACTCCAGACGCAGCTCGAACTTGCATACACGTTGACCGCACAGCTCCAGAACATGAGCCTGGTCAAATATCTCTGATGATCAGAGACGCATGGCAAACATGAAGGGTGTCTAAATGTACCAGTTCTCATATGTCGAGATCATGGAGGATGGCGTCGAGACCGCCAGGAGCCGTGAGCGGCAGGTACTCGACCGATCGATCGAACTGCTGCGCAAGGCGCAGGCGGCGACCTCCTACGGCAGGGACACCATCGAGGCCGTCTACTTCACGCGGCGCGTCTGGATCCGGTTCGTCGAGGATCTCGGCAATCCCGAAAACCAGCTCGACAAGGAGCTGCGGGCCAATCTCATCTCAATCGCCCTCTGGATACTGGGGGAAGCCGATCGCATCCGAAAACGCGAATCGACCAATTTCCAGGGCATCATCGACATAACAACCATCATCAGGGATGGAATAAAATGAAAAGCACCTTGCGTATCTCACTGAAGTCGGGTGAGCGCATCTTTGTGAACGGCGCGGTACTGCGGGTCGACCGGAAGGTCGCCCTCGAATTCCTGAACGACGTCACGTTCCTGCTCGAGAACCATGTTCTCCAGCCCGAACAGGCGACGACGCCGTTGCGCCAGCTTTACTTCATCGCCCAGATGATCCTGATCAATCCGGATGGCGCCGAACAGTCGACGGCGATCTTCCGCAAGTCCGTCATCATGCTGCTCTCCTGCTTCCGCAACGAGGAAGTGCTGGCCGAGCTCAAGCGCATCGACGGCCTGGTCACGCAGGGCCGCGCCTTCGAGGCCCTCAAGGCCATTCGCGCGCTCTATCCGATCGAGGACAAGATCCTCAACAACCATGAGATCACGCCGGCCACGGTGGAACATATCCGCAAGGAGATCGCCATATGGTAACGCCCGTCTCTGCCGCCGCGACCGGCTACACGCCCACCGCCTCCGGCACCGAGTCTTCCGCCGACGTCAAGAGCACCACGCTGAACTACGAGAGCTTCCTGAAGCTCTTCGTCGAACAGCTGAAGAACCAGGACCCGACGGAGCCCATGGACGCGACCGAGCAGATGGCGCAGCTCGCCACCTTCTCGCAGGTCGAGCAGACCGTGAAGACGAACACCAACCTGGAAAGCCTGCTGCAGCGCACCTCGCTGCAGGAAGCCGATTCCGTCATCGGCCGCACGGTCACCAGCGAAGACGGCGAGATTTCGGGTGTCGTCAAGGAAGTAACGCTGTATACCGATGGTATCGTTGCAACGCTTGAGTCGGGCGACAAGCTCGTCATCGGACCCGGCGTAAAGGTGAAGTGATCCACCCATGAATGAGGCCGACGCCCTCGACATTGCCCAGGCCGCCATCTGGACCGTCATCGTGGCGGCCGGTCCGGCGGTTCTGGCGGCCATGGTCGTCGGCGTCGTCATCGCCTTCATCCAGGCGCTGACCCAGGTGCAGGAAGTCACCCTGACCTTCGTTCCGAAAATCCTCGCCGTGCTCGTCACGGTCGCAATCTCGGCGCCCTTCATCGGCGCGCAGATCTCCATCTTCAGCGACGTCATCTTCTCCCGGATCGAATCCGGCTTCTGACGCCATTTTTCCGCACTGCCACCCTCGCGCAAGTTTCGTGCGCTAGACGTCCCGGTAGCATTGCGGTCCCTGCGGGCCGCGCCTCTCATGACGAGACGGGACGAAAATGGCACAGGTACCTGCACTCTCCATCCCCAAGGTTTCCCCGAGTGGCCGCGACATCGCCTTTGCGATGGGCATCGTCGCGATCCTCTCGATCCTGTTCCTGCCCATCCCGCCGTTCCTGATCGACATGGGCCTGGCGTTCTCGATCGCCTTTTCCGTGCTGATCCTGATGGTGTCGCTCTGGATCCAGAAGCCGCTCGACTTCTCGTCCTTCCCGACCATCCTGCTGATCGCCACGATGATCCGCCTGTCGCTGAACATCGCCACGACCCGCGTCATCCTCTCGCACGGCCACCAGGGCCATGATGCGGCCGGCAGCGTCATCGCCGGCTTCGCCAGCCTGGTGATGTCCGGCGACTTCGTCATCGGTCTGATCGTCTTCATGATCCTGATCACGGTGAATTTCATCGTCATCACCAAGGGCGCGACGCGTATCGCCGAGGTGGGCGCCCGGTTCACCCTCGACGCCATCCCCGGCAAGCAGATGTCGATCGACGCCGACCTCTCCGCAGGCCTGATCGACGAGAAGGAAGCCCAGCGCCGCCGGCGCGAGCTGGAAGACGAGAGCTCCTTCTTCGGCTCGATGGACGGTGCCTCGAAATTCGTCCGCGGCGACGCGATCGCCGGCCTCATCATCACCGCCATCAACGTCTTCGGCGGCATCATCATCGGCTACTTCCGTCACGGCATGGAGATCGGCGAGGCGGCCGACGTCTTCGTCAAGCTGTCGGTGGGTGACGGCGTCGTCTCCCAGATCCCCGCCCTGATCGTGTCGCTGGCGGCCGGCCTTCTGGTGTCGCGCGGCAGTTCGCCGGGCTCGACCGACCAGGCCGTCGTCAACCAGCTGAGCGGCTATCCGCGGGCGCTGATGGTCGCCGCCGGCCTGATGGTGCTGCTGGCCATCATGCCGGGCCTGCCCTTCTTCCCCTTCATGGCGCTCGGCGGCGTCATGGCCTTCGGCGGCTGGGCGATCCCGCGCCGGCTGGAACAGGAGAACCGGCAGCGGCGCGAGCAGGAGGCGAAGAACGCCCAGCAGACGAAGGAAGCCGACAAGGATTCGGTCAAGTCGGCGCTCAAGACCGCCGAAATCGAGCTGCTGCTCGGCAAGCAGGTGTCGACGCGCCTTCTGGGTGCGCACCAGGAACTGGCCTTCCGCGTCGGCAAGATGCGCAAGAAGTTCGCGACGCAGTACGGCTTCGTGGTGCCGGAGATCAAGGTCTCGGACGACATCTCGATCTCCGACAAGGCCTACCACATCCGCATCCACGGCACGACGGTAGCCTCGAACGTCGTTCGCGTCGGCGAAGTGCTGGTGGTCACCGGCGGCGGCCGCAAGCCGAGCGTTCCGGGCGACGAGATCCGCGAGCCCGCCTTCGGCATGCCGGCCGTCTCGATCCTGGAGACGTTCGCCGAGGACGTCCGCCGCGAGGGCTTCCACCCGATCGACAACGTCTCGGTCGTGCTCACCCATCTCTCCGAGGTCATCCGCAACAACCTGCCGCAACTCCTGTCCTACAAGGACGTGAAGATCCTGATCGAGCGGCTGGATCCGGAGTACCGCAAGCTCGCCGACGAGATCTGCTCGTCGCACATGTCCTATTCCGGCCTGCAGGCGGTGCTGAAGCTGCTGCTCGCCGAGCGCGTCTCGATCCGCAACCTGCACCTGATCCTCGAAGCCGTCGCCGAACTGGCCCCGCACGTGCGCAAGACCGAGCAGATCGTCGAGCACGTACGCATCCGCATGGCCCAGCAGATCTGCGGCGACCTGGCCGAAAACGGCGTCCTGCCGGTCCTGCGCCTCGGCAACCGCTGGGACATGGTCTTCCACCAGGCGCTGAAGCGCGATGCCAAGGGCGAGGTCGTGGAGTTCGACATCGATCCGCGGCAGCTGGAGGAGTTCAGCGAGCAGGCGACCAAAGTTATCCGTGAATTCCTCGACCGCGGCACGCCTTTCGTACTGGTCACCTCGCCCGAATCCCGTACTTATGTGCGCATGATCATCGAGCGCCTCTTCGCCACCCTGCCGGTCCTGTCGCATGTCGAGCTTGCGAAGGGCATCGAGATCAAGATCCTCGGTTCGATCTCATGATCACCGATCCGCAGGGCATGGTGCTGGCGCTGTTCGCCGCCTTCTGCCGTGTCGGCGGCTGCTTCATGCTCCTGCCGGGCTTCGCCTCGGCGCGGCTTCCCATGCAGATCAGGCTGTTCGTCGCCGTCGCGGTCTCGATCGCGGTGCTGCCGATCCTCTGGGATACCATCTATCCGAAGACCCAAGGGGCGGCGCTGACCTATATCCAGCTGATCGTGTTCGAGACGCTGACGGGTGCGGTGATCGGCCTGATCACGCGCTACTACGTGCTCGGCCTGCAATTCGCCGGCACGTCGCTGACCATGATGATCGGCTTCAACGCGCCCCCCTCGCAGGACGTTCTCGAGGATACGGCGGAGAACCAGCTGACGAACCTGATCAGCTTCGCCGGCCTGATGGCGCTGTTCATGCTGAATTTCCACCATATCGTCGTCCGCGCGCTGGTGGATTCCTACACCGCCATTCCCATGGGCGGCTTCAATCCGCAGAGCGCGCTGATCACCCTGACCGACACGCTGGTGCAGACCTTCAGCATCATGCTCCGGCTCGCGAGCCCCTTCATCATCTACGGCCTGCTGTTCAACGTCGCCGTCGGCCTGATCAACAAGCTGGCGCCGCAGATGCCGATCTACTTCATCTCGCTGCCGTTCATTATTGCCGGCGGCCTGTTTCTGCTCTATTTCGGCGTCTCGTCGTTGCTGGAGATCTTTGCCAACGGGTTCGTCCCGGTGTTCGAAGGGCGTTGAGGGGACCGGATGGCCAAGCGTTCCGACAAACTGAAGCGTCTCGTGGCCGTCCAGCGCCACATGGAGCAGATGGCGGAGATGGACTTGGCCCTGACGACCCAGCAGCGGCAGGAAGTGGCCGAGACGATGGATGCGGTGGCCGCGGCCCTCGTCTCGCTGAACCCGGTCCACCGCGGCTTCTCCGACATCTATGCCGCCCAGATCGGCAAGCTCAGGCAGAAAGACGTGATGCTCGCCGGCGTTCAGCAGATGCACGAGATGCGAATCGTGCGCGAACGCACCAAGGCCGACCGGCTGGCCGACCAGATGCACGAGGCGCGGAACCTGGAAGACCGCGAGGAAGCCGACAACGCGGTCTACGATCTCATCGACCAGCATGTCGCCTACGGCAAGGATCGAGACCGCTGAGCGGCGGTCGTCGGTGCGCCACTCAAGATATTGATATTTCGATATAGTTTATAGCTGCTGCATCGGCAGGCCGGCCCGGGCAATACGTCTCTTCTGCAGCCTGCGGCCACCGCGGGGAGATCAGCCTCCCGTAAGGTTGAGCGACCATACTCCAAATCCAAGACGAGGGATGAAACCCCCGCCGGAAAGCCGGGCGCCCGATTGGCAGGGCGCTCCGCAGGGCCGGCGGTTTGGGTCTTCGCGACGAACAGGCTGGCGTTCCGTCATGATGGCGGCCGCGGCCGCGTGATACCCGAGAGGCAACTGACCGTGGCAATTTCTCCCCCCAGCGATCTCGTGCTCGATGTCGTGCGCGCCGCCGATCCGTCGGCGGTTCAGGAAGCGCAGACCAAGCTGAAGACCCAGCGTGCGAGCTTCGAGGCGACCAGTCTCGCCGATGCCGGAAACGGGTTTGGCGCCGCCGTCGGCATTCTCAATCGCGATTCGGCCATGACCGCGTCGGCGTCCGCCTCCGGCAGCGCCGCGGCCGACAAGGTCCCCGCCACCTATCGCAAGTTCGAGGCGATGGTGCTGCAGAATTTCGTCAAGTCGATGCTGCCGGCGGACAGCGAAGAGATCTACGGCAAGGGCACGACCGGCGAAATCTGGCGCGGGATGATGGCGGAGCAGATCGGCGACGTGATCGCCGAAAGCGGCGGCATCGGCATCGCGGCAAGCCTGATGAAGGATCACGAGAAGAAGAACGTTGCCGGCGACATCGCCCGGATCGATCCCAATGACCAGCGCGTGGCGACGGCGATGGTCCAGCAACTCCAGCGCGACACGTTTGGCGACGTGAATTCCGCTGCCGACACTATCAATAACGCCAACAACAACGACAACAAGAGAGCCTGATCGGAGGAATACAAATGGACATGACAACAAACGAACTCCGCATCCGTAGTGTACTGAACCGGCTGGAAACCATCGTCGACGCCGAGAATGCCGGCATCGGCGCCGATCCGAACTTCGACCTGCAGACGTCGAATGCCCACAAGAGCCGCTGCCTCTACGAGCTTTCCATGTTGTCGCGCGACGTCCCCGCCGAGGAGATGCCGCGGGCGTTCGCCCCGCAGCTGAAGAAGGTGCGCGAGAAGCTGCTCCTCAACGCCCAGCGCGTCTCCGCCCACCTCGAGGCCGTTCGCGCTGTGGTGGAACTGCTGAAGGGCGCCATGCGCGAGCAGGACGCTGACGGCACCTATTCGCAAGAGCAGTTCCGGCTGGGGTACCAGCCGTGATCAAGCTCATCCTGGTCGGCGTCTGGATTTGCGTCCTCACCCTCGGTTCCGTCTATTTCTCGATGCAGATGGCGGCCGCTCCGAGGGTTGACGAGGAGGCCGCCGCACGCGCGGCCGCCCTCGATCTCGTCAGGGGCAGCCAGGCGACGATCCCGGTCATCTCCGACGGCGCCGTCAAGGGCTATTTCCTGACCCGGCTGTCCTACACCGCCAACCGGGAACTCGCGGCCAAGCAGCCGGTCCCGATGGGCGAGATGATCACCGACGAGCTCTATACGCTGCTCGTCGGGCAACGGATGATCGACGTCGAGAAGATCGACAGCTTCGACGTCGATGGTTTCCGCAGCACGATCAAGGACGGGATCAACAAGCGCCTCGGCGCCGAGGTCATCGAAGACGTGCTGGTCGAGCAGATCGACTACATCGCCAAGCTCGAGGTCGGCAAGGAGCCGCCGCGCCGGGGGACTGCGATCGTGCGATCCGGCGAGGCGCCGGAGGCGCCTGCAAAGCTGACCGCACACTGAGGAATCCGCCGGCATCGGCGGTGCCGCGGAATGGTGGCATCGTCGTCGCGGGCGAACGAAGGGCGCCGCGATTCAGGGCTTCGCGGTGCCCTTTCGCGTTTCGGATCTAGGGTCAGGACCTATTA
>UBZP01000025.1:0-76421 GCA_900469965.1 Hyphomicrobiales bacterium | reverse complement strand
AATAGGTCCTGACCCTAGCGGCGGCGGCTGAAGACGCGCGCCAGCTTGTAGCGCGCCACATGCAGCAGGAACAACGGATTGCCGACGACGTAGCGATACCAGAGGCGCCGCGGCTCCTGGAGGAACCGGAACAGCCATTCCAGCCGCATGCGGCGCATGCGGGGCGGTGCGCGCGGAACCCGCCCGGCGACGAAATCGAAAAGCGCGCCGACGCTGATGACGAGCCGTGCGTGGCCCGGGGTGACGTGCTGGTCGATCCATTTCTCCTGGATCGGCGTCCCCATGGCCACCAGCAGGATGTCGGGCGAAAGTGTGCGGATCTTGTCCATGACGGCCTGGGATTCGCTGACGTCGAAATAGCCGTCCGAGATCGCGTGGAACTCGTGCCAGGGCGTGTGCTCGCGGAATTTCTCGGCCGCGCTCAGAAGCACGTCCTGCCTGGCGCCGATCAGCGCCACCCGCTTCGGCTTTTCCATGTAGGTCAACAGCGCCGGCACGAAGTCGGTGCCGTTGAGATTGGCCGGGAACGGCTCGCCGTGAAAGATCTGCGAGGCGATGTCGACGCCGTGCCCGTCGGGCAGCACGATCTGCCGCTGGAGCGCCCTGCGATACTCGGCATCGCGCAGCATCAGGTTGGCGTTGTTGGCATTGAGAAAGGCGACGGTCGTCGTTCCGATCGGCATGTCGGCGATGCGGGAGACGAAGTCGAACGCGCCGGCCCAGTCGAGGTCGCAGACCGGCAGGCCCAGGATGTCGCGCTGCGACGCCTTGAGCGTCGTTCCCGATTGAACGTTCATGCCCGGTCCCCGCAAAGCGCGCCAAAGAGGCCCGGGCGAAACGAAGTCCGGTCCGTGCGGAGGTGGTGGCGAAAGGCGAAGCGAACGGTCATCGCAGCAGGGCTCCCTCGTGCTCCGCCTGCGTGTATCACTTCGGATTCAAGCTTGGCTTAAGTTGTCCGCTAAAGTCCAACCGGTCGCCTTTACGAAATCTTTACCATGTCCTGTCCGGAGGGGTTGCCGCAGCGGCGGCTCAGGCAAGCAGGCACCCGCTGTGGGAGGGCTGCGCCACTCCGTCGCCCGACAGGGCCCTTGCCAAGTACGAATTTGGACAGCATAGGGCGCTGACGGGCCATTGCCGCCAAATGGCCCGCACTAGATTCCGCGTTACTCGCGAGGAGAAGAACGTGACTACCATTATCGATGGGAAGCAGGTTGCCGCCACCGTGATCGAGGCCGTCAAGGCCGCGGCCGGGAAACTGGAGCAGGACGCAGGCGTGAAGACGGGCCTGGCGGTCATCATCGTCGGCGACGATCCGGCGAGCCACGCCTATGTCTCCTCCAAGAGCCGGATGGCGAAGGAGTGCGGCTTCACCTCCGTCCAGCACACGCTGCCCGAGGAGACCAGCCAGGAAGAACTGGCAGCGCTGGTTCAGAAGCTGAACGCCGACGACACGATCCACGGCATCCTCGTGCAGTTGCCGCTGCCGAAGCACCTGCGCTCCGAGCCGATCATCCAGTCGATCCTGCCGGAAAAGGACGTGGACGGCCTGCACGTCGTCAATGCCGGCAAGGTTGCCACCGGCGACCTCGAAGGCGGCCTGATCTCGTGCACGCCGGCCGGCGCGATGGTGCTCGTGCGCGGCATCCATGGCGAAAACCTCTCGGGGTTGAACGCCGTCGTCATCGGCCGTTCCAACCTGTTCGGCAAGCCGATGGCGGCGCTGCTGCTGAACGCGAATGCGACGGTGACCTCCGCCCATTCCCGGACGAAGGACCTCGCTGCCGTTTGCCGCAACGCCGATATCCTCGTCGCGGCCGTCGGCCGGCCGCAGATGGTCAAGGCGGACTGGGTCAAGCCCGGGGCGACGGTGATCGACGTCGGCATCAACCGCGTGCCCGCCCCGGAACGAGGCGAGGGCAAGTCGCGCCTCGTCGGCGACGTCGCCTTCGATGAATGTGCCGAGGTGGCGGGTGCGATCACGCCGGTGCCCGGCGGCGTCGGGCCGATGACGATCGCCATGCTCATGGCCAACACCGTGATCGCCGCCTATCGCCGGGCCGGTCGCAAGCCGCCGAAATTCTGAAGCAAGGACCGGTAGGCGGACCGCGCGTTTCACCCCCGACCGATCGCCTGACGGCTCGTCCTGCCTATCGCGGGGCGGGCCCGGTGGAGGCGCGCACGATCAGTTCCGCCTTCCACAGCTCCTGCTCGGGCAGGGTTTCCAGATTGAGGATCCGGGAAATCAGCCGCTTGGCGATCCGCGAGCCCGCACTGCGCAGCGACGAGCGCGTCGTCGTCAGCGGCACGCTGAAGTTCTCCGGCTTCAGCATCGGCAGCACGTCGTCGTGGGCGATCAGCGACACGTCCGCACCGATCCTGAGCCCGGCCTGGTTCAGCGCCCGCACCGCGCCGAGCGCGAGAACGGTACTGGAGCAGAGGATCGCGGTCGGCCGTTCCGGCAGCTCGAGAAACCGTTTCATGCCGGCAAAGCCGTGTTCGTCCGTCATCGGCGTGTGCTGCACGCAGCTTTCGTCGAGCCTCAGCCCGGCCTCGGCGAGTGCGGCCTCCATGCCCTTCTTCCTGCGGATCGCAAAGGCGAAGTGAGCCGGGCCGTTCAAGAGCGCGATCCGCCTGTGCCCGAGCTGGACGAGCAGCTTCGTCGCATCATGAAAGGCGCCGGTGTTGTCGATATCCAGATAGGGATAGTCGGTCGGTATCCCGATCGAGCGGCCGTGCACGATGAAGGGGATCGACAACGATTTCAAAAGCGCGACGCGCGGGTCCTTCTCGCGCATGTAGGCGATGAACAGCGCGTCGATATTGCCGCTGGCGACCAGCCGCTTGCAGGTCGCCTCCTCGTCGTCGGGATGGCTCGGATTGATGACGAAGTGGAAATCGTGGCGCACCGCCTCGTCGCCGAGGCCGGCCAGAAACTCGCCGAAATGCACGTCGGAATCGTGGCCGTCGGCCGTCGGCATCACCAGACCGATCGAGCCCGCCCGACCGGTCGCCAGCCTCTGGGCCGCGCGGTTGGGCCGGTAGCCCGTCCGGCGCACCGCGTCGAGAACGCGCTCGCGCGTCTCGGCGTTGACTTCCGGATACCCGTTGAGGGCCCTGCTGACCGTCGTCTGCGACAAACCGAGGAGCTGCGACAGCTGTTTGAGGTTCACGTTGCCTGCCTTCGCGATTCGAAGCGCTTTGAAATCCTCCCGCTCAAGCGCCGCCTTCATGTAGCATCAGCCATTTCGCCATTGGAAGAAAAATCGCTCGTTTGCGTCGCAAAACATTGCTGCAACGCGTGAAATGACGGTTCCGGCCTTAACGCCGAGGAAGAGGCTTGACGCGGTAGGCGCAATAAGGAATTCTCATCACCCAAAGCGCTTTGAGGGAGCGGGCGGAAGTCGGACGAATTGGAGAAGCTCGCGGTCATGCGGGCATATCGTGGGAGGAGATCACGTGAAGAAGCGTTTCTTGATGACGGTTGCGCTGGCATCGCTGCTGGCCGGTGCCGCGGCAGCCGCCGAACTGAAGTTCGCCCCCGGCGAAGACGGCAAGTTCAACTGGTCGAGCTTCGAGGAGTTCAAGAAGGGGCATGACCTGAAGGGCCAGAGCCTGACGATCTTCGGTCCCTGGCGCGGCGAGGACGAGGTTCTGTTCCGGAGCGTCTTCGCCTATTTCGAGGAAGCCACGGGCGTCGAGATCAAGTACTCGTCGTCGGAGAACTACGAGCAGCAGATCGTCATCGACACGCAGGCAGGCAGCCCGCCGGACATCGCCATCCTGCCGCAGCCCGGCCTGATCGCCGACCTGGCCTCCAAGGGCTACCTGACGCCGCTCGGCGACGAGACGAAGCAGTGGCTGCTCGACAACTATGCCGCCGGCCAGTCCTGGGTCGACCTGTCGACCTACAAGGACAAGGACGGCAATGCGCAGCTCTTCGCCTTCCCCTACAAGATCGACGTGAAGTCGCTGGTCTGGTACGTGCCGGAGAACTTCGAGGACGCCGGCTACGAGATCCCCAAGACGATGGAGGAACTGAAGGCCCTGACCGAGCAGATCGTCGCCGACGGCGAGACGCCCTGGTGCATCGGCCTCGGCTCGGGCGGCGCGACCGGATGGCCGGCCACCGATTGGGTCGAGGACCTGATGCTGCGCACCCAATCGCCCGAGACCTACGACAAGTGGGTCACCAACGCGATCGCCTTCAACGATCCGGCCGTCACCGGTGCGATCGACGAATTCGGCTGGTTCGCCAAGACCGACAAGTTCGCCGCCGGTGGCCCCGCAGCGGTCGCCTCCACCGACTTCCGCGACAGCCCGAAAGGTCTCTTCGCCTCGCCGCCGAAGTGCTACCTGCACCATCAGGCCTCCTTCATCCCGTCGTTCTTCCCGGAAGGGACCGTCGTCGGCGAGGATGCGGACTTCTTCTACATGCCGCCCTATGCCTCCAAGCCCGAGCTCGGCAATCCGGTTCTCGGCGCCGGCACGCTGGCGATGATCACCAAGGATACGCCGGCGGCGCGCGCCTTCATGGATTTCCTCAAGACCCCGATCGCCCATGAGGTCTGGATGGCGCAGTCGAGCTTCCTGACGCCGTTCAAGAGCGCCAACCAGGAGACCTATGCCAACGCGCCGATGAAGAAGCAGGGCGAGATTCTCCTGAACTCCACCACCTTCCGCTTCGACGGTTCGGACCTCATGCCCGGCAAGATCGGCGCCGGCGCCTTCTGGACCGGCATGGTCGACTTCGTCGGCGGCAAGTCCTCTGCCGACGTCGCGGGGGGCATCCAGAAGGCCTGGGACGCCATCAAGTAGGTGGCCTGCGGCCGGAGCCGGCGGACGTCCGGCTCCCCAAGGTGCGGCATCGGTGAGAGGCCGGTGCCGCGGCCCGACCGAAGGATCGCCCGCAACGCACCTGCGTTCGGGAGGAGGGGATCATGCAGCAGCTCGTTTTTGCCATAGGGACGATGATCGCAGGCGTGCTCGCCTGCGCCTTCTACTTCTTCGCTACCAACTGGATCCTCGACCGGATCTTCCCGTCGAAGGGCCTGTCGGGTGCGAAGGCGTCGCAGAACCTCAGGACGACCAACGCCATCCGGCCGTGGCTGTTCATGCTGCCGGCGCTGCTGGCGCTCGCGATCTACCTCGTCTATCCGGTGTTCGAATCCGTCCGGCTGAGCCTCCACGACCGGGCGGGGCAGACCTTCGTCGGGCCGGGCAATTTCGTCTGGATGTTCGGCGACGGCGAGTTCCGCCAGTCCATCTTCAACAATTTCCTCTGGCTGCTGGTCGTGCCTGCGCTCTCGACCTTCTTCGGCCTGGTCATCGCCGCGCTGACCGATCGCATCTGGTGGGGCAACATCGCCAAGACGCTGATCTTCATGCCGATGGCGATCTCGTTCGTTGGTGCCGCCGTGATCTGGAAGTTCGTCTACGACTACCGCGCCGAGGGCAGCGAGCAGATCGGCATCCTGAACGCGATCGTCACCTGGTTCGGCGGCGCGCCGGAAGCCTGGATCACCCTGCCGTTCTGGAACAACTTCTTCCTGATGGTGATCCTGATCTGGATCCAGACCGGCTTTGCCATGGTGATCCTGTCCGCCGCACTCAGGGGCATCCCGGAGGAGACGCTGGAGGCGGCCGTCATCGACGGCGCCAACGGCCTGCAGATCTTCTTCAAGATCATGATCCCGCAGATCTGGGGAACGATCGCCGTCGTCTGGACGACGATCACCATCCTCGTCCTCAAGGTCTTCGACATCGTGCTGGCGATGACCAACGGGCAATGGCAGACCCAGGTGCTGGCCAACCTCATGTTCGACTGGATGTTCCGCGGTGGCGGTGATTTCGGGCGCGGCGCGGCGATCGCCGTCGTGATCATGGTGCTCGTGGTGCCAATCATGATCTGGAACATCCGCAACGCCATGCGCGAAACGGGAGGTCACTGAGATGCCCGGCGCCACCCGTTCGCCCCTGACCTTCGTGGTCCACCTTTCCGTCCTGCTGCTCGTGGCCCTGTGGACGCTGCCGACGGCCGGCCTTCTGATCTCCTCGCTGCGCGACAAGGACCAGCTTGCCGTATCCGGCTGGTGGACGGCGCTGTCGACCTCGACGCAGAACGTCGTCTTTCGCGCCCCGTCGCCGGAGACGCAGACGGAGCGGGACGGCAAGTTCGTGCTTACCGGCAATTTCCTCGAGGGCCAGCAGGGCGAAGTCTCCGCCTTCGGCTTCAACAGCCGCGATCCGGCGGCGTTCGAGCCCGGGCAGACGGCTGAGCTCAACGACGGCGAGCGGCTGACCGTCCAGGCCGACGGCAGCTTCGAGATCGTCTCCGACACTCGCATGGAAGGCACGCGCGGCCAGCGCATCTTCTATACGGCAGCGGTGCCGCCCCGCTTCACGCTGGACAACTATCGCGAGGTCCTCAGCGCCGAGGGCATTGGCCAGTCCTTCATCAACTCGCTCACCGTGGCGATCCCGGCCACGATCATCCCGATCCTGGTGGCCGCCTTCTGCGCCTATGCGCTGGCCTGGATGAAGTTTCCGGGCCGGGCGATCCTGATCGCCGTCATCGTCGGCCTGCTCGTCGTGCCGCTGCAGATGTCGCTGATTCCGCTCCTGAAGCTCTACAACGGCGTCGGCGCCTTCTTCGGCGTCCCCGCCAAGACCTATGTCGGCATCTGGCTGGCGCATATGGGCTTCGGCCTGCCGCTGGCGATCTACCTCCTGCGCAACTACATGGCCGGCCTGCCGAAGGAGATCATGGAATCGGCCCGCGTCGACGGCGCCAGCGATTTCGACATCTTCATCAAGATCATCCTGCCGCTGTCGTTTCCCGCACTCGCCTCCTTCGCCATCTTCCAGTTCCTCTGGACCTGGAACGACCTGCTCGTGGCGATCGTGTTTCTCGGCACCGGCAACGAGGAGCTGGTCCTGACCGGTCGCCTGGTCAACCTGCTCGGCTCGCGCGGCGGCAACTGGGAGATCCTGACGGCGTCCGCCTTCATCACCATCATCGTGCCCCTGATCGTCTTCTTCGCCCTGCAGCGCTATCTCGTGCGCGGCCTGCTGGCGGGATCGGTCAAGGGCGGCTGAAATCCTAGGAAAGAGACAGGACCGAGAATGACGACGACCAATGTACCGCTGCCGGCCGTGGACAAGGACTGGTGGCGCGGCGCGGTGATCTACCAGATCTATCCGCGCTCCTTCCAGGACACCAACGACGACGGCATCGGCGACATGAAGGGCATCGCCCAGCGCCTGCCGCATGTCGCCTCGCTCGGCGTGGACGCGATCTGGATCTCCCCCTTCTTCACCTCGCCGATGCGCGATTTCGGCTACGACGTCTCCAACTACGAGGACGTCGACCCGATCTTCGGCACGCTCGAGGATTTCGATACCGTCGTCGCCGAGGCGCACCGGCTCGGCATCCGGGTGATGATCGACCTGGTGCTGTCGCACACCTCGGACAAACACCCCTGGTTCGTAGAAAGCCGTTCCAGCCGCACCAACCCCAGGGCCGACTGGTATGTCTGGGCCGATTCCCGGCCGGACGGCACGCCGCCCAACAACTGGCTGTCGATCTTCGGCGGCTCGGCCTGGCAGTGGGATCCGACCCGGCTGCAATACTACATGCACAATTTCCTGACCTCGCAGCCGGACCTGAACCTGCATAATCCGGAGGTGCAGGACGCGCTTCTGTCCGTCGCCCGCTTCTGGCTGACCCGCGGCGTCGACGGTTTCCGGCTGGATACGATCAACTTCTACTTCCATGACGAGGAACTGCGCGACAACCCGTCGCTACCTCCCGAGCGGCGCAACGCGCAGACGGCGCCCGCGGTCAACCCCTACAACTACCAGGAACATCTTTACGACAAGAACCGGCCCGAGAACCTGGAGTTCCTCAAGCGCTTCCGCGCCCTGATGGACGAGTTCCCGGCGATCGCCGCCGTCGGCGAAGTCGGCGACAGCCAGCGCGGGCTGGAGATCGCCGGGCAATACACCTCCGGCGGCGACAAGATGCAGATGTGCTACGCCTTCGAGTTCCTGGCGCCGGACGTCCCGACCCCCGCGTCGGTCGCCGCGGTGCAGCATGCGCTGGAGCGGGCCGCCCCGGACGGCTGGGTGTGCTGGGCGTTCTCCAACCATGACGTCATGCGCCATGTCAGCCGCTGGGGTGCGGGCGTCGCCGATCACGCCGGCCAGGCCAAGTTGCTGGCGTCGCTTTTGATGTCGCTGCGGGGCTCCGTCTGCATCTATCAGGGCGAGGAACTGGCGCTGCCCGAGGCCGAACTCGCCTATGAGGACCTGCAGGATCCCTACGGCATCCAGTTCTGGCCCGACTTCAAGGGACGCGACGGCTGCCGCACGCCGATGCCCTGGGACGGAGCCGCCATCAACGGCGGCTTCAGCACGGTGCGCCCCTGGCTGCCGGTGCCGGCGGTCCATCTCGGCGCTGCCGTGTCGGCGCAGCAGGACGATCCCCACTCGGTCCTCAACCACTACCGCCGTTTCCTCGCCTTCCGCCGCCAGCATCCGGCGCTCGTGAAGGGCGAGATCGCCTTCGCTCCAGCGGCCACAAGCGTGCTGTCCTTCGTCCGCAGCCACGGCAACGAACGCATCCTTTGCCTGTTCAACATGGGGGCCGAGGCCTGTGAGGTCGCACGCCCGCCGGAGGCCATCGAAGCCTTGGACGGGCATGGGTTTGAGAGCAGAATGACGGAAAAGACCATCGCGCTTCCGGCATGGAGCGGGTTCTTCGCCCGCTACGCATGACGAGCAAGAAAGGGGAGGCAGCATGACGGGCCTGGTACTGAAGGATATCCGCAAGTCCTATGGCGCGGTCGACGTGATCCACGGCATCGACCTCGACATCAAGCAGGGCGAATTCATCGTCTTCGTCGGGCCCTCCGGCTGCGGAAAGTCGACGCTCCTGCGGATGATCGCCGGGCTCGAGGAAATCACCGGCGGCGACATGATGATCGACGGCGAGCGCGTCAACGACGTACCGCCGTCCAAGCGCGGCATCGCCATGGTGTTCCAGTCCTACGCGCTCTACCCGCACATGACCGTCTACGACAACATGGCGTTCGGCATGCGCATCGCCAAGGAGAGCAGGGAGGAGATCGACCGTCGCGTCCGCTCTGCCGCCGACATGCTGCAACTCACCAAGTATCTCGACCGGCTGCCCAAGGCGCTTTCCGGCGGCCAGCGCCAGCGCGTGGCGATCGGCCGGGCGATCTGCCGCAACCCGAAGGTGTTCCTGTTCGACGAGCCCCTATCCAACCTCGATGCCGCCCTGCGCGTCGCCACCCGCATCGAGATCGCCAAGCTCTCCGAGCGCATGGCCGATACGACGATGATCTACGTCACCCACGACCAGGTGGAGGCGATGACGCTCGCCGATCGCATCGTCGTGCTCTCGGCCGGCCATATCGAGCAGGTCGGCGCGCCGCTGGAGCTCTACGAGCGGCCGGCCAACCTGTTCGTCGCCCGCTTCATCGGCTCTCCGGCCATGAACGTGATCCCGGCACGGGTGATTTCGACCGGCGAGACGACGACCGTCGAACTGAAGGGCGGCACGCAGACGGCCCTCGACATCAGGACTCCGGACACCGAGCGCGGCCAGGCTGTCAGTTTCGGCGTGCGGCCGGAGGACCTGCAGGTCACGACCGGCGCCGACTTCCTGTTCGAAGGCACGGTGGCGATCGTCGAGGCGCTCGGCGAAGTGACGCTCCTCTACATCGAGGGCCTCGTCGAGGGTGAGCCGATCATCGCCAAGATCCCCGGAATCCAGACCGTCCGGCGCGGCGACCGGGTACGGTTTTCGGCCGACCGCAACAAGCTGCACCTCTTCGACAAGGAGGGGGTCAGCTACCGCGCCCTGTAGCAATGCGGCACAGGTGGCCGCTTTTGGGCATGCATGTTCAACGCCATC
This sequence comes from Hyphomicrobiales bacterium, assembly GCA_900469965.1. GTDB lineage: Bacteria > Pseudomonadota > Alphaproteobacteria > Rhizobiales > Rhizobiaceae > Mycoplana. Next base: position 66,484 of record UBZP01000025.1, on the reverse strand, counting down.
TTAAGGGTTTCCGTCCTAGCTATTCGAAAAGCAAGAAGGGCGGGAATACCGGGATTGGGCATGCAGTTGTCGCAGCAGCGTACGAACTATCTGAACAAGGAAGAATCCTTCATGTACGATCGGGAAAAGAACTTCCCGATGGAGGATACCTGCAACGAGGCGCGGATCGAATTCACCGAGACGGGCGGCATCGTCAATCTCGTCTCCCGCCGCTGCCAGATCATCAAGCTGTCCCGCAGCGGCGCGGTCCTCAAGATGTCGACCAAGTTCAACCTGCCGAAGAACTTCTATCTCGACATCGTCAGCGCCCGCATCCCGATGATCGGCTGCCTGGCACAGCGCGTCCATGCCAACGATATCGTCGAGGCCCGGTTCCTGCGGCTGCTCGCCGAAAAGGACATGAACCGCGTCTTCGTCTATTCGACCCACCCGAACCACCGCAACCGGACGCTCGACATCTACGGCGGCTGACGCGGGGCTGCCGGGCTCGGTCGCTCGACTACCATAAAGCCGAGCGCCCCTCATCCGGCCTGCCGGCCACCTTCTCCCCGCAGGCGGGGAGAAGGACACACGTGGCGGCGTCTCGGCATCCGGCGAACAATGGGATTCAAGTTGGCGAAGATGCCGTCGTGATTTGAGCAGAACGGCGCGGCATTTCCCTTCTCCCCGCTTGCGGGGAGAAGGTGGCGGCAGCCGGATGAGGGGCGACGCCGATCGACAAAGGCTTCGTCCACAGCCTACGCGAACAGCACGCTCGCCCCGTGATCCGCCGGCCCGGCAATGGCGCGGAACGAGGCGAAAAGCTCGCGCCCCATGCCGAATTCGTTTTCGGCGAGGTCGGCGGTCGCCGGCGTGCGGGCGGCGAAGGTCGCTGCGTCTTCCAGCACCTCGATCGTTCCGTTGACCGCGTCGAGCCGGATGATGTCGCCTTCCCGGATGCGGGCGATCGGGCCGCCGTCGACGGCCTCGGGGGTGACGTGGATCGCCGCCGGCACCTTGCCGGATGCGCCCGACATGCGCCCGTCGGTGAGCAGCGCCACCTTCTGGCCGCGGTCCTGCAGGATGCCGAGCACGGTGGTCAGCTTGTGCAGTTCCGGCATGCCGTTGGCCTTCGGGCCCTGGAAGCGGACCACAGCGACGAAATCGCCCTCCAGCTGGCCGGCCTTGAAGGCCGCGTTCAGTTCGGCCTGGCTGTGAAACACCTTCGCCGGCGCCTCGGTCACGTGCCGTTCGGGCTTGACGGCGGAGGTCTTGATGACGGCGCTGCCGATATTGCCGGTCAGCATCTTCAGCCCGCCGGTGTGCTGGAACGGGTGTTCGACATTCGCCAGGATCTTCGGATCGTGGCTGACGATCGGGGCCGGCTCGCGGCGCACCGTGCCGCCCTCGCCGAGCTTCGGATCGATCGTGTAGGCGTGCAGCCCCTGGCCGTAGACGGTGCGCACGTCGTCGTGCAGGTAGCCGGCCTTGAGCAGTTCCTTGATCAGGAAGCCCATGCCGCCGGCGGCGTGGAAATGGTTCACGTCGGCGAGCCCGTTCGGATAGACGCGGGCGAGCAGCGGCACGATGTCGGACAGCTCGGAAATGTCCTTCCATGTCAGGATGATGCCGGCGGCGCGCGCCATGGCGACGAGATGCAGCGTGTGGTTGGTTGAGCCGCCGGTGGCGTGCAGGCCGACCACGCCGTTGACGATCGAGCGCTCGTCGATCATCTCGCCGGCCGGCGTGAACTCGTTGCCTTGCGCGGTGATCGCCAGGGCGCGCTTGGCCGCCTCCTTCGTCAGTGCGTCGCGCAGCGGCGTGCCCGGGTTGATGAACGAGGCGCCGGGCATGTGGAAGCCCATGATCTCCATCAGCATCTGGTTGGAGTTCGCCGTGCCGTAGAACGTACAGGTGCCGGGGCCGTGATAGGACTTGGATTCGGCCTCGAGCAGTTCGTCGCGCCCGACCTTGCCTTCCGCGAACAGCTGCCGCACCCGCGCCTTTTCGTCGTTCGGCAGGCCGGAGGTCATCGGCCCGGCCGGAACGAAGATCGCCGGCAGGTGGCCGAAGGTGAGCGCCGCGATCGTCAGCCCCGGGACGATCTTGTCGCAGACGCCGAGATACACCACGGCATCGAACATGTTGTGCGACAGGCCGACGCCGGCCGCCATCGCGATCAGGTCGCGCGAAAACAGCGACAGCTCCATGCCGGGCTGGCCCTGGGTGACGCCGTCGCACATGGCCGGCACGCCGCCGGCGACCTGCGCCACGCCGCCGGCCTCATGGGCCGCCTGCCGGATCAGCGCCGGATAGGTCTCGAACGGCTGGTGGGCGGAAAGCATGTCGTTGTAGGAGGTGATGATGCCGAGGTTGGGCACGCGGTCGCCCGCAAGTGCCGCCTTCTCGGCGGGGGAACAGACGGCAAATCCGTGCGCCAGGTTGCCGCAGCCGAGCACGGAGCGGTGCACGCCCTGGGAGGCGGCGGCGCGCAGCCGGTCGAGATAGGGTTGCCGGAACGGTTTCGAGCGTTCCACGATCCTGGCGGTGATGGCTTCGATACGGGAATCAGCGGACATGGGAGCGATCCTGATTTCTCTCGATTGCAATGTTTCGGCGTCGCCGGGCTGCATCCCGCAACCAGCCGTCAAGGTGAGTTAGGCCTTGCGCCGCAGCCGGCAAGCGGCATGCTCTGCGGAGGGCTCAGCGGCGCGCCGCCGGCCCGGGTGGGGCTCCCTCAGGGAGCCCAGTAGATGTCGACGGACGTCTTCGCGCGGTTCAGGACCGCGCGCACCGGCATTTCGACCTCTGCGCCGGCCGAAAGCGCCTTGTCCAGCGTGTCCTTCTTCGCCTGGCCCTCGATGTGCAGAACGAGGAGCCGGGCATCCTGCAGGCTCGAAAACGTCAGCGTCAGGCGTGGCTCGCCGGCGCCCTCCGCCTCCATCGTGATCACGCCGCGGGGGGTGTCGAGCGACAGCGCTTCCGCCAGCCGGTCGCCGCCCGGGAAGAACGAGGCCGTGTGGCCGTCATTGCCCATGCCGAGGATGACCACGTCGAACGGCGCCGCGACGGCGGCAATGTCGCCGCTCGCAAGACGCGCGGCTTCCTCGATCGTGGCGGCCTGGCGATAAAGCGGCAGGAAGCGGGCGCTCGCCGCGTTGCCCTGCAGCAGGTTCTCGGCCACGAGCAGATGGTTCGAGCGCGCGTTGTCGGCCGGGACGAAGCGCTCGTCGACGAGCGTGACCGTCACCTTCGGCCAGTCCAGCGCGCGTGCAGACAGCGCCTTGAAGAACTGCTTGGGCGTCGAGCCGCCGGAGACGGCGATCGTCGCCGCCCCGCGTTCGGCGATCGCGGCCTTCAGGGCCGCAGCGACGGTGTCGGCGAGCCCTTCGGCGAGGGCGGCGGTGTCCTTGAATTCGTGCAGTCTGTTTGCCATCGCCAGCCCCTCAGCTCTCGTGCCAGGTGCGGCCGTCGCGCTCGATCAGCGCGATCGCCTGGCTGGGCCCCCAGGTGCCGGCGGTATAGCCCTGCGTCTGCTGGCCGGTGGCGTCCCAGGCCTTGAGGATCGGATCGACCCAGTGCCAGGCGGCCTCGACTTCGTCGCGGCGCATGAACAGCGTCTGGTTCGAACGGATGACGTCCAGCAGCAGGCGCTCGTAGGCATCCGCATTGCGGGCATCGAAGGCCTGGGCGAAGGTCATGTCGAGCGAGACGTTGCGCAGCCGCATGCCGCCCGGACCCGGATCCTTGATCATCAGCCACTGCTTGACGCCCTCGTCCGGCTGCAGCCGGATGATCAGCTGGTTGGCCTCGATGCGGCCGGCGGCCGGTTCGAAGATCGAATGCGGGATCGGCTTGAAGGTGATGACGATCTCCGAGACGCGGCTTGCCATGCGCTTGCCGGTGCGGATGTAGAAGGGAACGCCGGCCCAGCGCCAGTTGCCGATCTCGGCCTTGATGGCGACGAAGGTTTCGGTGTTGGAGACCCCGCCCTCGAGTTCCTCCAGATAGCCCTTGACCGGCCCGCCGGCCGAGGCGCCGGCGCGGTACTGGCCGCGGACGGTCAGCCGCTCGACATTGTATTCGTCGATCGGCTTCAGCGCGCGCAGCACCTTGAGCTTCTCGTCGCGGACCGCTTCGGCGTCCATCGACGAGGGCACTTCCATCGCCACGAGGCAGAGAAGCTGCAGGATGTGGTTCTGCACCATGTCGCGCAGCGCGCCCGCCTTGTCGTAGTAGCCCGCGCGGCTTTCCAGCCCGACGGATTCGGCCACCGTGATCTGCACGTGGTCGATATGCGCCGAGTTCCACAGCGGCTCGTAGAGCGCATTGGCGAAGCGCAGCGCCATCAGGTTCTGCACCGTTTCCTTGCCGAGATAGTGGTCGATCCGGTAGATCTGGTCTTCGCGGAACACCCGGCCGATCGTGTCGTTCAGCTCGGTGGCGGATGCGAGGTCGCGGCCGATCGGCTTCTCGACGACGATGCGGGTCTGCTTGGTGATCAGCTTGTGGTCGCGGATCTTCTCGGCGATTTCGCCGAAGATCGCCGGCGCCACGGCGAGGTAGAAGGCGCGGACGCGCTCCTTGCCCTCGTCGAGGATCTTCTTCAGGTCGTCCCAGCCCTGCTCGGACTTGGCGTCGACGGAGATGTAGTACAGGCGGTCGGTGAAGATCCGGACCTGCTCGGTGTCAAACTCGCCCGGTTTCAGGAATTCTTTCAGCGCCTTGGTGGCGAACTCGCGATAGGCTTCGTGCGTCATGGGCGCACGCGAGGCGCCGATGATGCGCGTGGGGTCGGTGAATTGTCCGGCAATCTGCCGGTGGTAGAGCGCCGGCAGGAGCTTGCGTTCGGCGAGGTCACCGGTGCCGCCGAAGACGACGTAGTCAAACGGCTCTACGGGGATGATTTGACTGCTCATTGCAATTCTCGATCTGGTTCGCGTTGTCGGCGTTATAATCTAATCGATTTAAAAAGGCCAGCGTGCGGCGCAACAAAATCGCCTCGGATGTATCACAACTTGTCGCGGAAGGCGTACCACGTCATCGCGAGGAACAGCAGCGGCGCGCGCAGCGAAAGTCCGCCGGGAAAGGCGTTGATCTTCAGCGACTTGAGCATGTCGAGCTCCGCACTGCCGCCCGTCACCTCCTCCGCAAAGAGCTTGCCGCAGTAGTTGGACAGCATCACGCCGTGGCCGGAATAGCCGCCGATCGAGGTGATTCCCGGCATGACCTCGCGCACATAGGGCTGCCGCGGCATGGTGATTCCGACCGAGCCGCCCCAGGCATGCGTGATCTCGATATCGGCGAGTTCGGGATAGATCTCCGTGATCTGGCGGCGGATGTGCTGCGTCATGTCGCGCGGGTTGTCGGCCGTATAGGCCTCGCGCCCGCCGAACAAAAGCCGCCCGTCGCGGCTCTTGCGGAAATAGCGCACGACGAAGCGGGAATCGGCGACCGCTTCGCCGCCGGGAAGCACCTTCGGGAATTTCTCGAGCACGGGCGTGGCGCCGATGAAGGAGCGGATCGGCATCACATGCGCCGCCGTCTTCGGTTCGAGGTTGCCGATATAGGCGTTGCAGGCGATCAGCGCCCGGTCGGCGGAGATGGTGCCTCTTGCCGTCGTGATCACCGCCTTGCCGCCGATGCGCTCGATCCTGGTCGCCGCCGTCTTCTCGTGCAGCACCGCGCCGGCTTCCGCCGCGGCCCTTGCGAGCCCGACCAGCAGCTTCATCGGATGGATGTGGCCGGTGCCGGTATCCCGCACGCCGAACAGGTAGAAGCGCGAGCCGAGCCGTTCCTGCGTCTCCGCCCGGTCCATGAAGGTCGAATGCGTGTAGCCGTAGCGGCTGGCGGCGATCTCCGGGTTGGCGCGATAGTCCTTCTCCAGCCCCTTCTTGTGCGACACGTTCATCTGGCCCGGCACATATTCGATGTCGAGGCCGCGCGCCGCGGCGAAGTCGAGCACGTGCTGCTTGGCGTGCTCGGCAAGGTCGAACAGGCCCTTCGAGCGCTCGTAGCCGATCTCCTCCTCCAGTTCCTCCGGCCAGGCGCGCTGGCCGGTGCCGAGCTGGCCGCCGTTCCTGCCCGAGGCGCCGTCGCCGAAGCGGTGGGCGTCGATCAGCACGACGCGCACCCCCTTCGACGCCAGGTGATAGGCGGCCTGCAGGCCGGTGAAGCCGCCGCCGACGATGGCGACATCGGTCTCGCACGAGCCGCCCATCGGCGGGTATTCGGGACGCTCGCCGACAGTCGCTTCGTACCAGGAGATGCCGGGTGAGATGGGGCTTTGCCAGGACATGGGGATGCTTCCGGATGGGGGTTCGCGAGCCGGCCCGGCGACCCCCAGGGCCCGTCCGCGATGGAGCGGGCCGCCCGGGGTCTGCCGGGTAACCGGCCCTAGACGTTGAGCAGCAGGAACTCGCGCTCCCAGGGGCTGATCACCTGCATGAAGGTTTCGAACTCGCCGCGCTTGACGCCGGCATAGAGGCCGATGAAGTCCGGGCTCAGCGCGTCGGTCAGCGCCGGGTCGGATTCCAGCAGCGAGACGGCTTCCAGCAGGCCGCGCGGCAGGTCGATCGATCCCTCGTTGGCGGTGTCGTCCGTCGGCGGCGTCGGCTCGACCGCGTTCATGATGCCGAGCAGGCCGCAGGCGAGCGAGGCCGCGAGCGCCAGATAGGGGTTCGCGTCCGAGCCGGGGAGGCGGTTCTCCACCCGTCGCGCACCCGGATCCGAAACGGGGATGCGGAACGCCGTCGTCCGGTTGTCGTAGCCCCAGGCGACGTTCACCGGCGCCGACATGTCGGGGGTGAGGCGGCGGTAGGAGTTCACGTAGGGCGCCATCATCACCAGCGTCTTCGGAACATAGCGCTGCATGCCGCCGATGAAGTGGAAGAACTCCTTCGAGGGCGAGCCGTCCGGGTTGGAGAAGACGTTCTGGCCGGTCTTGATGTCGACGACGGACTGGTGGATGTGCATGGCCGAACCCGGCTGGCCCTGCATCGGCTTGGCCATGAAGGTGGCATAGATGCCGTGCTTGAGCGCCGCCTCGCGGATCGTCCGCTTGAACATGAACACCTGGTCGGCGAGTTCGATCGGATCGCCGTGGCGCAGGTTGATCTCGAGCTGGGCCGGCCCCTCCTCGTGGATGAGGGTGTCGATCTCCAGGCCCTGCTTCTCCGAGAAATGGTAGATGTCGTCGATCAGCTCGTCGAACTCGTTGATGCCGGCGATCGAATAGCCCTGACCGCCGAGGATGGAGCGTCCCGAGCGGCCCTTCGGCGGATGCAGCGGATAGTCCGGGTCGTCGTTGAGCGCCACCAGGTAGAACTCGATCTCCGGCGCCACCACTGGCCGCCAGCCGCGCTCCTTGTAGAGCCGCAGAACGTTCTTCAGCACGTTGCGCGGCGTATAGGCGACGTCCTCGCCGTTGGAGCCGACGATGTCGCAGATGACCTGTGCGGTCGGATCGGTTTCCCAGGGCACGATCGACAGCGTTGAAAGGTCGGGCAGAAGCTTCAGGTCGCTGTCGCGCGGTTCGTAGCGGAAGTTGCCGGTCTCCTCCGGATATTCGCCGGAGATCGTGTGCCGGTACAGCGCCGAGGGCAGGGCGAGGGAGGTGTTGGAGGTGAATTTCGACGACGGCATCATCTTGCCGCGCGGCACCCCGGCCAGGTCAGGTGTGATGCACTCGATGTCCTCGATGCCCCGGATCTTCAGCCAATCACGCGCTTCCTTCCAGTTGCCGACGCCGCGCAGGGCGGAAAGGGCGGGGGGGATTGCCGAGGATTTGCTGGCTTTCTGAACGGTCGAGGCAACGGTCTTTTTTGAGGGCATGACACACCATGGGTGGTTTCGGATGCGCCATCATATCCGGAGTTTAGCCCTTTGCTAGGGGGCGCAGCGGCGAATGCGGCAAGCTGTCCGGGCGGGACGAGACCGGTTGACATTGGCGCCAAGGGACGGGATGGGAGGGCGAAACGGGGAAGAAGCGGCGTGGCGGACAGGAAAGACGTGGTCATCATCGGTGCCGGTGCTGCCGGCATGATGTGCGCGATCGAGGCGGGCAGGCGCGGGCGGCGCGTCCTGGTGATCGATCATGCGAAGGCGCCGGGCGAGAAGATCCGCATTTCCGGCGGCGGCCGCTGCAATTTCACCAACATTCATGCCGGCCCGAAGAACTTCCTGTCGCAGAACCCGCATTTCTGCAAGTCGGCCTTGGCGCGCTACACGCCTCGCGATTTCCTCGACCTCGTCGAGCGCCACGGCATCGCCTGGCACGAAAAGACGCTCGGCCAGCTCTTCTGCGACCATTCGGCGAAGGACATCATCGCCATGCTGCTGAAGGAGATGCGCGAGGCCGGCGTGGAACTGCGGCTGTCGACCGAGGTGACCGCGATCGATCGGGCGGCGGGCGGCGGGTTCCGCATCGGCACCAGCAACGGCCCCTGCGATGCCGCCGCGCTCGTGATCGCCACGGGCGGCAAGTCGATCCCGAAGATGGGAGCCACCGGGTTTGCATACCGCATCGCCGAACAGTTCGGCCTGCGCCTCGTCGAGACCCGCCCGGCGCTCGTGCCGCTGACGCTCGATCCGCAGGCGCTCGGGCTGCACGAGGGCATGCCGGGCGTTTCCGTGGAAGCCGTCGCCGGCCACGGCAAGGCAGAGTTCCGCGAGGCCATGCTCTTCACCCATCGCGGGCTGAGCGGCCCGGCGATCCTGCAGATCTCGTCCTATTGGCGCGAGGGCGACGACATCACCCTTCACCTGCAGCCCGACCTCGATGTCGTTGCCGTGCTTGCGGCCGCGCGCGCGACGAACGGCCGGCAGGCGGTGCAGACGGTGCTGGCCGAGCACATGCCGCGCAAGCTGGCGCAACTGATCGTCCGGCAGACCGGCATCGACGGCCCGGTCGCGGCGGTCCCCGGCTATCGCTTCGCCGCGCTTGCCGAGCACATGCGACGGTGGAAGATCCGCCCGGCGGGCTCGGAGGGCTACCGGACGGCCGAGGTCACGCTCGGCGGCGTGGATACCGACGAGCTCGATTCCCGCACCATGGCGGTGAAATCCGTGCCCGGCCTGCATTTCATCGGCGAGGCCGTGGACGTCACCGGCTGGCTCGGCGGATACAACTTCCAATGGGCCTGGGCATCCGGCCATGCGGCCGGCCAGGCGGCCTGAAGCGCGCCCGAAAGCTTGTGTTAGCCATGCTAAAGTAGTGGTGGCAAAGACGCGCGACAGGCTTTACCCTTCATTAAGAGGTGCGGGTCGATCCTGCTTGCAAGTCGGCGTTTCTCCGCGCGTGGACAGGGCCTCGTCCCACGGCAGAGCGGGTGAAACAACATGATGTGGGCCGGCTGGCCGGATCAACCGGGATTCCCGTAGCTCGTAACCGGAGTCTTGCCATGCCCGCAGTTCACCGCCGCCCCACCGCCCGCGCCATTGCGATCGCCGCCGCCGCCGACGAAAGCCGCCGCCGCATGATCGCCATCGCCGCCAACTGCGCCGTGGCCGCCCTGCTCCTGGCCGGCATCGCGGCTTCGCTGGCGAGCCTGTTCTGAGGGCGTCCGCCGTTCCTGTGACAAAAAAGTGATGAACTGTCAGGAATAGGCGAGAACGTTCGAAGTTTTTTAAAGCTTCCCGCTGATGATCACCGGATATCTGGCCCGGACCGCGTGCACGAATGATCGTGCTGCGGCCATGCAATGAATGCGCCCGGGGCCACACGGCGAAAATCCGTATCCATCCAATGCAGTTTCGGCGGACCGGCCCTTGGGAGACTCACGGCAAGTGGGCAGGGAGGCGGTCGCCCGCACGGAGTGTTGCCCCGATGTTCATCGACAGGGTCCTTGCCCGCTTCAAGATCCAGACGAAAGTCGTTCTGTTCATCCTTCCGTTTGTCGTCAGCATCAGCGCCGTCGGCCTCACCGGGCTCTATGCCTCGGGTCTGCTGCAGGGCAGGATGGAGATCTCCAACAGCGTCCTGCAATCGCTGAGCGGCTTCAAGGACGTCTATGCGGGGATGAACGCCTTCCTCCAGAACACGTCGGAGGAGACGCGGGGCGCCGTCGTCGAGAAGATCGCCGCGCAGCAGGATGTGCTGGCGGACACGCTCTCCCAGGTCACCGACGAGGAAGGACGCAACCAGCTGCAGCAGGCCGTCGACGGCAGCGCCAGGATCGGCGAGCGCGTCGGCCAGCTCTGGACGCTCTATGAAAACGAAATTTCGCTGCGCCAGTCGATGCAGAAGGGCCTGCGCGGCCTGTTCGGCGAGCAGATGAGGATCCTCGACGCGGCGAGCACCATGGAGCTTTCCGTGCGCGCCGACGAGGAGGCCGCCAAGACCCTTTTGCGCGAAGCCGAGCGCCTGAAGAGCGCCAGCGACGAGCTGACTGCCTTCAGCTCGGCCTTTTCCAAGGCGCCCACGCCCGACGCCAAGGTCAAGCTGGCCGCCGACCAGAAGGACGAACTGGTGACGGTGAAGAACGGCATCGGCATGAGCCTTCCCGACAATCAGAAGGCCGTCATCGACACCTTCCAGAAGACGATCGAGGAAATCGGCAAGCTCGCCTCGAGCGGCGACGTCAGCGAGGAAAACGCCACGGCCATCGGTCGCCTCGTCACCCGTTTCCGCCAGACGAGCATCCAGCTGCAGGCCGCCGCCAGCGCCAAGATGCGCGACGCCACGATAACGTTCTCCAAGCTGGACGCGGCGCTGGTGAAGTCGACCGCGGTCCTTTCGAGCACGCGCGAGCTGGTCAACGCCATCTATTCGATCCGCATCGCCGCCGCTGGCTTCCTGGAAAACGCCAACAAGCAGGGCCAGGCCCAGCTCGCCCAGCAGTTCACGATGCTGCGGCAGCAACTCGAGGGCCTGTCCGCCACGGCCGACGACATGGAGTTCTTCACCAAGCTCAACGCCTCGCTCAAGCCCGTCATCGACGGCATGGATGCCGACAGCGCAGCCCTCGTCGACATCAGCCAGAAGCGCGGCAAGGAATTCGCGGCAGCCGCCGCCGACATCGACAGCATCTGGAACCAGCTGACCGCCTTTGCCGAAAACCAGAAGGCCAATGCCTCCGTCGAACGCGACCAGGCCAATCAGGTCTCGGTCCTTGCGACCATCGCCGGCATCGTGATCGCCGTGCTCGCCGGCGGTGCCCTGGTGCTGACGCTGAAGGGGCCGATCGGCCAGATCACCGCAGCGATGCGCCGGCTTGCCGACGGCATGCTCGACACCGTCATCGACGGCGGGGCCCGCCGCGACGAGATCGGCGACATGGCCCGCGCGCTCGACGTCTTCAAGGCGAACGCGCTGTCGAAGATCCGCATCGAAGCGGAGAGCGAGGAGCAACGCACGGTCGCCGAAGCCGAGCGGACGCGAAACGACGCCGAGAAGCGCGAGCTGGACCGGCAGATCGATTTCGCCGTGGATGCGCTCGCCGCCGGCCTCGGCCGGCTTGCGCAGGGCGATCTGTCGCGGCAGATCGAGACGCCGTTTACCGGCCGGCTCGAGCAGTTGCGCCAGGACTTCAACGTCTCGCTGGTCCGCCTTCAGGATACGCTCGGGCAGATCCGCCACAATGCCCTGTCCATTCAGCAGAACGGCGCTGAACTGCGGACCTCCGCCGACCAGCTCTCCAAGCGGACCGAAGCCCAGGCCGCCTCGCTGGAGGAGACCGCCGCGGCCGTCGACGAGATCACGGTGACCGTCCGGTCCTCCGCCGAGCGGGCGAACGAGGCGAACGCGGTCGTGGTCGAGACGAAGCGCAGTGCCGACAGCTCCGCCGCCGTGGTCGGCAGCGCCATCGACGCCATGGGCCGGATCGAGGCCGCCTCGCGCCAGATCGAGCAGATCATCGAGGTGATCGACGATATCGCCTTCCAGACGAACCTGCTCGCACTGAACGCCGGCATCGAGGCCGCACGCGCCGGCGAGGCGGGCAAGGGCTTCGCCGTCGTCGCCCAGGAAGTGCGCGAGCTCGCCCAGCGCTCCGCCGATGCCGCCCGCGAGATCAAGGGGCTGATCAACAAGTCGACGCAGGAAGTCAGCAACGGCGCCCGCCTGGTTCAGGAGACCGGGGCGGTGCTGGCTTCGATCAGCGAGCAGATCGTCACCGTCAGCCACCATGTCGAGATGATGGCAACCGCCAGCCGCGACCAGGCGACCGCGCTGAACGAGGTCAACGGCTCGGTCAACCAGATGGACCAGATGACCCAGCAGAACGCCGCCATGGTGGAGACGACGACCGTCGCCTGCCGCCAGCTCGCCAGCGAGGCCGACACGCTGACCATGCTCGTCCAGCAGTTCCGGCTGGAGGCATCGGCTTCCGAGGCCAGCGACCGCTACGAGGCCGCCTGAGGGAGCGAGAACGCATGCCGGGCCCGGTTCGCCGGGCCGGCTCATTTGAACGACAAAAATTGCGATTTATCAGACAATTCGCCTAAATTTCAGATTTTATTATCAAGTCAATTCTAAACTGGCTTCCTGAAATATAGGAGACGTCAATGTTTCGCATGCTCAAGACCTCAATTGCCGCCCAGTACGTGGCGATGACGATCGCCCTGATATTTTTGAGCGGTGCCGTGATCGTTGGTGTCATGCACTACAACCTGCGCCAGTACGTGCTGCAGGAGGCCGGCAACAATGCCCGTGACGCCAGCCGCAGCATGGCGGTTCTCTACGCCGGCGTGATGGACGGCTCGCAGATCGACGTGAAGGACAACCGGCTCGTCGCGGTGAGCGCCGAACAGGTTCCCGATTTCACCGACCATGCCCTGGTCGATCGCACCGCCCAGTCGATCGCGGGCGTCGCCACCATCTTCCGCAAGGAAGAGTCGGACTATGTCCGCGTCTCCACCAACGTGAAGAAGGAGGACGGCAGCCGCGCCGTCGGCACCAAGCTGGCCGCCGACCATCCCGCCCAGGCCGTCCTGGCCAAGGGCGAGGCGTTCTACGGCCCGGCCGAGCTCTTCGGCCGCCAGTTCATGACCGGCTATTTCCCGATCAAGAGCGCGGCCGGCGCCAATGTCGGCCTGCTGTTCATCGGCATCCCGATGGAGGTCTATTTCGCCAAGATCCACGAACTGCAGATCATGGCCGTGATCGCAGGCCTGGTCGCGCTCGCGATCTTCGGCACGTTGTCCTATGTCGCCGTCCGCTTCTCGGTCCGCCCGCTGAAGTCGCTGATCGCAGCCGTTCGCGACATCGCCGACGGTCGTCTGGAGGCGGAGGTGCCCTGTCGCGACCGCGCCAACGAGTTCGGACAGATCGGCCGCGCGCTGGAGGTGTTCCGCGACAATGCCCTGCGCAAGATCGCCGTCGAGCGCGAAGCCTCCGCGCACCAGCAGGAAGCCGCCCGCGAGCGGGCGCAGTCCGACAGTGAAAAGCAGGAAACGGATCGACAGATCGCCTTCGCCGTCGATGCGCTCGCCCAGGGGCTCGGCCGCCTGGCGCAGGGAGACCTGTCGCAGCAGATCGACACGCCGTTCGGCGGCAGGCTCGACGACCTGCGCCGGGATTTCAACACCTCGCTCGTCCGGCTGCAGGACACGCTTCTGCAGATCCGCGCGAATGCGCAGTCGATCCAGCGCAGCGGCGGCGAGATGCTCCAGTCGGCCGACGCGCTGTCCCGGCGGACCGAAGCCCAGGCCGCTTCCCTCGAGGAGACGGCCGCCGCGGTCGAGGAAATCACCGTGACCGTCCGCTCCTCTGCGGAGCGGGCGCAGGAAGCCAACCAGAAGGCCGGTGAGACCAGGACGAGCGCCGACAATTCCAGCACCGTCGTCAGCAACGCCATTTCGGCGATGGGACGGATCGAGGACGCCTCGCGGCAGATCGAGCAGATCATCGAGGTGATCGACGACATCGCCTTCCAGACCAATCTCCTGGCGCTGAATGCCGGCATCGAGGCCGCGCGGGCAGGCGAGGCCGGCAAGGGCTTCGCGGTCGTTGCACAGGAGGTTCGCGAACTGGCGCAACGTTCCGCCGACGCCGCCCGCGAGATCAAGTCGCTGATCGAGAAGTCGACGCAGGAAGTCGGCGCCGGCTCGCGGCTCGTCCAGGAGACGGGGGCGGTGCTGGCCACCATCAGCGCCCAGGTCGCCGCCATGAGCCAGCATGTCGAAACGATCGCAACGGCAAGCCGCGACCAGTCGGCGGCGCTGCAGGAGGTCAACACCTCCGTCAACCAGATGGACCAGATGACCCAGCAGAACGCCTCGATGGTCGAGCAGACGACGGAGGCGAGCCGTCAGCTCGCCGCCGAGGCCGATGCGCTGATGGCGCTGGTCGACCGCTTCCGCCTCGGGACGGGCGGCGAGCGCCTGCGCCAGGCAGCCTGACCGCAAGCTGAAGCCGCCACCGCGATCGAGAAGCCCGGCCATCCCGCCGGGCTTTTCCTTGTCTGTCAGCAACGCCCGGCGCGCCGCCGGAATGCGTCGGTGACGGCGCGCCAGAGTGTCCGAAATCGGTGCCGGGCGGGGCGTCTCCTGCACCCGCCGTGCCGGCCGTGCGGCTGCTTCGAGATCGCATCGAAGAGGATCGCCATTCCCATCATGTCGTGCATTTGCAAGTCTCCGGGCAAAGAGGTCTCCCGCGGGGCGGGATCGGCCCTGCGCTGGTCGTGACCTTCGGTGAAGCGTCCCGGCCGCCCACGGCAGCCAAAGAGGACAGCCGGATCATGTCCTCGAAAGTTCGACTGACAAAGGCAAGGAATTCGCCTATGTTTTTCAATTATGAAAAACGTGGGATGGGATGCCTATCAGATCTTCGCAGCGGTCGCCCGCAATGGCGGCCTGACGGGTGCGGCCCGGGCGGAAGGATCGAGCCCGGCGACGATCGGCCGTCGCGTGCTCGATCTCGAACAGGCGCTCGGCCGGACGCTCTTCCTGCGCAGCCAGACCGGCTACAGCCTGACCCAGGACGGCGCCGCACTGCTCGAGCAGGTGAAGGCGATGGAGGCGGCCGCCCGCGGCGTCGATGCCTGGCGGCGGCATGGCGAAGGACAATCGGTCGTGCGCCTCATGCTCGGGACCTGGAACGCGTGGCTCGTCTGCGAGAACATCGACGCCATCCGCACCGAGGCCGACGACTTCCGCCTCGACATGTCCATCACCGAGCGGCGCGCTGCACTCGCGCACCGTGAGAGCGATGTCGGCATACGCGCCTTCGCGCCGGAGGAAGCCCATCTCGTCAGCCGGCGCGCGGGCGAAGTCGCCTATGCCGCCTATCGCCGCCGCAATGCGTCCGGCACGCGTCCGGCGTGGCTGGCGGTGTCGCAGGAGGACGCGATCTCGCCCTATCTGCGCTGGCCGCACGAGCATGCCGCCGCACAGGTCGCGATCGTCGTCAGCCGTCCCCGTTCGCTGCTGGACCTGGCGAGGGCAGGCGCGGGACAGGCGGTGCTGCCCTGCTTCGTCGGCGATCTCGACCCGGGGCTGGAGCGGGCGGATGAGGAGATCAGGGCGCTGCGGCATCCGCAATGGATCGTCACCAACGGCGAGGACCGGCATCGGCGCGACATCCGCACGGTCGGCGAGCGCCTGTTCCGCCTGATGCGCAGGCACGGCGACCTGTTTGCCGGAAAGCGGCCGAGCCGGACGGCGTGACGGGGCGGATGCGGATCCGCTGCCGCCGTCACCGCAGCAGGCGCGCGACCAGCGAGGCCTGCGAACTGACCTCCATCTTGCCGTAGATGTTCTTCACATGCGAACGCACGGTCTCATAGCTGACGCCGTCGCTGTCGGCGATCTCGCGCAGCGACAGGCCGGCCGCGATCGCCTCGGCGATCCGGACCTCCTTCGGCGTCAGCCTGTAATCCTCCTGGAGGCGCACGCCGCGCATCTCGCCGGAGACCGCGATCGGCTCGATGACGATCGCCACGGTGGGGCCGTTCAGGAACTCGACGAAACGGTCGGACTTGAGGCGAACCAGCGTCAGCCGGTGGGAGGCGCCGTCGGCGGCCCTGACGACCGCCACATAGGGCTCGACCTGCACGCCGTGCCGTGACGCCAGGAACCGCAGCGTCTCCGCCGCCCTCGGATCGGTGATCGCGATGCGGCCGTTCGCCCTGAACCGGACCGGCGCGCCGGCCTCCAGCATCTCCCGCGCGCGGTCGTTCATGGACCGGACGTCGCCCGTTTCGGAGACATGGATCAGGCCGGCGCCGATCGCATCGAAGAGTGCCTGGCCGGTCCGTCGCTCGCCGGTCACGAGCTCGCCCCGGCGGATGAAGTCGACGGCCCGCCGGAGATGGGGCGAAAGCTGGGTGTAGAGGTCGGCCGCCCGGTGGTTGAACTCCGGGTCGGTCGACGAGGTGCAGGTGGAGAGGATGAAGGTCCGGGTCGAATCCCGCAGGATCGTCGCGCCGATACTCGTCTCGCATCCGGTCTGCCGCTTGAGCCAGTCGTTGTAGAATTCCGTCTTCGCCAGTTCCGCGCGCGGGAAGATGCTGTCTCCCGCAATGCCCCGGCCGACGGGGACCAGCATCGTGCGCGGCACCCAGGGGTTCACGGCGGCGTAGTGATTGTGGAACTGCTCGATTTCATCCTCGCCGAACCCGGAGACGAGGCCGACCTGTGCGAGCGACGAGGTCAGGTCCTGGTAGTGAAACGCCGACTTGCCGTTCGGGAGCGTCGTTGCGAGCCGGTCCATGAAGTGCTGCCAGCTGCATTCGCCGAACAGGCTTCCGTAGACCAGATCCGTCAGTTCCAATCGACCGGCAATTGCATTTTGCACCGCGAGCACCCCACTCCATGGCACAACCGCATTTAAGTGCGAACTAACGCATTGCGCAATCGGAAAGTGCAATAGTTGCCCGCATTATCGAAGGGTTGCGGGGCGGAAAGGAGGAAATCCGGCCTGCACCGCATGCCGGAAGGGCCGGTGTTTCCACCGGCCCCCGCGCCGACAGGTGCCGCTGGCGGACACCCGGCACCTGCTGGCTTGCTCTAGACCCGGCCCTGGGTGACGATCACCGGGATCAGCAGATCGCCCCAGTTCCCGTCGCCGCCATGGTGGCGCGCGGAGCGGACGAGTTCGACCGACACGCCGGCCTCGACCGCCTTCATGACGGCATGGTTGAGGCGGTGCAGGTCGTTCGCGAGCATGCGGATCATCGCCTGCTGGTCGGGCGACATCGCCGACGACTGTTCCTCGGCTCTTTCCTTGACGCGGGTCTGGACTGTCATGGCATTTCTCCTCTTTGCGGGGTTCTTGAAGCTTTTGCCCTTTCGGGCCATGTCCCCTCTCCCCGCCTGCCGGGGGGAGGGCTGCCGTGGGTGGCCTCTGCCCGATGCGCGAAGGCTACTCGGCCGCCGGGCGGAACTGGTCGTGCTCGGTCGATTCATTCATGGCCGTGGTGGACGACTGGCCGCCGGTGATCGCCAGCGACACCGCGTCGAAATAGCCGGTGCCGACCTCGCGCTGGTGCTTGGTCGCGGTGTAGCCGTTGGCCTCGGCGGCGAACTCGGCCTCCTGCAGCTCCGAATAGGCGGCCATCTGCCGATCCCTATAGCCGCGCGCCAGCTCGAACATGCCGAAATTGAGCTGGTGGAAGCCGGCGAGCGTGATGAACTGGAACTTGTAGCCCATCGCGCCCAGCTCCCGCTGGAACCTGGCGATCGTCGCGTCGTCCAGGTTCTTCTTCCAGTTGAAGGACGGCGAGCAGTTGTAGGCGAGCAGCTTGCCCGGATGCGCCTTGTGCACGCCCTCGGCGAACCGTCGCGCCTGCTCCAGGTCGGGCTTGGAGGTCTCGCACCAGATCAGGTCGCAATGCGGCGCATAGGCGACCGCCCGCGCGATGCAGGGCTCGATCCCGTTGCGCACCTGGTAGAAACCCTCGACCGTGCGGCCGGCGTCATAGTCGACGAAGGGCCGGTCGCGCTCGTCGATGTCGGAGGTCAGGAGCTTGGCGGCTTCCGCATCGGTGCGGGCGATCACCAGCGTCGGCGTCCCCATGACGTCGGCGGCGAGGCGCGCGGCGTTGAGGTTGCGGATGTGCGCGGCCGTCGGGATCAGCACCTTGCCGCCGAGATGGCCGCACTTCTTCTCCGAGGCGAGCTGGTCCTCGTAGTGGACGCCGGCCGCCCCCGCCTCGATGAAGGCCTTCATGATCTCGAAGGCGTTGAGGGGCCCGCCGAAACCCGCTTCCGCGTCGGCGACGATCGGCGCGAACCAGGTGTCGACCGAGAGCCCTTTGCCCTCGGCGGTCTCAATCTGGTCGGCGCGCTGCAGGGTGCGGTTGATCCGCCTGGCGAGTTCCGGCGCGGCGTTGGCCGGATAGAGCGACTGGTCCGGATACATCGCGGACGCCGTGTTGGCGTCGGCGGCGACCTGCCAGCCGGAGAGATAGATCGCCTTCAGCCCGGCGCGGACCATCTGCATGGCCTGGTTGCCCGAGAGCGCGCCCAGCGCATTGACGAAATCCTCTTCGTGGATCAGCTGCCACAACCGGTTCGCCCCCATCTCGGCCAGCGTGTGCCGGATCTGGACGGAGCCGCGCAGGCGCTGCACGTCCTCGGCCGCATAGGGGCGGCTGATGCCGTCGAAGCGGCCCGCCGGTGCGCTGGGAACGAGGTTGTAAAAATCGGTCATGAATGCACTCCTCCGTCTGGTATGTCAAAGGCGGCAGCGCTGCGATGATCGCGTGCCCCGCGGTGGTCATGTCGGAATATTTACATTGCAGTGCGGGGGATCGCGACAGTTTTCGATTAGCTGAGCGCCGGAAACGGGTTATGCTGTGAGGTGCTTGACAAGAGCATGCGGTTAATTTGTAAATTATGTAAATTCACCGTTCGACGCGACGTGCCAGACTGGTGTCAAAGGATTGACAGGTGGTTGAGAACAAGATCTTCGCCGGCCCCAGGGTCCGCCGCATTCGCAACGGTCTCGGCCTGACCCAGACCGCGATGGCCGAGGCGCTGTCGATCTCGCCTTCCTACCTCAACCTGATCGAGCGCAACCAGCGCCCGCTGACGGTGCAGCTGCTCCTGCGGCTCGCTTCCGTCTACAAGGTCGACATGGAGGACCTGCAGGGCGAGGCCGGCGGCAGCGTCGCCCAGTTGAAGGAGGTGTTCGCCGATCCCCTGCTTTCGGGCGAATTGCCGGGCGACCTGGAACTGGTCGAGGTGGCGGATGCCGCGCCCAATGTCGCCGGCGGGATCGTCAAGCTCTATCGCGCCTACCGCGAACAGGCCGCGCGCCTTTCCGACCTCTCCGAGCTGCTGGCGCGCGAGGGTCGGGCGACGTCGCTGGCCGGTGCGCGCCTGCCGATCGACGAGGTGCGCGAGAAGCTCGAGCCGCGGCCCAACCATTTCGAGGCGATCGAGGCTGCCGCCGAGGCCTTCCATGCCGCGCTTGCCCCGGGCGACGATCTCACGGGCGCCCTGAAGACCTGGCTGAAGAAGGAGCACGGGGTGGTGGTGCGCCTGCTGCCGGTCCATGCCATGCCGACGTTGCGCCGCCGCTTCGACCGTCATTCGATGCGGCTGTTCCTGTCGGAGCGCCTGTCGGCGCACGACCAGTTGCGCGAGATCGCCATGGAGGCGGTGCAGCTGGCGCTGCGGGAGGAGATCGCAGCCGAGCTCGACCGGCTCGCGCTCTCGGCAAACGAGGCGCGCCGCATCGCCCGCTTCGAGCTCGCCCGCTATGCGGCGCATGCGCTGATGATGCCCTATGACGCCTTCCTGTCCGCCGCCCAGCGTGCGCGCTTCGATGTCGACCTGCTGCGCACCCGCTTTGCCGTCTCCTTCGAACAGGCGGCGATCCGGCTGACCATGCTGCAGCGCCCGGGGCAGGCGGCGCCTCCCTTCTTCGCGCTCGAGGTGGATGTCGCCGGCCACCGCCTGCGCCGGGCCGGCGCGCAGGGCTTCCCGCAGGCCCGCTTCGGCGGCGGCTGTCCGAAGCTCAACGTGCACGCGGCGTTCGCCCAGCCCGGGCAGGTCCTGTGCGAGCGGGTCGAGATGCCGGACGGTGCTGCCTTTCTCACCGTATCGCGCACCATCGACGGCCCCGGTGCGGCTTTCGGCGAGCGGGTGCGGCGTACGGCGCTGCTTCTCGGTTGCGATGCCACCGCGGCTGCCGAGACGGCCTATGGCGAAGCCGCGCAGGCGCAGCCGCCCGTCGCCGTCGGTACCGCCTGCCGCCTGTGCGAGCGGCAGGGCTGTCTTGCCCGCGCCGAGCCGCCGGTCACGCGTCCGCTCGGACTGGACGAGATGGTGGCGGGGCTGTCTCTTTTTGACTTCCAGTGATTTTCCGCTTGCTTTGCAGTGCGAAAGCGATTTCAAATATGATAGGAATGGCGGAAATGTGATACCAATGCGCGGCACCCTTCAAAAGATGATGCTTGTCGCGCCTTGAAAAAGAACGATAATCGCAATCGACCGCCTCCGGGAACGGCTAAACTTTGAAACTGGGAGCCCATTGATGAAAAGACGCAACCTTGTGGCGACTGCCGCCATCGCAGCCCTGACCGCCCTTGCCGGTGTGCAGGCGCAGGCGCAGGAGAAGGTGGTGAATGTCTACAACTGGTCAGACTATATCGACGAGTCGATCCTGGCCGACTTCACCAAGGAAACCGGCATCAAGGTCGTCTATGACGTCTTCGATTCCAACGAGACGCTGGAGACCAAGCTGCTCGCCGGCGGCACCGGCTACGACGTCGTCGTCCCGACGGGCAACTTCCTGCAGCGGCAGATCCAGGCCGGCGTCTTCCAGAAGCTCGACAAGTCGAAGCTGCCGAACCTCTCCAACATGTGGGACGAGGTCTCCCAGCGCGTGGCCGCCTACGACCCGGGCAACGAATACGCGATCGACTACATGTGGGGCACGACCGGCCTCGGCTACAACGTCACCAAGGCCAAGGAGATCCTCGGCTCCGACGCGGCTCCCGGCTGGGACGCGATCTTCAATCCGGAGATCGCAAAGAAGTTCGGCGAATGCGGCATCTACGTGCTCGATACCGCCGACGAGGTGATCCCCGCCGCGCTCAACTTCCTCGGCCTCGATCCGAACTCCAAGGATTCCGGCGATCTGGAGAAGGCCGGCGAACTCCTGGCCTCGATCCGGCCCTATATCCGCAAGTTCCACTCCTCCGAATACATCAACGCGCTCGCCAACGGCGACATCTGCCTGGCGCTCGGCTGGTCCGGCGACGTCCTGCAGGCGCGCGACCGCGCCGCTGAAGCCGCAGCAGGCGTGGAAGTCAACTACACCATTCCCGCCGGCGGTGCGCTGATGTGGTTCGACATGATGGCGATCCCCGCCGATGCGCCCCATGTCGAGGAGGCGCATGCCTTCATCAACTACATCATGAAGCCCGAAGTCGCCGCCAAGGCCTCGAACTACATCTTCTACGCCAACGGCAACAAGGCGTCGCAGGCGCTGATCGACAAGGAGGTCTTCGAGGATCCGGCGATCTATCCGTCGGCCGACACGATGGCCAAGCTCTACACCAAGCTGCCCTACGATCCGAAGACGCAGCGGGTGGTGACCCGCATCTGGACCAAGGTCGTCACCGGCCAGTAAGAAAAGGAATGCAGATTGCCCGGAACCGCTTCCGGGCAATTTGCTGTTGTGCGCCAAAAGACAATCGGGGACAGCCAATGAAGTCACTGGGCAATATCCGCCGCTCCTTCGCGCCATGGGCGGATCCGGACTCCAAACCGTTCATATCCTTCAGGAACATCACGAAGAAGTTTGGTGACTTCACAGCCGTCGACAATTTGACACTCGATATCTACCACCGCGAGTTCTTCGCCCTCCTGGGCGCCTCCGGCTGTGGCAAGTCGACCCTTCTGCGAATGCTGGCCGGCTTCGAGCGGCCGACCTCGGGCGAGATCATCCTGGACGGCCAGGACATCGCCGGCATCCCGCCCTACCGGCGGCCGGTCAACATGATGTTCCAGTCCTACGCGCTGTTCCCGCACATGACGGTGGAGAGCAACATCGGCTTCGGGCTCCGGCAGGACGGCATGCCGAAGGCCGAGATCGCCGAGCGCGTCAAGCAGATGCTGAAGCTCGTCAAGCTCGAGCAGTTCGCCAAGCGCAAGCCGCAACAGCTCTCCGGCGGCCAGCGTCAGCGCGTGGCGCTCGCCCGCTCGCTCGCCAAGCGGCCGAAGGTGCTGCTGCTCGACGAACCGCTCGGCGCGCTCGACAAGAAACTGCGCGAGGAGACCCAGTTCGAACTGATGGACCTGCAGCAGGAGCTCGGCCTGACCTTCGTCGTCGTCACGCACGACCAGGAGGAGGCGATGACCATGGCGGACCGGATCGCGGTGATGAGCCACGGCAAGGTCATCCAGGTGGCGACGCCGGCCGAGATCTACGAGGCCCCCAACTCCCGTTTCGTGGCCGATTTCATCGGCGACGTGAACATCCTCGAAGGCAAGGTCAAGGCCGCCGGCAACGGCCGCGTCGAGATCGCCGGCGAGGATTTCACCGTGCGCGCGCTGGGGGATACCCAGCTCGCAATGGGCGCCAGCGCCGGTTTCGCCATCCGCCCGGAGAAGCTCAAGATCAGCCGGACCGCGCCTGCGGATGCCACGATCAACGCGTCGGAGGGCGAGATCTGGGACATCGCCTATCTCGGCGACATGACCGTCTTCCACGTCAGACTGCCGAGCGGCAAGGTCGTCAAGACCTCCATGCTGAATGCGCAGCGCGAGGTGGAAAACCCGATCGGCTACGACGAGAAGGTCTGGGTCTCCTTCGCCGAGACCGGCGGCGTCGTGTTGAAGGATTGACGTATGACCAAGCTCGGCTCCCGCATCTTCAGCCGCCTGGTCATCATCGTTCCCTACGCCTGGCTGCTCTTCTTCTTCCTGATCCCCTTCGTCATCGTCTTCCGCATCTCGCTGTCGACGACGGCGATCGCCCAGCCGCCCTATGAGCCGGTCTTCCGGCTGGCGGACGGCCTCGCGGGCATCATCGACAACATCCGCCAGCTGAGCTTCGACAACTTCGTCTGGCTGACGGAGGACGCGCTCTACATCAACGCCTACCTGTCGAGCCTGAAGATCGCGGGGATCTCCACCTTTCTCACCCTCTTGATCGCCTATCCGATCGCCTACGGCATGGCGCAGGCGCCGCGCACCTGGCGGCCGACGCTGCTGATGCTGGTGATCCTGCCGTTCTGGACCAGCTTTCTGATCCGCGTCTATGCCTGGATCGCGATACTCAAGCCGGAGGGCCTGCTGAACCAGCTGCTGATCTCCGCCGGCCTCATCAACGAGCCGCTGATCATCCTCAACACCAACTGGGCGATCTATATCGGCATCGTCTATTCCTACCTGCCCTTCATGATCCTGCCGATCTATTCGGCGCTGGAGAAGATGGACCACTCCCTGATCGAGGCCGCCGAGGATCTCGGTTGCCCGCCGATCAGCGCCTTCTGGAAAGTCACCTTCCCGCTGTCGCTGGCGGGCGTGGTCGCCGGCTGCATGCTCGTCTTCATTCCGGCGGTGGGCGAGTTCGTCATCCCCGACCTGCTCGGCGGCTCGCAGACGCTGATGATCGGCAAGACGCTCTGGACGGAGTTCAACGCCAACCGTGACTGGCCGGTCTCCGCCGCCGTGGCGACCGTGCTTCTGCTGATCCTCGTGGTGCCGATCGTGTTCTTCCAGAACATGCAGGCGAAAGCCGAAGAGCGGGGGAAATAGCCATGACCAGGTGGTCCCGCTTCAACATCATCTCGGTGGCGCTCGGCTTCGCCTTCCTCTACCTGCCGATCGTGCTGCTGGTCGTCTTCTCGTTCAACGAGTCCCGCCTCGTCACCGTCTGGGCCGGGTTTTCGACCAAATGGTACGTGGCGCTCTTCAACAACCAGGGCCTGATGGACGCGGCCTGGGTGACGATCCGCGTGGCGCTGCTGTCGGCGACGGTCGCCACCGTGCTCGGCACGATGGCGGCGCTGTCCCTGGTGCGCTTCACCCGCTTCCGCGGCCGCATGCTGTTCTCCGGCATGGTCTACGCGCCGCTCGTCATGCCGGAAGTCATCACCGGCCTGTCGCTGCTGCTGCTGTTCGTGGCGATCGGTTTCGACCGCGGCTTCTGGACGGTGACGCTGGCCCATATCACGCTGACCATGTGCTTCGTCGCCGTCGTCGTGCAGTCGCGGCTGCTCTCCTTCGACCGGTCGGTGGAGGAGGCGGCGCTCGATCTCGGCGCAACGCCGCTTCGCACCTTCTTCGAGGTGACGCTGCCGATCATCGCGCCCGCCGTCTTCTCGGGCTGGGTGCTGGCCTTCACGCTGTCGCTGGACGACCTGGTCATCGCGAGCTTCACCTCCGGCCCCGGCGCCACGACGCTGCCGATGAAGATCTACAGCCAGGTGCGGCTCGGCGTCACGCCGGAGATCAACGCGGCCTGTACGCTCCTCATCGCGCTGGTGACGGTGGGGGTGATCATCGCCTCGATCGTGACCAAGCGGCGGGAGCTCCAGCGTCAGCGCGACGAGCACGCCGCCTTCGCAGGCCGCTAGGAAAGGCGGCCGGCCTGGCCGTCGCGCCTTGCGTCCCTCCGATCCCCGTCAATTGGCGGGGATGCCCATCAGGATCGCCATCGGCGAGATCAACGGGGCGGGCCAGGCGCCGCTGACGAGGAAGTTGACGGCGGGTTCGGTCATCGAAGCCTCGTCCGGCTTGTGAGTTGCAAGCGATCCCGCCAGCGCGACATTGCCATGCCGGAACGGGATCGTGCCGGAGATCGAGAGCGTCTTCTCGGCTCCCTCGAATGTGGCGCGGGCGATTTCGGCGAGACCCCGGTCCACGCGTCCCTCGATCGTCGCATTCCCAAATTCGAACGCGCCGTCGGCGGCGTCCGCCATGCTGAACGCCTCGGCGCCGCGCGCGCGCCGTTCGAACTCCGCACGGTCGAAGTCGGCGATGCTGCCCTGGTCGAGGTGCAGCCGGAAGGTCCCGATCAGGTCGGCGCCGCCAAAGCCCGCAAACGGCTGCTCGGTGAACAGGTTGAGGTCGGCCGAGCCGCGACCCGTGGGCAACGGGCCCGACAGGCCGGCAAGGCCGATCAACGCGCCGAAGTCGATGTCCCGTGCCGACAGCTGCAGCTCGCCGCCGGGCTTGTGGTGGCGATCGGTGACCGAGAGCTGCCCGCTGACGCTGCCGCCAAGCACGGTCCCGTCGCCGATGTCGAGCGACGTCTGGCCGCCTGAGGCGCGAACGCCCGCGGCGAAATCGGTCAGCACCAGGGGCTCGAGGAAGGCTTCCCTGGCGGAGAAGCGCAGGTCGAGGTCGAGCCCGTCCATCGTCAACGGCTGTGGGGGAGCCGCGGTGTCGCCCTCACGCGGCGCAGGCGAATAGGCGGCGACCATGGCGGCGAGATCGACCTTGTCGAAGGCAAGCGTGCCGCCGAGCTTCGGCGTCTCTTTCGGCGGCAGGCTGACGTCGAGGATGCCGGTCGCCCGCGAACCGTCGATGTCGAGGAGGAGCTGGTCGATCCGGGCGGAATGCGCGCTGGTGGTCATGTTGCCCTCCAGCGTCAGCGCACCCAGCTTGCGGGCCGGCGTGAAGCGCATTCCGGTCCAGCTCAGCAGATGGGAGGAGGAGGGGACGCTCAGCCCGATCTTGCCGGTCGCAAAGGCGTTGCTCGAGAGATTTGCGGTTCCGTCGAAGTCGAGCTTCAGCGGATCGGAACGCAAGGAAAGGCGGATGTTTGCCTCCTGGCCGTCCAGCAGGCGGCCCGGCTCGTCGGCGGCGAGCCGCAGTTCGGCCACCTCGCCGTTGACCACGCCCCTGAGCGCGATGTCGAGGTCGGAGGAGGGCTTCGGCCAGGCGATCTTTCCGGTCACATCACTGATGCGATAGTGCTGGCCCCGTCGCGCGTCGTCGACCGCGATGGCCCCGTCGCGAACAAGGAGCGTGCCGAATTGCGGCAGGGGCGCTGGCGCCGATCGGTCTTCGGGGTCGCGGGAGAGCGCCTGTTCGATCCGCTTGCTGCCCTGCCAGTTGAGCGCGCCACGCTCATCGCGGCGGATGTGGAAGAGCGGCCTGACGAGCTCGACGTCCCCGAGATCCGGCGCGCCGAGCAGCGAGCCGAGCAGGCTGAAGTCGACCGCGATCCGCTCGGCGGTCAGCAGTTCCCCGCCATCGCCCGCCGGCGAACCCGGATAGCGCAGCCGCACGTCTTCGAAGGCCATGTGCGGAGCAGGCCAGAAACTGAAACGCGGCGTGCCGCTGAATTCCAGTTCGGCGCCGGTCCAGGCCGACAGGTTGGCTTCGATCTCGTCGCGGATCCTGTCCGAGGACACGAGCGTCGGCCCGGCAAGCCGCAGGGCCAGCGCCAGCACGGCCATGGCCGCCAGCAGCCGCAGCAGCAGCTTCGGACGAAGGTATCGAAGGAGGCCCATTGCGTAGTTTTGCCCATTGCCCGGCGGATGTGCGCTCCGCGTCCGTCAGGGGATAGGCCCTCGTGCCGAAGAAATCAAATCCGGCGCGCGCAAAAATGGCGCATATCGCACCATGGCGGCGGCCGTTCAGCCTTTATAGTGCGACGCACCATGCTATAGAAAAGCGTCGGAGTGGAGGAAAACATGATCCAGGAAATGCCGCTTTGGGAACCGTCCCCGGAAGTGCTGGCAAAAAGCCCCATGGCGCTCTTCATGAAAGCCTGTGGAAAAGCCGCCGGCCGGGCGTTCGATGGCTATGACGCCTTCCATGCGTGGTCGGTGAACGATCGCGCCGCCTTCTGGTCGGCCGTGTGGGAGGACTGCGGGGTCATCGGCGACCGGGGCGGCCGCGCGCTCGTCGACGGCGACAATATGCTGGGCGCCCGCTTCTTTCCGGATGCGACACTGAATTTTGCGGAGAACCTGCTGCGCGGCAAGGGAGAGTCCGACGCGCTGATTTTCCGCGGCGAGGACAAGGTCCAGTACCGCTGGAGCTGGTCCCATCTGCACGCGATGGTTTCGCGCCTGCAGCAGGCGTTTTCGGCGATGGGAATCGGCAAGGGCGACCGCATCGCGGCGATGATGCCGAACCTGCCGGAGACCATCGCCTGCATGCTGGCCGCCGCCTCGATCGGCGCGATCTGGTCCTCCTGTTCGCCGGATTTCGGCGAGCAGGGCGTGCTCGACCGCTTCGGCCAGATCGAGCCGAAGCTGTTCATCGCCTGCGACGGCTACTGGTACAACGGCAAGCTGCAGGATGTCGGCGCCAAGGTGAAGGCTGTTTCCGACAGGCTCGGCGTGCCGGTCCTCGTCGTGCCCTATGCCGGCGACGCGCTCGCCGTCGCGCAGGCCGTGCGCGACGGCCGGACGCTGGCCG
This sequence comes from Hyphomicrobiales bacterium, assembly GCA_900469965.1. Lineage (GTDB taxonomy): Bacteria > Pseudomonadota > Alphaproteobacteria > Rhizobiales > Rhizobiaceae > Mycoplana. The sequence goes on along the minus strand of UBZP01000025.1, from coordinate 39,229 downwards.
ATCTGATCGCCCCCTACGCGGCGACCGAGGTCACCTTTCTGCGGCTGCCGTTCGCCCACCCGCTCTACATCCTGTTTTCCTCCGGGACCACCGGCGTGCCCAAGTGCATCGTCCATTCCGCCGGCGGCACGCTCCTGCAGCACCTGAAGGAGCACCGCTACCATTGCGGCCTGACTGAGGGCGAGCGGCTGTTCTACTTCACCACCTGCGGCTGGATGATGTGGAACTGGCTGGCCTCCGGGCTTGCAGTCGGCGCCACGCTCTGCCTCTACGACGGCTCTCCGTTCCATCCCGATGGAAACATCCTCTTCGACTATGCGGCCGAGGAGGGCTTTGCCGTATTCGGCACCTCGGCGAAGTACATCGACGCGGTGCGCAAGGGCGGGCTGACGCCGCGCTCCAGCCACGACCTCTCCAGGCTGCGGTTGCTGACCTCGACCGGATCGCCGCTGTCGCCGGAAGGCTTCAGTTTCGTCTACGAGGGCATCAAGCCCGACGTGCAACTGGCCTCGATCTCGGGCGGCACCGACATCGTCTCCTGCTTCGTCCTCGGCGTGCCGCTGAAGCCGGTCTGGCGCGGCGAGATCCAGGGGCCGGGCCTCGGCCTTGCGATCGACGTATGGAACGAGGACGGCCAGCCCGTCCGCCAGGAGAAGGGCGAACTGGTCTGCACCAGGGCGTTTCCGTCGATGCCGGTGATGTTCTGGAACGACCCGGACGGATCGAAATATCGCGCCGCCTATTTCGAGCGCTTCGACAACGTCTGGTGCCACGGCGACTTCGCCGAGTGGACGAGCCACGGCGGCATCGTCATCCACGGCCGCTCGGACGCCACGCTCAATCCGGGTGGTGTGCGCATCGGCACGGCGGAGATCTACAATCAGGTCGAGCAGATGGAGGAGGTCGTCGAGGCGCTCTGCATCGGCCAGGACTGGGACGATGACGTCCGGGTGGTCCTGTTCGTTCGTCTCGCCCCCGGTCTCGTGCTCGACGAGGCGCTGGAAAAGGCCATCCGCCTGCGCATCCGCAGCGGCGCCTCACCGCGCCACGTGCCGGCCAAGATCATCGCCGTCGCCGATATCCCGCGCACCAAGTCCGGCAAGATCGTCGAGCTCGCCGTGCGCGAGGTCGTCCACGGGCGCCCGGTCAAAAACAAGGAGGCGCTCGCCAATCCGGAGGCGCTGGAACTCTACGCCGACCTGCCGCAGCTGAAGGACTGATGCAGCCACATCTAAATAAGCCACTGGCTGCGTTAACGAATTTCGGACGGTCGAATTAACCAAATTCAACGAGATGTGAACGGCCGTGACCGTTCCGGTGCCGCCGGGTAAGGATTTGTTAAGGTGGAAACGGCCATGGTCGGTTCGACTTGAGCGCGTCCAATGCGAGGACGTACCGGCGGTCCGCCGCCTCAATGGCATGACGTCTTACCCTGACGCTTTAGTTGGACAGCATCGAACTTTCTTGAGGGCGGCCGCAAGGTCGCCCCTTTTTTATTGGCCGCCGTTGGTTGCGTTCAGCGAGCGCGACACGAGGAACACCGGGATCAGCCCGGCCGCGACGATGATGATCGCGGCGACCGAGGCATCCTCCACCTTGGCCCGGGAGGCATCCTCGTAGACGAGTGTCGCGAGCGTGTTGAAGTTGAAGGGGCGCAGCATGATTGTCGCCGACAGCTCCTTCATCGCTTCGATGAAGACCATCAGCGCCGCGGTCAGCGTGGCCGGCCGCATCATCGGCAAGAGCACGCTGCGCAGCGTCTGCGCACTCGTGCGCCCGAGCGTGCGGGCGGCCATGTCGAGATGCGGCGACAGCTTGTGGAAGCCGGCGTCGATCGTGCCCTCGGCCATCGTCAGGAAGCGCACGGTGCAGGCGTAGACGATCGCGACCCCGCTGCCGGTCAGAAGCAGCCCCGTCGAGAAGCCGAACCACTCGCGCGTGAACGACGCCACCACATTGTCGAAGCGGGCGAGCGGAATGAGAACGCCCATCGCCAGCACCGTACCCGGCACGCCGTAGCCGAACGAGGCCAGCCGGCCGGCAAGCGTGGTCAGCGGCGACCGCGTCGCGCGCGCGGCATAGGCCAGCAGAAACGCCAGGAGCACGGCGACGCAGGCCGTGCAAAACGAGATCAGGACGCTGTTCCACAGCGCCGAGAGCAGGCGCAGCGAGGCGAACTGGTCGAGCCGGCGCATCGCGTAGGATCCCAGCACCAGCACGGGGATGGCAAAGCCGAGCGCCGGCGGGAGCAGGCAGGCGGCGACGGCCGCCCAGCGCTTCCAACCTTTCAGCCTCAGGCGGACAGAGTCGGCCACGGCCGCCGTCGTCTTGTTGCTGGTGAAACGCTGCCTGCGGCGGGCGGCCCGCTCCACCAGCAGCAGGACGGCGACGAAGGCGAGCATGATGCAGGCGATCTGCGCCGCGCCCGCCAGGCTGCCCCGGTTGAGCCAGGTGTCGAAGATCGAAAACGTCAGCGTCTGCACGCCGAGATATTCCACCGCCCCGATGTCGTTCAGCGTCTCCATGGAAACGAGCGTCAGGCCAACCATGATCGCCGGGCGCGCCATCGGGATCTGCACCCTGGCGAAGACCTTGAGCGGCCCGGCACCGAGCGTGCGCGCCACGTCGGCTGCCGCGCGTCCCTGCATCAGGAACATCGCCCGTGCCGCCAGATAGACGTAAGGGTAGAGGACGCTGGCCATCACCAGGATCGCGCCGCCCGTCGTGCGCACCTCGGGAAACCAGTAGTCCCGGCGCGTCGCGAAACCGAACGCCGCGCGCAGCGCGGTCTGCACCGGGCCGGTAAAGTCCAGGAACTGCCCGAACGCATAGGCGGAGAGATAAGACGGAATCGCCAGCGGCAGCACCAGCAGCACGGTCAGCAGCCGGCGCAGAGGAAACTCGCAACTCGCCGTCAGCCAGGCGGTGAGCACGCCCGTCACCGCGGTCGCCGCCGCGACGCCCGCCAGGAGCACGAGCGTCCGCAGCGTGGCGCGCGGCAGGACGTTGCTGATCAGGTGCGGCCAGTCATCGCCAGAGCCGCCGGCGGCGATCATCAGGATGGCGATCAGCGGCATCAGCACGATGGCGGCGGTGAAGAGGGCGGCGCCGACAAGCGTGCGGTGCGCCTTCATGCCCGGTCTGCGGGAGGTTGCGAGATGGGCAAGGCGGGAAAGTGCCTGCAATGCTGTCGTCCTCTCGTCCGCCCGGCCCGCGACCGCCCCGTCGTCGCCGGACGCTTCGACGCTGCGCCTGGGCGTCGCGCTGCGGTTGCCTGCGCGGTGGCTCACCGCCCTGCACTAGCGCAATCGCCTCACACTGCCAAGACGCGCGGGGAGGGAAAGGTGACTTCGACGAGCGTGCCTTCGTTCGGGCTGGAACTGATGGCGAAATGCGCCCGGTTGGCGTCCACCATCGCCTTGGTCAAGGGCAGCCCGAGGCCCGTGCCGTCGCCGCGCTTGCGGGCGCCCGTCGTCACCTGCCGGAACGGCTTCATCGCCTGCTCCAGTTCGCTGCGCGTCATCCCCACGCCGGTGTCCCGGATGCGGAGCACGACGCTGCCGTTGCTCTCGTAGGACGTCGAGACGACGATCTGCCCGCCGGAGGGCGTGAACCGGATCGCATTCGCCAGGATGTTGAGCGCGATCTGCTTGATCGAGCGCAGGTCCGCCACCACCGGCGGCACGGAGGTCGACAGCGACGTGCGGATGATCACCCGCTGGCCGTTCGCCTGCGGCTGCACCAGCGACACGGCCTCCGACACGGTCTCGTTCAGGCCGACGGCGGTGAAATCGAGCTCCATCTCGCCGGCCTCGATCTTGGAGATGTCGAGCAGGTCGTTGACGATGTCGAGCACGTGCCGCCCGGAGCGGCCGATGTCGTTGGCATATTCGACGTAGCGCGGATGGCCGATCGGCCCGAAGCGTTCGCCGGCCATCATGTCGGAGAAGCCGATGATGGCGTTCAGCGGCGTGCGGATCTCGTGGCTGACGCGGGCCAGGAACTCGCTCTTGTGGGCATTGGCGGTCTCGGCCGCGCGCTTGGCGTTGCGCAGTTCCTCCTCCGTGCGCTTCCACTGCGTGATGTCGCGGATGACCGCGCAGTAGCCGCTCGAGGAGGAAAGCCGTCCCATCGTCATGAACAGCGGAATGAACCCGCCGGATGCCTCGCGACCGATCACCTCGCGACCATCGTTCAGGACGCTCGCGACTCCGTGCCCGGCAAGCCCGGCGAGATAGTCGATCACCGCCTTCTGGCTCTCGTGCGCGAAGAGGATGGCGAAGGGCTTTCCGCGAATCTCGTCCTCGTCGTAGTTGAAGAGGGCGCTGGCCGAGCGGTTGATGGAGCGGATCTCGCCTTCCTGGTCGACGACCACGACGCCGTCCGTCGCGGTCTCCAGGATCGAGCGCAACTCGCTCGCCTCGTCGCGCAATGCGGCAAGCGCCTCGCTTTCGTCGTCCTCGGGCGCCCTGTCGCTGATATCGGTGGCGGCTTCGTTCGCGGCCGGGGCCGGCGATGCGACCGGCGAGAGCGCCAGCATCAGCGCGGTGCCGCTCTCCCATCGCACCGACTGGAGCCGCGCATTGACGGCCACCGGGCTGGTGGCGTCCGCATGCCGGAGCAGCATCGTCCCGTCGGGCGCCCCGTCTTCGGCGCCGGGGCGATCGAGCAGGGCCTCGAGACCGCCGGCATCTTCCAGTTCCTCCAGCGAGCCATAGCCCGTCAGGCCCAGGAACTCCGGGTTGGCGTGGATCAAGAGGTCGCCGGCGTGGATCAGGAGCGCCACGGGCAGGGCATCGACGACCGATGCCGTCAGCCCGTAGTCCATCGCCGTCCGCGGCCCGGTGATCGAAACGCCCTTGGCCGGAACGTCGTCCGCATGTTCGCCGACTTCGAGGCCGGGGATCTCGTCGCGATCCTCCGGTGCGGCATCGGTGGACGCCGCCGTCCGCCCGTCGTCGACATCGTCTCGTTGCGGCTTCGCGACGGTCGATGGCGCAACGTCGCCGGGGGCAGCGTCGCTGCCGACCGGGGCTGCGGGCAGATCGCCGGATCGCCGCTTGCCGAAGGTTTCGCCGAGCTGGCGGGCGATCTCGCGGAAGGCGGCCTGCTCGCCGCTCGTCAGCGCGCCGACGCCGCCGCGGCGGTCGTCCAGCTGCACGACCTTGCCGGAGTGCTTCCGTGCGGAGGTATCGACCAGCCGCAGCGCCGGGCGCTCGCCGCGGAAGTCGTCGTCCGGATGAATGCCGGTCTCCGCTTCGGGCGCATCGTCCCGCCGCGCACTACTGGTCGCATCGTCGCCGGTCGCCGCGGTGTCGATGCGCGCATCTTCGGGGAGCGGAGCCTCTGCCTCGGCTTCCTCCGCCAGGAGTTCGTCCAGCACCGGCGGGGCAGCGGCGGTATCGTCGTCGACCGCGTCGGATTCGGCCCGGCCCGGAGCTTCGGCTTCCGCCTGTGCTGCGGCTATCTCCGCTTCCGCCTTGGCCGGGCCTGCGATCGCAAGTCCGAGCGCGTGCTCGTCCTCGATCGCGTCGGCCGTCCGGACGATGCCGAACCCGCGAAAGCCGTCGAATTCGCGGCTGCGGGAATAGGTCGGAAGGGCCGCGAGATCGACCGGCACGCGCAGGCCCGTGCCCTCGACCGGCCAGTGGATCGTCTTGCCCGACCAGGTGTCGCGGCGGCGCAGCAGCTCGGCGATCGTGCCGTCCCTGTCGAAGTCGAAGCGTTTCGCCACCTCGGTGAACGGCAGGCCGATGACGTCGGCCGCATGCGCCCCGACCACGTCGGCAAATTCGCCCGAGAGCTCGCTGAAGTGCCCTTCCGCATCGATCTTCCAGACGAAACGGACCGGGCGCGAGGCCCGCCCGAACGGACCGGACAACCCGGCGTCCCGATCGGCGGCCATGGCCGATGGCGCCGGTTCGGCCGCCGCATTCGAATCCGCATCCGCCCTGGCCGTGTCGGTCTCGGGCGGAGCTTCCGCCGTGTCGCGCTCGGTAACGGGCGCGCCGCCGGCAGCGGTGTCTGCGGCGTCCGGTTCCTCTTCGGCCGAAGCGGTGGCCCGATCGCCGTCCGGCCCCGGCGCGCCCATGTCGCTGCCCGGAATTGCGGCCGCGGCGCTTGCGGAGAGCGCCGGCGCTGCTTGCACAGGCTGCTCCATCTCGGCTGCGGCGGTCGCGTCCTGATCCGCGTCCATGTGGCCGAGAATGGTTTCGACCGCAAAGAGCAGATTGAGGGCGGGATCCGTCGAGATCCGGCCGAGCGCTGCCGGCAGCAGGCCCTTGCCGGTCGGGACCGGGCGCTTCACCAGCCCGTCGGTCTCCCGTCGCGCCGCAGCGACCATCCGCCGCCGCGCGTCCTCGCTGATGCCGAGGGCCGCAAAGCCCGACGATGCGGCAAGGATGCCGCCATCGCCGTCGAGCACGGCCATGTGCGTGTCGGGATCGTCGAAGCCGCCGAGAAGCGAGGCCGCGCGCTCGGCCAGGGGCTCGTGCTTGCCGGCGGCCGGGGTGCTGAACAGGACCGCATCCTGCCCCGGCGCCAGCGTGATGCGCTCCACATGGGCGCTGACCGGCAGGCCCCGGTAGCCGGTGCCGATGCGAAGCAGGAGATTGCGGCCGAGCCCGCTGTGCCCGAGCTGCCGCGCAGCGGTCTGGAGCTGGCGGAACACCACGTCGCCTTCGGGCACGGGCGCATCGAGGAAATCGTAGATCGAGCCGTGGCCGAACAGCGCCGCACCGCGGCCGTTGCTCCACAGGACCTGCCGCATGTCGATCGAGAACAGAACGACGGCTTCGCCGCGAGCGAACGGCAGGCGCACGCGCTCGTGGACGGCGACATCGATGAAGGGGTACTGATGAGCGGACATCGGCAGCCTGACACGGGTTGACGGCGGCCACCGCCGCACGCTTAACGCTTTATTAATAGCGGCGCGTCGGCGCAGGGTCCAGCTTGACGCCCGGAGCGCTCCCCGTCTTTCCGGCGGCAGGGTTAACATTGTGCGTCGCACAATTATGTTGCATTGCACAATGAGATCGTATATAAGCAGTTCATCACCATAGAACGGCGCTCATGACGAGGGCCGAACCAAGGACGATCGAAATGGCAACCAAGAAGACTGATGACGTATTTTCCTTTGGCGCATTCGACCCGGCAAAGGTAACCGAGAGCTTCCGCGACTTCGCCGAGAAGGGCGCCGCCCAGACCAAGGAAGCCTATGCCAAGCTGAAGACCGCCACCGAGGACGCGACCAAGGTCGTCGAGGCGACCCTCGAAAGCGCCCAGGCCGGTACCGTCGAGCTCGGCCTGACGGCCATCGACGCGCTGCGCACCAATGCCGAGAACTCGCTGTCGCACATGGAAGCGCTGCTCGGCGTGAAGTCCGTGTCCGAGCTGTTCGAGCTGCAGACCGCCTTCCTGCGCAAGCAGGCCGAGGTCGTGGTCGAGCAGGCCAAGACGATGCAGGAAGCCACCCGCAAGGTTGCCGAGAAGGTCGCCGAGCCCGGCAAGTCTGCCGCCGAAAAGGCGCTGAAGACGTTCAAGGCCGCCTGATAGCGCCGACATCGCCCGGCCGCGCGCACCGCCGGCGGGGCAGGGGGAATGCCAAAAAGGGCTGGACGCATCGTCCGGCCCTTTTTAGTATGCAAGAGGCAACAAGGGGCTTGCAATATCGGCATCGTCCCCGTATGTGAGCCCCCAAGCGCGGCAGCGCTCGTGTGCGGTTGTAGCTCAGTTGGTTAGAGCGCAGGTTTGTGGCACCTGAGGTCGTAGGTTCGATTCCCACCAACCGTACCATTTCTCTTTGAATCCTTGTTCCTTTCTTCCGTCGGTGCGCGCCTGCGCGCCATAGGCCATTTCATGCTGGCGACCGTCCACCCGCGTCCCCGCCTCGGCATGAGACCGCATTTCCGGTCGGTTTACCATGCCGCTGCACCGGGCATTAAGGCTCCGGTCGCATATTAGTCGGGCTGCATGAGGCAGCGCCAACGACAACAAGGCAATGATATGCTTGATCTCTCCGTGCTGACCCCGCTCGTCATCGTTTCCGCGGCCGTCTACCTGTTCTTCCGCTGGGTGGTCTCCGACATGAACGAGCGCCCCTAGCCGCCCGCAGGATCGAAAGCGCGTCCCCGTTTCTAGACGAAGATCGACTGTTCGCTCTCGACGAGCTCCTGCACGAACGCGGTCACGGTGCGCACCCGCGCGAGGTCGCGGGCGCTCTCGTGGAAGGTGGTCCAGTAGGCGCGCCGGATGGTCGTGTCCGGCAGGATGCGCACGAGGTCGGGATCCTGCCGGGCGATGTAGTTGTGCAGGATGCCGATGCCGGCGCCCGAGCGCACAGCCTCCGTCTGGCCGGTGGCGCTGGAGATCTCGAAGGCGGCGTTCCAGTTGCGCATCACCTCGCCGGTGAAGTCGAGCGAGGCGGTGAACAGAAGGTCCTCCACATAGCCGATCCGGCGGTGATCCTTCAGTGCCTCGACATCCTTCGGTGCGCCCCGCTCGGCGAGATAGCCGCGGCTCGCATAGAGGCCGAGGGTGTAGTCGGTCAGCTTGGAGGAGACGAGGCGGCCCTGGTCCGGGCGCTCGAGCGTGATCGCGATGTCGGCCTCGCGCTGCGACAGCGAGAAGGAGCGCGGCACCGGCACCAGCTGGATCTTCAGTTCGGGATGGCGCGCCGTCAGCTTCCCGAGCCGGGGCGCGAGAAAGGAGACGCCGAAGCCGTCCGGCGCGCCGATGCGCACGGTGCCGGCGACGGCGGCATCGATCCGGCCGATCTTCTCCTGCGCCGCCAGCATCTCGGTCTCCATGCGCTCGGCGGCATGCAGGAACACCTCGCCTTCCGCCGTCAGGTCGCAGCCGTTCGTCCGCCGGACCAGGAGCCGCGTCTTCATCTCCTTCTCCAGCGCGGCGACCCGCCGGCTGAGGGTGGCGTGGTTGACGCCGAGGCGGCGGGAGGCCGAAAGCAGTTGCCCCGTCCGGGCCACCGCTAGGAACATGCGCACGTCGTCCCAGTTCATCGCTTCCCCTTCGCCAGCCGTCAGGACTATAATTCCCGCACAACGGTTGCTTACATCAGGCGATTGAGTTGAGCAATTTGTAGTGCGATCATCGTTCCATAAACATCGGAGGATACCCCATGCGCGAGATCGGACATTTCATTGGCGGCAAGCATGTCGCCGGCAGGAGCGGTCGCACGGCTGACGTCTTCAACCCGGCGACCGGAGAGGTCCAGGCCAAGGTTGCGCTTGCGAGCGATGCAGAGCTCGCCGCAGCCGTCGAGGTCGCCAAGGCCGCCCAGCCCGCCTGGGCCGCGACGAACCCGCAGCGCCGCGCCCGCGTCTTCATGAAGTTCGTCCAGCTCCTGAACGACAACATGAACGAGCTGGCCGAGATGCTCTCCAAGGAGCACGGCAAGACGGTCGAGGATTCCAAGGGCGACATCGTCCGCGGCCTCGAGGTCTGCGAGTTCGTCATCGGCATCCCGCATCTCGCCAAGAGCGAGTTCACCGAAGGCGCCGGTCCGAACATCGACATGTACTCAATCCGCCAGGCCGTCGGCATCGGCGCCGGCATCACCCCGTTCAACTTCCCGGCCATGATCCCGATGTGGATGTTCGCGCCTGCGATCGCCTGCGGCAACGCCTTCATCCTGAAGCCGTCCGAACGCGATCCTTCCGTGCCGCTGCGTCTGGCCGAGCTGATGATCGAGGCCGGCCTGCCGGCGGGCATTCTCAACGTCGTCAACGGCGACAAGGCTGCCGTCGATGCGATCCTCACCCATCCCGACATCTCTGCGGTGTCCTTCGTCGGCTCGACGCCGATCGCCCGCTACGTCTACGGCACGGCCGCGATGAACGGCAAGCGCGCCCAGTGCTTCGGTGGCGCCAAGAACCACATGATCATCATGCCGGACGCCGACCTCGACCAGGCTGCGAACGCGCTGATGGGCGCCGGCTACGGCTCCGCCGGCGAGCGCTGCATGGCGATCTCGGTCGCAGTCCCGGTCGGCGAGGAGACCGCCAACCGGCTGATCGACAAGCTGACGCCGATGGTCGAAAGCCTGCGCATCGGTCCCTACACCGACGAGAAGGCGGATATGGGTCCGGTCGTCACGCGGGACGCCCAGGCGCGCATCCGCGGCCTGATCGACCGCGGTGTCGAACAGGGCGCCAAGCTCGTCGTCGACGGCCGCGATTTCAAGCTGCAGGGCTACGAGGACGGCTATTTCGTCGGCGGCTGCCTGTTCGATCATGTCACGCCGGACATGGACATCTACAAGACCGAGATCTTCGGGCCGGTCCTGTCGGTGGTGCGCGCGAAGAACTATGAGGAAGCCCTCGCGCTGCCGATGAAGCACGAATACGGCAACGGCGTCGCCATCTACACCCGCGACGGCGATGCCGCCCGCGACTTCGCCTCTCGCATCAACATCGGCATGGTCGGCATCAACGTGCCGATCCCGGTGCCGCTCGCCTATCACTCCTTCGGCGGCTGGAAGTCTTCCTCCTTCGGCGATCTGAACCAGCACGGCACCGATTCGATCAAGTTCTGGACCCGCACCAAGACCGTCACGAGCCGCTGGCCGTCGGGGATCAAGGACGGCGCCGAGTTCGTCATGCCGACGATGAAGTAAGCCGGGAAAAAACAACTTTGAAGTGCGGGCCCCGAGAGGGGCCCGTTGCTTTTGGGGGCTGACCCGGTAAAGGTCCACCTCCGTGCCATGACGCAATCGTCATGGGCCGGGATGGGCATTCGGGGGCTGCAATGGCATTGGCAGAGGGGCCGGCAACACCGGCAGACGTGGGCACTTTTCATCGTTTCGCCTTCGCCGGAAAGGCGAAGGAATACTTCGGCATCTGGATCGTCAACGTACTTCTGACGATCGTCACGCTCGGCATCTATTCGGCCTGGGCCAAGGTCCGACGCAACCGGTATTTCTACGGAAACACCGTCCTTCTCGGCCGGGCCTTCGACTATCACGCACGGGGCAAGCAGATTCTCATCGGCCGGCTGATCGTCCTCGGCGCCTTGATCGCGCTGAACATTATCGCCCAGCTGGTGCCGATCCTTGTGCTCCTGCCGACCGTTGTCGTCCTGATCGCGTTGCCCTGGCTGGTCGCCAAGGGCCTGCGCTTCAGTGCGCGGGTGACGAGCTATCGCAACGTGCGCTTCGATTTCGTCGGCGGGGCAGGTGGGGCATTCAAGGCCTTCATCGTCGGAGGCCTGCTCACCGTTCTGACGCTCGGCATCCTGGCGCCGCTCGCAAGCCGCTGGGTGGCGCGCTATGTCGGCACGAACCTGCGCTATGGCGGCAGGGCCTTCGACACAGATCCGAAGCTCGGCGCGCTCTATCCCTCATGGTTCCTGTCGCTTCTCGTTGCCGTCATGGGACTGGCGATCGTGGCGGCCGTCGCCGTGGTCAGCCTGCCGTCGCTCCAGGGGATCTTCGAAGCAGGCGACAGCGCAACGCCGGAATCGCAATGGTCGATAATTGCCGTGATCATGTTCGGCTATATTTCCCTGTTCGTCGTTTTTGGCATTGCCGGCACCGTCTATCGCGCAGGCGTGCGGAATGCCGTCTGGAGCTCGTCGACCTTCGAGCAACGCCATAGGTTCCTCAGCGACGTCTCGCGCCGGCGCTACACCTGGATTGCGGTCTCGAACGTGATCGTGACCATCCTGACGCTGGGGCTGATGCGCCCCTGGGCGGCGGTGCGCATGGCGCGCTACCAGGCGGAGCACACCGGCGTGACCATCGTCGGCGATGTCGGGGAACTGATCGGCCGGATCGAGAGCCAGGGCTCGGCGGTTGGTTCCGAATTCATCGATTTCGAAGGGTTCGACTTTGGCTTCTGAGGAAAGACGCATCGCGCGCGGCGACTGGCATCCTGCGGGCGCCAGCAACTCGGCCGAGGCGTGGCTGGTTGAAAGCGGTGGCGCGCTGAGCGCCACCGCGATCGGAGACGCCGCGTCGCTGACCCTGCCTACGGACGCCGCCGAGATTTCCGCGCGCGTCGGCTCCATTCCGCGACGTGTCACCTTTCCCGATGGCTCGGTGTTCGAGACCTGGGACAACGACGGGATCGACGCCTACCTGGCGCGCAGCGGCAGGGGCGGGGCCGGCGTTGTCCATTGGCTGGAACAGTTCCGCCTGCGCCTTGCCGGCATCGTCGTGCTGGCCCTGCTGCTTGGTACTGCGGTCTATCGCTTCGGCCTGCCGGCTCTGGTCGAGCTCGCCGTCTGGGCGACGCCGCCGGTGGTGCCGGAACTGATGGCGCAGGGCACGTTGGAGACACTCGACCGGACGATGTTCTCGCCCACGGCCTTGCCCGATTCCACGGTGAAGGAGATAAAGGACGGTTTCGCGCGGATCGTCGCCGCTTCGCCGCGCGGCGAGGGGGGATACGCGCTGCACTTTCGCGCCGGGGGGCTCATCGGGCCCAACGCCTTCGCCCTGCCGGACGGTACGATCGTCATGACCGACGAACTCGTCGAGCTCGCCGATGGCGACACCGAGATGCTGATGGGCGTTCTTGCCCACGAGATCGGCCATGTGGACCTGCAGCACAGCCTGCGCCAGCTCTACCGCGCCGCCGGAATTGCCGGTCTGGTCATGCTGGTCGCCGGCGATATCGGCGCGGGCGCGGAAGACGTGCTGGTCGACGGCAGTGCGCTGCTGGTGCTGTCCTACTCGCGCTCGGCCGAGGCCGAAGCAGACCGCCATTCGGTCGAACTGATGCTGAAGGCCGGCTACGACCCGGCGGCGATCGTGCGCTTTTTCACCCTGATCGAGGAGAAACTGGGGGATCGCTCTGAAACGAGCATGTTCTCGACCCATCCGGGCACCCCGGACCGCAAGAAGGCGATCCTCGACTATGCCGCGATCCTGAAGGGACAATCGGATCCGCACCTGCAATGAAAAACGGCGGCCACGCGGGCCGCCGTCGTTTCTGCCACGGCAGCGTTACTGCGTCGGCCCGTCGTTGTAGCCGACCTTGTCGACCAGCTCGGAGGCCTTCTTGCGGTTGGCGGCGATGTCGGCGAGCGGCAGGGTCGCCGGCTTGATGGTGCCGAAGGACTTGACGATGTCCGCGGGCTCCTTGCCCGGCATCACCGGATATTCGAAGACCTGCGCGGCATAGATCTCCTGCGCTTCGCCGGAGGCGAGGAAGTCGACCAGCTTCTGGGCGTTTTCCTTGTTCGGGGCATGTTTCGCCATCGCCACGCCGGAGATGTTCACATGCGTGCCGCGGTCGTTGGCGTTCGGGAACAGGACCTTGATGGCGTTCGCCCAGTCCTTCTGCTCCGGTTCCTTCTCGTTGGTCATCATCAGGCCGACGTAGTAGGTGTTGCCGAGCGCCAGGTCGCACTCGCCGGCGAAGATCGCCTTGGCCTGGTCGCGGTCGCCGCCGTCGGGCTTGCGGGCCAGGTTGTTCTTCAGCCCCGTCAGCCACTTCTCGGTTTCCGCCTCGCCGTGCTCGGCGATCATCGAGGCGATCAGGCCGACATTGTAGGAATGCTGGCCGTCGCGGGTGCAAATCTTGCCCTTCCACTTCGGATCGGCGAGTTCCTCATAGGTGATGGCGTCCTGGCTGACGCGGTCCTTCGACGCATAGACGACGCGGCCGCGGGTCGTGAGCCCAACCCAGGCGCCATCCGGATCGCGGTATTGGGCGGGGATGTCGCTGTCGACCACGGCACTCTTGATCGGCTGCGTCACGCCGCCTTCCTTGGCCTCGGTCAGCCGGCTGATGTCGACCGTCAGAATGATGTCGGCCGGCGAGTTCTCGCCTTCCGCCTGGATGCGTTCGACCAGGCCCTTGTCGAGGAAGAGGACGTTCGTGGTGATGCCGGTTTCCTGCGTGAAGCGGTCCAGCAGCGGCTTGATCAGGTCCGGCTGCCGGTAGGAATAGATGTTCACCTCGCCGTCGGCCAGGGCCGGCATGGCGGTGCCCGCGGCGAGTGCGAAAGCGAGCGCAAACCGTTGGAGTTGGGTCACGAATGGTCCTCCTTATTTCTTTTCTGGATAAGTCACCTTTTAGGGAGCTATGGTCTCAAGTCAACACTTGGCCGGCCGCTAACATGAATTTGATTTTCCGCTTTTTTGAATTGTTCCAAACTGCGATCCATCCTATATGTAGGCCTCAAGCGAACGGATTCGGAGCCAGCAATGCGCCTGACGAAGCAGACTAACTACGCTGTGCGGATGTTGATGTACTGTGCGGCGAACGGGGAGAAGCTGAGCCGCATCCCGGAGATCGCCAAGGCCTACGGGGTATCGGAGCTGTTCCTCTTCAAGATCCTGCAGCCGCTGACGCGCGCTGGCCTGATCGAGACCGTGCGCGGCCGCAACGGCGGCGTGCGCCTGCCGAAGCCCGCCACCGAGATCACGCTTTTCGACGTCGTGCGGGTGACCGAGGATTCCTTCGCCATGGCCGAATGTTTCGAGGCCGGCGAGGTGGAATGCCCGCTGGTCGACAGCTGCGGTCTGAATGCTGCTCTGCGCAAGGCGCTGAACGCCTTCTTCGACGTCCTGCAGCAGTACACGATCGACGATCTCGTCAAGGCGCGCCCGCAGATCGGGTTTCTGCTGGGGCTCGAGGAGACGGCGGCACAGCGCCAGCCGGCAGCCTGAAGAGGCGCTGCAGCAACACAGACAGAAGCCCGCTTCGGATGTTCCGACGCGGGCTTTTTCATGGCCGCCGGCCGGCCGACCTACTGCGCGGCGCGGCTGTCCCGGTTGACGAATTCCTGGATGATGAAGCCGATCGCGGTCGGGTCCAGCTCCGCCTTGTCGATCCGGAAGTCGACGCCGTAGTCGTCGATGCTCTGGAAGTAGGCATCCGTGATCGAGGACGAGATCACGCCGATGGGGCCGATATAGCCGCTATGCCGAAGCTCGGGCACGGTTTCGCGGAAGTCCGCCTGCGGCTGGAGGCGGTTGTCCATCAGGATCAGGTCGAGCTGCAGTTCTGCGGTCCGGATGAATTCCAGCGCGGCCTCCACCGTTTCGACGTAGTGCAGCTTGATCGTGACATTGGCGACCTTGCGCATCAGCGCCCGCATGATCACGTTTTCCGCGGGGTCGTCGTCAACGAGCAGGATGTTTACTGGAACGGTCATGACGAACTCGGGTTGATCCGGTGACGGATGCTATTGTCAGGGCGCGAACTGGTGGCGGGCGCGTCGAAAATACTGACCGAATTGTCGGTGTTCTTTTCATTCCCCCCCCAAGGCCACTCTGGTTCAGCCTGAGACGCTTCACAAGCCCCGCCCCTGCAATTGGCTGCCTCCCGCTACGTTACCCAAAGGATATTTGGTGTCAGAGAATGATCTGCTCCCGGATCGCCTTTGCCACCATCTGCGTGCGGTTGACCACGTCGAGCTTCTTCAGGATCGTTGCCGTGTGCGAGTTGACCGTGTGTTCGGAGACGGAGACGATCAGGGCGATCTCGCTGGCGGTCTTGCCGTAGGAGATCCAGCGCAGGATCTCGGTCTCGCGCGGCGTCAGGCCCATGCCCGTCCGGACGGACAGGACGACACGGTGGAAATAGTCGAAGACGCAATTGGCCTCGTAACAGAGCTCCATGTGCTGCTGGCGGGCGATGCCGCCCTCGTCGCCCAAGAAGATGACGGCATAGCGCGCCCCGGACACGGCCTGGAGCGGCACGACGACCGCGAGGTCGAAGCCGAGCTGGCAGAGCAGATTGTGCTCCGCGTCCTCTCCTTCCGTATTCTCGTCCCGGGCGTGCCAGACCGTCGGGATGGCCGAGCGGCGCAGGCTCTTGTAGATGTCTGATTCGCTGAACCGGTGCCGTTTGTCGTAGGTCTCGGCCAGGCCGGCGGAAAGATCGTGCAGGACGAGCTTGCTGGCAAGGTTGCTGCCCTCCATCTCGGCTGCAACCTGGAGCACGCAGAAGTGCTCGAATCCGTAACGTAAGGCGATGCCGTGGAACAAGCGGAAGAAGTCGACGCGATTGAGAGCCTTGTCCAAATCGCCTTCGAAGTCATACCGACGATGATGCTGCGAGAGTGCGGCCACGCGGTTCCCCAGATTTCTGAGGCGAGTCTAGCGCCGCTGACGGTCTGGGCAAGACTTTTCGTGCCGCATTTGCCCTCTGCCAACGCATTTTTGCCGTTTTTCCGGATAGTCCGCGCGTCGCGGCTGCGAGGCGTTGAAAATGCCGGCCCCGGGCGGCGGTCGCCATGGCGTCCCGCGGGGCAAATCCGCTGAAATTGGCGCCGAAAAACCTGTGTTAGAGGATTTTTCTCTATTGTTTTACATTTGGATAAATTTATTAGCGGGCTTATTGCAATCCTGCGACAAATATCGTTCCATCCGCGCAAGGCCGGGGCCTGGGGTTCCCGAGACCGAAAACACGCGAAATAAAAAGCAAAATCTGGGAAGCACGCTATGAAAAAGCTGACAACTCTCCTTGCTGCGACCGCGCTCGCCTCCGTGATCAGCACGGCAGCCTGGTCCAAGACCTTCGTTTACTGCTCGGAAGCGTCGCCGGAAGGCTTCGACCCCGGCCTCTACACGGGTGGTCAAACCTTCGACGCGGCCGCGCACACGGTCTATAATCGCCTGGTCGAATTCAAGCGCGGCACGACCGAAGTCGAACCCGCACTGGCCGAGAGCTGGGAAATTTCGGCCGACGGCACGGAATACACCTTCAAGCTTCGCAAGGGTGTGAAGTTCCAGACGACCGAGTACTTCACGCCGACGCGCGAACTGAACGCCGACGACGTGGTCTTCTCGTTCGAGCGCCAGTACAAGGAAGACAATCCCTGGCACAAGTACGTGCCGGGTGCGTCCTGGGAATACTTCTCCGGCATGGGCCTGCCCGATGTCATCGACAAGATCGAGAAGGTCGACGACCTGACCGTCAAGATCACGCTGAAGCGCCCGGAAGCGCCGCTGCTGGCAAACCTCGGCATGCCCTTCATCTCGATCGTGTCGAAGGAATACGCCGACAAGCTGCAGGCTGAAGGCAAGATGGAACTGATGAACCAGCAGCCGCTCGGCACCGGTCCGTTCACCTTCGTCGCCTACCAGCCGGATGCCGCCATCCGCTACAAGGCCAACCCGGACTACTGGGGCGGCAAGCAGCCGATCGACGACCTGGTCTTCGCCATCACCACCGATGCTGCCGTTCGCGCGCAGAAGCTGAAGGCCGGCGAATGCCACCTGATGTCCTACCCGAACGCCGCTGACGTCGCCGAGCTGAAGGCCGATCCGAACCTGCACATTTCCGAGCAGGCCGGCCTCAACGTCGCCTACCTCGCCTACAACACGTTGGTTCCGCCGTTCGACAAGGTCGAGGTCCGCAAGGCCCTCAACATGGCGATCAACCGCCAGGCCATCGTCGACGCGGTCTTCCAGGGTGCGGCGACCGTCGCCAAGAACCCGATCCCGCCGACCATGTGGTCGTACAACGATGCCGTCGTCGACGACAAGTACGATCCGGAAGCGGCCAAGAAGATGCTCGAAGACGCCGGCGTCAAGGATCTCAAGATGAAGATCTGGGCGATGCCGGTTGCCCGTCCGTACATGCTGAACGCGCGCCGTGCGGCAGAACTGATGCAGGCCGACCTCGCCAAGATCGGCGTCACGGCCGAGATCGTCTCCTACGAATGGGCCGAGTACCTGAAGCTCTCCTCCGCCAAGGACCGCGACGGTGCGGCCATCCTCGGCTGGACGGGCGACAACGGCGACCCGGACAACTTCCTTGACACCCTGCTCGGCTGCGATGCCGTCGGCGGCAACAACCGCGCGCAGTGGTGCAACAAGGAGTTCGACGACCTCGTGACGAAGGCCAAGGCGACCTCCGACGTTGCCGAGCGCACCAAGCTCTATGAAGAGGCCCAGGTCATCTTCAAGCGCGAAGCGCCCTGGAACACGCTGGACCACTCGCTCGCCGTCGTGCCGATGAGCAAGAAGGTTTCGGGCTTCGTCCAGTCTCCGCTCGGCGACTTCGTCTTCGAAGGCGTGGACATCGCCGAGTAATATCGGTTAACGAGAAAGGCACGCCGCCAAGAGCGTGCAATGGCCGGCGGCTCGAAGAACTCGGGTCGCCGGTTTTCCAATAAGGGATTTGGCTCCCATGCTACGCTTCATTCTCGGACGGCTCGCCGTCCTGATACCCACGTTCATCGGGGTATCGATCATCGCTTTCTCGTTCATTCGTCTTCTGCCCGGCGACCCGGTCATGCTGATGTCCGGGGAACGGGTGATGTCGCCCGAACGCCACGCCGAACTGATGAGCCAGCTCGGCCTCGACCGCCCGATGTATCTGCAGTACCTGGATTACCTGGGCGGGCTCGTCACCGGCGATTTCGGCAGCTCGATCGTCACCAAGCGCCCGGTTCTCGACGATTTCCTGCAGCTGTTCCCGGCAACGCTGGAACTCTCGCTCTGCGCCATCATTGTCGCCGTCTGCCTCGGCATTCCGGCGGGCGTGCTGGCGGCGGTGAAACGGGGTTCCTGGCTGGACCAGACCGTGATGGGCGCAGCCCTCGTCGGTTATTCCATGCCGATCTTCTGGTGGGGTCTGCTGCTCATCATCTTCTTCTCCGGCTATCTCGGCTGGACGCCGGTCTCGGGCCGCATCTCGCTGATGTATTTCTTCCCGCAGGTCACCGGCTTCATGCTGATCGACAGCCTGCTCTCCGGCCAGGCCGGCGCCTTCAAGTCGGCCGTCACCTACCTGATCTTGCCGACGATCGTGCTGGCGACGATCCCGCTCGCCGTCATCGCGCGGCAGACGCGCTCGGCCATGCTCGAGGTGCTCGGCGAGGACTATGTCCGCACCGCCCGCTCCAAGGGCCTGGCGCCGCTGCGCGTCGTCGGCATCCATGCGCTGCGCAACGCGATGATCCCGGTGATCACCACGATCGGCCTGCAGGTCGGCGTGCTGCTCGCCGGCGCGATCCTGACGGAAACGATCTTCTCCTGGCCGGGCATCGGCAAGTGGATGGTGGATTCGGTGTTCAAGCGTGATTATGCGGTCGTTCAAGGCGGGCTTATGCTGATCGCCGGCGTGATCATGCTGGTGAACCTGATTGTCGATCTGCTCTACGGGTTGATCAACCCGCGGATCCGGCACTAGGAGGTGGCTGAAATGACTGCAATTCAAAGCAAGGCCGCCGACCCGAAGGTCGCCGAGGCCAAGACGCCGCCGTCCGGCCTGTCGGAATTCTGGTTCTACTTCTCGCGCAACAAGGGGGCCGTGATCGGCCTGGTGATCTTCCTGATCATCCTCTTCGTCGCGATCTTCGCGCCGTTCGTCGCTCCGCACAGCCCGAGCATCCAGAACCGCGAGCTGCTGCTCATGCCGCCGGTCTGGGAGCAGGGGGGCAGCTGGGGTCACATCCTCGGCACCGACGCCGTCGGCCGCGACATTCTTTCGCGCCTGATCTACGGCGCACGCTTCTCGCTCTTCATCGGCCTCGTCGTGGTGACGCTGTCGGTGATCTCCGGCGTGCTGATCGGTCTCGTCGCCGGCTATTTCCGCGGCCGGATCGATACCTTCATCATGCGCATCATGGATATCATCCTGGCGTTTCCGTCGCTGCTGCTGGCGCTCGTGCTGGTGGCCGTGCTCGGCCCGGGCCTCTTGAACGCCATGATCGCGATCTCGCTCGTCAACCAGCCGCATTTCGTGCGCCTGACGCGCGCCGCCGTCATGACGGAGCGCACCAAGGATTACGTGGTCGGATCGAAGGTCGCCGGTGCGGGCACGCTGCGGCTGATGTTCCTGACGATCCTGCCGAACTGCCTGGCGCCGCTGATCGTGCAGGCGACGCTCGCCTTCTCGGCGGCGATCCTGGACGCGGCCGCCCTCGGCTTCCTCGGCATGGGCGCGCAGCCGCCGACGCCGGAATGGGGAACGATGCTCGCCGAGGCGCGCGAGTTCATCCAGCGCGCCTGGTGGGTCGTCACCTTCCCCGGCCTTGCCATCCTCATCACCGTGCTCGCCATCAACCTGATGGGCGACGGCCTGCGCGATGCTCTTGATCCGAAGTTGAAGAGGTCGTGATGTCGCTCCTCCATATCGAAAACCTGGTCGTCGAGTTCCAGACGGCCTCTGGCCCCTTCCGGGCCGTGGACGGCGTCTCGCTCAAGGTCGACGAGGGCGAGGTGCTCGCCATCGTCGGCGAGTCCGGCTCCGGAAAGTCCGTCTCGATGCTCGCCGCCATGGGGCTTCTGCCCTGGACGGCAAAGGTCACCGCCGACAAGCTGCTCTTCAACGGCCGCGACATGCAGTCGATGTCGGATGCCGAGCGGCGCAAGATCATCGGCAAGGAGATCTCGATGATCTTCCAGGAGCCGATCGCCAGCCTCAACCCCTGCTTCACCGTCGGCTACCAGATCGAGGAGGTGCTGCGCGTGCACACCGACCTGAACCGGAAGGCGCGCCGGGACCGGGCGATCGAACTGTTCCAGTCGGTCGGCATCCCCAACCCGGAGGAGCGGCTCGGCCACTTCCCGCACCAGATGTCGGGCGGACAGTGCCAGCGCGTGATGATCGCCACGGCGCTCGCCTGCAATCCGAAGCTCCTGATCGCCGACGAGCCGACCACGGCGCTCGACGTGACGATCCAGAAGCAGATCCTCGACCTCTTGATGAAGCTGCAGGCGGAGCACGGCATGGGCCTGATCATGATCACCCACGACATGGGCGTGGTCGCCGAGACCGCCGACCGCGTCATCGTCCAGTACAAGGGCAGGAAGATCGAGGAGGCCGACGTGCTGTCGCTCTTCCAAAACCCGAAGAGCGTCTACACCAAGGCGCTGCTGTCCGCGCTGCCGGAAAACGCCGTCGGCGGCCGGCTGCCGACGATCACGGAAAACCTCACCGACCAGCAGATCTTCGAGGGAGCCGTTCGATGACCCCTGTTCTCGAAGCGCGCAATCTCGTGCGCGACTACCACATCCCCGGCAGCCTCCTGAAGAAGAGCAAGACCGTCAACGCGGTCAAGGGCGTCAGCTTCAAGGTCGAGGAGGGCAAGACGCTCGCCATCGTCGGCGAGAGCGGCTGCGGCAAGTCCACGCTCGCCCGCATGGTGACGATGATCGACCCGGTCACCGCCGGCGAGATGCTGATCGACGGCCAGAAGGTGGACATCGCCGCCGACGGGCTGTCGCCCGAGATGCGCAGCAAGGTGCAGATCGTCTTCCAGAACCCCTACGGTTCGCTGAACCCGCGCAAGAAGATCGGCGACATCCTCACCGAGCCGCTGGTCATCAACACGAAGATCCCGGCTGGCGAGCGCCGCGACCGCGCCATGGCCATGCTGAAGAAGGTGGGCCTGGAGGAGAAGCACTATGCGCGCTATCCGCACATGTTCTCCGGCGGCCAGCGCCAGCGCGTGGCGATCGCCCGGGCGCTGATGCTCAACCCGCGCCTGCTGGTGCTGGACGAGCCGGTCTCCGCGCTCGACCTGTCGGTGCAGGCGCAGGTGCTGAACCTTCTGTCCGACCTGCAGGACGAGTTCCACCTGACTTACGTCTTCATCAGCCACGACCTTTCCGTCGTGCGCCACATCGCCGACGATGTGATGGTGATGTACTTCGGCGAGGCGGTCGAGTACGGCAGCCGCGACCAGGTCTTCGACAGCCCGCAGCACAGCTACACCAAGACGCTGTTCGCGGCGACGCCGCGCGTCGACGTCGCGGCGATCCAGGCCCGCCTCGAGCGGCGCAAGCGCGCCTAGGACGCCTGGCACGTGGGTGCGGGCAGGGCCATCGTCGTCATGGGCGTTTCCGGTTGCGGCAAGACCTCGGTCGCCGAGGGACTTGCCGCGGCCCTTCGGGCGGACTTCCTCGAAGGCGACCGGCTGCACCCGCAGGCCAATATCGACAAGATGTCGGAGGGCATTCCGCTGACCGACGCCGACCGCTGGCCCTGGCTCGACCGGATCGGTGCGGAGCTGCACGCGGCCACGGAGGCGGGCTCCGACATCGTCGCCTCCTGCTCGGCCCTGAAACGCGCCTACCGCGACCGCCTGCGGGCGGAAGCGGGCGGCGATCTCGCCTTCGTCTTCCTCCGCGGCAGCCGGGACCTGCTGATCGGCCGCATGCAGCAGCGCCAGGGACACTTCATGCCGGCAAGCCTGCTCGACAGCCAGCTTGCGACCCTGGAGGATCCGAGCGGGGAGGCCGGCGTCGTCACCGTCGACATCGACGCGCCGCTGGAGGCGATCGTCGCGGCGAGCCTCGAGCGCCTGTCCGCGCAATGGCGGCAGAAGCCCTGACGCTGCCGCGGCAGCCTGCCGGGCACAATCGCGCTGGCAAAGCGGCGCCGACGATCGTATAGACCTTCCGCCGCTTCCGATGCCCGCCGGCGGGTGGTTGCCGCGCTCCCCGGAGAGCGCCGGCCACAGGGCTAGACCAACAAAGACAGGAACGAACCGATGACCATTACTCGCTTTGAAACCGGCGCGCGCATGAGCCAGGCCGTCGTCCACAACGGTGTCGTCTATCTGGCCGGCCAGGTCGGCGAACCCGGAGCAGACGTCGCCACCCAGACGAAGCAGGTGCTGGCCTCGATCGATCGCCTGCTGGCGCTGGCCGGCTCGGACAAGACCAAGATCCTCTCCGCCCAGATCTGGATGGCCGACATGGCCGATTTCCAGAAGATGAACGCCGTCTGGGACGCATGGGTCGCCCCGGGGCATGCGCCCGCGCGTGCCACCGGCGAATCCAAGCTGGCCGGCCCCGAATACCTGGTCGAGATCATCGTCACCGCCGCGCAGGCCTGAGCCTGGCACAGCACAGAAAAAGGGGCGGGCCGGTGAACCGGTCCGCCCCTTTTTGTTTTATCCGGCCTCAGCCCGGATCTCAGGCACTCTTGGCGAGGCGGGCGTGCTCGTCGAAGAACAGCGCCTGGCTGATCAACGCCTTGACCATTTCCGGATTGAACGGCTTGGTGACGAGGAAGGCCGGTTCCGGCCGTTCGCCCGTCAGGAGCCGCTCCGGGAAGGCGGTGATGAAGATCACCGGAATGGTGCTCGACTTCAGGATGTCGTTGACGGCGTCGATGCCCGAGCTTCCGTCCGCAAGCTGGATGTCGGCCAGCACCATGCCGGGCTTCTTGCGGTTGTAGAGCTCGATCGCCTCGGAATGCGTCCGCGCGATGCCGGTCACGCGGTGGCCCAGCGCGGTGACCATGTCCTCGATGTCCATCGCGATCAGCGGCTCGTCCTCGATGATCATGATGTCGGTCGCCACCTGCTGCGAGATTTCGCGCGAGGCCTGGTTCAGCGCCTCCTTCACCCCGTCTTCGGAGATGTCGAGGATGTCGGCGCATTCGGCGAGCTCGAAGCCCTCGACGGCGACCAAGAGGAAGGCCTTGCGCGCCGCAGGCGTGACGTGGGCAAGATTGGCTGCGGCCTGCCGCTCCCAGCCGAAGGGAGACTCGGCGTTCTGCGGGATGCTCACCGGCATCTTGTCGAAAAGCGTGCAGTAGAGGCGAAAAACGCTGATGCGGTCATTCGATCGCTCCGGGTAAAGCGTTATGTCATCGACAAGCGCTTCGAGCATCGCGGCCACATATGCGTCTCCGGACGTCTGGGATCCCGTCACAGCACGCGAGAATCGCCGCAACAAGGGCAGATGGGGTGCGATACGGGTGGATAGCGACATTGATTTCTCCCTGAATTTGTTTCGAAACGGGCGTGTTTCCTGTAAATTCATCTCACGGAAACGAATTTGGTGCGAAATGAAACCCCGTTCGATACGGGTGCTTTAGGGCCAAACGAAGAATTTGCTCGGGGAGCAAGGAGCACACGGTGATGCGTAAGCCCGCGACAGGCGGTCGAAATCCGGGCAGTTCGATGGATTCCCTCGATCCAAACAGCGTTGTCGGCCGCAAGCTGAAATCCTTCTATGAATCGATCGAGACGGAGCCGCTGCCGGACCAGTTGCTCGATCTTCTCGAAAAGCTGGACGAAGCCGAGCGCAAGTCCCGTTCCAAATAGCATACAGCGCCTCTCCGACCGATACACGCAAAGAAACGGGCCATCGGCCCGTTTCTCTTGTCCTGGTCCCGTCGCCTAGCGGCAGGGTGCTTCATAGCGGCGGCCATAGCGGTCGCGGTAGATGCAGCGGCCGGGCTCGTTGGCATTGCCGATCAGGGCGCCGATCGCGCCGCCGGCCACCGCCCCGACCGCGGCCCCGCCGACCTTGCCCGTGGCGGCCCCGCCGATGATCGCACCGGAAGCGGCACCGATCGTTGCGCCCTTCTCCGTCTGCGTACAGGACGTGACGGCCAGGGCGGACAGGGCGATGACGCCGGCGACGATAAGATTCCTCATTGTTCTGACTTCCTTTCTCAGATTGGCATGTCTGTCAGATGCGTCCCATCAGGACGAGAATAAGCAGAATGACGACGATGAGTCCAAGACCGCCGGACGGCCCGTATCCCCAGCCGCGGCTGTAGCCCCAGTTCGGCAGCGCGCCAATCAGAAGCAGTATGAGGATGATGAGAAGTACCGTACCAAGCATCAAACGTCTCCCCGGAAGCTAGACAGTTCCAATTTCAATGGCGGCTAAATGCGCTGCGGGGGACTTTGTTCCCGTGCCGAACAGGAATTCGAAAGCGATGTCGCGACCTTAGGCTCTGCCGGTCGCGGGGAACGATCGCGGCAGCCGTGCGTTTTGCTTCCGTAACCTAGTCCGAAAGGAGATGCACATGAACTGGGACATCATCGAAGGCAAGTGGACCGAGTACAAGGGCAAGGCCCAGGCACAGTGGGGCAAGCTCACGGACGACGATCTGGACGTCATCCAGGGCCGCCGCGTCGAACTCTCCGGCAAGCTCCAGCAGCGCTACGGCATTGCCAAGGACGAGGCCGAGCGCCAGATCGACGAATGGCAGCGCCGCCACTAGGCATTCGTGGCCGATAGAAGGACCACCCGGAACCGCCGCGAACGCTCGCGGCGGTTTTTGTTTTTCCGGAAGTGAAACAGTGAAGAAAAGAAGCTGCGGAACTTTTCATCAGCTGCTCCGTTCTTCCCCTCGACAATGAAAAGAGGAGTTCCCGGTATGCTTTACTATGCTGTTGTCTTCCTGGTCATCGCGCTGATCGCAGGCGTTCTTGGCTTCGGTGGCGTTGCCGGCGCATCGGCAGGCATCGCGCAGATCCTGTTCTTCGTGTTCCTGGTTCTGCTGGTCGTATCCCTGCTGTTCGGCTGGTCCAGGCGGGTCTGACGCCTCTCTGAAGGCGTGCGGCGAGGGCGGTGCCAAAGGGCGCCGCCCTCTTGTCGTTTCAGGTTTCCACGAAGAACTTCACCCGGTCCGCAGCAAATCGCGACCGGGAAAACTGTATGGGGGTGCCGTCCGTGTCGGTGTTGATCGCCGTCGTGACGAGCAGGATCGCCCCGGGCGAGAGCTTCAGCAGGCGGACATCCGCCCCTTCCGCATGGATCGCCGAAATCTCCGTCGAGCGGCGCACGTAGTCGTCGACGCCGAGTTCCCCCAGCGCCTTGGTGATCGAGCCCGTGCGCTGGTAGGCCGCGCCGATCCCGGCGAAGCGGGCGGCCGGAAAGTAGCTCGTCGCCGATGAGATCGGCTTTCCATCGGCAATGCCGAGCGTGTCGAGCCGGATGCAGTCCGTCCCGGCTGCAATCCCGAGCGCGGTGGCGATGACGGGCGATGCCCGTTCGATCGCCTGCTCGATCAGCGTGCTCTGCAATTCCCGCGCCTGGCCGCCGAGGCCTTGCGAAAAGCGCGTCCGCCGCGAGATCGGAAAGGTCAGCCGGTCGCGCCGCTCGATCAGCGTGCCCACGCCCTGGACCGCCCGCACCATCCCTTCGTCCGCCAGGGCCGCCAGCGCGCTTCGCACGGTGTGCCGGTTGACGCCGAATTTCTCCGCCAGCGTCGCCTCCGACGGCATCATGGCGGTGTCGTCATAGTCGCCGTTGTTGATGGCAAGGCGCATCCTGTCGGCAATCTGGCGCCACAACGCCACGCCCGATCGGCGCTCGATCATGTCCCACCCCGCATCGTCTTTCCCCCGCTCCGTCACATGCCTGTCATTGTGGCCCGATATGAAAAATTATACGATGTATAGTTGTCTAGATCAATAGACAACTGATGAGACAGGGAGACTGGTGATGGTATCGAGCGTGACCCGCCCCGCATCGGGCATCGCGCCGGAGCGTCGAAAAGCGGCGATGGGGCTGCTGGCAAAGGCGACCCGGCACGAGCTGGACGAGGCCTGGAAGGCCCTGCCGCAGCGGCCGGACGCGGAACCCGTCCGCGGGCCGGAAACCGGCCTCGTGATGGTGCGCGGCCGGATCGGCGGCGGCGGCCAGCCGTTCAACCTCGGCGAGGTGACGGCGACGCGCGCCAGCGTGCGCCTCGATGGCGTGGTCGGCCATGGCCAGGCGCTCGGCACCGACGGCGAGAAGGCCCGGCTGGCTGCGGTGTTCGACGCGCTGCTGCAACTGCCGGAGCATGCGCCGGCGGTCGAGCGGCTGCTGGCCGACATCGCCGCACGCATCGCCGCCGAGGACGCGCGCAAGGCACGCGAGACGGCCGCAACCCGCGTCGATTTCTTCACCATGGTCCGGGGAGACGACTGATGGCGGATACGCAGATCTTTTCCGGCGCCTTCGCCGAGCCGGTCTTTGCCGCCCAGTCGGTGTTTCGCACGATCATGGACTGCATGGCCCGTCCGGGCACGGTCGGCATGATCGCCGCCGCCGCGCGGCCGCCGCAGCCGCTCGGCTCCACCGCCGGGGCGGTGGCACTGACGCTCTGCGACCACGACACGCCCGTCTGGCTGACGCCCAAACTAGGAAAGTCGAAACTCCCCGGCTGGCTGTCGTTCCACACGGGGGCCGCCGTCACCGAAGACAAGCACGAGGCCCGCTTCGCATTCGTCGAACAGGGTGCGGCCGTGCCGGGCTTCGGCCTGTTCTCGCAAGGCACCCAGGAATATCCGGACCGTTCCACGACGCTGGTGGTCGAGATCGATGCCTTCGAGGGCGGCCGGCCGTTGGAGCTTGCAGGCCCCGGCATTCGCGAAACGATAAAGGTCGCCCCGCAGGGTCTGCCGGACACCTTCGTGGCGCTGGCTGCAGCCAACCGGGCGATGTTTCCCCGCGGCGTCGACCTGATCCTGGTCGCCGGCGACCGCGTCCTGTGCCTGCCGCGCACCACCGTCATCAACAGCCGGGAGGCCTGAGCCATGTATGTCGCCGTCAAGGGCGGAGAGACCGCCATTGCCAATGCCCATCGCCTCCTGGCCGACCGCCGTCGTGGCGACCGGTCGCTGCCGTCGATCACGATCGAGCAGATCGTCGCCCAGCTGGGCCTCGCCGTCGATCGCGTCATGGCCGAGGCTTCGCTCTACGACCGGGCCATCGCCGCCCTCGCCATCCGCCAGTCGCGCGGCGACATGATCGAGGCGATCTTCATCCTGCGCGCCTACCGTACGACGCTGCCGCGCTTCGGCTATTCGGTGCCGGTGGAGACCGCCGCGATGCAGGTTGAGCGTCGCGTCTCCGCCACCTACAAGGACCTGCCCGGCGGACAGCTGCTCGGCCCGACCTTCGACTACACCCACCGCCTGCTCGATCCGGCACTGCTGCAGGACGGGCCGGTCGAGCAGCCGTTGCAGCGCGACGGCGAACAGGAGCCGGTGATGCGCGTCGCCGATATCCTGGCGGGCGAGGACCTCGTCGAGGGCGACGGCGACCTGCCGGCGGGCCACGTGCCGGGCGACCTGACGCGCGAGCCGCTGGAGTTCCCGATGCCGCGCGACCTGCGCCTGCAGGCGCTCGCCCGCGGCGACGAGGGCTTCCTGCTTTCGCTCGGCTATTCCACCCAGCGCGGCTACGGCAACAACCACCCCTTCGTCGGCGAGGTCCGCATGGGCGAGGTCGAGGTGGAGCTGGAGCTTCCCGAGCTCGGCTTTGCCGTCTCGCTCGGCCGCATCCAGGTCACCGAGTGCCAGATGATCACCCAGTTCAAGGGGTCGGCGAAGAGCCCGCCGCAGTTCACCCGCGGCTATGG
Source organism: Hyphomicrobiales bacterium (assembly GCA_900469965.1). Lineage (GTDB taxonomy): Bacteria > Pseudomonadota > Alphaproteobacteria > Rhizobiales > Rhizobiaceae > Mycoplana. Next base: position 11,201 of record UBZP01000025.1, on the reverse strand, counting down.
CCTCGTCTTCGGCCAGAACGAGCGCAAGGCGATGTCGATGTCGCTGGTCGACCGCGCGCTCCGCACCGCCGAGTTCGAGGAGGACGTCGTCTCGCCGGCGCAGGACGAGGAATTCGTCATCTCGCACGCCGACAACGTGCAGGCGACCGGCTTCGTCGAACACCTGAAGCTGCCGCACTACGTCGATTTCCAGGCCGAACTCGACCTCATGCGAAGGATGCGCCGGGAACACGAAGCGAAAAGCACCGAAGAGCCCGGGGAAGACGTGCTGGAGGCCGCCCAATGAGCGCGATACCGACCGAACTTGCCACCTACAACTTCGCCTATCTCGACGAGCAGACCAAACGGATGATCCGCCGGGCGATCCTGAAGGCGATTGCGATCCCGGGCTACCAGGTGCCCTTCGCATCGCGCGAAATGCCGATGCCCTATGGCTGGGGCACCGGCGGCGTGCAGGTGACGGCAGCGATCCTGGGGCCTGAGGACGTGCTCAAGGTCATCGACCAGGGGGCGGACGACACCACCAACGCCGTCTCGATCCGCGCCTTCTTCCAGAAGGTGGCGAATGTCGCGGTGACGACGAGGACGCGCGAGGCGACGATCATCCAGACCCGCCACCGCATCCCCGAGGAGAAGCTGACGGCCGGGCAGACGCTGGTCTACCAGGTGCCGATCCCCGAGCCCTTGCGCTTCCTCGAGCCGCGCGAGACCGAGACCCGCAAGATGCACGCGCTCGAGGAATACGGGCTGATGCACGTCAAGCTCTACGAGGACATCGCCAGAAACGGCCACATCGCCACGACCTATTCCTATCCGGTCAAGGTGGAGGGGCGCTACGTGATGAGCCCGTCGCCGACGCCGAAATTCGACAATCCGAAGATGCACATGTCGGAGGCGCTGCAACTCTTCGGCGCCGGCCGCGAGAAGCGCATCTACGCCGTGCCGCCCTTCACCGACGTCGTCAGCCTCGATTTCGAGGACCATCCCTTCGAGGTCCAGACGTTCGACCGGCCCTGCGCGCTGTGCGGCGCGGAGAACGTCTACCTCGACGAAGTGGTGCTCGACGATCGCGGCGGGCGGATGTTCGTCTGCTCCGACACCGACCACTGCGAGGGCCGCCGCGACCACGGCCACTGCGGCACGATGCTGGCCTATGACAAGGATGCCATCCGATGACCGACGCCCCGCTTCTCAAGGCCCGCGACATCTCGAAGTTCTACGGCGCCCGCATCGGCTGCCGCAACGTCTCCTTCGACCTCTGGCCGGGCGAGGTGCTGGCCATCGTCGGCGAATCCGGTTCCGGCAAGACGACGCTGCTGAACTGCCTCGCCACCCGGCTGATGCCGACCTCCGGCACCATCGAGTACCGCAGCCGCGACGGCCAGATGCGCGACCTCGCCCGCATGGGCGAGGCGGAGCGGCGCTTCCTTATGCGCACCGACTGGGGCTTCGTCCACCAGAACCCCGCCGACGGCCTGCGCATGACGGTCTCGGCTGGCGCCAATGTCGGCGAGCGGCTGATGGCGGTCGGCGAGCGCCACTACGGCAACATCCGGGAGACCGCCGGCGACTGGCTGCGCCGCGTCGAGATCGGCATCGACCGCATCGACGACCAGCCGCGCGCCTTTTCCGGCGGCATGCGCCAGCGTCTGCAGATCGCCCGCAACCTCGTCACCGCGCCCCGCCTCGTCTTCATGGACGAGCCGACCGGCGGGCTCGATGTCTCGGTTCAGGCGCGCCTGCTCGATCTCGTCCGCGGTCTCGTCCACGACCTCGGCCTGTCGGCGATCGTCGTCACCCACGACCTCGCCGTCGCGAGACTCCTGTCGCACCGGATGATGGTGATGAAGGACGGTCAGGTGATCGAGCACGGCCTGACCGACCGTGTCCTCGACGACCCGCGCGAAGCCTACACCCAGCTTCTCGTCTCCTCCATCCTGCAGGTCTGACCGGGCCGGCGCCGCCCGGCACAAAGCTTAGAAGGAAATCGATCATGGCGACGCCACTCGTCGTATCCGAAGTCGCAAAGAGCTTCACCATGCACCTGAGGGACGGCATCCGCCTGCCGGTCGTCTCCAATGTCAGCTTCTCCGTCAAGACCGGCGAGTGCGTCGTCCTCGGCGGCCCGTCCGGCATCGGCAAGAGCTCGCTCCTGAAGATGGTCTACGGCAACTACGGCGTCGACGGCGGCCAGATCCTGGTCGGGCACGAGGATCGCGTCATCGACCTTGCCGCCGCCGATCCGCGCACGGTGCTTGCCGTGCGCCGCGTCACGCTCGGCTATGTCAGCCAGTTCCTGCGCGTCGTGCCGCGGGTGGCAGCGATCGACGTCGTGGCCGAGCCGCTGGTCGCCGGCGGCGAGAGCCCGGTTACCGCCCGCGAAAAGGCGGAGGAGATGCTGGCCCGGCTCAATCTCCCCCGCGAACTCTGGCAGCTTCCGCCCGCCACCTTCTCCGGCGGCGAGCAGCAGCGCGTCAACATCGCCCGCGGCTTCATCACCGGCCACCGCATCCTCCTGCTCGACGAGCCGACCGCCTCGCTGGACGCGAAGAACCGCGAGATCGTCGTCGGCATGATCGAGGAGAAGAAGCGGGCAGGGGTGGCGCTTCTCGGCATCTTCCACGATGACGACGTGCGCACCCAGGTTGCCGACCGGATCGTCGATGTCTCCGCCTTCTCGCCCCGGAGGGTTGCCGCATGACCAGGCTTTCGGAGCACACGCCGCTCATCCATTCCACCGCTTCGGTCACCGACTGCACGCTCGGCCGCTTCGTCGAGATCTCCGAGCGCTGCCGCATCAGCGAGACCGAGCTCGGCGACTATTCCTACATCATGGAGGACGGCTCGGTCTGGTGCGCCACGATCGGCAAGTTCGCCAACATCGCCTCCGCGGTCCGCATCAACGCCACCAACCACCCGATGTGGCGGGCGACGCTGCACCACTTCACCTATCGCGCCGCCGACTACTGGGAGGATGCCGACAAGGAGGAGGAATTCTTCGCCTGGCGCCGTGCGCACCGCGTCGTCATCGGCCACGACGTCTGGATCGGCCACGGCGCGACGATCCTGCCCGGCGTCACGGTCGGCAACGGCGCGATCATCGGCTCCGGCGCGGTCGTGACCAGGGACGTCGCCCCCTACACGATCGTCGGCGGCGTGCCGGCCAAGCTGATCCGCGAGCGCTTCGGACGCAATATTGCCGAGCGTTTCGAAAGGCTTGCCTGGTGGGACTGGGAACACGCCCGCCTGCGCGTCGCACTCGACGATTTCCGGGCGCTCGACGCCGATGCCTTCCTTGTCAAATACGGTGCCTGAAGGTCTCGGAAACTCTGGAAATCCGGGCTTCGTGGATTGTTATCAAACGGACATGAAACTGACATTCGGGCTTCATTGACCGCCTTTAAAGCCGCAGCAGTGTCACTGAACAAGCCTCGAAAGGGGAAGCCATGTTTCGCCTGATGAACGTCACGCGCCGGTTCGGCGGCAAGGCCGCGGTCAGCGCCGTCAGCGTCGACATTCCCCAGGGTCAGATGGTCGGGGTCATCGGCCGGTCGGGTGCGGGCAAGTCGACCATGCTGCGCATGATCAACCGGCTGGTCGACCCGACCGAGGGCTCGATCCGTTTCGGCGACATCGAGGTCTCGTCGCTCAGGGGCGCAGCGTTGCGAAACTGGCAGCGCGACTGCGCGATGATCTTCCAGCAGTTCAACCTCGTGCCGCGCCTCGACGTTCTGACCAACGTGCTGCTCGGCCGCCTCAACCACCGCTCCACTGCGCTCAGCATTCTCAACATGTTCACCCGCGAGGAGCGCATCATGGCGATCGCGGCCCTGGAGCGGCTCGGCATCGAACAGACAGCCCTGCAGATGGCCGGAACGCTGTCGGGCGGTCAGCAGCAGCGCGTGGCGATCGCGCGTGCGCTGATGCAGCAGCCGAAGATGGTGCTGGCCGACGAGCCGATCGCCTCGCTCGATCCGTTGAACGCCAAGGTGGTGATGGACGCGCTGCGCGACATCAACGAACGCGAGGGCATCACGGTCATCACCAACCTGCACACGCTCGATACCGCTCGCAACTACTGCGAACGCATCATCGGCATGTCGGCCGGCAAGGTCGTCTTCGACGGCGCGCCGCGCGACCTCGATGCCGACGCGGTGCGCGCGATCTACGGCACCGGCGCGGACGGGTCCGAGATCGACGAGACGATGACGTCCACCAGCATCCGCGGTGCCGGTGCACCCGTGCAGGACAACGTCAAGGAATCCGCCGGCGTCACGCCGCTGGCACTGGCGGGCATCTGACGCCCGCCGGGATCGAACGGTCCGCGTCAAGGGCCGCATACATTCCCAGAGCCGGCGGGGGCCGGCCAAACAGGAGAGAAGTCCATGCTGAAGAAAGCTCTTTTCGGCGCCGTCGCCCTTCTGGCGCTCGTCGGCCATGCCCAGGCGGAAGACCTGAAGGAATTCCGCGTCGGCATCATCGGCGGCGAGAACGAAGCCGACCGCCTGCGCAACTACCAGTGCATCGGCGATCACCTGAAGGCCGAGCTCGGCTTCGAGAAGGTCTCCTTCTTCCCCGCCGCCGACTATGACGGCGTCATCCAGGGCCTCCTCGGCGGCACGCTCGACTACGCCGAACTCGGCGCTTCCGGCTTCGCCAAGATCTACCTGGAAAATCCGCAGGCCGTCGAGCCGATCCTGACGACCGTCCAGACCGACGGTTCGACCGGCTACCACTCGATCATGGTTGCCCGCAAGGACAGCGGCATCACCAAGCTCGAGGACCTGAAGGGCAAGAAGCTCGGCTTCGCCGATCCGGACTCCACCTCCGGCTACCTCATCCCGCTCGTCACGCTGCCGGAATCGATCGGCGCGCCGGTCAAGGAATACTTCGCCGAGACCGGCTTCGGCGGCGGTCACGAGAACCTCGTCCTCGAAGTGATGAAGGGCACCTTCGACGCCGGCACGACCTTCGGTTCGGGCGTCGGCGAGTGGAAGGACGGCTACACCTCCGGCAACCTGCACAAGATGGTCGAGAAGGGCATCCTCGACATGAACGATGTCGTCGAGATCTGGAAGTCGCCGCTGATCCCGAACGGCCCGATCGTCGTCCGCAGCTCGATGGCCGACGACATGAAGGCCAAGTTCAAGCAGTTCATGCTCGACCTGCCGAAGAAGGACGCAGCCTGCTTCTCCGCCGTCATGGGCGGCGACTTCACCTCGTTCACCGAGGTCAACGTCGACTTCTACAAGCCGATCATCGACGCCCGCAAGGCGACGATCGGCGGCTGATCCGACCGCAATCGATCCGGACGCCGGCCGGACCCCTGGCCGGCGTCTTCATTCCTGGTGATACAAGCGATGCGGGACGGCGGGATGGCTGCGAACACGCTACCGAAGGACTTCAGCGAGAGCGGTGCGCTGATCGAGCGCCACTGGCAGGAGCTTGCAGCCCGCCGCCGGGTCTACTCCTGGCTCGGCCTCTCCCTCCTCGTGCTGGCGCTCGGCGGTTCGCTCTGGTTCGCCAACGAGACCAATGCCGGAAAGTTCTTCGACCGCCTGCCGTATCTCTTCGATTTCGTCGGCGACATCATCCCGCGCGACGGTTCGGAGATCTTCCGCGCGCTCTTCGACCTGCCCTCGCCCTATGACGACGGCAGCTTCAAGTACAACTATCCCGAAGGCCGCCTCTACGTCACCGACAGCCTCTACGTGCCGGAGTATTTCTACAAGATGCTGGAGACGCTCAACATCGCGATCTTCTCCACCATCGTCGGCACCGCGATCGGCTTCGCGCTCTGCTTCCTTGCCTCCCGCAACCTCATGCCGAACTGGTTCGTGCGCGGCTTCGTCCGCCGCACCATGGAAATCCTGCGCGCCTTTCCCGAGGTCGTGCTCGCCGGCTTCTTCCTGGCGATCCTGTCGCTGGGCCCGCTGCCGGCGGTCATTGCGGTCTCCATCCACACCATCGGCGCCCTCGGCAAGCTCTTCTTCGAGGTGGTCGAAAATGCGGACATGAAGGCCGAGGAGGGCCTGCGCGCCGTCGGCGCCAGCTGGATCGAGCGCGTCTGGTTCGCGATCGTCCCGCAGGTCCTGCCGAACTTCATCAGCTACTTCCTGCTGCGGCTGGAGATCAACGTTCGCGCCTCCACGATCATCGGTGCCGTCGGCGGCGGCGGCATCGGCGAACTGCTGCGCCTGTCGATCGGCCAGAACCACGAGGCCAAGACGCTCGCGATCGTGCTCCTGCTGTTCTGCACGATCGTCGCCGTCGACCAGTTGTCCGCCTGGGCCAGGCGCCGCCTCGTCGGCGACCAGGCCTTCCAGCTCGCCCAGTGAGAAGAACGAATGGACAGGACGATGAACAAGCTTCATGTGGCCGAGATGGACGAGATCGCCGCCCGTCATCCGGAGATCTTCCACCGGTCCTTCTGGTCGCGTTTTCGCGTGCCGCTGATCGTGCTCGGCGCGGTGCTCTACGGCGTCTATTGCTGGTGGTTCTTCGCCGTGGGCGCCGTGCTGGCCAATGCCAACTGGTCGCTCGCCGGCACCTACCTCGCCGACTGGGTCTCCTACGAGGTCCGCCCCGAGATCCGCATGGACGGCCACGGCACGATGCAGATCGTCTACCCGCGCTTCTCCCCGCTCGGCGACAATCCGAACCCCGATTGGCTGGTCGCCGAACGCGAGACGGTGACCCGCACGATCGAGACGCCGGCGGCAGCGCGCCCGGCCGCCCCGAAGTCGACGACGAGCTTCATGGCCCCGGGCGCGGCACTCGGGGGTTCGGCCGCCGCCGCGACCGGCGCACCCGCGACCGAAACCCGCTCCGAGGAGGTCGTGACCCGCGCCGAGATCGCCATGGGCCGCTCGACCCATATCGAGGTGCTGCCCGGAGAGGTCACCGTGCAGCACGGCGGCGAGAGCCTGCGCGCGACGATGAGCGACGGGAAGGTCGTCCCCGAAACCGGGCCCCTGCCGCGCTGGGCGGTGCAGAAGCGGCCGGGCGAAAAGATCATCCTGTCCTTCGGCATGGCCGGCTGGGCGGAGATCGACGCCACCGAAGTCAGCATCCGCAAGCGCTTCCTCGGCTGGGCCAACTTCATCTTCGACACCCGCTCGCCCTTCTTCGGCAGGCCTGCCGCGGACGTGTTCGCGCTGATCGCCTGGGGCGAGCGCATCGACCCGCAGCGCTCCAATCTCTCGCTCGCCTGGAACAACATCCTCTACAATTCGGAATGGCAGCATCTCGACGTCTGGACGAAGCTGTTGCAGACGATCGTCATGGCCTTCGTCGGCACCGTGCTGGCGACGCTCGTGGCCTTTCCTCTGGCCTTCGTCGCGGCCCGCAACATTGCCCGCAACCGGTTCTTCAACCAGCTGACGAAGCGCTTCTTCGACTTCCAGCGCTCCGTCGACATGCTGATCTGGGCGCTGTTCTTCACCCGTGCCTTTGGTCCCGGGCCGCTCGCCGGCATGTCGGCCATCTTCTTCACCGACACCGGAACGCTCGGAAAGCTCTACTCCGAGGCGCTCGAGAACATCGACGACAAGCAGCGCGAGGGCGTCAAGTCCGTGGGCGCGCCGAGCGTCGCCGTCCAGCGCTTCGGCGTCCTGCCGCAGGTCCTCCCGGTCTTCGCCTCGCAGGCCCTATATTTCTGGGAATCCAACACCCGGTCGGCCACGATCATCGGCGCCGTCGGCGCCGGCGGGATCGGTCTGAAACTGTGGGAGGCGATGCGGACCAATTCGGATTGGGAGAACGTCGCCTATATGGTGGTCCTGATCCTGATCGTGGTCTTCATCTTCGACGGCATCTCGAACGCGCTGCGGTCCCGGCTGATCGGCCGCAGCCACCATTGAGAGGAATGGAAATCGCCACCGGCAATGGCATGATGCTGCCACACGAATCTCGTCTAAGGCGCGCCAGCAACCAAACAGGAATTCTGATTGTGCGATATGCCCTCTATTTCACTCCGGCGGCGAGCGACAGTCTGACGCTCGCGGCCGCCCGCTGGCTCGGCCGCAACGCCTTCAACGGCGCCCCGCTCGATCAGCCGGCCGCGACCGGCTTCGATCAGCCGGCACTGAAGGCGCTCACGGCGGATCCGCGCCGCTATGGCTTTCACGCCACGCTGAAGGCGCCCTTCGAGCTCGCCGACGGCCGCAGCGAGGCCGAGCTCGTGGCCGAGGTCGCCCGCTTCGCCTCCGATTTCGAGGGCTTCGAGATCCCGCAGGTCGTCGTCGGCCGTCTCGGCTCCTTCTTCGCGCTCGTTCCGGCCGCAGAATGCGCGCCGCTGCAGGCCTTCGCCGGCGAGGTCGTGCGCCGCTTCGAGGATTTCCGTGCGCCGCTCTCCTCTGCCGACATCGCAAGGCGCAGGCCGGACGAGCTTTCCAGCGAGGAGCGCCAGAACCTGGTGCAGTGGGGCTATCCCTACGTCTTCGACACCTTCCGTTTCCACATGACGCTGACGGGCCGGGTGCCGGCCGAGGATGCGCCGGCGATGGAAGACGCGCTGCTGCGGTATTTCGCCGACTTTCACGGCCGTCCGCTTGCCATCTCGGCCGTCGCCCTTTTCCGCGAACCCTCCCGCGGGGCAGATTTCACCGTGCATTCGCTGTTTCCCCTGACCGGCGGAGCCGCCAACAGAAAGATCGCCTGACATGTCGACCGAACTGACCCTCACCAATGCCAGGATCGTGCTGGAGGACGAGATCGTCCACGGCGCGATCCTGATCCGCGACGGCCTGATCGCCGAAATCTCCGGGAAGCCGACCGCGACCGGCGAGGACATGGGCGGCGACTATCTGCTGCCGGGCCTTGTCGAGCTGCACACCGACCACCTCGAGGCGCACTATTCGCCGCGCCCGGGCGTGCGCTGGAACACGACCGCGGCCATCCAGGCCCACGATGCCCAGGTGGCGTCCTCCGGCATCACCACCGTCTTCGACTGCCTGCGCATGGGCTCGGACGAGGACGGCGGCTTCGAGAAGGGCGAGATGCGCGCCATGGCCGATGCGCTCGCCGAGGCGGGCAGGGACGACCGGCTGCGCGCCGACCACCTGATCCATCTGCGCTGCGAGGTCTCTACCGGCAACGTCCTCGATCATTTCGGCGAGTTCGAGGACGACCCGCAGGTCCGCCTGGTCTCGCTGATGGACCATGCGCCGGGCCAGCGCCAGTTCCAGACGATGGAACAGTACACGCTCTACTACAAGACCAAGCGGGGCATGACCGACGAGGCATTCGCCGAGTTCTGCCGCCGCCAGCAGGAGCTCTCCGCCCGCTACGCCAAGCCGCATCGCGACGCGATCGCCGCCCATTGCGCCGCCCGCGGCATCGCCGTGGCGAGCCATGACGATGCCACGCTCGCCCATGTCGAGGAGGCGATCGGCTACGGCATCCGGCTGGCCGAGTTTCCGACCAGCGTCGAGGCGGCGAAGGCTTCGCACGGGGCGGGCATGAGCGTCCTGATGGGTGCGCCGAACATCGTCCGCGGCAAGTCGCATTCGGGCAACATCGCCGCCCGCGACCTCGCCACCATGGGCGTGCTCGACGTGCTCTCCTCCGACTACGTGCCGCTCAGCCTGATCCAGGCGCCCTTCATGCTCGCCGACGAGAACGAGGCGATCAGCCTGCCGAAGGCGATCGCCATGGTCTCGGCGACGCCGGCGCGCACCGTCGGCCTCGATGATCGCGGCCGCATCGCCGTCGGCCTGCGCGCCGATCTTGTCCGCGTGCGCCGTCCCGATGGCGTCCCGGTCGTCCGTTCCGTCTGGCGCCAGGGTGCGCGCGTGGCATGACGGGCAGGGCAGGGACGGCGCCCGGGGATGCCGGGGCGGCTGCGACCGGCGGCCGGACGGGCGCGGTGATCGTCGTCGTCGGGCCGAGCGGTGCCGGCAAGGACAGCGTGATGGGGTACGCTGCCCGGCATTTCGCCGGTGACGATCGCTTTGTCTTCGCAAGACGGGTGATCACCCGTCCGTCGGACGCGGGTGGCGAGGCGCATATCGGCGTCGATACGGCCGCCTTCGCGCGGATGAAGGAGGAGGGCGGCTTTTGCGTCTCCTGGGAGGCGCACGGCCTGTGCTACGGCGTTCCGGCCGCGGTCCAGGCACAGATCGCGCAGGGCGCGGTGGTGATCGTCAACGGCAGCCGGCAGGCGCTTTGCGCCTTCGTCGACGCCTTCCCGCGCCTGAAGGTCGTCACCATCACCGCCCATGCGGAGGTGCGGGCCGAGCGGCTCGCCCGGCGTGGCCGTGAAAGCGGCGAGGCCATTGCCGGGCGGCTCGACCGGCAGCCGCGGGGGCCGGACCTCGACCTGGACCAGGTCACCATCGACAACAGCGGCCCGCTGGAGTTGGCGGGCGACGCCTTCGTCCGCCTGCTCGATCAAACCCTTCGGGACTGAGCCGGCCGCACTTGCCCGATTTCCGCCCTTTGGCTAATCAGGGCGGTGCAAATCGAAGCCATTGACGGAGACACCATGAAGTCCCTCGAAATTCTGGTCGAACGGATCATCCTCTCCAGCCGGTGGATCCTGGTCGCTTTCTACCTCGGGCTGGTCGCCGCACTCGCCGTCTATGCGGTGTCCTTCGCCTACAAGTTCTTCAAGGTGGCCAAGAACGTCTTCGTCTTCGACGACGCGCAGATGATCCTGGCCATGCTCGGTCTGATCGACGCCGCCCTGGTGGCGAGCCTCATCCTGATGGTGATGATTTCCGGCTACGAGAACTTCGTCAGCCGCTTCGACGAGGCGGAAGCCGACGTATCCTTCCTCGGCAAGCTCGATTCCGGCAGCCTGAAGATCAAGGTGGCCTCCTCGATCGTGGCCATTTCCTCCATCCACCTGCTCCAGGTGTTTCTCAACGCCCAGCAGTTCACTGACACGCAGCTGATGTGGCTGACCTTCATGCACCTGGCCTTCGTCGCCTCCGCCGTGCTGCTGGGCTTCCTGGAGAAGATCATGACGCAGCTGAAGATCAAGGCCTGACGCTCGGTCAACGGGATCGGCCCCTCGATGGGGCGACGGGAAACCGGAGGGCGCCGCGGGAAACCGCCGGCGCCTTTTGCATGTCAATGGGACCGATCGGCCTTGTCCCCGCAATTCGACCAATGAACCGCGCATCGGGGATGTTTCTCTGACCGATTCCTAAAATGAACTTTCTGCGACATTTTTGAAAAATCCCTGTTGACTTGGT
>UBZP01000031.1 GCA_900469965.1 Hyphomicrobiales bacterium | reverse complement strand
AATCCTGCCCCCGCAACCAAATGTCCAGCAACTCCAACACAAAGCTCCTCCGCATACGCGTCGAGGAGCTTTTTGCGTCTTAGGGCGAGCGCCGCGGCCGGGCGCCTCGCAAGTCCCCTGAAGCATCGTGGAGGTAGAAGGGCGCGGCAGCTTGCGTGAAGCGCCGCGCCGGGGCGCTCGCCCTAAGACGCAATCGATGCGATGCGGGCGTCGACCGTCACCGCTCGGTAAAGGCCCTCGACATGCTGTCGGTGATCGGCTTGACGATGTAGCTGAAAAAGGTGCGCTTCTCCGTCTGGATCATCACCTCCGCGGGCATACCGGGCGTCGGGTGGAAGCCCTTGACCTTGGCAAGCTCCTCCGGGGGCAGTCTGACCCGCGCCAGATAGACGTCATGGGCCGGCATGCCGGGCTTGCTGTCCTCCAGCGCGTCGGCGGAGACGTAGAACAGGTCGCCGTGCAGCACCGGGGTCGTGCGCTGGTTGAGCGCCACCAGCCGGACCGTGGCCGTCTGCCCGACCGACACGCTGTCGATGTTGTTGCGCGGAATCTGCGCCTCGATGATCAACGGCACGCCCGCCGGCAGGATCTCCATGATCCCCTTGCCGCTTTCGATCACGCCGCCGGCGGTATGGTAGTGGGTGCGCACGACCGTGCCGGAGACCGGCGCATTGATCGTGACGCGACGCAGCACGTTCTCGGCCTGGCGCGACTGCTCGCGCACCGTATCGAGTTCGCCCTGGATCGCCTGCAGCCGGTCGAGCGCGTCCTCACGATAGGACTGTTCGGTGCTGCTGATCTCCTGCCGGCCCTTGACGATCTGCGCCTGGGTCTCGGCGACTTCCGCCTCGAGCCGGCCGATCTGTCCCTCTGCGTCCGCCATCGCCCGCTGGATGGCCTTCAGCTCGGTCTCGCGGATCAGGGCCTTGGCGAGCAGCTTCTTCTTGCTCTCCTGCTCTTCCCGCAGCAGCGCCAGCTGCTGGATGATCGACAGCCTCTGGCGGGCATAGCCTTCGCTGCGGAACTCCAGCGCCTTGATGTTCTGGCGCAGCAGCGACAATTCGTTCGACTGCTTCAGGCGCAGGGCCTTGAAGTTCAGCTGCTGGTTCATCAGGATCGAGGAGACGTCCGGGTCGTTGCGGTGCTTTTCCGCCAGTTCGGAGATCTCCATGTGCTCGTCGCCCTCGAACAGGGACGTCAGGCGGGCGGCGGTCGCTTCCAGCCGGATGCGGCGCAGGAACAGTTCGCGCTCCTTTGCGAGCGCCGCGGTCTCGTCCAGCCGCACCAGCGGCTGGCCCTCCACCACCTCGTCGCCCTCGCTGACGAGCAACTCCTTGATGATGCCGCCCTCATAGTGCTGGACGACCTTGTTGCGGCCGGTTGCGACGAAGCTGCCCTGGGCGATCACCGCCGCGGCGAGCGGCGCCGTGAAGGCCCAGGCCCCGAAGCCGCCGAAGGTGGCGCCGAGTAGGATGAGGCCGGCCGTCATCTGCTTTCGAATCGACCGGGGAACCTCCGAGTACCATTCGATGTCGTGAATTTTCGCTATGTCGGACATCGCGCCGCTCCTACTGCAACTGATGGCCAAACGAGCCGTTGTCGATCTGGATGCCGCGCGACTCCAGGGCCTTGAGCACGTCCTGCCGCATGCCGAACAGCGCCACGGTGCCGTTCACCAAGAGCAGGACCTTGTCGACATGACTGAGCAGCGCCGGTCGCTGGGTGATCGTGATCATGGTGATCTTGTGTTCCTTGGCGTGCTGCAAGGCGCGCATCAAGGCGGCGTCACCGGCGCTGTCGAGGTTGGAATTGGGCTCGTCGAGCACGACCATGCGCGGATCGCCGAAGAAGGCGCGGGCCAGCGCGATGCGCTGCTTCTGCCCGCCGGACAGCGGCGATCCGTCGGCTGCGACGATCGTCTCGTAGCCGTGCGGCAGCGCTGCGATCATCTCATGCACGTCGGCGAGCATCGCCGCCTTGTAGATCTGCTCGTCGGTCGCGTCCTGGCGCATGCGGGCGATGTTGGCCTTGATCGTGCCGGGGAAGAGCTGCACGTCCTGCGGGAGATAGCCGATGTTCTGGCCGAACTGCCGCTGGTCCCAGTTGCGGATGTCCATCAGGTCGAGGCGGACATTGCCCGATGTCGGCAGGATCGAGCCGACCAGCATCTTGCCGAGCGTCGTCTTCCCGGCGCCGGAATTGCCGATGACGGCAAGCGAATCCCCCGGCTGCAAGGCAAAGGAGATACCGTTCAGCACGACGCGCTTGGTCCCTCCGGGCACGTAGAGCAGCCGCTCCACATCCAGGCGGCCTTCCGGTCGCGGCAGGTTCAGCCGTTCGAAATTGAGCGGCGAAGCCTTCAGCAGGCTCGTGATCCGGCCATAGGCGGCGCGCGACTGGCTGTACTGGCTCCACCCCTCGATGGCGCCTTCGATCGGCGCCAGCGCACGCCCGGCGATGATCGACGACGCGATCACCATGCCGCCGGTCATTTCGCCGTTGATCGCCAGGTGGGCGCCCCATCCCAGCATCGCCACCTGCGCCAACAGGCGGATCCCCTTCGAGAGGGCGCTGATGGCGATGTTGCGATCCTGGGCGACCACCTGCGCCTTCAGGGAGGCGGCCGTGTCCTTGCCCCAGATCTGCACAGCCTCGGGGATCATCGCGAGCGCGTTGATCACCTGCGAGTTCCGCGACATCGATTCGAGATGGAGGTTGGCCTTCACCTGCGACGTGTTCGCCTCGGCGAAGGGGGCGGCCGTCAGGCGCTGGTTGACGAGCGTGAGGATGAGCAGAAGAAGGGCCGTGGCGATGACGATCGATCCGAGATGCGGATGGACGAGGAAGACGGCCAAGACGAACAGCGGCGCGAGCGGGGCATCGAGGAACGACAGCAACGTCCTGGAAACGAGAAACGAGCGCACCTGCTGGAGATCGCCAAGGGTCTGGTATTCGCGGCCGTTGCTGTTGAGCGATGCTGTCGCCGCGGCGCTGAGAATGGGCGCCCCCAGCTGCACCGCCACCTCCACGGCCGTGCGCATCAGGATGAAGCGCCGGATGGCGTCGAAGATCGCCTGCAACAGGATGGCCCCGACGATCACGATCGTCAGCATGATGAGGGTGTCCAGCGAGCGGCTGGTCAGCACCCGGTCGGAGATCTGGAACAGATAGATGGGGACGGCCAGCACCAGCACGTTGGTGGCGAGCGTGAAGATCATGACGGCGGCGAGATTGATCCTGACGGCGTTGACCCCCGCCCGGAGACTGGCGGAAAAATCCACCGGTCCGAGCCGTTTGTGAAAGGTGCCGCCGCCCGAGCCGGAGCCCTTGCCGCCGCCGCCGGAAAGGGACTTGTTGCCGGGCCCTTCCCCGGCCTTTATCGGGCCGGTGTCGCCTTCGATCGTCACCAGGCCCTCCGGCCCTTTGGCGAAGGTCGGCTCGCGTTTCGCTGTCTCCGGCTTGGCTTCGCCAAAAAGGGCGCGTGTCCGCTCGCTGTTCGGCGCGACCGCCGGCTTGTCCCGCTTGGGCGCCTGCGCGACCGGCTCCACCACCGCCTGCGCGACCGGCTGGGGCACGACGTCCAGGATGACCTTCTCGGCGACAGCCGGCTCGATGATGGCCGGCCCGGCGATGGAAGGAGACGGGCCGGCGCCGGGCTGGGGGGCGGGAACGGGTTCGGACGGGATGGAGGCCTCGGCAGCCTTGATTGGACGGGCAGCCTTCTCTGGCTGCGGCACGCCGCGCGGACCCATTCCCGGGGTCCGTTCGGGGCTGCCCGGCTTGGCCGCACCGTGCGCGTCCGGTCGCCGCGGATTGTCGTGGGACGGTCCGGGCAGGACCGTGGCCAGGCGCCGTGGCCCGGCAGGCTGTTCGTTCTCCGGAGAAACGATTTGCCCGGAAACGATTCGCGGGCCCGGCTTGCTTGCCGGGTCGGCCTCGGCGCGATGCGCAGACGTCATGGCGACGGCCGAATCGGGCCCCTCGACAGCGGCGGCCTGGCACTGCAGCACGGCATTCTGGAACCGTGCATAGGCCTCGTCGAAGGTCGGCTCTGCGTTTTCCGAGGGCAGACCATGCGCGTGGTTGCCGTCGGCAACCCTCTTGCGGTTGTCAGACATCCGCCCCTCCCGTCAATGACCGAGTACGTGTTGCAGCCCGTCGTCCGTGGGCCCGTCATTGGCCGACGGGACGTAGACGCCGTGTGCCGCCTGCTGGTCGGCCTCGGCCATCGGGTTGTCGAGGAATGCGATTGCCTCGTTGACCAGCATGTTCGGATCCTGGCCGCCGAGGCGGTCGGGCTCGCACGAGATCAGCTCGGCCTGGATGAGCGTCTCCTGGGAGTATTTCTCGCCGCCGACATAGGTCTTGCCGAAGGAATCCAGGTTCACGATCGCGGCATTGTTGATCAGTGCGTTGCCGCCGGTCGAGACGGTCCAGTCGCTGTCGAGATGCGGCTTGAGCTCGTCCATGGCCAGCGCGACCTGGTCGCAGTCCCCGAGCACGCTGGTCTGCTTGATGTATTGCAGATTGATGATGTCTCCTTCGATGTAGAGCACGTTCAGGCCGGCCAGCCCGGCAAAGGCCTCGTCGGTCAGCACGCCCTTCGAAATCGTGTTCTTGCCGTCGGCGAGATCCTCGGCGGTTTCCCGATAGGCATCGGGCAGGACCGAGAAGCGATCCGCGCCGCCGATGTTGTGGATCGCCGCCTCGTTCCACAGCAGGTTGCCCGACGTGGAGGCCGAGCCGGTCCCCTTCGTCTGGAAGCCGTTCACGCTGCCGACCAGATCGTCGTCGAAGAGGATGTTGGTCTGCTGGATGATGCTGGCGTCATAGATCGAGCCGCCGATGATGATGAGATCGTACGAGAAGCCGAGGTCGAAGACGGACGACTGGTTGACGCCGGTATTGCCGCCGCTGATGACGTTGGTCGTCACGCCGGACGACGACAGGATCCCGACGTCGTTGTCGGTCTTGAAGATGAACTGCTCGAGCCAGTTGACCATCAACAGGTCGCCTTCGATCTTCGTCACGGCCCAGAAATCGGGGAAACCACCTTCTGTCGCATTCGCCTTGCCGTCGTCGTCGGTCAGGTCGGTCCGGCCGAACGAGGCGATGTTCAAGACGTCGTTGACGGCGGCGTCGCTGGCCCAGTCGCCGATGTCGGATCCGATCTTGTCCGCGTCCCAGATCGCGTTCGTCTGGATGATCGCGTTGAGTTCGATGTGGTTGCCGACGACCGCGGTCACGGTGCCGGCGGTCCAGAAATTCTTCACGATGGCCTCGTTGACCAGCGTGTTGTCGCCGGCGGTCAGGGTCACGGAGGCCTCGACCACGATCGAGCCGTCCTCGCCGACCGTTGCGTTGCCTGTCCATTCGAGCGTTCCGTTACCGTCCGCTTCGTCTTCCTCGTCCTCCTTCTCGAACGCGTGGTAGTCCGCAAGCTTCGGCAACTCCTCCACCAGTTCGCCGTTGACGAAAATGCCCTCGATGCCCTCGCCCTGCTGGATGACGATCTCGAACTCGCTGCCGTTTCCCGCGGCGAAGCCTTCGAGGCGGGCGGCGATCGTGTTGACGGTTTCGATCATCTCCGCGCTCGATCCCGGGCGTTCCATCCCGCCGATCGGCGACAGCGCATAGGCCGCCTCGGCCGCGTCGAGCAACGCGTCGGTGTCCACGACCTCGGGCGAGAAGGAGAGACCATGCCCCCCGACGCTGAAATCATCATTGTCGGAGAGACCGATCGCCTGGGTGATGTAGGTGACGACGGAGCCAGGCGGTTGCAGTTCCGGCTGGACGGCCGCGGCGGCGCCCGAGGCGACCCCATCCTGGATCCTGACCATCGGCGTTACGGAGAACTCCGGAAAGTCGGGCACCATCGGCGGCGGGGGCGGAAGCATGTTGGGAAAGCGGTGCGGGTCCCCGTCCATCGGGCCGGGCCCGGGCGAACGGTAGGGCACGCCGGGATCGAAGCCGAGAAATTCAAAGGGTGCCTCAAACGGCACGTCGTCGGGCGCCTGCTCATCGGGCTCCGGATCGGCGGATTTGCGGGCGTCGAACTCCTCATAGGCGTGCCTGAGAAGGGCCTGCTCGGCATTCATCTGAAGCATGCCGATGAAATGGGCGATCTCCTCGGTGATCTTGTCCATGGTGATCATGACGCGATACTCCCCCGACGCTGGCATTTGCAGAAGACTGTGAGAGCGGTCCAGTGGAGCAGCTCGGGAGCGCTCCGACTGACAACCAGGAAAGTGCTCTACCCGAAGTGAACTGCGCAGCGCCTGCTGCGCAGTTCGAACGCCGGTGGCCTCGCTCGACATGGAGCGAGACCACCGCGTGACGTCATGCGTCGTCGTCTTCGCCGATGACGGTGTTGCTGAGATTGCCGCCGACCACGGTCATGTCGACCGCGTTCTGCTGCAGGTTGGCACCCATGACGATTTCCTGGTTGAAGGCGCTGATGCTGATCGCTGCATCGGCCGAAGCGGAGCTCGTGCCGGTGACATAGCCGTCATCGCCGTTATTGGAGCCCCAGTAGCCGCCATCGCCACCGGCGCCGCCATCGCCATTGGTTGCCGTTCCGCCGGCGCCACCGGTGCCACCGGCTCCGCCATAGGCCCAGCCGCCGTAGCCGTCGCCGCCGGTGCCGTCAGCCCATGCGCCGCTGAGGGCATGGCCACCCGTGCCGCCTTCGGCCCATGCGCCACCGCCGGTGCCTGCGCCGCCGGTTGCGTCGCCGCTCGCGGCAGCACCGCCGACACCGTATCCGCCGGCTGCGCCGTCACCACCGGCGCCCGCGCCGTTGCCGGCGCCATAGCCGAGACCGATGCCTGCGCCGAGTGCGCCGCCGCCGTCTCCGCCGTTGCCGGCATCGGTTGCGGACCCGCCGCTTCCGCCTGCACCGCCTGCACCTGCGCCGCCGCCGGCACCGCCTGCACCGCCGCCACCGCCGTTGCTGGCGTTGTCGACGTCGCCGCCGTTGCTGTCGACGAAGACCGGATCGATCAGGCCGAGGGCAACGCCCACTGCGGTACCGCCGTCACCGGCCGTCGAGGATGCGCCGTCGCCGCCGTCGCCGGCATCGCCGCCATCGGCATCGCCGCCGTCGCCGCCTTCATCGCCGTCGCCGGCCTTGTTGTCGCCGCCCTCTTCACCGTCGCCGGCAAATGCCAGCCCGGCACCGAGGCCGAGACCGAGACCGAGGCCGAGGCCGAGGCCTGCACCACCGTCGCCGCCCTTGCCGCCGTCGCCCTTGCCGCCGTCAGCGTAGCCGCTGGTGGCGTCGCCACCTTCGCCCTTGCCGCCATCGGCCTCGCCGCCTTCGCCCTTGCCGCCGGCTGCGATGCTGGCTGCGAAGCCGCCTTCACCCTTGCCGCCGGCTGCGAAGCCGCCGAGCGCGCCGCCACCGTCGCCGCCCTTGCCGCCTTCTGCGTCGGCGTCATCGCCGCCGTCGCCGCCGGTGCCGCCGGCCTTGATGCCTTCTTCGGCTTCGGCCTTGCCGCCTTCAGCCGTCAGGTTGAAGTTCACCGAACCGTTGTTGGACACCTGGGCGTTGTCGAGGTCGTCGTTGTCCTGGAGATTGGCGACCTGGTTGAAGACGTTGGCAACGTCGTTGCCGGCGCCGGTCAGCGCGCCGTTCAGCATGTCGTCGAACTTGATGTTGAACATCCCGTCGATCGAGTTGTGACCCTTCATGTCGATGTCGGCGAAGTCGTTGTCGTCAGGCCGATGGTGCTTGCCCGACGCTGCTGCGACATCCACGCTGACGGCCACGTCCACGGTCGTCGTGCTTTCATTGATGTTCTTGTTGAGGTTGGCGTTTCCGTTCAGGTTCAGGTTGCCGTTGCCATTGAGGTTCAGGTTACCGTTGCCGTTACCGTTGCCATTCCCGTTTTCGTTGCTGTTCGAGTTGGTCGAGTCGCTCGACTGGGTCTGGTCCTGGCTCGAGGCCTGTTCCTGCTGCTGCTGTTCCTGCTGCTGCTGCTGTTGCTGCTGCTGCTGTTCCTGCGACGGATCTACGTAGTCCCAATTGTTGTTGTTCCGGCTCTTGCTAGACATAGCTGTACCCTCTGTTGCTGGGCCGCTACGGCTTGACCGCCATTCATCTTCCTAGGGTCTTGACCGAGCGGGGGTTGAACATGAGTTGCTGTCAACTGGCCTGTGCCCGGACGCCGTCGTCTCGGCGTTCCCGGGTCGCTCCAATCCGTTTGTTGGATTGTGTTACCTCCCTTCTGAACTCAGGGTGCGGCGGACGAAGGCCACTCCGGGCCTTGGCCATTTCCGCTTGCAGACCCGCCGAACGCGCTCGCGTTTCGTCGACCCGACCCAAGCCAGGTTGTAATTGTCGCGCCAACTTGCGCGCTTAATAAGCTGGCATTTTGAGCTAGGGGGAGGGTATTTGTGCGCCTATGTGTATGAGCCTGAGGGCGTGCTACCACCTTTGGTGCAAGTCTGTGTACGTGAGCGTACTCAGTTCGCGTAGTATAAACGAATAGTTGTTTCGCTATATTTAATCTACTTGCTGCTCAACCTGTAGATATTGTCCCTATGTGGGGCAACCTGTGGGACACTAGCACGATCTGACATGGCTTTGAAAGCTTTACTTGTTTAGCAGCCGGCAGGAGTATGATTTCCGGAACCGCGGCGTCCCCCGAGCCGGATCGAGTGCTTTCGATGGCCGACCGGAAAAGATGCGCGGGCTTGGAGATATGGCATGCCGAAGTTGCAGGACATTCTGCTGCTGGTTGGGCAGCTCAACTACACATGGACGAACACGGAAAGCTTGCTGATCCACATGATTGCCGGCCTTGCGAAGGTGGATAAGGAAACGGCCATCGTCATCTTTCTCACCCTGAACACGACACGTGCGCGGATCGATCTGGTCGAGCGGCTGACGAAGATGCAGAAGACGCCGGCCGAGTGCCGCAGCGACGTGCTCGAGGCGACGCGGCGGCTCACCGAACAGGCAAAGCTGCGCAACAAGTACAATCACTGCATCTACTCCTTCGATCCCGACAGCGGGCAGGGCCTGACGCAGCTCATGCGCATTTTCGACAGCAAGGACGAAGTGAAGTACGGGAAGGTGGAAGCGCTCGACGATCAGGAAGTCGTCCGGATCAAGGAGTGCATCGCCTCGCTGGTCGCGATCAACCGCATGCTGTGGGAGATCACCGACAGGTACGGCTTTCCCAGATAGGAGCCGGCGGCGCGGGCGGCACGGAATGGAAGCGCGACGGGCTCGCGGTCGCGGGGAGCGGCTAATGGCAGTTGCGGCGGCCGAGGGGCCGCCGCAACCTGATTTGCGTCGATGGTTCCCGGCCGCGCCGAACAGCGCGGCCCGCGGCGTCCTTAGAGGATGAAGTCGCTTGCTGCGAGCTTGACGAGCCCCTGCAGCTGGAGTTCGAAGTCATGGACGCCATCGCCGTTCGTGTCGGCCTGGATGACGGTCTTGTCGTTCGACGTTCCGGAGCGGTCTTCGAGGTGCCAGGCCAATGCGCCCTTGGCGCGATCGAACAGGGCATTCTCCGCCGCGATGAAGTGGAACGTGCCGTTGCCGGATGCGGACCCGTTCGCATCGATGACCGAAAGGTCGATCTTGTCCTGACCCTTCTGGAAATCGGTGATCACGTCGCGGCTCGATCCGGAACCCGTCTCGTTCGAGGCCTTGAAGGTGAAGACATCCGCACCGGTGCCGCCCTTCATGGTGTCCTTGCCGGTTCCACCGTTGATGGTGTCGTTGCCGGCACCGCCGTCGATGCTGTCGCTTCCGGCCTTCCCGTTGATGGTCTCCTTGCTCGCGGTGCCGACCAGCCTGTCGTTGCCGCTCGTGCCGTCGATCACCTTGTCACCCGGGGTGGGGGTCGGCGTCGGGGTCGGCGTGGGCTCCGGCGTCGGCGTGGGCTCGGGCGTGGGCTCCGGGGTCGGAGTCGGGGTCGGCGTGGGCTCCGGCGTCGGCGTGACGGTCCCGTCACCGGGCTCGGGTGCACCGTTGCGCGGATACTCGATGTTGCCGGAGACGACCGGGCTCGAGTTCTCGATGTTGTAGTAGCCGTAACCACCCTTCTCGATGTGGTTGTTGGTGATCGAGACGCCGGTGATCGGACCGCCGCTGGCGCGGCCGTCGACATAGACCGGATAGCCGGAATCGCCGAGCAGCAGGTTGCCGGTGACCTTGACGTTGGCGATCGGACCGAAGTCGTTCTTGATGAA
>UBZP01000045.1 GCA_900469965.1 Hyphomicrobiales bacterium | reverse complement strand
GCCTCGATCGTCGAGTAATCTCGACGAACGACGAGGCCGAAAGCTGCCGACGGCTTGAAAGTGGGGCAGATGGCGCGCCAGCGCGATCTGCCCGCGGCGCCGGCATCGTCGCCTCGATCGTCGAGTAATCTCGACATCTCCGGCGCCGGAAGACCGGCGCGGAGACCAGGCGGAATTCTCGGGCCGCAGTGCTATGCGGCCCGGGCATGGCCGCCACGATAGATTTAGTCGGTCGCACCGCTTGCCGACGAGAGGAAAATAGTGCAAATGGCGCGCACGCGTGATTTGCACCTGCTTCATCATGGTGCGATCGCCAGAAGACAAGGCCGGCCACGGCCGCTCAAATAGGAAGGGGCAGGGGAAACCTTGTCCCTCCGATCTTTGATAAGTTAGCGGACTGGCCGGCATTAATCGAAGTTCAATGCGTGTTCCCTATAGGGAGCCGCGGCAAACAAGAACAAGGACAAGTCGTATGAACGGCCAGAACATCCGCATTCGCCTCAAGGCGTTTGATCACCGGATCCTCGATGCCTCGACGCGCGAAATCGTCTCGACGGCCAAGCGCACCGGTGCCAGCGTCCGCGGCCCGGTGCCGCTTCCGACGCGCATCGAAAAATTCACGGTCAACCGGTCGCCTCACATCGACAAGAAGAGCCGCGAACAGTTCGAGATGCGCACCCACAAGCGTCTTCTCGACATCGTCGACCCGACCCCTCAGACGGTCGATGCCCTGATGAAGCTCGACCTCGCCGCCGGCGTCGACGTAGAGATCAAGCTCTAATCAGGCTTATGAAAGTCCGGCGCAAGCCGAATAACAAGGAAGGTACGTGGCGCGCGAGCGCCAACGGCTTCTAGGAACGGGAAACCCGAAGGTCGGATGACCTCCGTGGAATCCTTAAACAAGAGGCATGTAGGGGCTCAGCCCCCACAGGACTTCTAAGAGGAATGAACCATGCGTTCAGGTGTGATTGCACAGAAGGTGGGAATGACTCGCGTCTACAACGACGCAGGAGAGCATGTCCCTGTAACAGTTTTGCGATTGGACGGCTGCCAGGTCGTCGCTCATCGCACGGAAGACAAGAACGGCTACACCGCAGTTCAGCTCGGTGCCGGCCGCTCCAAGGTTAAGAACACGTCGAAGGCGCTCCGCGGCCAGTTCGCTGCTGCCAGCGTCGAGCCGAAGGCCAAGCTCGTCGAGTTCCGCGTTTCCGCCGACAACCTCATCGAGGTCGGTGCGGAGCTTTCCGCAAGCCACTTCATCGCCGGCCAGCTGGTCGACGTCACCGGCACCACGATCGGTAAGGGCTTTGCCGGCGCGATCAAGCGCCACAACTTCGGCGGTCTGCGCGCCACCCACGGCGTCTCCGTCTCGCACCGTTCGCATGGTTCGACCGGCTCCAACCAGGATCCGGGCCGCGTCTGGAAGGGCAAGCGCATGGCTGGTCACATGGGCCAGACGCGCGTCACCACCCAGAACCTCGAGGTCGTCTCGACCGACGAGGACCGTGGTCTGATCCTCGTCAAGGGTGCCGTCCCGGGTTCCAAGGGTTCCTGGATCGTCGTCCGCGACGCCATCAAGTCCGGCATCCCGGCTGACGCTCCGCGTCCGGCCGCTGTCCGCGCCGCAGCTAAGTAAGGGAGCCTGGTTATGGATCTCAAAGTCACGACCCTCGACGGGAAGGACGCCGGCAAGGTCTCCCTCTCCGACGCGATCTTCGGCCTCGAGCCGCGCGAGGACATCATTGCCCGCGTCGTTCGCTGGCAGCTCGCCAAGAAGCAGCAGGGCACCCACAAGGCCAAGGGCCGCGCGGAAGTCTCGCGCACCGGCGCCAAGATGTACAAGCAGAAGGGTACGGGCCGCGCTCGTCACCATTCGGCTCGCGCTCCGCAGTTCCGCGGCGGCGGCAAGGCCCACGGCCCGGTCGTCCGCAGCCACGAGCACGACCTTCCCAAGAAGGTCCGCGCGCTCGGCCTGCGTCACGCCCTTTCGGCCAAGCTGAAGGCAGAGAACGTCATCATCGTCGATGACCTCGTCGCCAAGGAAGCCAAGACCAAGGCACTGGCCGGCTCGTTCGCCAGCCTCGGCCTGACCAACGCCCTCATCATCGGCGGCGCCGAGCTCGACAACAACTTCAAGCTCGCAGCCCAGAACATCCCGAACGTGGACGTTCTGCCGATCCAGGGCATCAACGTTTACGACATCCTGCGCCGCGGCAAGCTCGTGCTTTCCAAGGCTGCAGTCGAAGCCCTCGAGGAGCGGTTCAAATGACGGATCTTCGCCACTACGATGTGATCGTATCGCCTTCGATCACCGAAAAGTCGACGCTGGTATCCGAACAGAACCAGGTCGTATTCAACGTCGCCAAGACCGCTTCCAAGCCCGAGATCAAGGCTGCCGTCGAAGCGCTCTTCGGCGTCAAGGTCACGGCTGTGAACACGCTGGTCCGCAAGGGCAAGGTAAAGCGTTTCCGCGGCTTCTCCGGCCGGCAGGGAGATGTCAAGAAGGCGATCGTCACGCTTGCTGACGGTCAGTCCATCGACGTCTCCACCGGGCTCTAATCGGGCAGTCGGCTAAAGAGGACATAAGAAAATGGCATTGAAAAGCTTCAATCCGACGACCCCGAGCCAGCGCCAGCTGGTCATCGTCGACCGGTCGGGCCTCTACAAGGGCAAGCCGGTCAAGGCACTGACCGAAGGTCTTTCCAAGAGCGGTGGTCGTAACAACCTCGGTCGCATCACTGCCCGCTTCATCGGCGGCGGTCACAAGCGCACCTACCGCCTGGTCGACTTCAAGCGTCGCAAGTTCGACGTCGAAGGCACGGTCGAGCGTCTGGAATACGACCCGAACCGCACCGCGTTCATCGCGCTCGTCAACTATGCCGACGGCGAACAGGCCTACATCCTCGCTCCGCAGCGCCTCGCTGCTGGCGATAAGGTCATCGCCTCCGACAAGGCTGTCGACGTCAAGCCGGGCAACACGATGCCCCTGCAGTACATCCCGGTCGGCTCGATCGTTCACAACGTCGAGATGAAGCCGGGCAAGGGCGGCCAGATCGCCCGTTCGGCAGGCACCTTCGTCCAGCTCGTCGGCCGCGACCAGGGCATGGCGATCCTGCGGCTGAACTCCGGCGAGCAGCGCCTCGTGCACGGCTCCTGCCTTGCTTCGATCGGCGCGGTGTCCAACCCGGACCACGGCAACATCAACGACGGCAAGGCCGGTCGTACGCGCTGGCGCGGCAAGACCCCGCACAACCGCGGTGTCGTCATGAACCCGGTCGATCACCCGCACGGTGGTGGTGAAGGCCGCACCTCCGGTGGTCGTCACCCGGTTTCGCCGTGGGGCAAGCCGACCAAGGGCAAGCGCACCCGTTCGAACAAGTCGACCGACAAGTTCATCATGCGCTCGCGCCACCTGAAGAAGAAGTAAGAGAGGTTAGTCAGAAATGGCTCGTTCAGTATGGAAAGGCCCGTTTGTTGACGGCTATCTTCTCAAGAAGGCTGAGAAGGTGCGCGAGGGCGGCCGCAACGAAGTGATCAAGATCTGGAGCCGCCGCTCCACGATCCTGCCGCAGTTCGTCGGTCTCACCTTCGGTGTCTACAACGGCAGCAAGCACGTTCCGGTCAGCGTCAACGAAGACATGGTCGGACACAAGTTCGGTGAATTCTCTCCGACCCGGACCTACTACGGTCACGGTGCGGACAAGAAGGCGAAGAGGAAGTAACGATGGGCAAGGCAAAAGCCGAACGTCGGCTGAAGGATAACGAGGCGCAAGCAGTTGCGCGCACGATCCGCGTCAGCCCCCAGAAGCTCAACCTGGTTGCTGCGATGATCCGCGGCAAGAAGGTCGACCGCGCTCTGGCCGAACTCGAGTTCTCCCGCAAGCGCATCGCCGGCACCGTCAAGAAGACGCTGGAATCGGCGATCGCGAACGCTGAAAACAACCACGATCTCGACGTCGACTCGCTCGTCGTCGCTGAGGCTTTCGTCGGAAAGTCGATCGTCATGAAGCGCTTCCACGCCCGCGGCCGCGGTCGTGCCTCGCGCGTCGAGAAGCCCTTCTCGCACCTGACGATCGTCGTCCGTGAAGTCGAAGCCAAAGGGGAGGCCGCATAATGGGTCAGAAAATCAATCCGATCGGCTTCCGCCTCGGCATCAACCGTACCTGGGATAGCCGCTGGTTCGCCGACAACGCCGAATACGGCCAGCTCCTTCACGAAGACCTGAAGATCCGCAAGTATCTGATGGACGAGCTGAAGCAGGCCGGCATCTCCAAGGTCGTCATCGAGCGCCCGCACAAGAAGTGCCGCGTCACGATCCACTCGGCTCGCCCGGGTCTGATCATCGGCAAGAAGGGCGCGGACATCGAGAAGCTCCGCAAGAAGCTTTCCGAGATGACCAATTCGGAAACGCACCTCAACATCGTCGAAGTGCGCAAGCCCGAAACCGACGCGACGCTGGTTGCCCAGTCGATCGCCCAGCAGCTCGAGCGCCGCGTGGCCTTCCGCCGTGCGATGAAGCGTGCTGTTCAGTCGGCCATGCGTCTTGGCGCCGAAGGCATCAAGATCACGTGCGCCGGCCGTCTGGGTGGCGCGGAAATCGCACGTACCGAATGGTACCGCGAAGGCCGCGTTCCGCTGCACACGCTGCGTGCGGACATCGACTATGGTACGGCAGAAGCGGAAACCGCTTTCGGCATCTGCGGCATCAAGGTCTGGATCTTCAAGGGCGAAATCCTTGAGCACGATCCGATGGCCTCCGAGCGCCGCGCGACCGAAGGTGATGCCCAGGGCGCAGGCCAGGGCGAACGCCGCCGCCGTGAAAACGCTTAATTCGCTTTAGGCGAGCAGATCGGAGAATAGAAAAATGTTGCAGCCAAAGCGTACTAAGTACCGCAAGCAGTTCAAGGGCCGCATCAAGGGCGTCGCCAAGGGCGGCTCGGACCTCGCCTTCGGCGAGTTCGGCTTGAAGGCTCAGGAACCCAACCGCGTCAATGCGCGCGAGATCGAGGCGGCCCGCCGCGCGATCACCCGCTACATGAAGCGTGCCGGCCGTGTCTGGATCCGCGTGTTCCCGGACGTTCCGGTCACCGCGAAGCCGACCGAAGTCCGCATGGGTAAGGGCAAGGGTTCGGTCGAATACTGGGCCTGCAAGGTCAAGCCCGGCCGTATGATGTTCGAGATCGACGGCGTCAGCGAAGAGATCGCTCGCGAAGCTCTTCGCCTGGGTTCGGCCAAGCTCTCGGTCAAGACGCGCTTCGTACAGCGCATTGCAGAGTAAGGATTGAGCCATGAAAGCCGCAGACGTTCGCGCACTGAGCGCCGACCAGCTTAATGACGAGCTCGCAAAGCTGAAGAAAGAGCAGTTCAACCTGCGCTTCCAGAAGGCGACCGGCCAGCTCGAGAAGTCCTCGCGCATCAACGAGGTCCGCAAGGACATCGCCCGCGTGAAAACCATTGCCCGCCAGAAGGCGGCAGAAGCCAAGGCCTAAGGAAGAATAATATGCCGAAACGCATTCTGCAGGGCGTAGTCGTTTCCGACAAGAACGAGAAGACCGTTGTTGTCCGGGTAGAGCGCCGGTTCGCGCATCCGCTGCTTCAGAAGACGGTCCGCCGTTCGAAGAAGTACAAGGCGCATGACGAGAACAACCAGTTCAAGGTTGGTGACGTGGTTTCCATCGAGGAATGCGCACCGATCTCCAAGGACAAGCGCTGGACGGTCGTTTCCGCCCAGGCTTAATTCATTCACTTTTCGCGCGAGGGGTTGCCCTTTGCGCGAAAACCTGTATGAAGCAGCGCAAGGACGCTCGGAATCGGGCGTTCTTTTGCTTTGAGCGCAGGGAAGGTCCCGGGTTTCGCCAGGCGGAGCCTCAGAGGAAACCACCTTGGCAAGACCCATCCCGCGCGAAAAACATAGATTCTCATAAGCTGGAACAGGGGGCTTCCTTGCCCAACCGGTCCGGTTACAACAAGAAGGCGACCTGACATGATTCAGATGCAGACTAACCTCGACGTCGCGGATAATTCCGGCGCACGTCGTGTCATGTGCATCAAGGTGCTGGGCGGCTCCAAGCGCAAGTACGCTTCGGTCGGCGACATCATCGTCGTCTCGATCAAGGAAGCGATTCCGCGCGGCCGCGTGAAGAAGGGCGACGTGATGAAGGCGGTGGTCGTTCGCACCGCCAAGGACATCCGCCGCGCCGACGGTAGCGTCATTCGTTTTGACAACAACGCCGCCGTCCTGATCGACAACAAGAAAGAGCCCATCGGCACCCGTATCTTCGGACCGGTTCCGCGCGAGCTGCGCGCCAAGAACCACATGAAGATCATCTCGCTGGCTCCGGAAGTACTCTAAGGAGCGATGGCAATGCAGAAGATTCGCAAGGGCGACAAGGTCGTCGTGCTCACCGGTAAGGACAAGGGCCGCACCGGCGAGGTCGTTCAGGTCATGCCGAAGGAAGATCGCGCGATCGTGCGTGGCGTCAACGTGGTCAAGCGCCACCAGCGCCAGACCCAGTCGCAGGAAGCCGGCATCATCAGCAAGGAAGCCCCGATCCACCTGTCCAACATCGCGATCGCCGACCCCAAGGACGGCAAGCCGACCCGCGTCGGCTTCAAGATCGAAGGTGACAAGAAGGTCCGTGTGGCAAAGCGTTCGGGAGTTTCGATCGATGGCTGACGCTAAGTACGAGCCGCGGCTCAAGAAGGAATACGTAGGCCGTATCCGCAAGGCGCTCCAGGGGCAGTTCTCCTACGCCAACGAAATGCAGATCCCGCGCCTGGAAAAGATCGTCATCAACATGGGTGTTGGCGAAGCGACCGGCGACTCCAAGAAGCCGACCGTTGCGGCTGCCGACCTCGCAGCGATCGCCGGCCAGAAGCCGGTCATCACCCGTGCACGCAACTCCATCGCGGGCTTCAAGGTCCGTGAAGGCATGCCGATCGGCGCCAAGGTCACCCTTCGCGGCGTCCGCATGTACGAGTTTCTGGATCGCCTCGTGAACATCGCGCTGCCTCGCGTGCGCGACTTCCGTGGTCTGAACCCGAAGTCCTTCGATGGCCGTGGCAACTTCGCCATGGGTATCAAGGAGCACATTGTGTTCCCTGAAATCAACTACGACAAGGTTGATCAGATGTGGGGCATGGACATCATCGTTTGCACGACGGCCACTAACGACGACGAAGCTCGGGCTCTGCTGAAAGAGTTCAACTTCCCGTTCCGTCAGTAATCCGTAACGA
Organism: Hyphomicrobiales bacterium; assembly: GCA_900469965.1. Lineage (GTDB taxonomy): Bacteria > Pseudomonadota > Alphaproteobacteria > Rhizobiales > Rhizobiaceae > Mycoplana. The sequence continues at coordinate 8,578 of UBZP01000045.1, read as the reverse complement.
CAAGCGTAAAGAAGGATAACTGTAATGGCGAAAACGAGCGCAGTTGAAAAGAACAAGCGCCGCCGCAAACTGGTTGCCAGTCAGGCCACTAAGCGTGCAGCCCTGAAGGCGATCATTCAGAACCAGTCTTTGCCGATCGAAGACCGGTTCAAGGCCACCCTGAAGCTTGCCGCCCTGCCGCGCAACGGCTCCAAGACCCGCATCCGCAATCGCTGCGAAGTGACGGGCCGTCCGCGCGCATTCTATCGCAAACTCAAGATGTCGCGTATCGCGCTTCGCGAACTGGGCAACCTCGGCAAGGTGCCGGGTATTGTCAAGTCGAGCTGGTAAGGAGACGGGTACATGGCAATGACTGATCCGCTGGGCGATATGCTCACCCGTATCCGCAACGGCGCCGCACGCCGCAAGTCGAGCGTTTCCACGCCGGCTTCGAAGCTGCGCGCCCGCGTTCTCGACGTCCTGCAGGCCGAGGGCTACATCCGCGGCTATTCCGAGGTCGAATTCGAGAACGGCAAGGCTGAGCTGAGCATCGAGCTCAAGTACTACGAAGGCGCGTCCGTGATCCGCAAGATCGACCGCGTCTCCAAGCCGGGCCGCCGGGTTTATGTCTCGGTTAAGTCCATTCCGCAGGTCGCGAACGGTCTCGGCATCACCATCCTTTCGACCCCGAAGGGCGTGATGGCCGATCACCAGGCACGCGAACAGAACGTTGGTGGCGAGGTTCTTTGCTCCGTCTTCTAAGGCGGGCAGGGGATCTCCATAACGAACAGACAGGTAAAAAAAATGTCTCGTATCGGTAAGAAGCCCGTTCCGGTTCCCGCTGGTGTGACGGCCTCGGTCGAAGGCCAGAAGATCACCGCGAAGGGCCCGAAGGGCGAACTTTTCTTCGTCGCCAATGACGAAGTCTCCGTAAAGCTGGAAGACAACGCGATTGTCGTGCAGCCGATCAACCAGTCCAAGGATGCTCGGTCCAAGTGGGGCATGTCCCGCACCATGGTCGAGAACATCTTCAAGGGCGTCAAGGACGGCTACGAGCGCAAGCTCGAGATCAACGGCGTCGGCTACCGTGCATCGCTGCAGGGCAAGAACCTGCAGCTGGCGCTTGGCTTCAGCCACGACGTGGTCTATGAGCCGCCGGTCGGCATCACGATCGCTGTTCCGAAGCCGACCGAAATCATCGTGACCGGCATCAACAAGCAGCAGGTCGGCCAGGTTGCCGCGGAAATCCGCGAATACCGTGGCCCCGAGCCCTACAAGGGCAAGGGCGTCAAGTATGCCGAAGAGCGGATTGTCCGCAAAGAAGGCAAGAAGAAGTAAGGATCACGCGAAATGGCTAGCAGGAAAGAAGCACTTGCACGTCGTGCCAACCGCGTGCGCCGTCAAATCAAGGCGGTCGCCAACGGCCGTCCGCGCCTGTCGGTTCATCGCTCGTCGAAGAACATCTACGTACAGGTCATCGATGACGTGGCCGGCAAGACGCTTGCGTCCGCCTCCACGCTCGACACCGATCTGCGCTCGTCGCTGAAGACGGGCGCCGACACGGCAGCGGCCGCTGCCGTGGGCAAGCTCATCGCAGAGCGCGCCACCAAGGCCGGCGTCAAGGAAGTGGTCTTCGACCGCGGCGCCTTCATCTATCACGGCCGCATCAAGGCTCTCGCCGAGGCTGCCCGTGAAGGTGGTCTGAGCTTCTGATCGAACCTGGCGGGCGTCAAAGCCCGCCGGACCTCGTTCAGTGGGTACCGGTCGTCTGCCCGAAAAGGGGAGGCGACCATTGTCAATCTGCCGATTGCACCCGGAAAAGAAAAAGGAAAAGGACAATGGCACAGGAAAGAAGGGGCCGCGAGGATCGCCAGCCCCGTGAAGAGCGCGACAGCGAATTCGTCGACAAGCTCGTAGCAATCAACCGCGTCGCCAAGGTGGTGAAGGGCGGCCGTCGTTTCGGCTTTGCAGCCCTCGTCGTCGTCGGTGACCAGAAGGGCCGCGTCGGCTTCGGCCACGGCAAGGCCCGCGAAGTTCCGGAAGCCATCCGCAAGGCGACCGAAGCTGCCAAGCGCGAACTGATCTTCGTTCCGCTGCGTTCGGGCCGCACGCTGCACCACGACGTGCAGGGCCGCCACGGCGCCGGCAAGGTTCTCCTGCGTTCGGCTAAGGCCGGTACCGGTATCATCGCCGGCGGTCCGATGCGCGCCGTCTTCGAGACGCTCGGCATCCATGACGTCGTCGCCAAGTCGACCGGTTCGTCGAACCCGTACAACATGATCCGTGCGACCTTCGACGCGCTGAAGAGCCAGATGCACCCGAAGGACATCGCGGCGCAGCGCGGCATGAAGTACGCAACGCTGCAGGCCCGCCGTGCTTCCGCCGGCGTTGCTTCCGAAGAATAAGGGAGCTTGAGCAATGGCTAAGAAGGAAGTTGCAAAGAAGACGGTCACCGTCGAGCAGATCGGCTCGCCGATCCGTCGCCCGGCCATTCAGCGCCAGACGCTGATCGGCCTCGGTCTCAACAAGATGCACCGGGTCAGGACGCTGGAAGACACCCCTTCCGTTCGCGGCATGATCCGTGCCGTCCAGCACCTCGTTCGCGTCGTCGACGAGAAGTGAGGGGGATAAGATCATGAAACTGAACGAAATCAAGGACAACGAAGGCTCGACCCACAGCCGCAAGCGCGTCGGTCGTGGCATCGGCTCGGGCTCCGGCAAGACCGGTGGCCGCGGCGTCAAGGGTCAAAAGGCCCGTTCGGGCGTTTCGATCAACGGCTTCGAGGGCGGCCAGATGCCGATCTATCGTCGCCTGCCGAAGCGCGGCTTCAACAACATCTTCGCCTCGGAGTTCGTCACGGTATCGCTGGCGCGTCTGCAGACGGCGATCGATGCCAAGAAGCTCGACCCGAAGGCGACCGTCGATGCCGCCGCCCTCAAGGCTGCCGGCGTCATCCGCCGCGCCAAGGACGGCGTTCGCATCCTCTCCGACGGCGAGCTGAAGGCGAAGCTGTCGATCGAGGTCGCCGGCGCTTCCAAGGCCGCGATCGAGAAGATCGAAAAGGCCGGCGGCAACATCAAGCTGCTCTCGGCTGCTGCCGAGTAATCGACTGCGATTTGATACGCCCGGGGTGCTTCACTCCGGGCGTTCGCGTTCCCATATGAGGGGCTTCGCGCCAACACCGGCCCGGTTTCCGGCAGGGCGAGCGACGGAACGTCGCTGCGGGCGCGAAAAGACCAACTGCCCAATTCCTGAAATCGAGCGGGATCTCAGGAATTTGGCAGGAACGGGCGAACGGACTTCGCCAGTTTCTTCGGGAGTATCGGCCAGGGGAGAGGTCGGGATTGCTTGACAATCCGCGCTCCGCCCGGTTTACCCTCCGTGCCGCCTGCTTCGCATCCTCGCGAAGGCGGGCGAAAGAAATTCGAGCGTGCCGCATCGGGCCGGGAATTCCTTCCGGACAGCGCGCGCTGCAACGGTTCAGCCGTTGCCCGGGTCGGTCTCGCAAGGCTTCTCCGGGCATGGTTACGCGGAGAAACGCATGGCATCGGCAGCGGAACAACTCGCCTCCAATCTCAATTTTTCGACCTTTGCCAAGGCAGAGGACCTCAAGAAGCGGCTCTGGTTCACGCTGGGCGCGCTGCTGGTCTATCGCCTCGGCACCTACATTCCGCTGCCCGGCCTGAACGCCGACGCCTTCGCCCGCGCCTTCCAGGGCCAGAGCGGTGGCATCCTCGGTCTGTTCAACATGTTCTCCGGCGGTGCCGTCGAGCGCATGGCGATCTTCGCGCTCGGCATCATGCCCTATATCTCCGCCTCGATCATCGTCCAGCTGATGACCTCGGTCGTTCCCTCGCTGGAGCAGCTGAAGAAGGAAGGCGAGCAGGGCCGCAAGATCATCAACCAGTACACCCGCTACGGCACCGTGCTGCTCGGCACGCTGCAGGCCTATGGCATCGCCGTCGGCCTCGAGGGCGGGGAGGGGCTGGTCGTCGATCCGGGCTGGTTCTTCCGCATCTCCACCGTCATCTCGCTGCTCGGCGGCACGATGTTCCTGATGTGGCTCGGCGAGCAGATCACCTCGCGCGGCATCGGCAACGGCATTTCGCTGATCATCTTCGCCGGCATCGTCGCCCATCTGCCGACCGCCATGGCCGGCACGCTGGAACTCGGCCGCACCGGTGCGCTGTCCTTCGGCGTGATCGCCGCCGTCGTCGTCATGGCGGTCGCCGTCATCGCCCTGATCGTCTTCGTGGAGCGCGCGCAGCGCCGCCTGCTGATCCAGTATCCGAAGCGACAGGTGGGCAACCGCATGTTCCAGGGCGACACCTCGCACTTGCCGCTGAAGCTCAACACCGCGGGCGTCATCCCGGCGATCTTCGCCTCCTCGCTGCTGCTGCTGCCGGCGACGCTGGCGGGCTTCAGCAACACGACCGAGTTGCCGGGCTGGGCCACGACGATCATCGCAGCGCTTGGCCACGGCCAGCCGCTCTACATGGTGATGTATGCCGCGATGATCGCCTTCTTCGCCTTCTTCTACACGGCCATCGTCTTCAATCCGAAGGACACGGCCGACAACCTGAAGAAGCACGGCGGCTTCATCCCGGGCATCCGTCCGGGCGAGCGGACCGCGGAATATATCGACTACGTGCTGACCCGCATCACGGTGCTCGGCGCCATCTACCTGGTCTTCGTTTGCATCCTTCCGGAAATCCTGATCGCGCAGACGGGCGTGCCGTTCTACCTTGGTGGTACGTCGCTTTTGATTGTTGTCAGCGTCACCCTTGATACTGTAGCACAGATTCAGGGTCACCTGATTGCCCAGCAATACGAAGGGCTGATCAAGAAGTCGAAGTTGCGTGGAGGAAAGAGGGGACGATGAGACTGATATTTTTGGGGCCGCCGGGTGCCGGCAAGGGCACGCAGGCGAAGCTCCTGACGGAGAAGCACGGCATTCCCCAGCTTTCTACCGGTGATATGCTGCGCGCGGCCGTGGCCGCCCAGACCGAGGTTGGAAAGCGGGCGAAGGCGGTGATGGATGCCGGTCAGCTCGTCTCCGATGCGATCGTCAACGAAATCGTTTCCGACCGGATCGATTCGGCCGACTGTTCGAAGGGCTTCATTCTCGACGGTTATCCGCGCACCGTACCGCAGGCAGAAGCGCTCGACCGGATCCTCGCCGGCAAGGGGCTCAGCCTCGATGCCGTCATCGAGCTGAAGGTGGACGAGAAGGCGCTGCTGAAGCGGATGGAGAGCCGGGTGGCGGAAACCATCGCGGCCGGCGGCACTGTCCGCCCGGACGACAAGCCGGAGGTCCTGGAGCGGCGGCTGGCGGAGTACCGCGAGAAGACCGCACCGTTGTCGGAGTACTACGCCTCCACCGGCAAGCTGAAGACGGTGGATGGCATGGCGGACGTTACGGCGGTGACCGCAGAGATCGGCCGGATCCTGGCGTAAGCCGTCGATCGGGCAAATGGAGCTGGCCGGGGTTGACTTTTCCGGCCGATTCCTCGTAAGAGAGCGCCAACTCGCGACAAGGCAGCGATCGGCGCGGATTTCTCGAAAGAATGAGATCCGGGTCCGGTCGCGTTTGACATGTCCCGAAGCTCGAAATTGAACGCGCGGCCCCTGGGGTCGCGGGACGAAGAAAACCCACTTGCCGGATGGCAACTGGAAGCAAGGAGAACAGGCGTGGCTCGTATCGCTGGCGTCAACATCCCGACTGCAAAGCGCGTCGTCATCGCGCTGACCTACATCCACGGGATCGGTCCGAAGTTTGCACAGGAAATCATCGAGAAGGTCGGCATCCCGTCCGACCGTCGCGTCCATCAGTTGACGGACGCCGAAGTTCTGGCGATCCGCGAGACGATCGACCGCGACTACCAGGTCGAAGGCGACCTGCGTCGCGAGACCTCGATGAACATCAAGCGCCTGATGGACCTCGGCTGCTACCGCGGCCTGCGTCATCGTCGCGGCCTGCCGGTCCGCGGCCAGCGCACGCACACCAACGCCCGCACCCGCAAGGGTCCGGCGAAGGCCATCGCAGGCAAGAAGAAGTAATTTCCCGAAATGGGGAATGGGGAGGCTGGCGTTTGCGCCGGCCTCTTTTGAGTTTCGAACGGGGCCTCGGCCGCATCTGCGGCGACCGCTTTTCAAGGTTGTCCCGGTCGGTGGAGCTGCTGGCACTACGGCAGTGACGATATCGCCGCACGCTAGCCCATCAAGGCGACGTGCACATGACAATACAGGGCAGGGGCGCAGGCGCTCCCACCCGGTGGAGCCGCTGGAACTACGGCGGTGTCGAGATCAACGAAAGGAATACCCATGGCCAAGGAAGCCGCACGCGTCCGCCGTCGCGAACGCAAGAACATCACCTCCGGTGTTGCTCACGTCAATTCGTCGTTCAACAACACGATGATCACCATCACCGACGCGCAGGGCAACGCCATTGCCTGGTCGTCCGCCGGTGCCAAGGGCTTCAAGGGTTCGCGCAAGTCGACCCCGTTTGCCGCACAGATCGCCGCTGAAGACTGCGCCAAGAAGGCCCAGGAACACGGCATGAAGTCGCTGGAAGTCGAAGTCTGCGGTCCGGGTTCGGGTCGTGAATCGGCGCTGCGCGCCCTGCAGGCTGCCGGCTTCATGATCACGTCGATCCGCGACGTCACGCCGATCCCGCACAATGGCTGCCGTCCGCGCAAGAAGCGCCGCGTCTGATCATTCGCATTCGTGATGCCGGCAGGCGCGATCGGCGCGCCGCCGGTTCTTCAAAATTCGGCCGCCACGATTGGATGGTGGTGGCGAACGGAAGGCAAAAGATATGATCCAGAAAAACTGGCAGGAACTGATCAAGCCGAACAAGGTGGAATTCTCCTCGTCGGGCCGCACCAAGGCCTCGCTCGTGGCAGAACCGCTTGAGCGCGGCTTCGGTCTGACGCTTGGCAACGCGCTCCGCCGCGTTCTGCTGTCGTCGCTGCGCGGTGCTGCCGTCACCGCCGTACAGATCGACGGCGTGCTGCACGAGTTCTCGTCGATCCCGGGCGTTCGGGAAGACGTGACCGACATCGTGCTCAACATCAAGGAAATCGCCATCAAGATGGATGGCGACGATTCCAAGCGCATGGTCGTGCGCAAGCAGGGCCCGGGCGTCGTGACCGCCGGTGACATCCAGACGGTTGGCGACATCGAGATCCTCAACCCGAACCACGTGATCTGCACGCTCGACGAGGGCGCGGAGATCCGCATGGAGTTCACCGTCAACAACGGCAAGGGTTACGTTCCGGCCGAGCGCAACCGCGCAGAAGACGCGCCGATCGGCCTCATCCCGGTCGACAGCCTCTACTCGCCGGTCAAGAAGGTGTCCTACAAGGTTGAGAACACCCGCGAAGGCCAGGTTCTCGACTACGACAAGCTGACGATGTCCATCGAGACCGATGGCTCCGTCACCGGCGAGGACGCGATCGCGTTCGCTGCCCGCATCCTCCAGGACCAGCTGGCCGTGTTCGTCAACTTCGACGAGCCGCAGAAGGAAGCCGAAGAGGAATCGGTCACCGAGCTGGCGTTCAACCCGGCGCTGCTGAAGAAGGTCGACGAGCTGGAGCTTTCGGTCCGCTCGGCCAACTGCCTGAAGAACGACAACATCGTCTATATCGGCGACCTGATCCAGAAGACGGAAGCCGAGATGCTTCGGACCCCGAACTTCGGTCGCAAGTCGCTGAACGAGATCAAGGAAGTTCTCGCTTCCATGGGCCTGCACCTCGGCATGGAAGTGCCGGCATGGCCGCCCGAGAACATCGAAGATCTCGCCAAGCGCTACGAAGACCAGTACTAAGCGGCACGAGAAGCATGCGGGCGGTTCGCCGCTCGCATGTCGCGCCGATGAACATGAACCAAAGGCAGGGTATCGCCGCTGCCTTTCCCCGTCAGACAGCAGGCAAGTCGCCTGTATGTGCCAGGAAACGGCAGGACCGATGCGATATCGGGAGACCTGCGTAGAAGGAGAATAGCAATGCGCCACCAGAAAGCCGGCCGCAAGCTGAACCGCACCGCCAGCCACCGCAAGGCGATGTTCGCCAACATGGCTGCCTCGCTCATCACCCATGAGCAGATCGTGACGACCCTGCCGAAGGCAAAGGAAATCCGTCCGATCGTCGAAAAGCTCGTCACCCTCGGCAAGCGCGGCGACCTGCACGCTCGTCGCCAGGCGATCTCGCAGATCCGCGACGCCGCCGTCGTCTCGAAGCTGTTCGACGCGATCGCTTCGCGCTACGCCAACCGCAACGGCGGCTACCTTCGCATCATGAAGGCCGGCTACCGCACGGGCGACAACGCGGCACTCGCCGTCATCGAGTTCGTCGACCGCGACGTCTCCGCCAAGGGCGCAGCCGACAAGGCCCGCGTCGAAGCCGAGGCTGCCGCCGAAGCCGCCTGATCTTTCGGGCTGCGGAGTGAAACGAGAAGGCCGGGTGCGCAAGCGCCCGGCCTTTTGGCGTTGTCTGCGATTCCCGACGGGCTCATGCGCGGATGAGCGCCATGAACTTGCCCCTCACCCTCTCCCCCTTGCCCCTCACCCTAACCCTCTCCCCGCAGGCGGGGAGAGGG
>UBZP01000007.1 GCA_900469965.1 Hyphomicrobiales bacterium | reverse complement strand
CCCTGATTTTATTTTTCGCATGTGCCATGTCACACTTGCACGAACTCGCTCGTCCAGAGTCAGGCGAGCGAGTGCGAGGAAAGTGGCATGTGGCACAACGGCAGGAACGCAACGGACCGGTCTCATGACATCCGCGAGGGGGGGATGGCCAATGAAGCGAGCGCCGATGTGCCGCTTAGCGACCAAAGAACCGTAGAATTCGAACTGGATCGCAAACGCTTGCTGCGTCTGAGCTACCGGATGCTAGGGTCGATCACGGAGGCGGAAGATGTCGTGCAGGATGCGTGGTTGCGTTGGGTACGCGTTGAAGACGAAGTCCGTACTCCGACCGCCTATCTCACTCGCATCGTCACCCGACTATGCCTTGATCGAATGAAGTCGGCGCGAGCGCGCCGCGAGATCTATGTCGGACCATGGCTACCAGAGCCTTTGGTCGAGCCTCTTGATGCGCAAGAAGCCATTGCTGACGATGTCACTGTGACGCTGATGTTAGCGTTGGAGCGACTTTCGCCGCTAGAACGAGCGGCCTTCCTGCTCCACGAAGTGTTCGACGTGGCGCTGACCGAGGTCGCGGTCGTGCTTCATCGTGAACCTGCCGCCGTCCGGCAGCTTGCTTCTCGCGCGCGCAAGAATGTTCAGAAGGCACGACCACGATACAGCGTCGGGGCGGCAGAGGCTGATGTAATTGCGCGCGCTTTTTTTGCTGCTTCGCGTGACGGCGATGTCACCGCGCTTTCGGCGTTGCTCGCGCGCGATGTCGAGATACATAGCGACGGCGGCGGCAAGGTGCTGGCGTTCCGAGAAGTCATCCGCGGCTTGGAACGTGCGCTGCGACTCTTCGTTTCAGCTCAGCGAAAGGCCGCGACACGGCCCACCTTGCTGCGAACCGCAACTATTGACGGCCTGCCCGGGTATGTAAGCCTTGATCCAAATGGTGTGGTGCAAACAACAGCTCTCGCCATTCGTGACGGGAAGATTTTCGCGATCTATATAGTCAAAAACCCGTCTAAGCTGACGCATATTCACGTCTAAGAGGCTGACTCAAAAAGACCTCAGCAATATCGGTATCTTGCGAGCCGCGGTGTCAGCATGCGGATGTGGGCGATCGTGATCCATGCCTCGGCGGAGGCGATCGTTTTCTCCCAATCCTTGGCCAGTCTACGGCAACGACCGAGCCAGGCGAAGGTCCGTTCCACCACCCAGCGGCGCGGCAGGACGGTGAAGCCCTCGGCCTTGTCGGAACGCTTGACGATTTCCATCGTCCACTGGCCGATCTTCGCCAGTTTCCCTTTCAGCTTGTCGCCCGCATAGCCGCCATCGGCAAAGACATGCCGGAGCCAGGGCCAGCGGTGGCGGATCGATTTCAGAAGGTCGGATGCCCCGTCGCGGTCCTGAATGTCCGCGCCATGCACGATCAGGCCGACCATCAGCCCCAGCGTGTCGACAATGATGTGGCGCTTGCGCCCCTTGATCCTCTTGCCGGCGTCATAGCCCGAAATCCCGCCGCTTTCCGTGGTTTTCACGCTCTGGCTGTCGATCACGCCAGCAGACGGCGAGGCTTGCCGGCCTTCCAGCTCGCGCGTCTCCATCACAAGACGATGGTTGATCCGGCCCCATAAACCCGTTGCCCGCCATTCGTAGAAATAGGCCTGAACTGTCGTAAACGGTGGAAAGTCCTTTGGCAGCATTCGCCACTGACAACCCGTCGAAGCAATGTAAAGCAGCGCATTCACGACCTCGCGAAGATCGGTACTACGTGGCCTGCCCAAACGCCTTGGCCCAGGTATGCAAGGCGAGATCAATCCCCATTCCCGGTCCGTCAGATCACTTGCATAGCGGCTCGCGCGTCGGGCATATTGCCGACGGGTGAAATCAGTCCAACCCATTGTGGTCTCCGTTCGTCCTAAGCAAACAAACAGAATCACAAAGGGCTGATTTCACTCAACTCTTTTTAGGTCAGCCTCTAAGATCGCCGCTGCGACCTTCGAGCGCCCGGCCGCACAGCATTCATCTAACGGGTGTTCTCGCGCCACGCGCTTGGTTTCTGGCTGGTCGGCGTAGGCTCAAGGCAACAGGTCGTCGAGCTGACTATGGCCATTGACGATTTTGGTGAGTTTCGATGAGCGAGGCGATGGTTACCCAGTGTTCGGCCCCGGCGTCAGTGCCTGCGAACAAGGCGTTCTTCCTATTGAGGGCTATCGGCCTGGTGGACCGCTCAACAGTATTGGAGTCGATCTCGATGCGGCCTCATCGATGAAGCGGGTGAGCCCGTCCCAGCGTGAGAGCGTGTAGCGGATGGCTTCGGCGAGTTTGGTCTTATGGCTGACACGAGCGAGTTGCTCGGTCAGCCATGGCGCGAGGTTGTCAGCGATCGGGCGGCTCTTGGCCTGCCGGACGGCGCGGCGTTCCTCGTGCGTCCTGCCGCGGATATCGTCCTCGATCCTGGAGAGCTCGGCGATAATTGTAACAGCATCGGCCGCGGCCGCGGAAGCGGCACGGGGATTGGCGCCTTCGGACGAAGGCGGCACCGGATCGGTCGCCTCGCTGACGAGCCCATAGCCGGGCAGCACGCCTATCGCAGACGTGACGACAAGCGGTCTTTGCGAGCCGGCGAGGCGCCCGCCGACCGGACCAGTCCAATGACCTTGTGTCCGGCAGCGATCAAATCCGTCACCACCCCGAACCAACAAAGCCTGAAGCTCCTGTCACCAAAATCCGCAGTGTCTTGATCCCCCCTTGTCGCCCATGGAGCTTCCTTCAAGGCTAGATGCTTGCTTGCGCACGATTCACGCTCTAACGTCTGCACTATCGTCGCAATCGTCCGGATTTCGTCTTGGATCCCCTTTCTGAAGTTCTATCGCTGCTCAAAACCCGCAGCTATGTCTCGTCCGGGTTCAGCGCCGCAGGCGACTGGTCTCTTCACTTTGCGCTGCGCGATGACATCATCAAATGCTACGCCGTCGAGGCAGGCGCATGTTGGCTTGTTGTGGAGGGCATCGAGGAGCCGATCAGGCTCGAGGCGGGAGATTGTTTCGTGCTGGCGAGCGGCCGGCCCTTCCGGCTGGCAAGCGATCTGGCGTTGCAGCCGCTTGATTCCAAGACAGTTTTCCCTCCCGCGGAGCCCGGCGGTACGGTGACCCTCAACGGCGGCGGCGACCTGTTTCTTGTCGGCAGTCGGTTCACGGTTGCCGGACGCCATGCCGGGGCACTTCTCAAGATGATGCCGCCCATCGTTCACATTCGAAAAGAGGTGGACCAGGTGGCGCTGCGCTGGTCGGTGGCAAGGATGCGCGAAGAACTTCGCGAGGGTAGGCCAGGCGGAGCGCTGATCGCCCAGCACCTGGCCCATATGATGCTGGTACAGGCGCTGCGCTTGCATCTGGATGAGGGAGGCCATGAAGCCGGCTGGTTCGCTGCTCTGAAGGACGCCCGCCTGAGCAAGGCGCTTTCGGCCATCCATTCCGATCCGGCGCGACGCTGGACCTTGCAGGATCTTGCCAGGCAGGCCCGAATGTCCAGGTCGGTCTTCGCGCAGCGGTTCCGGGAAACGGCCGGCGAGACGCCGATGGACTACCTCACCCGCTGGAGAATGCTGCTTGCAGGCGAGCGGCTGGAAAGCACCGGTGAGCCCGTTTCTGCGATCGCACCCAGCCTTGGTTACGAATCCGAAAGCGCCTTCACCAGCGCCTTCAAGCGCGTCATGGGATGCACCCCCAGAGAGTATCTCCACCGGCACAAACCGCTCTCACCTCGGAAGCTCAAGACCGATCCGGACGATCGCGACGATATTCGAGACGCAGCCGAATAGATCGTATTGGGAAGACTGTTTTATCGTGCCTTCAGCAATGGAGGCAATGAATGATGTCTACCCCCTTCCATGGAATGTCCGGTCTGCGGGATGATGCCCGGGGTGAAGGAAGGCGACTGCCGCTGCCGGCGATCCTTCTCGCAATATCGGGCCTGCTCTGTCACCTTCCAGCCGCCGCTCAGGATATCGATGGAGCTCGCCTGTTTCAGCAGCGCTGTGCGACCTGCCACAGTGTGGAGGCCGGTCAGAACAAGGCGGGCCCGCACCTATCGGGCTTGATCGGCCGGGCCGCCGGAACCGTCGAAGGCGCTACCTACTCCAATGCGTTGCGTTCCTCCGGCATCACCTGGGACAGGCGATCCCTCGAGACCTTTCTCGCGGCGCCCGGCCGCATGGTCCGCGGCACACGGATGACGGTTGCCATCCCCAATGCAGGCCAGCGAGCGGCAATCATCCAGTACCTCGAAGGCCAGCCAGCCAATCAAGACCAGGAGAAGCACCCATGACAGCGTTCACCATAAACGGGCGCGCAATCGATGTCGTCGCCGAACCCGATACACCGCTTCTTTGGGTGATCCGGGAACATCTGAAGCTCACCGGCACCAAATTCGCCTGCGGGATCGCACAATGCGGCGCCTGCACCGTCCATGTCGACGGCGAACCTACCCGCTCCTGCCAGACCTTCCTGCAGGATGTCGCCGGCAGGGACGTGATCACGATCGAGGGCCTGTCACCGGATTCCAGCCATCCCCTGCAGAAGGCCTGGATCGCCGAGCAAGTGCCGCAATGCGGTTACTGCCAGTCCGGACAGATCATGCAGGCCGCCGCCCTTCTCGCGGCCACGCCCAATCCGACCCGCGAACGGATCATCGACCACATGGATGGGAATATCTGCCGCTGCGGGACCTATGTTCGCATCATCAGCGCGATCCAGCGCGCAGCCAGGGAGGGCTGAACCATGACTCCGATCCAACGGCCTCAAAGCCGCGCACTGTCGCGGCGCAGCTTCCTCGTCACGACCGGCAGCCTGGGCATTGCCGTCGCGTTTGGAAGTCTGCCCGACCTCACTTACGGCGCCACGCCGGCTACCGCCGTCGCGGGTGATTTCCGCCCCAATGCCTGGATCACGATTGCAGCGGACGGCACAGTCAGCATCATCGCGCCTGCCGTCGAAATGGGCCAGGGGATCATGACCACGCTGCCACTGCTTGTCGCCGAGGAGTTGGATGCCGATTGGAACCGTGTGCGGGTCGTGCAGGCGCCCTCCGATGCAGAAACCTACGGCAATCCGGGCTTCTACGGTATCCAGCTCACCGGCGGCAGCGAATCGACGCGTGGTTACAACGCGCTGCTTCGCCTGACCGGCGCCCAGACCCGCCTGATCCTCATGGCTGGCGCCGCCAGCCTGCTGAACGTACCGGTCAGCGAGCTCGATACCGCGCCCGGCCGCGTCGTGCATCCATCCTCGGGTCGGGGGCTCGACTATGGCGAGATCGCCGCCAGGGCCGTGCTTCCGGACCCGCTGCCGCAGGCGACAGAGGCTGACCTGAAGCCGCGCGACAGGTGGCGTTATGTCGGAAGCCGGTCGATACAGCGCATCGACGTGCCTTCCAAGGTCAATGGCACGGCCGTCTACGGGATCGACGTCCAGCTTCCGGGCATGCTCTACGGGGCGGTCCTGCGGGCACCGGTCCAGGACGAGCGGCCGGATGCCATCGACGACACCGAGGCAAGGCGCGTACCCGGGCTCACCCATATCGTCCCTCTCCCCTATGGAGTGGGCATCATCGGCGAGACGGTTGAAGCGACGAAACGCGCCAAGGATCTGCTGAACGTGACCTGGAGCACCACGTCGCGGGTCCGCAATTATACGAGCCGGCGGCTGCTGGATGAATACCGCGCCATCGGCCGCGACACCGGGAAAAAAGGCGTCTCCGCTCACGCCGACGGCGATGCCGAGGCCGCGATCGCAGATGCCGCGACAGTGATCGAGGTCGACTACATGAGCGACCATGTCGCCCATGCGACCATGGAGCCGATGAACGCCACCGCGCTCGTAACGGGGGACAGGGTGGAGATCTGGGCGCCGACCCAGGGGCCGACGAGCACGCAGGGCTTTGCGGCGGATGTTGCCGGCACCACGCCGGACAAGGTAAAGGTCAACACGACCCTGCTCGGCGGCGGCTTCGGACGCAAGGCCGAAGCCGACTTTATCGTCGATGCGGTTTCGCTGGCCAAGGCGGTGGAGGGACGGCCGGTCAAGGTCATCTGGAGCCGCGAGGACGACGTGCGGCATGACAAGTTCCGCCCGCTCGAGGCGCAGCACGTCAAGGTGGGGCTGGATGCTCAAGGGAACATCGTCGGCTGGCGGCACCGCATCGTGGCGGACTCCATCTTCGCCCGCACGTTGCCCCCTGTTTTCGAGGAGGCCGGCGGCCACGACGATGTGGTGACCGAAGGGGCCAAGTTCAACTACGCCATCCCGGCCCATCAGATCGAATATCTGCGCCAGGACCACGGTCTCGCCATCGGTTTCTGGTTCGCGGTCGGCGTCGGCTATACGAGGTTCGCGATCGAATGTGTTGTCGACGAGATTGCCGCCGCCAGGGGTATCGATCCTGTCGCGCTGCGGCTGGAGCTTCTGAAGGATCAGCCGCGGGCGCGAGAGGTTGTCGAAACCGTTGCCCGGATGGCGGAATGGGATCGGACGCGCGACGGCCGCGGACTTGGCATTGCCTACTCCGATGCCTTCGGCTCCCATTGCGCCCAGGTCGCCGAGGTCTCGCTCAACCGCGAGACCGGTGACATCCGGGTGCACAAAGTCTGGTGCGCCATCGATCCCGGCGTGGCGATCCAACCGCTCCATATCGAGGCCATGATGATCGCCGGCATCACCGGCGGGACCGGCCACGCGCTGTTCGAGCAGATCAACGTGGTCGACGGCGAGGTGCAGGAGTCAAATTTCGACACCTACCGGGTCATCCGCATGTCCGAAGCCCCCGAGATCGAGGTCTCCGTGGTGCCAACGCCCGGAAGCCCCTTCGGCGGCATCGGCCAGGCGGGACTGCCGCCTACCGGCCCGGCGATTGCCAATGCCGTCGCCCGGCTCACCGGCGGCGTTCGGCTTCGTCACTATCCGTTCCTGCCCGATCGGGTGAAGGCGGCGCTCGAAAGCTAAACTGGATGTCTCCAACAGACGCAGTCCATCGGCGTTTTGGCATGACCAGAAACAGGGCAACAGCAGATGACAGCGATGGCTCGGGTTTGACAGTCTCAATGCTTGCTCGTGATGAGATCAGAACCACCGACCTGGCAATAAATTGTAGCGTCTAGCTTTGCCTGCTTCTACGCCGGTAGCGATCACAAGAGCGATTTTAGATGGCCCAATCTTCGACGCGTAAGCCTGCCACGCGATCAAATTCGCGCCGGTTGTTTGTCACCACAATTAATCCGCGGGAGCGCGCGTGCCCTGCGATCAGTTGGTCATACGGCCCTATAGGGGTTCCGTTCCGAGCGAGTTCAGCACGCACCTGGCCGGTGTGGATGGCAGCTATGTCATCATAAGGCAACACCTCAAGTCGAGCCGCAAAACCCTCGACAACGGTCAGATTGTGCTCTTGCCTAGCCGACTTCTCTGCCCCGTAAATCAACTCCATCAAGCTTACTGAGCTTATGCATAGTTGACCGTGGTGGCGATTGAACGCATCGCGCACCTGTTGGGGTCTATTTTTGATGGTGAAAATGCAGATGTTGGTGTCCAACATGTACTTCAGCATTAGAATGCCTCGCGCTCCTGCAAGGCAGGCTGATCACGTTCACTCATGAAGTCGGGGGTCGCCGCTGCACCCTCGAACCAGCTATCCCAAGCCTCGCCGGCGGGAGCTATAATTCGAGTGCGCCCGACCGCAACGATATCGACACGCTTGACATCATCAGGCAGAGCAACGGCCTTTGGCAGCCGAATGGCTTGGCTCCGATTACTCTGGAATACCGCACCCTGTTCCATGGCGCACTCCTTTGGCATCTACACATAGCATATCCCAAAAGCTAGTGCGCGAGACAGGATATGTCAATGGGATATACCCCAGGGGACTGTTTTGTGGCTTACACTGCTCTTGAAAGGATAAGAACCCACAACCTCGCTATTGCCTTTTCAATTCACTGGTGAGTTGCTAGTCGAAACAGAGATTTAGCATTGGGGAATGGCCATTTTGGGCCGGAGTGAGCGCTGCTGCGATCGGTACGTCGGCGCTTGAGCAGATGGCGGAGCTGACGGCTTCGCGACCAGTGAGGTGACGCTCCGTGCCGAGGCCTACTTGTTCTCTTGTAGAGGAATGGCGAGAGGGTCGCAGGCTGATCAATCCGAGGAATTCAACTCCGGCTAAGACTAAGCCAGCATCCTCTCGAAGATCTCGGAGGAACTGCAGCGATGCATTGACGGCTTGTTCTCGACCTTTCAGGGCCGGACTAGCAAGAAAAGACGCGGGCCGCCACATCAGCGGGGCAAATACAAAGGGCTGAGACATGGAGCCATTTCGCTGGCGGAACTGCTATGCCGACGTTCAAACATACCGGCATGGCAGAACCATTCAGACCTATTTTGATGATGTCATCATTCCGGCTCTAGATACCCTTGACCGCAAAGCAGAAGAGTTGGAGCAGCGCGGCGGCGCGTGGGCCGCATTTGCGAAACCAGACATGCAAGATGTGATCCGCGAGACGAAACTAGCTTTTTCACTTGCAATACAATCGATCTGGGAACGCCAACTGAGAGCCTACATCATCGGTTGTGCTAGGGAGCTGTATCCGGCGGAGGATTTCCCGGCCAGGATCGAGCGCGCAGATTGGGAAGGATTGCAGAAGTATTTCGCAAAATTAAGAGGCATCGAGCTTCGCGACTTTCCCAGCTTTGTGATACTCGACATCCTTCAGCATTTGGGAAACGCTGCTCGCCATGGTGATGGTAGATCGGCGGGTCGGCTTGTTGAGCAATGTCCGGATTTTTGGCGCTTTGTGCCGCAAATGCAACTAGAGCAAACAGCGGCTGCGATCTATCGCACCGTTGCAACGATGGATGTTCCTGTTCAACGCCTCGCAATCTTCGTGGGAGCCGTTTCGGAATTCTGGGAGGACACGTGCTACATCTACAATGAAAGCATCGAGCCGAAAGACCTCAACCTAGAAGCGAGACTGGCCCGGGAGCGGCTTGAGCGGAAATGGATCCCGAAAACGCCCGGACGGCGAGGAGAATAACGTTAGGCGCAATCAAAGTTGCACATAGACTTCCTCGCTGATTGGATCACCGGTTGGGGCTCAAGTCGAGCAGCTCCGCATGACCCAATTGTTTCGTGGAGATTGCTGAAGCAAAGCTTATAGCAGAAGAAAATTTGCTTGCTTCCACATCCGGCCCTGGAGTTTGCAGCCGGCGAGCTCTCTTGCAAAGTAGACCGATAAGATCAACGGCCTCTTCGAGTCGCTTATTCGAAGAGCGATCAGAGATCCGCGGAAAAAGTCAGTGAACGAAGGTGCTTACTACTTGAGATAACGCGCTGAAGTTGTATGGTGACACTCATGTGGGGGTGAGGATGTCAAATCGCAAATCGAAAGCTGGGTACCTTTCCGAATATACCCTCGATGATAAATATCTTCTTCGTCCGGATCGAAAATTGGGACGCGCCGGGATCGATGCTGCGCGAACAAGAGACTCCAGAGAAGTCCTTGTTAAAACCTGGCCGCGCACAAAGGGAGCCGACGACCAAGATTTAGAGGTCATCTGGCGAAGCGAAATTCGACAGCTCCAACGTCTCTCCGCGGTCCCCCGGGCCGACGAGCTGTTTGTGCCAATGGTCGGAAGCGGCAAGGACAAAGACGGATTCTATCTTGTCCTTGACCCTGGCCAGGGAACTCCGCTCGAGGTTTTATTGAGCGCTAGCCGCAAGTCATCTCTCTTGGCCCAGGCCAGGCTGCCGAGATCCAGGCGTCTGCTTTGGGCGAATCTTCTACGGCTCGTGCATGGGGTCGAACTGCTACATTCTCAAGGCAGCATTCACCGGAATATCGATCCTTGGTCTGTCGTCACCGCATTGGGCGAAGAACCAGACTTCCGCTTGACTGGTTTCGAGTGGTCGATGCGAATCGTCGCGATTGACACCAATGACGGGAAAAAGGTGAAAGCACCCCGCGAGGAGAAGACTTTTTCCTTCGCTCGTGACTGGCGTGACCTAGCCCATCTTGCCGCTATAATCCTGGATATTCCACTTGCCCCGCTCAACGACCTCAAAATCGTCGCCTCGCGCGTCGCAGAACATGCTCCCGCCTCAGAGGTAAGATTGTTGCGGGCGATGCTCGGACTTGAACATGTCGAGAGGCTTGATGGTGAGTATATTAGTACTCGTATCCAGTCGATTATCGACGATATCGCCGCCGAGGTGGCTGGGAAAGATGCAGCACTTTGCCTCGCCGTAAGGCTGGGGACAGGAAGTGCCCTTTCCGAAGCGATCAGAAAAGCTTCACAAAACGAAATCGAAATTGTTGACGACCTGCAACAATTGCGGTTCATGCGTGACGATCTCGGCGAGCAGGTCCAACTCATCGCCCTTCGCGAAGGAGGGACACCGAGATATGTCTTGCTCGGCCATCGTCTGACATACAGGCTGACCCCTTACCGCCGACCAAGCTCGCCAGACGCCCCGACGTGGGAGTTCGCTTTCACGGAAAGAGTCGACTTCGATCCGCCCGCCAAACACCAAGTCATCGGGGAGACGTTGATCGCCTCAACGTCGCTAGATCTCGTCAAGACCGGAGACGCTGTACAATCGTTTCCGCGCAGACGCGGCAAGGTACAGCACTGGGATGACTACCTCGGTCGGACCGCAGCCCAGACGGCAAACAAGTCCGACATGGCCCGGATGCATCAGGCGTTCGCTCTGCTGCTGATATTGGAAATGGCTTACGCCGCCGCCGACATATTCCCTATCGAAGTCGTTTCGAAAGGAAGCGGAGACAGCATTGACCAGAAGGTAATGCATGTTGTCTCGCGTAATGACAGAGATCGAGCCGACCTCTCCATGCACCTCGGCTTGGAGGCGCCTGCAATCCGGTTGCGAAAGCTGTTGAGTTCCGAAACGCCACGCGACGAGGGTGGCTGGATTTTCTCCGAACCGGGGACACTGGGTGACCGATCGCCGACAACCACGGCGTGGCGGTTTCTGGATTTTGAGGAGCTGAATGATGTTGAATGCATGAAGTTCGAAGGTCAGTCCCTGCCTCAGACGCGCTCATTCGGCTTCCTCGTTCCGTCCGACATGTCGGGCAGGATCGCGCAATTCAAGCGACGTCTAAAAGCACTGACAGCGCTTAAGAACCACGGCGAACTGCTGCGGATGTTCGTCGACCCACGTCTGAAAATAGAAGACAGTCAGGATCCCCTCGACGAAGCCGACGATGCATTTAAGAAACTTGACCAATCGAAGCAAAAAGCCCTTCGGGAGATCCTGTCAACGATCCCCCTTTTTCTTCTTCAGGGACCGCCGGGGGTGGGCAAGACCTATCTCGTTGGCGACCTTGTAACGCGCCGAATACAGGAAGACCCGACAGCGCGTGTGCTTTTGTCTGCCCAAAGCAACTCAGCGATCGACCACTTGATGAAGGAGGTGCAAGCCGTCTTCAAAACGTCTGACGACGATAGCGAGCCCTTGATGGTGAGGGCGCGGGCCGCCGATGACGACGACGCCGCGGGCGATCTCGAAATCGACGTCCAGGCGGATAAGCTCCTTCAGGACTTATCTACGAGTTCGATCATCGAAGAGGCCGCGCCCCGCCTTGCAGCAAGAGTCCATTCACTCGCGAGCGCAAAGACTGCATCCGCGTCAAACCTTTCTGCCGGGGATGTTGCCGGGCGGCGCATTGCTGCCGAGCTTCGAGCCTTTGAAGGCATGATCCTCCGGGCAGCCAACCTCGTTTTTGCAACTACGAATTCTGCTGCGGTGGAGCGCTTGATCGAGGAACAAGGTCTGTTTGATTGGACGATCGTGGAAGAGGCGGGCAAGGCTACGGGCGGCGAGTTGCTTTCCCCACTCCTTCTGTCGCACAGGCGCCTGATGATCGGGGACCACAAGCAATTGCCACCCTTCGATGTCGACAAAATGGCGAAACTCCTGTCGTCGACGACCGCGGTACAAGATGTGGTCAAGCTCGCGGAAGGCCTCGTGTCGCGATATCTAAAAGACCCCGGCCTCGACGAAACTTTTGACGAGGTTTCGAAGGCGGGTGACGATTTCGGCAGGACGTGCGCGGAAGCGCTCTCCCTGCTGACCATGTTTGAGACCTTTGTCGAGCGCGAGCTGTCGCGTCAGAAAAAGCGGGACATCGGCCCTCGCATTGCCCGCCGCCTTAACGAGCAGTACCGAATGCACCCGGCTATCGCGCGCATTGTCTCCAAATGCTTCTATGAGGGAGAGCTGGAAACGAACGCGAAACAGGCCGCAAAGTTTGCCGCTGGCACCGCACCCTTTAAGAGCAGCAGTCCGAGCGTCCTTCCGGATACGCCGATTGTCTTCGTCAATATGCCCTATGCCCAGGAAGAAGGACCCGGCGGACGAGGGGGTGAACGGGCGCCGCCCTGGTCAAACCCCAACGAAGCCGCTGCGGTGGTGCAGGTCCTCAAGCACCTTCACGCTGCAGACGCCGAAAAGAAACCGTCGCTCGCCGTCCTGTCTCCTTACTGGCAGCAGGTCCGCCGCATCGAACGACTGATCGACCAGAACCGGACTGCCACTTTGAAAAACCTGTCGGGCTTCGAACCTGCCGTTGGCGATGCTGGTTTCTGCGGGACAGTCGATTCATTCCAGGGTGGTGAAGCGGATGTGGTGGTTGTTTCTATGGTGCGAAACAACCACCATACGACGCCTGCCCGCGCGCTCGGCTTCCTGCGGGACAATCGGCGAATGAATGTCATCTTAAGCCGGGCTAAGTGGCGGATGATCATTGTCGGCAGCTTATCATTCTACAAACATGTCGTCTCGGCGGCAGATCACCTCCAGGATCAGGATATCGGCTTTCTGTCTGAATTCCTCTCCGCCTTTGAAGCTGAAAAGGCGGCCGGGCACGCAGCACAGGTCGAATGGGCCGCCTTGAAGGGGACGAAGTGATGACAGCGGTGCAGGTAACTTTTCCGGTGCTAAGGGGCAGCAGACGCTTTATCATCGAGCGGGGTCGCCGATGGAGCGTTATCGAACATCTTCTGCTCGACGCAGTTTCCAGAGGTGCAGCTTCCGCTGCGGATCTCGCCGAGCGTTCAAGCCTGCCCAGACGCGTCGTCGTCGAGGCGTTCATCCGCTTGATGCGGGCAGGATGGGTGGAAATTGTCGCAACGTCAAAGGGCTCCCTGTTCCAGATCACGCCGGCGGGCTCGTCGCGGGTTCATCATGACCAGTTGCCTTCTGCAACTGTAACCGAACCACGGTGGAGGGCATTTGCCGTCGAGCAAATAACCGGTAGCGTCTATCGGGGACGAGAGCTTGAGCTTCGGCACAAAAACCAACTGCCCATTCATACAGACGAAAGTCCCGTAGCTCATCTCGAAGCGTCACCGGCCCACGAATTTGAAGATATGGGCGATGTATTTACGGCGATCGAAGGCGAAGATGAACTGATTGTTGGCGTGGACCGTGGCTCGGAGAAGCTGGCCGAACGGTATGCCGTGGTCACGGTGCGGGATGGCACGGTGGAAGGACTTCCAGCCCGAGCGCCGACGCTCTTGCGTCATCAGATCCTCCATGCCGCTTTCAACGTGCTGGGCAAAAGCCCAACGGCGTCCGAGAAGACGAGACCGCAAATCGCGGTAAGTGATGCGCCGGACGATCCACCGACAACAGTCGCCGCCGCCTACGATCCTTCAGATATTATCATAGATGGGGAAGAGCACTGGCGGTCGTTCGAGCGGATCATCAGCGGCGCCTCCGAACGTATCATTATCCATTCTACCTTTATAAGCGACGAGCGCGCCGCTATTGTTCTGCCACTGCTGTTGCGCGCCGCCGAGCGAGGCGTGAAAGTCGACGTACTCTGGGGCCAGGACGACCTGGGATCTTCGACGCGCTCATCTCAGATCGCCGCCGCGAGGATGCAGGCATCCGTGGACTCCGCTGGAAGAACCGGCGCAATCGTCATCCACCCGTTTTCGACCAACTCGCATGCCAAGGTTGTGTTTGCCGACTCCGCCAAGGGCTGGAACGCGTTGATCGGCTCGTGCAACTGGCTTGCTTCTGATTATACGAGCTTCGAGACATCGCTCAGACTCCGCGAACCGCTTCTCATCGGCCAGTTGATCCGAAAACTTGCCGGCCTCGCTCAGGGAAGACCGGGCGTGTGGAACGATCTCGCCGTTGAGCTCGCAATCCTTGGAAAAAGGGTGATGAGGACACCCAGCCCGAAAGGCCGCACGGTTCCAATGCGGCTCCTATACGGACCTGATCACGCGAAGCTTGTCCTCGAAGCACGCGACACCGCGGTCAGACGGATTTTTGCGCTCAGTCACCGCATTGGCATCACCGCAAAATCGATGACCTTGCTTCCCGCCCTCGCCGCCGTGAAGGCTCGAGATATAGAAGCCTCGTTCTTCTACGGTAGGACGACAGGACCGCTATCAGGAGAAGCAGGTGCTGACCTCGTCAGAACATTCGCGAAGGCGGGGCTGGAGGTCAAACCGGTCCACAAGCCGCGGATCCATGCCAAGGTCTTGGGATGGGATGATGATAGTTTGGCGGTTTCGAGCCTGAATTGGCTTTCTGCCGATCCTTCGGAAGCCGCGCCATACAAAGAGATCGGCGTCCTCGTCCACGCCCCAAAAATCGCCGATAATTTCATTCGACGGTTTGAAACAGCCGTTACCGCCTGATGTGTCTCTCAAACACCGAAAGAGCCGCGGAGAGGCCGCAGACCTCTTCACTGGCTACACGACACCCCACGCCCGAAACCTCCCCCTCCCCGTCATCTCCCTGAGGCCCAGTTCCGAAACGATCCGCCGCGCCGCCTGCGGCGTCACATCCAGCGTCTTCGCCACCATCCCGGCCGACACGTGCGGCTTCGAAATGGCCAGCTCGACCAGCTCCGGCAACTTTGACGACATTCGGCGTCCCTCCAGCATCCGGTCCATCATCGTTTTCGCCAAGGTCAGCCGGTCATGCTCCTTCATCCCGATCTCGGCGGCAGCCAAAAAACCATGGGCGATGGCAAGAAGCCGCGTTTCGCGATCGCGATGCCGGCGCCGATCGACCGGAAGGGTTTTGAGGCCGAGATTGATGGCGGCCAGATGGGCGCCGGTGGTGATACCAGCCTGTCGCAGAATGGAAGCGCAAAACAGGCGGCCGAGCCAGGGGGCGTGCTGAAGCACGGACAGCTGGTTCCAGGCATCGAGGGCTATGATTGCTTGTAGCACTGCCTGCAGGTTTTCGGCCCTGCGCAACCCGTCGCGCCACTCTTCGAGCCGGGCATCCTCGTCCCAGTCGAGATCGTAAATCATTGAGTCTTTGTCTTGAGCGCTGCCACGGCCGGGTCGCGTGGCATTCTCAATCGCCGCCTCTGATCGGGCCAGCACCGCATCGATAGCGGCGTAGTCGACACCCGGAAGGTTCTCGACGTCGTCAACATCGTCCCCCCCCCTTCCGGATTTTTTCAGCGGCCGCGGGCCGAATGACGCCGGCTGTCTCTAACTCGGCCGCGCCGGCCGACGTGATGTCTGACGTTTGTCGCAACGTCCGAATACCCTCTGCGGACAGCGCCCAATCCGGTGACTGACCGGCGATGCGCCGGCGTGTACGAAGGACGTCGCGGGCGATGGTGAGTTCATGGGTCGGGGTGCGTGTATCGCGAAAGGCGTCGTGGAGGACGAGGTCTTCGAGGTGCACGAGTTCGCCGTCGATCCACAGCGAGGCGCAGGCATCGGCGAAATTTTGCCGCTCGAGGAAGCCTGCGCCGACCGGCGAACGAGAAATGCGCTCGTCGAGACGGATGAGCGCGATGCCGGCGTCGAAAGCCGGGCGCATCAGGGGTGTCATGCTGATTTTCGAGAGATCGTAACCATTGAATTTATGGTAAATGATTTCCTAAAGGAAATCTATCTCGGCGTTTCGGTTCGCCACCGGAGAGATTGAACCAGCGCACCGCTGGCCATCGATAAGTAATGCTTATCAATAGTCGAACAATTTTTTATATTGAACTTCCTGCGTATATATCGCACAGGAATACACAGCGTAAATGTCTATACTTCAGTCAATGCTCTTTGTGTGACACTGCTCCTTGCGAGGGTGTGTGTGGCGTCATCGGAAAGATATGCATTCAGCGTTGGCGCTTTCGGCCTGTCGGAGGTGCGATATTGAACTTCCGCCATTTGTCCCTCGGGCACGCGGCATCATCAGTGCTTGCGGCCGCCCCTGCTTTGCACCTGCTGTATCTCCATTCGTGTTTTGCACCGGGAATTTAGCGACGGAGACAGGAGTGCCCCGGCGAACTGGATCGTGGTTTGCGGCTATTGTGGGATAGCATAGAGTAGGACTTGGTTGCGGGGGCAGGATTTGAACCTGCGGCCTTCAGGTTATGAGCCTGACGAGCTGCCATGCTGTTGCGCGCTTTCCGGAAGTGGGAAACCCGTGGCAGGTCGCTAAGGCTTACCAGAGGAGAACGCTCCAGGCGACGGGGGATGATGGCGGGCGGCCCCCATGCGTTTGGGCTTTGGTTATCACCCGTCCAGCGCGAGGCGATGCCCCATCGCCGTCCCTTCGCTGTGGCATCCGAGATGGCCATGTCCAAGATTTAGCATGGTCGCTAGTGACGCGGATAGGCGATGTAGCCTCTGGCCTTCATCAAGCGTTCGCCTTCAGGCTGCCGACCGGCTGCTGCCAAAATTTCCCGAGCGGCTTGTGCTTTTTGATGCCGCCGAGCCACTGGTCGGCGGCATTTCATACCATCGGCGCCTAAGGTTCGCAGCAACTCCCATGATTTCTTCCGCTGCAGTCTGCTCCTTCCAGAGACAGGTGCGGGTAGTGTTTCCCGTGTGCAGCTCATCGGAGAACGAGCGATGGTTATAGCCGCCGAGCATTTTCGGCCAGCGTTCCAGTTCGTAGGTAGTCCAGTCGACGCCGGTTCATTTCTCCTACAGGCTCGATCGCCGCGCCGCCGGCTCCGAGCTGCAAAACGTCATCACTCACCCAAGCCGGAATGATGCGGCGCGTACATTCACCTATTCTACTTTTTGAACCGCACGCCCGCGCCGGCGCCATTCGCTGGGAGAAATTCTATACCGGCATTTTCGAGAGCGATTCGGATCAACTTCAGGTTCGCTGGCGTAATTGTGGGTGGCCCGTCTTCTGCCTCAGCCCGTCGTATCGTCGATAAACCGACGCTGGCTGTTTTTGCTAGCTCCTCGGCAGTCCATCGAACTAATGCCCTTGCCGCGCGAATTTGAGCTCCGGTTATTGCACTCATAAATTTCGGTGTTCCCGGTTGAACTTTTATCGTCCATGTGGCACTAAACGTTTCATTCGGCCGTGCCCGGTGCTCGCAACACCGAACACAGCCTGACCAAAACCAAGCTTACGGGAGCTCGGATCATGGCTGATTCCGACAATAGCAGAACTTTGCCTACGGTCATCCGGGGAGAATTCCATTCCTTCGTGGCGGCGTCCTTACCCACATCTCATAGTGCATCGAGGCCTCTGCTTCCGGACCGCGGCGACGATCCCGCACTTGCTGTCTGGACGCAGTGGTGCGCCACCTGGAAGCGTTTATGCGAATCAGTTTTGCGCCAGCAGCAGCTCGAGACGGCCCTGATTTCGTATGTCCGGCCATGTCCGCATGATCAAGCCGCAACGTCAGCGGCCTATGAGGAGGCTCTCCAAGCTGAGGCGTGTGCGTCCGTCGCGGAGGCCGACGCCGCAGAGGCCCTATGGGGGACACCGGCCATATCGATCGCCGGTGTAGCGGCCAAGCTCCACGCGGCTGTCACGAAATGGCAGCCCTCCCCCACAAGCCAGGAAGAGCCATGGCCGCAAATCCGCGCCGTGATTGACGACCTTCTGAGGATCGACAGTGCCGCTGAAACGAGCGGCCGAAGCTGCCTGCCGGCGGCCGAGCTCCCGTTCGAGCTTCAAAGCAATTGACGCGAACGCCTCAGCAGCACGCGTGAACCGGACGGCGCCGGCAGCCTGACGAGACTGGGCCTGAAACCGCACGCGTTGGGGTCTGCTCCGACGCGGTGTTTTCCGACTCTACTACCAAGCAGAACAAGGAACTTCATATGACACTGGGAAACCGACTACGCGCTCGCCTTATTTCAGCGTCGCTGCTCGCCATCTTTCTGTGGTGTGCTCCGATGGCGCCGGCGCTGGCACTTGAAGAGGAAGAGCTTCGGATCGCCACCGCCTACAAGCTGATGACGCTCGATCCGCACTATGCCAACCTCAATGAGAACACCTCATTGCTCTCCCATATCTTTGAGCGTCTGGTCTACCAGGACGAGAACCTCGCTCTGAAGCCCGGTCTTGCGACCTCCTGGCGGCCCCTGTCCGACACCCGATGGGAGTTCAAGCTCCAGGACAATGTGCGTTTTCATGACGGTTCGGCCTTTGATGCGGACGATGTCGTCTATTCGATCGAGCGGATCCGGGATTTCCTCAAGTCACCCAGCGGCGGCTTCCGTTCCTATGTGAGCGGCATCAAGTCGGTCTTCGTCCCCGATCCCCTCACCATCGTCATCGAGACGGACAGTGCGGTTCCCAACCTGCCTCTCTTCTTTTCTTCGATCTTTGTCATGAACCGTCCTTCCGACGGTTTCGAGACCACCGAGGATCTCAATGCCGGCCAGGCACCGAACGGCACGGGACCATACCGGTTCGAGAGCTGGCGCTCCGGCGAAGAGCTGGAACTTGTCCGCAACGCCGACTATTGGGGCGGCAAGCCCGCCTGGCAGCGAGTATCCTTCCGCGTGATCGAGAACCCGGCCGCGCGGGTTGCTGCACTGAGTACCGGGGAGATCGATGTGGCAGACGCCATCCCGGCTCGCGACGTCGCCTCGCTGAAGGAGCGGGGCGTGCGGATCGCAAGTGTCGGTGCCGCCCGCATCAACTTCGTCCAGTTCGACGTCGATCGCGAAACGCTTCCGGGTGTGACCGACAAATCCGGTCAGCCGATCTCCAATCCCTTTAAGGATCCCCTTGTGCGACGTGCTTTGGCCCTTTCGATCGATCGCGGCATACTCGTTGACAAGATCCTCGCCGGCTTCGGCACCGCTGCATCCCAGGTGTTTCCGAACGGCCTTCCCGGCACTTCAGCAAAACTTTTGCCTGAGGTGCCCGACTACGAGCAAGGCAAGGCGCTTCTTGCCAAGGCGGGGTACCCCGATGGCTTCAGCCTCGTTCTTGCGGGACCGGCCGGACGCTACCCGGGCGACGCCGAGAGTCTTCAGGCGATTGCGCAGAGCTGGGCCCGTATCGGGGTCAAAGCCCAGCCCTCAGCCTCCCCGTTCTCGGTGTTCAACACCAAACGTGCTGCCGGCGACTATGGCATCTGGTATGGTGGCAGCTCCGGCGAGGCGGTGGACATCATTCTTCATTCACTGCTCGCCTCCCCTGATCCGGAGCGGGGGACCGGTGCGCTGAACTTCGGCAAGTATCGCAACGAGACCTTCGACCGGCTTCTGGCCAGCGCAGAAGGTATTGCGGTCGGCCCGGAGCGGAACGCAGCGCTTGCCGAGGCGACCGAGCTGGCGATGGCCGATCAACCGATCATCCCGCTCTATCACTTCCATCATATCGTCGGGTACGGCCCGCGGGTCGGCTCCTATGTGATGCACCCACGCGGCTGGACGACCGCGATGCAGACGCTCGTTGCGGCGGAGTAGGCGCTCATGGGCATGATTTCTGCTGTTCTGGGAAGGCTGTCGCAAGCCTTCCTGCTCCTCGTCGCCATGTCCGTGATCGGATTTATCGGCATCCACAGCGTCGGCAATCCGGTCTTCAACGTCGTCAACATCGAGACCGCCACGCCCGAGGATATTCGGGGGGCAACGATCGCGCTCGGACTGGATCAGCCGATCTGGCACCAGTACGTGGTCTTCGTCGACAATGTCGTCCGCGGAAACTTCGGCACGTCCTACATCTATCACCTGCCGGCGTTCGAGCTTCTAATGAGCAAGCTGCCGGCAACACTGGAACTCGCCTCGATCGCCATGCTGATCGCCGCTCCGCTCGGAACAGCACTCGGCCTTGTCGCCGGCCGCCGGATCGGTACCCTGTTCGACAGAACCCTGCTCCAGGCGAGCGTGTCGGCGCTCAGCATCCCCTCCTTCTGGCTGGCGATGATGCTGATCCTTGTCGGCGCCCTCCTGACCGGCTGGTTTCCGTCCGGCGGCAGAGGAACGACGGCACATCTCCTCGGCCAGGACTGGAGTTTTCTGACCGCAAACGGACTGTGGCACCTCGTCCTTCCGGCGATGGCGCTGGCGATCCCGAACATCGCGCTGATCGCCCGGCTGTCACGCTCTGGCACGATCGAGGTCGAGAGCCTGGACTTCACCCGGTTCTGCCGTGCCAAGGGACTGTCGTCACGAAGGATCCTGTTCCGCCACACGCTTCCGAACATCAGCGTGCCGATCGTAACGATCATTGGCCTGCAGTTCGGCGGCATGCTGGCCTTCGCCGTGGTGGTGGAATCGATCTTTTCCTGGCCGGGTGTGGGCAAACTTCTGATCGACTCGATCCAGCTCCTCGATCGCCCGGTGGTCATGGCAACGCTGACCTTCGTCGCCGTCGCCTTCGTCCTGCTCAACGCCCTCGTCGATCTCTTCTACGCCGTGCTCGATCCGCGCGTCCGTCTGTCTTCATGAAAGGGACCCTCATGAAAGCTCTGATCCTGAGCGCACTGAAGAAGCGTCGACACGGCCCTGCCCTGTCCGCGCCCCGGGTGCTACTTGCGACCTACATCCTGCTTGCCGTCGCCGCTCCCCTCATCGCGCCGCAGAACCCTTATGATCCGCTGCAGATCTACGGCTGGGAGGCGTCATCGCCACCCGGAGCGGCCGGCGGCGGCGGCTATCTCTACCTTCTCGGGACCGACGGGCTCGGCCGCGATATTGTCAGTACCATCCTCTACGGCCTGCGCATCAGCCTGGTGGTGTCGATCACAAGCAGCGCAGCGGCCGCGCTGATCGGTCTGACGGCCGGCGTCAGTGCGGCCTATTTCGGCAAGTGGGTGGATGTCGCGATCATGCGCCTCGTCGACCTGCAGCTGAGCCTTCCGACAATCCTCGTTGCGCTGATTGCGATCGTGACACTCGGGCCCGGTATCGACCGGATCATCCTCGCCCTGATCATTGCGCAGTGGGCGACCTATGCGCGGATTGCGCGCGGCGTAGCCCTTAGCGAGGTGGGCAAGCCATACATGGATGCGGCCCGCCTGATGCGGCTGCCGACGCGCCGGATCATCTTCCGCCACCTGCTGCCGAACAGCATCGCGCCTGCCATCACCCTGATACCGATCGAGATCGGCCATGCGGTGGCGCTCGAGGCGACACTCTCCTTTCTCGGTCTGGGCGTTCCGATCGACAAGCCCTCACTCGGCTCGGCGGTCGCAAACGGCTTCCAGTATCTGCTCACCGGCCAGTACTGGATCAGCCTGTTCCCGGGCCTCGCCCTCTTCGGTCTGATCGCCAGCATCAATCTCGTTGGCGAGGACGTTCGCCGCAAACTCGATCCCAGGAACCATGCGCAATGACAGTGGACCACACGAACGCACCGCTTCTACGCGTTGAGAACCTTGGCCTTCGCCATGTGTCGGGCGCCAGTTCGACTCCGATCCTCTCCCAGGTGAGCTTTGACCTCGGGCGCGGCGAAATCCTCGGCATCATCGGCGAGTCCGGCGCCGGAAAATCGACGATCGGCAACGCCATCCTCGGCCTGCTCGCCCCCGAATTCCAGCAGACCTCCGGGACAGTCTCCTTCGGTGGCAAGGCGATGGACAGAATGACGGCCGAGGAACGGGCCGCACTCCGGGGAAAGCGGATCGCTGCGGTCTTTCAGGATCACACGGCGTCGCTCGACCCTTTGATGAGCGTGGGCGCCCAGATCGAGGAAACCTGCCTGGCGCTCGACACCAGGCTTTCGAGACATCAGGCACGCGCCCGCTCGATCGATCTTCTCGCCCGTGTCGGCATTGCGGAGCCTGAGCGGCGATACGGCAACTATCCGCATCAGTTTTCCGGGGGGCAAAGGCAGCGCATCGTCATCGCCATCGCCCTTGCAGGCGCCCCCGATATCATCATTGCCGACGAGCCGACGTCGGCGCTCGATGCGAGTGTGCAGAAGCAGGTGCTCGACCTCATCAGAGACCTCGTCGATGAGACCGGTGTTTCCGTCATCCTGATTACGCATGACATGGGCGTGATCTCCGAGATCACCGACCGGGTTCTCGTCATGCGGAAGGGCAAGGTGGTCGAAGCCGATCGCACGTCGGTCATCCTCGATCAGCCCGCTCACGCCTATACAAAGAAGCTCCTGGCCGCCGTTCCGAGGCTCCGGGTGACGACCGGGCCGCCCCAGACGGACGGTGGGAGCGAGATCGCCGCTGATGCACCCTCCGGCGAAGGCCTCCGTGTGCCCATGCACCTTGTCGCGGAAGGTGTTTCGAAGCAGTTCGCACCACGCGGTCTGGTCTGGGGCTTTGGCCGGAGGGGCGAAAGCTTCGGCTTGCGGGACGTCGGCATCCGCCTGCCACGCGGTACGATCACCGGTATTGTGGGTGAAAGCGGCAGCGGCAAGACGACCTTCGGCCGTATCCTCGCGGGCCTCGATACTGCACCTTCGGGCCGGATCATCATCGACGACCAGGCCTATGACGTTGCCAGAAGCGGCCGCCGCAGCGGTCTCCTGGGCCGGGTGCAGATGATCTTCCAGGATCCTTCCGTCTCCTTGAACCCGCGCATGACCATCGAGGAGACCCTTGAGGAGAGTATCCGCTTCGGTGCAAGCGCGCGCCGACAGGACAGCCAGGCGAATGTGGCGTCGATGATGGATCGGCTGGGTCTTGCCCGCAACCTGCTTGCCCGCCACCCTCACCAGCTCTCCGGCGGCCAGAAGCAGCGGGTCTGCATCGCCCGCGCCCTTCTTGCCGAGCCCGAGCTCATCGTCGCAGACGAGCCGACCTCGGCGCTCGACGTCTCGGTGCAGGCGGAGATCGTCACGCTCTTGAAGGAGACCATCGCCGAGCGGGCGATCACCATGGTCTTCATCTCCCATGACCTCGCCATCGTCCAGGCGATGTGCAGTGCCGTCTACATCTTCAAGGATGGGCGGGTGGAGGATTTCGGGTCGTCCGACTTCATCTTTGCGCGCTCCGACAATTCCTACACCCGCACCCTTATCGAAGCCCGGCCGCAGCGGTTCACCTGCTGAGCGCTGCGACCTCGGCGGTCCAATTCCATCCGGCAGGCAGCACAAAGGCATGCCGCCCATCAACGCAGACCGCTTCTTCACCGAGAGTTTCCTCACAGAGAGTTCCTCACAGAGAGAGTTTCTACAATGAATGACAGGTTCACATTGGCCGTGACCGGCCAGTCGCTGATCAAGCACGACATCTGCGACATCGCCGCCCCGGCCTTCGCGAAAGTCCAGGCGTTGCTTCGTCACGCGGATCTCGCCTTCACCAACTTTGAAAGCACGATCCTGGGAAGCCACGGTGGCTGGCCGCTCAAAGGCTCTTACTTCGGTTGCAGCGACGCCGCCGTGCTCGACAGCTTGCAGGCGATCGGGATTCAGGCGCTGTCGCTATCGAACAACCACGCCTTCGACCTCGGGCCGCCCGGGGTGCTCTCGACGCTTGAGGAGGTCGAACGACGTCGCTTTCTCCATGCGGGCCTTGGCCGCGACCACGCGCACGCCTCGCGCGCAGGCATGGCGAGGATCGGCGGGCGTCCTGTTGCCATCGTCGCAATGGATGGAGGGCCGGGGCCGGACTTCATGTATGCCGCCGATGCCGACGGCAGCAGACCGGCACGACCCGGCGTGAACCGGCTGCGGCTCACCCAGGTGCTGGAGGTCGACGGAACGGCCTTTGAACAGATCAGGGCCATTCGCGACGAGGTCGGCTATACGGCCATCGATCTTACCAACGACAGCCAGCCCGACGACCCGCAGCACCCGGGCTCGGATGATGAGATTGGCATCGCACGCGCCGTGTTCCGGAGAGCCGAACGCTTCGGGCGAACCGTCAGGATCGATGAGGCCGATCTTTCCAGGAACCTCCACGCGATTGCGACCGCGGCGAAAGACGACAGTCTGGTCGTCGCCTATCTGCATCATCATCACTGGGCATCCGACTGGTACAAGGTCCCGGACTGGGTGAGCGGTGTCGCCAGAGCCTGCATCGATGCAGGGGCCGCCATGTTCGTCAGCCACGGTGCCCCCGTCCTTCAACCCATTGAACTCTACCGGGGTCGGCCGATCTTCTACAGCCTCGGCAACTTCATCTTTCATGTCCGCTCCGAAACGTCGGCCTGGACGGCCCCGGAGGTCTGGGAGAGCGTTGTCGCTGTATGCTCGTTCGGCACTGGCAACCGTCTGGATGAGATCGCCCTTCATCCCGTCGTCATCGGTGGCGACGAGGCGTTGAAGGAGCCTGTGCTGGAACGGCGCCTGGCACCACACCTTGCAACCGGAGAAAGCGCCAGCCGCATCCTGCGGCGGGTTCGTGCACAGTCTGCCAGGTACGGCGTCGACATCGAGGTTTTCGACGATGCCGGCCTGATCAGGATCTAGTTGGTGCGGACCAACCAACACCCGGGCATCGGCCCCGCATCCTTCACATGAAAACTCGTCGGGATCCCCATGGACGTACGCAAAGAACTGGTCACCCGCTTTTTCCGCTATGCCGCAATCGAGAGCCAAAGCAACGGGCGCTCGCCGTCCCTTCCCTCTTCCCCAGGACAGGCAGCCCTTGCGGCCCTGCTCGCAGACGAGATGCGGGCACTGGGCGTCGACGACGTCCATGTCGACGACCATGCGATCGTCACCGGCGTCAAACGCGGCAACCGCCCTCATGCGCCATCCGTCGGCTTCATCGCCCATCTGGACACGGTCGATGTCGGACTTTCGCCCTACGTCCGCCCGCAGATCCTGCAATTCGAAGGCAGGGATCTTTGCCTCAACGCTGCCGAAGATATCTGGTTGCGGGTCGACGAGCATCCGGATCTTCTCAGGTGGATCGGAGAGGACATTATTGTCGGCGATGGCACCAGCGTGCTTGGCGCCGACAACAAGGCGGCGATTGCCGCCATCATGACGCTGCTTGCACGGCTCGATCGGCAAGACGGACACGGCGACGTCTTTGTCGCCTTCGTGCCGGACGAGGAAATCGGCTTGCGTGGCGCCAGGGCCCTCGAGCTTGAGCGCTTTGCTTGCGACTTCGCCTATACGATCGACTGCTGCGAACTCGGTGAAGTCGTGCTGGAGACCTTCAACGCCGCCTCCTGCGACGTTGTGTTTACCGGCGTCAGTGCCCATCCCATGTCGGCGAAGGGAACCCTCGTCAATCCGCTCTTGATGGCGATCGACTTCATCGCGGGGTTCGATCGCAGCGACACCCCCGAATGCACGGCGGGCCGCGAGGGGTTCTATTGGTTCAAGGATCTCGTTGCCAATGACACCGAAGCAAGGTTGACCGCGCTCATCCGGGACTTCGACACCGATGGCTTTGATCGACGCAAACGCCGGATCGCGGATATGGCCGACCGGACAAGAGCACAGTACCCGTCCGGGACGATCCGTTACGAGATCATCGACAGCTATCGGAACATATCCGAGCATCTCAGCGACGATCGCGCCATTGCTTTGTTGTTTCAGGCAATGAACGCGCTCGGGATCGAGAAGAAGCTGATCCCAATGCGCGGCGGAACCGACGGGGCGGTTCTATCCGCCCGCGGCCTGAGCACGCCGAATTTCTTCACCGGCGCTTACAACTTCCACTCGCGGTACGAGTTTCTGCCCGTACCGGCCTTCGAAAGCTCGTTTGAAGTGGCGTTGAAAATCTGCCAGCTGGCGGCAGCGAGCTGAGGGCTTGCCCGTCAGGCTGCCTTTGCAAACCGCTCCAGCATCTTTCGAAGCTGGATATTCTCCTGCTGAAGCTTGACGGCCAGCTGCCCTTTCAGCCTGAGATTTTCTTCTTCGAGCAAAGTGAGTTCGTGCACTTCAACCGCTGCAGACGCGGCCCCGTCGACCGATGCAGTGACGCTGCTGCTGACCGCGTGACGACTGTTACGCTTCATGCGTCGACGAACCGGAGCCTTTACGGAAGCTTTCTGCGCGTCTTCCGTTTCGGCTAGCGATAGCGAAGGGACTTCGACGTTTTGGTCGGTGGGCTCCATCAGGGCATCCTGGACCTGCGCAACAGGGTCCGTGACCGCAATGTCGTTTGCAGCAGATTGAATACTCTGCTCGGGAGCAATCGCGTGGGCTCGTTCGGCCCCGTCAAACAAATGCGGAGCGTCATTCTCGGCCTCACGCACGAGTGCCTTCAGATCCGTATCGCTCCAGATGGACGTTGGCTTGTTTGCCGTTCGACGGCGACCCGATTTGAATTCGACAATGAACTTTCGCTGCTGTGGTTTCATAACTACCCAACGTTCAAGAGAGCTAGCGCGGCTTATGGCGGCGCATTGTACCGCTCAAGCATCGTCTTGAGCTGCGCATTCTGCAAAAGCAACTTTGCGGCCAGTTCGCGTCTGAGATGCTCGATTTCCGCGTCTAGTGCGGTGACCTCGTCAATAAAGGTGATCGGCGCCGGCCGGGCGCCGGAACTGTCGCCTCTATATTCCACGACGTCGGACACTGCAATATTGTCGGCATTCGTTTTTGCGCCGCTGCTTTGCCTTTTTGCCCGCAGTGGCGGACGTGGCGGTTGCGAAAGATCCTCGCGGTCGTCTGCAGATGATTGGTCGAGAGAGGGGGTAGGCGCCTCCACGCGTTGGTCAACTGCTGTATTCGCCGTGTCGAGGGCAGCAGCATCGAGGTTGGTCACTGCCGCGTTTTCGGTTTCAACGAAAGAGCCTGCAGCAATGCCGTCAACACCGCGAGCTTCCAATGCGTGACCGGCCGGGGCCAGCGGAAAAGTTTCCGGACCCCGCTCCTCGATGTCTGGAGGTCCGTCTGTCTCCTTGGCTGTCCGGCGGGCGGCCAGATCAACCAGATACTTCCATGGTGATTTCATCGTGCGCCGTCACCCCGAGCAATTGCACCGGCAACCCATGCTGGCATGACCGGTGCGATATGAAAAAGAGTGCGAGGACGCGGACCGATCGCGGGATCCGACCGGTCCTGCTTCGATTGGTCAGGCAAGACCGAGCCGTTTGCGCAGATCGGCATTTTCGGCCCGCAGTTTCTCGGCCAAAGCCTTGCGCAGCCGTGCATTCTCTTCCTCGAGCTGAAGGAGATCGGAGATATCAGCGAGACCTGGCGTCTGAGCCTCGAGCTTTGGTTTTGCCGCCCGGGTTTTCCCGACGGACTGGCCAACTTTCTTTGCCCGTCCCTTGGTCGTGACGAGAGCTGCGGCCTTTCCGTCCTTGTCTGCCCGCTTCCTGCGTCCTCTTGCGGGAGCAGCACTTGCCGGTGGTGCTTCCGACACAGCTTCCGTTTGAGCAGTTTTCGGTCGCGGTCCGCGACGCTTCTTCGGAGCCGCCGCTACCTCTGCCGGCGGCGGCGTCTCAATGATATCGATATTGGTTTCGTCTGCCATGAGTTGTTTCCCTCTCCAATAGTACACTCTTTTTCCAATGCTTGGCGTGCGGTGTCAATGATTGCGACCTTTTAAAGATGACGCCTCTTCCAAGCATGACGAACAGTGTGTGAAACAGCGTGTCGGCAGATAGCAGCATCGAGTTTTGTTCGGCTTCCAAAGTGAAGACGTAGTCGCTTGAATGTGCAGACGTGCGATGGCTACGACGGTCGCAGCAAGGCCGACCCGCCAAGTCCCTGTCACACGGCTCCTCTTGTAAACGACGAGGAGAACCGAACCGACTACGCGTCTCGCGCGGCGCCGATCGGACGTCACACTTTTCGCCTTTTTGCCGACGCCCTGAACCGCGACTGCCACAGCCACGATTTTCAGATCGTGCAACAGGCCGGTCCCGGTCGGGCCGTCGAAAGCGGTTGCGACCATGGCGAAGATTACCAGGAGGTTTGCGGACCGCAGATAAACGCTGCCCGGGGGGACACCGCTCCCAGGAGCCTATGCGCAAGAGGCCGAGGGAGAACCGCGCCGGCTCGAGGCGTGCCGGGAAGGAACTGGCTGAGCGCTCCAAGATCGGCGTAACCGGCCTCGTCGATCCATTGCGATGAACGACCAGTTCGTCACGAAAACAGATGCGCAATCGGCCACCGAAAGAGGTGAGCCCAGGTTTCAGGAAGGCCACGAGAACCTCCTGTGGCGTTCCGCGGGAATGATAGCGTGCACTCTCATGACCGGCTTTGACGTCGCCTGGGCCGCGTGATTGCAGCGCGCAGATCGGACACAGCCTCAGCGAAGGTTCTGACCTCCCACACAGGCTGCCACATCCTCTGGAAAGCGATAATAGGAACCACACCCACTTTCAGGGGTTGGGCTACATATACAAACCAGCGGAGGAATACCGATGGTCAGCGATCCGCCACATCTTGTCGATAAGGTGCAAACCCGGCTGCAGGAAGCCATGGACGACATGCGGAAAGACGTCGAACATGTCGACGAGCCGCAAATGAGGTCCTGGGCGGCCTCAAAAAGGCGTTCGGCGACTATGAGAAGAAGAACGAGGCCGCATAGCGGTAGCGCGACTATAATGGCGTCGAGGCGATACGCATGAGCAACACAAACACAAGCGGCATTGCAAAACTGCTCAGCACACTGCCGGACAGGCTGCCTCCCGAGGTGACCGTAGGCGACATCTTGAATGCGATGGGTGGCCAAGGTGTCGCCATCGTCCTCTCAATGTTCGCCGTCGCCGCCATGATTCCCACGCCTGGAATTCCTGCAGGAACCGTGTTCGGAGCGGTTCTCGCTCTACTATCTGTCCAGG
Organism: Hyphomicrobiales bacterium; assembly: GCA_900469965.1. GTDB lineage: Bacteria > Pseudomonadota > Alphaproteobacteria > Rhizobiales > Rhizobiaceae > Mycoplana. Next base: position 126,331 of record UBZP01000007.1, on the reverse strand, counting down.
TGATCTTCGGCGCGAAACGATTGTGGCTTCCACGTCAGTTGTCAGCACTGGATGTGCCCCGGTCCGTCGTTGAGTGGACCTCCACGCGTGGCTCGAAAATTCTCGCCCGCCTCGAGCGACACATAAAACCCCGCGGCAAAATGCTTTCGAAAGCTGTAACTCAACCTGCTCTGGGGCTCATCATCTTGGCAATGGCCATCCTGATTGTGTTGCCGATTCCATTCGGTAACGCGCTACCGGGACTTGCGGTACTGATCATGGCTCTGGGCATGGCCCAGCGTGACTCTCTGACGATTGGAGCAGGACTACTCATCGCAATCATCGCCGCGTCGATCTGTGCCGCTCTTCTTGCCGCCAGCTGGCGGCTGGTCGCTGCTTGATCAACTCACCCGCCTTACCTTTGGTGCCCCGGCCCGTCCGCGCCGCGCGTTTCAGCCATGGCGACCAGGTTTCGATCGGATGCCCCTGATCCAGCACCAGGACAAGTGAACTGGACAAGAGGCTGTGTTTTGCTGCGACGGCGACGGATCGAGGTCTCGAGCTGACCCATTGCTGCCGTTTCATGTCGGTTCGGGAAACGGCTGTATATGCTAGGATGCAGCTGGAAAAACGGAGGTATGCGATGCGAGGGATCGAACCATCGCTCGCGGACGAAAGCCAACGTTAAGCTTTTGAACGGAGAGACGGGGACGATGCGGCCACCACAGCAACCCGATCCGATAGTTCGGCAGAAATCCCCACCGAACATCGAGTTTCCGTTTGCGTCGCTCTCCGATTGGCTGGTCCCAACCGAGCTGTTCTTCGTGCGAAACCATTTCCCGTCGCCGGACATCCAAGTGCGAGACTGGAGGTTGCGCGTGGACGGGGCGGTGGAGCGGCCGATCGAACTTGATCTCGACAGCATCAAGGCGATGCGCAGCACGACTTTCACCGCCGTCGTCGAGTGCGCAGGCAATGGGCGCGTGTACTACGTGCCGCCGAAGGAGGGGTTGCAGTGGCAGAATGGTGCCGTCGGCAATGCCGCGTGGACAGGTGTTCTTCTGCGCGAAATTTTGGAAATAGCAGGCGTCAAACCGACCGCCCGTGAGGTTCTGCTCGCAGGCGCCGACAGCGGCGTCGTCGACGCAAACAAGAAGACGGCGTCTCCCGGCCCCATCGCCTTTGCACGCAGTTTACCGCTCGAGAAGGCCATCGCGCCCGGCACGATCCTTGCCTATTCAATGAACGAACAGCCGTTGACGCGTGATCACGGATACCCGCTGCGCGCGGTTGTGGGTGGCTGGTTCGGAATGGCCTGGATCAAGTGGATCACGCATATCACGGTTGTGGAGCAACCATTCCTTGGATACTGGCAGGCACGCGACTATTTCCGTTGGGAGCGCAGCCTCGGGGAACCCAGGATCGTCCCCCTTGCGGAGATGGAGGTCAAAGCGCAGATCGCGCGTCCCGTACAGGGGGAGCGTCTCATCGTCGGCCAGCCGTACCGGATTTTCGGAGCCGCCTGGAGCGGAGAGTCCGTTGTCCGGCAGGTGCAGGTCTGCCCCGGAGATGGCAAGGGCTGGCGCGAGGGCAGGCTACTCGAAGCAGAGCGTCCCTTTGCCTGGCGCCTTTGGGAATACATATGGACCCCCAGGGAAGTGGGGCGACATATACTGCGATGTCGCGCGACAGATGGGGCGGGGAACGTGCAGCCCGACCTCCAGCGTTCCGACTGCGAGAGCTACGCGGTCAATTGGATCGTTCCGGTGGAGGTTACGGTCGTTCCCCAGCCAAAGACGTACGAGGAGGAATTCGTGATCTGATCACGCGCATGGGGCAGAACGGCGGCCTTTGGCGAAATCGCGATCGCGGACTGACCGAAGCATCGAATATAGTTCGACGCAGCGCCGTCCTCTGAACAATAACGGGTGTGCTGCGTCCGATGATGGCGCTCTCAGCTTCGAGATGACACATGAGAGTGACGGTAGACGAACTTCGAACCGCGAGCCGTGTCGTTCAGACGCTTTCCAAAGTTGAGCGTCGAGCTCTGTTGCGGCGCGCGATTGAGGCAATCGGTGAAGTGGGACACAACACGGGAACCCGTCGGTTGCGAGCGCACCTCTTGAGGGTCGACGACATTCAACTCGTTGCGTCGTCAAGCGCGACCGCCGCCGATTCGCTGGTGCAGCAGGCTTTGATCGCCGCGGCTGAGATACTTGAAGAGCTGATGGAGTGAATTGTCACGCGAGCGCGGCGGGAGAAGCCCCGCTTGGCTAAAGCGGGGCCCACTCTTGCCGGGCAAATTGCAAGCACTTCCCCTAGCTGCAACGTCCCAGCGGTCCGAAAATGTATGCCTATGGGGCTTATTCGTCCACAATCCGACGGTTGCCGAGAGCCGGCGTACTGGTGACGCCGCGAAGCTCCATAAGAGTGACGCCGGTCAACGCCCGTTGAATTTCCGCCACGCCAAGCAAGCGGCAGCGGTTGCGAAGATCGCCCATATAGCGATGATGGCCAGCACCCCCCATAAGCCGGTTGGTCGCCGCGTTCTCTGTTGCGCGAACATTCTGAATTCGGACATGAGCGGTTCTGGAATCAATCGGACAGCCAGGAGTATCCCGATTGGTACAATCAACAGATCATCCAAATACCCGAGCACAGGAATGAAATCGGGGATGAGATCGATGGGCGATAGAGCGTAGGCAGCGATTGCGCCTGCGATAACTTTGGCGGCGAGCGGCGTGCGTCGGTCACGAGCGGCGATCCAAAGAGCGACCACATCGCGCCTTACAGATCGCGCCCATACTTTCACCGAGGAGAGCCACTGATTCATGACCGAATCCATACTAGATGAGCGTTGGATATATATTAAGCGCAGGCCCGCATAACGCTGGAAGCAGTCGTTAGGCGCGTAGCGCGCGGCAACACTCGCCGCTCGGGGCATTAAGGCAGCGGCTTTTCAGCGATGAATGCGATGGTTTGGGGCGGCGGGATTTCGGCGTTCAGCGCGACAAGATATGCCGTGATTCCCAACATGAGGACCGCAATCACCCCGAGCGGAAAACCAACACTGAAGTCCGGTTCTTCCTGGTGGCCGAAACGGTGCTTCTTCATGTCTTCTCCTTCCAACTGGGCCTGAGTTGTCGTGCGCCTGCCCCTGTTGCCGAAGGGGGCAGGCGCACACGGGTCAACGAAGGACCTGAACAACCGTATAGGTATTCGGATCGACGATGACTCGTTGCTGATTGACCACCGCAAATGCGTATTTTGGGTTCTCGGGCACTGGTGTCAACACCACCGTCCTGGGCAAGGGCTTTCCTACCTCTACAACTTCCTCGACAATGACAGGATTGGCCGGCATCGGCTGCTGTTCGACATAGGTCACCACCTGACGCGGCGGTGGGTCGAGGGCGGCACCGGCCACTGCGCCCACTGCGCCGCCGACCACAGCACCAACCGGACCCCCGACGATAGCGCCCGTTGCGGCCCCACCTGCGGCACCGGTGACAACGCTATCATTGTGGTCATCAGCAAACACAGCAGTAGAAGATAGGGCAGCGACGAAGGCCGCAGACAGAAGAGACTTAGCAAGCATGGGTTCACTCCCTTTGTTAAACATAGGGAGGGAATGCTTGCCGAGTACGACCGTTCCAAAAGAAGGACCTTTGCTCCCTCCCCATCGGACCAAAGTCTGACGAATGCGTGGACCCGTGACTTCGGTTGACGTCGACGCCCGCGGCCCCTTTTGCGGCGGAAGAAAAGTCAACCGTTCCCCGGGCAGGGCAAAGTCCCGTTCGCGCGGGGAAATTGCTTAGCAATGCAAGCCGTTTCCGGCCGAATCCACGTGCCATGACCTATAAGAACACGGCTGGCAAGGAGAGCACGGCATTCAACTATAGAAATCGTCCCCGCGGACACCTCCGCAGCCAGCAATGTCTAAACGGATGTCCGGCGAAGTCACCGACCGTCTCCACGCTTGGCCAGTTCCATGAGCAGGGCTACCGCCTCAACCTGTGGTGCCCACGATGCCAGAAAGGGAATACGGTGACAGCTGGAGAGTTCGGGGCGCCGCTCAGAAGAGCCAACAGCGGATCACGTCCGCTGTTCGCGGTGTGATGGCAAGAGGACTGAAAGCGAGGATCAAGTTGCCGACGCCGGGATGGGGGAAACCATGGCCGCGATAGGCTCGCCTCGAACGCCGATCAGTATGGACCGCCTACTCGAATGCGAGGCAGCCGTAGCGACGCGATTGTAGGAGCTTATCTGCGACGCAGTGAAGGCAGGATGGGATGAGGGGAGGTCTGTACGACGATTGCTACCCTGGCCGGTCACCATATCCTTTGCCGTCTTGGGCAATCCGAAGCCCGGTCGAACAGCCACGCACGGAACAAGCGATGACCTCGCATAAGAAAATGTCGATGGTGCGCTTCTTGGGCGACGCGCTCGGGGCTGTACCGGCATTCATGTGTCAAAGTTAAATGCGCGCCGCCCGAAAGTCGCTCATACTGCGTGCCTAGGCCCAGGTTTTAGGGCTTCAACACGGAGGAAACCAGAGATGGATTGGGACCGCGTCGAAGGGAACTGGAAGCAGATGAAGGGCAAGATCAAAGAACAGTGGGGCAAGCTCACGGATGATGATCTGGACGTGATCAATGGTCAACGCGACCAGCTCGAAGGCAAGATCCAAGAACGCTACGGTTACGAAAAGGACCAGGTTAGACGTGAAATCGACGATTGGTACGGTCGTCAATCCTGGTAAACGCCTCGCATCCCGGTGCGGGAGACTGCGCAACTTCCGCCGGCGGATCTCCGCCGGCTTTTTTTTGCGCGGGGCCGGTGGTTTTATCGCAGGTAGCCGCCGCCCGGGATGTTGTGATGGAGGTTGCCAACGCCCGCGAGGCCGGCCAAATTGCCGACCTCGCCATACGTGCCACATTCGGAAGAATCTTGTAAGCTCGGCTCAAGCTGTCACAGTCTCACGGGCCGGGCCGATACCAGCGAGATGGGTTGGTCCTCCACCCGCTGGTGCGGCGGTCTGCGGGTGAGCGCCCGCCCGGCACCAGGGGAGATGCCGGTCTTTCTTGGCTCCGTAGCCGGGCTCACAATCGACATATCATCCGACTTTGCCGTGAACTATCTTCATCGGAAAAGGTTCCTGCTCCACCGAAACTTTTTTCAATTTTCGTGTCGGTGCGAGCCCAGAACCGCGAAACCAGACCCGCGCCATACCTGACCTCTCACACCGGACATTGACACGGGTGCAGGGCGGGCTTGCAGACAAGGCACCGCGACGACTAAATTCGTTTTTCATCTGCGCCGCTGCGTCAAGTGGTCACCCAAAAAAAACTGGGAGGACAATGATTAGATGGAACGAATACTATATTTTCTGCCCAGCAAGCCACAGCCGCTATGGGTACGATACTCCACAACAACTGCGGTAATGGCAATCTGCATTGCTGTGCAGATGGGCCTTTACACGCAGAGTGGCTTCGTTGGTTTATTCTTTCTCTTGCCGGGTATTTTTCTAGCCGGTATTATGTTTGATCGCGGTTCGTCTCTGTATGCAACTGCGCTAGGTGCCCTGTTCGCATATTTGTCGCTCAGGCCAAGCGTAACGTTTGCCGGCTATATCCTGCCAGTCGTGTTGTTCTCAGTGACAGGCGCCGCCATTGGGCTTGTTGCCGAAGCACTACGGACAGAGATGGAAAAGGTCGTGCGGGCGGAAAAAGCCAAGACGGTTCTCCTGATGGAGCTTGCCCATCGCACCAAGAACAACCTGGCGATGCTATCGGCAATGATGCGGCTTCAGGCGAAGCTTCCTGGGGTAAGTACTTCAGAAGCCCTCACCGAGATGAGTGAGCGCGTCCGGATCATGGCGCAAGTGTATGACCATCTTACGATACGTGCAGACCGGAAGGTCGTGGATGCACGGACATACTTGATGGAAATCTGCCAGCACCTCACTGCGTCGATCAGCGGAATGAGCCCGGTTGCCGTCAAGGCCGATGCAGATGAACTGTATATTCACAGCGAACAGGCCGTACCGATGGCGATCGTCGTCAACGAGCTTGTGACCAATAGCCTGAAGTACGCTTTCCCGGAGGGCCAAGCCGGCCTCATCCAGGTTACGCTGAGGGCCAACGAGGAGGTTGTCCTCTCTGTGACTGACAACGGCGTGGGCATGCGTTCTGACGTCGCAGACGGCGTAGGCGCTCGAGTAGTTTCGCTCCTGGCCCAGCAGCTTGGAGGGACGATCACACGTGAGAATCTGGAGGCAGGGTGTCGCGTCACACTCCGGATGCCAAAATCACACGTTTAGTCATTATGGAAAACCCGGCGGGCATTTCAGCTGAGAACCCCACAGCCTTCCTTTTCTGCCAGTGCCTTGCCTGTGGAACACAGGCCGAAACCGCCGCCCAAGCGACGTCAATGGCTAAGCCACGCCATGTAAAACCGCAACAGCCGCGCTATCCATCCTCACGATGGAGGATCTTATGCCCGATACGACCGAAGACGAAGGCCCGCGCCCCCGCTATCAGTGGCGCCGAGATCCTCATGCGGAGCACATTTTCGCCGGATGGGATGGAGAGCGTCAGTTCGGCCGACTGGTCAGGTCGATGAACGACACCTCCTTGTGGGATTGGAACCTGACATGCCTGCACGGCGTAAAGGACATCAGGCGGCTTGATGGCTGGAGCGGCCGCGAAGGTGGAACAAGGCTCGCGGCAAAGGCCTGCGAGGACGCTTATGACGACGCGATGGCGGGAAAGCTCTTTGGCATGACGCAACAGGACGTCGCGGATATCCTCGCTGATGAGGAGTTCATGCGGAAGCGAAGGGTTGGACTGATATGAGTGACGAGAAGACGAACGGCACAAAGGGCGCTGGCATTCACGTCGATCACTCGCCAGCTTCCGGGCTGTAAGAAGTGGGGCTCGTTCGGCTATCACCGCGGCAAGGGCGCGACGGAATGGGATTGGCCAACATTCCCACGTCAAGGCAGGTGCCTGTACCGCGTGCATCTCGACATCCTCGGCCATGGAGTCGCCCTGCCATGTGTCCCGGTACGTGCGGAAAGAGTGACCGGGCGAACCCGGTCAGACCTTGCTTTGGGTGCCTAGTACGTCTGCAGCATCGTGATGGCTTAGAGCGCGCCAGTGGCGGCTATGGCCTGGCGGACGAGCAAGCAAGGCTGAACGCGGTGACCCTCGCTGGCTGTCAGGGCGAGCCAAGGTCCCGTTCGTGGCACCGCGCTATTCCGCGGATTCGCCCCGGTACTACTACGAAATTACCTTGGCTGACCCGATGCAAGACCGCAGCTTTTCCGTCAATTGCATGGGCAAGGATCGCTCGCTAATCTCTTGGAGCTGTCACAGCAAATGCGTTGCCTAGAAGGCATCCACAGCAGAATTCGGAAAGTTATTGCCTTTGCGCTGCGGGCAACTCTGCTCTAACGGCAAGCTTAGATAGCAAATAGCGTTGTGAGCCGCGCGAGGTTGGCGAATATCGGCCTCACCCAATTGGGTTAACCCCTTGGGATAGGTGGTTCGTGAATCGATCTTGAACCGTTCCGTACATGACGGAGGGCTAAATCTCAAGTTCACCGTGCGTTCAAAGGCCGTTCCAGCTGTCGCGTTCGACGTGTTCGGTGTAGGACATTCATCCACGGCGGAATGTCTCCTTCCGGTAATGTAGGGAACTCGCTGCGCTGCAAACTGTTTAAGCAGCTGAGGAGGCTTTCCTGATGTTCGAACAGAAGTCCCAGAAGTGGCAGAAAGCCGTACTCGTGGAGATCGAATTCGAAGAAGAATTGGCAGTTCTTCAGATCGACAACACCAACGAGGCAGCCAATTGCCTTATGGAGTTGTGGCCAACGCTGGACGGTCCGGCTTTCCATAGGGCGCTGATGATGTGCGCAAGCGCGCTAGAAGGCAGCGCTGACGTTCGGGGGGCGCGGGAGGCCTTTAGGGCAGCAGCGGAAGAAGCGAATATCCTTGTGTCGATTCACTGAACTCACCGCCGCGATCCCGCGCGGCGGTCGTTTCCGATGGGAGGAAGCGCATGACGAAAGGCCCGAAAGATCCGAAGAAGCCGTCGAAGTTCCCCCGGGAGAAACCCCTGACTCCCTGCCTGATGGCCCCGGTCGCCCGCTTGAGGAGCCTGGGCCAGACGCCGCTCCTCAGGAGGCTCCCGATATTACCCCGGTTCCGAACGAGGAAGTGCCTTCGAAAATGTAACGATCTGGGTGAACTGGCGTTCAAGGGCCAGGAGCAAACTGTCCGATAGATGCTGCAGACTGCTCTAACACCAGAGGAACGCATCATGACCAGCAAGCAATCGCGATCGCTTTCATTGTTGCGATGATCGTCATAATCGGCGCGGTGGCGACATTTTATTCTGTGGGCCCTGTAGCGGACCCAAGAGAAATGTCGCGCCTGGTTGAGACGCGGTATAGTGCAGATCGGTGAATGACCTGGGGCAAACATCGGAACAAGCTTCAAGGCCGACGTGAGCGCCTCTCCGAGATGGAGAAAAGCCGATGCTAACCAGACACACGATGATGACGCTTCTTTGCCTTGGGTTGGCCAGCGCTGCTGTTGCCCAGACTCGACCGGTGGCGGTGGCTCCACGGTTGGCGCGCATTGCCAGCCCTCAGAACAGATCTGAGCTCTGACAGGTTGATCGCCGGACGCAGCAAACCGCCGATCAAGGCCTGCGCTGGGCGAACCAACCTATTCCCCCGCATTTCGCGCATATGCCCGAAAGATCTCGTCCGTTGGCATTACAATTTGGGCACTCGAGCCAATTACCGTCCGCCAGGCGGCTGCCATAAATACCATCACATCGTCTGGCACCTTTCCGGCGGCTGCAGCGCAGGTTGATGGTCGTTGCATCGTACTGCAACATGCCGCAGCGCGTGCAAACTGCGACGGGTTTCGGCTTGACGCCCATATGCCCCTCCCACGGACAGCCGCCAGAGGCCAGCTGCTGCTACGAGGATATCATGACCAACGGTACCGTGAAGCCCGCACAGCGCGTTGCCGAATACCTGGTCGATTTGGGCGGCAAGAACCTTTTGTAAGGAGGCCTCCGGAGTCCTGATAATGATACAAGCCGCTCTTGGCGCGTTTAAGAACAATCAGTTGCTGAGATTCGCCTCTACGCCGATACTCGGTCGACTGATGCGCCACGTGGAGCAATTGGTCATCGCCGGTGACGCCATCCACGCGTTTGAAGCGGGTTGGGCGAGTAAGCCGCCAATGGCTAGCAACACCGACTATCGTCCCCCCTCGTTGGAGAGCGTGGAAAAACGCGACACAAGAGCGGGACGGATGGCGCTGCATCGTACCGGGGCCGCCAGACACGGAGCCACTAAGCGTCCAACAACCCGACAGCCAATCACGTGCTGGGCGACGTCCGAATGCTCTGCGGCTACCAAGATCCCCTCGTGAAGGAGACGGTGACAGGGAAGTGAAAGGTTCCCCGGTCGTTGGAAGTCCGCTCGACCCGAACCATCGATTACCGGCGAGCGGCAGAGACCAACCACCGCAAGTGAGGATGGACGGGACGGGGACCGCTTCTACCGCGGCAGCGGGGGCCTGACCATCCGGGGCCATCGTCCGCAGTCTGGACGTTTTCAGATCCAAAAGTTCAAGCATCGGAAGGGACATGACGCGGCAATTGCCAACAGTGAGGAAACGATTATCTTTCGAGGGATAGGCTTTGTGTCTAAATTCGCGCCCCATCAGCGGGTTGACGGACAGGAATGGGAAGCATGTTGCTGGAAGATTTGTATCGCCTGATGAAGACCGCACACGTCCAGGCTCAAGGAATTGTCGACACTATGACACAGCCCGTCGTCGTCCTGGATCAGCACTTTATCGTAGTGAACGCGAACAATGCCTTCATCAACACGTTCAATGTCGAGCGCGAGGATGTCCTGGCGCTGAATTTCTTCAGTCTTGGCAATGGGCAGTGGGATATTCCGGAGCTTAGGCAGCTCCTATCCTCGATCATTCCACGGGCGGCTGCGGTCATCGGCTTCGAGGTGCACCACACTTTTCCGAACATCGGCGAGCGTACGTTTCTTGTCGACGCCCGTCGCCTCGTCCATCCTGACAACAATAGTCGGCACATCCTTGTCATCTTCGACGATGTAACGGAGCGGCAGCGCCGGGAAGCCGAAATGGACTTCATCGTCGCAGAGATGCGGCATCGGTTGAAGAACCTCGCGTCCGTTGTTCGGGCGGTGGTCAAGAATATTAGAACCGCCGATCCAGCGGTGGCAGTCTTCAAAGAAGCGATGCTCGGAAGACTGGATACCACTTTTCAAGCTCAGCAAATGGCCGCGTTTGGGGCGGTGACCGAACTTGGACCGTTTGTCAGGAGCACTGTCGGTGAGACGCTCGCGGAGCGGCTCGAATGCTCTGGACCTTCGGCAGAACTGTCGCCTTCAATCATTCTTCCCGTCAGTATGATTCTCCACGAACTTGGTACGAATGCGATGAAGTACGGGGCTGCGTCGGTACCCGGTGGAAGGTAATCGTTACCTGGGAACTGGAAGCCGGTTCTCGTGGTCGCACGCTGCTCGTGTGGCGATGGCGCGAGGAAGAGGGGCCGAATATTTCCCCGCCCGAACAAAAAGGATATGGGACCGAATTGATTGAGGGCCTCGTCAGCCATCTGGGGGGAAGCTTGCAACTTGCCTACCCTCCTAGTGGGTTCACGGCGACGATTAAAATCCCGATGTGAGGTCGTGAGCGGAGCATAAGCTGTCCTGATCGCAGCCGGGTTTAATAATTTTTGCGTCCGCTGCAGGCGCAAAGGGACTGGTTCTGCCCGGAGCATCAGTTGGTCCAACCGAAAGACGAAATGTCCTGTCTTGCCAATGTCCACTGCTCGCCGCGGGCACAGTGGTCTGAGTGACGGCTTCGCCGGCCAACTCAATGGATACCACTTCTCCCAACGGCCCAACGATAGAGTGCCGCACTACTACGGCGTTTAGGCCGGCAAATATGGGAGAACTCTAATGTGAAATGGAAAATGCCGGTGAAATCGATGCCTGAGGGCCGGTCACCAGACCGTGCGCGGCTACGCAGCAGCGATGCTGCTCATGATCTTTTGGGCTATACTACAGGATCCTGAGCGCGATCTAACCGAGCGGATGTGCCTTTTGCGCGGACCGGCGGGTTCAAGCAGAAGTCGCGCGAGAGAGTCACGCTTGAGCGCTCGAGCGGAATCCCCGGCCGGGTCAATTCAGTGACGCGCTACCGCTGAGGGCCGCAGCCTCGATGCCGCGGCAGCCACGTGCCCCCGCGGCATAAAGAATCGAACTTAGTCGCGATGCTCGGGCGCGGCCTCGAGCTGGTCCTTCGACCATGCGGTAACCGCGTGCACATTACCGCTTTCGTCCCGCATGAAGTCCAAATCGGTAACCGGTACGGCTACAGGCTTTGCACCGATACCGAGGAACCCGCCGACATCAATGACCGCGGTACTGCCGTGGAGATGGTCCAAAGTCCCAATACTGCTATCGTCCGGGCCATAAATCGTTGCGCCTTCAACCACATCCGGTGTCAGCTCACTTGGCGCGAGCCGAACATGTTTTGAATGATCCATCTTTTCGTTCCTCCACTCAACGGAGCCTCAATCCCCCATCAACTCGATTGTTCCACATGGACTTGCTCTAAACCTTGATCAATCCGCGAGATACGGCGATCCTGTCGGCAACTTCCTTGTTCGTCGTCATGATCGTTCCTTAGCCGACAAGGTGGCTGCACCAGGGAGCGTTCACCCCTCATGATCTATGCGGCCACGGGATCGCACACACTTCTCAACAGTATTCGACAAATCGCAGTTACAATCGCCGTCATTTCCATTCGTAGGATCGTTCCGTGTAATGCGGTCGTTCCGCGACCAAAACTGAGGGCTCTGTCGTTTCTGCATACTGCTGTGCGTCCGCTAGGTCATTGAATCCAATGAAGACCATCAGCATCGATCGGGCGACTGGCTGCCCTTTTTTCCGGTAAGAGAAGTTTACGGCACAGTGCGGGTACCGCGTGTCGATCACACTCGACCCGCTACGCCCGTTTGTCACTCTCGTTAGGGCAAGAAACTGGCCAAGGGAAAAAAATCGATCGATTGCCAAGAAAGCTGATGCCTGCGAAATCTGCTGGCTCGCACCTGTCGCGGAACGCCCGTAATATATGCGGTCCGTCTGACCTTTACGCCTTTTCGTCTCGTAGACAAAAAGGCTCCCACCTGCGACCAACTCCAGCCGAACGTCGAAAGTCTGAAAGCGCTCAGGACGGCGATCCAACTCGGAAAACAAGGCCCTAAGGTTCGCTATATAGTCAGCGTAGAACGCAATCATTGGACCTCACCCGCAGATTCGAAGGTCCGTCCCTAACACATCGGCCCGACACGCACACCATCTTGCCGCGGTCGGAGGCGACGGAGCGACCATTCCATTTACCCGCTCATGGGTGGGGGGCGAGGTTGACTTCTCAACGTCCTGTTCCAAGCAGTTGTCACAAGGACCGCAAGTTCGGCATCCCACTGTGCCTATCATGGTCATCCTCCTCATGGGAGGTGCTCCATGCCGGCGGTCGCATCCAAAACCTGTGGGACACAAATCAGCGTCGGGTCTGCCATCGCTCAGCCTCGACAGGCCCGCCCGGCGCGGTGGGCCTGCGATTTCGAATCCTGCCTGTGGCTAGGCTACATGGTTTTCAGCTTCAATCTGCAGCGGCGCGGTAGACTGGACGCTACCAATCTCGATGCGCCGTGGCTTCATCGCTTCGGGCAATTCGCGCTTGAGCGCGATCCGCAAGAGACCGTCGGAAAGCGTCGCCGATTCGACACGAACGTGATCGGCGAGTTCGAAACGACGCTCGAACGACTGAGGGCCGATGCCCCGATGCAGGAATTCACCTTGGTGCTTGTCCGCCTTGCCGCCCTTGATAACAAGGACGTTACGCTCCTGAGTTACGTCGAGGTCGCCGTCTCCGTAACCGGCGACGGCCATGGCAATCGCATAGTCGTCGTCGCCCAGTTTGACGATGTCATAGGGCGGCCAGAGATCGACGGCCTGAAGCCGTTGGGCGTGGGTGAGAAGATTGATCACCCGGTCGAAGCCAATGCTGGACCGATAGAGGGGTGCGAAATCGAGTTCGGTTCTCATTGCCATATCCTCCGCAAAGCAACATGGAACGAGACGCTCGGAAACTCGCGTCTCCGTTTGCCGGCCCCTTTCTAGGCGACCGTGCAACTGATCTGGTTTTCCGGATTTGGCCGTTCAAGGGGTGATGCAGATTTTTTCGACACCTCGATCCGCTCCATCAATGTTTCCACCAAAGCTTGTTGGCACCACCAACTCGGCACCTGACGGATCGTCCCCCGACTGAATGCCCATCGTCGACCCACCAGTCAGCAGTCTGGCCTCCCTCGGTGGGAGAAGCTTCTGCTTTGGCTGCGCTCAGATGTGTAGTCCGCCTTGTGAAGGCTCAAACCTTCGCTGCGGCCCACCTCCCCATCACCACTTGCCACTCCTTCTCTAGTGCGCATATAATCAGTATATATTCTGTCGTGACCGTTTTAAATTGAATATCAGACAAAAAGGACGGCGCCGAGTTCGCAAATATTAACAGATCTCCTAGCTAAATCCCTGCGCGAGGTAATTTTATCCGATAAGTGTCCCATCTGTCTTTGGGGGAGCTGCATGAGTATTAGGAGTGCGGACCAATCATACCAATGCGACAAGTTTCCAGACGAACAAGAAATTCGCGCTCAGTTGGCAATTATCCTTGCCAACCAAACGTTCGAAGCAACTCAAAGAGGGCGCCGCTTTCTGGAATTCGTGGTGGAGGAGACGCTTTCCGGCAGATCCAATCGCATTAAAGCGTTCACCGTAGCCACGAAAGTATTCGGCAGGACAGCGGACTTTGATCCACAGAACGATCCGCTCGTAAGAATCGAAGCAGGGCGACTTCGAAGAGAACTCGAAAGATACTACCTGCTTGCGGGGCAATCGGACAGAATTCTCATATCGATACCAAAGGGCGGATATGTGCCGGAATTTCGGTATCTGTCTGATCCCGTGGCAGCTTCACTCGACGTGGTTGCCCGATCTCCATCCCATCGGCAGAGCCCGAATTTGTATGTCCTTGCTATCGCGGCTGGCGCGCTCATCTTTGCCTCCAGTCTCTTCCTGCGGGACTTGCACACCCACCTAGCCGCTTCTACGGCATCCCGTGAGCTTCAGGTCTCAACTGTTCCGTCGATAGTGGGTGTAAATTTCGAAACCCTGGACCAGTCGGCGGAACTCACGCGGTTGGCAAATGCGCTTACCGACGAGCTGGTAGGCCAACTCGCGAGGGTCGGTCGCCACGCCACCGCCCATGAGGAGCCGGCTGGCAGAGCCATCACGACAGATACAAGCGCATCGAAAGAAGACCGTTACGTCGTCGTGGGCCGTTTGCGCAGGGACGCTAAGAACATAAGGATCTCCGCACGCCTGACTGCGCAATCGGAAGGATCAGTAATCTGGGCAGACAGCTACGACGTCAGCCTTGCTTCGCTCAACTCCCTGGATATCGAGACCAGGGTCGCTCAGCAGATTGTCGCCGCCATTTCGCAGAGCGCGAATCTTCGAACCAGCAGCGGTCAGCCGAAGGTCGGTTTCCGGGTGACCGAGCCGACACGCGATTGATAAGAGATGGGTTGAGCGCGGAGGAGGCGCGCCTTTCACCAATCATGCGATGCCCAACATCGGGTTGGCACCTTCGCTTGCGCTCAAGCGCGTCGCTCAGCGCTGTATGTCGCGCCGGCGGCCACCCAAGTGGCGACGGTACTCGCGGCCGAACTGCCACGGCTTTCATGTCCCAGCGCAAGGCGTCCGTCGCGACATCGATGTCCTCGACCTACATCATTCTGTGCGTCCTGCAGCCTCCGCTGCTTCTGGACTGCAGCGGCGTCATTGCCGTCACGGCGCGAAAATGCTCATGCAGGCTTGAAGGGCTCATGCCCGCTTCCGCGGCGCGTTGTTCCATGCTGAACCGTTCCCGAAAACTTTCCCGATCCAGGCAATCGCGCGACCAACATGCCCACACCTGGCCGTAGGGAATGTGGCGCATTCTATCGGGTTTGGCTGGGCCCATGAGGGCAATCTGCGACACGCACCCTGCAAGAGCCTCCGCGATATTCAGGACAAAGCCGCTGTCTTCGGCAAACGAGCTGCCGCCCCGCTGAAATGAACAGGGCGCTCGACCAGTTGGGGAGCGCCCTGTTCGACCCGGATCAACGCGCGCAACAGCAAAACTGCGCAGCAAAGCGGTGATCGAAACGGGCGATGGCCGTTAGATGGTTGCCTTCTTTCCTGATGTCAAGATTCCTGGATGCGCTCAAGTTCAAAGAAATATATCCGCTCGTCGCCGGTGATTGTCATTGCCCCCATGACCCTGTTTTCATCGATCCGTCGGAAATGGTCGACGATTGGCTGATGGTCATAGACCATGACCGCACTCTCAACGCCTGCAAACACATCGGTTTGCACGGATGCGACCGGCCCCCGCGCCCGAAGCCGGCGCAGCAGATAGGAGAACAGGTTTCTCGCAGCGCGCGTCCGGCCGACTGCATGGAGGCGCAGCGCCAGGCGGATTGGTATCCATTTCGGATTGATAGCAACCAAGTGCCGCTCACCTGCGCGAAACAGCAAGGGGTCCGCGCGCCTGTCTAGGTTAAACCGCTTGCCGAACCAGCCGAGGTTCTCCAGGACGCCATCGAGCGGATGCCCTGCCGGTATACCCCGCCCTTGCCATAGTCCAACAAGTTCGCGCGGCTCGATCGGGGCCAGGCTTCGAAATGCTTCAAGGGTGGTCTTCTGATCTTTCATCGGGTGACTTGTCCTTGCGCTTTCGGTTCGCCTTCCTGGATCTTGCGTCACGTCGCGCCATTCGCAACTCGTCAAGCGTTGGCATCCACCAACCCCTGAGGCGCTCGTGCGGTTCCGGTGGCGCGCGCGCGGGCCAGGTGCCCACCAGTTCTTCCAGTGTGCCGGTTCGCCAGGACATCCAGACATATTCCTCGCCCTTCGCGGCGGGAAAATAGAAGGCTTCGATCGTCGTAGTGTCGGCCATCTCGCCGTCCGTGCCGGTGAAGAAAATCACCCCGACATGGGTGCCGATCGCACGTTGGAGAGGCGGCGCGTCATCGACTGGGGCCGGATACCGTTTCCGACGGCGTTCCCTCGCCCTCGCCTTTGACGCCGCCTCTTCCACAGTCCCCTTGATCGCCTCGCGCCGCGCGCGCCGTACCTGCGGCTCACTGGCCTCAGCCGCACCCTCGATGACCGGCCAGCGCTGCCGCAGTTCCCCAAACGAGCGGTAAGGCACCGTCCAGAGGCGACGGTCAGCGTCCCAGCGAGCATATGGGATTTCCCGGATCTCATTGATGGCGGTCCGCGAATAGGGCGTCCGGATCTGCAGGGCCGCAGGTGCTGCTTCGAGATAGCGGCTTTCGATCGGCTCGAACGCAAAGGCGTCCCGCCCCTTCTCGTCGGCGAACCTGTCGGCTTCGGCTTCCGTTTCGGCTAGCCAGCGCCCAATCCGGCTCTCGGCGGTGCGTCCTGGCACAAACCACGCATTCAGGCGATCGCTCCAGCGGGCGCGAGGGAACGCTTGACGAAACCGCTGTACCGTGATCCGGTCATGCGGCAGGTCGATCGTTGCCCCCTCATCCGATCTTGCTGTCCTTCGTTTCGTTGTCCCTGTCATCAATCGCTGGTCCGCTGTTGCGAGATCACATAGCCAGCCCTGATTTTTCGAGGCGCCTGATGGCCGCCTCAAGCGGGCGCTCGCCACTATAATAGTCCTGCCAGGCGGATGTTTTAGCAAGCAGCGCTGGCACTGTGCGGATTGTGAACCGCTTCGGATCGAGATTGGATTTCACCTGCGTCCAGGTCAGCGGCATCGACACGGTGGCGCCGGGCCGAGCGCGTGGCGACAGTGGCGCGACGGCGGTGGCCATACGATCGTTGCGGAGATAGTCGAGGAAGATCCTGCCACCCCTCAGGCTCTTGGTCATCCTGATGAGAAAGAGATCGGGATTGTCACTGGCCATCTGCTGGCAGATGGCACGCGCGAAGCGCTTGGCCACGTCCCAAGAAAGGGGCTTGCGCTTGCTGACGGCAATCGGCGTGACAACATGCAGTCCCTTGCCGCCCGTCGTCTTGCAGAAGCTGACGAGACCAAGCTCATCAAGACGGTCGCGCATCTCCCGCGCGGCGGCGACGACGGCTGCAAAAGCAACATCAGGACCGGGATCGAGATCGAATACCAGCCGACCGGGGACTTCAGGCTTGCCGGGCGCGCAATTCCAGGGGTGCAGCTCGACCCCACCGATCTGGGCGATCGCCGCCAGTCCCTCGATCCGATCGATCTGCAGGTAAGGCTTCTTGTCGCCAGAGACCTTCACCAGTTCGACAAGGTTCGACGTACCGGGCATCCCATGACGCTGGAAGAACTGCTCTGCACCGATACCGTCGGGCGCTCGGATAATCGAGCAGGGCCGACCCTTGATGTGCTCGATGAGCCAGCTTCCGGTGGCTTCGAAATAGCGAGCAAGATCTTCTTTAGTGACGGGCTCACCATCGTTCGCATCGGGCCAAAGCGGTTTATCTGGGCTGGATATCAGTACGCCCATGACCTCTGCCTTGGCGGCTTTGCGCCGGAACGATGTCGACCTGGGGGGCCGAGCAGGTTGAGCTGTACCGGTCCTGGCGGGCGGCGCCGCTTTTTCGGCCTCGACCTCCTTCGCGGGCTTGTCCTCGCGCAGTCCTTTGAATGCAGCCTGGCGAACAAGGCCGTCCGCGGTCCACCCTTCGAACTCGATTTCGGCAACAAGCTCTGGTCTCACCCAGACAACCTCACCCTGCTTCTTCGGTGCACCGATGCCGGTGAACGGCGATCTCGCCGTCTCGACAGCCTTCAGTTTCGGCAGGAGCATCTTGACCTTTGCTGCGCTGTAACCGGTGCCGACGCGGCCGACATACACGAAATGATCCCCGCGGTAGACACCGACCAGAAGAGACCGGAATTTGCCGTTGGTCTTGGCAAATCCACCAATCACGACCTCATGGCCAGCACGGCATTTAGACTTCGCCCAGCTGTCATTGCGACCCGAATGATAGGGCGCGTTCATTTGCTTGGAGATAACACCCTCGAGATGCAGCTTGCAGGCAGAGCGCAGCACGGCGTCTCCACCGGATTCGAAATGTTCGACATAGCGGATGCGGGGATCGTCAAGGGGTGCATTGAGAAGGTCTTGCAGCCGCTTCTTGCGATCGACCAGGCGCATGGATCTTAAATCCTCGCCGTCTTCGAACAGCAGATCGAATGCGAAATAGACCAGATCGCCAGTCTTGCCCTCCGAAAGCGCTGCCTGGAGGGCGGCAAAATCGGGTGCGCCGTTCTCGTCGAGCGCGCAGATTTCGCCGTCAATGATGCAGTCGGGGAGTGCGGACGCTGCATCGGCGATGCCGGGATATTTCGCTGTCCAGTCCAACCCCTTGCGGGTCTTCAAGGTCACCGACCCATCGGCAACGCGCAACTGGATGCGATAGCCGTCGAACTTGATCTCGTGCAGCCAATCGTCACCGGCCGGCGGCCGAGCGACCTTTTCGCACAGCTGCGGGGCGATGAAGACCGGTATACGGATGGCTCCAGTGGCCTTGCGAGATCGTCTCTTCCTTTCGTCAGCTGCAAGCCCACTCTTGCTGTCCCAGACCGCATCCGCATCGACATCCGCATTCGCCATCATGAACGGGCGCGGCCTGCGACCCTTACCTTCGGCGATTTGCTCCATGCTTCGGCCGGAGGCGACCGACGTGGCATTCTCCTGCAGGATGTTAGCACCGTTTTCGTCGACCGAATGATCGTCATGATGCTTGATCAACAGCCAATTGTTCCGTTTGCCTCCATCGCGATCGTTGCGCATTCGCACGAGCACGAAACTGCCGTTCAGCCGCTTACCCTTTAGCGTGAATTTGAAGTCGCCCTTCTTCAGCGCCTCTTCCGGTGACTTCCTGCCTTCCGGCTCCCAGTAGCCGCGATCCCAGAGCATTACCGTGCCGCCACCGTACTGGCCCTTCGGGATCGTACCTTCGAAGTCGCCATAGTCGAGAGGATGATCTTCAACCTCGACCGCCAGCCGCTTGTCGCCGGGGTCGAGCGACGGCCCCTTCGTCACCGCCCAGGACTTGAAGACCCCATCGAGTTCCAGCCTGAGATCGTAGTGGAGGCGGGTGGCGTCGTGCTTTTGGATTACGAACCGCCGGCGGTTTGCAGCTTTGACATGCGCCTCGCCGCTCGGTTCACTCGTCTTCCGGAAATCGCGTTTTGCGCGATATTTCGATAGATTGTCCGCCATGCTTAACGACTCGATACTCGAAGCGCGCCGGCTTCTGCGAGAATGCGCTGGACGGCGGAGGCCTGAGTGGAGGCCATATCCACGGAGACCTCGATCTCGCCGGCCAGCGGCGCGTCTCTGCGAGCACCCCCATCATGAGAGGCATCGCCGCCCGACGGCACAGAACCCGCCGTGTTGCGATCCCCTGCTGACTGAAGAAAGATATCCGATCTCGAGATACCCTGTTGCTGAACTAGATGTTCGACGGCGAGATCGGCTGCCTCGCGTGTTTCGAACGTGGCTCGTATTGTCACGGTGCTGTCGTCCGCCATGGGATATCTCCCCAGTTCGAGTTCTACGGATAAGAACGCGTCTGAGGGCTCGTAGTTTCGATAGCATCGCCAAGTCATCGCCAAATCTGGTGGAAATCGCCGCCAAGGCTGCTATGTTCCCTGTATGTTTCGGCGCATAGTTTACCGATACCGAGGGTACCGCGAGCGACAGAAGCCGCCATGAACGACATGAGCTCAGCCTCCCATCGAAAAATCATCCATGTGGACATGGACGCGTTTTATGCCTCGGTCGAGCAGCGCGACAATCCGGAACTACGCGGCAAGCCGGTCGCGGTTGGCGGGGCAGCCGCACGCGGCGTGGTGGCGGCGGCAAGCTATGAGGCGCGGAGTTTCGGTGTCCACTCGGCAATGCCGTCGGTGACTGCCAAGCGTAAATGCCCAGAGCTGATTTTCGTGCCACCCCGCTTCGATGTTTACAGGGCGGTGTCCCAGCAGATCCGTGAAATCTTTGCCGACTATACACCGGTAGTCGAGCCGCTGTCGCTCGACGAGGCCTATCTCGATGTGACGCAGAATCGGAAGGGCATGGAGATCGCCACCGAAATTGCATCGGAGATTCGCGACAGGATCAAGCAGACCACTGGCCTCAACGCGTCAGCCGGGATCTCCTACAACAAGTTCCTCGCCAAGATGGCGAGTGACCTGAACAAGCCCAACGGCCAGGCTGTCATCACTCCGAAGGCCGGACCGGACTTCGTCGAGGCCCTGCCCGTCAAAAAATTCCACGGCGTCGGTCCAGCAACCGCTGAAAAGATGCATGGCCTCGGGATAGAGACAGGCGCCGACCTTAGACAGAAGACGCTCGAATTCCTTGTAGAGCATTTCGGCAAGTCAGGGGCCTATTTCTACGGCATCGCACGCGGGATCGATGACCGCCAAGTCAAGCCTGACCGGGTGCGCAAATCCATAGGCGCGGAAGATACGTTTTCGGAGGACCTTCATGCCTATGAACCGGCTCGCGAAGGATTGCAGCCACTCATCGAAAAAGTGTGGGATTATTGCGAGGCCCACGAAATCGGTGCGAAAACTGTAACGCTGAAGGTCAAATATGCCGACTTCAACCAAATCACCCGCAGCAAGACAGTCCCCTCACCTCTTGCGGCCATCACAGATCTCCAAGCCGTGGTCGACCTGCTGCTCTCTCCGATTTTTCCGCCGCGCAAGGGCATCCGCCTGCTCGGCGTCACCCTGTCTTCGCTGGAACGACGATCACCTGTGGTGGAGCCACAGTTGCGGCTGGCCCTCTAGACCGCCAGCATCCACCATGCGGAAGGCTTGCGAGCCAGTGAAGTGAACGACTGATCGCGTGCCAGCACGGTCGGCCCCCGGTAGGATCGCCCCATCGCTTCGCTTGCACCCGGCCTGACTGATGATGCTGCGGTCCTGCATTGGGGATCCGGCACCAGAACAGACAGACGCAGTCACTGCCTGGAGCCGGTCAATGAACAGCGGGTGGGTCGTCTTCCTCTAGAAACGATTGGATCCCATCACGCGCTACCGTGGCCAGGAATTCGTCGAACGCTTCGCGATCGGTCGCAAAACCGCCCTCCCACTCAAACACGTCTTCATTCTGGGTGATCACCTCGAGGCGCCAGTCGTTGTTGGTTCCGGCCGGTCGGAAAATATCTACAAGCACCGTGATATCTCCATCGGTGAATTCCCCGGCGAACTCGGAGTGTTCGTTCTTGGCCTTTTTGGACATCCGGCTTCCTCACGTTGATCGTAGCAGGCACCCCAGTGTTTAGCGGCCTGGCATCGCTGGTGTAACTTCCATCCCCATTTGCCTCGCGTATACGCACGAATCGTAGTTGGTGCCGTTGCCGTAGCGGGTGAAGCAGTAATTTGACGCGTCAATCGTCTTCTGGGTCGGCGGATTTAACTGGCGGCTGCTCACCACCAAAGCCTACCAGCACTAGCATAGCGTTGCGCATATTCGCCCTCTCAAATCTCCCAGTATCGGCCCCGCCAGCTGACCACCAGCGGACCATCTGGTCTGCGAAAGGCTTTTCTGATGCGGGTTCGATGTCCCGGTGAAGTTGGCGCTCCTCACCATCGATGCGTGTGATGTAAGCGCCGCTTTCATCAATGACAAGCCTGCGAAGCAAACAATGAGAATGATGAGCCTGATGTCATCGATACCACTGTATGCCATATACGAAGCGAGAGACCAGGAAAGCGTCGGCCGGTTGCCATGGCTGCCGGACAGGCACATGGCGCCAGCTTTCACCACAGCAACTGGAAGTGGGAAGCGCCGACCTACTATTTCATTGCCGGGACCCAACCGAGGAACGCCGAGACACAGAGGGCAGGATGCCCCCAGAGCCTGGCCCCATTGCGACATGGGGATACCTATTCTTCACTCGGGCAACCTTGGATCGCTCAAGCCGATCGCAGATGTCGAGACGCCGTACCGCAGTCTTCAATCAGAGATGACGACGAGGTCAGAAGGCCTACTCCGCCTTGCACCTGCCTTGCTCAGTTCTGCACAGATCACTCGCCTTTATCGCCTTTACCTAATATTCAGAATATGGGGGCACCTTGTCGCTGTGGCGCGACATGTCACTGCGTACGCGCCCGTTTCCTGGCCCGCTCCGGCGGGCCTTTTTTGGCCGACGCGGATCGCTCGGTCTGATGATCGACCGTGGCCGGTGCGGTCTTCCTCCCGCTTGCCGGCTCTCGGCCGCGAATCGACGTCGTTCGGCGAGCAGTTTGAAAGCTGAGTGCCGTGGATGGCGTTGCGCAAGCATCGAGAACGGCGGTACCCCTGTTGGCCCGGCCCGAGTCCGCCTTTCATTCCCGGCCTTTTTTGAAGTTGCGGTTTGCTGGCCCCATCTCGATTGCGCACAACCCTGAAGCGCGCTATCGCTAAGGCCGCATTAAACTGTGGGGGCATCGATGGGTGTAGTTGTAAAGACGGGTGGCCAATATTGGATCGACATGGCCAAACTTGATTTCGATCTGGATTCGGTTGGCAGAGCAGATATTACATCCTTCAGTTCGAGCAAGATTGTCGGATATGTTTCCGGCGAGAAGGTAACGATCAAGGGCTCCGGTTTTTCCACCGATGCGGATGGCTACCTCAGGGCTGCCGGCACGATCCACAGCGTCAAGCTGAGCAATGCCGGGGAGACGACTGTGTCCGTGACAGGCCTGAACCTATCCGTAGCCAAACTCGTCGATGTCGCCAAATCAGGGTCGGAACAGCAATTGCTTTCGCTTCTCAGGTCCGCACTCAAGGGCGACGACAAGATTGGTGGCGGGACATTCGCAGACGCCATCTTGGGGTTTGACGGCAACGACATTCTCTCGGGGAACGGAGGTCGCGACAAGCTCTATGGTGGCGACGACAGCGACAAGCTTTTCGGCGGGGCCGGGGGCGATAAACTCTATGGTGGGAGCGGCAAGGATACCTTCATCTTCAAGAAGGCCTCCGACAGCGCCGCCTCCGGAACCGGCCGCGACACCATTTTTGATTTCAGCAAGAAACAGGGCGACAAGATTGATCTGAGCCCGATCGATGCCAACTCGAAGGCCTTGGGCAACCAGAGCTTTAAGTTTATCGGTGACGACGACTTCCACGGCAAGGCGGGCGAGTTGCGCTTCACCAAGTTCAGCTCGGATACCTACATCCAGGCCGACCTCAATGGCGACAGGAAGGCCGATTTCGGTATTCACCTGGATGACAGCCTGTCCCTGTCGAAGGGAGATTTTCTGCTCTGAACAAGCAGCCGGCATTCTGGCGTGCCCGCGCGAGAGGGACCGTTTGTCATCTGCGATCCGACTGCTCTTGCCCCGCAAGAAGCGGTCACAAATGTACCGACGCCCGTTCAGCCAGTGGGAGCAGGGAGGAGAAGAAACCGAAACCTTCGCCAGACCGGCCGAAATCGGCTCGACGATCGCCTGCTTCGTTACTGTGCATTCCAGGATGGCAGGGGGCGGATTGGACGGGCAATCGCGAACAATGCGATCCACGGGACGATCTAGTTACCACTCAGATTTCGAGCGGCGTCCGCGCAGTCTCTTTTCCTGCTTCTCAATCCTGCCCAATCTTCATCTCCCGGACTTCTTGCATGACCTGCTCGAAATTGTAGCTTGCGGGTCCTGCATCGGCAGGAATGTCTCCAAGGTCAATCACGCCAACATGACCGCCGCGATGGTCGACTCCAGAGACTTCCTCTCCGCCCGCCGGGGTGCCGAGATCGAGGTTCTGATCCGGTCGCACCAAGATCGCCTTCGGAGGCGGTGGACTACAACAATCACGAGCGGGTCTGGGCGGCGCTCGACAAGGCGCTCGCCAGGCACGCGGACAGGGTGCTGCTGCGGTGGCTCGCCGGACGGCGCAGAACGCATCGCAGCGTGCTGGGCCGAATCCCGCGGCGCGACACAAGTCGCCTTCAAGCCGATGGAGCAAACACGCGAAAGCCGCCCCGTTCCGCCTAGGATGGAGACAATCACTGCCGGGTCCTTTGCGCTGACCGCCAGGTTCATAGTCACGGGTCGGTTTTGCCGTTTCCTAATCAGAACGGCAACACCACCCGTTCGCCGATCTCCTGACCACCGGTCTCGAGACATTGGCGGAGGAAGCTTTTGTTCTCATCCGACAGCGTTGCCACGCCGCCCCTGATGGCATCCTGCCAGGCAGATCCGCGCTCCCACGCTTCGCTGTAGGCAATGGCAAGGTCGGCCGATCGGCGGGTCTCAAGCATTGCCTCTGCAAGGATACCGGCCTGCATGACATCCTTGTCGCGCTTGAGGACGCTGTCGGCATGGCGGCGGGAGGCGACGATCAGCTTATGGATCGCATATCGGGCCGGATTTGGGACAAGGACTGAAACGCCGGCCCCATGGAGCAGGACTGCCCGCACCGGCTCGCGGATCAGAAAGTCCATGAAACGAAGCGGTTGGGCGCGGGCGCCGCCAAGAGCCGGCATCGCTGCCGGTTTGTCGAGATATTCGTCCTTGCCGCGGTTGGTGGTCAGAAACTCGACGCGATAGCCCTGCTGATTAACGAAAGCCGTCGTATCGGCCGCCGCCAGGGTCGGCACGGCCCGGAAGGTCGGATCAACGCCTTGCAGCAGCTCGAGGATGGGCGGCAGACTGTCCATCACCTCGGCGGAGACCGCATAGTCCTGTGCGAAGTCTGCATCTGCGGTCATGATGGCGGCAGACGGAAGGCGAACACCCAACAGCCCGGAATACGTGCCGAAGGCAAGCGTCCCGACGAGAACCGCTCGCAGGCGAAAGAGGCCTGCAGCCGCCAGGGCTTCGATGATCGCCCCCGAAGTCGGATCAGCGGCCTGCAGGCCGCCATCGCGCGTGAGGCTGGAAACCAGGCGCCGTCGCGTCCGATAATCCGATTTGGTGCGGGAAAAGTCGTGCACCCGCCTGGCGACCTCCGGGTCTTCAGCGCGGCCGACATATTTTCGCGCCTGCCCCCCTTCTCCGTCCGGTTGGTCGAAATACCAATAGTCGCGCTCCTTGACCTTGACCTTGACGAAGCGCCCTGTCGGAGGGAAATCGCGCGTCCACGCATCATCCAGAGCGCGTTGACCGATCTCGGCAAGCATGGTCTGGTACGTCAGATCGATGTGGCGCAAGGGAGCTCCTCGTTATATCATACTCGCGTTTATAGTATAACGGACATGAACTGGCGATCAACGTCTCATTGCATCGGTTCCCCGATTGCGCCATGACCCCGAAGACCGAACATGGTTATATCATAATTACAATTCTAGTATACTTGCGATGGCGGACGCGCTACCGTAACAAAACTGAAATGCGTCAATGCGCTGCGGCCAGCACGATCCCGTCAGCCACCTCATCGCATCGATCGTCAGCGTGGAAGTCGCAACGCGCAGATGGTTGCTCGGCAGAACAGAGAATTTCGCTCCAAGATGAACGGCGATACCCCTCGCCGCCGACGAGACCAGGCTCAAAGGGTTCCGACGATACCGGGATCCAGGCGCACAACCCGCCGCCATGGGCAGCCTCGGCGCGACGTCACTCATTGCCTCAATCTGTACGCCGACCGGTGGCGGCGTCGAAAAGATGAACATCCGCGGCGTTGACAGCCAGGTTTATTGTCTCGCCGGGGCAGAGGGCAACGCGTTCGCGCAGCAGTATTGTCAGATCCTGCTCTTGCGTCCGGACGGTTACCTGCGTCTCCGACCCCGTCGGTTCAACTATCGCAACACGGGCGGGAACGCCGCCTTGCGTGACCAGGATGAGTTTTTCCGGGCGCACACCGTAGATCAATTCGCGATCGCTGCCCGCGATCTTCCGGTCAGGCGGGAGCGGCAGAGGAATGCCACTTGCAGTGCGGAATATCTTGGAATCGTCGGCCTGAATGCGGCCTTTGATCAAGTTCATGGGTGGCATGCCAATAAAGCCGGCGACGAAAGTCGTCGCGGGATTGTCGTAGATATCGAGCGGCGTGCCGACCTGTTCGACCATGCCGTCGCGCATGACGACGATGCGGTCCGCCATGGTCATCGCCTCTGTCTGGTCATGGGTAACATAGACGGTCGTGATTTTCAGTCGCTGATGCAGTTCCTTGATTTCCGCGCGCATCGCCACGCGCAGCTTGGCATCAAGATTAGACAGGGGCTCGTCGAACAGAAAGACCTTTGGATCGCGCACGATGGCCCGGCCCATGGCCACGCGCTGGCGCTGACCACCGGAGAGATGGCGCGGATGGCGATCGAGATATGGCTCCAGTGCCAGGATCCTCGCCGCATTATCGACCCGCCGCGCGATCTCGGCCTTGTTCACGCCGCGCAGCTTCAGCGAAAATCCCATGTTTTCGGCGACCGTCAGGTGGGGATAGAGCGCATAATTCTGGAACACCATGGCGATGTCCCGATCCTTTGACCTGAAGTCGTTGACCACGGTTTCTCCGATCGAAAGCCGGCCGTCGCTGATCGATTCCAGCCCGGCGATCATCCTGAGCAGCGTGGATTTTCCGCAGCCGGACGGGCCGACCAGGACGATGAATTCGCCGTCCTTGATTGTGACATCGATGCCGTGGATGACCGGCAGGCTGCCGTAGCTCTTCCTGATATTCTGCAATGCAATCGAAGCCATCTCTGTCCTCCTGCCGGGCGGCTTTCAGGCGGTGCCCGCGCTTTCATGATTCACGGCCGTGCGCTGGCCGGACGAAAACATGATCAGCGCGAACAGCGGCTCGGAGCCGAGAGCGCGCGCCCAGTGGCGGATGTTGCGGGGGATACGGATGGCATCACCCTGTTGCAAGACATACAGTGTGTCCCCAAGCTTGTGCTCGCAACTGCCCGACACGACATAGAGGATTTCCTCGCAATCGGGATGGGAATGCAACTGGTTGCGTTCACCCGGATTGATGCGGCAGGTGCCGAAGGTCATCTCCGCGCCGGGCGTGCTCTCGCCCGTGATCTTCCAGTTCAGTTCGCCCCAGGAGGTCGGCACGAACTCGCCATCCGACTTCCTGAAAATGATGTCGCTTTCCGTCATGTGCGGCTCCCGGATCAAAGTTCGATGGTGACACCGGCATCGGCGCGTCGATAGAATTCGAAGAGTTTCATGATCTCGCTCGCGACCTCGAGCGTGCCCTTGGTGATGAGGCGGCCGGACTGGATGGCGTCCGTCAGGTGCAGAATTTCTGGAACGTATCCAAGATAGAAAAGGTTGTTGTTGTAGAGTTGCCCCAGCGAATGTTCCGGCTCGTAGACAAGTGCGGCATTGGCGTCGGGCTGAATGAAACTGGCGGCACGGCCATAGCTCGGCAGCTCCGCCCTGCGGAAGTAGGTAAGCTTGCTGCCGTTCTCGACAATGGCATTTGCGCCCTCGCCGACGACCTCGACCCTTTCAAACATGCTGCCGCCGGACTGGCCGGCCGTGAAGTGCAGCGTGCCGATCGCGCCCGAGCGGAACTTCATGGTGGTGATGCTCGCTCCCGTCCCCGGCTCCCACTCGTAGCTCGCCCGCTCGATCTCCCCGCCGAGAAAGTTGAGGATCGAGCCGGGATGATAGATGTGGTCGAGGAAGCTCTGCATCTTGATGAGGTCGCCGCGCTCACCTGGCGCCGGCAAGCTTTGGGGGTATCGCACGTTGATCGAGGTCAGGCGGCCGAATTCGGGCGTGCCGATCAGGTCCTTGAGCTTTTCAATGGTGGGGAAGAAGGTTTTCTTCAACCCCGTCATCACCATGCGGCCAGCGGCCGCGCTGGCGGACATCAGTCGCTCGATTTCCTCGACACTGGCCGCAGTCGGCTTTTCCATCCAGACATGGGAGCCGGCGTTCAGCGCATCGTGCGCCAGGTCGGTTGCCTGCACCCGCCCGTCAGGATGATAGGCGGTAACGAGGAAAACAAGGTCGGGCTTTTCCTTCGCGAGCATCTCGTGGTGATCGCTGTAGGCCCTCTCGGCGCCGAACAGCCTGGCGAACTTGGCCGCACGCGCGATATCGAGGTCGCAGATGCCGAGCAGCTCGACCGGTGCATAGCGCAGGGCCGGATACACATTGCGATAGGCGTGGCCGCCGGCGCCGATAAAGCAGGCCTTGATGCGATGGTCGAATTCGAAATTGTAGCGGATTTCCCGCTGGATGTGATGTGACATGGTCAGCCCTTGATTGCACCCTGCGTCAGGCCCTCGGTGAAGCGGCGCTGCATGAGGATGTAGAGAATGATGATAGGCAGGAAGGAAATGACGGTGCCGGAAAACACCAGACGGTACTCGGAAGCATAGGTGCTGGCGAACCTGACCAGGCCGAGCGGCAGGGTTTGCACCTCGGGACTGATCAGCACGATCAGCGGCAGGAAGAAATCGTTCCAGGTGGACAGCGCGCTGATGATGACCAGCGCCTGGATCGCCGGCGTGGAGATCGGCAGCAATACCTTCGTCAGGATCTGCAGATGCGATGCCCCGTCGATCTTGGCGGCCTCGACCAGTTCGTCCGGCACGCTCATGAAGAAGCTCCTCATCAGGAAAATGCCGAAGGGAATGCCGCTGCTGACCTGCGCCAGCACGATGCCCGACAGCGTATTGACCAGATTGAGGCCGAACAGGACCTGATAGAGCGGTATGACGATGGCCTGGACCGGGATCGTCAGGCCCAGGATGAATATGTAGAACAGCCATTCCCGGCCGGGAAAGCGGATCTTCGCCAGGGCATAGCCGGCCGGAGCGCAGGTCAGCAGGGACAATAGCACGACGCCGGCGAGATTGAGCAGGCTGTTGCCGACCAGTTCGCCGAAGCCTCCGATCTGCCAGGCATCCTGGTAGTTGCGCCACATGAGATCGGCGGGCCACGCATAGGGATCGGCTTGCCCGATCTCGGCCTCGGTTTTGAGACTCGACACGACAAGCCAGGCAAAGGGAGCCAGGATCAACAGCATGACAGGCGCCAGGCCGAGCACGACGGGCCATTCGCGGTGATGGGTACTCATCGGGAAAGCCTCGTGCGCCAGCGGTTGAAGGCGATAGTGACGGCAATTGCCAGCAGGCTGAGCAGGATGCAAAGGACGGCCGCCCGCCCGTGATCCTGGGACTGGAAGGCCAGCCTATAGATGTAGGTGGTGATCAGCTCGCTCTGGTAAAATGGGCCACCATTGGTCATGACGAAGACGGTCGCGAAACCCTTGAGGCCGTTGATCATAGCCAGCGACACGACGAAGGTGGTCACTTCCCGCAGCCCCGGCAATGTGACATGCACCAGCTTCTGCCAACTCGATGCGCCATCGACCTCAGCCGCATCGTAGAGCGCGCGGTCGATACTCTGAAGGCCGGCGATGAACAGCAGCATGTAGAGACCAAAACCCTGCCACGAGCTTGCGACATTGACAGAGAAAAGCACCAAAGCGGGATCGGACAGCCACCCCTGCGTGAAGGCACCAAGCCCCAGTTCCGTCAGCCCGGTATTGAGCAGGCCGTAGAACGGATCGTAGATATTTGCCCAGATGACCCCGACCACGGCGAGCGACACAAGATGCGGCAGGAAAAAGGCCGTACGGAAAAACACCTGCGTGACCTTCAGGCGGCTGATGGCGAGCGCCAGCGCCAGCCCGAGCCCCCCGGCCAGCACCACATGGTAGATCAGCCACAGGAACGTGTGCCATAGGCTCTGCCAGACGATGGGATCGGCCGCCGTTGCCTGATAGTTGTGCAGGCCGACGAAGGCGGACGCGGTGTTGAAACCGGCCGAACTGTTGAAGCTGAGCCAGAAGGTGGCGGCAATCGGCAGCAGGCTGAAGATCGCGTAGAGCACCAGCGCAGGGGTCATCAGCCCTATCGCACTGCGGGCGTCGTGGCTGTCGAAGCCGTCGCCACGGGCTTCCCCTTTTGCTGTCCTGGCGAGACCAGGCCGGGTTTGGGCGGCATCCGCCAGCATTGCTCCATCGGCCCGGTGGCCGAGGGGAGCAGCAGCGCTGCTCCCGGGCGTTTCACGAACGGTCACGCTATTTCGCCTCTGCCATTTTTGCCTGCATCTGCTGCATTCCGGCCGCGCCGGTCACCTGTCCGGAAATCAGTCCCTGGATCATTTGGAAATAGGTGTCGAGGACCGTGGCGGGCAGGTAGACGCTGGGATTGTAGCCGACACCACCAGCCGCAGCCGCGAAGATCTCCCTGAGCACAGGGGTCGACGGCTCGATGCCTTTGAGCTCACGGGGGTAGATCATGGTGCTGGCCGGCGCCTGAGCGCGCTTCTTCATCACGGCGTCGGACAGCATGAAATCGATCCATTTCATCGCGAGGTCAGGCTGCTTGGAATTAACCGGCACAAGCCAGCTCCAGCCCACGCCTCCGGTCGGAATGGCCTCGCCAGGAAGATCGGAAGGCATCGGCGCATAGCCGGCATTGGCAAGATCATACCCGGCCTTGCGCGCATTGGCAGTGAACCAGGGACCGGCGACGAACATCGCGGCGCGCTTGTTGAACCACAGCCGCGAAGCACCATCGAGATCGAGGCCCGCCATCTCCTTCTTGATGAAGCCGGCCTCGATCAGTTTCTGCAGCCGCACTGCACCGGTAGCGACCTTGGGATCGTCCCAGGCTATTTCCTTGCGCAGTGCCTGGCCGATCGTCTCCTTGCCGCTGGCCGATTGCAGCAGGTTGCCGAACAGGTGGCCGGCGCTACCGGTGGTCCGAGGACCGATGGCGATCGGTTGCAGGCCCTTGGCCTCAATGGCCGCCAGCAGGGTTTCGAACCCCTTCCAGGTGTCGGGAACCTCCCAGCCGGCCGCCGCAAAGACGTCCTTGTGGTACCAGATGCCCAGCGCGTCCAGCCCATCCGGCACCTCGTAGATCTCGCCCCCGAACTGCCCCTTCAGCTCGGTGTAGAGCCAAGGATAGATCTGGTCCTTCCATCCGCGCTTCTCGTATTGCTCGGTCAGCGGCATGACCTGCTTGGCATTCCTGACGATGGTGATGCGGCCGATGCCGGAATTGGTCAAGATGACATCCGGCCCCGCATCGGACTGTATGGCCGCCTGTACGGCGCCGTTGCTGATCGTGCCGGTCGGCGGCATGAACTCAACCGTCACACCGGGATTGGCCTTCTCGAAATCGGCTTTGATGCCATTCCAGAGTTCAGCGACGAGCGGCTCGGCAATCTGCTCGGGGCCCCACATCTTCAGCGTCTGGGCATTGGCCACGGCGCCGCCGGCCAAAATGGCAAGCGCGGCCACACTGCCTGCGAGAAATTTCAGCATTGCTTCCTCCTCTTGAGCGGCCATGGCATGGACCGCCTCCCGTTTGCCGGAAAAGGGGACCTCCCTCCCCTTCCCTTGCCCCGGCTATGCCGCCGGGGGTTCCTTCTTGAAGCGTGCGAGCACCGCGTGCTGTACGTCGCTGATATGCGCATGCATCAGCGCCTTTGCCTGCGGAATGTCGCGAGCCCTGAAAGCCTGCAGGATCTGATCTCGTTCCTGCGCTGCCCGTTCGGCGAACTCCCTGCTTTCATTGGCAATGGTGCGGCAGATCTGGATTTGCAAGGCCAGTCGCGAGAGCGTTTCGATGAGGGGCGCGCTGCCCGATAGTTCGGCGATGGTCTCGTGGAATTCCCTGTCGCGCGCGCCATAGGTCTCAAGGTCACCCCGCCGCAGCGCCGCCACCGCCTCGTCGAGCAGCCGCTCGAAGCCAGCGATATGGGCATCGCTCATCTGCGGGACCGCCAGTTCCACGGCAAAGCATTCCAGCGTCTTGCGCAATTCGTAGAGATCACCGACCTCCTTGCGGCTGAAGCTGCGGACGAAGAAGCCGCGATAGGGCTTGATCTCGATCAGGCCTTCCTTGGCAAGCGTGCCGATCGCCTCGCGAAACGGCGTGCGGCTCACCTGGAGGCGCTCCGTCAGCAGCTTCTCGTCGATCGACACGCCGCTCGGCAACTCTCCCGATACGATGAGGCGAACGATTTCCTCGTAGATCCGCTCTCGAAGGGTCTGATGATGGGGGGCATTCATGGCGTCGTTTCCGTCTGGATTTCGATGACTAAGTATGCAATATCCTAAATAATATACAATATGCAACATGGAGTTTTCTGCAGATCCACTCCGCCGTGAGGAGACGGTGAGGAAAAGGGAGGAATAACAATGGGAAAGGCTTATATCATCGGCACTTGCGACACAAAGTTCGCGGAGCTGGACTATGCCCGGAGCGCTGTCAGGCAGGCAGGCGCCGAGGCAATTTTGATCGATGTCGGCACGCAGGGCGCGCATCCGGGTGCAGATATTCCGGCCAAGGATGTGGCCGCATGCCACCCGGCGGGCGCCCCGGCGGTGCTCGAACAGACCGACCGCGGCAAGGCCATTGCCGCGATGGCAGAGGCATTGTCCGTATTTCTGCGGGAATGCAAAGACGTCGGCGCGGTTCTCGGGCTCGGAGGCACCGGCAATACGGCCCTCGTGACCCAGGCCATGCGGGACCTGCCCGTGGGGCTGCCAAAGCTGATGGTCTCCACGGTCGCATCTGGCAACGTGGCCCCCTATATCGGACCCAACGACATAGCCATGATGTACTCTGTCGTCGATATTGCCGGCCTCAACGCTATATCCCGCAAGGTGATCCGCAATGCCGCACATGCCGCCGCCGGCATGGCGCTGCATCCGCCTGCTTCCTCCGTAGACGACCGGCCAGCCATCGGTATCACCATGTTTGGCGTGACGACGGCCTGTGTCACACAGTTGAGGGACATGTTGGGCGAGAGTTACGAGCTATTCGTCTTTCACGCCACCGGCGTGGGCGGCAGGTCGATGGAGAAACTGGCGGATTCCGGTCTGCTGCAGGGGGTCATCGACGTCACGACGACGGAGGTTCCGGACCTTTTGGTGGGAGGCGTCTTTCCCGCGACCCAAGACCGCTTCGGCGCGATCATCCGCACCGGAATTCCTTATGTCGGTTCGGTCGGCGCCTTGGACATGGTCAATTTCGGCGCGAAGGAGACCGTGCCGGCCGAGTTCCGCGACCGCCGGCTCCATGTGCACAATGCCCAGGTGACGCTGATGCGTACCACGCCGGAGGAGAACCAGCGCATTGGCGCGTTCATCGTCGAGAGGCTGAACCGCATGGAAGGACCAGTCCGCTTCCTGCTGCCGCTGCAGGGGGTATCGGCGATCGACGCTCCGGGGCAGCCGTTTTATGACCCTGCCGCCGACGAAGCCCTGTTTTCGGCCATCCGCGCCGGCTGGAAGACCGCGCCGAACCGGCAATTGATCGAAGTCGACGCCCATATCAACAGTCCTGAACTCGCAGCCGCCCTTGTTACCCATTTCCACGACATCACCGCCTGAGAGTGCCCGCTTTTCTTTAAACCGCGAGAACTCGCTACTGTGTCGTTTTGGCCGCAAGCCGCTGCGCGGTCTTGCTGAAATTACTCGGAGGAAGCTTCATGAATCGCCATTCACGCAAGGAAATCCTGGATCGCCTGCGCCGCAAGATCGCTGAGGGGAGACCGATCATCGGCGGCGGCGCCGGCACCGGCCTTTCGGCCAAAAGCGAGGAAGCCGGTGGCATCGATCTGATCGTGATCTACAATTCCGGCCGATACCGCATGGCCGGCCGTGGCTCTCTGGCCGGCCTGATGGCCTACGGCAATGCCAATGACATCGTGCGGGACATGGGACGGGAGGTGCTTCCCGTGGTGCGTCACACGCCGGTGCTGGCCGGCGTCAACGGAACCGATCCTTTCATGCTGCCCGACCTGTTCCTCGATAAGTTGAAGGCCATGGGGTTTGCCGGAATCCAGAACTTCCCGACGGTCGGCCTGATCGATGGCACCTTCCGCGCCAATCTGGAGGAGACCGGGATGAGCTTCGACCTTGAGATCGACATCATTGCGCGCGCTCATGCGAAGGATATGCTCACGACGCCCTATGTCTTCGGAGAGAACGACGCCGTCGCCATGACCAAGGCTGGAGCGGATATCGTCGTGTGCCATCTCGGACTGACGAGCGGCGGCGCGATCGGGGCTGAGACGACGGTCACGCTCGACGAATGCGTCGAACGCATCAATGGCTGGTCGGAGGCGGCCCGCTCGGTGCGGGACGACGTCATCGTGCTCTGCCACGGAGGCCCGATCGCCATGCCGGACGACGCCGCCTATGTGCTCTCCCGCTGCAAGGTCTGCGACGGGTTCTATGGCGCGAGCTCCATGGAGCGGTTACCAACGGAACAGGCAATCAAAGCACAAATCGCGGCCTTCAGCAGTCTGGCCAGTGAAAGGTAAGCCTCCCGTCTGAGTGAACCCACGTGCTCCGAGGTCATCGGGGTGGTCGCGAAAGGCGGTGTCCGGTGACATCGGCGGTGGCTTGGCCCCCTCCTGTGGTGTCAATTTGCTCTCAAGCCCTCGACAAGTCGATTGACGCCGTCTTGATGGCGATCACCATGCAGCAGGCCGAGGTGCGCGACCAGGCAGCCAACCAAAGAAGCCAGCCTGAGCTATCGAGGCGCAACGTGACACACCGACATACTCAACTGCGCAGTTTGGCCACGCCGCCCACAAGATCATCCGGTTCGCCGTTCCTGCGCAGGACCGCCTCGCGGACGATCTCGGCAATCTGACCGAACTGGGACGCCAGCGGATTCGTCTTTCGCCACACCATCCCGATGGTACGGAAAGGTCGAGGCTCGGCAAGCCTGAACACGCTGACGTCGGCAGAACGCGTTTCTGTCGGTACGGCCATCTTCGGGAGCAGAGTCACGCCAATACCAGCACCCACCATCTGCACCAGCGTGGTCAGCGAGCTTCCCTCCATCAATTCGCGCGGCGGTGCGCCGGCAATGTTACAGAACGAAAGCGCCTGCTCGCGAAAACAGTGCCCCTCCTCGAGCAGGAGAAGGCGCATCTCCTGCAGCATTTCGGAACTCGGCACGGGCTTGCCTGCATCCTCAAGCGGCCGCACCAGAACAAACTCCTCACTGAAGAGCGCGACTTCCTCCAGCGTCGCCTCCGAGACCGGCAGGGCGACGATCGCCGCATCAAGTCTTGCCTCCTGCAAGTCCTTTATCAGCCGCTGGGTCACCGCTTCACGGGGTCTTGGCTCAAGCCCTGGATAGCGACGCGTGAGCGTCTTGATGACATCAGGGAGCAGATAGGGGGCGATGGTCGGTATGACGCCAATGCGGAGCCGGCCCGCCAGTGAATCATGCGCCGCCCGCGCCAGTTCAGCCAGTTCATCGACGGAGCGCAGGATCGCACGCACGCGCTCGGCAAATTCCTCGCCCATGCTCGTCAGCCGGATCTGCCGCCCGCCGCGTTCGACCAGAGGGGCGCCGATTAATTCCTCCAGTTCGCGGATCTGCACGGACAAGGCCGGCTGCGAGATCGCGCAGGCTTCCGCCGCCCGGCCGAAGTGGCCCAGCCTGGCCAGAGCCTCGAAATAGCGTAGATGCTTCATGGACAGGCCAATCATAACCTCAGCATATCGGACTGTTTAGAATATACAATTGGAATTTATCACCCGGCTTCCTTATTGGTGTCTCTCGGGACTTGGACCCAACGATGCGACCACGTGAAAGCGACCGGCCGCTCCTTGAACTCTTGGCAACTATGGGGACCCAACATGGACACGCAAACGAAACCGGCCGGTAAGTGTCCGGTAATGCATGGTGGTAACACGGCGCTCGGCAAGTCCGTCACGCAGTGGTGGCCGAATGCGCTGAACCTGGATATCCTGCATCAGCAGGACACCAAGACCAATCCGCTCGGCAAGGACTTCAACTACCGTGAGGAACTGAAGAAGCTCGACGTCGAAAGCCTGAAAGCAGACCTGCGCGCGTTGATGACTGAAAGCCAGGAGTGGTGGCCGGCAGACTGGGGCAGTTATGTCGGCATGATGGCACGTGTTACCTGGCACGCGGCGGGCTCCTACCGGGCAGCCGACGGCCGCGGGGGCGCCAATACCGGCAACCAGCGTTTCGCGCCGCTGAACTCCTGGCCGGACAACGTCAACACCGACAAGGGCCGCCGCCTGCTGTGGCCGATCAAGAAGAAGTATGGCAACAAGATTTCCTGGGCCGACCTGATCGCGCTCGCCGGTACCATCGCCTATGAGGTCGCCGGTCTGAAGACTTTCGGTTTCGGATTCGGCCGCGAGGACATCTGGCATCCCGAAAAGGACGTCTACTGGGGCGACGAGCAGCAATGGCTGGCGCCCAGCGACGGCCGCTACGGCGATGTCAGCCAGCCGACGACGCTCTCCAACCCGCTGGCAGCCGTCCAGATGGGCCTCATCTACGTCAATCCCGAAGGCGTGAACGGCAAGTCCGATCCACTGGCGACCGCCGCACAGATGCGCGAGACCTTTGCGCGCATGGGCATGGACGACGAAGAGACCGTCGCGCTCACCGCCGGCGGCCATACGATCGGAAAGACGCACGGCAACGGCAACCCGGCCGATCTGAGCGCGGACCCCGAAGCAGCCGGCCCGGAATTCCAGGGGCTCGGCTGGATGAACACGAAGGGTCGCGGCATTGGCCGCAACACCGTCGTTTCCGGCCTCGAAGGGGCCTGGACCACCGAACCCACCAAGTGGGACAACGGCTTCTTCGAGATGCTGTTCAAGCATGAATGGCACCTGGTCAAGAGCCCGGCCGGCGCAAGCCAGTGGGAGCCGGTCTCGATCGCCGAAGAAGACAAGCCGGTCGACGTGGAGGACCCGTCCATCCGCCTCAATCCGATGATGACGGACGCCGACATGGCGCTGAAGGTTGACCCGATCTACCGTGAGATCTCGCTGCGGTTCCTCAATGATTTCGACGCGTTCTCGAACGCATTTGCACATGCCTGGTTCAAGCTGACCCATCGCGACATGGGGCCGAAGGCTCGCTATTTCGGTCCGGACGTTCCTGCCGAGGACCTGATCTGGCAGGACCCCATCCCGACCGGCAGCACGGCCTATGATGTTGCTGCGGTCCGGGCGAAGATTGCAGTTTCCGGACTCTCGGTCTCCGATCTGGTCAGCACGGCCTGGGATAGTGCCCGCACCTTCCGTGGCTCCGACAATCGTGGCGGCGCCAACGGTGCGCGCATCCGTCTCGCGCCGCAGAAGGACTGGGCCGGCAACGAGCCTGCACGTCTGGCCCGGGTTCTGGCCGTGCTGGAACCGATTGCCGCCGAGACCGGCGCCTCGGTAGCCGATGTGATCGTCCTGGCCGGAAACTACGGCGTCGAGCAAGCGGCCAGGGCTGCCGGCTTTGCCATCGAGGTTCCGTTTGCGCCCGGTCGTGGCGACGCCACCGCCGAGCAGACCGACGCCGACAGCTTCGCCCCCCTCGAGCCGCTCGCTGACGGTTTCCGCAACTGGCAAAAGGAAGACTACCTGGTCAGCGCCGAGGAACTGCTCCTTGACCGTGCCCAGCTGCTCGGATTGACGGCATCGGAGATGACAGCACTCGTCGGCGGTTTACGCGTCATCGGCGCCAACCATGGCGGTACGGCGCACGGCGTCTTCACCTCCAACGTCGGCGCGCTGACCACCGACTTCTTCGTCACGCTGACGGACATGGCCTATTCCTGGGTCCCCACCGGCAGGAACCTTTACGAGATCCGTGATCGCAAGACGGGCGCCACCCGTTTCACCGCGACCCGTGCCGACCTCGTCTTCGGTTCCAACTCGGTGCTTCGTGCTTACGCGGAAGTCTACGCCCAGGACGACAACAAAGAGAAATTCGTCAAGGATTTCGTTGCCGCCTGGGCGAAGGTCATGAACGCCGATCGCTTCGACCTCGCTGCCTGAGGCGCTAGGCCTGGCGATAGCCCCCGTCACGACAGAACCCTCCCCGGTAGAGACCGGGGAGGGTTCGCTGAAGATGCCGAGTAGGCCACGCGACGAGGAGCCGGATGCGCTACGGCCTTCCTGCCGGCTTGTTCTCAGGCTTGTCCTTCCGAGATCGTTCGCTTTGGGCGGGATGCTTGCCCACGCGCTCGCGCGCATGGGCCTCGGGCCCGGCAACGATCACCCCGTTCTGGTCCTCGTCCACATGTTCTTTAGCCTTGCGGTTGGTAACGTCCTTGGTCATCGTCTGGGCCTCCTTTCGGCTCCCGACACCTTAATGACCGGGACTGCGGCTGGTTCCATCCTTCAGGAGATCTTGCCCCTGACCTGACCATGGTGAAAGAGAACCGCGCAGACGGGACCCACGGCTGACTGCCGTTTGACTAGCGAATCTGGCGTGCCACCGATTGCAGTCTTTTGAAGGCATCGAACCGCGTTGCATGAATTGCCCCGAATTCTCCGCCTGCGGGCTGGTAGATGCGATCTGTTGCCGAAAGTGCCGACATGGCCGCGCGGACATCAGGCAGGACTGCTGCAGCCACGGATCCGAGAATTGCAGCACCGAGCAAGACTGGCTCCTCGGAACGGGTGGCCAGCACGGGTTTGCCGGTTGCGTCTGCCAGGATCTGGCGCACGACATCCAGCTGACCTGCACCGCCGCTGATGACGACTTTTTCTATCGGAGCACCAGCATCCGCCTGGGCATCGATAATTTGCCGCAGACCATAGCCTATGCCGCAAAGCCCGGCGATATAGAGCGCGACCAGATTTTCGATGTCATGTTTCATCCCGAGGCCGGCGATGATGGCGCGGGCATGGGGATCGGCAAAAGGAGCCCGATTCCCCAGGAACTCAGGCACCACATGAAGCCCTTCGGCAAGAGCAACGGTACCCGAAAGCGTATCAGCCTGGCCGGTGGCGAGATTGGCCAGAAACACTGGCAGCGACAGGCCCCTCGCCTCTGCCTGCAAGCGAGCCTCTGGCGCCGCCGGGTGGAACGAAAGGAGCTGCTCGATTGCGGCCCCGGCGGCGGACTGGCCGCCCTCGTTCAGCCACATCCCCGGTACCATGGCGGAATAATAGGGTCCCCAGACGCCCGGAACGAATACCGGTTCGGCAGTCGACGTCATCGTGCATGAGGAGGTGCCGAAGACATAGCCGAGGTTGCTTTCGGGCGGGCCGTCGGCACCGACGGTTCCAATCCCGCCTGCGTGCGCGTCGATCATGCCCGCGCCCACGGCAGTACCGGCCGCCAGCCCGAGCTCCGTCGCCGCCTGCTCTGTCAGGCCATTGCCGAGCGGTGTTCCCGGCTCTACCACGTCCTGTCCGATCCGAACAAACGCCTCATCGGCGATAACGCCGAGCCCAATCTGCCGGAAGTAGTCCGGATCCCAACGCCTTTCATGGGCCAGATAGGTCCATTTGCAAGTGACAGTGCAGGTAGATCGTGCGCAGTCGCCCGTCGCACGCCAGGTCAGGTAATCGGCAAGATCGAAGAACTGCCAGGCTGCATCAAATACCTGCGGACGATTTTCGCGCAACCAGAGCAGCTTCGGCGTCTCCATCTCCGGCGAGATGCGACCGCCCACATAGCGCAAGACGTCGTGCCTCTTGGCGTTGATGCGCTCGGCCTGCTCCACCGCGCGATGGTCCATCCAGACGATGATGTCGCGTTTCGGGTCCTCGGATGGCCCGACAGGCAAAGACACGCCATCCTTGCCGAGAACGACGAGCGAGCAGGTCGCGTCAAATCCGATGCCCGCGATACGCTCGGGCGCGACCCCCGCTCGTGCGACTGCTTCGCGAACGGAGGCGCAAACCGCTGACCAGATCTCCGCGCTCGACTGTTCTACGATCGAACCGGCCTCCCGGAAGAGGGTGATGTCGTGCTTGCCTGATGCCAGCATACGCCCGGTCAGGTCAAAGACGCCCGCCCTCGCGCTGCCTGTTCCGACATCGACGCCAACAAGATAGCGCTCGCCGCCCGAAGGCTGCGCGGAAGCGATGTTTGTCATGGTTCTACCGCCTGCTCAGGTATCTGGTTCGGCGGAAGGCCAAAGGCCGCCGCCGGCTTCACTCTAGAGATCCACGCTGTTTGGCAGGATCACTAGGTCGCGGACCGTCACGTTGCGTGGCCGGGTCAGCATGAACAACACCGCATCTGCCACTTCCTTCGGCTGCATCAGGCTGCCGCTGGCAAGCGCTTCGTCCATCTTCTCCTTCGGCCAGTCATCGAGGAGCGCCGTGACAACCGGCCCAGGCAAAACGGCGCCGACACGTACGCCGTGTTGGGCCACCTGACGGCGCGTGCTGTGAACGAACGCCTGAACGGCAAATTTCGAGGCCGTGTAGATCGGCTCCCACACGACGGGAACGACCCCGGCAATCGAACTGGTGAAGAGGATGTCGCCCGTCTTTTGCTCGATCATATAAGGCAGGACCGCGTGGACCGACCGGAACGCCGCATTGATGTTCAGGTTGAGCATCCGGTCCCAGGCATCCGGATCGCCCTCAGCTACGGGACCGCCGATGTAGGCCCCGGCATTGGCGTGGAAGACGTCGAGCTTGCCCGCGATCTGGAGAATGCGCGGCAACATCCCGGAAACGTCCGCGGGCCTGAGCAGGTCGACGACCAGCGGCAGCGCGTTCGCTCCCAGCTCCTTGCAAAGCTGCTCCAGCTTGTCCTGCGCGCGATCGACCAGAACAACCTTTGCGCCTTCATCGAGGAGCGTGCGAGCGCACTCGAGACCGATGCCCGAGGCCGCACCGGTAATGGCGGCGACTTTGCCCTTCATGAGGTCTGCCATTTCAAAACTCCATTCCCTATCGGTTGTCAGGCGCGGCCATGGCTGACGCGGGAGCGCCGTGCCAGCGAGTCGACGATCACCGCAATTGCCAGCACGCCGCCAGTGATCATGTAGCGAAGCGACGAACTGAGGTTCAAAAGGGTCAGGCCATTCGAAATCGCCTGGATAACGATGATACCGAGCAGAGCCGAGTAGGCGCTGCCGCGTCCGCCAAACAGGCTGGTGCCGCCGATGACTGCGGCTGCGATAGCGTTAAGGTTGACGTCACCGGTACCGGCCTGCTGGCTCGAAGAAGCAAGGCGAGAGGCCGAGAGAATGCCGCCAAGTGCTGCCAGCGTGGAGCAGAGCATGAAGGCGCTCATGTATATCCGCTTCACGTTGATGCCCGAACGGCGCGCCGCTTCCTTGTTTCCGCCCACCGCAAACATCGATCGGCCCCACTTCGTGCGCGTCAGCGCATAGTTGAGGATCACTGCCAGCGCGACGAAAAGCGCGAACATCCATGGCACGCCACGGCCGAGATTGAGGTAGAAGACGGCCAGCTCGAGCGCGACTGTCAAGACGACGGCCTTGAGGATCAGTGCACCGAGGGGCTGTGCCGAGAGGTTTGCGGCTTGCCGCTGGCGCATCGTGCTCAGCCCCTTGCCGATCATCACCAGACCCGGGACCAGCGCGAGCGCGTGGGAGAGCCAGTCAGGCATGATAAGGATCTGTCCGAACCGGACGAGCGGCGAGGCATAGGGGAGATTGATCGAGCCGGACGCCCCCAGGATGTAGAGCTGCATGCCGAGCAGAGCCAGCAGACCGGCGAGCGTGGCAATGAAACTCGGCATTCCAAGGCGATTGTAAAGGGTTGCGTAGAGCAGCCCCACACAGGCCCCCAACAGCAGCGCTGCGATGATGGCGCCGGCGACAGGCCAGCCCATGTTGACCCACAGTACGCCGA
The DNA here is from genome assembly GCA_900469965.1 of Hyphomicrobiales bacterium. Taxonomy (GTDB): domain Bacteria; phylum Pseudomonadota; class Alphaproteobacteria; order Rhizobiales; family Rhizobiaceae; genus Mycoplana. The sequence continues at coordinate 84,595 of UBZP01000007.1, read as the reverse complement.
CGGTTGCGGACGCAAGGCCGCTCATCGAGCCTACGGACAGGTCGATTTCCCCGAGCACAAGCACGCAGATGATACCGAGCGATATCACGCCGACGGTGGCGCAATCGAAGAGGAGGTTCACCAGATTATTGGGCGCAAGAAAGACCGGGTTGAGTGCCGAGAAGACGATCGAGATGACGATCAGCCCGACGGCAACCGGGAGCATGCCGAGATCGCCCGAGCGCACGCGGTCAATGAACCCGTGCGCCATGCCAAGGATGCCCTCGTCATGGCGCACGCGCTCATCGCTGCGGTCCAGCTGCTGCCGGCCTCGGGAGTTGTTGTCGGAAACGTTCTGGCTCATGCTGCTCCCCCGCTCGTCTCGTTGACCAGGCCGGCCTTGCGGTCGAGCCGACGCGATACCGAATTATCCGTTGCGCCCGTGATGGCAGAAACCAGCTCCTGATTTGACGATTCCGGCGAGAAGACGCCGTTGTTCCGGCCAAGGCGAAGGACCACGATCCGATCGGCGACCGCACGCACGTCTTCCATGTTGTGACTGATGATGATGACGCCGAGGCCGCGGTCTCGCACACGCTCTATCAGGTTGAGCACTTCCGCAGTCTGGGCAACACCCAGGGCGGCCGTCGGTTCGTCCAGCATAATGACCTTGGGATCAAGCAGCAGCGAGCGCGCAATCGCCACTGTCTGTCGCTGCCCGCCGGAAAGTGAAGCGATCGGTTCTCGTACCGAAGGAATGCGGGCTGCCAGTTCGCGCAACAGCGTCCAGGCGCGCACTTCCATCGCCACTTCATCGAGATGCCATGGCGACAGTTCGTGACCCAAGAAGAGATTGGCGACGACGTCGAGGTTCTCGCACAGAGCGAGGTCCTGGAAGACGGTGGCGATCCCGAGATCCAGAGCCTTGGCAGGATTGTCCAGCGTGACGGTTTGCCCGCAGAATTCGATCGAGCCCGCCGATGGCTGGTGTACGCCGGCAAGCACCTTGACGAGCGTCGACTTACCGGCACCGTTGTCGCCGACGAGGGCAAGGACTTCGCCCGCATTCACGTCCAGCTCGATGTCCGTCAGGGCGGACACGGCGCCGAAGTTCTTGGAAATGCCACGCAGCCTCAGCACGGGCTCGCCCCTGGCGGGAAGGTTCTGGGTAGTGATCGTCATGGCCTCGTGACCTTTCAACCGAAAGGGGCGCCCGGCCGCGGCAAGCGCGGCCAGGCACACGCCTGGAGCTTAGTTGATGATGCCGAGTTTACGGCAACCTTCAACATATTCGCCTGTGCAGATTTCTTCAGGTTTGTTGATGCCCTTGTCGAAGATCTCGGCCTTGATGTTCTCGGCCGTGACGACAGCAGGAACGAACAGCTGCGAGGGCGTGTCGTAAAGCTTGTTGGGCGCCTCTGGCGTCTCACCCTTCAACAGCTTGACGGCGACGTTTGCCGCTGCTGCTGCGACGATTTCGGACGGCTTGGAAATCGTATTGTATTGATCACCCGAGATGATCAGCTGCAACGCGGCGATTGTGGCGTCGTTGCCGGTCACCGGGGGCAGTGGCTTGACGCCTGCTGCCTTCAAAGCGGCAATCGCGCCACCACCGGTTCCGTCGTTGGCCGCGACGATCCCCTTGATTTGATCGCCGAAGCGGGTGATCTGCCCTGCAGCCCATTCCTGCGCCTTTGGTGGCGCCCAGTCGGGGGTGTCGAATTCGGCAAGTGTCTTGTACGGGGATGCATCGAGTGCGGAATCGATACCGTCACGGATCAGGCCCGCGGCCGCATCGGTGGGGGAACCATTGATCTGCAACACCCCGGCCCCGTCCGGAACACCGGTAGCCTTAAGATGGTCGACGAGCGACTGGGCAATGGCGCGGCCAATGCCTTCGTTGTCGAAGGAGACATAGTAGTCTGCCGGCTTGTCCGGTATCGGCCGATCATAGGCAATGACCTTGACGTCCTGGGACTGCGCGATTTCGACCAGCGCCGCCGCTGCTGCGGAGTCCACGGGATCAAGGACAATGATTTTCGCACCCTGAGCGATCACGGAGTTGAACTGTTGCTGCTGGAGGGCAACGTCAGCGTTGGCATTCTGGTAGATCACCGTGCAGGATGGGCACAGCTTCTCCATTTCCGCCTTGAACCCCGGATAGTCATGCTGCTCGTAGCGGGTAGAAGCCTGGTCGGGCATGAGAAAGGCAACGGTTGCTGCTTCCTGCGCCATTGCGGCGCCACCGAGAGACACGGCCAGACCGGTCGTGGCGAGCAAATAAGTAAGCGTGTTCATAAGGTTCCTCCACAAACAATGGGCCGGCGAGTTGCGGCTTTCCAGGATGCTGTCCCGGCTCAGTCCAAGTTCGGCCACGCCGTCATGGCGCAGCAAATCGTTCGTTGCAGCTTGGCGCTGCCGCGTTGATCGACTCGGTTCTGATCCGACTCCTCCCTGAGTCAGCTCCGCTTTTGCTGGCGACTTCATCGATTGCGCAAGCTTGCTCAATCGATGAAGCAGAATTGCCACCTCTCCCCATTGATGTCAAGGTGACGCGCGAAGTGGAGAACGAATTGTGAAGCGCGCGACCCAGGCGAAGAGGACAACGATTTACGATCTGGCCGAGCTTGCCGGGACCTCGGCCAGTGCGGTCAGCGCTATCCTCAATGGAAACTGGAAAAAGCGCCGAATCAGCGCCCAGCTCGCCGCAAGGATCACCAAGCTCGCGGAGGAACAGGGCTACGCACTGAACATGCAGGCGAGCGTGCTGAGGCGCGAGCGATCCAAGATCATCGGGATGATCGTTCCCAAATACGACAACCGCTATTTCGGCTCCATTGTCGAGCAGTTCGAGGCGATGGCGCGCGAACGCGACCTTTTTCCCATCGTCACCTGTACTCGCCGTGATCCCGCTCTGGAGATGGAAGCGGCGCGTGCCATGCTTTCCTACCAGGTCGACTGCCTGATCGCCACGGGCGCGACGGATCCGGATCGAATTGTCGAACTGTGCTCGGCCGCGGGGGTACGAACAGTCAATCTCGACCTGCCAGGATCGCGCGCACCTTCCGTCATCTCCGACAATTTTGGCGGTGCGCTGGAGCTCACACGCCGGGTGTTGACGAATTGCGAGCGAGAGTTCGGTGTGAAGTCGCCGCTTCTCTTCGTGGGCGGTCGCGGAACCGATCACAACACCTCCGAGCGTGTCAGGGGATTCCGTGCCGCCCATGCCGAAGCCGGAATTCGCGTTGACGAAGACCTCGTCCTTACTTGTGGTTATGCGCCAGAGAAGGCGGAAAATGCCATGCGGCAGCTTGCCGAGGCAGGAACCGTCCTGCCGAGGGGAATGTTTGTCAACTCTACCATTTCACTCGAAGGGGTCATGCGCTGGATCCGCCGATCCGGTGAGTATGCTGCAGCCATGCCGCATCTCGGTTGCTTTGACTGGGACCCTTTCGTGGCCATGCTCGGCGATCACATCGAGATGGTGCGCCAGGATGTGCCGAAGATGCTCGATGCCGTTTTCGAGATCATCGATTCAGATACACTGGAATTGAAGGTGGTTCAGATCCCGCCGATCGTCGAGACGGCTGGCTGAAGCACACCCTGTTCGGCGGTATCCTTGAGGCTGGCAAGCCCAGGCACTTTTGCTCTCATCCGGCACGCCATCGCGCATTGGCTATTCTCCCGCCTGCGCATGGAACAAACACGCTCACGCTCTTGCTTCGACCTCGCCTATCACCTGCGATCCTGTCCGGCGCGAAGACGACTCGGCGCATGCAGCGAAACCCGGGATTGCTGCGATCGGAACGGCAACGGTGCGGCGACGGCTGACGATCCTGAGGCGCTGGCGCGGCGCCGCACTGCACTGCGAACCTAGCTAGCAGGCGGCTATATAGCGCCGCCCGTATCGATCACGATAGTAGCAGCGCCCCGGTTGCCCGGCGACGTTACCGATGACTGCACCCGAGACGCCTCCTATCGCGGCACCGACGGCCGCGCCTCTGACGTTGCCGGTAACCGCTCCCCCGACGACGGCACCTGTGGCCGCCCCGATTCCTGCACCCCGTTCGGTCGGCGTGCATCCAGCCAACATTCCAATTGCCAAGATGAGCACTGAGAACCGCTTCATCGAATTTCCTCCCTTTGTTTATTTTCCGCAAACGACAGCAAGGAAGCTTTGTTCCATTCAGCGACGAGGTGCACCGCAATCTGGCGTCTGTGCCGGAGAGTATTGCCCCCTGCAACCCCCTGTCTGTGCGCGCGCTATGCTGGTCGCTGCTAGGAGACTTCTGGTCGAACAAACAGCGCCCACGCATATGTTTCAAGCATTCAAGAATGAGCTAGATCGAAATTCCTGCCGCCGGATGATGTGGTGAATGGAACTTCTTCTTCCCATGCAGGTTTCAGGCGACAGAGGAGACCGACCATGGGTATAGAAAAACCTAAAGATGGTGCGCCTGGCACGACTGAACAGTCACCGCGTTGGGAAGGGCCCGAGGCCAGCCGACCGCGCGGATATCTGCCCGCGAAAGACGATCCCGATGTGGACCGCGATGCAGCGGGCGAAAACAACGCCGATCCGGAGCGCAGTTCGCCATCAGACGCGCTAAAGGTTCGAAACGATGCGAAGGGCCAGTGCGCGCCGTCCCAAGCCGATCGCTCCGGCGTGACAAGCGCAAAGCCGCCGGTGAACACCGGGCCACAGGACGTCACGGGCCATCTGGACCCGTCTGGCCGTGAACGCGAAACAGACCAGGACAATGATGAGGCTTCACGCCCGCCCGGGTAAGCGGTTTCGATCGTGTCGCGGCATACAAGCCGCGGCGGCATCAGGCCAGTTCTACCACCGGGGACAGTATGGCGGGCGCTCCATGACAGACACCATGAGCAAAGTTCTCCCTCTGGGGAAACCCTTAAGGCACCATACCGGTGTGTGGATTGTTCTGCGGGAGCAGCTTCGGTTTGCACTCAACAAGCTGATCCACTCCGCCCTCAGTCATGTTCTGTACGGTACGGCCCCCGTCACCAGGGAAATTGGGGCCGACGGAATCCTGAGGGAAATCCAAATTGTGAGACGCGGCACGGTCGTTGGGGCGTTGGAGTATTTCGCGGCGAAGGACGAACGGGGGACATGGCGCGGCGGTCATGCACCTTGCTCCTACTTGCATCGCGTCATTACCGACAACAGTGCGAGTGACAGACAAAAACTCCGCATTACCCGACAGCTCATCGCGCAACTTCCAGGCAACGTTTTGTTCGGCCTTACCGCTGGGCCGCATGCCGAAGATATCGAGATCCTGAAGAGAGCGTTCCAGGGGGCCGGTTTCCGCACCTGGCCGCAAACAACATTCGTCTATTCGCCTCCGAACGACAGCGAGAGCATGGTGACCAACAACGCTTCTCAAGCCCATCAAGCTCTGTCTGGCATTGCTAGCGGGTCTGCAGTTGAGGTTCTTTGTGTCGCAGGCGTCGAGACGGCTTGCGGGACCGCGCCCGCCCGCGCCGTCGGGCTGGTCGAACCAAACTTGGAAGCGCAAGCAGCAACTTAGACGGGCATGGTTTGAAGCTATATCTCAAGTGGACTTGTCTCAACAATCTGACCAGTGACACAGAGACCGGCGGCATCAAAGACGTGGATGTCACCCGCCTGCGCGGTGAAATGCACCGTGTCCGTTCTTGTGTACGCTTTTTCGCCCGGTGCCTTGATAATGTATTTGTTGGTCGCGCTGCCCAAATCGACGTAGAGCAGCTGAACTTCGCCGAGATTTTCCACCAGGTCTATCCTGCCACTCATCAGTGGTCCGGCATGACCGGATGCCACGACCTGCGTGTTTTCGGGTCGAATTCCGATGCTTATCCGTTCTCCGACTGACACCGCTGAACCTTTGGCGGACACGCCCAGCGAAAGACCGCAGTCCAGCACGAGGTGCACAAGCTCGCCAGTTTTTCTGACGACTTTTCCTTGCAGAATGTTCATCGCCGGTGAGCCGATGAACTGCGCCACGAAAAGATTGGCCGGTCTTTTGTAGAGATCGATGGGCGTCCCGACCTGCTCGATCTTGCCGTCCTTGAAGACGACGATGCGATCCGCCAAGGTCATCGCTTCGACCTGGTCGTGCGTGACATAGATCATGGTCACATCCGGCATGTTTTGCTTCAACTTCGCAATCTCGATCCGTGTTGCCACGCGCAATGCAGCGTCGAGGTTGGAGAGTGGCTCGTCGAACAGGAAGACCTTCGGATCGCGGACGATCGCTCTTCCGATGGCCACCCGCTGCCGTTGCCCTCCGGAGAGAGCCTTCGGTAGCCTCGTGAGGTACTTGTCCAGCTGCAAGATTGCCGCAGCCTTTTTGACACGGTCGTCGATTTCGGCCTTGGATACGCCCGCGATGCGCAATCCGAACGACATGTTCTCATAGACAGTCATATGAGGATAAAGCGCGTAGGACTGGAATACCATGGAGATGCCGCGCTTGGATGGCGCTACCGTGTTCATCCGCGAGCCGCCGATGACAAGATCGCCGGACGTAATGGTCTCGAGACCTGCTATGCAGCGTAGCAAGGTCGATTTTCCGCACCCCGAAGGACCGACGAACACAATGAATTCCCCGGCCATGATATCCAGGTTAATCCCATGCAGGACTTCGAGATCGGCGTATGCCTTACGAATGTTTCTCAGCGACAGATCAGTCATCGTGTCTCGCTCCGCTTATTGATTTTGCGCGCTTGTCGGCTACCGTCATGGCGCAAGGCCTGCCAGAAAGCGCGTTAGCCGGCCTGGCTTCCGGTTGAGAATTTCAAGATCATTTTTTCGGCGAATAGCGCGTCGCACGACGCGGGCGCCCAGGTAACGCAAAGGCTCTGGCGGCAAGCGCGTTCTCTTGTTGATGCCGACGAGTCCACATCGGCTCCACACATCATCATAACCAAGAACAAGACTTGCCATGATCCGGCCGGCCACCGGTGCCTGCGCAATGCCGGTACCGTTGAAACCCACTGCATAGAAGATGTTCGGGTGGTCCCTGAGATGGTCGAACACTGGTAGGTGCTGCGCGGTGCAGTCGATCGGTCCGCTCCAATCATAGAGCACCGGAACATCCTTTAGCTCGGGATAGACCCGGTGCATCTCGCGAATGTTGTCCGCTCCCTTGCCGCTGTCACGATTAAAACGCCCGTCGATCCGGTCGCCGAAGGCGATGCCGCCTGTGCCGCGCCCGAAGATCACCTCGCCCCCCGGCGTTCGTTGATAATAGAGGACATGATGCTGGGCATCGCAGATCGAAGCACCATCCGTCCAGCGAATACGCTCGAGAAGCTCCGGGGCGGGCGCTGTCGCAACAACTTGGCTACTGACCACGTAGAGATAGGAATGCAACTCGGGTATGGCCGATAGCCAGGCATTGGCGGCGAGAACCACCTTGCTGGCGCAAAGCGTACCGCCAGCTGTGCGAAGGTGTGGACGCGGACCGGGTGCGATTTCCAGCACCGGGCTGTTCTCGTGAATGGTGACGCCTTTTTCAAGCGCCAGCCGCCTCAGACCCAGGGCGAGTTTTGCCGGCTGAACCGTGCCCGCGCGATCCTCGACAATCCCGGCATACGATACGCCCGAACCGGTACGCCGCAGGATGTCGCCGCGCTGAAGCAGGCGGAAACGTTCCTTGCCCAGCGCGCGACAGAGGTTGTAGGCCGCCCCCCAGGCGCCTTCCTGGGCCGTCGAGCTTGCTGTCCACAACCAGCCGTCGAGCCGAAGGTCCATGTCGAGCGCACCCGATGTCTGCAGGTGCCTCAGCTCCTCGATGGCATCGGCGGTCGCCTCACAGAGCATGAGTGCATCGCTTTCGCCGACGAGCGCGAGCAACATGTCGATTTCTGCAAACCAGCTGTGGACTTGCCCTCCGTTGCGGCCGGAGGCACCCGAGCCGCAGAAATCCGCTTCCAGCACAGTGATCCTCGTTTCGGGTGCGTGCTCCTTGATCCGCAGGGCCGTCCACATCCCGGCATAGCCCCCGCCGACGATGGCCACATCGCATTCCGCACTCCCCTGCAAAGGCGAGGTGGCGGCCTCAGCCTCGATGCTCTGCAGCCAGTAGGAACGATCCTTCCTTGCGGCTGCAACCGGTGGCCTCAATGTTATGGTCCTCATCTATCTGCCCCATCCGTGGTCCGTATGACGCTGTCATATTTTGCGAGCAGCCACCCCGGAATCGACCGGATGGGCTGCGGAAACCCGCCGAGATGAGTGCAGGTCTCCGATGCCCTTAGTGCGGAGCGGTCAAGAGCGGCTTGCTCGGACAAACCCTCGAAGAAGCGCGACATGATGAACGTCGCAATGAAGCTATCTCCGGCCCCACAGGTATCGACAACGGGGACCGGCATCGAACCCGCCATGACGACCGTGTTCGCCTCGGCATAGAAGGAGCCGCGCTTGCCGCAGGTGATCACGGCCCGGCGCGCCCCTGCCTGCGCGAAATGCGCAATCAGCGGCTCGACCGGGTCGTCGGGCCGATCCGGGCCGGAAGCGAATACCAGCGGCACGCCGTCCAGCGAGAGGTCGAAATGGCGCGTGGAGACGTCAATACTGAAGGGTACGCCGTCGGCGACGAGGCGACGAACGAGTTCCTGATTGGAATTGGTTCCTAGATGAACCCAATCGGCCTGTCGGAGTGCTTCGTAGCGTTCGGCGCTCGGAATATACGCCTCGCCCACACCGAGAGATTCCAGGAGGAAACGCCGCTCACCCGCATCATCGACAAGCAGTGTCACTGCCGAGGCACCGGGACGAATTTCGATATCGCTACCGTCGAGACCCGCCTCCCGGATTGCAGCGAGCATGATATCGGCCTCTGCATCCGGGCCCAACGCCCCGAAATAACGCGCATTCAGGCCTCGCCGCCGCCATTGCACGGCAACATTCAGGGCATTGCCGCCGACCGTCACAAAACCCTTGGTAAGATAGGCATCAAGGCAATTGTCGCCAACGGCGATCAGCTGTGGATTTGCTTTCGTCATGCTTCATCCGCTTGGTGGAGAAGGGGGGTGATGGCGGCCAGGCAACGCCGCCAGGCGGAAACGGGATCGACGGCATAGGAGCCGTTGCCAAAGAGCTCGAAAGTAAGGGTGCCCGCAAAGCCATGCGCACGCAGCGCAGCGATGTGGTCATGAAGCGGCAGATTGCCATCCCCCCAGGCGAAATGCCCGGCCGGCGTTCCATCGGCGATATGGACGTGTGCGATGCGCGCTCCGAAGTGCTCGAAATATTCGGCGATGCTGTCGCCGGCTGTGGCCATGGCCACCACATCGAGAACAACGTCGATGTCGTCCCCATCAAGCGAACGCCAGAAGGTTCGAAGTTCGCTCGCAGTGTTGACAATATTGCTTTCGACGCGCTGAAGAGGCTCAAGCAAGCAGCACACGCCAAGAGATCTCGCATGCGCGGTAATCCGGTTGACCGATTCCACCGAATGCGTCCAGGCGGTTTCGCGGCTCTCACACTCGAAACCCCGGCCTGGCGTCAGGAAGAGGTAGGGCGCCCCGAGTTCCGCGCAAAGATCGGCCGCGCGCATGAACCGCTCCACACTCGCTTGGCGATAGGCGCCGTCGCCGGAGGCGATATTGACGGGATAGAGGACCTGCTCGGGCGTAAAGCACCGGACGGTCAAGCCATTGTCGCCAAGGATCGACTTTACCTCGGCCAGCCGCCCGCAACTGTCGTGGAAGAGGTCCAGATGTGGCGCAATACCCCATAGTTCCATCCGGTCGAAACCCAGGGCGCGGAGATTTTCTGCAGTCCAGCGAAACGAATGATGCTGGAAAGAAAAGTTCGCGCCGATGATCTGGTTGCGTTCCAATTTGAAATCCGCCTTATTTTCCGATGCCTTCGGCAAGCCCGCGAATGAAAAAGCGCTGGGCTGCGAAGAAGGTGATCACGATGGGAAGCGCCGAGAGCGTCATGGCCGCGAAGACGACGGCATAGTTTGTACCGTGCTTCGCCATGATCGAGGTCAGGCCAACCGGCAGCGTCTGCAAACTGGCACCGCTGGTGAAGATCATTGCGAAGAGGTATTCGTTCCAGGCGAAGAGCACGTGCAGGATGGCACACGACACCAGGATCGGCTTGCACAGCGGCAATGTCACTTTCCAGAAGATCTGACCCTCGCTGGCCCCGTCCATGATGGCGGCTTCGTCGAGATCACGCGGCAGTCCCAGCATGTAGGCGCGGATGAGGAAGGTCGTGAAGGGGATGCGGAAGGCGGTATAGAGGATGATCAGTGCCCAGTAGGTATTGTAGAGGCCCAAGTCCTGCATCATCCGCACAAGCGGAATGACTGCGACCGTCGGGCTCAGCATCAGCCCCCCGAGCACGATGCCGACGAAGAACGGTTTGCCGGGCAGCTTCGATCTGGTCAGGCCGTAGGCGGTCCAGGCGCTGGTCAGCACGGTACAGGCTGCCGATCCCAACGTCACGATGATGCTGGTTGCGATGTAGTTCCGAATGCCCTGGTTCCAGGCCGCGACATAGTTTTCCAGGCTCAAGCCGCTCGGCAGGGCGAACGGATTTCCGAAGATCTCGCCATTCGACTTGAAGCCGCTCAACGCCATCCAGATAAGCGGATAGATAACGACTATGCCAAGACTGGACAGGAAGGTGACGAGGCAGACTTTTGCCAGTACGGCGAGGAAGTCTGGGCGATCCATTTCGCGCGATTGACGGGGTACGCTCACAGCTCGACCCTCCTCTTCTTCGTGTACCAGAGCTGCGCGAAGCCCGTCAGGAGGGTAATGACGAAGATGACCGAAGCGATGGCGGCGCCATAGCCGAAGTCGTTTTCGATAAAGCCCTGCTGGTACAGCCATGTACCCAACACCTGGCTGCTGTTGTTCGGCCCGCCGCCCGTCATCACCATGACCTCGTTGAACACCTGGAAGGCGCCGGTAATCGTGACGATCACCATCAGTCCGGTCATTTCGCGGGTGAGCGGAAACGTGATGTTCCACAGGCGCCGCCAGGTCCCTGCGCCATCCATGATGGCCGCGTCGTAGAGTTCACGCGGTATTTTCTGGATCGCGATGGCGAACAAGAGAGTGGAATAGCCGAAGCCCTGCCACTGGCTCATGGCAACAATGGCGTAGATTGCGGTCTCTTCCTCCCCCAGCCAGGCGCGCGACCAGCCATCGAGTCCCATAAGGGTCAGTGCTGCGTCCAGAAGACCAATGTCGGGCTGATAGATGAAATAAAAGAGCAGGCCCGCGACGGTGATCGAGATAGCCGATGGTACGAAGTACACCGCCCGCCAGAAACGGCGCCATCTCTCCTGGCTCAGCCCCTCGATCAGGGCCGCAAGGACGAAGGCCGCGAGAACCTGGAAGATGACGGAGATGAGGGCATAGAGCGTGTTATTGACAAGGGCGGTCCGGACTACCGGATCGGCTTGTAGCCGGCGGTAGTTGTCCAGTCCGACAAAAGCCGTCTCGCCGGTGAAGATGTCCTGCTCCTTCGTGCTGACCACGAAGTTGTCAACGATCGGGTAGTAGACGAACCAGAGAATCAGGACGAAGGCGACCAGGATCCAGCGAAACGACAGGATCGCGGTGGCCGGGCCGGGCCCGTCTCTCTCAGCCCGGCTCGGGCCGGTGAAGCCGATCCTGTCGACTTCACCGGTTTGCTCATGCTTCATGACAGTCATCGCAGGCCTATTTCTACTTTGACGAAGCCGCCGCTTCCTTGACACGTTGCATGACCTCTTCCGGGCTTAGCGTGCCTCCGATCAATGCCTGCAGACCTGATAGCCAGGCAGCCGCCACGCGCGGCGGGTTTGCGGTGTCCAGCCAGGGCATGAGATAGGAGGAATCGGCGATGACTTTCAGGCCTTCGACAACAGCCGGGTTCATGGTGTCTGCAGAGTAGCCGCCGACGGTCGCGCTGGGCTGGCCATAAGGCGGCGCCGACAGAACCTTGCCGTTCTCTGCAGAGGTGACGAAACGCATGAAGTCGATCGCAAGCGGAATGTTCTCCGAGGCCGCATTGATCATGTAACCTTCCGGTGCCCCTTCGATGGCCTTGATATCTCCCTTGGCATCCTTCGGCGCGGGCAGCTTGAAGAAGCCGAAGTCCGCAGGCTTCAGCGCGCCTTCGGCCGTCGCCTGGTCGAATTCGATGATCTCCTGGTAATACATGGCGGATTTGCCGTTGCTAAATTGCTGCAGGGCCGAAGCATAGGAAGCCCCGTTCGTCCCCGCTCCGTCAGAGCATTCATCGACCAGTTGCTTGAACTGCTGGAGGCTTGCGACATAGCCGGGATCGGCAAACTCGGCCGTCGCCGGCACGAAATCCTTCTCGAGCGTTGCCTGCGAGACGTTGTAGGCAAGAAGCTGTCCGGCATAGTGCACGCCCGGCCAGCCTTCCTTGTTGCCGAAAGATACCGGCGTTATGCCCGACTTCTTGAGGGCCGCACAGGCGGCCAGCAGGTCCTCGAAAGTCGCAGGCTCCCCAATCCCCGCCTTTTCGAATAGGCGCCGGTTGTAGCCCATGAATTTGGCATCAAGGTAAAGCGGAATGCCATAGAGCTTGTCATTGTACTGGAAGGCGGAAACTGCGGCGGCCGCTAGCGTTTTACCCCATTGCGTATCTGGCCCGATGACAGGGGTCAGATCGACAGCGCGCTTGCCGCGCACGAAATTCTCACCCCAACTGCCGGTCCAAGTAAAATAGACATCAGGCAACGAATTGGACGCAACGAGCGCCTTGGTCTTGCCTTTCACACTGTCGTCGCTTTCCTGGATGAGCTCGACCGTCACGTCCGGATGAAGCTTTTCATATGCTTTGGCGGCGTTGACGAAGAAAGGAGAAAGCTGCTGCAGGCCAAATTTCGTCAGTACGCTAACTGTCCCGGAATAGTCGATAGCCGCGTTCGGATCGGCCACGGCCGGGTCGGCAGCACCCGCAGCACTGACGCCGGCGCTGACGAGGGTGGCGGCAGCAAGCGCCGCTAGGTTGCTCGTGCGTGAAAACGTATTGCCTTTCATTTCGCAGTTCCTCTCTGTTGTTTTTTCTGTCAGGCATGCACGGATGGATCGGCCCGGCATCACTGCCGGACCGGAAAAACCCTAATATTCAACACGCTTATAGTAGCGGCGGGTCGTGAGCGGGTGATCACGCAGGACCTCCAGATGCGCGCTCAGCCGCTCAAGCATTGTCGCCAGGATCACGGGCGAGATGAAGCTGCGCGTTCTGGCGGAAATGCCTGGAAGGTCGGCGGAGGCCGCATCCAGGACGCGCACCTTGTCGGTGTAGCGCTTGGCGAAGGACTCCACACGATCCGTAAGCGGCCGGAAGGCATCCTCGCCCTTGAAGATGAAGAGGCTGACACCCGGCTCGACCAGTTCCAGCGTGCCGTGGAAAAAGTCGGATGCCTGAACTGGACGCGTGCGGATCCACTGCATCTCTTCCAGGATGCACATGCCGTAATAGTGCGCCTCCGGCCAGACGGAACCAGCACCCGTGAAGATGTGGTAGGTTTCGTCCTTGATTTCCCTGGCAAGGGCCGCCGCTTCGGCCTCATAGCTTTCCTTCACTGAAACGAGGAGCTCCGGCAGCAACTCGAGTTCAGCCACAGTCGAATCGAAATCAGAATACTCGCCGCGTTCGGCAAGCAATGCGAGAACAAGCAGCAATGTCTGGAGGTAGAACGATTCCGACGACGTATCGTCTTCTGCGAAGTTGGTGAAGTTGTAGTCGCAATCGCGCCCGAGGGGCGTATCCCTGTGGCCGGTGAGCGAGAGGGTCTTCACGCCGCGCGCCTTGAGAAAGGACAAAAGCTGCACGCTTTCTTTTGTGGTGCCCGAAAGCGAAGGTAGGATGACGAGTGCCTTCTCGTTCAGTCCGGCCGGCGGCTCCAGAACAACCTGCGCAGAATAGGCCGCCGACACCGGAAAGAGCGTCGCATTTCGAGCGAACTCGATGGCCGGCTGCGTCAGGAACTGCACACCGCCGGTCCCCATGAAGAAGATGCGTTCGAGACCGCCCTTCAGCAGGTCCCGCATCAGAACACGCATGTCCTTGCCGATTGCAACCGCGCCGCTTTGGATCTTTATAAAGCGATCCCTATCGAAATTGAGCATTTAGAACCTTCCCGTTTTGCGTTCCAGGCGTCTTTGAGCAGCTCACATGGGCACGCAAATAATCGTTGAGACTGTGTGAGATCGATCTCACACACATTAAAGGCACAAGAATTTCATACTGGCAAGTGGGTCTGCCAAAAATAAAATCGGAGCGCTTTGCGCCTCAGGCGGCGCTGCAATGGCTCACGGAACCACGAATTATCAGCTTGGTTTCAAAGCGGATTTTCCGCAGCGGGTGAGACTTGCCGGAGAGACGGTCGAACAGCAGCTGCGCCGCCGCACGTCCGATTTCCGAAACCGGCTGGGAGACGACGGTGATCTGCGGATCGGTGAACGTCGCCAGGTTAAAATCGTCAAATCCGATCAACGACACATGATGAGGGATGGAAATCCCCATGGAGCGAAAGGCCAGAAGAGCACCTTGCGTCATCAGGCTGTCGACCGTGAAGAGTGCGGTCGGGGGTGTCTTCTGGCTGAAAAGGCGGATCGTAGCGTCGACGGCGTGCTCTACCGTCGATTGCGACACTGCAACCAGTCGCTCGTCCAGGGAAATGTTGCCGGCCGCCAATGCCGCCCGGTATCCGCTCATGCGTTCGCGCGAAGTAAAGATGCGCATATCATCCTGCAGAAGTCCGATGCGGCGGTGCCCCATGCCAATCAGATATCGGACTGCCTTGTGCGCACCACCTTCGTTGTCGACGACGACACTGTCGCACTCTATGCCCTTGGCCACCCGGTCGATGAGCACCAGTGGGATGTTGTCCGTAATCAGTCCTTGCAGGTGCACGTTTTTGTCCGCCGATGTGGGTGCAACGATGAAGCCTCGTATGGAGAGTGCCTGCAGGCTTGCCAGGAGCGACATTTCCTGGTCCAGCTCCTCTTCACTGCTCCCGATGACCAGATTGTACCCGGACTGCCGCGCCACAACCTCAATATCGTGCGCGATTCGGGCAAAGAACGGATTCTGGATGTCCCCTAGAATGCATCCGACAATAGGCAGCTGGCCATTGCGCAACGCCTGTGCCAATCGGTTGCCGCGATAGCCCAGCTTTTCCGCAGCTGCCTGAACCTTTTGCGCTGTCTCGTCGCCAACATAACCGTAGTTGTTAAGGGCGCGCGCAGCCGTAGCACGTGACACATTGGCGAGCGCCGCCACATCCTTCAAAGTTGCCGGCTTCCGACCCATTTCGCCCCGTGCCTTCTCCAGCAGAATCTGCAGGCCTTCCTTTTAACGTCGGTTCGCCAACTCGCATAGGCGCAGCCCAAGCGAAATCCGCCCGCGCCGGCCGCTGGGATATCGATCGTATGGCGGGCGCACAGTTGCGACGTAAGCAATCACCGGCCTGTTTCCGGCCGGGGCCACGCAAGGTTTCCGGTCAAGATTTTCTCGGCCCTTTAATGTCCCGGGGAAGCAATCAACCGGCTCACTCAACCGGCTCCTGCGGGAAACAATCTCGGCACTTTTTCGTTAGCGATAAGGTCGCACGCTGGTGAATGCGGCATCTGGAGGACTGATGCATGGACGAGAGGCAGACACTTTCCCTCAAAGATATCGCAGCCGAGTATGTTCGACTGGGGGGGCAACGTCGTGCAGTCATCGATGATAACAAGGTCTCCACCCGCAAGTGGGACTCCGAGCCTGCAGCTGCGCAAGCATTCTGGGAGCGCCATGTTTCCCCACTATCAGATAAAGATCTGCAGGAACTAGAGACGTATCTTCCCACCATCAATCGGCGTTAAGCCATCACGCTTGATGGCCGTTGCCAGTGGTGCGCCGCCCAACTCCGATCACGAGGCTGTCACGCGGGTGATGGATGCACTCTGTTGTGCCAACTCTTTGGGATGGAGAGAACAGTCTGGACGTGGGACCACACCGCCCGCCTTTTCAGCTTTTGCCGAGAATTCCGGCTTCCATTGCAGCCGCGACGAACGCTTCTCTCGCATGATCAACGGGCATACCTTCCTTGAGCACGGCGAGACAGGCGGCTCGGCCCAGGCGATTTGCAGGGCCGGGGTTAACGGGCCAGTCGTCCGTCAGAAAGCGGAGAGCTTCGGCCGTGCTACATATTGCACGCAACCTGCCACTCTCGCCGGTCTCCAGCACAACGGCCATGCTCCATCTTTGTTCTTCCATGTGGCGATAACCTCCAGCCGATGATCTCACGACAGGCAAGGATGCTTCTGTCAGGCCTCGCGCGGCGGGAACGGTACGGTGCCGCGGAAGCGGTTGTTCCGGTTGACGCCTCCATCGCGAACTCCGCACTACAGGCGCTTTGTCGAAACCTCTGTCGCCCGATTTGTTCCCTGCCGGCATGAAATTTGGCAAATAGAACCCTCGCTATCGGGAATCGAACGATAGCTGTACTCCCTCGCCAATTTCGGATTCGAGGTTCTCATCGATCGTATGGTTCGCGAAGGAAAGGGGAATAGCATCCCCGGCCACGGCTTTTTCTACTTACGGCCCCCAAACTCCGTCGGTGATCTACCCAAGATATGTGAACGCCGTGGACGAGGCGGCCATCACACCTGAGCCGGCTGCGAGCAATCGCCAGGCAGTGAAGTCTCTGCCTGCGAAACCGGCACACCAGCAGCCACGGCGAAGGTAATTCGGCGGCGTCTGCTGTGGATGAAGGCGATTGCCCGACATCACAGCAAACTGGCTCCGACAAGGAAGCGGCGGCAAACAGTCAGCGGCTTGCGAGTAAGAGGACCGCTGCCTGATCGCTGTAGCCTCCAAGATGATCTCCCAATCCGTTGGGGCGGCAGACCGCCAATGGACGGGTGCAGGACGCCACTGCCCACATCGGCTACCCGCCCGACTTCAGCAGCATAAGATAGACAGATTCCGCCATCCCCGCAGGAGATCTTGGATCATGTATCGCCAAGCCCGTGGCCGCGCGGCCCGGCCCTCGAGCGCGTAGTTGCAAGCACAGATTTCCTGGATCAATGAAGCAATTCGCCGCCTGATCTTTTCGTGCGCCCTCTCCCGAGCGCGCTCCGTCCTACGGGACGACGCGGGATTGCCGCGTCGCGCTGCTGGCGAAGAATTTCCTTGCTGCGCGGAATTTAATTCCCGGACCTCGACGCACCTTCGACGACGATTGGCTTTCGTGCAAAGAAATAGCCTGCAACGGCGTCGATGTCCTGCTCGTCGAGATTGGCCGCAACCCGTTCCATCAGTGCTCGATAAGGCCCACCGCCCCTTCTCGCATTAGCAAACAGTCGCAGTTGTGCCGCGAGATAGGTGGCAGGCTGGCCCGAGAGCCTTGGATAGGCCGGGTTGGCATTTTCCCGATCATGACAGGACAGGCATGCGGGAATGCGCCGCCCGGGGTCGCCGAAACGCGCGATCTGCTCGCCTCTGCCGACCTGTGCCGGAGGGGGCCCCGTCTGCAGGTCGAAGGCGGATTTCTCGGCAAAATGTAGGGCCAGGGCGTCGCGCTCCCGCTCCGTCAGCGACTGGATGGCGACGGCCATGATGCCACTCCGGCGCGTTCCCTCCGCATAGGCCGCGAGACTGTCCCTCAGATAGGTCTGTGACTGGCCGTCGAGCCGTGGAATCAGACTGTCTCGATCAAGCTGGTCCGGTGCATGACAGTCGTTGCAGGTCTCCGGCGTCCGTCCCGGTTCATGAGCCGAAGAGGCCGCGTGGCCCGCGAGGCGGCGATAGGATGGGGCATCGAGCTCAGGATAGCGTCGGAGGAACGCTACCATGGCCCAGACCTCATCCTCACGCTCTGTGACGGGCCATGACGGCATTCCGGTGAAGCGCACGCCATGCTGCACGATCTGGAAGAGTTCGGCATCGGTCCAGCCCGGAATCACCGTTTTCAGATCGGGCGGCACTGGCAGCATCCCACGTGCGATTGCCGGGGACGGCATTGCCGGCGAACCATGGCAAATGGCGCAGCCCCTCTCGAAGTGCCCCGCTGCCATCGGCAGCATGCCGTCGTGAAATGGCGGAACCTCCGTGCCGATGGCAGCGGTGCGGACAGAGGATCGCATCGCCCAGTGCAGGAACCAGTCGGTAACCTTCCAGTGGCCCGTGCTCGCACTGATGCCGATCAGTCCCGACCATGCAATGAAAAGCCCGGCCACCGCCGCTCCGAGAACAAGGACAGTGGTCTGCTTCCATCCGATCACCATCCCCGTTCCTCGCCCACCACGTCGCCTTGCTCGCGAAGCACGCTGTAAAGTAGAACGACGGCGCCCATGAGGTAGGAGGTGGCGCCGACAGCAAGCATGACAACGCCACCGATCTGCTGGTCGGAGGCCGCGTCCAGCCGAATGCCAAAGCAACTGACTTCGCCTCCGCCATAGAGCGGTCGTGGCGCCAGTGCGAGCAAGACGCCAAGCAGTGTCATGTGCACGGAGGTGAAGAGGAGCCCGATCGTCCCGGCCAAACGTCCCTCACCATTATGGCCGCGCCTCAAACAAACGAGCCAGAGGAGAAATCCAGCGACGAGGAAACTGAAGAGTTCCAGCAGCGAGACGTGGGCGCTGGCGGATGCCAGTGCCCGCGATGCCGGAACATGCCAAATCCAGACTACGATCAGTTCGATCACCGAGGCGAGAACCGGCGTCATCCACACAACCCTTCCCGAGAAATCGAACTGGGTGTCCATCATGCCGTAGGCGAGCAGCGGTGCCGCCACGGCGACGATGCCCATATGCAGCAACATGTGCACCGTAAACGAGCTACCGTCGAAGGAGGCATATAGCGCAACCGGCGTGAGCGCGATCAACAGGCCTCCTGCCATGAGCGCGACGGTCTTCATGGCTGGCACGTCTCAATGAAGAACAGAGGGACTGCGACAAACACGACGGAGACGAAGCTGAGCCCGGACAGGAGCAAGGTCGCAAATCCCTGAAACAACAGCCGGTCCTCCTGGGTGGGAGCGTCGTGTGGTGGGTCACCGCTGCCAAACCCCCATTGGCGCCACGCGAGCCACGCGGAAAGCGCGATACCGGCAAGGGCCAGAAGCGTGATGAGGACGAGTACCAGGCGCATCTGAGCGAACGTGAAGCCCGCTGCCGCGGCCTTCTCGCAATAGACCGCCACGAGGACATAGCAGACAAGGAAATGCACCGCCCAGATTGTCGGCGCGGTGAAAAGTGTCCAGAGGCTTTCGATTTCCTTCGGAATCAACCGCATCCTCGTCACCTCACAGCGGGAAACAGGCCGAGCACGCCAAACGACGTTACGGCCGTGATGACCAGGAAATGCCAGTAGAGCACGACGTTTTGCAGATCCATGTCGTGTCGTGCGCTCATGCGACCGGCAAGGCTGCGGGCCAGGCAGTAGGCCTGCATGACGATGGCCAGTGCACCATGCACGGCCGTCCAGATGGCGACGACCCAGACGATCGCAGGATAGACGTGCACGGTCGGATCCATCGCGTTCAAATGCGGGCCGGCCAGTCCGGCGCCACACCCGGCGGCGGTCAGAAATGCCGAGAAGATGAGCATCGCACGCATCAGCCACCGCCTGTCGGAACCATTGACGCGGCGCGCCAGCAACATGGCAAGCCAGGCCAGCAGAAACAGGCTTGCGGCCAGGAGCGGCCACAGCATTCCCGGTCCCGCATGTCCGGCGGTAAAGTCGTCGTGTATCGTCCAGTAGAAGAAGTAGCCGAACATCAGGCTGCCATAGGCGGTGCCGTCACCTGCCATGGTTATGAACATCCCCCACCAGCCGACGGACTGTGGTCCGGAACGGTAGAGCGGCAGGCTTTTGCCCAGACCGATGTCGCGGACTTCCGAGCGGGGGATTTGCGCCGTCCCGGTCCAGAGCCAGGCGGTGATTGCAGCGAACGTGAGGGTCGCGCAGACCAGCGTGAGCATCCACCAGTGAAAGGTCAGGGCGATGAAGACACCGCCCAGCGAAAACGCCGCCACCATGGTCATGATCGAGGTGCCACCGACCCGAAGGCACTGTTCTGGTCGCGCATCCAGTACGGACGTCACCAGCGTCTCGCGCGCCCCGTCCTGCACGTCCGGAAGGTAGTAGCGACCCGCCTTGATGTCGTCGAGCAGGCCCGGCTGGTCCCAGATCGGGTAGCGACTCTTGATGATCGGAATCGAGCGCACGCCCCAGGTCTCCTCCGGTTCACTGATCCATTCCAGCGTACCAGCCTGCCAGGGATTCACCTCCAGCGGCGGCTGGCGGTGCTTCGGGCGAACGACGTCGATCACCACGACGGCGACACCCGCGGCGAAAATGAACGCTCCCAGCGTCGAGATGAGGTTGAACCACTCCCATCCGACGTCCGCGGGATAGGTGAACACCCGGCGCGGCATGCCGCGCAGGCCCGCCAGGTGCATGGGGAAGAAGGCGACGTTGAAGCCCGCGAACATCAGCCAGAAAGCGATTTTGCCGAGCCGTTCGGACAGTCTGCGGGCATTTATGAGCGGATAGTAATAGTAGATACCGGCGGTAACCGGAAACAGCATGCCGCCGATCAGGACATAATGCAGGTGGGCAACGACGAAATAGGTGTCGTGGGCCTGCCAATCGAACGGCACGAGCGCCACCATCACCCCCGTGAGCCCACCGACTACGAAGATTGCAAGCCCGCCGGCCCCAAATAGCATCGGCACGGAAAAGATGACGCGTCCGGCAAGCAGCGTCGCAATGAAGACGAAAATCTGTACCCCGGTCGGGATCGCGACCGCCTCCGAGGCGGCCGAGAAGAAGGCGAGCGAAATCTGCGGCAGACCGGTGGCGAACATGTGATGCACCCATAGGCCGAAGCTGAGAAAGCCGGTGCCGACCGCCGCGAGCACGATCCAGGAATATCCGATAATCGGACGCTGAGCAAAAGTGGGCACGATCATGGCCATGATGGCGATGGCCGGCAGGAAGACGATGTAGACCTCGGGATGCCCGAAGATCCAGAACAGGTGCTGCCACAGCAGCGGATCGCCGCCGCGCTCGGCATCGAAGAACGGCCAGCCGAACATCCGCTCCATCTCGAAGAGGATATCGCCGGCGATTAGCGGCGGGAAGGCGAACAGGATCATACCGGCCACGATCAGCAGGTACCAGGCAAATAGCGGCATCATGTTGATGCGCATGCCCGGCGCGCGACACTTCATGATGCCGGCAATCAGTTCGACTGCCGCGGCGATGGAAGCCACTTCGATGAAGGACAGGCCGAGAAGCCAGATATCGGCGCCGACGCCCGAATACGCCTTATCGGTTGCGAGCGGCGGATACATGAACCAGCCGGTGTTGGGGGCTGCCCCGAAGAAAATAGACCCGCAGACGAAGACGCCACCCAGAGCGAAGCTCCAGAAGCCGAAAGCGGCCAGGCGCGGGAACGGCAATTCGCGCGCGCCCAGCATCGATGGCAGCAGAAAGATTGCGACAGCTTCGAATACGGGCACGGCGAACAGGAACATCATCACCGTTCCGTGCAGCGTGAAGGCCTGGTTGAAGACCTCGGCCGAAAGGAATCCGTTCTCCGGGACAGCGAGCTGCACGCGAACAAGCAGCGCAAGGACGCCCGCGAACAGCATGAAGATGAACGCCGTGGCACCGTACCACAGGCCTATCTCGGTATTGTTCACGGAGGTCCAGTAGCGCCAGCCAGACGGTGTCTGCCAGACTTCACGCAGTTCCCGCTCCTGTTTCGCGCGCTCTTCATGACTGAGGTCCCTCATGCTGACGTCGGTCATCGCAAACCCGCCAGGTATCCCGATATCGCTGCAATATCGCCCGGCGGCACCATATCGAAGGCGGGCATCTTGGCGCCGGGTTTGATCGCGGACGGGTCACGGATAAATCGTTCAATGTTCTTGCGGGTGTTTGCGAGGGTCCCCGCCCCAACGGTCGAACGATCCGCAAAATGGGTCAGATCGGGGCCCAGCCCGGCGATCGGCGTGGTGCCCCTCACCGAATGACAGCCAACACAGCCGTGATGGGTGAACAATCGCTCACCCTTGCTACCTTCAGGGCGGTTTCCCGACGCCTGCTTTCGCCTCCAATCGTCAAAGGCATTCCGTTCCATCACCACGACCGAAAACGCCATATAGGCGTGCGAGACGCCACAGAATTCCGCGCAGGGCGCTCTAAACACTCCTGTCTTCGTCGGCAAAAGCGAAAGGACATTTGTGCGGCCCGGGATCATATCCATTTTTCCTCCCAGTGACGGTATCCAGAAGGAGTGGATCACATCGTCGGCACGTAGGGAGAAGACAACACGTTCGCCGACGGGGAGCCGTATTTCGTTGGCAGTTTCGAATCCCGCGAGGCCCTCCTCGGCCGGGTAGCGAACGCGCCACCAGAACTGCTCGCCGATTACCTGGATGCGATCGGGCTCGGCGACAGCGCGCCCGAGCCATGGCCGGATCGAAGGCATCAGCCATACCGTATACACAAGCAGCGCGAAGAGAACGATCACCGGAAAGGCGACACCGCCCCAGGCGATCAGCCTTCCCGCCCCTTCCTCCGACCAAGCTGATCGCCGGCGGCGACAGGCATGCGTCAGCAGCCCGATGACGGTCAGCCAGATAATCCCGCCCCCAATAACCATAACAACGGACAGGTGGTAGACCTCTGCCGCCTCCTGTCCTGCCGGATCAAGCGCCGACTGCCTGCCTGCGCAGCCGGCGACGAGAAAAGGCAGGACTACCTGCAGGCGGCCAAATATCTTTCGTTCGCTGTGAATGGACATGCCGATAGCGATATGGGGCGGCGGGCCGTGCCGGCAAGGTTGTGGGCGAGCGATAAGCGGGCGCGTTCGTGGTTTGGGCGCCAAAAGAATGCCCGAGCAAGCAGACGGGTTAGCAACGGACGCCAAATTCTGGCTTCCGCCAGGCGGGCCCCAGCCAACACCACGACCGTCCCTAAACCACAGACACTGAAGCGATAACTGCCCTGTGCCCAAGCCCGCGCAATGGTCGGAACTATCGTGTTTTCAAGATGTTTTACCTCGGACGGAATGGAGGCTACATCATGGGAAACCCGATCTACTGGACAAAATCTGTTGAACTCGAACTCGACGGTCCGGGACGATTTCGAAAAATCAGAAGTACTAGGGATGCAGCTGAATGCCTTAGTCACTGGCCCGTAAAAGGTGGCGCCGCTCACTCGTTGGCGACGAGTCTATGCCGCGCCGCCCTGGAAGGGGGTGTACCGCGCAAAGTCGCCCGGGAAGCATTCATATACGCCGCGCAAGAGGGAGGTATTCGCATCCGTGTTGGACCCCACCAAATTTCCAGGAAGTGATCGCTGTGGTCAAACCGCTCTTGCGATGGTCAAGTCCACCTGAAGGACCTTTGCCCCGTCCCCATCAGACCAAGGTCCGGTGAAAGAGGCGGTCTTGCGCGCTATCTTCAGAAATCGGCGTTATTGCTCCACACGCCACACCTCGCGGCGGAAGCATGCACTTCCGTCGCTTTTTTTCAGCGCGCTGCCAAGCAGGACTCCGGATCAGGTGGCTCATCTAGCGGCAATCGAGCTCCACCTCTTTTGCCGCCGCGATGAAAGTGTTTGTACCTCCCCCGCACTGATCATGCGGCGAAGGCGGCCGTGCATGCGACCTTCGCACGCATGTACTGATCCCCGTGCGTCTGGGCCAAACCTCATCGGGGCAGATCAATGCCTCGAATGGACTTGCAGCCGAACAACTCTCCAACTGACGCCAACGGCGGTGGATCACTTACACCTCTCCGTCGCTCGCCCTCCTCATGACCTCAATCAAGTTGGCAATTCTACAGCCGAGTCCCCTCCGCGCGCGTGCGAATTGATGCGGCGCAGCACGGGGTCGTCGGACTAGCGACGGTTATACCTGACGGCCTTCAGCAGTTCTAAACCTTCGGCGCTGATGCGTACTCCGAGGTCTTGGTGGTCAAATTGGGGGAGCTCATCAGCCGAGGCAGGGGCGACTTGAATCGCCAACCCGAGCGAACGGAGACGTTCGGCTACGGTCGTGGGGACAATATGAACCTCTTCATCTGCGAGCTTTTTCAGCCATGAAACTTCTCCTTCTTCGAGGTCTTTAAGGGCATCGCTCATCTTTATTCTCCGCTTGGTTGAAGCACGCCCGCTATACCGACGGCTTCCCTCGCCGTTTCATGTCGCGGCGGTCAAAATCTAAGAGCCGTCTACACCCAGGCCACGACTGCCTGTGTAGCCCCAGTCAACCCTCGCTCCGCGCGCTGCTCGCAGCGCCGAGTGGTCCGGTCTTGCAATCCTTGGACCCTAGACGAACAGGATCAGCATCAGGAGCATGGCCACTCCCAGAGCCGACAGCTCAACAAATCCATCATTCATCGATGCGACCCTCCGGAAAACGATACCCTCAAACGCATAGT
This sequence comes from Hyphomicrobiales bacterium, assembly GCA_900469965.1. GTDB lineage: Bacteria > Pseudomonadota > Alphaproteobacteria > Rhizobiales > Rhizobiaceae > Mycoplana. The sequence continues at coordinate 60,178 of UBZP01000007.1, read as the reverse complement.
AGCGGTGGATGTTCCCACACCTGTCAAGGCCAGCGCAGTGGGTCTGCCTGCTCGATACGCGCCCCGTCCAACGCTGCGATCCGGTTCGACGCGCTCGCCATATCAATGAGGTTGGAACATTCCGGAATTGGCGATGTTTAATGTCCCCGAAGCAAGTTTTGGAGGAATGATGATTGTGCGAGATGTGCACGGCCGGCCGCCGACGCCCTGGTGCGATGCATCGAACATTGTTACGTGTACCAGGGTGCAGGAGCTGCCGATGCGTCATCGACCGCGGACCAGCGAAAGGCATCGTCAGCATGAGTGTTTAGACGGCCCTCGACACGGTACCAATGTGCCGAGGCCTTCCCTGGGCTGCTGTAACAACCACTTTCGCGGCACCGCGAGATGCTGAGAATCACCGCTCGACAAGCGGGGCTCGTGCCCCGTCATAACGCCAACCGGTTTTCTGTGCATTTCGGTGGGCCATCATCGACTTTTCACTGGCGATCCTGTCTTCGGTAAGACCGCTCAGCACTCCACGATTGGAACACAGATGCCTCTCGATCAGTCCGTGAAACCCATTCCCAAAGACATGGCCCTCTTGTGGGCGATGGTGACGCCCGATAACGTCGCCGTGGAAGTTTGCGTAACTCTTTCGGCGTTGCATGCATTGGGCGGCCAGGGTTCCGGCCCGGTCACGCTGCTGAAGGACAATCTTCAGTTACTGGAGCGCCTGGCTAGCAAGAAGTTTGATCGAGATCGAGGCAGCCCGGGACTTCCTTTGTGGATCACGAAGGATGATCTGCAAGACCCAGGCCTGTCTTGACCCACCCTTTCAGCCTTGCACAGCCGCCAGTTGCACCCAGGCCACAAGGAGCAAATCCGGGCGGTTCGCGCGCGGAGATCAGCGTCACCACGAATAGAAATCCGCCGTCACAGCGCATAATTTTGGCCTGTCCCAGGGAACTGAATCGACGGCACACAGTTGCACCCGCGGCACTGTCATCAGTCAAGAGTCCTGGGGCGCTCGCATGAATGTTCTCTCGGTTACTTCAGAAATGTTCCCGCTGGTCAAGACCGGAGGGCTGGCCGACGTGGCGGGCGCATTGCCCAAGGCGATGTCCGCCCACAATATCGACATGCGGACGCTTCTTCCCGGTTACCCGATCGTCCTCGAGCGCTTAGCCCCCCCGACCAAGGTAACAGACATCGACATTTTCGGGATGGAATGCAGGCTACTTTCCAGTGACGTGAACGGCCTGCCCCTCTTGGTTCTCGACGCGCCATCTCTTTATAGTCGCCCGGGCGGCCCCTACGTGGATGAACATGGCCGTGACTTTTCTGACAACTGGCGGCGGTTTTCCGCCATCTCCTTCGCAGCAGCAAGCATTGCCGAAGGTTTGCCCGGCGGATTCTGGAAACCGGATCTCGTGCATCTACATGATTGGCAGACTGCGTTGACTTCCGTTTATTTGAAGTACACCTTTCAAAGCCGGATACCCACAGTACTTACCATTCACAACCTGGCCTTTCAGGGGAAGTTTGGATTTGAAGAACTTGAGAACATCGCGCTCCCAGAAGCCGCCTTTGGCATCGATTGTCTGGAGTATTATGGAGCGGCTAGCTTCCTCAAAGGCGGCATTCAGACAGCTGACGTCGTGACGACCGTCAGTCCCACCTATGCCCGAGAGATCGTCACGCATGATCTCGGCATGGGAATGGACGGCGTACTCAAATCAAACAAGTCGAAACTGAAGGGAATTGTGAACGGTATCGATGTCGAAGTGTGGGATCCCTCACGGGATCCGTGTCTTATTTCGACCTTTGGGCCGGAAAGCCCGGACCGGCGCGCGGGCAATCGCAATTATCTGATGAACCTCTTCGACTTCAGCGGCCGCAGTGGTCCACTCTTTGCCGTCGTCAGCCGCCTCACCTGGCAGAAGGGCATAGACCTTCTGATCGACGCCGTTCCGCACCTTGTTGAATCGGGCGGGCACTTGATCGTTTGCGGCGAGGGCGACCGAGCGTTGCAAGATGGCCTGCGGGTCCTTACAAAACACTATCCGGAAAACGTGGCTGTCTCCATCGGGTATAACGAAGGGCTTGCACACCTTATTCATGGCGGCGCCGATTTTGTGATTCAACCATCGCGCTTCGAGCCCTGCGGGCTGACACAGCTCTACGCGCTTCGCTATGGCGCGATCCCGCTGGTCTCACGAACGGGTGGGCTGAGCGAGACCATCATCGATGCGAATGATGCGGCCAATGCTATGGAGACGGCGACCGGCATTCAGTTTCATCCCGTCACGACCACTGAGCTCGAACATGCAATCGACCGCGCTTTCGATATATTCGGGCAGCCCACCCTTATGAGGCGGCTGCAGACCCATGCTATGCGCTCTGACTTCAGCTGGAAGTATAGCGCTGATCGATATGCGGATCTTTTCAGAGGCCTCGTTAGCGTCTCGCCCAAGGTCCTGCCCCTCTCGGATCCTCGGGCAATTCGCCAACCGTCCCTGGTTGTTCCTTCCCCTACAAGCTCAATTGCCGCACGCGTCAGCAAATAAGGGGCTTGGCGACGTGCCGAAGAGAATGTTCCGGCACTACTTGCGCGCAAGCCCCGCCGCGCGCGGCCGGACTTTGGAGTTTCTTGCCTTCTGCGCGAGCTTGCGACTTAAGATCCGGATCTGATTCTCGTCGAGATGCTCGATCCCAACGAAGACATTCTGGGCGTGAGACGTAAGAATCAGCTCGTCCAATTTGGCCTGAATAGCGCTGCTCTCCCGTGTCTGGGAGTTCTGCAGGATGAACACCATCAGGAACGTGACGATCGTTGTCCCGGTGTTGATGACAAGCTGCCAGGTTTCCGAAAAGTCGAAGTAGGGGCCGCAGATTGCCCAGAGAAGAACGATCCCGCTCGCAACGACAAAGGCTGTCGGGTGCCCCGCCCACTTGGAAAACTGGGCGGAAAAGCGTGGAAATAGGCTCACGGGCCTAGGTTCGGCCATAACACTTCTCCTTTTTCCACAGAAACAACCTGAACCGAACCAAGTTCCCATCGAGCAGCAGCCGCCAGCATGGGCTCGCCAAAGTGTATGCTTTAGATTTTCTGCTTCGTGGGAACCATGACCGCTTCGCAGAGTTGGATCCGGAGTGACGATTCCCAAGGAGCAACGAAATGAGAGTGAACGAAGTGATGACCCGCAACGTTCGCGTTGCCAGTCCCAAAGATACCATTCGTGAGGCAGCGCGTATCATGGCGCAGATCGATGCGGGTGTTGTGCCGGTCGGCGAGAATGACAGATTGGTCGGCATGCTCACTGACCGCGACATCGCTGTGCGGGCGGTCGCGGAGGGAAAGGGGCCCGATACGACGGTCGGCGAGGTAATGACCCCGGACGTACAATACTGCTTTGACGATGAAGACATCGACGAGGTGTGCCAGAATCTCTGCGATCAGCAGATCCGGCGAATACCGGTTGTAAACCGGCAAAAACGTTTGGTCGGGATTCTATCGCTCGGTGACCTGGCATTGTCCGGTGGAAATGGCGCGACGGGCGAAACGCTTGCCGCCATTTCAAGGCCAGGCGGGATGCACTCACAGGCCGACCACTGAGCAGGCAGCATTGCTTGCCACAAAGGCCTCGCCTCAATCAGAGGCGAGGAGCGGTCCACTCGTCGCTTCTACCGGCACCTGTCAAGAACAGCCAGAGCCGTTACGGTCGGCCCGATCACCTATATAGGCCGACTCACGCGGCATACAATTGTCCTCGGGGCTACGCCGGTCAGAATGTGCGCGATGTCAATTCTCATTATTGCTGGTGCCGTCGAAAAATGGCTGCAGGACATCACACGTCAGGCCGTGAGAAACCGGGTGATCAGGGTCAACTCCGAGATGAAACGTATCCGCTCCTGCAGAACTTCCGACCGCGCAGGATTTCGCAGCAATGATGACGGGTGCACGGTGATAAGGGCAGCTGCGCCGTTGTCCGCTTTCAGGATCCGTCCTCGGTCAGCCATTACCGTGTAACGTCGCCCGAACAGCGCGAATGTCGCGGTCGCACCGAGAGCCACAAGCAGTGTAGGTTCCAGCCATTCGATCTCTCCCCCCAGCCACCAGGCGCACTGACGCACTTCCCCAACATTAGGCTTTTTGTGGATCCGTCGTTTGCCGCGCTGACTGAATTTGAAATGCTTGACTGCGTTGGTCAAATAGCATGCCGACCGATCGACACCTGCCTCCGCCAGGCACGAGTCTAGAACACGGCCTGCGGGACCGACGAAGGGGCGGCCGATCCTGTCCTCCCGGTCGCCCGGTTGCTCTCCGACCAGGACGACCCGCGGTTTGTCAGGTCCTTCACCGAAGACGACTTGCGTAGCGTCCCGATAGAGGTCGCAGCGTCGGCATTTCGACGCATCAGCACGCATCTGCGCTCCCGTGCCGTGGGCATGTTCTATGAAAGCCGGTGAAACACTACTTATATCTCGAGGCATCGTCTCGCCTGCTTTGCTCTGACCGGTTGTGCACACATGTCGGCCCTCTCACACGCCTGCGCGCCCTGCCTCCACGGTCATTCGACATCACTTAAAAACCTCGTCACGCGATGATCATTTTGCAACCGGTCTAACCTCCAGCGGACTTGCCCGAAATCCGCGCTTCGGCGCGTAGGCGCTACGGCCGAGCCGGAACCATCAAGTGCTGCTATGTTCCGCCGCCTGGCCTTCGGTCGCATGCGAACGAAATCGGCAGTGTCCCCCAGCGGTACCCTATCACGCAGTGCGCGCTCTTCGGGCAAAAGGGTATGACCTGCGCCTGATCCGTACCACACACTGCCACAGCGCGGCGAATATCCGCTACAAAAATTTGACAGGAGCGATCCGGGTCAGGGTTGTGAGCTCCCCGATGAACGGCAACGTTGTCGGGGAACATGACGGATCGCGTTGCGTTTCTATCGATTAACCGAGGTTCGTTATGTCGAAGATCGTTCAACGAAGAACCAGGGCCAGCCGGGCAGACAAACCACGGGCTGTACCCCAACTTGTAGATGACGAGGCGGAGCTTTTTGTTGCCGATGCCGTCGCTGCGTTAGTGGAATCGAAGATTCCATTTCTCGTGGCGGGAACCTTTGCAGTGAGCGCGTATACGGGCATTTCACGACCGACAAAGGATCTCGATATCTTTTGCAAAGCCGGCGATTCCGCTCGGATACTCGCTTATTTCCGCGACCATGGTTACGTGATCGAGGTAGAGGACGACCGATGGTTGGGGAAGGTGTTTCGGGGAAAGTACTTCTTCGACGTTATCTTCGCCTCCTCTAACGGGGCGATCCCGATCGGCGATGCGTGGTTCGACCATGCCAATTCGTTCGAGATTAAGGGCCAGAAGGTTGCTGTGATTTCTCCGACAGAGCTAATCTGGTCGAAAGCCTTTATTCAGTTACGCAGCCGCTATGATGGCGCTGACATCGTTCATACGATTCTGCGGATGCACGACCGTATCGACTGGCGCAGGTTGCTGGCGTTCATGGAGGTTCACTGGGAAGTGCTGCTGATACATCTGCTGAACTTCAGATGGATCTATCCGACGGAGCGAGACAAGATACCCGATTGGCTCATGGACGAGCTGATCGGACGGCTCGAGGAGCAACGGCGCCTGCCGCTTCCCCAGATGAAGATATGCCGCGGCCGCATGTATTCGCGCTCGGACTACCGCATCGACGTTTCGGAATGGGGCTTCGCCGACGTCGGTGGTGAAGGCGAAATGAGAGAGGATCTGGAGGAGCGCTGATGTCAAAATCAAACGGCAAGCTCAATGTCGCTGCGGTAGCAGATCTTCACGTAAAGGAAGATGCATCCGTCTCCTACAAGGATCTTTTTGCCGAGGTATCGTCGGTCGCAGATGTATTGGTAATTGCCGGGGACCTGACCGACCGGGGCAAGCCATACGAAGCCGAGTTGCTTGCCGCCGACCTGAAACACTGCTTGATCCCAGTCGCCGCCGTCCTTGGCAACCACGATTATGAGAGCGGTCATGCGGGGGAGGTGATGCGCATCCTGTCTGAAGCCGGCGCGCACATACTCGATGGGCAGAACGTGGAGATTGAAGGTATAGGCTTTGTAGGAGCAAAAGGCTTTGCCGGAGGCTTTGGTCGCCACATGTTGAGCTCATTTGGCGAGCCTGCCATCAAGGCGATGGTGGCCGAGAGCGTGGATGAAGCGATGCGGCTTGAAAACGCTTTACGCAAGGTTAGAACAGATCGCGCGGTGGTTGTCCTTCACTACGCCCCTATTGCCGATACGGTGCAGGGCGAGCCGCCAGAAATCTATCCTTTTCTCGGTTCCTCCAGGCTGAGCGAAACCATCGACCGCTTCAAAGTCACCGCAGTCTTTCACGGCCATGCCCACAATGGCACCTATAAGGGCACCACGCCAGCGGGCACCCCGGTCTTCAACGTTGCCGCCCACATCGAAAAACCCACAGGCAGACCATACGCCGTTATCGAAGTCTGATGATGTCCAGTTCAGCGGAGAGCCCCAGCTCCAGGGCTATGCTAATGCTCCGCAGGCGGCGCTCCTGGGGGCGACATTGGCATTTCCAATTGATCATTCGAGGCGTGGTTCCCTGAGGAGGCGCTTCGCGCCATCCCGCGCCTGATAATGTCGATGACCTCTTCCGCTGCGATACGTTGAATAGCGTAGGCTTCATCGGGCTCTATCCCAGGATCCTCCTCATGATCGCCGTGCGTTTCATGTTCCCTGGCAATATTTCGGATCGCATCGCGTGCCTCTGGAATTGAATCGAACAGCGCCACCAAGGAGACCAACAGCTTTCTGTGTGCATTCAACCTTCCTTCCCATGTCATCATATCGGCGTGGTTCATGTAGCTCTCCGCTTCTATTCTGGGTGCCCCAAGCCCTGTCCGGCAAGAAACCCTCGGAGCTGGCCAAGGTTCCCGTCTTCCACAGAACCTCGCCGCCCGGATTTCGGACTTGCGTGTGGCAGCCGAAGAATAACCAGGCCAAGCCTAGCTCAGTCGCGGGCGCGTTCCGGGCAGTGCGCACCGCCCTTGGTCCGGCCTCAAATGTCCGCATGCGGTCACGGCAAAGGGCTTCTCGAGGTGTCGAATGCTCGCAAGTCGCCCAGACGAAAGGCACGCCACGGATCTGGAGTTCATCCGCAAGCGGATAGATCATGTGGCCGGCTACCGCTTTGCCGCAGCGTCAAGGCGATGTCCATGGCGATCAGGTCGTCGTCTTCCGCGACAAGACGCCGGTGCGCTTCACACCCTCCGTCTTCCAAGGAGCTGATCGTGACCATCAAGCCAGTTTTCAGTCTTTGGGAACTGACGAGTATGTCGTGGCAGACAAACAGGAGACCGACCCAGCGCGAGATTGTGCGTCAGTTTTCCCCGAGCGCTCGGCCGAAGAGGGCTTTTGCAATCTTATCGAGTGCAAAAGGTTTCTCGCATAGAACAAAGCCGGGAAAGCGGTCGGGGACAATGGAGGGATCGTAGCCCGTGGCGAATACAAATGGAATAGAACATTCCGTCAATCTATCTGCCACAGCAAACACCAGCTCGCCATCAAGGTGGATGTCGAGTATGGCAGCGTCAACCTGCTCGCTGGACAGCAGTTGCAAAGCATCTTCCACGTGCGCTGTTGGCCCAACCACTGTGGCTCCCAGACTCTCCAGTTTCCGACGGGTCTCGTCGGCCATAAAGTAATCATCCTCCACCACGAGGATGCGCTTGCCAAAAAAAAGTGAACCGTCCGCATTTTGTGACTTCATGCACACCACCGATCATGCGACCTACCCCTTAGAAGTGAGGAGAGAGGCCGGCTCCGAAACAAGGTAACCAACGGATTTCCACGATACAGAAATCTACGTCATTCTCATTCTGCTGTATGTCTGGCTGCTTTCGGGGGAGTTTCTGAGCGCATTTACTCCCGGTCTGAGTTCGTTCCTTCAGTTTCGCCAAAACGCCCCTCCTCGCGATATGGGTCCTGGGCAATCGACCGCTCTTCCTTATCGCCTGGCAACGCTTCGTCGCTATGCTCGTACGGATCGTCAGGGCTGGCGGTGCTGTCTGCGACATTACCGCCTGTCGGGGACCGATTTGTCAACGTATCTAAATCATCGACGTTCTTCGAAGTTCTACGGGTTCCTGAGTGCATGATCGTTCCTCCCAAACAGGGGAAACTTTCATATTGATCGCATGTTCCCACTGGATGGTGGAATCCTCAGGAGCCAGCATCTCCAACGGTCCCTCACTGTCCGTCCGGCGGAGATCGATCCCCTTGAATGCAATGGACCTCCCTAAGATGAAGAGCGTCAGCCTGACAGTTGCGATGGGATGAAGCACCGCTTTTTTCTTTTCACGCGGCCTCACGCGGAACCAAACGCTGCTCGGTGCATTCGCGCTGAAAGAGGGACTGGTCATGCGTACTCGTGAACAGGAATGTACAGCCACCGAAATAGCCGAACTGGTGCCGATCTTGAGGCGATTTGCACGCACGTTTGCTCACGACCCAAACGACGCTGATGATCTGGTGCAGGAAACCCTGGTCAAGGCACTTTCTAAAATCGATCAGTATCAGCCAGGGACGCATTTAAAGTCTTGGTTATTTACCATCATGCGCAATACTTTTCTGACGCGGCTGAAGCTTTCGCGGCGAGAGTGTCCAGGCTTGGACTGTCAGCTTCTCGCTTCGGCGGTCATGCCTCGCCAGGAATGGCACGTTCTTGGCCGGCAGCTTGAAGAAGCCTTCGGGAGGATCAGTCAGGAGGGTCAGGAGGTTATAACGCTGGTTGTTTTTGAAGGGATGGCCTACGAGCAAGTAGCTACGCGTCTGGGATGCGCAATCGGCACCATCAAGAGCAGGCTCAACCGTGCGCGTCGAAAACTTGCTGCTGAGATGGATGCTCCCACAAAGGCGGAAGGTACAAGCAGCGTGCCCAGACTGCGGTCGGGGTTGAAGTTTGATTGGATGATCGACGTTTAAAGTCTGTCCCCATCAACTGCGTTCGCGTTGTGACAGCGAGCACAAACAAGGTTGGCACCAAAGGCGGCACGGACCGAAGTGTCTATTCGTCGCCCTTTGGGCTTGCCAGCCGTTGCGCGCGTTCAGGCCGCGCCTCGCATCCGACCGGAGAGTGGATTTTGCTCTGGAACTTCCTCTTCTCAGAGGCGTTTAGAGCGATCGCCTCGCTCGGAACGCTGCGACGGAGGATACCGGATGTATGACAAGTTTATTGAACTGTCGATGTTTGGCGCTGCGATGCTGTTCGTTATCCTGGTGATCTTTCTGGTATAGAGCGCAGAATTCAATCTGCTTGCGCTAGTCTCGACTTCGACCCTGCGGAACACCTTAGGGCATCTCTGCTATCGCCGGTTGGCGGCATGCGCCAGCGCAGGGAACAAGCCGAACGTTCACGGGTTCCAACAGAGCATGCATTGAACAAGGAGGATAGAATGCCCACCGAGAAAACACTAAATGATCTCTTTCTGGATACCGTCAAGGACATCTATTATGCCGAGAAGCAGATCCTGAAGGCCCTGCCGAAAATGGCACGCGCGGCCCAGTCAGAAGAAGGCAAGGCCAGCTTCCTTCAACACCGCGACGAAACTCAGGGCCAGATCGAACGGCTCGAACAGGTTTTTGAAATTCTCGGCAAACCGCCCCGTGGAAAAACCTGCGAGGCGATTCAGGGATTGATCGGCGAGAGCCAGGAGATCATGGAGGAGTTCAAGGACTCGCTCGCCCTTGATGCTGGGCTTATTTCTTCTGCCCAGGCTGTCGAGCACTACGAAATCGCCCGCTACGGCACTTTGATCGCTTGGGCGAACCAGCTCGGCTTGAAGGATGCGGTTCCCCTCCTGAAACAGAACCTGGCCGAAGAGGAAGCCACAGACAAAAAGCTCACCGCCCTGGCGACCACGGCTGCTAATGTGAAGGCTGCCTGACAACCAGAATAGCCACCGCGAGGCGACTGTTCGCCTCGCGGATCCGCATAGGCGTCTCAGAACGGTGCATAGCCGCGGCGCATCTTATGTCTTCCCTCAAACCTTTGTCCCGTCCGATCAATTCAGGCGGTCCGCCATACTGCCATCTGAAGCACCCGTAACGGCTCCGCCTGTTGCCCCGGAGCGATCAAGCGCCCGTAGTGCCGTCGGCACGGGTCGCCACCGCTTCTTTTTCCAACGGACGAGCCAGATCGTCAGGGCTATGAGTAGCCGATGGTCCCGAAGGCTTTCCTGCGATAGCATAGTGTCAGACCGAGGCTCGTGGATTGTTGTGGATGGAGCGCCACCTTGCAGCCGTGATGATCGCTGACGTCGTAGGATACAGCCGGTTGAGCTCGACCGACGAGGAGGGAACGCGTGCGCACTTCAGGCGTGACCTCGCCGAGGTGTTCGAGCCAAACCTTACCCGTTATCACGGCCGGTTAGTCAAGACGATGGGCGACGGCTTGCTGATCGAATTTCGCAGCGTCATCGACGCATTGCGCTGCGCAATCGCCGTACAGGAAGTCAAGCGGCGGACAGAAAGCGAAGTTCCGGCCGATCGACGTATGATCTTTCGCATTGGCATCACGCTTGGCGACGTCATTGCCGAGGGTGAAGACATTCACGGCACCGGCGTGAACATCGCCGCCAGGCTGCAGGCGTTGTCGGATCCAGGCGGCATCGCCGTCTCTGGGAGCGCCTACGAACAGGTGCGAGGCAAGACGGACGCTCAGTTTGTCGATCTCGGCCTACAACGCGTCAAGAATATCGAGGAGCGCGTCCGGGTCTACCTCGTGAAACTGGATGCGTCGGCGCCAATCGCACCATGGCCACCGCGTCAGGTATGGAAGCGGCTGCTTGCCGGTGCCCTGCTTTTGGCCCTCATTCTGGCAGGCGGTCTGGTCTTGTGGGCGCCCTGGCAGCAAATTGCCCCTCAGCCGGTTCAGGAGCGTCTGGCCTATCCCCTCCCGGAGAAACCCTCGGTCGCGGTATTGCCGTTCATCAACGTCACGGGCGACAAGGAACAGGACTATCTGGCCAGGGGTCTGACCGACGACCTTATTACACAACTGTCCAAAGTCGCGGGTCTGTTTGTAATCGCTCGCCACTCGGCCACTGCAGCCGCTGACGAGAGCGGGGCGGTTCAGTCTGCTGCGGGAAAACTGGGGGTACAGTATATTATCGAAGGCAGTCTGCAGCGCGCGGGCATCAACCTTCGCATCAACGTCAAACTTCTCGATGCGATGTCGGGCCTCTCGCTCTGGGCCGAACGGTACGATCGTCAGATTACCGACTTGTTTGCCGTCCAGGATGATGTGATCGGCAAGATCATCTCCGCTCTGGAGGTACGGATCAGCGACGGCGAGCGCGACCAGATTGAACGCATTCCCACCGATAACCTCGAAGCCTACGACTACTACATGCGCGCCGAGCAGCAAGGAGCGAGCTATGGCAACGTCCAGACCTACCGGCAAGCTCTCTCATACTATCAAAAGGCGATCGATCTGGACCCGCGGTTCGCTGACGCGCACGCGGGCATCGCACGCATTGCTGTTGACGTCTGGCGCAACGACCACAACTATATCTGGTCAGCAGCTGTAGCAAGAAAGATCGCCTATGACGCTGCAGGCAAGGCACTGAACATCGATCGGGAAAACGCACGGGCGCACAGTGTCTTGGCGCTTCTGCAACTGGTCGACGGCCATGCAGACGAGGCAATCGTATCAGCAAACCGCGCCACCCTCGCAGCGCCAAACGACGCCGAGGCCCACGCCAATCTCGGTCTCGTACTCGCTCTGACCGGTCGTCACCGTGAGGCAACCACGGAGGTGGAACATGCCCTCCGTCTCGATCCAACCCCAGCTGCGAGCTTTCAGCTTCTTGCCGGCATGGTCCTCTATGTCGCTCAGGAAAACAATAAGGCGATCAAGCTGTTCGACAACATCCAGCAGGAGCTCGAGACTTCGGAGACCCTGCATGAGTATCTCGCCGCCGCCTATGCGGCAGCCGGTAATGAAGTCTCGGCAAGGGAAGAAGCTGGGAGGCTACAAGCACTGTTTCCCGAGGCGAACCTGACCTACTATCGTCACCTCTATGACTACTGGCCCGCGCAGGACCTGGATCGTCACCTCGAACATCTTCGGGCTGCCGGGCTGACCGCCTGGCCCTTCGGCATCCAGACGGAGGGTTCTAAGCGCCTCGGTGGCCACGAACTGCGCCGCCTGCTCGAAAACAAGACGTGGCTGGGGCGGCATCACAACGGCACAGAGTTCGTGCAATATTTCGACGCCAGGGGAGATACAGCCTACCGCACGGCCCATACGAGCATCACCGGCAAGGCGAAGGTTGACGGCAGTCTACTATGCGAACAGTTCGACGGATATTTCCTCGACCGCATGGTCTGCGGTTACGTGCTGCGTAACGACGACAAGCTCCATCCCGACATGCGCTACCTACACGTCACGCCTCAGGCTGCAAAGTATTTCTCGCCCGACCCCTGACAAAACGCCTGCGACGCCAGATGCGGCTCAACGCGGTGCGTGGCGCCAGTCAATCCCAGCCTTTTCGGTTACGAGGGTTTGTTCAACCTCGCTCCAATGCTGCTGGGAATCGGGCAATTTGGTGGGGTTCGTGGCAAACCCCTCCGCCGCACCGGGATCGTAGGAGAGATACAGCTTGCCATCGATGATCCGCCATGCCTTGGGATCGATGTTGGTGGTGACCGTACCTAAGGAGACCCCATCGGCACAATAGCCGCCATATTGCGGCGCGTATCTCGTCGGTTCTTTCGCAAACAGATCACGGTTTTCCGCACTAGTGAACTGCCATGTCGCGCCGAGCCATCGATAGGTAAAGTTAGGCGAGCCTTCGACGGCCTTGTTCTGGTTGAAGTAAGCAACCGGGTCATATCCCTTGATCGCCAGATCACCGAAATAGCCGGTGTTGACGAGATTTTCCGCAAACACAGGCCACGATAGCGAGCAGCCTCCAATGAGGACCGCTGCGATCAAACTCTTTAAGCGCATGCCAGCCTCCTTTCCGGCGCCTGCCGGGCCCGGATCATTTTCGTTTGGTACACTCCGTATAGAGCCAGTTGCCCACGATCTCGGCCTTCTGGCATTTCGCCCCGGCCTTTAGAAGAAGATCGGCTGCGTCCCAGTGCGATCGCCATCCTGCCTGTGTGAGAGGCGTGTAGCCGTTTCGTTCCTTTGCCTCGATATTGATGTTGCGCGTGAGAAGGAAAGCGACCACGTCAGTGTGCCCCTCTTCCGCCGCTCCATGCAGGGGCGTCATTTGATAAAAGTTCCGGGCATCGTTCACGTCGGCACCCTTTGCCACCAGCATTTCCACGACGTCCATCCTGCCGGCATAGGTGGCCGCGTGCAGGGCTGTCAGACCGCCCTTGTTGCGGATATCGATATCTGCCCCGCGCTCGAGCAGCAGCGCCAGTACCTCGGTATGGCCGGAAAGTGCTGCGATAATCAGGGCCGGCTCGCCGCTTTCGTCAAGCTCGGATGGATCGGCGCCCTTGTCTAGCAATCCCGCGATTGTCGCTACGTCGCCCTGTCGTGCGGCGTCATGAAGCGGACCTGCGGGTACGGGGGCCGGCAAGCAGAGAAGCAGAGCGAAAGAAAGTGGCAGTAGTCGCACCGGATAAACTCCAGGATGGCATGAGCCTCGGCAACGTCGGTTAGCCAACCACAATATCCTGCTGTCCCTTTATATACATGCCTCCTAATGGACGATCAAGGCTGGCGGGCGGTGTCGCCTCCGGGGAGACCAGACCGGCACGGCCCTCACGCACCGGACCCCAGCTCCCGTGAGGATCCGATATGAAGCAACGCCCGATAATTCCGCTAGCTTAGCTTTGTCGCGGGCTCTCTCGCCCAGACCCTCAGTTTGCCCAGCTCGCCGACAAAACCTTCGACAGTATCGTCATCAGCGAGCTCGATGGTTCCCTCGTCGAGATCATCGATGCCTGCCTTTTCGAAGAGCGGAGCGGCTGCGTTGACATAGCCTATGAACTTGCAGTGGGCATAGGCGTCGGCAACGAAATCGCGCACTGTCGCCTCGTTGGCAATGTCAGCAACCATGTCTGGGCCGGGAAGTAGCGCCACGGCATCGTAGAGAACCGATGGCCCGCCATCGATCATCTGCTGGGCGGGAAGAAACGTCCCGTCGGAAAGCGTGACCCCTCCAATCTTCGGCGCGATAATTTCGACAACCGCCTTCTCCTGCTCGATCGCAGACATCAACGATTTCACGAGTCCTGCATCGCTCCCGTCGGTCACAAGCATTCCGAGTTTTCGTCCCTCGAAACGGTCGGGGCCGTTTTCGATGATGCTGAGGGCTGGCGATGGCTCGAGGTCCTGCCGGGGCTCCACTGCAGCATCCGCAACCTTCGGTAGTTCGACAATGCCGAGGCCGAGGGCGACTTTTCCGGCGAGCGTCTCATCGATGTTAAGAAGATGGGACACCATTCGTTCGCGGATAGCCGGGGTTTCGACCTTGCTTAGCTCGAATATCAGTGCCATGGCGATGTGCCGCTGCTCGGGCAATGTCTGGCTGATGAAGAACTGGCGCGCCTGGCTATAATGATCGGCAAAGCTCTCCGGCCGCAGCCGAACCTTCTGGCCAGCTTCTTCGGAGGGGAAATGGCGGTAGCCCGCCGTGGGCGACTCCCGCGGTCCCTCCCCCCATGAGTTGGGCTGATAATTTACACGGCCTTTGGGATTTCTCATCGCCATGTGCCCATCCTGCTGGAAATTGTGGAACGGACACTTCGGGGCATTGATCGGCAGATGGGTGAAGTTGGTGCTTCCCAGACGCTTTAACTGCGTATCGAGATAGGAAAAGTTGCGCCCCTGAAGCAGCGGGTCGTTGCTGAAGCCGATGCCCGGGGGGACGTTCTGGGTCATGAACGCGACCTGCTCGGTTTCGGCGAAAAAATTCTCGGGCATGCGGTCGAGGACCAGCCGCCCGATTGGCTGAACGGGCAGGAGCTCTTCGGGAATAATCTTGGTTGGATCAAGAATATCGAACTCGAAGTTGTCTGCAAATTCCTGGTCGAACAGTTGCACGCAGAGTTCCCACTCCGGGAAGTTGCCGGATTGAATAGCCTGCCACAAATCGCGCCGATGGAAATCAGGGTCCGCTCCATTGATCTTCACCGCCTCGTTCCAGACCACCGACTGAAGGCCGAGTTTGGGTTTCCAGTGGAACTTCACAAAGGTGGATTCATCCTTGGCATTGATGAATCGGAAGGTGTGGACACCAAAGCCTTCCATGAAGCGAAATGAACGCGGAATCGCCCTGTCCGACATGACCCACATGATCATATGCATGCTTTCGGGCGTCAGACTGATAAAATCCCAGAAATTGTCATGAGCTGACTGCGCCTGCGGATAGGCTCGATCCGGTTCGGGCTTCACCGCATGAATGATGTCGGGAAACTTGATCGCGTCCTGTATGAAAAAGACCGGAATGTTGTTTCCCACTAGGTCCCAGTTACCTTCTTGCGTATAAAGCTTAACGGCGAAGCCGCGCACGTCTCTTGCAAGGTCGAATGATCCCTTGCTTCCAGCGACAGTAGAGAAGCGGACAAAAGCTGGTGTCCTCTCGCCAGGACGTTGCAGAAAATCTGCTTTCGTGTAGTGCGCCAGAGATTCATAGGTTTCGAAGTACCCATGCGCACCATAGCCACGCGCGTGCACGACGCGTTCAGGGATCCGTTCGTGGTCGAAATGAAAGATCTTCTCGCGGAAGTGGAAATCTTCTATCAGTGCCGGGCCGCGCGCTCCGACGCGGAGCGTGTTCTGGTCGTCATCAACCGGCGTACCCAATGCGGTCGTCAGCACGTCCTGTCCGTCTTCCGCAAGCTGATGGAGCTCGCCGCCCTTTCCCCGATGAAGCTGTTGGTCGTGAACGGTCGCGATGTCACCTGCGGGCTTTGAGTTCTTGCGTGCCATGTCCCACCTCCTGACTGGAATGCAGGGTAATCCACACAAGTATGGAAAGTTCCATCCTTGCGAAGCGGGACGGATCTACAAAGCGTCCGCAAGGCCCTGGCACGGGCTGCGGCGGGGCAGCCATCATGCGGCCGCGCCGCGTGCCGGCTCCGGCTCGACGCCGCAAAAGACCAGGTGCCACTTTTTGCAGCACGTTCGGCGCGATCTCCACCGCCACAAGGACGGCGCCACATTCTAATATCGCGAGCATCCTCCTGTCGGTGCTCTGGGCTGGATGCTGGACGTTCAGCGACATCTGCGCTTTGCGCACAGATCGTGGGCGGCGCCAAGCGGCTTTCCTATTTTTGCTGTTGACGCGTAGCTACAGGAACACGAAGGCGGCGAAAACGAAAACAGGGAACATTCGCGCCAATTGGCTGTTGGGCCTGTTTTCGGACGGTCCGAAGAACGTTGTGGGTTCCGGCGGAAGCTGGTCCCGGGACATGTGCCACCTTATTCCGCAAATGGTCGGTCATATGCGCACCTGCTCATCTCTACTTTCAGACACCGTCAACCCGCTCATTGAGCCAGCAATCGCAGTTGGCAGAGATGCCTCGCTATGCGTCGCCTATGACAGTAACGGAATGGTCTGCAGATTTTCCCATCCGACTGGGACGGCTGATAGCGCGCAAGACCATGCTGCCCGGACCGTCGTCACCGAACCCGCTCCGACGGTCGCCGAGCCCCCGGATGAAGCCAAACCTGAACCGTTCGTGCCCCGGCTGACCCCGCTCACGGCGACTAGGCTTTTGGAAAGCCCACCAGTTACACGAGGCATGTTCTCAAAGCCGAAAGACACGATCTCGGTGTCAACGGTGAGCCGGTGCTAACGGCGATGGAAGGCCATGGCCTCGGGCAAGTCAGATGAATGGCACCATGACAGTAACTCGAGAGGACATGTGACATGAAGGCGTTGACCTGGCACGGCAAGCACGACATCCGCTGCGAAAGCGTACCCGATCCGCAAATTGAAGAGGGAAGAGATGCCATCATCAAGGTCACCGCTTGTGCCATCTGCGGCTCAGACCTCCACCTTTACAACGGTATCATGCCCGACATGCACAGCGGCGACATCATGGGTCATGAAACCATGGGCGAGGTCGTAGAAGTCGGCAAGGACAATCGGAAACTCAGGGTCGGCGATCGAGTCGTAGTTCCCTTTACCATCGCCTGTGGCGAGTGCTTCTTCTGCAAGCGAGGGTTCTTCTCCGGTTGCGAGCGATCTAATCCCAACTCGCAAAAGGTCAAGAAGATGTGGGGCAATTCGCCGGCAGGGCTCTTCGGCTATACCCATCTTCTCGGTGGCTACAGCGGTGGCCAGGCGGAGTACCTGCGGGTGCCCTACGCCGATGTTGGTCCTGTCAAAGTACCTGACGAACTGACGGATGAACAGGTTCTGTTTCTCTCCGATATCTTTCCCACCGGCTACATGGCCGCCGAATTCTGTAACATTCACGCAGGGGATACGATTGCGATCTGGGGCTGCGGGCCGGTCGGACAGATGGCCATCAGGTCGGCCTTCCTGCTCGGCGCGGAGCGCGTAATCGCAATCGATACGGTGCCTGAGCGGCTTGCGCTGGCCGGGCAGTCGGGCGCGATCACGCTGGATTTCATGGATAAGGATATCTACGACACCATCATGGAATTGACCGGCGGACGCGGCGCGGACGCCTGCATCGATGCGGTCGGCACGGAAGCGGATCCTTCAGCAAGTTGGGACTCCCGGATCGACCGAATCAAGGTTGCAACCTTCATGGGCACCGACCGCCCCCATGTCCTGCGTCAAGCAATCCAGTGCTGCCGCAACTTCGGTGTCGTTTCAATTGTGGGTGTCTACGGCGGCTATCTCGACAAGATCCCGATGGGTTCGGCGATCAACCGTGGCTTGACCTTCAGGATGGGGCAGACGCCAGTCCAACACTACCTGCCCCTACTCCTCAATCGTATTGAAAACGGTGAAATTGACCCTTCATTCGTTGTCACCCACCGCGCATCCCTCGAGGAAGGCCCCGATCTGTACAAGACATTCTACGAAAAAAAGGACGGCTGCATCAAAGTAGTTCTAACGCCATAGGGAGAACGACAATGGCACGCTCAATTTCCCAAACGGGACTCGCCGTCATCACCGGGGCCTCGAGTGGTATCGGCCTGGAACTGGCAGAGATTGCGGCGAGTAAAGGCTACGATCTCATCATCGCTGCCGATGATGCCCAGATTGCAACCGTGGCAGCGCGCCTGCAAGGCCGAGGTGTTGCGGCTGATGCTGTGGAGGCCGACCTGTCCACCATCGAAGGCGTCGATCGCCTGACCGAAGCGCTCGCCGCCGACGGAAGGTCAGCCGATCTCCTCATGGCAAATGCCGGCCGAGGACTTGGAAAGGCCTTCCTCGATCAGGACTTCGCAGAGGTCCGCCATGTAATTGACACCAATATTGTGGGCACAGTGTATCTCGTCCAACAGGTGGGCCGCCAGATGCGAACGCGTGGCACGGGACGCATTCTGCTAACCGGTTCCATCGCTGGTTTCATGCCAGGCACGTTTCAGGCCGTCTATAACGGGACGAAGGCCTTCATCAATTCGTTCTCCTTTGCCCTGCGGGAGGAGTTGAAGGACACCGGCGTCAGTGTCACATGCCTTATGCCGGGAGCCACTGAAACGGAATTCTTCGAGCGCGCCGACATGCTGGATACGCCGGTCGGACAATCGGAGAAGGATGATCCAGCCTTCGTCGCACGCATCGGCTTCGAAGCGATGATGAATGGCGAGGGCGATGTTGTTTCAGGCTGGAAGAACAAGATCATATCGGCTGCGGCCAACATCACGCCGGCCGAAACGCTGGCCAAACAACACCGTAAAATGGCAGAGCCCGGGGCTGGTGAGCAATAGCGGGGCCGCAGACGACTGGAAATGACGCATGCAGCTTTGTCGGAGAACCACCATCATGGACAGAGAAAAACATCTGCGCGAACGGGCCTATCAGATCTGGGAAGATGAGGGTCGCGTCGACGGTTTCCACGAAGAGCATTGGAGACGTGCCGAGGAGGAGGCGAGGATTGCCGGTCAGCAACTTCCAGACACAACCAATGCCGATCAGCAATCAGCTGTCACTGAGGGCGCGAAATCCAGAAAGTCCGCCGTCGGGGGACATGGACCGGCATCAGGCGCTAGCTAGGTCACCATCGCCCAGAGGTCCTAACGGTAAGCCCGGCACAGCAGCCTTCAAGTGATGTGGGGGCTCGGCGGGCTTAGACGGCACCGAGGTGAGTTGCGAGGTCGGGTTGAGCTGGCAGCCGTCGTACATGTGATGAGCGAGGCCCCGGGACCAGGTTGGACCGGGCGGCCTGGAATGAAGCCGAGGCAGCGGGCATGAGGTCGATTGCTCGCGCGCCCGCGCGTCCGCCTGCTTCCGTCGATTGCTTGGGCACGCAGTTCGAAACAGCATGGCACAAGTGTTTCGGGAGCTGGCAACGGCGGCCCCCGACGTGCGCAAGACTTTTCGAGGGATTGGTTGGGTTAAATTGCCGCCGAAGGGCGGCGCGGCGATTTACGAGGGTGCCAACTGTCGCCATCATCTCGTATCGGGGCGAAATGGACGTCGATCGATTCTGTCCCTGCTGAACGACGGGGACGTCACGCCACGCCCTTCCCGCCGGTGACGCCGTACACCTCACCGTTGATAAAGCTGGCATCCTGAGATGCAAGGAGTACGAACACCGGCGCGAGTTCGACCGGCTGGCCGGGTCTGCCAAAATCGCTGTCCTTTCCGAAGTTCCGAACCTTCTCATCGGGTTGGCCACCACTCGGCTGCAACACTGTCCAGATTGGACCGGGCGCTACAACGTTAGCCCTGATGCCACGCTCTATCAGTTGTTTGGCAAGCGCTTTTGTATAGGCGACAATGCCAGCCTTCGTCGTGGCGTAGTCGAGCAGGATTGGTGAGGGTTGATAAGCCTGAATCGAGGCGGTGGTAATAACGGACGAACCTGGCGCCATGTGCCCCACGGCAGCCTGAGCAATCCAGTGGAGAGCATAGAGGTTAGTCTTCATCGTCCTGTCGAAGTCGTCGGTAGACACGTCCTCGATCCGCTCGCGGTACTGCTGCCTGCCAGCATTGATAACAAGGATATCCAGGCCTCCAAGGCCGGAAAGGGTCTTTTCCACCAACTGACGACACCACGTCTCGTCCTTGATATCGCCGGGCAGCGCCACGGCCTTGCGGCCCTCTGCTTCGATGAGGCTGATCACCTCCTTGGCGTCTGCTTCTTCCTCGGGCAAGTAAGCGATGGCGACATCCGCACCCTCGCGGGCAAAGGCTATCGCTGCCGCGCGTCCGATTCCAGAATCCCCCCCGGTCACCAACGCCCGCCTACCCCTTAGCTTTTCCGAACCGCGGTAGGTCTCCTCCCCGTGATCAGGAGCGGGATCCATCCTCCTGGCGAGGCCTGGAGCCGGCTGCTTTTGATCGGGGAAAGGCGGCGCGGGATAAAGAGTGCGGGGGTCTTTCACGAAAGTCTTGTCGCTCATGATGACACCGATGCTGTCGGGACGTGGAACCGGAGATGTATTGTTGTCGAACGGCGATCGGCGGGCTTTGTTCCTTCACATAAGAACATCGTAGAAATGCGCGGGGTACCGAGGAAGGACGCGGAGCCGTATGCGGTACACAGCCCTTATTGGTCATTTAGTCCACACCGGCCGGAAGATGCGCTATCAAACTGAACCAGACGCCTAAAGGCAGTCTGAGGCCCGCGTCTGACTGCGCGGCAGTATGCTGACTGCAGTAGAGTTAAGGGGTCATGGCGACCTGTGCGGTACAGATGGATCACCCGCTTTGCCAAAACTTGCGCGTCCTGACAGTCAGGTGAGAGGCCGACGTTCAGCGCCGCCACATCAAATAATCCCCTCATCACTCTGATATCCTCTGGCGTAAAAGCGCCGCGGTCCATCGCCCCAGTGTGACAACCTCCCTGCACGTGTTGGAGGGGAACGGTTTCATTACGGCTGAGCGGGGTCTTGTTACTATTCGCAATCGATCGGCCCTGGAAGAATTCGCCCGGGATGCATACGGCAAGCCGGAGCAGGAATATCGCCGGCTCATGATGAGCTCCCCTCTGGCACCCACAATTGCAAGCCTCAATCCCTAGCACTCACGTCTAGGAGAATCCCGGAAGGAACCCTTAGTGTTGAGAGCAGCTTGAATGACCCGGCCCTTAGGACTTCTCCTGAGCCGGTTGGGCCGGGCAAAGCCGACTCTTGCGTTTATGCCGGAGGCTGGGCATGGACCCGTGCGGTCTGTAACGTCAGCGGCAGCCTACCCAGCTGTGGACGTCTTGCTCCGAGATATTGTCAAGGAAGTGCCTGCGGGCGGGCTGCCTGCCTGCCTGCCACAGGCGTTTACATTATTTTACCGAAACACCACCACCGGTTTTCGGGGTGCTGTAGACGGGCGGCATCGCCTTTGTCGGCATCCCGGCCTCAAGGCATGCTGCAACGAAGTCTTCACGAGCGATCGCCAATGGCGTCGACTTGTTCAGCGCGCCACGGCAGGAGCGGATTGCCCGGTCGTATTTTTGCCCGTGCCGCAGTGGCCACTCGTTCTCGAGGAAATCCAGCGCGTCATACGGCCCCTGGAAAATATGAGCAATGCCGTTGCGAAGATGCACCACCAGCGGTACTGACCAAGGAACATCTGCAAGCTTCATGGGTGTAGTTCCTCCGCGTTTCGGGAAGCCGCCGGCTGCCGGAAAAGGGCCGGCAATTACTCACCGGCAGGTCTCCCATGTCCATGATCGGCGTGCGACCCACACGCCAGCTCTACAAACTCACAGCATTGCATTAGGTTCCATCGCAACCGGGAAAATCTCGGCAGCGGCAAGCGCATCGCGAAATAAGCGACGCGCCGCAGATGGCGAACCGGGCGATTGATCTCAAGGTATGCGGCAAGGGTCCAAAAGCCGATCCAAGCGGTCAGGCGCCATGGATCTCTTCCGGGTTCCAACCATAACCGGCAATCGATCCTTGCGATGATTGTAGCTGTAAACTGAACAACGATTTCGCAGGCTCCCGGCGAACGTCCGCGGTGCACATGAGGTCAGGCTTCACCTTTTCTCAACCTCCAGGGCCTGCCAGGATTTCCCTTTGCAAGGCCAAAAGAATGAGCGCACCATGAACCAGTCGCGAAACCAAATCTCTCGCAAGGACAAGATCGACTTCCCCAGGAGCAAGAAATGGCAACGCCACTGGGACGCGTAAGAGGCCTTGGTTCGGCGAAAAGCGGTACCCGGACCTATTGGACAAAGCAGTTCAGCGGCCTTCTGCTGGGCTTACTGACACCTTATATGGCTGTGATCGCCCTGATGAGCTTCGGAAAGCCGTGGCGAGAGGTGCAAACAGCGCCGTCCATATGCGGATTGGAATGCAAGTGATCATCGAGGACTATGTGCACCAACGTTATCGGAAGTGGGGACTGCTTGCGGCCAATTGGGTATTTTCCTGGGGTGTTGCAGCCGTAGCGCTGGTTGCACTTATCAAGATTGTAGGAACAGCAAATTGATGAGGTGGGAACGCAGTGCGCTCCGCTGGGCCGTAAGGTGGCCTGAACCCCAAGGATAACTTTTTTGGCTTGAAAGTATTCCCTTCCCGGAGTTGCCTGGCAGCAGGAGCACGTCATCTAGTCTAGGGCGGGCATTCCAGGGAGAGGCGACCTCCTCCACACTTCGCGCGCCCTTGCCGATAATGCGGCCGAGAAGAAGTGCCTGATCCAGCGTGAGACTTCGGCGTGTCAGGATATTTTGCGCTTACGCATAAAGACGGTGTCGGAGGGCGGCCTGCCACCGGGGCCATATCCCAGGAAGCCCGGCGCGAAACGGCGATCTAATTCTGAGATGGGAGCGGTCCGCGTGGAAGAGGACGCCTCTTGACTTCGGCTTTACGTCGGCAGCTTGCGCGGAGCGGTGGGCGTGGCGGCTGCCTGGAATCGAGCAATTGCAGGGAGCACGCACAGACGGCTCGGCCTACCGGTAGGTTTAAGTTGCGGCGGTTGTCGGCGGCATCATTTTGATCTCGAGGTCTTTGCCACGGCACGCGCGACATCGTATGAAGCGCGAAACGTCACTTGAGTGGCCTCGGCCCAGCCTATCGATAAATCTCTCTGCGGTTGTAGATCCTCCTTGGTTGCAACGAGAGCACCACAAGTCGAAAGTATAGCCATGGTCCAGAAGGTCGCCGAGTGTTTCGAGACGGATTTCGTCAGTCATGCTGGGCCGTGTCCTTCTGTCGATCTCCGGATAGATGTCCCGGAACTACCGAAAGTCCGCTGTCGCTTGCCGATCACCGGGTCCGCGTTAAGGTTTATCTCGAGGCCTCTTTACCTCATCGCCGGCGATCACCGGTCCGTCTGCTAACTCATTCTTCCTTGCCCGCGCCAGTATGCGCTCGAGGTTCTGATTCTCAGCCAGGGCAAGGATATGATGATCAGCAATCATTGCAACCGCGGTGGAAGCTTCGACTTCGTCCCAGCCCGCATTTATCGCCGCCCACAGCAGCTGGTGAAACGCGGGCTCCAAAGCTTCTTCGCATTGCAGCAAGCGTTCTTGGCTGAGGGGGTGTCGTGGTGAGGTAATCTTGATCATTGTGGCGTCCTCATGACTATTGCGTTCCTGCAGGCGGCCAATGATCCCCCGGCGGGAGGCATAAGGCGGAAGCCATGCCAGACCCGCTGGCATGCGGGGCAATCACCTCTGTCCGGCAAGACATCCGCTAGGGCCCGTAGGGCGCCCATGGAAGAAAACAATCTGCCGGTGAAGATGTTCCGACCGGTGCATAGGCTGAGATAGTGAGCCACCTCGGATCTGTGGGCATCGCCGGCGTTGACGAAGATGCCCCTCGCCTTTCTCACTTTGCGTTCGCACTATTCTGTTCCGCCGCCTGCTTTTCCGCCTTGCCGATGCTTTGGCGACGGCGCTCGGCGAGACGGATAACGCGTGCGGCCCGTTCTTCGTCGCTTTCGCGCTCGCTCTGGGGACGGCCTCGCCCAGCACCGCAGCGCAGCCGGTCCGCTCCCGTGGTCGAGTTCCAGCACATACACGATCAGCCAAATATCATCACGCCGCCGATGGCGCCCAGGCAATTCCACGCCGGCAGGACCGGTTTGACCGAGAACCGATCCTTTCCGCCACAGGCGGGGCAAGGACCGGTTTAGCCCGTGCGGGTCAGTTTCCGCCCGGCAGCTGTCGCGGCCTCGACGACCCTGGCGCTGCGCGCGCGGACTATGCGCTGTCGACATCGTTCCCCACGGCGCTCATCGGCACGCCCCGAAGATTTCCGATGACGTGAGGACAAGAATGGCGGACTCTCTACAAAGCTCGCTGCCATGAGCACGAGCCGGGGGGTGGGGCGGGAGGCGGCGGCACAACGAAGCGCACGAACCGCAGAACGGAAGTTCGCGATGGACCCGAAACGCTGGCGAAAGCCTGTCACGATCGAACTCGGCAAGACCGGACGCATGCGCGCGGTATCGAGCACGCAGGAGGCCGCGGAGCTTCTGCTGATGCAATGGCCGCAGAAAGGCGGGATCCACCACCTGCTGGCTCGCATCGCCTGCCTCGCCGTTCTGGAGGGCGAAATGCCGCCGCGCCATGCACGCGCAGCTTTCATTAAAGCCTGCGAGGAGGCAGAGATCTTCATTCAGCCGGAGTGATTTAGGAACATCGTGGCCCCTGAGCGAGTTGATCTTCTGAAAAGGAGACCTTGCCATGAGCTTGCCCGTGAATCGTGGCGACGATATCCCGCCGCGGCCCGTTCCACCCCCGATCGACCCTCAGCCAGTCAAGGAACCGGATCCGCCTAGCCTTCCGGACGAGTTACCGCTCCCGAACCCCGACGAAAACCCGGATCCGCCGAAGACGATCTGATGTGGTCTTTCCACGGGAACTGCGCGACGCATTCTTCGTTGAGGATCTAGGAGAGGTGTTGGAGATGCCCCATGGACCCGAGATACTGGACAAAAAGTGTCTACCTGCAGACGGGACGCCCGGGTGAATTGGAGAAAGTGCGAAGCACGCAACAGGCAGCAGAACGCCTTTCGCGATGGCCAGATAAACATGCATGGAAGCGGTTCGTGTTTGCCGCGCCGTCCTTGTGCGCGGCGCACCGAGAAGAATAGCACGGGAGGCGTTCATTCTGGCCGCACTGGAAGCGGGAATCTACGGCAGCCCGAAGGCTAGAAGGAAGAAGAAAGCCCTTCACTGAAGAAGTCAGGTGTTGTTAGCGAGATCGAAACTGCTGCAACCGCCGTGTGCGGAGCCGCATGCTCGGAAGACGGCGTCTTCGAGAATTTCGGTCAGGGCCAAGGAGGCCCGATGCGTATGGTTTCGGGACACCGGGCAATCGTGGAGTCTTCGCGGAGCGAGAAACGGTTCTTCACAATCGTCGATGATGGCGATTGAAGGAGAGATGCTGTACGAGCGGCACCACAGCGCGCGAGGGAACGTTGCGAAGCCGTTGACGACATTGAGCCCCCACAGCCCGAGAATGGAGATCTCAAAGAGCTTCGTAGGCTGGCACTCGAAGCCGTCCTTCCTACAGCCGAACGTGTTCCGGTTTTGAAAAGCGTGTTTCAGCGAAGCCGCCATGTACGAGACTGTGTTCTCGCCAGCGCCGCCGGGCTCTTGTGGGGCTTGTAAGCAGCCAGGCCCGTTCGAGCGGCACAACGGCACACTCTACTTGGAAGCACATCACAGTTGCCCGCAACTTGTGGTGCTAGCAAGGTAAGGCCAGCCAATATTTGGAGGTGTCATGGAATACCATCTCGAACGTCGGCTTAGCTTGCTTTGGTCGCTGCCTAGTCGCTCGCAGCGAATTTGACATCGCCAAACATGAGTTCTCCTGAGGTGCCCGCGGCTCGGCTGGCATGGCAACGGTTTGTATAGATCTGGTCGGAGCAATGCGGACGCTGCGTGAGGTCTGATAGTGACTTCCGCAACAATTTACTTTCAGGAAACCGTTTTCGTCGACAGTCAATACGAAAGCCAAAAACAGACGTGCTTCTGCAATGCCGCAACTGAGAGAAAGGCCGCGATCCGCAGCTGACCCATTGTTGCACTCTCGCTGCCTTAGCTACGGAACCTGCGATGGCGAACGACCCTGATGCACTTGAGAAATTGCGACAAAGACACCGTCGCTGGCTCGCACAGCTTGGCATTCTGGATAGGCCGTGGTTGATCCTCGGCTCCGCGCCCTCCCCCACCATTCCACCTGGCCTGATTGGACATTGTGCACGCGTCGACATTAACAACGCGGGGAAGACAGCCAATGCGTTGGGGCTTCCGCCTGCGGACTTGACGTTTCGCAAGCGGAGGAAGTCGTGGGACGAACATCCACATGTCAGGACGAGAGGCCTGCTATGGCTCCACAACAAGCCTCTCTGGTGGATGCATCTGGAACTCCTGGCTAAGCCGCACGTGCGCTATGGAAGTCTCATGCGCGCCACCAAGGCTGAACGCGAGGCAATGGTAACCGCGGTGAGTGGCGGGCTTCCCGCCGGCATTGGAGCGGTCGGCAAGGTGACGAACGGCGTCGCCGCCACCTGCTACGCACTTTTCATGGGCGTGCCGTCTGTGACGCTCGCGGGGTTCTCAACTACCAGGATGGGCCATTCTTACGACGACAAAGGGAGACCTCGGAAGCAGATAGCTGAAGACAGCTACCTTCTGAAGCGTTTAAAGGGTCGCGGAAACGTCTTCACGACCGAGCTGGATCTCTCCGAGCATGTCGGGCTTCCAATTGTTGGTGAAAGAAGCGACGTCGCCGCGCGGATGACAGCTTTGGGGTCGAGCACAGACCTAAAATTCCTGGGACCTGCGACCTCCGTACAGACGAAATCACTAAACGTGCCAACCGGGTAAGCGGCAGTGAACGCCGAGTCAACAAGCGCATTCGGCAGCTCGGCGGCGTCCACAATTGCGGTGCCAAGCTCTAAAGCCTGAGTGAAGGGAAGTTCTCCCCTGACCAATTGTCCTGCGGCCGCCTGCGAGATCATTACGACTGGAATCGCGCTATGGCCGTGTTCGTCCTGTTCAATACGAGGTGCGGGGGGGTTTGCGCGGAGGTCACAGCCTGAGAGGCGTAGGATGGAAAGCCCCAGATCCTGCTTTCAATCATTAGCTCAAAGAAGATGGCAAGTGGAGACCTGAGCGACGCGGGATTGGCTATCGTCAAGCCGCTCTTCCTGCGAAGCGTGGACGTAAGTCCCGCCCTTCCCACGATAATCGCCAGTTCATGAATGGGATGTTGCGCGTGCTCCGGCTGATGCCGGATAGCTACTTCCCACCGGTTGCTAGTCCCCAATGCGGTAGACCGACGCCTCGTCCGCTTCGTCCCGGAGCCCTTTGAACGAAGCGTGACGTAGCTTCCCGTCGCGGGTCCAGGCTCGAAATTCTACCTCCGCCAGCAGTATCGGCTTTACGAACACGCCCTTGCGCTTTTCGACCTCAATGGCGGATTTCGGAATCGCTATATCGTCCAGCTGGCGGCGTAGCGCGGTACCCGATCGGGCGGTGAAGCCGGTTCCGACGCCGCCGACATAGACCAGCTCATTCCCTTTTCTTGCCGCCAGGAGCAGGCGACCGATCCCGCCGAGCGCGGCTTGAGAGGGCTGGTAGCCGACGATTAGGAACCCCTCGCTCTGGACGCATTTAACCTTCACCCAGTCGCCGAGGCGTCCGGAACGATATGGCTTCGTAACGTCCTTGCCGATGATGCCCTCAAGGCCCATGCCGCACGCCCCCTTCAACAGATCCGCGCCGTTCGCGCCGATCTCCTCAGACAAGCGAATGATGCCGCCCGGAACGTGAACCACAGCTTCAAGCATGGCTCGCCGGTCGTGCAGTGGCATGCGGCTGAGATCGTGACCATTGAGGTAGAGAAGGTCGAAGGCGTAGAACAGAGCTTCACCGGCGCTGCGCTTACCGCCGCGCCCTCCGAGAGCCTGCTGAAGAGCTCCAAAGTCGGAACGTCCCTGTTTATCGAGAACGACCGCTTCTCCGTCCAGGATCAGCGTTTTTGCGTGCATCGCGTCTGCAGCCTGCGTAATGGCGGGAAAGCGATCGGTCCAATCATGGCCGCCGCGCGTGATGATACGGACGCCCGTCGCCTCCTTGTGAACCGCCAACCGATAGCCGTCCCATTTCACCTCGAAGAACCATTCCGGCCCGACTGGCGGCCTACGGACAAGCTGTGCGAGGCAGGGTTCGATACGAGCCGGCATCGGGTCGTGGCCGGGTGCATCTTGAGAACTATGTTTCGCCATACCTACACCGTACTAGCTGCTTGCTGCGATGCGGTTTTGGCCGTTGCGGTCGCAAGGTCTCGCATGATCGGTGTAACGTCCCCTCCCAGCTGCAGTGCTTGAACGAGGTTGTCTCTCAGGTCCGCAACCTTTACACCCGCAGCCAGCTTGTTGCTCAGGGCCCTGCGGATAAAGCTCTCGTGACTCTCCGAAGACGCTTTTGTCAGTGCCTGAACTGCCGCCAGAACCGGGCGCGGAAACCCCTCAGCTTGGAGACGCTCTATCGGCCATCTGCGTGTTTTTTCAACGACATCGTGCAAGTATGCAACCGCCTTTTCGTCTGCAGATTTCACCTGTTCCGCGACGCGCCGGCAATGTTCAATGTATGGCTCTCCAGCCTTATCCAATTGGCCTCGGTGAGCGTCTTGAGCGATTTCAAATGCTCGCCTCACCATGACTTCCGGGGTCATGTCTGCCTCCTGCCTTTGCTTTCTGAGGGGAAGCTCGGGCTAGCCATTTTTGTTCCTATGGAACATCAACAAGCGACAGGTGTTCACTGCACCATTGAAGGAAGGTCCCAGAGGCGCTGCGCATCGGCCGAAGAGACCCGCGATGTTCTCTTGACGTTCTGCAGCCTTTGGGCAACGCAAGCCTATGTCCGGCGAAATCACCTTCTCCACCCTTGGCCAGTTCCATGACCAGGGATACCGCTTTGACCTATGGTGCCCGCGGTGCCAGAGGGGCAAGACGGTGACGGCTGAGAAGCTCGTGTCGAAGCTTGGGAGAGACCACCCGATCCAGGTCGCGGATCACGTCCGCTGCTCGGAGTGCGGCGGCAAGGGGATCGAGGCAAGGATCAGGCCGCCGACGCCGGATGTGAACCAGAGGCTGCCAGGGCAGTAGCCATCGATTGCATCGCCTTTCCAGATTGTTCGGCTGCTCTATCCTTCTCCAGGATGGAGGAGATCATGGCCGATATACGCTCGCCTAGAACGCCGATCAGCATGGACCGTCTACTCGAATGCGAGGCGGCCATAGAGACACGGCTGCAGGACCTCGTCCGCGACGCAGTGATGGCAGGATGGGATGAGATGGAGGTCTGTACGGCGATTGCTACCTTGGCCGATCACCATATTCTTGCCGTCTTGGGCAATCCGAAAGCCTATCGAACAACCAAGCGCGCACGGAAGAAGCGATAACCTGGCGAAAGAAATACCGATGGGTTCGGACATGGGGAGAGGAGACCGGCATCGACGGCAAGCCGGACGAGGACTATCAGGGGTTAGAGGGCGAGATAAGCATCGGGCGAGTCTACCTGGTCCTGCAGACCTTGAAGGCGGGGAAAAGGTTCTGGGCGATCCAGTACCCAAAAGGCGCCAAGGCATGGCTGCCAGAAGCGGCTGGGCGGCTCGACAAGTTGGACAAGCAGTTGACCGCCCTGGAGGGTGAGATGCGAACGCTCGACACGCAGGAACTCCGCCTGTCGGCCGTCGAAAAGCAAACCAGCGATGCCGCCGTCTCTATGCGGTCGCTCGGGGGACACTGAACGTCCCAAGTCTCTTCGATCACCGGGGCGGCATCTGCTGCGTCTTGGGGCTTCGACATTCGCGTCGTTCGCGAGACCTTGCAGCGGATCGAGTCCAGTCAGCCCGTGAGGCAGGAACGCTAGAGCACCTGCCAGACATGCCCGGCCATGCTCGCCAGCGTCAGCAGCACGCCAGCAATCAGCAAAGCGTACAGCCACCATGGGTCACGGGTCATCTTGCTTCCGCAAGCCACATGCGGGGCAAACGGGCTATCAAAGCCCAGAGGGGAACAGCGCCGAGGCGCTGAACTGTACGTACCAACCTTTCGCTGTTCGTGCAAAGTGCTAAATCTAGCTACTGCTATCATTGCGAGAACCGAGGAGGACGGGAGGAGAACTTCGCTGGCTGCCGGCAAGCTATCGCACCGGCCCTAGCTACTGGCATTTTCTCCCGTCGACCGGACGATGCTCCAGGCAGAACCAAACCGTCGCTCCCTTGCCGCAGTAGCAGCCCGACGAGCCACACTTCTTACAGCCCGGATGTTGGCACCCGTGCTCGACATGGATGCTGTCCCTCTTCACTGTCCGGTCTTCGTCGGCCATGGTCGCCCCTTTCCTTATGCCGGTCCCCTCCTTGTCGGTCACCTCGGCGCTGATCAGATACGGCTTCATGGCCGCCGACATGTCCTGCCCGTCGAGGTGATTTTCCAGTCCACGATGGCGACGCCTGTTCCGGAAGGTCGGGGATGATGACGGTGGCGCCGATCGGCAGATGCATGCCAAGCCCGGCAAGCCCCGGATTAAGGGCATTGGTGTCTTCGAGCAGGCCGCGCCCGCGCACGCCGTGGACACGCCAGAGCGGCGCGTCGAGGGCGATGCCCTCGCGCTCGACGGTGATGGTTCTCGGCATGGGTGGCCTCAGTTGAGAGCGTTGAAGAGCGACAGCAGGCCTTGGATGATCTGTTGCCGGGCGCCGATATCGTGCTCGGTCTTGATCATGGTGATCGAATGCCTGACGACGAACGGCACGCCGATGCGCGCCAGTTCAGAATGGCTCTCGCGATACTGGTGATGGCAAACCAGCCATAGCGGTAGCCGTCACCGCGCATCAGCGGAAAGCGCGTTCCAGCCCACCGCATCTGGTGGGCGATCTCCAACTGGTCGGGCCCGCCGATCCGTACCGGCAGGATCTGTCCGGCACGGGTGATCTCGTCTTCGCCCTCACCGGTAAATTCCTGCGGTGGCAGAGCGCCGATCACCGGCTTGGAAACGATCGAGGCGCAGGCGACGGCACCGTCGACATTCATCTCGCCCGGTACGCCGATCGATACATCTCCGTCGAGCAGCTGCTGGCCTTGTCGAGCCGTCCAACAGCGAGAACGGAATGCGGCGGGCCAGGCCGGCAAGCCCGCGGTTTGCGATCGGGTTGAAAAGGGCGAACAGGCCGGCGACGGCGACCCGAAGCCGTCGCGTCTGTCAGAATTGAATCTCGATCAGTTCGGGAGGCTCTTTGTTGAAATCGGAGTATCGAATCCACCGCGGCGTCGCTTTGAACATCACGGCCCCTTTCTCTATGAACTCCCTGTCGGCAGGAAGGCTGTTGAGATAAGCTTCCTGGTATTGTTCGATATCCGCGGCAGGAACCCTTGTTGCCTCGCCCTCGTATTGAACCGTGATATTGTCGTTCCATCCGACTACGAACGCGACGCCGGGACGCTCCGCTAGATTGTCGAACTTTCGCGTGTCGTTGAAAGTGCTGAACACGATCTCAAGATTGTCGCGCACCGAGAAGTCGATCGTAGCAGCCTCCGGCGTTCCATTGCGATGGCAGGTCGCGATGACCGCCAAGGTGTGCTTTCTCAGGAATTCAAGGATCAGACGTTGCGTAAGCAAATCGCCCATTGTCTCGCCCCTCAGTGAGTATTCTCGTTTTTGCCCCGTTCAACAGCCCGCCGCCTCAGAGGGTTTGGCCCCCAGCGACACGAGCTTGCAAGGTATGCGGCTATCCGAAGGTTTTCAACATCGCGGCGCCCCAGGAGGAGCGCAATGTCTTCTAGATGTGCACACCTGGATTCTTGGGCACCTGCCGAAGCACTAGGGGAATATAAGGCGACCCTTGTGCGACCGCCTAATCCGCCCGCGGCGAGCATGACAAAATTCTGGATCTCTGTGCTCTACCTTAAGACTTGCAGTCTTCCCTTGCTGCGGTCAAAACGGATACCGACGCATCTGCTAGGTGGAACAATGTCTGTAGCGCTTCTGCGCCTGGCGTGAAGAGGAAAAGAAGTCAAATGAACCAGCCTACCTACTCAGTCGTAGCTCGAACCCCGTCAGTTGCGGAATATTTGCATCTTCGCGCCGTGGCGGGGCTAAGCCCGTTTGTGGAGGCCGCCGCGCAAAAGGGGTTGCAGGGGACCATCTTTTCCGCACTCATCTTTCACGAGGGTTCCGCGGTCGGAATGGGACGCTTGATCGGAGATGGAGGCTGCTTCTTTCAGGTCGTGGACATCGCCGTCCATCCAGAGCACCAGGGGCGCGGGCTCGGAAAGACAATCATGACGGCCATCATGGAGCACGTGAAAGAGAACCTTCATCCTTCGGCTTATGTCAGCCTAATCGCTGATGTGCCGGCAAACACGCTCTATGAAAAGTTCGGCTTCAAGGAGACCGCGCCAAGGTCTCTGGGGATGGCGTATCGTGTAGACACGTCGGCGTGACCGCTTGTGGCGGCGCAAACCAGACGCCGCCTCTTTTGCACTGTTCGCGTAGCACCACGACCAGCCATCGCTGCTACAAAGTTGTTACGCAACTCGTTTTATTTGACTTATTGGGACGTTTCGAACCAGTTGATCAGTGGGCCGACGGCGAAGACAGAGGGAAACATAGGCACGATCACCAAAGATCTCGGCCAGCTTCCTGAGCTTCGCGGCACAGGCGGCATCTGGCATGTCCGGCACCAGTATACCGATCAGCCCCTGAGCATAGAGTGCTATTTTCATCGAAGTGCAGAATGCTCTTGGCTTTCCCGCCCCTGCTTTCCAAGAGCCAGTAGCCGGGTCGGCCGCGAATGGGCGCCTGGTCGGTCAGATGGACCAGGATCGACGTGCCGTCAGCCAAGTCAAGGCAGGCGGCGACGGGAGAATATTGCGACAATCGCCCACTGCGTCAGTCGTTCCAGCGCGGCAAGGTCGGCCGCCGGATCTACATCGATCATCGTGAGGCCGCAGGCGGCGCGATGCCGTCATGGCAGCCGCACCAACTCGGCAACGACTGCACCAACCCCGCCGTATCGCAAAGCCTCCTCGAAGCTTGCAAGTACCGCCTCTTCCTTGTCGCACTCGACGAAGACGAAGCGGTCGGGATGAAGATCGACCTGGGCAGGGCGGGAAGGCGGCGACCCCGTCGACCGCGGCGTTTCCGCAGCCGGCCACTTGATGGAGCGCGCCGTAGGCAAGTCCGCCTCGAACGGCAGGACGCCGCGAGTGCGCAAGCCGTCCCCCCTCCAGACTGGCGATTTTTGCTCGCAATTCGCCAAGAGCGCAATGTACGGGCGGAGGAGGTAGTCATGTATCCTTGCAGCATCCGGCGTTTGAGCGGGAGTCATTGCGCTTAAAGTGTCGCCGTCCGAAACGGACCCCGTCTCTCAAAGACGCCTAACGCCAGACCGGAGCCGCAGCCGGGTGTCCTGACCGAGATGCGGCTTTCCGACAGAGACACGTTGCTGCTGGCAGCTACCACTGTTCGCGATAAGCACCCCCGGAGTGGAAATAGAAACCGAGGCCCGCGCGCTGACCGAGCTCGGTGCTCAACTTGCCAGGTGTTCTGAGGAATTTTGATGTGCATTCGCCGTTCGGCCGCGACGCGAGCGCTGCAACTTCAATGATCCGTTTGACGGTCTGCAAGATAACCCCTTCGTAACGGCGCGAGGCCGGGAATTCTGTTCATGATTCATCGCGGAAGTTGCATCGGCATTGCTAGTGGGACATACTGACATTCGTCGCTGGACTGGGGGGCACATGGAACAGAGGAAGCCGAATCCGATAGACGTTTTGGTGGGCTCCCGGCTCAGGATGCGCCGCCTCATGCTCGGACTTAGCCAGGAAAAGCTCGGCGAGCGCCTTGGCATCACTTTTCAGCAAGTTCAGAAATACGAAAAGGGGACCAATCGGGTTGGCGCCAGCCGTCTGGTTGCCATTTCAGGGATCCTTAACGTTGCTCCCAGTTTTTTCTTTCAGGATGACAGCAAGTTGCTGCCAGAGGGTGTCGTCAATGAGCCCGACGAAATCGCTTCCTTTCTTAAGACGAGCGAAGGCTTTGCCCTGAACCGGGCATTTGCCAAGATCCAAGATCCGGTGCTTCGCAGAAAAATTGTGGCGCTCGCCAAAGCGCTTGCAGGGCAAACCGAAGACCCCGATATGCCTGCGCCCGAGCGCGGCAACGAGCAGCGTATTTAGGTGTCGGCCGCCTGCCGCCTATACACACTAGGCCGGCTCAGATTGGCGGGCCCTGACGGGAATGATCTGGCATTCCCGCAGATGGGATTGATCATCCTTGCTTTCCTGAAGGCAAGTGGTCTACCCAGCTGCGCCAGGCCAGAGATCGCCAGGCTTTTGTGGGGCGACGTCGATCCGCATCAGGCCTATGCAAACCTTCGCAAGACGATTTCACGCATCTTGGGCCGCCAAGCAGAGCTCGGTCTGGAACTTTTGTCATTCTCGAAGACGGAAATTGGCGTAGGCGCAGATACGGCCGATACCGATCTGGACGACGTCCTCGCCGACAGCTCGACTATCGACAAGGCCCGGGCACGGCGACTGATATCCTCCTTACGCAAGGAATTTTTGCGAGACACACGAACGCAAAGCACGGCGCTGGCCAACTGGATTGCCCGCGAACGTGAAGCGCATTTTGGTATCCTTCGCCGCTGTGTTCTCGCCATTGGCGTCTGTGGCGAGGACTTGGCCAACCGCTCGACAAAGGACGCCGCAATCAGGCTTTTGGAACGTGACCCTTCTGACGACGCGATCCGCGCCCTGCTTCGAGGCGCCATGTTCCAGATGGGCGGAGACAGGGCAGTGGCCGTTGCGAACCATGGAACTGTGCTGCCACTGCCTCTCGAAGAGAGGACGCTCAGCACGCAGGCTTTGCCGCGGCTGGTACTGCTCCCACCTTTGGCGACTGAGGCAGATCATGAGACCGTCTCATTCGCCACCGCGTTGATTGAAGATGTTACCATCGGCCTGTGCAGCATGCGTTCCGTATCGGTCGTAGCGCCCTACAGCGCGGCCAAGATTCGTCACCAGACTGACAAGGCAGCGACCTATGAGCGACATGCAATCAGCTACGTTCTCGATACACGGCTCACGCGCGAAGGCGGGCATCATTCCTTGTTCGCCCAGTTGATTTTCTTCGGCAGTGATGAAGTTGTGTGGGCCGAACGCTTTGAATTGCACGGTGCAGGATTGCTCAGGTCACGACGCGATCTCGCACTTCGCCTTGCGGCTACCCTCACACAACAGATCCACGCAAGCGAAGCCATCCGAAGCAACTACGAGCATGATGCTGACGTCTATCGCCGCTTCCTGCGCGGTCAGAGCCATCTAACGAATCTGAGCCTCCCGGAAATCCGCAGAGCGAAAAAGAACTTCCGGGAAGCGCTTCAGATCAATCCGGAGTTTGCTCCCGCACAAAGTGGCCTTTCCCGAAGTTATTTCCTGGAGTGGCTTGTCACGGCGCGAAACGATGCGGGCCTGCTGTCGGCAGCTGAGCGACACGCCCGAAACGCCATCGATACCGACCCTCACTTGTCTGCCGGATACAAGGAACTGGGCGTTGCCAAGCTCTATCTGTGCCAATTCGACGAAAGCGCCGAGTTTTTTCAGAAGGCGGAAGCCCTCAGCCCGCACTATGCAAATCTGATTGCGAGCTTTGGAGACGCCTTGATCCAGGGTTCACGGCCCGCGGAGGGACTGACAAAGGTCAAGCATGCCATCGAGCTCAACCCGATCCCTCCGGATGAATATTTCTGGACAGCGGCCGGCGCCTGCTACTCGCTTGGGCAATACGAAGATGCACTGAACTACATCGGCCTTATGGAAGACAGAACGCCCGCGGACCGGCTTTCAGCCGCAAGCTGGGGGATGCTTGGCGATATGCGCAAGGCGCGCCAGTTTGTCCGAAAGACGTTCGATGTTCACCCTACGTTTGATCTCGACACATGGATGGCTCTGGTTCCGTTCAAGGAGGAGTGGCAGAGGCAACATTACAAAGAGGGGCTTGTCAAAGCCGGGTTCTGAGGACTTGCACAACTGGAGAAGGGTTACAAATGTCAAAGGTGGTTGTGATCGGTGTTGCGGGAGAAGACGGATTATGGGTCGCTGATCTCGGAGCTGGAACTGTGACGCGGATCGTAGATCCGACTGCGGGCGCGCTCCAAACAGCCAACGAGCTGCGAAAGAGCGGCGTCACTCTCACCAAAGGCATAGATCTTGCGGTCGTTGCGCAGTCCGCCGCATCGGTATCCGGCGGCTATATGGACGGCTAGCAAGGCATGGAGAGTGCCGCCGAAGGCTATAGCGATAGAAGTCGTCAGCCGGCGGAGACCTGGGTGCAGGTCGAGCCTTTGCTGCGGCAATTCGGAATAGCCCGGCTTTCCCGCCTGACCGGACTGGACAGACTAGGCATTCCGGTCTGGAGCGCCGTATCGCCCAACTCGAAATCAATCGTTATCAATCAGGGCAAAGGCGTCAGCGACATGGATGCCCGCGTTTCCGCTGCGATGGAGGCCTTGGAGCGAGCCGTCGCGTGCACTCCGGCTGTTCCAGTTCTGGAGGCATCGCCCGCAGAATTGGCAAACTCTGGCAGATGCTTTGCCACGCTGTCCCAGCTGATCGCTTCAAACCAGGACGACATTCGAGAGGATGAGACAATCGTCTGGATTGAAGGCAAAGACCTTTTCACCAAGGCTGCGGTTTGGGTTCCGTTGGAGGCTGTGATCTTGGACCGGACGCGCGACAACTGCCGCTTCTGGCAATCTTCCGATGGACTGGCCTCGGGGAACAATGAATCGGAGGCCACGCTTCATGCTCTGCTCGAACGGATCGAACGGGACGCCGATGTACTGTGGCGACTTCGATCACTCTCTGCACGGCTATCGTCCTGCGTAGACCCGGCCGATTTCAATGATCCCATAGTCGATGACCTGGCACAACGCTACAGTTCGTCGGGACTGGACCTTCGCCTGTTCGATATTTCGAGTGACATAGCTATTCCGTGCTACGCGGCAATAGTCGCCGAAAGGGGCATTCTCACGCGATCGAAGCCTCTGTTCCATGAGGTGACCATCGGCTACGGCGCCCATCTGGCAGAAGAGCGGGCCGTGATCCGTGCGTTGACCGAGGTGGCCCAGTCGCGTCTCACTTTTATCAGCGGCGCCCGGGACGATGTGTTTAGCGAAACTTATGAACGTCCTCTACCGAAGCAGACGCAGGATCTCTTTGGGGCGAGATATGGAGTGCGAGACCGAAAACGATCCATGGTCGCGTCCGGGGACCCTTCGGTGATGTTGAAAAGCGTACTGTGCGAACTGAGTTCAGCTGGAATCAAGGCCGCCATTTCCGTGCCGCTCCATTCAGCCAATTTTCCAGTAGCAGTCGTCAAGGCCATCGTCCCGGGTCTCGAAAACCCTGACGGTGCACGCAGGCGTAGGTTTGGCGAACGCGCCCTGGCGCTCGCGATAAGTGCCAGATGAAGGTCATTTTCGTCGGGCCGAGCCTTCCCGATGCCGCCTCACTCAGCGCGTCCGGCATTGTCGTGCGCCCTCCTGCCAGGCAAGGCGATATACTGCGCGCAGTGCTCGATGGAGCTTCCGTCGTCGGCTTGATCGACGGGAGCTTCGAGTATACGGCGCCGGTTTGGCATAAAGAGATTCTCTACGGCCTTACCGAGGGTGTGTCGATCTTCGGCAGCTCGAGCATGGGTGCTCTTCGGGCAGCCGAATGCCAAACCTTTGGTATGATAGGGATCGGCGAGGTCCATCGGCGATATTCAACGGCGATCATGGTCGATGATTCAGATGTTGCGCTGATCCACGCACCGGCTGAACTGGGATTTCGCGCTCTTTCCATTCCGATGGTCAACCTCGTGGTGACCCTCGAGCATCTCGTTGCGGCGGGTCACGTTACAATGGAGCAGCAGGACGAACTGATATGCATCGCCAGGAAAATTTTTTATAAGGAGCGGAACTGGGGAAGCATTGCAAATGCGGCGCGCCTGGAGAATCCGATCTATGACGCCGACTTCTTCGAGAGCTTTCGTGCCTTCTATATCGACATAAAGCGCGCCGATGCATTGGCCCTTATTGGGGCCGTCATCCACGCACCCGACCAGCGTTCCGGGACAAGGCCGTCATGGGTTTTCAGGTCGACGTCGATGTGGAAATCGATGTTGAACGACGCGAAGCGCTGATCGGGACTTCTCATATTGCGTGTGTCACGCCAATGTCACGCGCATGCGACACTCATCACCTCTATGCTGCGCCAACGGTTGGGCACTGGGGAAAGACGATGAACTTGGCAGCGGCGGTACCGCCCGGTATTGATGGCAGAAGGCGGGAGCTGATTGCGCTTGCCCGCCTTCTCACATACGCAAAGGATACGGCGGAGGCACTGGAAGCCGAGGTCACAGCCTTTTGCATCACATCCGCAATCAGCGCGATACTGGACCAATTCTCAGGCGACAGCATCGGGGCCCAAGCCCTGGACGAATTCATCGACCTGAAGGCTGCCCGCAGTTGCTAGGGAAAGGCCTGGCGACGTCAGATTTCTTGTACAGCTGCTTCTGACGGCACGGTCAATGGACTAGTCCGCCGTGCCTTGCTCGCTCAGTGCGAGCCTGCCTTACGCTATGGAACATCCTGTTGATGACGAGCCGGGAGAGCGGCGATCCCCTTATATGATGGGCCTACGTGGTCGCTGTCCATGATGTGGGGAGGGCCGTCTGCTGGACGGCTTTCTGACGCTGAAGCCCCCGCTGCGAAATCTGCAGGTTGGACACCTCGTTCGCCGATCCCGCTGACGGGCCGGCCTTCTTCGTAATGACCGCAGTGCTCGCCCTTGTTGCATGCCTTTCTCCCATTGCGTCCACTGAAAAGCCGGCTGGTCCATAGCCAATATTTCCAAAAGGCGGTACAGGACGATCGACGGCGGTTAGAGCGTTTCCCTGACTGATTGAATCGGGGCTTCGTAAATCAGGCGCGTTCTGATTCAAGCTCGCTGCCGACGGAGGTCGGCAGAGATGTCGAAAGCGCTTTCCGTTGATCTTCGTACCCGTGTGCTTGCCGCTGTCGCCGGCGGGGCACTCACCGCAAAGCCGCCGCGCGATTTGGTGTGAGTGCCGCGTGCGTAAACATTTGGCGCAACTTGGAAATCCGGCAAGGAAACATTCGTCCTGGTCGGCTCAGCGGCGACCGCAATTCCCGTAAGAAGCCCACGCGGATCTGATCATGTGTCAGCAAGTCGGCGTTGCGTCGGTTCCTTGTGCGGCACGATGTTCCTGCCGCCATACAGTTCGGACTTCAACCCCTCGAAGAGGCATTCTGGCATGACGTCACCGCGGGCATCATAGATGATGCGGGAACCGACTGGGCGCTACGGAGTTAGGCGGCTTTTCGGCAACCTCGCAGCAGAGACCATTGCATGGATATCGTATCGTTAGGACAGGTTATGTCGGTCGGACGACGGCCTGAACTTGCCACTCTACGAAACGGGCTCCGTTGCTCCGACAACTACGCGGACGAGGTAGCCGGCCAGACGGTTGTCCCGAAACGAACGGGGTGCTCCCATGAAACCGCAACGCTTTCTGCCCGAAGGTGCTCCCCTTGCCGGTCATCGTCCTAAGCTCGGCTTTCTGGGGACGGGCTGGATCGGTCGCAACCGTCTGATGGCCATCGCGCGGAGCGACCTTGCCGACGTGTCCTGCATTGCCGATTCCGACGGCGCGATGCTGGAACAGGCCTGCCGCCTCACGCCCGGAAGCGAAGTCCTTCACAACCTTGATCAGTTGCTTGAACGGGAGTTAGACGGTCTCGTTATCGCCACGCCGAGCGCCATGCATCCCGAGCAGGCGATCCGGGCGCTCAAGGCCGGCGTGGCCGTGTTCTGCCAGAAGCCGCTGGGGCGTAACAGAAAGGAAGTGTCGCATGTGGTAGCCGCCGCCCGCGATGCGAATCGTCTCCTCGGCGTGGATCTTTCCTATCGTTTCACGACGGGCTTTCAGATGATCGCCGAACGGATCGGCCGGGAAGACATCGGAACCGTATTTTCCCTCGATCTGGAATTTCACAACGCGTACGGCCCTGACAAGCCGTGGTTCTATGAACGGCATCTTTCGGGTGGCGGTTGCCTCATCGATCTCGGCATTCATCTCGTCGATCTGGCTGTCTGGCTCCTGCAGCCCACCGGAGTCCGCGTCGTGGACGCGGCTCTTTATAGTAACGGGCAACGGATGCGTTCTAGCAGTAATGTAGTCGAGGATTTTGCCACGGCGACGCTTGAGTGCAACGATGGCGCAACAATACGCCTCGCCTGTTCCTG
Source organism: Hyphomicrobiales bacterium (assembly GCA_900469965.1). Classification (GTDB taxonomy): domain Bacteria; phylum Pseudomonadota; class Alphaproteobacteria; order Rhizobiales; family Rhizobiaceae; genus Mycoplana. Next base: position 19,778 of record UBZP01000007.1, on the reverse strand, counting down.
GCGACTTCATGCGGGATGCGACGCCATCATCCGCTGCCGGTTCTTCGGTGAACGGGGCGGTCTGGAATTTTCAAACGTCGGCGGTTCGTTCTATGATTTCCACGCCCATCAGCACCTTGGGACATCATCGAGCGAGCTGTGTCGTCCACCTGAGGATTGGAGCGGCCGTGCGGCTGTCGACTGGCTTCGGCGGCTGGCTGAAAATCCTGGCTACGATCCCGCCTGCGAGCAACTTGTCCGGAGCGCAAGAATTCTCGACGACATCTATTACGCCGGGCTTCGCCAGGAATAGACGCCATGACAGGGATCAGAGAACCCAGCTAACACGTCAAGATCAGCGCAGCAGAGAACGAAACAAGGCAGCGCCGGTCCGCGCTCCGGATCCATCTTGAAGCAAAAGCCGCATGCTTACGGAACTCGAGGCCAGGGAGCGATGTCCGTCAATGCCATCGGCATTGTATCGCCTAGAAGGCCTCTCCCCGATCTGGTTCTGGCTAACCGCGCTCATACGCCTGGCCGGTTCGTTAGGCGTTTGGTGGGTCGTCATCCGCGACACTGAACGGAGGCGATCAGCAGAAGATCCAGAAGTGGGTCGTGCCTTTCGCCCGGCGCACCGGCAACCGATCGCGCCGGGCGAAAGGAACAAACACTGATCCTTTGAGCAGATGCTGCCCACCCCGGGGCATGGCCAGGTTCTGCACGGGATGGATACCACTGTCGACAGGGCGCCTTCTCTACGGCACACCGGATCTCCTCTACCGACTGTCTCAGCGCTGCTGTGTATAGCCGACTCTCCAATATCGACCTAGCGCGCTGAATCTGCTGTTATCGTCTCAGATCAGAGGAGATGAAGTCGATGTCGTCAATTTTGTTCGCGGTTGTGCTTTTGGCGGCCACATCTCAGCCGACGGCCGATGAACTTCAGGCGGATTTTGAATCGGCGCGGCCGTGTTACGCGTTGATCGAGGGGCGCGAGGTCTGGGAGGGCAAAAGAGCCTATTTCATCGCGTCCTTCACCAAGGAAGCTGTCGAGCTTGATCCGGACTTGGTTGGCGCCGACGCTGTACTTCGCGACGACAACTCCCCAGATGTCATCAGCGAGTTTGAAGCCGCGTGTTCGCCCTGAGCTGTATATAGCCTATCCGGTTGACAAGGCTTCGATGACTTGTCGTTCATTGCCCGCTCGACGCTCGACAGCCAATCGGGCTATTCAGCTGGGCGTGGGCGACCGCTCAGAGTGAGCATGCGGGACGGCCGCAGCTAATGAGGGAAGTCCCCCAACGCAAAATCCGAGCGGTTGTCAGATCCGTATGCAGGAGGATCCCACCGTATGTCATAGTTTATAGCGCTCTAATTTAGCCTTTGTTAGTGATCCTCCAACAAGGGAGGATCTGATGAAACACCAAACCGCGATCATTGCTGCGGCCACTAAAGTCTGGTCAGTCAAGGATTATTGCCGGCGCTTCAATATCAATCAGGCAGAAGAAAAGAAGTTGGTCCGCCTCTTTGGCCCCTACGCCACCGCCTGCGAGCTTCGATACAACGTCCAGCGCGAACCGCGCCGGCACTGACGTTCGGTCCAACTCGCGGTGTCCGTCTGCAAGTTCGCTGGCACCCTTGCTCCTCCACGGTTCACTCCGACGACTGCCGATTGGGTGACCCGGTGACTTGGGGCCGATCGCCGGCGGCGCGAGTACCGTCCCCTGGGATGATGAGGCAGCCTCAGAAACGTCATTGCCGCGGCCATAAGCGCCCTCGTCCCGCCGATCTCGCGCCATCCGGCATGCTGCCTCACGAAGCTGGACAGCGGGCGGCTAAAATGGATGACCGAAAGAACGCCGCCACGACGGTGCCCATCGTGGCGCCGCGCATTTCAGGAGCGGCAAGCGATGCGACAAGGGAACGATCTGCTGAACGGTCGAAGTCGAACCGACCAGAAACGATGCGGCGAAAAGGAGCCAGGCGGAACACCCGCTTCTGAACTTCAGTGGCGCGTCACGCTGGTGCTGAACGCTGGCGTCACCCTGCGCGGGGGCACTTCACCATTGGACCCCCTCGGAGATCGGTGTGAAAAGATGAAGGAGTGCCCCAACGCGATGGGGGACTGGGCCGCACTGTGTAAGGGGCAACGAGAGAAGCTGGTCGGATTTGCGGATTCCAGTGTGTAGACATTAGAAGACCCGCCACGCTGAAAGGCGAGGCCCTGAGCGATTACGCTATCGGGTGAAGCTGGCGGCATTGCCGCCACATTTGCCCGGCTAAGGCCAAGCTGATCAGCTTACCATGGTAGGCTGATGAGGGCATTGTCGCTACTGGTGGCGATGGTCTCAAAGATAACGTAGCGGGAGCGCTGGAACGCGTCCCCCTGCTAGAGCCAGCCTCGAAAGTTGACCGATTAGCGGGCGTCCTCTGTTCGCTCGCGCGCCCTCGCCATTTCTTCGCCGACGCGGTCACGGGCGGCATCATAAATATCGGAAGCAACTGCAACAGTCTTTTCGAGTGTTTCCGCTGCCATGTCCTCCCCCTGCCGAGCGACCTCTCTCGCCTTGCGTGAGGCGGCTTCCTTGGTCGCGTCGGACGCCGCCCCCATGAGGGAATCCTCCTGCTCTGTTGAAGGCAGCGAGGCGCCGATTGCAGCGCCCATCGCAAAGGCGAGTGCACCGCCGACGAGAGGATGATCGCGCACCTGCCCGAGCATGGCTTCGTTCAGATCCGCCGTACGGCCCTTGAGCGTCGCACCCGAAGGAACGGCGCCCGAAGCCTTCGCACCGATCTCGCCGGCGGCGTGCTTGACTTGCGCCCACGTGGCAGAGGCCCAGCCAGATGCGGTATCGAGAGCCGCGCCATGCTCATGGCGGACCTGAATGAAACGTATCGCCGCCTGACGTTTGCGAAGCGCTTCCATGATACCATTGATGCCATCGCCAGGCAGGCCAAATATGGTGTCGACATTCCAGTCGACCAGCGTGTCTATGAGGACGTCTGCCGCGGTCGCCATGTAAAGCCCTCCTCCAGTTGCATCAATCGCGATTGGCGTCACCGGCGGCGGAATGTGCCTCGTGTGGCGCGCGCGGTTCTTGATCGGATCGCCTTCCGTCGCTTTGTCTTCCGTTTTGGATTGTCTCCTTTTTATCCATGGACTGCCGATTCGTGCCCCGAGGCCTTGGCAAATCCAACTACGCGGCGGCCCTATCGTTCCCGAGGCATGCGAAGTTTCGCTTTCTGCTCAGCTCGTACGCCGGATGTGGTACAGCAGCACTATGGTCGGTTTTTGCCGCAAGGCACCACTGGCAGCCAGGATCTTGAATCAGGTCTGCGACCGCGTGGGCCAGCCAGACCGAAGCCTCTCGGCATTCCACCAGGCAAGAATGAACGGCGCCACCCGCCGGGACTGCCCGGTAGCGCTTCGTGCGATTTTCAGCAGCCGCTCGAAAGCCGCACGTTCGTGACCGGTCATTGCGATGTCATTCCCTTATGAACGGTTGACGCCGTTAAGCTGCCGGTTTGTGGACGCCTGTTTGATGATGGCCGCGATCCTTGCGAGAAAGGCGGGGCTCACGCTGCCGATGGCCTTGGTCGACACGAAGTCGAATGCCTTGTCGAGTTCCACGCGATTGTATTCATCGAGGATGATCCAGCACGGAAAGGACAGGCCGATGCGGCGGCATTCCATTTCGGAGAGCGCGAGTGAAATGCGCTCGCTTTGTGGCTCCTGCAACGTGATGGGAAAGAGATAGACCGCGCCGGGATTGCCGGGTGCGCGGACGACAATGCAAACTGGCCGAGCTTTGCCGCCGGATTCTTCGCCCGCTTTTGCTTGCCTGGCCCACAGATAATGGAAACGGACGACCTGACCGCGCTCAAACATCGCGCCCTGCATCATCGAGGATCGCATCGATACCCGCCATCAATTCATCGTGGATTTCGTCGGGCGCATCCTCTAGTCGATATGCTTTGGTATGCGTTGCGCCCTTCAGGCGCTCATAGGCCTCGGCGGTGAGGATCACAAGCTTTTGCTTGCCGCGTTTGGTGAGCGCGACCGGCTCGATAAGGGCGGCTTCGAGGATTTCCCCAGATGCCCGGTTCATGTCGGAAAAGGTGAACTGCTTCATCGTTGGCCTCGGTTCTGAACATACCTAATATACGTATTGCATGCGAAATATGCAATTGCAGCCCGACGCTCTGTGGCACCGCGCCTCATCTTCCCGCGCACGGCTCGACGCTGCAGATTGGCGGCATGGCGGGAACGGACGCGTAAGGGTTCAGGATGAGCTTCAAAGAATCCTCGATAGTTCTGATTTCAAGTGCACACCCCGTCGCCAAAAGCTGCTGAGATATCTCGTGAAGAGATGCTTGCAGGCAGGGATCGCGAGCTCAAGGGCTATACGATCGCCACCGTCGTTTTCGGCCGCGATGACGATATCGACCCCAGACCGATTCCGTCGCGCGTCTTGAAGCGCGTCGACTGCGACACGACCTCGATGGCTACTGAGCCTCATCCGGACGGGGCAACGCGATACGTATCTCAATTCCCGAAGGGCAATATGCAGGATCGTCTTCGGCACCAGCTTATGTCACGTCACGCCCGATGCCCTGCCCTTCGCTCGGCGCCATCGCCGGCGAGCACGTCCGCATCGCGATCGCCTCGTGCCGAACTTGCGCGCGCTGGACGGTGGCTTCCTCAACCGGCGAGGTTCTCGAGGAACTGACGCGAAATGGCGTGGTCTCCGGCTGCCCGCTCGACAACATGGCAATGGAAGTCTCCCACCATGACCCGGACATGCGCGAGGGCCTCGATGCAGTGTTCGCAATGTGGCACGAAGCACTATCAGCCAAGTTCACTGCCGATATTGAACAAAAACGTGCCAGCGGGATCAATCCGAAAGGGCTGGCAACGCTTGTGATCGCCGTCTATTCCGGGGCCATGGCGATGCGAAGACTTACCAGGATGTTGGCCCGCTTGTCGACTGCCGCACGGAATTGGCCGCACTGCTCGCGGGCAAGTATGTTGCGCGTTGACAGAGAGCGACCTCGCTCAACGTATCGCCGCCTCTCAACCAAATGCCCAGCGCGTCGCGGCAGGAAGGGCCTTGATGGGAGAATAACCTGAGCCGCCTTCATTTGACCTCAGGCTTTTGCAGTTGAAAGGATACGAACCAGCGACCTGTAAATATTCTGTCCGTTCACGCGGCGGGGGGCAAGGGATCGGTGCCCTCACTCAGAATTGCAAGATATCGGCTATAGCTGAAAACTCTGCCGCGCTTGCGACCCGTTATTTCCTTGATGATGCCGAAGCGCTCCAAGTCTGCGAGCGCCGCGTTAACTGTGGGCGCAGATAGGGCTGTCTTCTGCACGAGCTGATTTGCTGTAAAGAACGGATTTTGCTGAAAGAGATCGTGAATGCGGAGCGCTGAACCCGCGCGATCGCTTTCGGTTGTGATCTGGTCACGGTCTTCCTTGAACACATCCACAATCCGCGTGGCAGCGTCGAACGCCTGATTGGCGGTGTCGGCAACACCAGTGAGAAAAAAGTCGAGCCAACCCTCCCAGTTGCCTTGTTCGCGGACTTCCTGAAGCAGCCGATAGTACTCTGCCCTATGTGTCTTCAAATAAAGACTGAGATAGAGCAGCGGCTTGCGCAGAACTCCGTTCATGCAGAGATAAAGCGTGACCAGGAGGCGGCCGATACGCCCGTTACCATCAAGGAACGGATGAATCGTTTCGAATTGGACATGCAAAAGACCGGCCTTGATGAGGGCGGGCAGTCGCGACCGATCTTCGTGCATAAAATGCTCAAGCGCATTTAAGCAACCGTCCATCTCCGTCACCGGCGGTGGCACGAAGAGTGCATTGCCAGGCCGTGTTCCCCCAATCCAGTTTTGCGAACGGCGGAATTCTCCAGGATTCTTGGTGCCGCCGCGCCCGCTTTGCAGCAATCGCGCATGCATTTCGCGGATTAGGCGTAGCGACATAGGAAAGGCTTCGAGCCGTTCCAGACCGTACATCATGGCATCGACGTAGTTGGAAACTTCACGTATGTCGTCGATCGGCTGTCCTGCCTGCGCTTCTGTCTCAAAACGCAGCAAGTCAGAGAGTGTCGATTGCGTCCCCTCGATCTGCGAGGATAGAACAGCTTCTTTCCTGACATACATATAAAGAAACAGCTCCTGACGCGGGAGCAACACTGTGATGCCATCTAGGCGTCCGAGTGCTCGCTCCGCCAAGCTGAGGCGCTCCAACAGCGAAAGCACGTCAATGGCGGGCCATGGCGGCAATGGCGGCGGTACAAACGCTCGCACCTTTTCGCCGGCTGCGGATGTTTCTACAAAGCGTCCTAGCCGCCGAGAGCGTTCAGAATCAGACATGGCCATAGTATGATTTTTGATCGCTATTTAAGCAAGGGCCATATCACTTAAATAAGTAGCAGACTAAGGTAAGCAGCCTTAAATAGGGGAGCATGAGGATTTGTGGGGCGATCATGCGGCGCGGGCTGTTTCGTCGATCTCTTGATTGTCGTTGGCCAGGCCTGGATACCACTGCCGGAAGGTCGAGCGCAGGGTGCCGTCGAGGGTCTGCGTTCGAGTTTGCAGCAGAAGATGCGCACCGGTCCTGCTCCATTGCATCTGTTGATTCTTGGCAAAGCGCTTGGAGATGACGGCGTTGACGGTCGCCTCAACGAAGGCCGAGGAGATGCGCTCTCCAGAGCGATAGCGCTCGCCGTAATTGATCAGGCTCGCGCTGTTGGAGGCGATGTAGGATTGGAACTCGCCGATGGCGCTCAGGAACTTGCGCATGTTTGGATAGTCCGTCTCGGTTCCTTCCGCATCGAATTGCAGGTCGGCAATTTCATCACGGGCACGATAGCCGTTGCCATGCCAGAGATGCCATTTGATCCTGCGTAGGCCGTGAAGCATATCCTGCCCAGCCTGCTCGTCGTAGCTTTCGAGCCCCCGCGCGAACTGGCGAAGCACGGTGATGCGCATGGTGATATGGAACCAGTCGAGGACATGTTCGCTCGCCGGCGCGATCATCTCGGCGAGGGAGCGCACCTCTTCGCCACCGTCGGTGATGAAGGTGATATCCTGATTGGCCTGCACTCCCTGCTTCTTGAGATGATCGAGGATGCGCCGCTGCGGCCTGCGGTCATAGCCATGGACGAAACCGATGTAACGGGGATCACCGTCTTCGGGCAGCGAACGGCCGACAATCAGCTCGAAATTCTTCTTCCGGTCGTTGCGGTCGCGGATGTATCCGCCATCCAGGCCGATGACGATGCGGCCATCCGGAATGGGCAGGTTCATCCAGTCGTGCGGGCAGGCATCCTGCATGAAGGACACCCGCTCTTCCGTCAGTTCCCGCTCGATCCGGCACGCGGTGCGCAGCGCATGCTGCCGGACTGTGGTGGCGTTGGCGCCGCAATCAATCGGCAGCACGTCGGCCACCGCGAGTTCTCGTTGTTCGTCTTGCCCTCTTCACGCCCGCTGGCTCCACCAAAATTCAAGGACGACGACATACTCCGTTCCATCCCGCCCCACAAATCCTCATGCTCCCCGAGATCGTAAATCATCGGGTCCTTCTCGGCTGCGGCGCGGCCTCCGGCCCCGCCAGGCCGTGTCGCGTTCTCGATCGCGGCCGACGATCGGGCAAGCGTCGCGTCGATGGCGGCATAGTCGACGCCGGGTAAATTCTCCGCGTTGCCCTCATCCTGCCCCTCCCCTTCTGGCTCGATGACAGCCGCTCGCTGGATGTTGCCGACCGACTCCATCGCGCCAGCGCCGGACGAGGTGATGTCCGGCATCTGGCGGAGCGTCCGGATACCCTCTGCGGACAACGCCCAGTCTGCCGACTGGCCGGCAATGCGGCGCCGAGTCCGCAACACATCGCGGGCGATGGTGAGTTCGTGGGTCGGGGTGCGGATGTCGCGGGTGGCGTCGTGGAGGACGAGGTCTTCGAGATGCACGAGTTCGCCGTCGATCCACAGCGACGCGCAGGCGTCGGCGAAATTTTGTCGTTCGATCCACCCGCTTCCGACCGGCGAGCGGGCGATGCGCCCGTCGAGACGGGTGAGTGCGATGCCGGCGTCGAAAGCGGGCCGCATCAGGGCTGTCATGTTGATTTTTGCGAGATCGTAAGCCATTGAAATCATAGTAAATGATTTACTATAGAAACTCTATATGAATATTACTATTCCTCACATGGTGTGATTGCCGGTTGGGGTTCTAACCATCGATAACTCCCGATTATCGATAGTTACATTGAGCATGCCGAGAGGATACCTCCGAAACTATACTTTATAGATCTGTCGGATATACGCACAAAATTACTCAGATTCGACCGTGTCGCAACGGATAAGCCACGCAGCGCGGAACTTATTGTTCACACAAAATGTTGCGCAACCTGATCAAATGGATCCGCAGGCATATTTCCCAGCAGCAGCACCCGCCTGATCACCGATATCCACGGTACACTCTTTGTTAAATGACAGGGCCTATCCCCGCTCGCCCTCGGCATTGGTGCCGAGTGAACGGGAATGCAAGCATGTCAAAACCAGACCTTTCATCACGTCATTTTCAGAGCAAGATCACGAAATTCTGCGCGCTACGCATTGCGCCAATCGCGTCGAAACGCACGTTAAGCAACGTAGAAGCGTACCTCGTCAAACTCATCTCTCATCGCAGGGCACCACCCCTCCTGAACGGTCGCATTGATTGGGCAGAAATCGCTCGCGCTTGTCGCCTCGGTGGCGAACTGACAGGCGATCTGAAAAAGCAAATCCGCATTGCCCTGGATGCGATCCTCCGATGGCGGGGTGCGCCAGCCGCCGCGGAAGACGTCCGCTCGACGAAACAGGCATCCCGATCTAGCGGAACGGACCGGCGAGAATTTACGGTCGCAGCCTCTACGACCCGCACGCCAAGACTTGATGGTAATGACGATCTTCGCGCTCAAGCCGCCTCAGAGCCAAAACCCATCCAATCGTTCCCGGATCCATTGTTCGAGGCGAGCGAAGACCCTGCCGGGTTTCAGGATGCGCTGGTCTATCAGATGCGCCGTTTTGGCGAGAGCTACTGGCAGCTCTACCGCGCCGTGGTTCGGCTCGGCGAAACGTTCGACGGTAAAACCATGTTGTCCTGGATCCAAGGAGAGCGTGTACCACGCTCCGTCGCGAGCTTCGAAATCCTCGCCCGCATCGAACGACGATACCGGCTGCCCGCAGGATACTTCAAAGCGAAGTTGCCTTATCAGACCCGCTCCCTGCTCGGTCACGACCTTGGCGACATTAGCCCGGCTGAGCGGCGGCGGATATCATTGCACCTCCCTGACGATTTCAGCAGCTTGCCATTCAGCAAGCGGGAGGAAATCCTCGACTGGGTGCGCCGGGTCATTATCTCCGGATCGACCGACTACCGGCGCTACCAGGCCGCAGCCATCAAGCAGCGCTATGCCATCCGCTTTCCCGGCGTCACCTACGGCGGCGGGGCACTGTCACCCCGCACCAATTCACTGGCGGCCAATGCCAACAACACTGCTGCGGAAACCTTCGAGGACCCTGATCTCCTATCCGGCGTCGTCGATGCGCCGCCTCAGCTCGCTATGGAAATGGCCGACCTGATCCGATTCAAGACCTCGACACTGACGGCGATCGGCTTCCAGCGGAACGGTGTATGGGGCGAGGAAACCGCCTCACAGAAGATCGAGCATCTCGGCCTGATGTTCGGAGCGCTGGCCGCCTCCCCCGCTGGCGTCGTCAAAGGCCGCGGCGTACCGCTCAGCCAACTGACCTTCGGCCTCCTGATCTTCCCGGGCGTCTGGGACTGGTATCTGCAATGGCGAGAACAGCGCCGTGGCTTCTATACCAAATGGGAAGAGGACATGCTGATGGTCGCGCAAGCTCTCACCCGCTCGGAGGTTGGCTGGATCCGGCAGCACTCCGAACTCTTGAAAAATGTGCGGCCGATCGAAGGGCTGATCGCGTTGGAGGAGATCGAGTTTGCTGCTCGCGACTGGCATGGCGCCTGCGATGCGTTTCATCGGCACGCTGCCAACCGCTCGAAGGAAATCCAGCGGGTCATGCGCGTGCATCGTGACCCCTTCGAGCCGATCATGTGCGTTCTCGAGGCGGACAGCCCTCTGGCGGAATATCGCAAGATCACCGACGAGATCTTGAACCGCATGCCGGATGAGGACCGATACCCCCGCGCGGCCGCGGAAGCCGTTCGCTCCTTCCTTCTGCTTCGCCTGGGTCTCCATCTCGGGCTTCGGCAAAAGAACCTTCGCCAGCTCCGCGTCTGCCCCCGCCATCATTTCCCGACCTCAGAGCGACGGCTCGAAGACATGAAATGCGGCGAGCTGCGCTGGAGCGACCGCGAGCAGGGATGGGAGGTGCTGATCCCGTCGGTCGCCTTCAAGAATTCCGGCTCCTCGTTCTTCGGGCAGAAGCCGTTTCGCCTCATCCTGCCGGACTTGCTCGATCTCTACAAATACCTCGAAGCCTATATCAATCGCCATCGCGGCGTTTTGCTCGGTCCGGCAAAGGATCCCGGCACCTTGTTCGTCAAGACGGTGAAGACAACGAGTCTGGACGCAGCATACGATTCCACCAAATTCTATGAAGCCTGGCGGACCGTGATCCAGAGGTACGGCATCTACAATCCCTATACCGGCCGCGGCGCCATCAAGGGTCTGCTACCGCATGGTCCTCATAACCTTCGCGACATCCTGGCAACCCACATTCTCAAGCAGACAGGCTCCTACGAGCAAGCGAGCTACGCGATCCAGGATACGCCGGATGTGGTGCAGCAGCACTATGGGCGGTTCTTGCCGCAAGACAAGGCCGCGCTGGCTGCCAGGATCTTGAACCAGGTCTGGGAGGCCGCATAGGTCAGCCACCATCCTGAGTACAGCGCCTCCAAAGCCCAGGTGGATGCGGGATCACCTGCGCATCCGTCTGGCAAGCATAGCGCATCACGCCGGGCGCACGTGAGCGGTTCTTATAGATCGTGGACTGAACACCGGAAACCACGTGCGTCGACGCCGAAAGTGTTCGACGATGTTTGGCCTTTTCGCCTCCGGTATCGATGAGACGGCGCCCTGGCACAATGCCATCTGCGGGTTTCAGTTATTGCAGTTAGGCACCTCAGCTACTATATTGCCGTCAAGGAGACAGCATCATGGCCAGCCAGATCATTCACTTCGCCGGGTTGTCGGATCGAGACCGCAGGGCAGCCTCGCCGCTGCCCAAGCTTACTGCTGGCGACAGGCTCGAGCTTCACGTCCATCACGAGGGCGGGCGCGAGCACAAGCTCTCGATTCCGCCGTCGGCCGCCGCTGCGGTTGAAGCCCTACTGGCGCATATGCTGCGTGGGGAGCGCGTCGCCGTCCTTGCTGAAGACCAGGAACTCAGCCCAACCGAGGCATCCGCGATCCTGGGCATCTCACGGCCTCTCGTTGTCCTGCGGATGGACCGGGGCGATCTGCCGTTCCGCTACGTAGGTAAGCATCGCCGCGCCCTCCTGAAGGACGTGCTCGCACTGAAATCCAGGCTCGACACCCGTCAGGCCGCGATAGATGCGCTCGCCGACGACACAGAGGATCTCATTCAGACCCATGGCCTCTAAACCGCCCGTCGCGGTCTACGATGCCTGCGTCCTCTATCCGTTTCACCTCCGCAACGTCCTGATCCAGTGCGCCTTCGACGGTCTTGTCGAAGCACGCTGGACGGACGAGATTCATGATGAGTGGATTCGCAATCTCGCGGCCAACACGCCGGCGTTGCCCATCGAACGCCTGATAGCGACACGAGACAGGATGAAGGCAGTCTTGCCGGACGCGGACGTCACGGACTACCGCCACCTCATTCCGGACCTCCGTCTGCCCGATCCTGACGACCGGCATGTCTTGGCCGCCGCCATCGCCGGTAAAGCCGCATATATCGTCACCTGGAACCTCAAGGACTTTCCGGAGAAGGATCTAGCTTCTCATGGCGTAGCAAGTCAGTCACCGGACGAGTTCCTCACCGGCCTCCATGCCACATTTCCCGACGCACTGATCTCCAGCGTCAAACGAGCCCGGCACAATCTCCGAAAGACGATGCCCTCGGTCGACGCGTTCATCGATGGACGTCAACAAAGCGGTCTGAAGACATTTCCGGTACTGCTGCGTCAGAACATCGACGGGCTGATATGAACCGACAAGTGTCTACAGGCTCCCGTTACGCTAGTCACATTCTATTCCTCATCACCCTCCGCCGCGCCGACGAATTCCTCCTGCATGCCTTTCCGGCTGAGCAGCCCCGCATCCTCGAGCGCCTCGATGTCGGGAAGATCGCGCAGTGTCTCCATGCCGAAGGCGGTGAGGAAGTGTTTCGTCGTGACATAGGTATACGGCGCGCCGGGCGTCGGGCTGCGCGGCCCTGAGGCGAGGAAATTGGCATTGCGCAGGCTGGCGATCGTATCGCGGCTGACCTCCTTGCCGAAGATTTTCGACAGGTCGCTGCGGGTGATCGGCTGGAAATAGGCGATCGCCATCAGCACCATGGCCTCGAAGTCGGACAGCGCCGGCGCGGCGCTTCGCTTCGAGGCCTGCGACGCCCGGATCGCGGACGCGTAAGCCGAACGGCTTCGGTGCTGCCAGCCGCCGGCGACGAAGACGATCTCGTAGGGCCGGTCCCGCAATTCCGCGCGCAGGTCGTCGATCAAGAGGTCGATGCTGCAGTCCTTGCCGACGACGCGGGCCAAGATCTCACGGCCGACCGGCTCGGCCGCGGCAAAAATCACCGCCTCGACACGCAGCTTCCATTCGCGCCAGCGCAGCTCCGGCGGCAGATCCGCCAGCTCCCGATCCAGGAGATGTTCATCTCCAGCGTTCGCTTGCCCAGTGCGTCTTTCGCCATGCGGTGGTTTGGCTGCCTCCGGTTCAGCCATCGTCACAATCCATAGATCCGGAACGAACTACGACCGGACAGTTCGCGCACGGCGCCAAAGCCTTCCAGCCTGTCGAACAGCCGGGTCGCCGCCCAGCGCGAGAGATTGTTGCCGGGCGCCGAGGCCGCCACGGCATCCGTGTCGAGCAGCGCCTGGATGACGGCGCCAGCACCCTTGGTGCGGACCTTTGGCGCAACAGCGCGCAGCGTCTCGGCGCGCCGCGCGATCTCGCCGGCGGTCCGCAAGGCCGCGCCCGTTGCGCCGGCGAGGGCAACACAGACGGCGCGGGCAAAGGCCGGCTCGCCCGGCCGCACGCGGCCCCTGCCCCCGATACTCTTGAAGGCCGGCCCATAGCGCTCGGCCATCAGCAGCGGCACGGCAAAGTCCCATTTCAGCAGCGCCGCGGTCAGCAGATCGGCGAGCATCCAGGCGAGCGGTTCGGCGTCCGGCCGCACCGCATGGATGGCCGTGACCAGGTCCGCCGCGGCAAACGGCGCGGGACGGCCGGATTGCAGCGCGTCATCGGCATGGTCGACCGCCGCGGTCAGCCGATCGTCCCAGGCCAGCCCCAACGGGTCGGCAAGCTCCGCCACCGCCTTCGAGGAAAAGGCGGGTTTGCGGGTGGAAAGCCTTTTGAAGGCCAAAAACACCTTTCCGGCCGGGCCGGGATCGTCGCCGGCAGCGGTGAGTAGAACGGCATCGCGCAGCGCTGCCTCGTCCTCGCCGCGCCCCATCAGCCGGACCGCGGCGGCGGCACATTTCAGGGCTTGACGCGCTCGCCAGCAGCCGGCCCAAACGGGCGCGGAGCGCACAAGATCGTCCAGCGATTTCAAGGCGATGCCGGCAGCGAAGGCCGCCGCTAGCGCGTCCGGCTCGCGGCTGCGCGGCAGGGTCCAGCCGGGCAAGGCGGCCGGGAGCACTGGCGAGGCGACAAGAGGGGTGACGGGCGAATCCATGACCACGATCCTACAATGGGTGCGCGGTTTATGCTATATATTCCGACAAAAACCGCACGGCTTGTCTTCTCCGCAAAACGATGGATAAGATTGCCTTATCAGTCATATTTGACAAAGCTCGAGAAACAGGGTAGAAAATGCGAAAAAGGTAGAATACTGGAGTCTTGGATGTCTCTCAACATCAAAAACCCGGCAACCGTCGCGCTTGCCGACGAACTGGCGCGCCGCCAGGGGATCAGCAAGACCGCGGCCATTCATCAGGCATTGAGCGAACGTCTGCATCGCCTGGGTTACGGCGATGTGGCCCAGGAGCGTCTGCTCGGAGAATTGCATGCGATCCGGGAGCGGGTGGGCCGGCTGCCCGAACTGGACAACCGCAGCGATGAAGAGATCATCGGCTACGACGAGCATGGAATTCCCAACTGATGGTGATCGATACCTCCGCCATCGTGGCGATCCTGCGCAATGAGCCCGAGGCGGTGCGGCTGGAATTAGCCCTCGTCGCTGACCGGATCCGCCTGGTTCCCGCGACCTGCGTGCTCGAGGCGCGCATGGTGCTGGTCAGCCGCCGCGGCGAACATGCGCTGGCCGAGATCGATCTGTGGCTCAGCAAGATCGAGGCGGACACCATTCCGATCGATGCCGATCTCGTGGATCTGGCGACGCAAGCTTGGCTTGTCTACGGCAAGAGCCGCCATCCGGCGGCGTTGAATTTTGCCGATTGCCTCTCCTACGCACTGGCAAAACGTGCGGACGAACCGCTGCTGTTTATCGGCAACGACTTTTCCCAAACCGATATCGAGGCGGCGTATTGATGACCGGCGACTCTGACGCCGACGACGATCTCCCTAATATCGTCCCCTCCCCTGCCCCGCCGGCCCATCTGCAGGACCTGACCGACCGCGCCCGCGGTTATGTCGAGGCCGCCAGCTCCGCAAACACGCGTCGTGCGTATGCTAGCGATTGGAAACATTTTGCCGCCTGGTGCCGGCGCTCCAACCTGTCTCCCCTCCCCCCGGCCCCGCACGTCGTCGGGCTCTACATCACTGCCTGCGCGTCAGGGGCCGCCGATGGCGGCATGAAGCCGAACTCCGTCTCGACCATCGAGCGGCGTCTTGCCGCCATCGGCTGGAACTGCGCGCAACGCGGCATGCCGCTCGACCGCAAAGACCGCGCCATCGCCACTGTCATGGCCGGCATCCGCAACAGGCACGCCGCACCACCCCGGCAGAAGGAGGCGATCCTGCCGGAAGACCTGATCGCCATGCTCGAAACGCTCAATCGCAGTTCGCTGCGCGGCCTGCGCGACCGGGCGATGCTGCTGATCGGTTTCGCCGGCGGCCTGCGCCGCTCCGAAATCACGGGGCTTGATCTTGGCCGCGATCAGACGGAGGGCGGCCGCGGCTGGATCGAGACTTTTGACAAGGGACTGCTGGTGACCCTGCGCGGCAAGACCGGCTGGCGCGAGGTCGAGATATGCCGCGGTTCGTCGGACGCCACCTGCCCGGTGGCCGCCGTCGAGACCTGGATCAAGTTTGCGCGGATTGCGAAAGGCCCCCTCTTCCGCCGCGTTACGAGCCAGGGTAAAGATGTCGGATCCGACCGGCTCAACGACCAGGAAGTGGCGCGGCTGGTCAAGAAAACGGCTTTGGCTGCAGGTATCCGTAGCGATCTTCCGGAGATCGAGCGGGGGCTGAAGTTTGCCGGCCATTCGTTGCGTGCTGGCCTTGCCTCGTCAGCCGAGATCGACGAACGCTACGTCCAGAAGCAACTCGGCCATGCGTCTGCAGAAATGACCCGTCGATATCAGCGCCGACGCGATCGCTTCCGGGTGAACCTCACCAAGGCGTCCGGGCTATGATAGTCCCCTCCCCTCTTCGGCGCGAAATCGGGTACCTCAGCGAGGGACAGCGCTTTCATCATGCCCGTATCCAAAGAATGCTTTCACCTACCTATACTGCAAGCATCGCAATCATCTTAGAGGCTTCAAAGCAATGCCCTCGATCACAATTCGAAACGTTCCGGAGGACGTCCATCGAGCACTTCGCGCCCGGGCTGTCATGCATGGTCGCAGCGCCGAAGCTGAAATCCGCAGCATTTTGGAGCAAGCGGCCAAACCCGAAGGGCGTTTGAAGCTCGGCACGTTGCTGACGTCTATCGCCCGCGAAGCCGGCGAACTCACCGACGCAGAAGTAGAGCGTTTCAATGATCTTGAATGATCGTTCTCGATACCAATGTGATTTCCGAACTTTGGAAAAAAGAACCGGACCCCAACGTTTTGGCCTGGATTGATGCGCAGATCGTTGAAACCCTCTGCCTGTCCACGATCACTGTCGCCGAATTACGCTACGGCGTGGCAACAATGCCCGAGGGCAAACGGCGTTCGATCTATGACGAGCGCCTGGAACGAGAGGTCTTGCCTGCTTTCTCCGGTCGGATCCTGTCCTTCGACCTCGACACTTCGCGGGCTTACGCCCAATTGATGGCTGCGGCGAGGGCAACGGGAAGAGCTGTCGGTCAGGCAGACGGCTACGTCGCCGCCACGGCGTCCGCGCGCGGTTTGATGGTCGCCACACGGGATACCAGTCCATTCGAAGCCGCAGGGCTGCAGGTCATCGATCCCTGGAATATGCCGCAATGATCCTCTCCGGTGGCAGAAAGGCCGACTTTGCCGCAGATCGCGCGAAGATGCTCTCTTGCAGCGTCGGAGTCCATGAACGAGCAGAAGAGGTGAGTGCGCGGCGCAAGTCCGCCTCCCCTTCGACCCAAAGATTGACTGTCGACGCCGTTTGCCGGCAAAGCATGTGTCGAGCCCGGACCTGACACAGCGCATACTTCCACCCCAACCCGGCAGTAGCATGAACGTAACCGCGCACTGGCTTGAGGTGGGCGCTGTCTTCCTCGAAAAGCCTTCCAGGGCAAGAACGTCGGGCCTGACCGGCTCAACGACCAGTAAGTAGCCCGCCTCGTAAAGAAGACGGCACTGGCGGCCGGAATACGCGGCGAGCTTCCCGAAGGTGGACGAAGCCTTCGCTTTTCTCGCCACTCGCTAAGCGCCGGCCTTACTTCGTCCGCCGAGGTTGATGAACGCTATGTGCAGAAGCAACTGGGCCATGCCAGCGTCGAGATGACTCGCCGGTACCAGCGCCGACGGGACCGGTTCCAAATCAATCTGACCAAAGCATCGGGCCTCTGACCTGTCCCCTCGCCTGTCGGTCAGACGTCACCAGTCTCTGGAGCATGCCAGGCACAACATTGCTTTTCAAAGGAACAGTGTGATCTGCAGCTTTGCCGCTCGTCGTGAAACGCGGTTTTGAAGAGCTTGCCTGGCGTTCACGAAACCTGCTGGAGGAGGGTAGCTGGTTTGCCCCCAAAGCCTTCAGGTTTGGCAATTGAAGCTCGTGGAACCGCATTTCAAATCTGCCGTTCCGTCTCTGTGGCCTCGCCTCCAGGGTTTCCGCGTACATTTTCTTGAACGTTCGCTTTCCCAACGGGACATTGGCCTAAAGCCCCGCAACTTGCGTAAGACGGGTAGTCCATGCGACGGCTTAAGCGGCCGACTTAGAGCCCCGGTGCGGCACCTTGATCAAAGACGTTTCCATCCGCGCTCCGTCCAGTTCTATTGCTCTGCAACGTTAGCCGACCGGGTATCAACCACCAGATCGTTAGGCTTTTTGGCGGCGATGAGGGTACATCTCCGCAGAGCCGTCGCCGATACGTCATAGGCGGTACCCTAGCGCGCCGGACCTATTCACCGAGCTGCAACAGCATCGGCGCCTTGACCTGCGTTGGCACCGCGGAGTGCAGTGGCTCGGCCTTCGTTCTGCGCGTTCACTTCGGTAATGCAGGGTTATTGACTTGGACCAGCGCCTTCGGATCGTCGCCGTCAGCGGCCCGGCTGAGCGTAGATGTACTGATCGCAGCATGTCCGGACCGCTGTTAAGCCGCCTTCCGCTTGGGCAGGGGCCGCTCAACATCGGTTACTGAGCCCGATGTCTGGGACTCGGACCGCAAACGGCGAAGTGGCAGCGCATTGGCTGTGCGCGTTACCCGCCCTCCTGGCCAGGAAGCCATATTTTCTGCCGCACGAATCAACCAGACTCGAGTAGGGCACTGGCGGGTAGGGCGGCATCATCCAATGACTATGAGGTCGGGCCATGGCCCGCCCGTATTCGCGTATGGCAGGGATACAGCTTCTCAAAGTGGTCAGCTGACCACCGCGATAACTATCTGACGTAAAAGGCTTTTTTTTAGCCTTTCCAATGGACGTGCTGACGTTGAGTGCATGCGCGGCAATGATGAAGTCCTGGGTTTGCACCTTAGGGTCACATAAGTGGGGCCACCGGTTCCCATGATTGCCATTTTTTCAACCGACACTTCTGCGCCTCAAGGCCGCACGAAACAACAATACTCGAGTTTGGGCATTGGCGGGTAGAGAGGCAATCAGCATGAATGTGAGACCGAGCCTTGGACCCTCCCGGAGTCCGGCACGGCAGGGATACAGCTTCTCAGCGTGGTCAGCTGACCACGGAGATAACTATCTGATCTAAAAGGCGTTTTGACGTTCAATGCATGCGCGGCAACAACGAAGTCGTTGGCTTGTACCTTAGAGTGGCGCCAGCAGGAGCCGCCATTATTTCAACCTAGACTTCTGCGAAAGCGAAGGCACTTTCGCCCAATGTGATGCGCCATTGTAGCTTGGAGCCTCGGCCCCGCTCCCGCGCATCCGCGATATCGCGGCTGGAGAGGGGAGGGGATGCATTCCTTCGGCAATCTCGGAGGGGCAGTCGCCGGTCATCCGCTCGCCAGGAGAAGTACGCCAAATAGGCAACAGTGTTCGGGCGAACGCTGAATGACGACGCAACGATACACTTCCCCGAAAGGTAGCAAGCCTGCGTCAATGTTCATTCGTCCGTCCCCACGATCCGGGAACCGAACGAGTTCGCCATCTACACGAAGAACGATGTCCCATAGCGACTGGCGGATCGAGCCACTTATGCTTCCGCTCGACGGGCAAGTTTGCGGTGCTTGAGATCACGACCGCGGCAAGCGCGTTCGCGGCGACTTGTTCGTACTGCTCATCTGACAGCCCATACGTTCTTGTTATGTTCTCTTTGACCCTTTGAAGGGTCAATGTCTTCTGCACGAATTCTGGAATGAAGGATCACGTAGCGAGTAACTGCGGCCTCAACCGATCACCGCCTGAGCGCTTTGCTTGTACGATTGGCGCCCCGTAATGCGCGTAGTCCGACCGATTGCGCCTCGTGACTCACTGACAGTTGCTTCCACTAAAAATTCCCGCACTCAGCTATCTCAGGCGCGCCGAACGCCGCTGAGACCCGTGACCTGGCTCCCGGTCCGCTGCCAATGCTCGCCGAACAGCCCCGACATTCTCGAAGACATCTGGACGTTGCCGGGAGCGGAGTCGTTCCATCGTCGCCGAATCGGCGTCCTGCCCAAGCGCAAAGGCATGACCATTTACCACGAGAATATGCTCTATCGGGAGGAGGACGACGCGGGCGGAAGCAGGCCCGCGGGAACGCCTTCATAGAGTCATTCAACCGCAACCCACACGAACGAGGCCTTTGACACTCCGGACGACGCTCGCCGCAAGCTCGCGCTCTTGCGTTACGACTACAATGACATCAGGCCACATTCATCGGTAAGGAACCCAACGCTCCGGCCAAGCGAGCAGGGCGCCCGATATATTTGTCGGCTCCGCACCAGGCGCGCTTACCCAAAGTAAACTCCACCAATTATCAATCTCAAGCCCGCAGTCGCTCGTTTGGTCGAGGGAGCAATGGGGCAAGTCATCCACCGTCCAATTTATCGCCGTCGATTTCCTTTTGAAGGTAGTCGCTGCCGAACTTGTGCGGTGAAAGGGAGGGGAGGGGAGGGG
>UBZP01000022.1 GCA_900469965.1 Hyphomicrobiales bacterium | reverse complement strand
GCCCAGAACGGCGGCGGCAGGCCGATCTCTTCGAGTTCCTCTTCGGTCTTCAGCCACAGATCGTGCGCCTCGGAGGCCAGGCGCAGCCGGATTTCCGGCACATGCGGCGGCGCGATCACCGCGGTGTTGTCGAGGATGAAGCGTTCGGGATCGGTCTTCACGGGATCGTGGTCAGCGCGGCGGCTCGTCGAGGCCGCCCATGCGGCAGACCTCGATCCATTCGTCCTCCGTCACCGGCTGGACGGACAGGCGCATGGAGGTGACGAGCGACATCTTCTCGAGCTTCGGGTTCGCCTTGATGTCCTTCAGCGATACCGGCTTCGGCATGTCGCAGACGGCGCGAATGTCGACGCAGTCCCAGCGCGGATCGTCACCGGCGGTCGAATCCGGATGCGACAGCGCGCAGACCTCGGTGATGCCGACGATCTCCAGCCCCTCGTTGGAGTGGTAGAAGAAACCCTTGTCGCCGATCTTCATGGCCCGCATGTTGTTGCGCGCCAGGTAGTTGCGCACCCCCGTCCACTCGGTGCCCGCGGCACCGGCGTCCTTCTGCATCTGCCAGGACCACTTGAACGGTTCCGACTTGTAGAGCCAGTGGGCCATGAACCTTATGCCTCCGGATTGTTGAAGGTCCAGGTCCAGGGCTTGACCACGACGCTCTCGAATACGCCGGCCTTGAAGAAGGGATCGGCCTCGCCGAGCGCCCGCGCCGCCTCGGCGCTATCGGCCTTGACGACGACGAGGCTGCCGTTCGGCTTGCCGTCCGCATCGAGGAACGGGCCGGCGAAGGCGAGCTTGCCCTCTTCGTTCAGCTTCGTCAGGTGGGCGACGTGCACCGGGCGGGTGTCGAGGCGCAATTGCAGCGCGCCGGGCTTGTCGGTGCAGAGAAGGGCAAAAAGCATGGCCATATCCTTTTCCTCTAGAATTCCTGGGTGATCGGTCGGGTCATCAGCCGGCCGATCGCGGTCGCAATGTCGAGCCTGCCGTCGACGATCGCCGCGACCGCCTCGGTGATCGGCATGTCGATGTTGCGCTCGGCCGCGACCCTTGCGGCCACGCCGGCCGCGAAGGCGCCCTCGACGAGGTCGCCGGACCAGTTGTCGGCATTGCCGTGGCAGCCGAGCTCGATGCCGAAGCGCAGGTTGCGCGACTGGTGGCTGGTGCCGGTGAGCACCAGGTCGCCGAGCCCCGAGAGCCCGGTCACCGTCGCCGCGTCGCCGCCATGGGCGGCCACGAACCGCGACATCTCTGCGAGCCCCCGCGAGATCAGCGCCGCGCGGGCGCTGTCGCCGAGCCCCGCCCCCTCGACGATGCCGCAGGCGATCGCCAGCACGTTTTTCAGCGCGCCGCCGAGTTGCACGCCGATGCGGTCGGCGGAGGGATAGAGCCGGAAGGTCGGCCCGGACAGCACATGCGCCAGCGTCGCCGCCGTCTCGATCGTCGCCGCAGCGACCACCATCGCGGTCGGCAGGCCGCGCGCAATGTCGGCGGCAAAGCCGGGACCGGAAAGCACTGCGATGTGCTGGCGCGGCAGTTCCTCTTCCTGAACATCGGTCAGAAGCCGGCCGCTCGCCTTCTCCATGCCCTTGGCGCAGACGACGACGGTCGCGCCCTCGGCGAGATGGGGCGCAAGCTCGCGGGCCGCCGCCCGCTGCGCCTGCGACGGCATGGCAAAGAGAACGACCGGGGCATCCCTCAGCACGGCCTGATCGGTGGTCGCCTCCAGCGCCGCCGACAGCGCGATGCCGGGAAGGACGGTGTCGTTTCGGCGCGACGCGGCGATCTCCGCGACCGTCTCCGCCCGCCGGGCCAGCAGCGTGGCCCGGCTTTCGCCGGTCTCGGCGACGACGGTGGCGAGCGCCGTACCGAAGGCGCCGGCTCCGACCACCACGACATGCGGCTGTCTCGTCATGCCTTCGCTCCCCGCTTGCCCGAGCCGAGCACGGCCGCGGCCTCCGCATCGAGCGGCCAGCGCGCGCGCGGTGCGACGGCAAGGTCATCGGCAGAAAGGCCGGCGGCCATCCGCTCCAGCCCCGCCCAGGCGATCATCGCGGCATTGTCGGTGCAGAGTGCGAGCGGCGGCGCCACGAAGCCGAACCCGTTGCGGTCGCAGAGATCCTGCAGCGTCGCCCGCAGCACCTTGTTGGCCGCCACGCCGCCGGCCACCACCAGCTCCGGCCGGGCGACATCGGGGAAGTCCTGCCGGAACCGCTCCAGCCCGCGGCCGATGCGGTCCTTCAGCGTGCGCGAGACGGCCTTCTGGAACGAGGCGCAGATATCGGCGATGTCCTGCTCGCTCACCGGCTCGATCGACTGGGCGGCCTGGCGCACCGCCGTCTTCAGCCCCGAGAACGAGAAGTCCAACCGCTTCTCGCCGACGAGAGGCCGCGGAAAGGAGAACCGGTCCGGATTCCCGCTCCCCGCCGCCTTTTCGACAGCGGGACCGCCCGGATAGGGAAGGCCGAGCAGCTTCGCCGTCTTGTCGAAGGCCTCGCCGAGCGCGTCGTCGATCGTCGTGCCCCAGCGCTCGTAGTCGCCGACGCCGCGCACCAGCACGAGCTGCGTGTGCCCCCCGGAGACAAGCAGCATCAGGTAGGGAAAGGAAAGCCCGTCGGTCAGCCGCGCGGTCAGCGCGTGCCCCTCCAGGTGGTTGACCGCATAGAGCGGTTTGCCCTTGGCGCGCGCGATCGCCTTGCCGGTCATCAGGCCGACGATCAGGCCGCCGATCAGGCCGGGCCCGCTCGTCGCCGCGATCGCATCCACCTCGTCCAGCGTCTTGCCGGCGCGCGCCAGCGCCTGGCCGATCAGTTCGTCGAGTGCCTCGACATGGGCCCGGGCCGCAATTTCGGGCACGACGCCGCCATAAGCGCTATGCTCGTCGAGCTGGCTCAGCACCACGTCGCCAAGGATCGTGCCCTGGCCGGACGCATCCCGCACGACGACGGCGGCGGCGGTCTCGTCGCAGCTCGTTTCGATGCCGAGAATGGTCAGATGGGACGACATGAAGCACGCTGTTTGATTGCGATGGTGGCAAAAGCCGGTTACGAGAGCTTCCGGTAACAACGGATCACGGTTGATGCAAACAAAACCTTTCAGGATCGGGACCCGCGGCAGCCCGCTGGCACTGGCGCAGGCGCACGAGACCCGGGCGCGCCTGATGACGGCCCATGGCCTGCCGGAAGAGATGTTCGAGATCGTCGTGCTCTCGACCAAGGGCGACCGCATCACGGACCGAGCCTTGTCCGAAATCGGCGGCAAGGGCCTGTTCACCGAGGAGATCGAGGCGCAGCTCTTCTCCGGCGATCTCGATTTCGCCGTGCACTCGTCCAAGGACATGCCGACCCGGCTGCCGGATGGCCTGGAACTCGCAGCCTTCCTGCCGCGCGAGGATCCCCGCGACGCCTTTGTCGGCCGCACGGCGCCGACGCTTCTCGAACTGCCGCACGGCGCCACCGTCGGCTCGGCCTCGCTGCGCCGGCAGGCGCAGATCCGCAGGCTCCGCCCGGACATCAACGTCACCATTTTCCGCGGCCAGGTCGACACCCGCCTGCGCAAGCTGGCGGAAGGCGAGGCCGATGCGACGCTGCTCGCCTTTGCCGGCCTCAAGCGCATCGGCCGCGAGCATGTGGCAACCGAGATCCTCGACCCCGAGGTTTTCCTCCCCGCCCCAGCGCAGGGCGCGATCTGCGTCGAGGCCCGCACCGGCGATCGCCGCATCGCCGATCTCCTGGCGGCGATCAACGATCCCGAAACCAGCGAGGCCGTCACCTGCGAGCGCAGCTTCCTCGGGGTACTGGACGGATCCTGTCGCACGCCGATCGCCGGCTACGCCGTTTCCGACGGCAGCCGCATCCGCTTCCGCGGCATGATCCTCACCCCCGACGGCACGCGCTGTCATGAGACGACGATCGAGGGTGCCGCCACCGATGCCGCCGCTCTGGGCGCCGAGGCCGGCCACGCGGTGCGCGCGGCCGCCGGCACCGGCTTCTTCGACGGGTGGACCTGATGCGGGTTCTGGTCGTCCGCCCCCAAGCCTCGGCGGAAAAAACCGCAGCAAAGCTCAAGGCCCTCCATCACACGCCCGTACTCCTCTCCCTCGTCGTCCCCGTCCATGACGCGGCCGCGGCGACCGCGGGCCTTGCGCGGCGGCACTCGGCGATCGCGATCACCAGTGCGGAAGCGGCGCACGTGCTGCGCTCGATCGGCGGCGAACTCGACCGCCACCTGCTGACCACCGTCTTTGCGGTCGGGCGGGCCACGGCGCGCGCGGCCACCGAAGCGGGCTTTCGCACCGTGCTGGCGGCCGAAGGAAGCGACGGCAACAGCCTCGCCGACCTGATCATCCGCCACCGGCAGGATTTCGGCGTCCCGCCCGAACCGCTCCTCTATCTGGCGGGTTCCCCACGCTCGCACCAGTTCGAGACGCGCCTTGTCGCAGCCGGCGTCGCCCACGAAACGGTCGAATGCTACCGCATGGAGCCCACCCGACCGAAGCGCTCGATGCTGAAGCCGCTGATCGTCGACGAGCGGCCGGACGCGATACTCTTCTACTCGCGCGAATCCGCGCGCCACTTCTTCGAACTGCCGCTGGTCGGCGAATCCCTGGACAGCCTGGAGAATACGCTTTTCCTCTGCATCAGCCGCAACGTGGCGGCGATGGTGCCGGAGCGTTTCTCCAAATCCGTCGTCGTCTCCACCACGCCGACGGAAGAGGGCCTTCTCGATCTCCTCTGACAGCGGCGCCGCCGGGAGATGGCGCTTAAATCGAAGGAGGGGCTTTCCCTGCCGGGCTTCCCTTACTAGGTTTACGTATCGCATCGGAAAGCAAGGAGGCCGTCATGGAACCGGAAAAGCCGCCACGCCGCAGGAAGTCCGGCGAGACGCCCATGACGATCGATCTTGAAGCCGTGCCCGCCTCGGACGACGCGAAGGCGCCTCCTGCCGGCCCGGACAAGGACCCGGATGCCGCCGTCGCAACCGGCGTCCCCGATACAGAACCGAAGCCCGCCGAGCCGACGTCCATCGCGCCGGAAACCGCAGAAGAGCCGACCGCAGAACAGCCGACCGTCGAACAGACCACTCTCGGCGCTGCGGACGAGCCGGTTCCCGCCGCAGCGATCGGACCCGGCCCTGCAGAAGCGTCCGCGCGCGAAGAGACTTCCGCGGCGCCAGGGGCCGGTCAGCCTTTCACAGACCAGCCCCAGACCCAGACCCAGACCCAGACCCAGACCGAGCAGCGCCCGAGCAAGTCCGGGGCCCTTGCTGCCGCCATCGTCGGCGGCCTTGTCGCCCTTGCGGGTGCCGGCGCCCTGCAATACGGCGGGTACCTGCCCACGCTCGGCCCCGGCGGAGGGTCCGACGCTGACCTGGCACCGCTCAGCGCCGAACTCGATGCCTTGAAGGCGCGGGTGGACACCTTAGGGGCTACGGCAGGCTCGCCCGCCGCCGACCTGCAGCCGCTCGAAAGCCGCCTTGCCACTCTCGAGCGGACGGCCTCCGCTCCGGCTGCCGGCGCCGTGGACGAAGAGGCGCAGCGCGCGATCGCCACGCTCGAGGCCACCGTCGCCAAGCTCACCGCGGATATCACGGCCCTGCGCGACCGCACCGCGGCCGCCGAGCGCGCGGTCTCCGACCAGTCCGCACAGCTGACCCAGCGGATCGATGCGGCCGAGCAGAAGCTCGCCGAACCGCGCGACGACGTCGCCATGGCCCGCGCCGTGGCCGCCACCGCATTGAAGACGGCGATCGACCGCGGCGGTCCCTATCTTGCCGAACTGGAAGCCTATGTCAGCGTCTCGCCGGACGATCCGGCTGTTGCGCCCTTGCGCGAGCATGCGCCGACCGGCGTCGTCTCGCGCGCAGATCTGGTGCGGCAGTTCGAGCCGGTGGCCGACGACATGATCGAGGCGGTGCACCGGCCGGCCGGTGAACAGGGCATCGTCGACCGGCTGCTCGCCAGCGCCTCGTCCGTCATCACCGTGCGGCCCGTCGGCAGCGTCGAGGGCGACAGCCCCGAGGCGATCGTGGCGCGCATCGAGAACAAGCTGCAGAACGGCGACCTCAAGGGCGCGCAGATCGAATGGCAGGCCCTGCCGGAAGCCGCGCGCAATGCCGGTGCCGCCTTCAAGGCCGAGCTCGACCAGCGAATCCTGGTGGAGGACGGCGTCGGCGCCATCGTCTCCGGCGCCATGGCGAAAAGCGGCAACCAGGGCTGAAGGGGCGACACCGGTCATGATCAGAGTGCTTTCCTTCGTTCTCCTCGTTCTCGCCCTCGGGCTCGGCTTTGCCTGGCTCGCCGACCGGCCCGGTGAACTGTCGATCATCTGGCAGGGCCAGCGCATCGCCATGAGCCTGATGGTCGCCGCGACGATCACGGTATCGCTGATGGCCGCGGTGATCTTCGCTTGGTGGCTGCTGCGGGTGGTGCTCACCTCGCCCCACGCCCTCCAGCGTCATTTCCGCGCCCGGAAGCGCGACCGCGGCTACCAGGCGCTGTCGACCGGGCTGATCGCCGCCGGCGCCGGCGACGCCGCCGCCGCCCGCAAGATGCTGTCCCGCGCCAAGGGCCTGATCCGGGCGGATCAGGAGCCGCTCGTTCATCTCCTGGAGGCCCAGGCGGCGTTGATCGAGGGCAATCACGACGAGGCCCGCCGCCGGTTCGAGCTGATGGCCGACGATCCGGAGACGCGCGCGCTCGGCCTGCGCGGGCTCTACCTCGAGGCAAAGCGTCTCGGCGCCCCGGAGGCCGCACGGCAATATGCCGAACGCGCCGCCGAGACGGCGCCGCAGCTGCCCTGGGCGGCCGACGCGGTTCTCGAGCAGCATTCGCAGACCGGGGAATGGGACCAGGCGCTGAAGCTCGTCGAACACCAGAAGCCCGCCTCCGCGGAAGAGCGCAAGCAGCTCGACCGGCGCAAGGTCGTCCTGTTGACGGCGCGTGCGGGCGCGCGGCTGGAAAGCCAGACCGACCCGAAGGCCGCCCGCGACGACGCACTCGCGGCCTTGAAGATCGACGAGAACTTCGTTCCCGCGGGCCTGATCGCGGCGAAGGCCTATCTCCGCGAAGGCAACCTGCGCAAGGCATCCAACATCCTCGAGCGGCTGTGGAAGGCCAACCCGCACCCCGATGTTGCCCGCCTCTTCGTGCACTCCCGCACCGGTGATTCCGCGCTCGACCGGCTGAAGCGCGCCGAAAAGCTCGAGGCGCTGCATCCGAACAATGCCGAAACGCTGTTCGCCGTCGCCCAGGCCGCCCTCGATGCGCGCGAATTCAAGGTCGCCCGCCCCAAGGCCGAAGCGGCGGCGCGACTGGCACCCTGCGAGCGGGCCTACCTGCTGCTCGCCGACATCGAGGACGCCGAAACCGGCGACCAGGGCCGGATCCGCCACTGGATGAACCAGGCGCTGAAGGCACCGCGCGATCCGGCCTGGACGGCCGACGGGGTGACGTCGCCGGAATGGCTTCCGGTGTCGCCCGTCACCGGCAAGCTCGACGCCTTCGAATGGAAGACGCCCGTCAGCGAATGGCACGCACCGATCGAAGACGGCGCGGTCAACCCCGCCGACGAGGCCATCCGCACGCTGCCGCCCGTGGCGATTGCCGACCGGGCCGCTGCAAGCCCGCCTGCAAAGCCGCCGAAACCGGCCGGCGAGATCACCCTGAAGCCCGAAGCCGGGCCGCACGCCACGGAGAAGCCCGCCGCCGGCGGCAGGGCCGCGACGGCCGCGGACGAGCCGAAACCCTTTTTCGGCGGACTGCCGGACGATCCGGGCGTGAAGTCCGATGCGCAGCGGGAGGCCGGCACCGCAGGCGGCAGCTTCCGCATCTTCTGAGGCGGGCGCCCTGGGCTTCGGGGCAGCCGATCCATTTCAATGCGACGTTACAGGGGCGATATGTTCGAGAAATTGCAGCGGTTCCTCTCCGGTCTTTCCGGCGCGGGAAGACAGACTTTCGACGCAGGGGATCCGCGCGTGGCCGTCATGGCCCTGTGCATCCAGGTCATGGAGTCCGACGGCCGGATCCTCGATGCGGAACGTACGGCGTTGAGGGACAGCTTCCAGAAGCTCTACGGCCTCGACGACGCCCGCTTCAAACGGCTCGTCGACACCGGCACCGCCGCCGCCAGCGAGGCGATCGACTTCTTCCAGTTCACCTCCGAATTGAAGCGGCAGCTCACCGACGAACAGAAGGTCGATCTCGTCGGCCTGCTCTGGGAGATCGTCTATGCCGACGGCGACCGCAGCGAGCTGGAGGACCACGCGATCTGGCGGATCGCCGACCTCCTCGGCGTCTCCGGGCGGGAGCGGATCATGAAGCGGCAGGAGGTGGCCGGCCGCAAGGGCGACGGCGCCAGAGCGGCGGAAGACCAGGGCGACTGAGGGGATCCGCCTTCACAGCGCTCCGCAATCGGGTGGACAGGAAAGACTGCCTCTGACATTTTGGATTGCATCGCGCGCCGGCCGGGAGAATGTCGCACCCGGAAGGGAAGCGTGCCAGGATAGCCGACGAGATGCTTCAGATACCGCGCAAGCCCGGTCCGAAAGACCGCCCGATCCTCATCATCCTGCATCAGGAAAGGTCCAGCCCCGGCCGCGTCGGCCAGATCCTCCAGCAGGCGGGATACGCGCTGGACATCCGCCGTCCCGTTCTCGACGACCCCCTGCCCGAAACCCTCGACGGCCATGCCGGCGCCGTCGTCTTCGGCGGCCCGATGAGCGCCAACGACGATCACCTCGACTACATCAGGCGCGAGATCGACTGGCTGCAGGTGCCGCTGTCCGAGG
The DNA here is from genome assembly GCA_900469965.1 of Hyphomicrobiales bacterium. Lineage (GTDB taxonomy): Bacteria > Pseudomonadota > Alphaproteobacteria > Rhizobiales > Rhizobiaceae > Mycoplana. The sequence continues at coordinate 197,426 of UBZP01000022.1, read as the reverse complement.
ATCGGCCCTTTCTCGGCATCTGTCTCGGCGCGCAGATGCTGGTGCGCCAGCTCGGCGGCGAGGTCGGCCCGCATGTCGACGGCATGACGGAGATCGGCTGGTATCCGCTGCAGCCCACCGAGGAAGGCCGGGAACTGATGACTTGGCCCTCCATGGTCTACCAGTTCCACCGCGAGGGTTTCACGATCCCCTCCGGCGCCACGCTGCTGGCCACCGGCGAGCACTATGAGAACCAGGCCTATCGCTACGGCAACAATGCCTGGGGCATCCAGTTCCACGGCGAGCTGACGCTGGCGATGATGCATCGCTGGGTGGTGCACGGGGCCCAGCGCTTCGAACTGCCGGGGGCACAGGTCGGCAGCGCCCATCTCGACGGCCGGCTCGTGCACGATGCCGCGCTGCGCCAGTGGATGATGGGCTTCCTGGACCGCATTTTCTACGAGAACTGAACGGACGCTCTATCCCGGCAGGCGGCGCCTGTCCGGCACCGCGAGCGAATCGATCCGGCGGAGCTTCGGGAACCGGACCGCCCAGAGGGCGGCGACGGCGATCGTGCCGATGCCGCCGATGACCACGGCCGGCACCGCCCCGATCATCGCCGCCATCGTGCCCGCCCGGAACTCGCCGAGCTCGTTCGAGGCGCCGATGAAGACCATGTTCACCGCCGTCACGCGGCCGCGCAGCTCATCCGGCGTCCACAGCATGACGAGCGAGTTGCGGACATAGACCGAGATCATGTCCGAGGCGCCCATGATCACCAGCGCGGCGATCGACAACCAGGCCCACTGCGACAGCCCGAACACGACGGTGCCGACCCCGAACAGCCCGACGCCGATCAGCATCAGCACGCCTGCGCGATGGCGGATCGGATGCGCGGCAAGCCAGAAGGCCATCGCGACGGAACCGACGCCGGGCGCCGAACGCAACAAGCCCAGCCCCCAGGGACCGAGCACCAGGATGTCGCGGGCGAACACCGGCATCAGCGCGACGGCGCCGCCGAGCAGCACCGCGAACAGGTCGAGCGAGATCGCGCCGAGGACCACCTTCTCCGCGCGGATGTAGCGGAACCCGGCGACGAGGCTCTCCCAGCTCTTCGCGGCGCCGGAAATGCGTTGCGGCGGCTTGGGGATCGAGATGACGGCGAGGGACGCGGCGACGAACATCGCGATTCCGACGGCGTAGGGCACGGTGACGCCGAGCCCGTACAGCAGCCCCCCGGTCACCGGCCCGGTGATCGTCGCCGTCTGTTGCGCCGTGGAGTTCCATGCGATCGCATTGGAGAGGTCCTTTTCCGGCACCAGGTTGGGCGCCAGCGACTGCATGGCCGGGCCGAGAAAGGCGCGCGCGATGCCGAAGACGACAAGCACGCCGAAGACCGGGGCCGGCGCGAACAGGCCGAACTCCGTCAACGCGAGCAGCGCTGCGGCGCAGAGCGTGCAGACCACCAGGCAGACCGCCATGATCATGCGCCGGTTGTAGCGGTCGGCCACCGACCCCGTGACGAGGATGAGGGCCAGCGAGGGCGCGAACTGCATCAGCCCGATCAGGCCGAGCATGAAGGGATCGCCGGTCAGATCGTACATCTGCCAGCCGACCGCCACGCTGACGACCTGCATCGCGAACCCGTACAGGAACCGGGAGACGAAGAAACGGGCATAGGAGGGGTGCCGGAAGGCGGCGAACCGGTGGCCCTCGGTGGGCATGGACATGAAGCTTGCACTTTCACACGACGATGGGATGCACGGCGCGCATTAAACATGTTTGCGGTAGCAGGAACAGGGGCCACTTGCTGGCAGCACGGCCAATGGCTACATGTGGACGCAAGTAACCGGAGACGACGAGAAGACTATGATCGCGATCATCAACACCCTGCTGTTCATCATCAGCATCGCGTGGTTCATCATCATCGCATCGGCCATATTTTCCTGGCTCTATGCGTTCAACGTCATCAACACCAACAACCAGGTGATCGCCTCGATCGGGCGCGCGCTCTACAACCTGACCGAGCCCGTCTATCGCCCGATCCGTCGTTTCCTGCCGGATTTCGGCGGCGTCGACCTGTCGCCGATCGTTGTGCTGATCATCCTCTTCTTCCTCGAGCAGATCATTCGCAGCGTGCTGGCGCCGGCGCTCCTCGGCATCTGAGGACATGCCCTTTCGCCGGCACGACGGCTATGTGAGCGTGACGGTGCGGCTGACGCCGAACGGCGGCCGCGACGCGATCGACGGCATCGAAACCGATGCCCAAGGCGAGCGTCACCTCAAGGTCCGCGTCCGCGCGGTGCCGGAGAAGGGACTGGCGAACAAGGCCCTGGTCGCTGTCGTCGCCAAGGCCGCCGGCGTCGCGAAATCCGCCGTCACCCTCGTCAGCGGCGAAACGCAGAGAAAGAAAATCCTCCGGATCGAGGGCGACCCGGAGGATATCATCAGCGGGCTCGGCGCCTGAAGCGATGCGACGATAGCAGCCAGCGGTGGCGGGGAACCCCGACCCTTCGCAAACTTACTTCTGCGCCTTGGCGCGTTCGACGGCTTCCTTGATCAGGCCGCGCGCGGTGGCGGCGTCCTTCCAGCCGTAGATCTTCACCCACTTGCCGGGCTCCAGGTCCTTGTAGTGCTCGAAGAAGTGCTCGATCTGCTTCAGCGTGATCTCCGGCAGGTCGGTGTATTCCTTGACCTTTTCGTAGCGCAGCGTGAGGTGCGGCGAGGGTACGGCGATGATCTTCTCGTCCTTGCCGGAATTGTCCTCCATCATCAGCACGCCGATCGGGCGGACATTGATGACGCAGCCCGGCACCAGCGGCCGGGTGGAGGCGATCAGCACGTCGATCGGGTCGCCGTCGTCCGACAGCGTGTGCGGCACGAAGCCGTAGTTGCCCGGATAGGTCATCGGCGTGTAGAGGAAGCGGTCGACGACGAGCGTGCCGGCATCCTTGTCCATCTCGTACTTGATCGGGTGACCGCCGACGGGAACCTCGACGATGACGTTGACGTCTTCCGGCGGGTTCTTGCCGATGGAGATTGCATCGATGCGCATGATCGCTCCGTTAGTGCAGTGGAAGTCCGCGGCTTCGTAAAGCGAAACGCGCTGCAACGCAACAATCCATTGGTAGCGCCTGGCGGCGACCGGCCTGATCGCGCCTGCACCGGGCTCAGTTGCCGGCTGCTGCGCCGAAGAAGGCAAGCCTCGTCAGAAGCGTGTAGTGCGCCTCGGGCACCATCAGGGCGACGAAGACCAGCACCGCGACCGGGGGCAGCAGGATCGCATAGATCAGGGCCAGCCGCTCCCATGCCATGTGCATGAAGAACGCCACGATGAGCCCCGCCTTCAGAAGCATGAAGATGATGATCAGCGACCAGCGCCACAGCCCCTGCACGCCGAGATAATCCACCATGTACGAGCAGACGCTGAGCACGAAGAGCAGCCCCCACACGACCAGGTAGAGCCTGATCGGGTGCTGCTGGTGCTCGGTCCCGACCGCTGCCGGTGCGGCTCCATGCCCTGAGGTCTCGACGGTTGCCTGTGCCATGACGCTGCCTCACCACAGATAGAAGAACGCGAAGATGAAGACCCAGACCAGGTCGACGAAGTGCCAGTAGAGCCCGGTGATCTCGACGATCTCGTAGCGCCCCTTGCGACTGGTGAAGAACCCGCGTCGCTCGGTGTCGAAGTCGCCGCGCCAGACCTTCCGGGCGATGATCAGCAGGAAGATCACCCCGATCGTCACGTGGGTTCCGTGAAACCCGGTGATCATGAAGAAGGACGAACCGAACTGCGCCGCCCCCCACGGGTTCTCCCACGGCCGCACGCCCTCGTGGATCAGCTTGGTCCATTCGAAGGCCTGCATGCCGACGAAGGTCGCCCCGAAGATCGCCGTCAGCAGCATCAGTATTGCCGTCATCCGCCGTTCGCGCCGGTAGCCGTAGTTGACCGCCATCGCCATCGTGCCGCTGGAGGAGATCAGCACGAAGGTCATGATGGCGATCAAAATCAGCGGGACCTCGTGCCCGGCGATCGTCAGCGCGAAGACTTCGCTGGGATTGGGCCAGGGCACGACGGTGGACATCCGCGCCGTCATGTAGGCGATCAGGAAGCAGCCGAAGATGAAGGTGTCGCTGAGCAGGAAGATCCACATCATGGCCTTCCCCCAGGAGACGTTCTTGAACACCTGCTGGTCCGAAGCCCAGTCCGACACGAAGCCCTGCCGGCCGTCCGGCGGCAGGTGCGGTTTCGGGGAATGTGTCTGAACGACCTGCGCCATGACCCGCTCTCCCTATGTGATCAGTTGCCGGCAGAAGGCGACGAAGCTGCCGGCCCAGCCCGCAAACAGCGCCAGCAGCACCAGCCAGACGGCCAGCATGAAATGCCAGTAGGTGGCGCAGAGCTCGACGCTCAGCCTGAGCCGCGGGGTGACGATCGCCTCCGTCCGCACGAGGCGGGCGGCGCGAGCGAGCGCGACCATGCCGCCGAGGATGTGCAGCCCGTGCATGCCCGTGATCACGTAGAAGAAACTGGTGGCGGCATCGTCGGCGAGCAGGTAGCCCGCCGCCACCAGCTGCCGCCAGGCGAAGACCTGTCCCGTGACGAAGGCGAGCGCGGTCATGAGCCCGGCCAGCATCGCCGTCCTCAGTTGCTCGCGCCGACCGCGGACCGCCTCGACCTTCGCCCAGTGCAGGCAGAGGCTGCTCGCGAACAGGATCGCCGTGTTGACGTAGAGCAGCCGCGGCACCGGCGTTGCCCACCAGTCCTGCGTGTTCACCCGCATCAGGTAGGCGCTGATGAAGAGCGTAAACAGCGCGCCGACGACCGCGAGGAAGACCCCGAGCCCGACCTTCTGGGCAGGCAGCTTCGGCCGGTCGGCATCGTGCGCGTCCCGCGGTCCGCTGGCGATCCCGACTTCCAGCCAGGGCTTCGACAGCAATCCCTGCCCGGCCGACCACCAGAGGGCGATCGCCGCGATCACGCACAGGAACAGAAGCATCGCGCTCATGCGCCGGCCTCCCGCGTCGGGTAGGTGCCCGGCTGGTTCTGCGGGATGAAGTCCTCCGGCGCGCCCGGCACGCTGTAGTCATAGGCCCAGCGGTAGACGACGGGCAGGTCCTTGCCCCAGTTGCCGTGCGCCGGCGGCGTCTGCGGCGTCTGCCATTCCAGCGTCGTCGCCCGCCACGGATTGCCGCCGGCCTCGCGCCCGTGCCGCAGGCTCCAGGCGAGGTTGAACAAGAACAGGATCTGCGCCGCGCCGACGACGAGCGCCATGATCGTGATGAAGATGTTCAGGTCATGCACCGATGCCGGCACGAAACTGGTCTCGCCGATCTCGTTGTAGCGCCGCGGAACGCCGACGAGCCCGACATAGTGCATCGGGAAGAAGATCAGGTAGGCGCCGAGGAAGGTGATCCAGAAATGCAGCTGGCCCATGCCCTCGTTCAGCATCCGTCCGGTGATCTTCGGATACCAGTGGTAGATCGCCCCGAAGATCACGAGGATCGGCGCCACGCCCATCACCATGTGGAAATGGGCGACGACGAACATCGTATCCGACAGCGGCACGTCGACGACGACGTTGCCGAGGAACAGCCCCGTCAGCCCGCCATTGACGAAGGTGACGATGAAGGCGAGCGCGAACAACATCGGCAGCGTCAGGTGGATGTTGCCGCGCCACAGGGTCAGCGTCCAGTTGTAGACCTTCAGCGCCGTCGGCACCGCGATGATCAGCGTCGTCGTGGCGAAGAAGAAGCCGAAATAGGGGTTCATGCCGCTGACATACATGTGGTGCGCCCAGACGACGAAGGACAGCGCACCGATGATGACGATCGCCCAGACCATCATGCGATAGCCGAAGATGTTCTTGCGCGCATGCGTGCTGATCAGGTCGGAGACGATGCCGAAGGCCGGCAGCGCGACGATGTAGACCTCCGGATGGCCGAAGAACCAGAACAGGTGCTGGAACAGGATCGGGCTGCCGCCGCCGTGCTGCAACTGCTCGCCCATCTCGACGATCGCCGGCATGAAGAAGCTGGTGCCGGCCAGCCGGTCGAACAGCATCATGACGCAGGCGACGAACAGCGCCGGGAAGGCGAGCAGCGCCATCACCGTGGCGGTGAAGATGCCCCAGACCGTGAGCGGCATCCGCATCAGCGTCATGCCCCGGGTGCGCCCCTGCAGGACGGTGACGGCGTAGTTGAGGCCGCCCATGGTGAAGCCGATGATGAAGATGATCAGCGAGACCAGCATCAGGACGATGCCCCAGTCCTGTCCGCCCGGCGTATTGGAGAGGATCGCTTGCGGCGGGTAGAGCGTCCAGCCCGCCCCCGTCGGGCCGCCGGACGCGAAGAAGCTCGCCACCAGCACCGCGACGGCGAGCAGGTAGAGCCAGTAGCTCAGCATGTTGGCGTAGGGAAACACCATGTCGCGCGCACCGACCATCAGCGGGATCAGGTAGTTGCCGAAGCCGCCGAGGAAAAGTGCGGTGAGCAGGTAGATCACCATGATCATGCCGTGCATGGTGATGAACTGGTAGTAGCGTTCGGCGTCGAGGAAGGTCAGCGCTCCGGGAAAGGCGAGCTGGATCCGCATCAGCCAGGACAGCACCAGCGCCACCATGCCGATCGCGATCGCCGTGCAGCTGTACTGGATGGCAATCACCTTCGCATCCTGGCTGAAGACGTAGCGCGTCCACCAGCTGTGCGGATGATAGAGCTCGACGTCCTCGACCGCGGCGGGCGGAATGATGTCGCCTGCCCCTGATGCTTCCACCATCGTTCTCCTCCTTCTCCCGATCCCTCCCGGACCGGGACCTATCTGCCGGGCGCCTCCGCCACCGTTGTCGCGGCCGGCAGGGCGGCCTGCAATTGCTCGAATGTCGCCTGTTCGGCGAGCCAGGTCTGGTAGTCGGCCTCGCTGTCCACCACGACCATGCCCCGCATCTGCGAATGCCCGACCCCGCAGAGTTCCGCGCAGAGGATGTCGAAGGTGCCGGTGCGCGTCGGCGTCAGCCAGAAATAGGTGACCATGCCGGGGATCATGTCCATCTTGGCGCGGAACTCGGGTACGTAGAAATCGTGCAGCACGTCGATGGAGCGGAGCAGCACCTTCACCGGCTTGCCGACCGGCAGGTGCAGTTCGCCTCCCTCGATGACGACGTCGTCCAGTGCGTCGGCATCGGCCTTGTCGATCCCGAGCGAATTGTCGGGCGCCACGTCGCGCGTCTCGGCCCGCCCGAGCTTGCCGTCCGCACCCGGCAGCCGGAAGCTCCACAGCCATTGCTGGCCGACGATCTCGATCTCGGCAGCCTCCGACGGAACGGTGATGAACTGGTGCCAGACGAACAGCCCCGGCGCCAGCATGGCAAAGACGCCGATGGCCGTGCCGACGGCGAGCCCGCTCTCGAGCCTGCGGTTCTCCGGTTCGTAGGCGGCGCGCCGGCCGGGATCGTGGCGGAAGCGCCAGACGCAATAGGCCACGAACAGGACGACGGCGACGAACACCGCGCCTGTGATCCAGAACGTGATGACGAGGGTGTGGTCGATGTAGCTCCAGTTGGAGGCGATCGGCGTCCACCACCAGGGGCTCAGGAGGTGAAAGAGCACCGACCCGACCGCGATCGCCACCAGCACCAGTACGACTGCCATATCCGTCCCTCCCGCCAGAATCGGCCGTGGGCATCAATCTGCAATCTGCGTTACAACTATCTCACGAATGAAAATGGCAGGCAATTGCGTCTCCGGAGAGGCTGCCGCCCGGCCGGGTCCGGCCGGATTTCGCTTACGGCATCGCGTGTTGCTTCAGATAGGCGAGCAGGTTGGTGATGTCGCCTTCGTCCTTCAAACCGGGAAAGACCATCTTGGTGCCCTTCACCTTCGCCCTCGGATTGTGCAGGTAGTCGCGCAGCGAGGCGTCGTCCCAGACGAGGCCGGCCTTGCCCGCCTCCACCATCGCGTTCGAGTACTTGAAGTCGGGATGCGTGCCGGCGGCCCGCCCGAAGATGCCGTGCAGCGACGGGCCGACCTTGTTCGTGTCGGTGTCGACGACATGACAGACCGCGCATTTCTTGAAGACCGTCTCGCCCGCCGAGGCATCGCCTTCCTGGGCGTGGGCGGCCGTGAGACAGGTGGCAGAAAGAAAGACGAGAGAAAAAACCGTCGTTCGCATGCAAGCCTCTCCTCCAGGCAAGGGTGCCGGAGAGCGCTGTCGCCGATGACCTGAACCCACCGTCGCCGGCAGCCCTCCGTCGCACCCGTCCGTGTTCACAAAGAGGTGCGATCGCCTGATCAGGTATGGCTCGAATGGAAGAAGTCAATCAACGGCGCGGGAGGACGCCGACGCCATGGGCCTCTAACGGAAGATGAAGCCGATCTTCTTCAGTTCCTTCTCGCCGAAGTCCTCCATCCCCTCGGCGATGTCGACCCCGCCGGCGGCACGGAAGAAGCGCTCGGCCATCTCGCTTTCCTCCAGGCACCAGACCACCATTCCCTCACAGCCGAGCGACTTTAGAAGCCGCTTGCTTTCGCCGAACAGCATCCGGCCGAGCCCGAGGCCCTGGTATTCCGGCCGAAGGTAGATCTCGTAGATCTCGCCGTCCTGCGGCAGGGCGCGCGCCCGGTTCAGGCCGAGCGTGGCATAGCCGGCAATCACGCCGGCGACATCGAGCACGAGCAGCGTCGCCGGCCCGCGGGTCGCCTTGCGCCACCACGCCGCGTCGCGCCGCTGGACCATCTGCATCAGCGGCTTGTGCGGAATGATGCCCGCATAGGCATGCAGCCAGGACGCCCGATGGGCCTCGGAGATGGCCGCTGCGTCCTGCGGCTCGGCTCGCCGCACATCGATCGATAGTGTTTTCATCGAAATGACTCTAAACCCGCACCGACTCCGCGAGAATCCCGGCCCCTTCCGGAGATCTCCTTGCCCACAGGCAAGTTGGCTCGCGGCGTCCAGGAAAGTTAACGCTTTTTTAAGAAACGCCACAAGCCGTATTAGGGCGGCACACACATGAAAAAGGCCCCGGCATTTCTGCCGGAGCCTCGATCGATTTGGGGATGGTTTTACGCCTTCGGGGCGAATCAGGCAGCGCCCGCCGTACGCTGCTTCTCGAAACGCTTGCGGTCGTTCGGGTCGAGATAGAGCTTGCGCAGCCGGATCGACTTCGGCGTCACCTCGACGAGCTCGTCGTCCTGGATCCAGGACAGCGCGCGTTCCAGCGTGAACTTGATCGGCGGCGTGAGCTTGACGGCCTCGTCCTTGCCGGCGGCGCGGATGTTGGTCAGCTTCTTGCCCTTCAGCACGTTCACGTCGAGGTCGTTGTCACGCGAATGGATGCCGATGATCATGCCCTCATAGACCTTCTCGCCGGCGTCGATGATCATCGGGCCGCGGTCTTCGAGGTTGAACAGCGCGTAGGCGACAGCCTCGCCGGATTCGTTGGCGAGCAGGACGCCGTTGACCCGGCCGCCGATCTCGCCCTTGTAGGTCTGGTACTCGTGGAACAGACGGTTCATCACCGCGGTGCCGCGGGTATCGGTCAGGAGCTCCGACTGGTAGCCGATCAGGCCGCGGGTCGGCGCGTAGAAACGCAGGCGGACGCGGTTGCCGCCCGACGGACGCAGCTCGACCATCTCGGCCTTGCGCTCCGACATCTTCTGCACGACGACGCCGGAATGCTCCTCGTCGACGTCGATCACGACTTCCTCGACCGGCTCCATCGTCTCGCCGGTGGCCTCGTCCTTGTGCATGACGACGCGCGGACGGGAGACGGCGAGTTCGAAGCCCTCGCGGCGCATGTTCTCGATCAGGACGGCGAGCTGCAGTTCGCCACGGCCGGAGACGAAGAACGAATCCTTGTCGGCGCTTTCCTCGATCTTCAGCGCGACGTTGCCTTCCGCTTCCTTGAACAGGCGGTCGCGAATGACGCGGCTCGTGACCTTGTCACCCTCGGTGCCGGCGAGCGGGCTGTCGTTGACGATGAAGGACATGGTGACGGTCGGCGGATCGATCGGCTGCGCCTTCATCGCGTCCGTGACCGCCGGGTCGCAGAACGTGTCGGCGACGGTGCCCTTGGAAAGGCCGGCGATCGCGACGATGTCGCCCGCCTGCGCTTCCTCGATCGGCTGGCGCTCGATGCCGCGGAAGGCGAGGATCTTCGAGATGCGGCCGTTTTCGATCAGCCTGCCGTCCTGGCCGAGAACCTTGACGGCCTGGTTCGGCTTGATCGAGCCCGAGGCGATGCGGCCGGTGATGATGCGGCCGAGGAAGTTGTTGGCCTCCAGGATCGTGCCGATCATCTTGAACGGGCCTTCCTCGACCGTCGGCGCCGGAACGTGCTTGACGACGAGGTCGAGCAGCGGCGCGAGACCGTCTTCCACCGGGCCGGCCGGGTCGTAGTTCATCCAGCCGGAGCGGCCCGAACCGTAGAGGATCGGGAAGTCGAGCTGTTCGTCGGTGGCGTCGAGGTTGGCGAACAGGTCGAAGACCTCGTTGACGACTTCGTCGGCGCGCGCGTCCGGACGGTCGATCTTGTTGATCGCCACGATCGGGCGAAGGCCGACCTTCAGCGCCTTGCCGACGACGAACTTGGTCTGCGGCATCGGGCCTTCGGCCGCGTCGACGAGCACGATCGCACCGTCCACCATCGACAGGATGCGTTCGACTTCACCGCCGAAGTCGGCGTGACCGGGCGTGTCGACGATGTTGATGCGGGTGTCCTTCCACTCGATCGACGTGGCCTTCGCCAGGATGGTGATGCCGCGCTCCTTTTCGATGTCGTTGCTGTCCATCACGCGTTCCATCACGCGCTGGTTTTCGCGGAACGAGCCCGACTGCTTCAGGAGTTCGTCGACGAGGGTCGTCTTTCCATGGTCGACGTGCGCGATGATCGCGATATTGCGAAGGTTCATGTTCAGATCTCTGAGGTTTGGGGCGCGCACGAACAAGGAGGCGCCACGTGCATTTGGCGCGCTCCATACATGGTTTTCCGCAATTGCGAAAGAGGCAGGCGGAAACTCTGTCCGGCGGGGCTCAAGCGGTCACGACCGGATCGAGCGTGACGTTCCAGAGCTCCCGGTCCTCCCGATCCATCAGCCGCACGGTCATCTGCCGGCTCGAGCCGTCGATGTCGACGAGACCGAAGAACTGCAGGCCGGCCGAAGGCGGCAGGTTGCTGTCGGCCCCGCCCCCGGACGCCTTCATGAAGCGCACCTCCGGCCCGAACGTCCTGTCGAGCGGATGCGGGCCGTAGGTGCCGGAATGCAGCGGCCCGGAGACGAACTCCCAGAAGGGCTCGAATTCCTTGAACCGCGCCCGGGCGGGATCGTAGTGATGGGCGGCCGTATAGTGGATGTCGGCGGTCAGCCAGACGACGTTGCGGATGGCGTTGTCGCGCATGAAGGTCAGGAGGTCGGCGATCTCGCCCTCGCGCGCTGCCGGCGGTCCGTTCAGACCGTCCGCCACGCCCTCGTAGCCGAGCTTGCGGCCGTAGTCGTCCCAGATGACGACGCCCAGCGGCATGTCGCAGGCGATCACCTTCCAGGTGGCCTTCGAGGCGAGCAGCTCGCGCCGCAGCCAGTCGGCCTGCCTCCAGCCGAACAGGCCGTTGTCGGTGGTGCCGCGGTTGGCGGTGCGGTAGGAGCGCAGGTCGACGAAGAAGACGTCCAGCAGCGGCCCGTAGGCGATCTTGCGGAAGATGCGGCCCGGCTCCGTCGGCCGGTAACGGATCGGCGTCATCTCCTGGAAGGCGCGCATCGCACGGCCGGCATAGACGCCGATGTCCTTCTCCGGATAGCGCGGATCGTCCCTCAGATCGGTCGAAGCCGACCAGTTGTTCAGCACCTCGTGGTCGTCCCACTGGAAGAAGGTCGGACATTGCGCGTTGAAGTCCAGGAGATGCCGGTCGAGCAGGTTGTACTTCCACTGCCCGCGATATTCCGAAAGCGTCCGCGCCACCTCGCGCTTCTCGTCGCTGACGATCCGGTTCTTCCAGATCGTGCCGTCGCGAAGGCGGATCTCGTCGGGGATCGGGTTGTCGGCATAGATCGTGTCGCCGGAATGGATGAAGAAATCCGGCTCGTGCAGGCGCATGGTCGAATAGGTCTTCATGCCGATGTCGTCGATGCCCCAGCCCTGCCCGGCGGTATCGCCGGACCAGACGAAGCGGACCGAGCGCCGTCGCAGCGGCGCGGTCCGGAAGCGACCGACGATCGGCTCGGAGACCAGGTGCTGGGAAGCGGCGTCCGTCGCCGTCAGCCGGTAGAAGACGTCCTGGTCCGGCAGGAGTTCGGTCAGGAGGTGCTTGGCGGCGAAGTCCGTCTCGTGCCCCGCCTTCAACACCGGCCCGCGCACGGCGTTGGTGAAGCTCTCGGTGGTGGAGTACTCGACCGCAATCTCCGCCGGCCGATCGGTTCGCGCCCAGATCATGCCCGACGAGGTATCGACATCGCCCGACTGGACGCCGTGCGTGAAGACCGGACTGCCGTGCCGCCGCGCGTAGTGCGGGACGGCCAGCGCCGAGGAGGCGGCAAGGCCGGCGGCCCCCGCCGTCAGCAGAAAGGAGCGCCGTGTCAGGAGGTCGGCCGCCGTCGCCATGGATCCCTCGTAAAAACCGCGCGAATCGCTGTCCGATCCGCGCGGCCGACCATCGGGCGGTCACGTGTCAGCGACGTTACGGATCGATGACGCCGGCGATACAGTTCGGTGACGATAGGATGACGCCCTGCCCCTCCCCCTCGAGGGGGAGGAGCGCGCAGCCGCGACCGCCCGGGCGGCCAGGATCAGGCCGCCAGGCCTTTCTTTTCCAGCATGGCATCGATCGACGGCAGCTTGCCGCGGAACGCCTTGTAGGCATCCTCGGGGTCGATGGCGCCGCCGACGGAGTAGATGTTGGCCTTCAGTTTCACCGCCATGCCGGGATCGAAGGCATTGCCCGTCTCGGTGAAGGCGGCGAAGGCATCGGCGTCCAGAACCTCCGACCACATGTAGGAATAGTAGCCGGCCGAATAGCCGTCGCCCGAGAAGACATGCTGGAAGTGCGGCGTCGCATGACGCATGACGATCGAGGCGGGCATGCGGATGTCGTCCAGCACTTCGCGCTGCAGCCTCATCGGATCCTCCACGGCACCGCGCGTGTGAAAGGCCATGTCGACCAAAGCGGACGAGGTGAACTCCACGGTGGCAAAGCCGGCGTTGAAGGTGCGCGCCGCCAGCACCTTGTCCAGGAGCGCCTGCGGCATCGGCTCGCCGGTCTCGTAGTGCACGGCATAGGTCTTCAGGATCTCCGGCACCGTCAGCCAGTGCTCGTAGAGCTGCGACGGCAGCTCTACGAAATCGCGCGCGACCCCCGTGCCGGAGACCGAGGGATAGGTGACATCCGACAGCATGCCGTGCAGCGCATGGCCGAATTCATGGAACAGCGTGCGCGCATCGTCGAGCGACAGCAGCGCCGGCTTGCCTTCGGCGGGCTTGGCGAAGTTGCAGACGTTGTAGATGATCGGGATCTCGCCGACCGTGCCGTTCTTCAGCGGCAGCTTGTGCTGGCTCTGGTAGGAACTCATCCAGGCCCCGGAGCGCTTCGAGGACCGGGCGAAATAGTCGCCGAGGAACATGGCGACCAGCCCGTTGTCGCGGTCGCGGATCTCGAAGACCCGGACGTCGGGGTGATAGGTCGGCACGCCCGCAAGCGGCACAGCACGGATGCCGAACAGCCGTTCGGCGACGTCGAAGCAGGCTTCGATCACCTTTTCCAGCTGCAGGTACGGCTTCAGCTCGGCCTCCGAGAAATCGAACTTCTCCGCGCGCAGCTTCTCGGCATAGTACCGCCAGTCCCACGGCATGACCGGATGGTTGCGCCCTTCGGCGGCAACGAGGCGTGCGAGCTCCCGCTCCTCCTCCGCCGCGCGCGCCACCGCCTTCTCCCAGACCTGGGTGAGAAGCCCGTTCACCGCGTCGGGCGTCTTCGCCATCGTGTTGTCGAGCTTGAGCGCGGCATAGTGCTCGTAGCCGAGCAGCGCCGCCTTCTCCGCCCGCAATGCCAGCGTCTCACGCACGATCTCGCGGTTGTCCGTGGCCCCGCCGTTGATGCCGCGCGCGGTCCAGGCGCTGAACGCCTGCTCGCGCAGCTCGCGGCGCGCGGAGAAGGTCAGGAACGGCTCGATGATCGAGCGCGACAGCGTCACCGCATATCCGCCCTCCGCGCCCCGATCGCGGGCGGCAGCCGCCATCGCATCCTTGAGGAAGTCCGGCAGTCCTTCGAGGTCGGCCGCGTCCGACAGCATAAGCGACCAGTCCTTCTCGTCGGAAAGTACGTTCTGGCCGAATTGCGCGCCGAGCCCGGCGAGCCGCTCGTTGATCGCCGAAAGCCGGTCCTGCTCGGTCTTGGCGAGCTTGGCGCCCGATTTGACGAAACCCTTCCAGTGCCGCTCCAGCACGCGCGTCTGCTCCAGCGTCAGGCCGAGGCCGGCCCGGCCCTCCCACAACGCATCGATACGCGAGAACAGCGCGGCGTTGTTGCCGATCTTGGAATAGTGCCGCGACATCTTCGGCGCGATCTCGCGCTCCAGCGCCTGGATGACGTCGTTGGTATTGGCGCCGGCCCGGCTCCAGAACAGCGCCGACACGCGCGAAAGCGCGTCGCCCGCGATCTCGAGCGCCGTCACGGTGTTGTCGAAGCTGGGCGCTTCCGGGTTCGCCGCGATCTGATCGATCTCCGCCTCGTGCAGGGCAAAGGCCGCATCGAAGGCTTCGGCGAAACTGTCGTCGGAGACGAGATCGAAGCGCGGCAGGCCGTTGACCCCGCTCCAGTCGATCAGGGAGGGGCTGATTTTGGAAGGTGCGCTCATTGTGACGTGTTCCTCGTGACGGCAGGTCTGATCGGCGGAATATAGGGACAGAATGCGCGCTTGTGTACGCCGCCGGCCTCCAATTCTTTCATGCCCCGGCCAGATGCGGCGAAACGGTCCGCAGCGCGAAAATACTTGACGTAACGGGACACTTCGGGGAAAACGGGAGTGCTGCGGCCTCAGACATCCCGCCGCAGCACCAACTTTGGTGCCGGGCCCCTCTGGCGAGAGTTTTTACGGCGCTCTCGTGATGTCGGTACCGCCAGCAATTGAGCCGGCGGATTCAAGAACATGAAAATCCTGAACATGCCTATAGCGCATGCCCTTTTCGGCACGCGCTTTTTCCCCATCTGCGACCTTGCAGTCATGACCGTCCTCGAAAGCGAGGTGCGGATATGAGCACCCGGGCAAAGCCGCAGAGTTCGCTCTCCTACTTCACGTGGGCCTTCATCGTCACCGCGCTGGGCCTCCTGCTCGGCGCCTGGCTTGGCTGGCAGACCACCGGCACGATCGCCGGGATGGCCACCGTCTTCTTCATCTGCACCGTCCTGGCGGTGCTGGAGATCTCGCTGTCCTTCGACAACGCCATCGTCAACGCCAACAAGCTCAAGGACATGACGCCGGTCTGGCAGCACCGGTTCCTGACCTGGGGCATCATCATCGCCGTCTTCGGCATGCGCATCGTCTTCCCGTTGCTGATCGTCGTGATTGCGGCCAACATCGGCCCGATCGAGGCGATCGTGCTGGCGGCCCGCCAGCCCGAGGAATACGCCCGCATCATGCACGAGGCGCACCTGCCAATTGCGGCCTTCGGCGGCACCTTCCTGATGATGGTCGGCCTGACCTACTTTTTCGACCATGAAAAGGACGTCCACTGGATCGCCTTCATCGAGAAGCGCATGGCCCGCTATGCGACGATCAAGGGCGTGGAAATCGCCTTCGTGCTGATCCTGATCCTCGTCTTCTCGACCTTCCTCGAGGGTGCGGAAGCCGACGCCTTCGTCTATTCGGCGATCTACGGCCTTCTGACCTTCCTGGCCGTCGAAGTCGTGGGCGGCCTGCTGGATGCCTCGCAGCAGACGATGAGTGCGGCCGCAAAGGGCGGTCTCGGCGCCTTCATCTACCTCGAGGTCCTGGACGCCAGCTTCTCCTTCGACGGCGTGATCGGGGCGTTTGCACTGACGCAGAACCTCTTCGTCATCGCCATCGGCCTCGGCATCGGCGCCATGTATGTGCGCTCGATGACGATCATGCTGGTCGACAAGGGCACGCTCGCCGAATATCGCTACCTCGAGCACGGCGCCTTCTACGCGATCCTGATCCTGTCGGTGATCATGTACTGCCAGACGCTGGTCCACATCCCCGAGGTCATCACCGGCCTGGGCGGCGCAGGCCTGATCGGCATCTCGCTCTGGTCCTCCATCCGCTACAACCGGCGCGAAGAGGCCGTGGCGCACGACGCGCGGCCAATCGAGAGCGTCTGACCGAAAACGCGGCGGCGCCCCCGCGGCGCCGCCCCGATCCGCGAAACGACAGAAGGCCCGGCGATCCGCGATCGCCGGGCCTTCTGCTGGATACTGCTGTCACTGCAAGGAGCCTCGTTGGGCTCGGGATCCGCCGTTGAAACCGGCTGGATCCGCCGTCCTTTGCGGACGATGCTTACTTCGGGAAGTTGGCCGGATCGATACCGAGCGTCCTGAGGTCGCGGTCGCGCGGGCGACGGCTGCCTTCGACTGCGGCTGCGACTGCACTCGCCGCACCCAGAACCGCGAATGCGCGGCCCAAGAAACCCCGGCGAACTCCACTGCGATTCTGGCTCATTGTCTTGCTCTCTGTCCTAGGGTTACCACCCTGTTGCGATGCACAATAAATGATACCAAACAGCCCTGCACACAAGGGATAGATCGGCAGGGCAGCTATGCAACGAAAGCAGGCCGCAATTGCTTGCGGCCTGCTTTCTGTGCAGATCGGAGGTGTCGGTCGCTCAGTCTTCGCTGGCCGCGAGCTGCGACAGCACCTGCCCCCTGCCGCGGGCCCGAAGGACCAGCGGGATGATCAGTGCCGCGGCCGCGATGAGAAGCAGCACCACCGCTACCGGGGAAGCGACCAGCGTCGTCAGGTCGCCCTGGCTGATCGACAGCGCCCGGCGCAACTGCTGCTCGGCGAGCGGCCCGAGGATGAGCCCGACCACCACCGGGGCGATGGGATAGCCGAAGATGCGCATGACATAGCCGAGCAGGCCGAACGCCAAGAGCATGCCGAGCTCGAACACCGACGGGTTGGCGCCGATCGTGCCGAGGGTGGCGAACAGAAGGATGCCGGCATAGAGCCAGGGCTTCGGGATCGTCAGCAGCTTCACCCACAGGCCGATCAGCGGCAGGTTCAGGACCAGCAGCATGAAATTGGCGATCAGCAGGCTCGCGATCAGGCCCCAGACGAGCTGCGGATTGGTCGCAAACAGCAGCGGTCCGGGCTGCAGGCCGTATTGCTGGAAGCCCGCCAGCATAATCGCGGCCGTCGCCGTCGTCGGCAGGCCGAGCGTCAGGAGCGGCACCAGCGTGCCGGCGGCGGACGCATTGTTGGCGGCCTCCGGGCCCGCGACGCCTTCGATGGCGCCGTTGCCGAATTCCTCCGGATGCTTCGTCAGCCGCTTCTCGGCGGCATAGGACAGGAAGGTGCCGATCTCGGCGCCGCCGGCGGGCATGGCGCCGATCGGAAAGCCGATCGCCGTGCCGCGCAGCCATGGCTTCCACGAGCGCGCCCAGTCGGCGGCGTTCATCCACACCGATCCCTTGACCGCCTCGACCTTGTCCGGCCCCTTGTCGCCCTGTGCGGCGATGTAAAGGGTCTCGCCGATGGCGAACATCGCCACGGCAAGCGTGGTCACCTCGATGCCGTCCAGAAGGTCCGGGATGCCGAACGACAGGCGCGCCTGGCCGCTCAACTGGTCGATGCCGATGATGGCCAGCGTCAGGCCGACGAAGAGCGAGGTCAGCCCGCGCAGCGTCGAATCGCCGAAGGCCGAGGACACAGTGACGAAGGCGAGCACCATCAGGGCAAAGTACTCGCGCGGCCCGAACACCAGCGCGACCTTGACGATGAAGGGGGCCACGAAGGCGAGCGCCAGCGTCGCGATCAGGCCGGCGACGAAGGAGCCGATGGCGGCGGTCGCAAGAGCGGGTCCGCCGCGGCCGGCGCGCGCCATCTTGTTGCCCTCGAGCGCCGTGACGATCGACGAGCTCTCGCCGGGCGTGTTGAGCAGGATCGACGTGGTCGAGCCGCCATACATGCCGCCATAGTAGATGCCCGCGAACATGATCAGCGAGCCGGCGGGGTCGAGCTTGTAGGTCACCGGCAGGAGCAGCGCCACCGTCAACGCCGGACCGATGCCCGGCAGCACGCCGACGGCCGTGCCGAGCGTCACGCCGATCAGCGCATAGAGGAGGTTCATCGGCTGGGCGGCGACCAGCAGGCCCTGCAACAGGAAGTCAAATGTATTCATGATCTGCCGTCCCCTTAGAAGAACAGGTGCTCGAGCGCCCCGGTGGGCAGCGAGAGCTGCAGCAGTTTGGCGAAGATCACCCAAACGACGAAGGCAAGGACGATGCCGACGGGGATCGTGATCCAGAGCTTCCGCTTGCCGAAGCCCGCGGCCGTCAGCGCGAACAGCAGGCCGGTCGCGATCGAGAAGCCGGCGACGTTGAGAAGCAGCATCTGTGCCGCCAGGCCGCCGACGATCCAGACCACCGGTGCGACGTGCTGCGGCTCGCGCTCGGGAAACTCTCCGCGCCAGGCCTCGATCGCCGTCCAGATCGCCAGGCCGATGAGACAGCAGGCGATCGCATAGGGCACGGTCGTCGGACCGACCTGCGAATAGCCGGCAGCCCCCGTGAGACGCGAGACGTCCCAGAAGATCAGGCCGGCGATCGCGGCCAGCACGACGGCGATGACGAGCGCCGCCCCATCGGGGCGACGCGTTGCGCTTGCGGGTTTGTTCCCGTCCGTCATTCGACCAGTCCGATGTCTTTGAGGATGCCTTCGGTGGCGGAGACGTCCTTGGCCAGCTGGTCGTTGAAGGCTGCGCCGGAGAGGTAGGTGTCCTGCCAGCCCTTCGTCTTCAGCTGTTCCTGCCAGGCGGCCGACTTGGCGAGCTTCTCGATATCGGCGGTGACGGCAGCCTTCTGTTCGTCGCTGAGGCCCGGAGCGGCCGCGACCATGCGCCAGTTCTCGACGACGACGTCCAGGCCGCTTTCCTTGATGGTCGGGGCATCGATGCCCTCGATCCGGTCGGCGCTGGAGACGGCGAGCAGCCGCAGCGTGCCGGCCTTCACCTGCGATTCGAATTCGCCATAGCCGGAAATGCCGGCGCTGACCTGCGCGCCGAGGATAGCCGCCAGCGCCTCGCCGCCGCCCGAATAGGCGATGTAGTTGATCTTCTTCGGATCGACGCCGGCCGCCTTGGCGATCAGGCCGACCGCGATGTGGTCGGTGCCGCCGGCCGAACCGCCGGCCCAGGAGACCGCGCCCGGATCCTTCTTCAGCGCCTCGACGAGATCGCCGAAGGTCTGGAACGGCGAGGAGGCGGGCACGACGATCGCCTCGTACTCACCGGTCAGGCGCGCGATCGGGGTGACATCCTTCAGCGTGACGGGCGACTTGTTCGTGAGAATCGCGCCGACCATGACGTAGCCGCCGACGATCAGGGCGTTGGCATTGCCCTTGTCCTGGCTGGCGAACTGGGCAAGGCCGATCGTTCCGCCGGCGCCCGGCACGTTGATCACCTGCACGTTGCCGGAGATGCCTTCCGACTGCATGACCGTCTGCAGCGTGCGGGCCGTCTGGTCCCAGCCGCCGCCGGGATTGGCCGGTGCTATGATCTTGTAGTCTGCGGCAAACGCCGGCAGCGCCATCGCACCGGCGAGAATGGAAGCAAGGAAAAACTGTTTCAAGGCATATCCTCCGTCAGGCGCGGCTTGGCTCCGCGCGTCGTTTCGAACTGTCGAGGGAGAAAGCACACTGCGCCGGCGGTCATGCCGGCTGCGCCATGATGGCGGGTCTCCTCCCCATTGCCCGGCGCCGCCTCCACGGAACCGCCGAGGTGTTCAAGCCACCACACAAACCTGTCATCCAGCTGACATCGTAGCACAGTCTCGCCACGATCGGGGCGCGATACCGCCGCTATTGCGTCCGCAGCACTTCGTTCCAGTGGGCGATCAGCCGCGCCCGCTTCACCTGGTCGAGATAGACCATCAGGCCCGGGCTCACCGGAACGGGCTTCAGTTGCGTTCCCAACAGCGCCTGCATCCCCGTGGCCGTGTTGTCGCCGGCGACATCCGGCGAAACGGCGGCGATCTGCAGCTCGCGCGCCATGATCGTCTGGCCTTCCTTCGACATGAAGAACGACAGATAGCGGCGGCCGAGATCGGGGGACGCCGCCGCCTGCGGCACGAGCCCGATGCGCGACATCACGACGGTGTAGTCCTTGGGCAGGACGATCCCGACATCCGGATGATTGGCCGCCCAGTCCGCCGCATAGGAGCCGAGGATGTTGTAGCCGAACACGAACCGCCCGTCCGCGATCCGCTCCAGGATCGCCGAACTCGTGGAATAGAGCTTCACGCCGGCCGCCCCCATGGCGCGGATCAGCGTCCAGATGTCGCCGAACTGCTCCTGGTCGCGCGCCATGAACAGGAAGCCGACGCCGGAGCGCTCGATGTCGTAGGTGGCGATGCGGCCGTGGATCTCGTCGCCGTGACGGTCGAGGTAGTCGAGGAACTCCGCGCGCGAGGCCGGCGGCTTTTCCGTCCTGAAGCTCGGCTTGTGGTAGACGAAGACGGCGGGCTCGAAGGTCAGCGCATAGGCGGTGTTGCGCCAGTTGGCCCATTGCGGCCACTGCTCGCTCATCGGCAGGTCGCTGCGCTGGGCATAGCCGTCGTTGCTGAGCTTGACCTGCAGGTCCATCGCCGAGGAGAAGGCGAAGTCGGCCGTCTTCTGCCCGGCGTCCGTCTCCTTGACGACGCGGTCGTAGACCTCGCCGGTCAGCATCTCCTCGTAGCGCACCGCCACATCGGGATTGGCGGCCTGGAATCCCTTGATCATCGGCCGCGCCAAGGGCTCGTCCAGCGAGGAGTAGACGACGAGCACCGGGGCGTTTCCCTTGCCGTCCGGTGCCGGGTAGAAGGTCTCGGCGGCCGCGGCGGGAAGACAGGTGGATGCTGCAAGCAAAAAGGCAATGAGGAGGCGCATGTGGCGAGATTGCCTGACCGGGACGCCGTTCTCAAGCCCGCTCGGCGGGACTGCGGCGGGAATGAAAGATCGCTATCGATTTTTTGGCCTGTTTATGCGCAAAGTCAAAGTGTTGGCCGCTTCTTACGCCGGCACGGCGGACGGGGAAGGTGAACGGGGAGGTATCAGGTGCGCATACTGCTGGTCGAAGACAACCGGGCGCTGGCCGACGGGCTGTCCGCCATCCTGCGCGGCACCGGCCACGCGGTGGACGTGGTCAATGACGGCGCCTCCGCCGACGCGGCGATCTCCGCCGAAGCCTTCGACCTGGTGATCCTCGACCTGACGCTGCCGGAGATGGACGGGCTGGAGGTGCTGCGCGCGATGCGCGCACGGCAGAATCGGGCGGCCGTATTGATCCTGACCGCGCGCGGCGCGGCGGAAGACAAGGTGAAGGGACTGGATCTCGGCGCCGACGACTACATGAGCAAGCCGTTCGACATCTCCGAGTTCGAGGCCCGCGTGCGGATGCTGCTGAGGCGCCAGGCGGGGCTGCGTTCGTCGGCGCTGAGCTTCGGCGGCGTCGACCTCGACCTCAATTCCCGCACCTTCTCCGCCGGCGGCACACCGCTCGACATCCCGGCGCGGGAACTCGGGCTCCTGGAGATCCTGTTCATGCGCGCCGGCAAGGTGGTCTCCAAGGAGGCGATCATGCAGTCGCTCGCAGCCTTCGACGACGATCTCAGCGCCAACGCGATCGAGCAATATGTGAGCCGCCTGCGCCGGCGCATCGCGCCGCACGGCCTGACCGTGCGCACCGCCCGCGGCATCGGCTACTATCTGGACAAGGTGACCCCCGCCTGATGCGCAATCCGGCCCCATCGCTCCGCCGGCAGTTGCTTTTGTGGCTCCTCGTCGCCACCGCCGTCTTCGGCGTCCTGGCCCTGATCGACACCTATCGCGAGGCGGTCAAGACCGCCAACACCGTCTCCGACCGGGTGCTCGCCGGCTCGGCGCTGGCGATCGCCGAGCGGGTCGTCGTCAACGAGAACGGCGCGCTCGAGGTGGATATCCCTTACGTCGCGCTGGAGATGCTGACATCGGCCGCGCAGGATCGCGTCTTCTACCGCGTGGAGGGGCCGCCCGGCCAGTTCATCACCGGCTACCAGGCGCTGCCGACGATCACCGACACCGACGGCGCGCCGACCGCCTATGCCGATGCCAGCTTCCGCGGCGAGCCGATCCGCGTCGCCGTGCTGCACCGCTCCGCCTCCACCGGCGTCAACTCGGTCCCCTTCGTCGTCACGGTCGCCGAGACCACCATCGCCAGGCGCCAGCTCGCCCAGGCCATTCTCGTCCGATCGGCCCTGCGCCTGGCGCTGATGATATCGGGTGCCGCCGCCATCGTCTGGATCGCCGTGACCCTCGCCCTGCGCCCGCTCTACCGCCTCAGCGACGCCATCGCGGAGCGCAGCCCGGACGACCTGCATCCGATCGAGCAACAGGTGCCCAGCGAAGTCGAAGGCCTCGTCGAGACGGTCAACTCCTTCATGGTGCGTCTGCAATCGGCGCTCAATTCGCTGCGTCATTTTTCCGGCAACGCCAGCCACCAGCTCCGCACGCCGCTGGCCATCATCCGCACCCAGCTCGCGCTGGCGACCCGGGCCGACACGCTGGAAGAGGCCAGGGATGCGGCGCGCAAGGGCGACGCGGTCGTGGCGCATGCCGAACGCATCCTGGCCCAGCTGTTGCTGATGGCGAAGATCGATGCGGCGGGGTCGGCAGAGCCCCGCCCGCTCGACGTGATCGATGTCACCGCGCTGGCCCAGTCGACCACCGCCGACTATGTGCCGCTCGCCGCCCAGGCGGGAATCGATCTCGGCTTCGAAGGCGGGGCGGCGGCATCGGTGCGTGCCGAGCCGCTGCTGTTCGGGGAGATGCTGCGAAACCTGATCGAGAACGCGATCGCCTATGCCGGGCCGGGCGCGGAGGTCACGGTCTCCGTGCGCGCCGAGGGGGACGGGACGAGCCTGCAGGTGGTGGACAACGGCCCCGGAATCCCCGCCGAACGCCGCGCCGAGGTGCTGCAGCGCTTCGCCCGCGGCGGAACGGGCGATGCGCCTGGCATGGGACTCGGCCTGCCGATCGTCCAGGAAATCGCCGCCCTGTTCGGTGCAACGCTGGCGCTGGAGGACAATCCGGACGGGCGCGGCCTGCGCGCCACCATCACCTTCCCCACCGGCGTCCCTGCCGGCTGACGACGGGCGCCCTCTGAAATCCGGCGTGTCCTTCGGCTGCCTACGCCCTGCGCCAGCCCGCAAGCCCGGGTGCGGCGTGCCAGACGGCCTGTACCGCGAAGCCCAGGAACAGCACGCCCGACATCCGAACGATCGCAAGCTCGTGCCGGCGATAGAAGCGGCGCACGACGGAGGCGCCGATGACCGCGATCAGGACGATATCGGCGACCAGGAACCCCAAGAGGGAAACGGCGAGCAGCATCGGCAGGGACGAGAACTCCAGCGCGCTGGACGAACCGGCGAGCAGCGCCGTGAAGGTCGCGAGCGCCACCGGATATCCCTTCGGGTTGGTCAGCCCGAAGATCAGGCCGCGCCGCAGCGGCCGTTCTACCGTCACGAGCGGCTTGTCCGCCCCGCGCGGCCTGGCCCTGAGCGCCGTCCAGCCGATCCAGGCGAGATACAGCCCGCAAAGGAGGCCGAGCACGTCGAATACGAGCGTGCCGATCGTCCTTGCCCCGACGATCGCGACCAGCGCCAGCGTCGACCAGACGAGGTCGCCCGCCAGATGCCCGCCCATGAACATCGCCCCCGCCTTCCGCCCCTGACCGGCGCCGATGCCGAGCAGCGCCAGGAACGCCGGGCCTGGAATGAGGACATAGAACAGCGCGGCGAGGAAGGCGCCGAACAGCATCGAACCGGTCATGGGAATCTCCGCGGGAAAGTGCCCATCTGAGCCTGTCGCCCGCGGGCCGTCAAGGGCCCGCTTTGCGGGATACGGCATGACCGGCGCCGCTGACCGCGGCAGGGTCGCAACCGGCACCGCACAGACCGGCGGGCGGCTCTGGCGATGGACAACGAAAAGCCCGCCGGAAACCGTTCCGGCGGGCTGTTGGGATGGGCCGTGACCGGCCGCGCTCAGCCCTTGCGGTTGCGTGCAGCGAGCGTGCGCAGGCGCAGCGCGTTGAGCTTGATGAAGCCGGCGGCGTCCTTCTGGTCGTAGGCGCCCTGGTCGTCCTCGAAGGTGACGAGCTTGTCGGAATAGAGCGACTTGTCGCTCTGCCGGCCGATGACCATGACGTTGCCCTTGTAGAGCTTCAGCGTCACCTCGCCCTCGACATCCTTCTGGCTGAGGTCGATCGCCGCCTGCAGCATCTCGCGCTCCGGCGAGAACCAGAAGCCGTAGTAGATCAGCTCCGCATAGCGCGGCATCAGCTCGTCCTTCAGGTGGGCGGCACCGCGGTCGAGCGTGATGCTCTCGATGGCGCGGTGGGCGGCCAGCAGGATCGTGCCGCCGGGGGTCTCGTAGACGCCGCGGCTCTTCATGCCGACGAAGCGGTTCTCGACCAGGTCGAGGCGCCCGATGCCGTTGTCGCGGCCATAGGTGTTGAGCGCCGCCAGCAGCGTCGCCGGCGACATGCGCACGCCGTTGATCGAGACGGCGTCGCCGCGCTCGAAACCGACGGTGATGACGGTCGGTTTGTCCGGTGCCGCCTCCGGCGAAATCGTGCGCATGTGCACGTATTCCGGCGCCTCGACGGACGGGTCTTCCAGGACCTTGCCTTCGGAGGAGGAGTGCAGGAGGTTCGCGTCGACCGAGAACGGCGCCTCACCCTTCTTGTCCTTGGCGACCGGGATCTGGTGCTGTTCGGCGAATTCGAGCAGATGCGTGCGGCTCTTGAACGACCAGTCGCGCCACGGCGCGATGATCTTGATGTCCGGGTTCAGCGCATAGGCCGAGAGCTCGAAGCGGACCTGGTCGTTGCCCTTGCCGGTGGCGCCGTGGGCGATCGCGTCGGCGCCCGTCTTCCTGGCGATGTCGATCAGGTGCTTGGAGATCAGCGGCCGGGCGATCGAGGTGCCGAGCAGGTAGACGCCCTCGTAGACGGCGTTGGCGCGGAACATCGGGAAGACGAAGTCGCGGACGAACTCCTCGCGCACGTCCTCGATGAAGATCTCCTTGATGCCGAGCATCTCCGCCTTCTTGCGCGCCGGTTCCAGTTCCTCGCCCTGGCCGAGGTCGGCGGTAAAGGTGACGACCTCAGCGCCGAGTTCGGTCTGCAGCCACTTCAGGATGATCGAGGTGTCCAGGCCGCCGGAATAGGCGAGAACGACCTTCTTGACTTTCTGGGGAGATGCCATGGTTGTCTGTCCGTCTGGTGTCAGGAAATGCGGCCGCGCCGCGCCATATGTCGCCGGCATCTTTTAGCCAGAAAGTGCGCCGATACAAGCGTTGCCGCATGCCCGACTGACGATTTGCCTTTCCAAGCCGGTTGCGCAGGAGTATCGAACGCAGCGCATCGAAAAAAAGCGGACCCGCCGACATGGACTACCTGCCCTCGCTTGCCACCTTCGTCGCCTTCACCGCCGCGAGCCTCCTGCTGGCCGCGACGCCGGGGCCGGACATGACGCTGTCGATCAGCCGCGCCCTGTCGCAGGGCCGCGGTCCGGCGCTGTTCGTGGTGCTCGGCACCTCGATGGGCATCGTGGTGCACACCCTCCTCGTCGCATTCGGCATTTCCGCGCTGATTACCGCCTCGCCGACCGCCTTCATGATCCTGAAGACCGGCGGTGCGGGCTACCTGCTGTGGCTGGCGATCCAGGCGATCCGGGTGGGCTCGAGCTTCTCCGACAAGCCTGTCGACGTGAGCGCCCCGAAGGGCGCTTCGGTGTGGGGAAACATCTCGACCGGCTTCTGGGTGAACCTTCTGAACCCCAAGGTCATCATCTTCTTCATGACCTTCCTGCCGCAGTTCGTCTCGGCCGGCGATCCGGACGTGACCGGAAAGCTGATCGTGCTCGGACTGCTGTTCATCATGATCGGCATGCCGGTCAACACGATCGTCGTGCTCGCCGCCGACAAGCTCTCCGCCTGGCTGCGCACCAACCGCCGCGTCCTGCGCGGACTGGACTACACCTTCGCCGGCGTGTTCTCGGTCTTCGCCGTGAAGATCTTCATGACGCAGACGCGCTGAACGCCTCGGGCGATATCGCCGGCGAAGCGATCCGCGTGCCTCAGTCGTCCTCGCCGTGGCCGGCGATCATCATCGCCTCGTAGGCCATGCGGTCGACCTTGCGCATGCGCTCCGATTCCGACTTGAGCTGGCCGCAGGCGGCGAGGATGTCGCGGCCGCGCGGCGTACGGATCGGCGAGGCATAGCCGGCCTGGTTGATGAAGTCGGCGAACTTCTCGATCTGTTCCCAGTCCGAACACTGGTAGTTCGTGCCCGGCCACGGGTTGAACGGGATCAGGTTGATCTTCGCCGGGATGCCCTTAAGGAGCTGCACCAGCAGCTTGGCGTCCTCCAGGCTGTCGTTGACGTCCTTCAGCATCACGTATTCGAAGGTGATGCGGCGGGCGTTCGACAGGCTCGGATAGGCGCGGCAGGCCTCCAGCAGTTCCTTCAGCGGATACTTCTTGTTGATCGGCACCAGCATGTCGCGCAGCTCGTCGCGCACCGCGTGCAGCGAGATCGCCAGCATCACGCCGATCTCCTCGCCGGTGCGGTAGATCTCCGGCACGATGCCCGAGGTCGACAGCGTCACGCGGCGCTTGGACAGCGACAGCCCGTCGCCGTCGGTGGCGATCAGGAGCGCCTGCTTGACGTTCTCGAAATTGTAGAGCGGCTCGCCCATCCCCATCATGACGATGTTGGAGACCTTGCGGCCCTCATTGGGCACGATGGCGCCGGCCGGCGTCTCGCGGTCCGGGAAGTCGCCGAGCCGGTCGCGCGCCAAGAGCAACTGCGCCAGGATCTCCTCCGCCGTCAGGTTGCGCACCAGCTTCTGCGTGCCGGTGTGACAGAAGGAGCAGGTGAGCGTGCAGCCGACCTGGCTGGAGATGCACAGCGTGCCGCGGCCCTCTTCGGGGATATAGACCGTCTCGACCTCGACGGGGCGGCCGGCGCCGCGGGCGGGAAAGCGCAGGAGCCACTTGCGCGTGCCGTCGTTGGAGACCTGCTCCTCGACGATCTCGGGGCGCGCGATCGTGAAATGCGTCTTCAGCATCTCGCGCATGTCCTTCGACACGTTCAGCATGTGGTCGAAGTCGGAGACGCCGCGCACGTAGAGCCAGTGCCAGAGCTGGCTGACGCGCATCTTCACCTGCCGCTCCGAAACGCCCTTCTCGACCAGGGCCGCGGCCATGTCCTGCCGCGACAGGCCGATCAGCGACGGCTTTTCGGCGGCAGGCGCCGTGCGCGTCGGCCGGGCGGTTGCAGGTTCCGTGCCGCTGAGAAAATCCAAGGTCGCCATTCGTACAATCCCGTTGCGCGTTCATGCCGCCGGGCTGTCCACCCGAAAGATCCGCCGCGTCTCGATCATGAAATCCAAGGAGCGCCCGGCGCATCGTTCTGCGCGCGCTCCAGCCGTTGGGCCGGCCTTTAGCATCCTTCGGCGCGGAAGTCACGTCCACCCCGCAAAAGCGAAAAGGCCGGTCGCGGGACCGGCCTTCTGCAACGGAACGGCGGACGGCTTACTTGCAGGTCTCGATCTGCTTCAGCGCCGCGGAAATTCCCGACAGCGAATAGGAATAGCTGGTGCCGGTGCCGCGACGCGACGTGGCCTTGACCGACATGTCCTT
This sequence comes from Hyphomicrobiales bacterium, assembly GCA_900469965.1. Classification (GTDB taxonomy): domain Bacteria; phylum Pseudomonadota; class Alphaproteobacteria; order Rhizobiales; family Rhizobiaceae; genus Mycoplana. The sequence goes on along the minus strand of UBZP01000022.1, from coordinate 169,565 downwards.
GCCCGATTTCATCGCCGCGACCAGGGCCGGCTCCTCGGCGGCGTTTTCCACCCATGCCGAATTGCCCTTGGTGAACATCACGAAGGTGCGCCCGTCGATCGTGACGTTGACCTTGGAGTTCTCCTGCAGGGGGTAGCCCATCATCGCCTGCGGTTCGTAGGAAATGTTCTGGCCGGGGCGCTGCGAGACGAGGAAGAAGATGTCGCCGTGGTCGACGCCCGCCGGCGCCTTTTCCTTCGGCACCGAGAGAACGTAGCAGACCTTGCCGTTGTTGGCCTGGTAGGAGTAGGCGCCCCAGGCGTTGAACTGCTGGATGCGCGTCGGCGACTGCGCCATGGCAACGCCGGCCGTCGCCACGACCAGGGTGAGTGCGGTTGCGAATTTTCTTACAAACATGATTCCCTGCCGGTTGTCTTGCTGTCGTCGCCCGAGCGCGGACGTAACGGCTCGAATGATCACGATTTGATTTAATTTGACTTAATTCTGGTTACCAAATCGTCAACAAACCCTCATCTCGTCGATGCGGCGGTTACTATGAAACGGACGGCAATGCAAATTGCCGCCGGACTTCGAGGCCGGATCGCCGTGGTGCCGATGAAGAAGCCCATCCCATCGGCTTGATGATGTCGGCAAAGATTCAGGCAAGAGTTTGACAATGCACCATCCTGGCACGGACCGAACGTTCCGGCCGGTTGGCGCCACCGCCGCGACCGGCGAAAGCCCGCCCCGACTTGGACCCCGGCCGCCTTCAGCCGGCCTCCTCCAGCCCGTCCATCAGCGCACGATCGGCATCGACGTAGTGATCCTCGCGGATATGGCCGCGGATGGCGGCAAACGCGGCGGTCAGCACGGCGACGTCGTCGGAGAACCCGACCACGGCGAAGAGGTCAGGTATGCCGTCGAGCGGCAGCACGAAGTAGGCGAGCGCGGCCAAGAGGATGCCGCGCACCCGCGTCGGCGTCCTGGGATCGAAAGCGCAGAAATAGGCGGCGACGAGATCGCGGCTGAACGGAATCTGCCGGATCGCCCGTTTCAGCACCGGCCAGAAGCGCTTGCGGACGCGCTTGCGCTGGCTCTCCTGCTCCTCCTCGTCACCCGGCAGCAGGATCTCCCCGAACTTCACATCGTCCATTCCGACACTCCGTTGCGCAGCGCCCGCGACGGCGGGCACGCCCTGATATGGGGACCCTCGCCCGCCGCGGCAAGCGCTCAGCGCGCCCGCGCCGCCTTCTCCATCGCCTCGGCCAGCCGGAAATCGAGCGCCGTGACCCCGCCCGCCGAATGGGTCGTGAGGCGGACGTCGACCTTGTTGTAGACGTTGAACCATTCCGGGTGGTGGTTCAGGCGCTCCGCCGCCTGCGCAGCCTCGGTCATGAACGCGAACGCCGACGCGAACGTCTTGAACCTGAACGACTTCGCAATCGCGAGCCCGTCATCCTCGAGCGTCCAGCCCTCGAGCATGGAGAGACTGGACGTGATCGCCTCGGTGCTGAGCTTGTCCTGCTTCATCGACAGTGTCCTCCGTTGCAGGCCCTCCTCTTAGCAGATAATTTGCAACCCTTCACCTTCGCGGAGCCCTTCGTGCCCCAGATCTCGATCCTGTTCGTCTGCCTCGGAAACATCTGCCGTTCGCCGCTGGCCGAGGGAATCCTTCGCCATCTCGCCGCAGCTGCGGGTCGCGCCGATGAATTCCTGATCGATTCGGCCGGAACCGGCGCCTGGCATATCGGCGATCCGCCGGACAGCCGCGCCATCGCCGTTGCCGCCGAACACGGGATCGATATCTCGACGCTGCGGGCGCGCCGGGTCGAGGCGGCGGACTTCGACCGCTTCGACCTGATCCTGGCGCTCGATCGCAAGAACCTGCAGAGCCTGAGGGAATCCGCACCCGCGGGCGCTTCGGCCCGGATCGCACTTTTCGCCGAACACGCCTTGGCAACCGCGGACGATGTGCCCGACCCCTATTTTGGCGGCAGGGCCGAGTTCGAGGACGTCTACCGCATGCTCTACCGGGGATGTGCTTCCATGGCCGGCAGCCCGAAGGACGAGCCCCCCTCGTAGAGCGGGAAGACCTCTTCGGTCACATAGGGTCCGCCGCCGACCGATTCCTTCGACGACATCAGCACGAAGCGGTTGACCATGAACGGCGAGGAATAGAAGTTCCCGCGCCCGGAGAGATAGGACACCACGTCATCGAGCCGCGCGTTCCTGAGCCGGGCCAGCGTCACGTGCGGGGTGAACTTGCGGGGGTCGGCCGGCAGGCCCAGGCGCTGGCAGATCCGCTCGATCTCCGCCTGCAGCGCATACATCTCCGGCGCCTGCGAGACGCCCGCGTAGATGGAATGCGGCTTCCTGGACCCGAAGGAACCGACGCCCGATAGCGACAGCTGGAACTCGGGTCTCTCGATGCGATCGAGCCGGTCGACGACCTCATCGGCGGTGCGGCCATCGATGTCGCCGATGAACCGCAATGTGATGTGGAAGTTCTCGACGTCGATCCAGCGTGCTCCGGGCAGTCCGCCGCGGAGCAACGAGAGGCTCATGGCGGCATTACGCGGCACTTCGAGGGCAACAAATAGTCTCGGCATGGCGAGCTCCCCGAATCTGTGATCGTTTGCTCAGGGAATCACGCATTACTCATATGCGCAACCCCAATTTCGCACCCGCGAAATCACTCACTCGTTTACCCCCAGGCTTTTTAGAAACTGCTGAACTGAGGGCAGCATTTTGTCGACCATCACCGCCACTCCCTTGCTGTTGGGATGCATGCCGTCCTCGAGCTGCAGGTCGGCATGCGTCACCACCCCGTCGAGAAAGAACGGGTAGAGGGGCACCTGATGCTTCTCGGCCAGCCTTTGGTACATGCCGTTGAAACGCTCGCCATACGCGGCACCCATGTTGGGGGGCGCCAGCATGCCGACGAGCAGCACGGCCATTCCGCGGCCCTTGAGGCCGGAAATCATCCTGTCGAGGTTTTGTTCCGTCTGTTCCGGCGGAATGCCGCGCAGCGCATCGTTGGCGCCGAGTTCGAGGATCACGCCCTTCGTGCCGTCGGGCACCGACCAGTCGAGGCGGGCGAGCCCGCCCGAGGTGGTGTCGCCCGAAACGCCGGCATTGGCGATGGCGACCTCCGCGCCCTTGGCCCGCAACGCCCTTTCCAGCTGTGCAGGGAAGGCGTCTTCGGCCGGAAGCTGGTATCCTGCCATCAGGCTGTCGCCGAAGCCGACGAGGGCCACGGGTTCGGCTGCGGCCGGGCGCGCGGCCGACAACACCATGAGGGCCATGGCGATGAAAATTCCGTGAGCGGCTTTAAACGGCATTTCGCTGATCCTAAGTTGCTGCCGCAGCTCCCGGACGTTTCCGGAACCGTGCCTGCGGGCTGCGATTTCGGGAGAGCGGAGGGATTGCCCCTGCCAATCCCGCATTGCATCAAGATATAGGATAGATTTCCGTGGGCGAAACCATCATCGATCTCAAAAAGGCCGACCTCACGCTCGGCCGGGACGCGGCCTCGGTCCATGTGCTCAAGGGGATCGACCTGCAGATCGCCGCCGGCCAGTCGGTCGGCATCGTCGGCCCCTCGGGATCCGGCAAGTCTACCCTTCTCATGGTGCTGGCCGGCCTCGAGCGGCTCGATCGCGGCGAGATCCATATCGGCGGCGCGGCGCTGCACACGATGAGCGAGGACCAGGTCGCCGATTTCCGTGGCCGCAACATCGGCATCGTCTTCCAGTCCTTCCACCTCATCCCCAACATGACCGCGCTCGAAAACGTCGCCGTGCCGCTGGAACTCGCCAACGTCAAGGACGCCTTTGCCATCGCCCGGGGCGAACTGGAGGCCGTGGGGCTCGGCGAACGGCTGTCGCACTACCCCGGCCAGCTGTCGGGCGGCGAGCAGCAGCGCGTCGCCATTGCCCGGGCGCTCGCCCCGCAGCCGCGCCTTCTGATCGCCGACGAGCCGACCGGCAATCTCGACGGCGACACCGGGCGACAGATCTCCGATCTGCTCTTCGCCGAACAGGCCCGACGCGGCATGACGCTCGTGCTGGTCACCCATGATCCCGCGCTCGCCGGCCGCTGCCAGCGCCAGGTGCGCATGCGCTCCGGCGAGATCGTCGGCACGGAGGCCGCCCCGGCAGCGACCGGCCAGAAGGTTTCGGCATGAACGCGCCGGCGCGCTCCACCGCCTGGATGTCGCTCGCCTTCCGGCTTGCGCTGCGCGAGATGCGCGGCGGCCTGCGCGGCTTCTACATCTTCCTCGCCTGCATCGCGCTCGGCACGGCCGCGATCGCCGGCGTCAACTCGGTCTCCGGCGCGATCAGCGAATCCATCGAGGCCCAGGGCCAGACGCTGCTGGCCGCCGACATCCGCTTCCAGTTGCGCAACCGCGTGGCAACGGAGCAGGAACGGGCCTTTCTCGACACGCTTGGCGACGTCTCCGTCTCCGCCGGCCTGCGCTCGATGGCGCGCCTGCCGGACGGTTCCGACCAGGCACTGGTCGAGCTGAAGGCCGTCGACGACCGCTATCCGCTCTACGGCACGGTCGAGACCAAGCCGGCCGGGCCGCTGGCCCGGCTGACGGCGGAGACTGGCGGCAGCTTCGGCGCGCTCGCAGCGCCGCTCCTGCTCGATCGCCTCGGCATCGGCGTCGGCGACGAACTCCTGCTCGGCAACGCCAGGGTCCGCATCACCGCGACGATCGACCGGGAGCCCGACGCGCTGTCGGACGGCTTCGGGCTGGCGCCGCGCCTCCTGATCTCCAACGACGCCCTGGCGGCCACCGGCCTCGTGCAGACCGGCAGCCTGGTGGAGCATCAGTACAAGATCCGCCTCGATCAACCGACGTCGCGGCGCATCGCCGAGATCCGCCGGCAGGCCGAGCGGGCGTTTCCTTCCGCCGGCTGGTCGATCCGCACCAGCAACAACGCCACCCCCGCGCTCACCAACAACATCACCCGCTTCTCGCAATTCTTGACGCTCGTCGGCCTGACGGCGCTGATCGTCGGCGGCGTCGGCGTCGCCAATGCGGTGCGCGCCTATCTCGACACCAAGCGCGGCGTGATCGCCACCTTCAAGTGCCTCGGCGCGCCCGCCCGCCTGATCTCGGCGATCTACCTGATCCAGATCGTCCTGATCGCGGCCATCGGCATCCTGATCGGCCTCGTCCTCGGCATGCTGATCCCGATCGTCGCCGTCCGTTTCCTGGAAGGCGTCCTGCCCGTCCCCGCCGGCCTTGCCATCTACCCGGGCGCGCTCGCGCTCGCCGCGGCCTTCGGCATCATCACCGCGCTCGCCTTCGCCATCATGCCGCTCGGCCATGCCCGCGAGGTGCCGGCGACGGCGCTCTTCCGCGAGCAGGGCTTCGAGCGCAGCCGCCTGCCCGCCTGGCCCTACATCGCAGGCGCGGGTCTTTTCCTGGCGGCGCTCGGCGGGCTGGCCGTCTGGACGGCCTATGACCGCTACATCGCCCTCGTCTTCCTCGGCTCGATCGCCTTCGCCTTCGTCGTCCTGAGGCTCGTCGCCTCCCTCGTCACCGCGCTGGCCCGCCGCGCGCCGCGGGTCAATTCGCCGGCGCTGCGGCTCGCGATCGGCAATATCCACCGCCCCGGCGCGCTGACGCCCTCCGTCGTGCTGTCGCTCGGGCTCGGGCTGGCGCTGCTCGTCACCCTGACGCTGATCGACGGCAACCTGCGCCGCGAACTGACGGGCAGCCTGCCGGAACGCGCGCCCAACTTCTTCTTCATCGACATCCAGGGCAACGACCTGGACGGCTTCCGCAAGGTCCTGAGCGACAGCATGCCGGACGGCAAGATCGTCGAGGTGCCGATGCTGCGCGGCCGGATCACCGCCTTCAACGGCGAGGATGTCGCGCGCCGCAACGTGCCACCCTCCGGCCGCTGGGTGCTGCAGGGCGATCGCGGCATCACCTATGCGAAGGCCCTGCCGGAGAATTCGACGCTGGCTTCCGGCCAGTGGTGGCCGGCCGACTATGCCGGCGAGCCGCTGGTATCCTTCTCGGCCGAGGAGGCCGGCGAACTCGGCCTGAAGGTCGGCGACACGGTCACCGTCAACGTGCTTGGCCGCAACCTGACCGCCCGCATCGCCAACCTGCGCAACGTCGAATGGGAATCCCTGTCGATCAATTTCGTCATGGTGTTCTCGCCCAACACCTTCGCCGGCGCACCGCATGCCTGGCTCGCCACCATGATCGACCCCGAGGCGACGGCGGACCAGGAGGCGGCGACGCTGCGCGCCGTCACCAACGCCTATCCGACGATTACCAGCGTGCGGGTGAAGGATGCGCTCGATATCGTCAACGAGCTGATGGGCCAGCTTGCGACCGCCGTGCGCGCCGCCGCCGCCGTGGCGCTGATCGCATCGGTGCTGGTCCTCGCCGGCGCGCTCGCGGCCGGCAACAGGGCGAGGACCCATGACGCCGTGGTGCTGAAGACGCTCGGCGCCACCCGCACGACCCTGATCCGCGCCTTCAGCTACGAGTACATCATGCTCGGCCTGGCGACGGCGACATTTGCGCTCTTCTCCGGCGGCGTCGCCGCCTGGTTCGTCGTCAGCCGCATCATGACCTTGCCGTCGCGCTTCCTTCCCGACGTCGCCGTCATGACGGTGCTCATCGCACTGGCCATGACGGTGGGCATCGGCCTGGCGGGCACCTGGCGCGTGCTCGGGCAGAAGGCGGCAACGGTCCTGCGCGAGCTCTGAGGGCGCAAGGGCGGCATCGGGCGGCTACCACGCTCGCGCGAAACTGATCGCCCGCCCGGCATTGGTACTTGTACAACAGCAGCTTAGTGATCATATTGATGGCAGGCATGCTGGGGCCCCGCAGCGGCGCCTGGGTGTTCGGCACGAGGCCGGCTGGAAAGCCTGGAGCAGCCGAAAGATCGCCCTGTCCGGAAGAGGACGGGATGCGACACCCGACACCGTAACAACCAACGGGGCTTTCGAGAGGACAAAATGTCAGATTTCCGCAACTACCAGACGCGCGTGACGAATACCGGCACACAGGCCGGCGCCGTCGTCGACGAGGGCCTCCGCGCCTATATGCTGAAGGTCTACAACCTGATGGCACTGGGCCTGGCAATCACCGGCGTGGTCGCGTTCTTCGCGTCCCAGGCTGCCTTCTCCGGCGGCCAGCTCACCGCTTTCGGCCAGGCGATCTATGTCAGCCCGCTCCGGTGGGTCGTGATCCTCGCGCCGCTGGCACTGGTCTTCTTCCTGAGCTTCAGGATCCACACCATGAGTGTCGCGGCCGCGCAGGCGACGTTCTGGGTCTATGCCGGCCTGATGGGCCTGTCGCTGTCGTCGATCTTCCTGATCTACACCGGCGCCAGCATCGCGCAGACCTTCTTCGTTTCGGCCGCAGCCTTCGGCGCCTTGTCGCTCTACGGCTACACGACGAAGCGGGATCTCTCCGCGATGGGCTCGTTCATGGTCATGGGCCTGTTCGGCCTGATCATCGCCTCGCTGGTGAACATCTTCCTGCAGTCGTCGGCGCTTGATTTCGCGATCTCCGCCATCGGCGTGCTGGTGTTCGCCGGCCTGACCGCCTGGGACACGCAGAAGATCAAGGAACTGTACTACGAAGCCGACGAGGTAGCGGTGGCCGGTCGCAAGGCGATCATGGGCGCGCTCACCCTCTACCTCGACTTCATCAACCTGTTCCTGTTCCTGCTGCGCTTCATGGGCAACCGGAACAGCTGAGCCTCTGCCGGCCAGCCTGCAGACTGCAATCCGTGTGACGACCAACCCCGCCGGGAACGGCGGGGTTTTTGTTTGGCGGAAAGCACTTGCCAAGCGTGCACGATTGTGCGCATTTATGCATGAAGATGCATGATTGGAGATCGAATGTCGCTCAGCGAACTTCTCCTTGGCGAACGCCAGACACTGATAAAGACCCGGCTTGCCGCGCAGGGCCGGGTGATCGCGGCCGACCTCGCCCAGGAGCTCGGCGTCTCGGAAGACACGATCCGCCGCGACCTGCGGGAAATGGCGGCGGCGGGGCTGTGCCGCCGCGTCTATGGCGGCGCGCTGCCGCCGACCCCGGACACGAGGTTCAGTGAGCGTGTGGGCACCGACGACGAACGGAAGGAGGCGCTGGCACGCGCCGCCGCCGCCCTCGTCCAGCCGGGCCTGTTCGTCTTCCTCGACGGCGGCAGCACCAACCTTGCAATCGCCCGCGCCCTGCCGGAGGACAAACGCCTGACGGTCGCCACCAACATGCCGGCCATCGCAGCCGTGCTGATCGACCGGCCGGGCATCGAGGTCATCCAGATCGGCGGCCCGATCGACAGGAAGACCGGTGCGGCGATCGGCGCGAAGGCGCTGCGCGACGCCGAGATGCTGCGCCCCGACCTTTGCATCCTCGGCGTTTGCGGGCTCCACCCGGACGTGGGCGTCACCGCCTTCGGCTTCGAGGACGCCGAATTCAAGCGCTTCATGGCGCTGCGCAGCCGCGCGGTGCTGGCCGCCGTCACCAACGACAAGCTCGCCATGGCTGCCCCTTACACGGTGATCCCGATCGAGCGGCTCGACCGGGCCATCTTCGAGGCCGATGCCGACGCGCAGGAGGTCGCCGAATGCGCGGCGGCGGGACTGCACGTCATCCGCGCGGAGCCTATGGAACCGCGCCCCGGCCGGCGATCGAGGAAAGCGGACACCGCTCAGGCCAAGGCCGCACGAACAAACCCGGGCGGCACCGCACCGGCCACCGACAGACTGGAAGCGAAATGAGCACCCAAGAAAACACAGCAACCGCGGCCCTGCGATCGTCCTACTTCCCGGCGCCGCGAATGGCCGTATCCGGCCTGTTTCTCCTGAACGGCACCTTCATGGGCGCCTGGGCGCCGAAGATTCCGGAATTCGCGAGCCGCCTGTCCTTAAGCGAATCCCAGCTCGGGCTGATGATCGTCGGCTTCGGCATCGGCTCGCTTATCCTGATGCCGCTCGCCGGCATCCTGATCGCCCATCTCGGCACGTCGCGCGCCGTGCGGGGCGCGACCATCGCTTTCATTCCGACGATGCTGCTTTTGTCGCTGGCCCCGAACATCTGGACCGGCGCGATCGCCATCTTCCTCTTCGGCGGACTGACCGGGGCGATGGACATCGCCATGAACGCCAATGCCGTCGAGGTCGAAAAATCGATGCGGCGGGCGATCATGTCCTCCTGCCACGCCTTCTGGAGCCTCGGCGCGTTCCTCGGCGCCACGACCGGCGGCTACCTGATCGAAACCATCGGCGTCCTGGGCCACGCCGGCCTCCTGACCGCGCTCGCGATCGCCGGCCTGGCAGCCATCTGGAGCTCGATCCTGCACGACCGGCCGCATCCGACGGAGACGCGCCAGAAGGTGCGCCTGCCGATGTCGCCGCTGCCCTGGCTGATCGGCATCATGGCCCTGTTCACGATGATCCCCGAAGGGGCCATCCTCGACTGGGGCGCCCTCTACATGCGCGACGAACTGGGTGCCTCGCTGGCGCTCTCGGGCTTCGCCTTCGGCGCCTTCTCCGCCACCATGGCCATCATGCGCTTCGCCGGCGACCATGTGCGCGACCGCTTCGGCGCCGTCCGGACGCTCCGCGTCTCCAGCGTGCTCGCCATCGTCGGCATGATGATGGCCGGCTTCGCGCCGAACGCCTATCTGGCGATGGTGGGCTTTGCCATTTGCGGGATCGGCATATCCAACATGGTTCCGATCGCCTTCTCCGCTGCCGGAAACCTGCCGGGCTTCGCCCAGGGCGTGGCCCTGTCGGTGACGACGGTGATGGGCTACTCCGGTTCGCTGTTCGCCCCCTCGTCGATCGGCTTCATCGCCGAATATACGAGCTTCGGCCTGATCTTCACCGCACTGCCCGCCCTGCTGCTGGTCGTGCTGCTCCTGTCGAAACACGCCGTGCATGCGGACGTGCACGAGCGCCACTGATCGGGTCTCCGGCGCCGGATCGGCGTCTCACTCGGCCGGACAGGGCGCTCCGGCCGCAGACCATTGTTGCAGCAGCCGGTAGGTCTCCTCCGCCGATCCCGGCGCCGGCTCCCTGCCCTTGCCCGGCGCCCAGCCCCAGCCGACGAGGTCGTCGTCGCGCACGTGCACCGCGATCTCCTCGAGCGTCCTGTTGCCGTTGCGGGCAGGGTCCTTCACCTGCTCGCAGATCTCTTTCGACGACTTCTGCCACCAGGCCATCTCGGCCGGTGCGAGGTGCCAGGCGGGCGCGCCGGGCGGCCCGTGCAGCTGCGCGGCGTTCTCCTCCTGGTGGCAGGTCGTGCAGCGCAGGCCCGGATTGCCGAGCCCGTCTGCGCCGCGCTGGACGTTCATGCCGTGCACACGCGTCTTTCCGTAGTGTGCGCCCGACCAGCGCGGCCGCGCGTCCTCGACATGGCAATTGGCACAGCGCGGATGCGAAAAGACGGCATAGATGCCCTGCCATGCATCGAGCCCCGGATCCTGCGCATGCCCGGGGCCTACGGAGATGAGCGCGACAGCGAGGCCGAGACCGGCGAGCCCGACGAAGGTCCTGCGCCGATCCGTCATACGAATTCCACTTCCTTCGACAGCGGCATCGATCGGATCCGCTTTCCGGTGAGTGCGTGGATCGCGTTGGCCAGCGCGGGGATGGACGGCGGCGTGCCCGGTTCGCCGGCGCCGCCCATCCGATGCGCCGTCTCCAGAATGCCGACCTCGATCTGCGGACACTGGTGCATCCGCATCGGCGTGTAGTCGTGGAAATTGGACTGCTGCACGGCGCCGTCGGCAAAGGTGATCTCCTCGCCGATCGCCGACGACAGGCCGTAGACGATGCCGGACATCATCTGCGCCTCGAAGATCGCCGGATCCATGACCTGGCCGGGATCGGCGGCACACCACACCTTCTCGATGCGGATCCGGCCGCCGACATCGGCAACCTGCACGACCTGCGCGACCCAGGTTCCGAAGGACAGGGTGAAGGCGAAGCCCTTCGCCCTCCCCGGCGGCAGCTTCTCGCCCCACCGCGACATCGCGCCGACCTTGTCGACCACGTTGACGGCGGTCGGATGGGCCGCCATCAGCCTTCGCCGCAGTTCGAGCGGGTCGAGGCCGCCGGCAACGGCGATCTCGTCCATGAAGCCTTCGTGGAAGAAGCCGTTGAAGGAGTTGCCGACCGAACGCCAGAAGCCGACGGGCACCGAAACCGGTGCCTTGATGCTGCCGACGCGATAGTTCTCGATCGTGTAGGGCTGGTTCGCCGACCCGTCGGTGATCGATTTGTCGGGGCCGATCGGGGAGATGCTGGGAAAGTAGCGCGGCAGGAGACTGCCGATGATCGAGGGCGCGGCAATGCGCATGTCGACGGCGACCGGCAGTCCGTCCTCGCCGAGCCGGGCGCGGAAGCGGCCGAGCGCTGCGGGACGATACATGTCCTGCTGCATGTCCTCCTCGCGCGTCCAGGTCACCTGCACCGGCCGTCCGCCGGTCTCCCTGGCGACGACGGCGGCATAGATCGCGTAGTCGATGTCGCCGCGGCGCCCGAAGCCGCCGCCGAGATAGGTCGTGTGGACGAAGCAGTTGTCCGTCGCAATGCCGACGGCGGCGGCTGCGAGCTGGCGTACCATCGTCGGCATCTGGTTCGGCGCCCAGATGTCGAGCCGGCCGTCCTTCAGCTGCGCCGTCGCATTCATCGGCTCCATCGTGGCATGCGCCAGATAGGGCACGCTGTAGTCGGCCTCGACGATCCGCTCGCGCGGCGCGTCGGCAAAGGCCGTCTCGACGTTGCCGTCGTCCCGGCCGTAGCTGACGTCCCCCTCCTTCAGCGCCGTCTCCAGCACTTGGCGGATGCCGGCGCTGTCCGCTGGGTAGGAACCCTTGCCCCATTCCGCCCTGACCGCATCGGCCGCGCGGAACGCGCGCCAGCTGTTGTCGGCGATGACGGCAAAGCCGTTGGCGATCCCGGTCTCGACCTTCACGACCTTGACGACGCCCCGCATCCTCTCGGCGTCCGCCGCGTCGAGGCCCGCAATCGGGCCGCCGCGATAGGGGTTCATCCGCAGCGTGGCAAACAGCATGTCGGGCAGGCGGACGTCGATGCCGAAGATCGGGGCGCCGGTCACCTTGGCGCGCATGTCGATCCGCTTCTGCGGCTTGCCGAGGATCTTCCACTCCGACTTCTCGCGCAGGCGGATCTCGGCCGGCGGCGCCAGGGCCGCCGCCTCCTGCGCCAGCGCCCCATAGGGAAAGGTCTTGCCGGAGGCCGGGTCGGTGACGATGCCGTCCGATGTCCACAGCGAGGCGGCATCGACGCCCAGCCGGTTGGCCGCCGCGAGCTTCAGCACCTCGCGCGCCGCCGCACCGGCCTGCCGCATCCGGTCGAAGCCGTCGACGATCGAGGTCGATCCTCCGGTGCCCTGCATCCCGAGGAACTTGCCGGCCACCGCCATGCCCGATCGCATCAGTTCCGCGACGGTCGATTCGTCAAAATGCGCAAACGGCCCCCCCTCCTCCAGCATCGTCGTGTTGGCATAGGCGTGGCCGGCCGGGCCGTGCTCGACGATCACCTGGTCGAGCCGGACGTCCAGTTCTTCCGCGACGAGCGCTGCCAGCGTGGTGGCGACGCCTTGGCCCATCTCCGCCCGCGGCGCGATCAGCGTGATGGTGTTGTCGGGCGCAATCTTGACGTAGGGGTTGAACGTGGCCTCGCCCCCGGCGAGCTCACCCTCGAGCGGGTTGGGATAGGGCTTGCGGTAATAGTAGTAGCCGACCGCCAGGCCGCCGGCGACGAGCCCCGTGCCGATCAGGAAGGTGCGACGCGCGATCGTTCCGAGCCGTCCCATGCTCAGGCCCCCGCCGTGGCGCTGGCCGCCCGCTTGATCGCGGCGCGGATGCGCGGATAGGTCCCGCATCGACAGAGATTGCCCGACATCGCATTGTCGATGTCCTCGTCGGTCGGCTCCGGAACGGCCTGCAGCAACGCCACGGCCGTCATGATCTGCCCCGCCTGGCAGTAGCCGCACTGGGCGACCTGTTCGTCGATCCAGGCCTGCTGGACCGGATGCAGGCGGCCGTCCGCCGCCAGGCCCTCGATGGTCGTGACCGCACCGGACACCTCGCCGACGGTGACCGAGCAGGAGCGCACCGGCGCGCCGTCGATAAAGACGGTGCAGGCGCCGCACTGGGCGATGCCGCAGCCGAATTTCGGACCGCGGATGTCCAGCGCGTCGCGCAGCGCCCACAGAAGCGGCATCTCCGGCTCGACATCGATCTCATGCTCGCGGCCATTCACGTTCAGCTTCATCTTCGTCTCCTCGAGACCCGCAGCGACGGGCGATGGGCGCAACGCCTTTCCGCCCGTTCATGCGATGTGTTACGGTTGCGTCGCGTTTCAACGCCTTTGACAAAATAACAAAAAATGTCAGAATGTCAAAAATGGAAATGACCGCCGAAGATCCGCGACGAGACATCATCCTGCAGGCCGCCTTCAGGGTCTTCGTCACCTACGGCTTTCGCCGCACCAGCATGAGCGATATCGCCGAGGCCGCCGGCGTTTCGCGCCCGGCATTGTACCAGCACTTCAGCAGCAAGGCCGACATCTTCCGCGCCTATGTCACGCTGATCATGGCCTCGACCTTGCGGTCGATCGGCACGGCCTTTGCCGGCGACGAGGACTTCTCCTCAAAGCTCGCCAGGGCCCTCGACGGGGCCTTCCTCGCTCCGCACCGGCTGATCACCGATTCGCCGCACGGCGAGGAACTCATAGGCGTCAACAAGGAGATCGCCGCCGACCTTTTCGCCGACTGGATGACGGGCGTCGAACAGGCGCTGCAAGAAGCGTTCGCCGCCGAATCGAAAGCCGGGCGGCTGGACCTCGGCCGCAGCGGCCTCGATGCGTCGCGGCTCGCGCGCCTCGTCGTCGACGCCATGGAAGGCATCAAGCTGCGCATGGCCTCCCTGGACGAGGCCGAGCATTCGATCGCCGATGTCGTGCGGCTGGTGGCGGCGGCCACGCGACGATAGCGGCGGGGCGCGGCAATGGGCGGGATTTGGCGAGGCCGGGAACAGGCCTGGCAGTTGACAAGCCACATTTCCTGCTCCACCTGAGGGATGAACGTTCCCGCATCGCGCCGTCATGATCGACGGTCTGGACGGAACCCAAGCGGGGCCACGACGAGGCTTATCATGTCCTTCTCCTTCGATTTCGAGCCCAAGCCGCGCCGGCAGTCCGTCGGCGTCGACGTCGGCGGCGTCATGGTCGGCGGCGGCGCGCCGGTGGTCGTGCAATCGATGACGAACACGGACACGGCCGATGTCGATGCGACGGTGGCGCAGATCGCGGCCCTTTTCCGCGCCGGATCGGAGATCGTCCGCATCACCGTCGACCGGGACGAGAGTGCCGCCGCGGTGCCGAAGATCCGCGAACGGCTGCTCAGGCTCGGCATGGACGTGCCGCTGGTCGGCGACTTCCACTATATCGGCCACAAGCTGCTCGCCGATCACCCGGCCTGCGCCGAGGCGCTGGCGAAATACCGCATCAACCCCGGCAATGTCGGCTTCAAGGACAAGAAGGACCGGCAGTTCGCCGCCATCGTCGAGACGGCGATCCGCCACGACAAGCCGGTGCGCATCGGCGTCAACTGGGGTTCGTTGGACCAGGAGCTCCTGACCCGGCTGATGAACGAAAACCAGGAGAAGGGCTTTCCGCTCACCGCCCAGCAGGTGATGCGCGAGGCGATCTGCGCCTCCGCGCTCCTGTCCGCCGAGCTTGCCGAGGAAATCGGCCTGCCGCGCAACCGCATCATCCTGTCGGCAAAGGTCAGCAACGTCCAGGACCTGATCGCCGTCTACGCTATGCTGTCGGCCCGATCCGACCACGCGCTGCACCTCGGACTGACCGAGGCGGGCATGGGCACCAAGGGCGTCGTCGCCTCCTCCGCCTCGCTCGGCATCCTCATGCAGCAGGGCATCGGCGACACCATCCGCATCTCTTTGACCCCCGAGCCCGGCGGCGACCGCACTCGCGAGGTGCAGGTCGCCCAGGAACTGCTGCAGGTCATGGGCTTCCGCCAGTTCCTGCCGGTCGTCGCCGCCTGTCCGGGTTGCGGCCGCACCACCTCGACCGTGTTCCAGGAACTCGCCCAGAAGATCCAGGACGACATCCGCAAGAACATGCCGGTCTGGCGCGAGAAGTATCCCGGCGTGGAAGCGCTCAAGGTGGCCGTCATGGGCTGCATCGTCAACGGTCCCGGCGAGAGCAAACATGCCGACATCGGCATCTCGCTGCCGGGCACCGGCGAACTGCCGACCGCCCCCGTCTACATCGACGGCAAGAAGGCGATGACGCTGCGCGGCACCAACATCGCCGGCGAATTCGAAGCGCTCGTCACCGACTACATCGAACAGCGTTTCGGCCGGGGCCAGGCGGCGGCGGAATAGACGCAGCCGGCATTACTACGGCCGCAGGGCCTCCGTGCCCTCGATGGCACTCTCGAACTCGCGGAACGGCCGAAGTCGGAACGGCGTCTCCTGGATTTCCGCCGAGACGATGCGGTCGCAGCGGAAGCTGCGGACGGCATTGCGCGCATGGTCCCAGCCGATCAAATACCAGATCGGATAGTTCAGCAGCAGCATCTGAGGCTCGACCGTCCGCAACGTTCGCCGGGCCTGGGCGTCCTCATAGCCGATGCGAAGGCAACGCAATTCGAGAAATGCCTGGAGCAGGCCGTCGACGCCCACGGCTTCCAAGGCCCGGAACCCCTGCAGCATGGCGGCGGAAGCATGCTTGCCCACCAGGATCCGATTGCGCAGCCCGTCGATCCGATCCCGAAGTGCCGGGGAAAACGACGCAGCGAGCTTTCGACGGATCGATGACAGGTTGGCAATCAGCCATGGCGATTGCAGCTGCTCGGCAATGGCGAGACTGACGAGCAGGTCCACCGCTTCGCGGTGATTGAGGTTCAGCCTGCCCACGCCCCAGTTGCCCTGAAGGCGGACCCCGCCGCCGCGCCCCCGGTCAGCCTCCACCGGCAGGCCCCGTTCACGCAGCAGATCGATATCGCGCGCCAGCGTTCGCGGGCTGACCCCCAGTTCGCCGGCGATTCCTGCGACGGTCATCGCCTCGCCGGACTTGAGGCGGCTGGCCAGCAGCTCGAGACGATCAAGACGACTGTGGGACGACGCGCGCTTCATCGATCTAATATGACATAAAATGACTTATTTATCCCTAGCGAAGGAGCCGTCAGACATAAGGAGAACACCATGTCCCATCCCATCGTCGAAATGGCTTCCTTCAAACTGAAGCCGGGCGCCGATCAGTCGGCTCTCATCGCCGCGTCCAACACCTTTCAGGAGAATTTCCTGAAGAATGCCGAAGGCTTTCTGCGCAGAGAACTCTTGCGGCTGAACGACACCGAATATCTGGACCTCATCCATTGGCGCTCCGAGGCAGACGCGGCAGCGATGATGGAGCAGGCATCCC
Organism: Hyphomicrobiales bacterium; assembly: GCA_900469965.1. Classification (GTDB taxonomy): domain Bacteria; phylum Pseudomonadota; class Alphaproteobacteria; order Rhizobiales; family Rhizobiaceae; genus Mycoplana. Next base: position 153,113 of record UBZP01000022.1, on the reverse strand, counting down.
GGTCGCCGGAATGCGCGTCCTATTTCTCCGTCATGGATATGGACGGGGCGAACCCGGGGGGCGGTGTCCGTCACTATGTTTCGCTGGCGACATACGCCTGAACCCCTCCCGGCCGAAACACGCAGACCCCTCCCGTCGCGAGGAGGGGTCGAACAGCCCTTGCGGGCCGCAAAGGCAGGAAGCGCAAGGCAGGGTCACCGTTCGCCGAGAGATTTGACCGCGCGAGGCCGGCCTTGGCTTGCTCGCCTCAGACGATCTCTTCCAGCGCAGCCACCAGCCGGTCGCATTCCTCCGGCGTGCCGATCGTGATCCGCAGGAAATCGGCGATGCGCGGCTTGGCGAAATGGCGCACCAGCACGGCGCGCTCGCGAAGACCCCTGGCGATGTCTGCACCGCTGTGGCCGGGATGGCGGGCGAAGACGAAATTCGCCTGCGATGGCAGCACCTCGAAGCCGCGCTGGCGCAGCGCGCCGGTGACCCGCTCGCGCGTTGCCATCACCCTGGCCCGCGTCTCGTCGAACCAGGCGACGTCCTCGATCGCGGCGGTGGCGCCCGCCTGCGCCACCCGGTCGAGGGGATAGGAATTGAAGCTGTCCTTCACCCGCTCCAGCGCGTCGATCAGCGGTCGCTGGCCGATCGCATAGCCGACCCGCAGGCCGGCGAGCGAGCGCGACTTCGACAGCGTGTGGACGACGAGCAGGTTGTCGTACTTTCGCGTCAGCGGCACAGCGCTCTCGCCACCGAAGTCGATATAGGCCTCGTCGATGACGACCGGCTGGTCGGGGTGTTCGGCCACCAGCCTCTCGATCACGGCAAGCGGCAGGCCGATGCCGGTCGGCGCGTTCGGGTTCGGCAGGATGATCGCGCCGCAGGCCCGCCGGTAGTCGGCGATGTCGATCGTGTAGTCGTCCTTCAGCGGCACCTCGATCGCCTCGATGCCGAACAGCCCGCAATAGGTCGGGTAGAAGCTGTAGGTGATGTCCGGATAGAGCAGCGGCTTCTCGTGCTTCAGCAGCGCGACGAAGGCGTGCGCCAGCACTTCGTCGGAGCCGTTGCCGACGAACACCTCCTCCGCATCCACGCCATAGGTGCGGGCGATCGCCTGCCGCAGGCCGAGCGCGGAAGGATCCGGATAGAGCTTCAGGCTGTCCGACACCGCCGCCTGCATCGCCGCGATCGCCCTCGGCGACGGACCGTACGGGTTCTCGTTGGTGTTGAGCTTGACGAGATCGGCGATGCGCGGCTGCTCGCCGGCGACATAGGGCTTCAGCGTCGCAACGACCGGCGACCAGAACTTGCTCATGCGTTCAGCTCCTGCGATTGGCGACGAAGCGGGCAGTCTCGACCAGGATGCCGGCCCGTTCGCCGAAGGGCGCAAGCAGGGCTTCGGCGTCTGCGACGAGTTCGTTCAGCCGTCGCTCCGCCCAGTCCTGCCCCTTCAGCGCCACCAGCGTCCCCTTGCCGCGCGCCACGTCCTTGCCTGTTGCCTTACCCATCGTCTCCGCGTCCGCCGTCAGGTCGAGCAGGTCGTCCGCCAGCTGAAACGCCAGCCCGACCGTTTCACCGTATCGCCTGAGCAGGCTTCGCGCTTCGGCATCCGCACCGGCGACGATCGCCCCCGCCTCGCAGGCAAAGCGGATCAGCGCGCCCGTCTTCATCCCCTGCAGCAGGACGATGCCCGCCTCGCCGGGGGCATTCTTCTCGGCAGCCAGGTCCAGCGCCTGCCCGCCGGCCATGCCGCCGATGCCGGCGGCGCGTGCCAGCGCCAGCACGAGTTCCGTCTTGATGCGGTCGGCAAGGATCGTCTCGGGGGCGGCAATGATGTCGAAGGCCAGCGTCAGGAGCGTGTCGCCGGCGAGGATCGCCGTCGCCTCGTCATAGGCGACGTGAACGGTCGGCTGCCCGCGGCGCAGGTCGTCATCGTCCATCGCCGGCAGGTCGTCGTGCACGAGCGAGTAGCAGTGCACGCATTCGAGCGCAGCCCCCACCCGAACCGCGGAAGCGGCATGCTCCTTGCCGAACAGCGCGGCCGCTTCGATCACGAGGAAGGGCCGCAGCCGCTTGCCGCCGTTGAGGGCGCCATGGCGGACGGCCGCCAGCAGCCGTTCCGGCCGCGCGATCTCACCCGCCTGCACATCCGCGGCCAGAAGACCGGCGAGCATGGTCTCGACGCTTTCGGCGTTCGATTTCAGGCGTTGCTGGAAAAGGGCGGACGGGCTGGTCATGCGCGCTCTTTGGCACGGGGCGCGGCGTTAGGCAACGGCACAGGCCGGGATAGCCGCATCAAAGCCAGCAAAGTTGGCGGCAGCCACTGGCAAACCGCCCTTCATGACGGTATGAAAACCGGGAACGCAAAAGGACGGACGCCGCCCTTGGAGATATCACCGGAAACACGCGCTGATGCGGACTTCGATGCTAGGCAGGGCGATGCCGCCGCGGACGGCGCCGGCGCGAACGAGAGCGTGACCCGGCGGCTCCGGCGCAGCTGGCGCAAGCTCGCTCTCCTCGTCGTGGCGTTCCTGCTCCTGCCCTACCTGCTCATTCCGGTCTACGCCGTCGGCTTCGTGCACCCGGTTTCGACGCTGATGTTGCGCGATCTCGTGACCTTTCAGGGCTACGACCGGCGGTGGGTCGACTTCGAGGACATCGCGCCCGTCCTCGTGCAGTCGGTGATGATGTCGGAGGACGGCCAGTTCTGCCGCCACGGCGGCGTCGACTGGGGCGAGATGCGCGGCGTCGTCAACGACGCGCTCGAAGGCGCCCAGACGCGCGGCGCCAGCACGATCCCGATGCAGACGGTGAAGAACCTCTACCTCTGGAACGGCCGCTCCTTCCTCCGCAAGGGGATGGAACTGCCGCTGGCGGTCGCCGCCGACTTCGTCTGGTCGAAACGGCGGCTGATGGAGATCTATCTGAACGTCGCCGAGTGGGGACCCGGCATCTATGGCGTCGAGGCGGCCGCCCGGCACCATTTCAACGTCCCCGCCAGCAAGCTCTCCCGGCGCCAGGCGGCGCTGCTTGCCGTGTCGCTCCCCAACCCGATCGAGCGCAATGCCGGCGAGCCCGGCCGCGGGCTCCGCCGCCTCGCCGGCGTGATCGAGCGCCGCGCCAGCCGTTCCGGCGAATACATCAAGTGCCTTTATGACTGACTTCATGGGTTTTCATTGGCGCCCGGCCGATCGGACTTCTAGGGTTGCCGCCGATGACATCCGCCAGGAGCGCCGCGCATGACCGACCTCATCCTCTACATCGGCAACAAGAACTATTCCTCCTGGTCGTTCCGGCCGTGGATCGCGCTGGAGGCGGCCGGGATCCCCTTTTCCGACCGGGTGATCCCCTTCGACTTCGCAGCCGGCAATCCGGCCTTCAAGGAGCTGTCCCCGACCGGCCGCGTTCCCGTGCTCCATCATGGCAAGGTGCGGGTCTGGGAATCGCTCGCCATCATCGAATACGTGGCGGAACTCTTCCCGCAGGCGGGCCTTTGGCCGCAGGACAGAGAGGCAAGGGCCCAGGCGCGATCCGTGTCGATGGAGATGCTGTCCGGCTTCCGGGCGCTCCGCGGCGCCTGCCCGATGAACATTCGCCGGCCGCAACGGGCGATCGACCTGCCCGACGGCGTCGCCGACGACGTCGCCCGCATCGAGACCATCTGGCACGATGCGCTGCAGCGCTGGGGCGGGCCGTTCCTGTTCGGCGGCTTCTCGGCAGCCGACGCGATGTTCGCCCCCGTCGTCAACCGCTTCCACGCCTACCTCTTGACGAAGAACCCGACCACGCTCGCCTATATGGACCGCGTCATGGCGCATCCGGCCTGGAAGAAATGGCAGGCGGCGGCCCTTGCCGAAACCTGGATCGTCCCGGAGGACGAAGCCTGAGAGACCGGGTGCCGGGGCGGCCGATCGCAGGCGCTCCGGCAAAAGCGAAAAAATGGCCGCGGGGACTGGTCAAGCCGGTATTAGCCATGTATAAGCCCGCCAAATTTCCGAGATAGATGCACGTCTTTTTCGGCCATTTTCAGTGGCCTTGGATGTGTTTGCCCGTTCAGTGGAGTAGTGAAATGGCTGTACCGAAAAGAAAAACGAGCCCGTCCAAGCGCGGCATGCGCCGCTCCGCCGACGCCCTGAAGGCTCCGAGCTACATCGAAGACAAGAATTCCGGCGAACTGCGCCGCCCGCACCACATCGACCTGAAGACCGGCATGTACCGCGGTCGCCAGGTGCTGACGCCGAAGGAAAGCGCATAAGCGCTTTTCCGTAGAGCAGACGTATTGTGAAAGGCCCGGCTCGTCCGGGCCTTTTTTCTTGCGGGAGCGCCGCCGCATGAGCATGGCCGCGCGCGACGACCGACCCTGATGGCCCCGGCAGTCGCCGGGCGAGCCCGCCTCAGCCTCAGCCCAGATTGTCGAGCTTCGACTGCAGTGCGCGCAGTTGCTCCTTCAGCTCGTCGATGTCCTTCGCCTCGGCCTTCTTCGTTTCCTTCGGCTGCGGCGCCGTCATGAAGGGCGAGAACATCTGCATCGCCTTGTGGAACATCTCGGTGTTGCGGCGCACCTGCTCCTCGACCAGCTGCATCGGCATCTGCAGGTTCTTGGTCAGCGGGCTGTCGCCGAAGGCCTTGTTGATCTGTTCGCGCATCTGCGCCTGCTGGTCGGTGAAGGCCTGCATCGAATGTTCGAGATAGCTCGGCACCACCATCTGCATCTGGTCGCCGTAGAAGCTGATGAGTTGCCGCAGGAAGGATATCGGCAGCAGCGTGTTGCCGGTCTTCGATTCCTGCTCGAAGATGATCTGCGTCAGCACCGAGTGGGTGATATCCTCACCGGACTTCGCGTCCTGGACGGTGAAGTTCTCTCCCTTCTTCACCATCACCGCGAGATCGTCGAGCGTTACGTAGGTGCTCGTTCCGGTATTGTAGAGGCGCCGGTTCGCATATTTCTTGATTGTAATCGGACTGTCGTTCTTGGCCATCTGGGTCTCCTCCTCCCCGAATTCCCATCGCTCCATGCATTTGCGAGTATCCGCAAAAAACTACGTTATAACAAACGCATTGTGCGTTGCAGTGAAAAAATGCTGCGCAAAATCATTTTCGCCGCGCCAGCCGGCCGCGCATCGGGGCGGCGATGCTAAGACAAGTCGTTTGACTCTCCCCCTAAGCTTTGACAGGTTTGCCTTGAGGCGGTTGCTCACGCCGGCGGTCGTCCGGCGACGCAACCGAAAAGGGTAATTCCGACAACCGGGCGGGCCGCAGCGCCTCGCCGCCAACGGTTTCGGCACGAAACACGTGAGGAGACGCTTCATGGCTACCCCGTCCATCGTCATCGCCAGCGCAGCCAGGACCGCCGTCGGCTCCTTCAACGGCGCCTTCGCCAATACGCCCGCCCATGAACTCGGGGCCGCGGCCATCGCAGCCGTGCTCGAGCGGGCCGGCGTCTCGGCCGAGGAAGTGGACGAGGTGATCCTCGGCCAGGTGCTGCCCGCCGGCGAGGGCCAGAATCCGGCGCGTCAGGCCGCCATGAAGGCCGGCGTCCCGCAGGAAAAGACCGCCTGGGGCATGAACCAGCTCTGCGGCTCGGGCCTGCGCGCGGTGGCACTCGGCATGCAGCAGATCGCGACCGGCGATGCCGGCATCATCGTCGCCGGCGGCATGGAATCCATGTCGATGGCGCCCCACTGCGCCCACCTGCGCGGCGGCGTGAAGATGGGCGATCTGAAGATGATCGACACGATGATCAAGGATGGCCTGACCGACGCCTTCTACGGCTATCACATGGGCATCACCGCCGAGAACGTCGCCAAGAAATGGCAGCTTTCCCGCGAGGAGCAGGACGCCTTTGCCGTCGCCTCGCAGAACAAGGCCGAGGCCGCCCAGAAGGAGGGCCGCTTCAAGGACGAGATCGTTCCGTTCACCGTCAAGACCCGCAAGGGCGACGTGATCGTCGACAGCGACGAGTACATCCGCCACGGCGCGACGCTCGACCAGATGGCCAAGCTGCGGCCCGCCTTCGACAAGGACGGCACCGTGACTGCGGCCAACGCCTCCGGCCTCAATGACGGTGCGGCCGCGACGCTTCTGATGAGCGAGGCGGAGGCCGGTCGTCGCGGCATCCAGCCGCTCGCCCGCATCGTCTCCTGGGCGACGGCCGGCGTCGATCCGCAGATCATGGGAACGGGTCCCATTCCCGCCTCCCGCAAGGCGCTCGAGAAGGCCGGCTGGAAGACCGGCGACCTCGGCCTCGTCGAGGCCAACGAGGCCTTCGCCGCCCAGGCCTGCGCCGTCAACAAGGATCTCGGCTGGGATCCCGCGATCGTCAACGTCAATGGCGGCGCCATCGCCATCGGTCATCCGATCGGCGCGTCCGGCGCCCGCGTGCTGAACACGCTGCTCTTCGAAATGAAGCGCCGCGGTGTCTCCAGGGGCCTGGCCACGCTCTGCATCGGCGGCGGCATGGGCGTCGCCATGTGCGTCGAGAGGATGTAAGGAGGAGCTTTCCGACTGCCTTGACCAACAAGCCGCATCGGGGCGGCCCACAAGGTGCCGGCCCGACCCAAGAACAATGGCAGACAACATTGGGGGGAGTGCACACATGAGCAGGGTAGCTTTGGTAACCGGCGGCACACGCGGTATCGGTGCGGCCATCTCCGTCGGCCTGAAGGCGGCCGGCTATACGGTCGCGGCCAACTACGCCGGAAACGACGAGGCGGCGGCCGCCTTCAAGGCCGAGACCGGGGTTCCGGTCTACAAGTGGGACGTGTCCAGCTACGAGGCCTGCGCCGACGGCGTCAGGAAGGTGGAGGCCGACCTGGGCCCCATCGAGGTCCTCGTCAACAATGCCGGCATCACCCGCGACGTCATGTTCCACAAGATGACGCCGCAGCAGTGGCGCGAGGTCATCGACACCAACCTCTCCGGCCTGTTCAACATGACGCACCCGGTCTGGGGCGGCATGCGCGACCGCGGCTTCGGCCGCATCGTCAACATCTCTTCCATCAACGGCCAGAAGGGACAGATGGGGCAGGCGAACTATTCGGCCGCCAAGGCCGGCGACCTCGGCTTCACCAAGGCGCTCGCCCAGGAAGGGGCTGCAAAGAACATCACCGTCAACGCCATCTGCCCGGGCTATATCGGCACCGAGATGGTCCGCGCGATCCCCGAGAAGGTGCTGAACGAACGCATCATCCCGCTGATCCCGGTCGGACGGCTGGGAGAGCCGGAGGAGATCGCGCGGTGCGTCGTCTTCCTCGCCTCCGACGAGGCGGGCTTCATCACCGGCTCGACGATCTCCGCCAACGGCGGGCAGTTCTTCGTCTGACGCCTGCCGGGAAGGACCGGCGGGGCCGAAACGGCGGCGCCGGACAGCCGACATTGATTCTTCTTCGGACTGGCGCTATGTAGGTCCCGTCCCGTGGTGATTTGGCCGGCCGGCTTGCAGCCACGTAAAACAAGTCGCTAAAGGGCCGCGAGAAGAGACCTTCCGTGGACCGGTTGCGACTGACGTCGCCGCCGGTTTTTTTATTTTGATCGAGTGAAACATGCCCATCAAGATTCCCGATACGCTGCCCGCATTCGAAACCCTCGTCCACGAGGGTGTGCGGGTGATGACCGAAACGGTGGCCGTCCGGCAGGACATCCGCCCGCTGCAGATCGGGCTTCTCAACCTCATGCCGAACAAGATCAAGACCGAGATCCAGATGGCGCGCCTCGTCGGCGCCTCGCCGCTGCAGGTCGAGCTGTCGCTCGTGCGCATCGGCGGGCACAAGGCGAAGAACACCTCCGAGGATCACCTGCTCGCCTTCTACGACACCTGGGAGGAGATCCGGCACCGCAAGTTCGACGGCTTCATCATCACCGGCGCCCCGATCGAGACGCTCGACTACGAGGACGTGACGTACTGGGACGAAATGAAGCGCATTCTCGACTGGACCGTCACCAACGTCCATTCCACCCTGAACGTCTGCTGGGGCGCCATGGCGGCCATCTATCACTTCCACGGCGTGCAGAAATATGCGCTCGACGAGAAGGCCTTCGGCGTCTTCCGCCACCACAACCGCAATCCGGCGTCGGTCTTCCTGAACGGCTTCTCCGACGACTTCCAGATCCCCGTGTCCCGCTGGACCGAGGTGCGGGCGGAAGACATCCGCAAGCACCCGGACCTGGAGATATTGATGGAATCCGACGAGACGGGCGTCTGCTACGTCCAGGAAAAGGGCGGCAAGCGGCTCTATGTCTTCAACCATGTGGAATATGATTCGACTTCGCTCGCCGACGAATATTTCCGCGACGTCAACGCGGGCGTGGCGATCAAGATGCCGAAGAACTATTTCCCCCACAACGATCCCACGATCGCGCCGATGAACCGCTGGCGCAGCCATGCGCATCTTCTGTTCGGCAACTGGATCAACGAGATGTACCAGACGACGCCCTACGAACTCGAAAAGATCGGCCAGCAAGGATGAAGCCATGAGCGGCCTGACGATCAGACCCCTCTCTCCGTCGGACGAGGCCGACTGGCGGCGCCTCTGGACCGCCTATCTCGCCTTCTACGAAACCGTCCTGCCGGAGGCGATCTTCACCACGACCTTCGCCCGGCTGACCGGCGGCGGGGCGAACGAATTTGCGGGCCTGCTCGCCGTCGTCGACGGCAGGCCCGTGGGTCTCGCCCACTACCTGTTCCATCGCAGCTGCTGGACGGTCGGCAACGTCTGCTACCTGCAGGACCTCTATGCCGACCCGGCGGTCCGCGGCACCGGCGTCGGCCGCGCCCTGATCGAGGCGGTCTATGCCAGGGCCGCCGAGGCGGATGCGGCAGAGGTCTACTGGATGACGCAGGAGTTCAACGCCACCGCCCGCCGGCTCTACGACAGGATCGCCGACAAGACGCCCTTCATCGTCTACCAGAAGGGCCTCTAAGGGTTCGCCCGTCCCATCGTCGGGCGGCGAAGAATATGTATGATTTTTCCGTTGCCCCCCGGCCGGTTTTGCCGCAGTTTGCGGCGCGGATTCGAGAATGCCGGGAGGGACATCGGTGAACGCGCGCAATGAACTGTTCGGCCGGCTCGAAACGGGCGAGCCGGTCCAGCTTGTCGTCCTCACCGGCGGCGGACTGACGGCGAGGATCATCACCTGGGGCGCCGTCATCCAGGATCTGCGCCTGGACGGGCACGCGCCGCCGCTGGTTCTCGGCCTCGAAAACCTTGCCGACTACCTCGCCCATTCGCCCTATTTCGGCGCCACCCCCGGCCGCAACGCCAATCGCATCGGCAACGGGCGCTTTGCCATCGACGGCGCGTCCTTCCAGCTCGAACTGAACGAGCACGGCGTAACCCATCTCCATGGCGGCAGCGACGGCCTCGGCCGGCGCAACTGGCAGATCGTGGACCAGTCGGACAGCCACGTGACCTTGCGGATCGTCGATCCGGCCGGCCGCGCCGGCTACCCGGGCAATTGCACCGTCACCTGCACCTACCGCCTCCACGCCCCGGCAACGCTGTCGGTCACCTACGAGGCCACGACGGACGCCCCGACGATCGCCAATCTCTGCCAGCACAGCTACTTCAACCTCGACGGCGAAAGCGACGCGCTGGGACACGAGATCAGCATTGCCGCCGACCACTACCTGCCGGTGGACGAGCGCCTGATCCCGCTCGGCGAGATCAGGCCGGTGGCGGGGACGCCGTTCGATCTGCGCACGCTGACGCCGATGCGCCGCCAGACCGAAGCCGGCGGGGTCGCCTTCGACCACAATTTCTGCCTGGCGAAGGAACGACGCGCCAAGACGCCGGTGGCGCTTGCCCGCAGCAACCGTTCGGGCGTCGCGCTCGAGGTGCACACGACCGAGCCCGGCGTGCAGCTCTACACCGGTTCCATGATCAACGTCGCCGTGCCGGGCCTGGAGGGGCGCCGCTACGGCCCGTTCGCCGGCTTCTGCCTCGAAACACAGGTCTGGCCGAACGCGGTCAACCACCAGGGCTTTCCGCAGGCGGTCCTGCGGCCGGGCGAGACGCTGCGCCAGGAAACCGACTACATCTTCACGAAGGGCTGACCGCCGGCCGCACGCCCCGTCTGCAGGAGTGTGAGACGGGGAAACAAGCCTGGGCGGCCGTATCCTCATGTCGCCACGAAGGCCGGCGCAGCAACACGCAATCTGGAAGGGAGGCCAATTGTCATGACGAAGCAAACGGTGGGATTTATCGGGCTCGGCTACATGGGCCAGGGCATGGCCGCCAACATCCTGGCCAAGGGCCATCCGCTGGTGTGCATGGCGCACCGCAACCGGGCGCCACTCGAAGCCCTCGTCGCCAAGGGCGCGCGCGAGGCGAAGACGCCGCGCGAGATGGCGGCAGAGTGTGACGTGATCGTGCTCTGCGTGACCGGCTCGCCCGAAGTGCTCGCCATCGTCGAGGGACCGGACGGCATCGCTTCCGCCGGCCGGAAGCTCTCGATCGTCGACTGCTCCACCTCCGAACCGTCGATCACCACGGCACTGGCCGGACGGCTGGCGCAGAAGGGCATCACGCTGGTCGACGCGCCCTTGGGACGGACGCCGGCCGACGCTGCCGCCGGCACGCTGGACGTGATGGTGGGGGGCGCCGAGGCCGACGTCGCGCAGGTCCGTCCCATCCTCGACTGCTTTGCCGGCCGGGTCATCCACACCGGCCCAACAGGAACCGGCCACACGATGAAGCTTCTCAACAACTTCCTCTCGATGGGCTATGCGGCCCTCTACTCCGAGGCGCTGATGCTGGGGCGCAAGGCCGGACTGGCGCCGGCGACCTTCGACAGCGTGATCCGCGGCGGACGGATGGACTGCGGCTTCTACCAGACCTTCTTCCGCTGGGTGCTGGAACGGGACCCGAACGCCCACAAGTTCGCCATCCGCAACGGCTTCAAGGACATGAGCTACCTCGCCGCCTTCGCCAACGCGGCGGGTGCCGCCAACCCGATGGGTGCTGCCGTCCGCAACACCTTCGCCGAGGCCGTCGGCGCCGGCCGCGGCGAGGACTTCGTTCCAATGCTGTCGGACTTCGTCGCCGCGGCAAACGGTTTGAAGGACTGAGGCCTTGGCCCCCTCAGGCCGGCCCCGACGACCCGGTCTCGGTCAGGGCTTGGCTAGCTAGAGAAGCGCGTAGCGGCGCAGGATCTCCGCGATCCGGCTGTCCTGTTCCGGATTGGGCAGCAATGCCGGTTGCCTGCTGGCGCCGACGGAAGCGTCCTGGAGATAGAGCGCGCGCTTGACCATGGCGGGCGCAAATCCGAGCGCGTAGAGATCCGTGCGGAAAGCGGCAAAGGTCGCCTGCTGCCGTTCCGCTTCCGCGACATCGCCGGCGTTGTACGCCTTCAGGATTCCGGCGAGCACATGCGGCATGGCGTTTCCAAGCCCGGAAATGCACCCCGCCGCGCCGTTCTGCAGCGACCAGAGCACCAGATGGTCCGGCCCTGAATAGACCTCGAACCCGGCGACGTCCTTAGCGACTGCGAGATAGGCTTCCAGCGTCTCCTTCGCCCCGCCCGAATCCTTGATGCCGGCGATGTTGCCGTGGCCGGCAAGCAGGCGGGCGGTTTCCGGCTCGATATGGTTCTGAGTGCGGGCCGGGATGTCGTAGAGATAGACCGGCGTCTGCACTGCATCGGCGACGGTGGAGAAATGGCGCACGAGCCCGTCCTGGGTGCAGGCGATGAAGAAGGGCGTGATGACGGCGATGCCGTCGACGCCGATCCTGTCGAATTCCCGCGCGAGCTTCACCGTCTCGAAGGTCGCCGGCATGCCGGCGTTGACGATCACCCGCACACGCCCCCCGACCTCGTCGACCACCTCCTGCGTCAGCCGGACCTTCTCCTCGAAGGTCAGCGCGGTGAAGTCGCCGTTGGTGCCGGCGCACATGATGTTGTTGCCGGCCTCGACCTGGCGGCGCACCTGGGCGCGCGTCGCCGCGTAGTTGATGGTTTCATCCTCGTTGAAACAGGTCACGAGGGCGACGAAGGCTTGTTTCGACATGGATCTTTCCTTTGAGTGTGGCGGCCCTTCAGGCGCGTTTAAGACGGGCGGCGCGATGGGCGGCCTGAACGTCCGGATCGGGATCGAGGCCGGCTGCGAGCAGGGCGCGGGTGTAGCCCTCGCGCGGCGCCTCGAAAACGTCGCGCACCGTGCCGAACTCGACGACCTTGCCCCTCTGCATGACCATGACATGGTCGGCGAAATCGCGCACGACGGGCAGGTCATGGGCGATGAAGATGAAGGCGATGCCCATTTCCCGGCGCAGCCTGTCGAGCAGCGCGATCACCTGCGCCTGCACCGAGACGTCGAGCGCCGATACCGCCTCGTCGCAGATGATCAATTGCGGTTCGAGCGCGAGCGCCCGGGCGATCGCGATGCGCTGGCGCTGGCCGCCCGAGAACTGGTGCGGATAGCGCCCCATGTGCTCCGGGCCGAGGCCGACCTGCACAAGGAGTTCGGCCACGCGATCGCGCCATTTCGCCCTGGGCAGGATATCGGGATGGATCAGCCAGGCCTCGGAAATGAGCTGGTAGACGGTCATGCGCGGGTTGAGCGACTGGGTCGGGTCCTGGAACACCATCTGCAGGTCGCGGCGCAGCTTGTAGAGTTCGGCCGGCGACAGCGTGAAGAGATCTCGCCCCTTCCACTGCGCGCTGCCGGCGTCGGGCTCGTCGAGGCGGAGCAGCACGCGGGCGAGCGTCGACTTGCCGGAACCGCTTTCGCCGACCACGGCCATCGTCTCGCCGGGCATCAGGTCGAAGGATACGCCCTTCAGCGCCTCGAAGGCGCCGTAGCGTTTGCGCACGTCCCGCACCGAAAGCACCGGCTCGGTGCGGGCGGCAGGCTCGTGCATCGCACCCTTGCCCGGGGCGGCCGCGATCAGCTTCTGGGTATAGGGGTGCTGCGGGTTGCGGTAGACCTCGCGGACCGTGCCGGCCTCGACCAGCACGCCCTTCTCCATCACCACCACGCGGTCGGCGATCTCGGCGACCACGCCGAGGTCATGGGTGATGATGAGCACGGCCATGCCGGTCTCCTGCTGCAGTTCCTCGAGCAGCGCCAGCACTTCGGCCTGCACGGTGACGTCGAGCGCCGTCGTCGGCTCATCGGCGATCAGGAGGTCCGGGCGCAGCGCCAGCGCCATGGCGATCATGACGCGCTGGCGCTGGCCGCCGGAGAATTCGTGCGGATACTTGTCGAGCGAGCGTTCGGGCTCGGGAATGCCGACGCGGGTGAGGAGGCGGAGGGCCTCCGCCCGCGCCGTCGCGGCCGCCGTGCCATGGGTGGTCAGCGCCTCGCGGATCTGCCAGCCGACCGTATAGACCGGGTTCAGGTGGCTGAGCGGGTCCTGGAAGATCATGGCGATGCGGCGCCCGTTCACGGCGCGCCGCTCGTGCGCCGGCATCTTGAGCAGGTCCACGCCGTCGAGCAGGATCTCGCCGGAGCTGATGCGGCCGGGCGGCATGTCGATCAGGTTCATGATCGCCGAGGACGACACCGACTTGCCGGAACCGCTCTCCCCCAGGATCGCCAGCGTCTCGCCGCGGTCGAGATGGTAGGAGATGTCGCGCACCGCCTTCACCACGCCCGCCGCCGTGTGGAACTCGACCGAGAGGTTGCGGACTTCGAGAAGATGCTCAGCCATTCTTGCGACCCTTCATTTCGAGACGCCAGCGCTGCACCGGATCCAGCGCGATGCGCAGCCAGTTCGACAGGAGGTTCAGCGACAGGGTGGTGAGGATGATCGCAAGACCCGGCCAGAACGACAGCCACCAGGCATTGGTGAGATACTGCCGGCCCTGCGAGATCATCAGGCCCCAGGTGATTTCCGGCGGCTGGATGCCGATGCCGAGGAAGGACAGCGCGCTTTCGGCGAGCATCACATAGGCGAAATCGAGCGTCGCCAGCGTCGTCAGCGTCGGCAGCACGACGGGCAGCATGTGCCGGAAGAGAATGCGCCGGCTGGACGCGCCCATGACGCGCGCCGCCTGCACGAACATGCGCTCGCGAATTTCCAGCACCTCCGCCCGCGTGGTGCGCAGGTAGACCGGAATGCGGGTGATCGCGAGCACCAGCACGAGGTTGAGGATGGAGGAACCGAGAATGTAGAGCACGATCACCGCGATCAGCAGCGACGGAAAGGACATGATGACGTCGGCGAGGCGCATGATCACCTGGTTGACGCGCGGCGAGGAGAAGCCGGCGACGAGGCCGAGCAGGGTGCCGACGACGGCCGAGAGCGCGACGGCGCCGGCGGCCACCAGCAGCGTGTTCTGGCTGGCGACGACGATGCGGGCGAGCAGCGGACGGCCGAGGGCATCCGCCCCCATCCACCAGACCCAGCCGCGTTCCCAGTCGAACGGGGCGGCATTGCGGCCGCGCAGGTTCTGCTTGGTGGCGAGGTCGCCCAGCCAGCTCGGCCCGATGATCGCAAGGACCAGGATAACGAGAAGGAAGATCGCCGCGCACAGCGCGAACTTGTCGGCCAGGAGCATGCGCAACATGCGCCTGGCGAAATGGGGTTCTTCGACGAGGACGGCATCGGTCGTCTGTTGGGTCATGGCCATGCTCCTCAGTGGCGAATCCGCGGATCGAGCAGCGCATAGGCAAGGTCGATCAGCAGGTTCATGAGGAAGATCGCGAGCGCCGTGACGAGGATCGCCGCGAGCACCACGTTGAAGTCGCGCTGCAGGATGGAATCGATCATCAGCTTGCCGACGCCGGGAAAGCCGAAAATCGTCTCGACGATGACGGCGCCGTTGAGAAGGCTCGCCGCCTGGTCGCCGATAACGGTGATCACCGGCAGCATGGCGTTGCGCAGCGCGTGCACGAAGATGATCGGCCCCGACCGGACGCCCTTGGCACGCGCCGTCTTGACGTAGGCCGACGACAGCGCGCCGATCATCGAGCCCCGCACCACCTGCACGATGATCCCGAACGGGCGGATGAAGAGCACGCAGATCGGCAGGATCCAGTGGAGCAGCGATCCGGTGCCCGAGGTCGGCAGCCAGCCGAGGTTCACCGAAAAGACGACGATGGCGACGATCGCGATCCAGAAGTCGGGCACCGAGGCGCCCAGCAGCGAGATGATGGAAGACAGGCGGTCGAAGAAGCCGCCGGCGCGGAAGGCGGCAAGCGAGCCGACGACGATGGCGGCCCCCGTGACGAGCGTCATGGTGATGATCGCAAGCCACAGCGTCCAGACGAAGGCTTCGAGCACGACATCGAGCGCCGGGCGGGCCTTGCGCAGGGACTCGCCGAGATCGCCTGTGAGGACGTCGCCCACGTAGCGGCCGAATTGCACGAGGAGCGGATCATTCAGGCCATGCAGTTCGCGAAACTGGTCCTTCATCTCGGCCGAAGCCTCGACCGGAAGGAACAGCGCAGCCGGATCCCCCGTCAGCCGCGACAGGAAGAAGACCATCACGATCAGCCCGACGAGAGAGATCAGGCTGGCCACTGCGCGTTTTCGAATGAAGCTAAGCATGGCATCCCCGGAAAACCGGGCGGCGGGCTTCTCCCGCCGCCTTGATTGCTGTTGTGGCTGGCAAACGCTGCGCGCGCCAGCGCGAGCTTACTTGATCTTGATTTCCGAGAGCTGCAACGTCCCGTTCGTCGCCATCGTCGGCTTGAAATCGAGGCGCTCGGAGACGCGCGAGAAGCCGACCATATGGAACAGCAGCACGTCGGCGACGACGTCGTCGTGGAGATAGGCGATCAGTTCGGACCAGAGCTTGGCGCGCTCTTCGCCGACGGCGGCCGAAGCGCGCTTGATCAGGTCGTCGACCTTCGGATCGGAGAAGCCCGACTGCGTGCCGTCCGTCGCATACTTGAAGAACATCGAGAACGACGGATCGCCCTTGGAGTTGTCATGCATGGCGGCGACGATCTGCGGGCCGCGACCTTCCTTGAAGGGCTTGGAGTAGTACTGCTCGTGCTCGGCGACCTCGACGAATTTCAGGTCGATCGTGAACCCGACCTCCTGAAGCTGCGCCTGGATGGCCTCCATGATCTCGGTGACGTTCGGGAAGTTTGCCGAACGGGCGATGATGGTGATCGGCGTATCGACCTTCACGCCATCGGCCTTGGCCTCCTCGAGCAGCTTCTTGGCGCCTTCCGGATCATAGGGGAAGACCTTGACGTCGGGGTTCCAGCCGAGCGTCGGCGGCGGCACGATGGCGGTGGCGAGCAGCGCGCTTTCCGGGACGAGCGTGCCGAGGAAGGCCTCGCGGTCGATCGCGATGTTGAGAGCGCGGCGGACGCGGACGTCGTTCAGCGGCGCGATATTGTGATCGATGCGGAGGTAGACGGTCTCACTGTCGAGATAGGAGAAGTCCGTATTGAGGTTGGTGGCGTCGAGCTGCGAGATCGACGGCGAGAGATCCACCTCGCCGGCCTGGACCATCGCCGCGCGGACCGACGGATCGGCCCGGAAGAGGTAGGTCGCCTCCGTCACCTCCGGCTTGTCGCCCCAGTAGTCGTCGCGGGCGGAAAGCACGATCTGCTGGCCGGGCGTCCAGTTGGTCAGCTTGTAGGGGCCGGTACCCACCGGTTCGCGCACGAACTCGAGCGGCGTTTCTTCGGGAACGATGGTGACGAGCGACAGCAGCAACGGAAGGATCGGCTGCACCGGATCGGCCTTGAAGTCGATCGTGTAGTCGTCGACGACGGTCGGCGTGACGGTCATGCCGCCAAAGTAGCGGCGCGACTCGCAGGCGTTCTTGTCGCTCATGATGCGGTCGAAGCTGTGCTTGACGTCCTTGGCGTCGAAGGTCGTGCCGTCGGAGAACTTGACGCCCTGGCGCAGCGTGAAGCGCCAGCTGCCGTCGGCATTCTGCTCCCATTTTTCGGCGAGCCGCGGCATCACGCCCTTGTCGCCGCGCACGTCGAGTTCCGTCAGCGTTTCGCTGACGTTCTGCATGATGATGCGGCCGATGTTCGATCGGGTCGCCATGCAGGGCTCGAGCAGGTCCGCCTCCTCGGCCAGCACGATCTTGATCGGCCCCGAGCCGGCGAAGGCTGGCGACAGGGCGGAACCCAGCATGAGGGCGCCCAGGACAAGCATTTTCTTCACGACATTTTCCTCCCTAGTGAAATAGCGTTCAGGCTGATATTGCTTTTCCGGATCGCGCGGCCGGCAAAGCCGTACAACGGCTTGTGGCCGCCGGACCGCAAGGACCCGGCAAATTCAGGACCGCGCCCGCAAGCGCGACCACGATGGCAAAACCCATCTCCGCGCCCGACAGACCGGCGATCGCAGGCGCGCCGAGAAGGCCGACCGCCACGATGCCGACCGTCGCCGGGACCATGGCCTCGGCCGGCACGCGGACCGCAGCGACGAGCCGGGCAATCGCAGCCATCGTGAACGTCTGGGGGGGCGCCGGCTTGCGGCATGGATGGATCCTCCTGCCCGGCATTCCTCTCTGCCGGCTCAGCCTGACCATCCTCCTTTCCCTTAAGTTTGTCAAATTATTTCGGAATGTAATTCCTGTTCGGCGACGATGCAAAAAATATATGCATTAAATTCAATTATTTAAGTGTCACAAATTCAGAGTTTGTCGCCATTCATAACATTCTTAAACTTGACAACTTTGTAATTTTGGCGATCTTCAACGGCAGCAGGAGGAGAGAATGGACCCCAACGAAGTCGCCCACCACATGGATGGCCTGCTTCAGGACGCGTCGCCCGGACGCACCGAAGCGCTGTTGCCCTCGCCCATGATCCAGAACCATGCCGCCTTCCTTCATCTTCTGGCCGATGGCGCCCTCGCCTGCGCCTGGTTCGGTGGCACGCTGGAAGGCAAGTCGGACATCTCGATCTTCGCGTCCGTGCTCGAAAAAGGCGCCTCCGCCTGGGGGCCTCCGCAGCGGCTCAGCTTCGATTCCGCGCATTCGGAGCAGAACCCGGTTCTGTTCACCGCGCCGGACGGCCGCCTCTGGCTCTTCCACACCGCGCAGCCGTCCGGCAACCAGGACCAATGCCGGATCCGCATGGCCGAAGTCCGGCGCGATCCGGCCGACCCGCTGGCGCTGACGGCCGAAGAGGGACGCTATCTGGATCTGCCGGCCGGCTGTTTCGTGCGTGCGCCGCTCGTGGTGCGCGCCGACGGGGCGTGGCTGCTGCCGATCTTCCGCTGCGTCCAGCGCCCCGGCCAGAAATGGAACGGCAGCCACGACACCGCCGCCGTCGGCGTTTCCCTTGACGAGGGCAGGACCTGGCGGCTGGAGGATCTCGCCCGGTCATTGGGCTGCGTGCACATGTCGCCGGTCGCGCTGGAGGACGGACGCCTTGCCGCCTTCTTCCGCCGGCGCCAGGCGGATTTCGTCTATCGGACCGAGAGCCGCGACGGCGGCCGGTCCTGGTCGACGCCAGAGGCAACCGATGTCCCGAACAACAATTCCTCGATCGCCGCGATCCGTCTCAGCGACGGTCGCGTCGCGATGATCTGCAATCCCGTGAACGCGGACCGGTCGGCCGACCGCCGCGCCTCGCTCTATGACGAGCTCGGCGAGGACGACGGACGCCCCGATGCGGACCCCGCCGGCGGCTGCGTTCCCGTCTGGGGCGTGCCGCGCGCGCCGGTCGCGCTCTGCCTGTCGGAGGATGGCGGCAACACCTTCCCCGTCCGGCTGCTGGTCGAGGACGGGCCGGGTACCTGCCTGTCCAACGATTCGACCGACGGCCGGAACAGGGAAATGTCCTATCCCTGGCTGCTGGCGGAAGCCGACGGCACGCTGCATCTCGCCTATACCTATCACCGCCGCGCCATCAAATATGTCCGCCTGGCACCCGGCTGGGAGCGGGCCGACACCTGGAGACCATCATGAGCAATATCATCGGCATCACCATGGGCGACCCGTGCGGCGTCGGCCCGGAGATCTCCGTCAAGGCGCTTGCCGGCATGACGCCGGAAGACCGCGCGACGATCCGCATCTACGGCAATCTCGCCACGCTCGAGGCGGCGCGCGAAGCCCTCGGCATCGAGATCGACCTTGCGCCCCATGTCGTGGACCTGCCGATCGAGGGCGCGCCGCTCGCCTTCGGCCAGCTCAGCCCCGTTGCCGGCGACGCCGCCTTCCGCTTCATCGAGAAGGCGGTGCGGGATGCCGAAGCCGGCACCATCGGCTGCATCGTCACGGCACCGATCAACAAGGAGGCGCTGAACCTCGCCGGCCATCACTATGACGGCCATACCGGCATGCTGCGCAGCCTCACCGGCTCCAGGGCCGCCTATATGCTGCTCGCCTCCGATCGCCTCAAGGTGATCCACGTCTCGACCCACGTGTCCCTGCAGGAGGCGATCCGCCGCTCGACGACGGAGCGGGTCCTCGCCACCATCCGGGCCGGAAACGCCCACCTGAAGCGCATCGGCTATGCCGCGCCGAAGATCGCCGTCGCCGGCATCAACCCCCATTGCGGCGAGAACGGCCTCTTCGGCACCGAGGACGACGACCAGATCGCGCCCGCGGTCGAGGCGGCCCGCGCCGAGGGCATCGACGCCTACGGCCCGATCTCCGCCGATACGGTCTTCTACCGCGCCTATTCGGGCGCCTTCGACCTCGTCGTCGCCCAGTATCACGACCAGGGGCACATCCCCGTCAAGCTCGTCGCCTTCGACACCGCCGTCAACGTCTCGGTGGATCTGCCGATCGACCGCACCTCCGTCGATCACGGCACGGCCTTCGACATCGCCGGCAAGGGCATCGCCGATCACGGCAACATGAATTCCGCCATCGCCTACGCCCGCAAGCTGGTGTCGGGCGCCGCCAAGCGAGGATGACGCCATGACCATCGCCCCCATCACGCTCCACCAGCCCCGCCGGCTCGCCGTCGGCGCCGGCACGATCGGCGAGGTCGGCGCCTGGGCGGCCGACGCCGCCTCCGTGCTCGTCATCGCCACCCCCGTCACGGCCGGCTTCGTCGATCGCCTGAAGCTGTCCGGCCGCGTCAGCGTCTTCGACGCCATTCCCGGCGAGCCCGACACCGCGACACTGGAGGCAGCGCTCGAGATCGCGCGCCGGTGCCGGCCCGATCTCGTCGTCGGCCTGGGCGGCGGCTCGGTCCTCGACGTCGCCAAGCTCGTCGCCGTCCTCTGGGACAGCGAGCAGACGCTCGCCGACGTCGCCGGCCCGAACCGGGTGGCAGGGCGCCGCACGCGGCTCGCCCAGGTCGCCACCACCGCCGGCACCGGCTCCGAGGCCGGCATTCGCTCGCTCGTCATCGATCCCGGCAAGGGCAACAAGATCGCGGTCGAAAGCCCGCACATGATCGCCGACTTCGCCGTGCTCGATCCGGAGCTGACCTATTCCGTGCCGCCGGCCGTCACCGCGGCCACGGGCGTCGACGCCATGGCGCATTGCGTCGAGGCCTTCACCAACCGCCGTGCGCACCCGATGATCGACGGCTTTGCCCGCATGGGATTCCGGCTCGTCGGAACATATCTCGCCCGCGCCGTGCGCGACGGCGCCGACACGGAAGCCCGCGAGGGGATGATGCTCGCCTCCTACTATGGCGGCATCTGCCTCGGTCCGGTCAACACCGCTGCCGGACACGCGATTGCCTACCCGCTCGGTACCCGGCTTCGCCTCCCGCATGGCCTAGCAAACGCGATCATCTTCCCGCACGTGCTCGCCTTCAACCAGAAGGTCGCGGCCGAAAAGACGGCGGAGGTGGCCGAAGCCCTCGGCCTCGGCGAGAACCTCGCCCCCCAGGACCTGCTTGCCAAAGCCCATGGCTTCTGCCGCGACCTCGGCATCGAAATGGCGCTCGCCGCCCATGGCGCAACCCCGGACGACCTGCCCGTCTATGCCGGCGAGGCCCACGCCAATCGCCGCCTGATGGACAACAATCCCATCGACATGAGCGTCGAGGACGTGCTGGGCATCTACCGGGCGGCCTTCTAGAGCGTGCTGTTGTGATTTGGAACCATTCTGCCGGAGCAGGTTTTCGTCAGGGCGGAGGCGAGCGACGAAGGGCATACCGGAAGGTACGTTCGAGGCGCTCGCCTCTGCCCCGACGAAAAGATGCCCGGCCCTTCGGGTTGGTTGAAGCGAGCCGGCTGATGTGCCGGCCGGCTTCGCCGTAAGCATTGGCTACGACGCGCGCCGGCCGGCACATCAGACGGCGCCGCTTGAACCAACAGAATTGTTTCCAAACCACAACAGCACGCTCTAGGACAATCCGCGCTGCCGTCCAAAACGGTTTGGCGCCCGGACCGTGGAAGCGATCCGGGCGCCACCGCACTCCGACATCAAGGCCCCGGTGCGGCCGGGGCCTTGCGCACTATTTCGTGGCCTGGAACAGCCGTTCGCGCGAACCGGTGAGATGGTCGTGCATGAGCTGCCGCGCCTTCGCCGCGTCGCGCGCGGCAATCGCTTCGGCAATCGCCTCGTGCTCGCCGAACACCCGGCTGAGCCCGGTGCTCTCGCGCTTCACCGAGGCGCCGTGGAACCGCATGCCGACGGCGATGTGATCCTTCAGCGCTTCCATGGCCGTGAAGAAATAGCTGTTCTGCGCAGCGCGGGCGATCGCCAGATGGAACTGGAAGTCGGCATCCTCGCGGTGCGATTGGCGGTTGGTGGCGTCCCGCATCAGCTCCAGCGCCTGGCGGATGGCGGCCAGCGTCACCGCATCGTGGCGCTCCGCCGCCGCCGCCGCCGCGGCCGGCTCGACCGTCAGGCGGAATTCGTAGCAGTTGAGAAGGTCGGCGACGTTTTCGAGCTGCCCGAAGCCGAGCGGCTCGCGCATGCCGACGGCGCGGACGAAACTGCCGGCACCGCGCCGCGAATAGATGAACCCCTGCTCGCGCAGCCGCCGCAGGGCCTCGCGGATGATCGGCCGCGACACCTCGAACTCGATTGCCAGGTCATGCTCGGTCGGCAGCCGCTCGTCCGGCTTGTAGGCGCCGGACTTGATGGCCCGGTGCATGCGCTCGAAGACGAGATCGCCAAGGCTCCTGCGCGCTGTTCCGTTCTCCAGTCCCATTTCCTATCCTGTCCTGCCGCGCAGCCGGCCCGCGATCTGCCTCAATGTGTCCGGCTGCCCAAATCCTCCCGACTTGGCGATAATGCAATGCCCGTCGGCATGCGCCAAGCCCAGTCCGGGCAGGCATTCGCCGAGCAGCCGAAACCGGATGATCCCCATTTTCCGCAGTACCGCCTCCGCCGTGGCGCCGCCGGAAAGCAAGAGCGTCGATGCCGCGCCGGCAAGATCGGGACAGACGCTGTCGGCAAGCGCCGCAGACACCTCTTCGGCTGTGGCCGCCACAGCACCCGGGACCGCCTGGACCAGCGTCAGCCCGTAGCCGTCGGCCGGCACATCGGCAAGACGGCCGTTCGGCGCCCGCAGGTAGCGGACGTCGCCGTCGCGGCGCAGCGCCTCGATCTGCGCAAGGGTGATCGGATCGCGCGAACCGACCACGAAGAGCGCGGGCCCTGCCGGAATGTCCGCCACCAGCGCCGGCGCCTCTCCGCTCATCTGTTCGGCGAGCGCTTCCGCCAGCCCCCGCGCGCCGACCAGCAGGTCGACGCCCGCCTCGTCGGCCCGCTCGAGCCAGAGGCGCATCTCGCCCTGGCTGGCGATGTCCGGGATCGTCGCGCGCGCCGCATGCGGCCCGAGCTTCTCGGCAACGGAAATGGGTTCGTCCACGCCGAAGCCCTCTACGCACCCCTCCCTCACGATCCGCCCGAAGTCGGCAATCGCCGGCGCCACCAGCGCCGCCCGGTAGGACATGACATCGAGCTCGGCCGCGATATGCCCCTTGAGGCGCGAATCGACCTTCTTGAAGAGACGGGTTCCGGCCGGAAGAGCCTGAAGCGCCGCCGACACCTCACGCTGCGCCGCAGCTGGCGTCAATTCGCGCGTGCCGAGGTTGATCGAAAGGACATCCGGCGCCGCTCCGGCTGCCGCACCGAGAGCCGCACCGACGGCCGCGGCCGCCAGGGCCACCTCCACGTGCAGGCCCCGCGCGGCGAAAGGCGCTGCACTGTCCAGCGCGCCCGTGAGATCGTCGGCGAGAATGGCCAGCATCAAGATCTCCAGATATTGTTGTTATCTTTATAACGCGACTTTATATTGAAATGTCAACGATATTTGAGGAATCATTACAAATTTTGAGACCACCGCGAACGCATGGCGGGCCGCCGGCAGTGGAAAGATTTACATGCCGATAGGTGCCGTTTGGTAGCGCGCGCCGGGAATGGCGCCGCTGCCCTCTATCGTGCCAGACGATGACGGTCAGGCGCGGAAGCGGCATGCACCAGGATATCGAACAGTTCTGGGTCAACGTGGCGGTGACGCGCGGATGCTGCAAGCAGGCCAGCTTGCCGCCGTCCACTTCCGCCATCCGATGGCGCCATCATCCAGCAGATACCGATGCGGTTCGCGCCGCCAGAGGATAGCGCCCGCAGCAGGGCGTATTTCCGCTAGTCGTTGATGTCCCCGACGTATCGGTCGTTCACGTCTTCGATTCGCTCTGATCTCTATCGTCACATGATCGAGCCGCTTTTTGCAGCTCGATCATGCGCTGGAACAACCCGAACCGAAGTCGGTGTGCGTTTAGGCAGAGGCAGACATTCGTTTCCAACTACGAACGAGGCGAAAGGCGCTTGGACGCCGCAGGGTTTATGATGCCGCGCGATCGGCGTTGATCCGCACTTGATTATTCCAGCGAGCAGAACAACGGTAGCGCCGCGCGAGCATCAAAATGCGCGGCTTCAATTGTCAAAGGATGAAATCGGCCTTGTCGAGCGTCCGCACATCATCGAGATGAATGGCAAAATCCGCCTTGCCGTCGCCATCCACGTCACCACGAATATAGGTGTCGGATTTTCCCTTGTCGTAGCGCAGTTCCCCGGCCTTCTTCGAGAAGTCGTCCGTTCCAATGAAGGTGAAACCCTGATCACCCCCCTCCTTCGTGCTCGCGTCGATCGCCGAAACGTCGATCCTGTCGCCCTTGCTGAAGTAGAAGATCGTGTCGCGGCCGGACTTGCCGGGTGTGCTGTCTTGAAGCGTTTCGAAGATGAAGATGTCCGACCCTGAGCCCCCATAAAGTTTATCCATGCCCAGGCCGCCAGTTAGCTGGTCATTGTCGGAGCCGCCTTTCAGCAGGTCGTCGCCCTTGCCGCCCCTGAGGATATCGGTCCGGGCGCCACCATCAAGGGTATCCTTGCCGTCGCCGCCATCGAGGGTATCTTTGCTATCTTCGCCGAACAACCAATCTTTGCCGCTGCCACCGTAAAGGATGTCGTTTCCGGTGCCGCCAAAAAGCGTGTCGTTGCCGTCGTCACCGTAGAGCTTGTCCCTTCCATGGTGGCCGATCAGGTCATCGTCACCGCCGCCACCCGTGAGCGTATCGTTCCCTGATCGGCCGTTGAAGGCGTTGTTGCCGCCCCCACCGGTGAAGCTGTCATGACCTCTTCCACCGATGAGCGAGAGGTTTTCGATATTCTTCAGCGTGGCCGACAAAATGGTGTAGCTTCCCGACTCCGAAGCCACGACCGTCATCCCGTCAGATACGTTCTGGAAGCGAAGGTAAGCAGTATCAAAACCTTCGCCACCGTCGATGGAAACGACGTCGCCGGGTGCCAGATTGTATGCGTCAATGACGTCGTCGCCGGCCCCACCATCAACCCTATCGTCGCTCTGATTGGACGAGCCATACCCCCCGCTTATCAATAGCGTGTCGTTACCATCGCCGCCTGAAAGTGTGTCGTTGCCCAGGCCGCCGTCAAGCTCGTCGTCGAGGTCGCCTCCGGTCAGGTTGTCGTTGCCTCTGCCTGAAATGAGCTTGACGCTCTCGAAGCTATTAAATGTCATTGCAGTGCCGACAATACTCCCCGATGCCGACATCGCGAATGTCAGGTCTCGCGTGAAGAAGCGGGAGAAGTTGAATTCAACACGGTCGATACCGTCGCCACCCTCGATGGAAATCGCGACGTCAGAACGCAGACCTTCCGGAGCAGAAAAAGCGAAGGTATCGTTGTCCGACCCGAGATCGATCGTATAGGATGACTGTCTGCCCGCGTATATGGAGAATGCAACCCGATCCGCACCGGCTCCAGCATCGATATGACCGCCGCGTGCCTTGTCATAGGACGCTATGTCATAGGAGATCGTATCGTCGCCGTCACCACCGACCAGTGTGGAGTTGCCCCGGGCAGACAGCCAATCATTGCCATTGCCGCCGTATATCGTACTGTCGCCTTCTCCGCCGGACAGCCTGTCGTCCCCATCGCCGCCATCGAGCATGTCGTTCCCGCGACCGCCCTCTATTTCATCATTGCCATTGCCGCCATACAGCTTGTCGTCGCCGTGGTAACCGTTCAGCGTGTCGTTGCCATCGAGGCCGGTAAGCGTATCGTTGCCTTCGTCACCGAAGAAATAGTCGGCGCGAGATCCACCGGTGAACTTGTCGTTGCCGGAACCTCCCGTGATCCCGATCCGCTCGATGTTCTTCACGGTCACCGCAGCGTTGACAAATTTTGCCGAGGTCGAGAGCGTGAAAGTCAGGTTGGATGTAAGATGGGAAAGGTCAAAGCTGGCGTAGTCGACGCCAGAACCGCCGTTGACGTAGATGGAGCCTGAGTGTTTCCTGCCGCCAGGATCGTAGCTGGCGAAGAGGTCGTCGCCCGCGCCGAGGTCGATCGTATTGCGTCCCTCGAAATCGTAGACCTTATCGTTGCCCGCTCCGCCGAATATCGTGTCGTCGCCCGCCCCGCCGAAAATTTCGTCGTTGCCAGCGCGCCCTTTCAGTGTGTCGTTGCCACCGAGGCCACGGATGAGGTCGTCCTCTTCCGTCCCGGTCAGGATGTCTTTGCCAGACGTTCCGGTAAACTTGGCCATGCTGCGTCCTCAAGTCGGGTAAATTGGCGTTAGGTTTCGCGGGCGGAGCGCCACACTGGCCGCACTATAAGTTGTTCGGCGCGCAGCTTCAATTGCTGAAGTTGCAAAAATTAGCCCAAACCTCAACCAATGGTACATGGCGAATTGCGCACACCAGAGACCTATGCACGCTCAGACGGACGTTCAACCGCCGATGTAAATACCCGGTGCAATTCTGCCGGCCAAAATCCGCTGGACGTCACGATTTGACACTTTGCCCAATCCACAATCCAGTAATCCGACGGTGACCGTGCCGTCTTGGTCAGCTGCGCACCTCGCGATTCTAGCTGTGCCAAAACGCACAAAAGCCCCGGCGAACCGAGGCCTCGAAGGACTTGAAAGAATGGAGCGGGTGAGGCGATTCGAACGCCCGACCCCAACCTTGGCAAGGTTGTGCTCTACCCCTGAGCTACACCCGCTCATCGTCGACGGCCTGGGGTAGTCGGTGGCCGAAGGTCGCTGCGTTGCGGCGACGGGCGCTATATGGCCCAAGCGATTTTCAAATGCAACAGGGAAATGACGCCATGTTCGAGAAATTTTCGGATCGATCGTGCCGGCCCCGGCAAGCGCCCGGGCCGCGGCCCGCCATTGCCGTTGCCTGGCGACCGGGAAGGCATTATGGAACGCGGCAGCGGCATATCAGGGCGGCCGGGCCGGGCGCGCCGTAACGACAGCGACGATTGAGGACCGACATGGACATGACCCCCGACAGGCAGCAGCCGAAGACCGACGGCGATCTTTTCGCCTTCCTCGACAGCCTCGGCATCGCCCATACGACGAAGACCCATGCGCCGGTCTTCACCGTCGCCGAATCGGTGGCGCTGCGCGACGAGATCCCCGGCGGACACACGAAGAACCTGTTCCTGAAGGACAAGAAGGACAACTACTTCCTCCTCACCGTGGAGGAGAACGCCACCGTCGACCTCAAGACCGTTCATTCGGTCATCGGCGCGGCGAGCCGCGTCTCGTTCGGCAAGCCCGAGAAGCTGATGGAGTATCTCGGGGTCGTTCCCGGTTCGGTCACCGCCTTCGGCGTGATCAACGACACCGGCCTCAAGGTGAAGCTGATCCTGGACGCGGACCTGATGCACTGCGACGTCATCAACGCCCATCCGCTGCGGAACGACGCGACCACGTCGATCGCCGCAGCCGATCTGCTGCGCTTCATCGCGGCGACCGGCCACGAACCGCTTGTCTTGAAAGTGACCTCCTGACATACGATCTTCAGGCGGCAATGAACGAAGTCGGGCGACGGTCCGCAGGAGCAGGAAGATGAGTGACAATCCCTATGCGACGTCGTTTGGCGGCCAGATGAGCGGCGCGGTCAACTATGGCGCCGCGCCTGCGGCCGATCTCGTCAAGGATACGACGACGGCGACCTTCGCCCAGGACGTCATCGAGGCCTCGCGCCAGCAGCCGGTCCTCGTCGACTTCTGGGCGCCCTGGTGCGGTCCCTGCAAGCAGCTGACCCCGATCATCGAGAAGGTGGTCAAGGAGGCCGGCGGCCGGGTGAAGCTCGTCAAGATGAACATCGACGACCATCCCTCCATCGCCGGCCAGCTCGGCATCCAGTCGATTCCCGCCGTCATCGCCTTCGTCGGCGGCCGGCCGGCGGACGGCTTCATGGGGGCGCTCCCGGAGAGCCAGGTCCGCGCCTTCATCGACAAGATCGCCGGCCCTGCGGATGCCGACCAGAAGGCCGAGATCGAGGCGATCCTCGAGGAAGCGAAGACCCTGCTTTCCCAGCACGACATCGGCGGGGCCGCCGATCTCTTCGGCGCGATCCTGCAGGCCGATCCGGACAATGCCGCAGCCTTCGCCGGCATGGCCCAGTGCATGATCGCGGCCGGCCAGCTGGACAATGCCCGCCAGATTCTGGCCTCGGCGCCCGAAGCGGTCGCCAAGGATCCAGCGGTTGCAGCCGTGCAGAAGCAGCTGGAGCAGATCGAGGAGGCCCGCAAGCTCGGCGACCCGCAGGCGCTCGAACAGGCGCTGGCGGCAGACCCGGACGACCACGCGGCACGGCTGAAGCTCGCCAAGATCCGCAATGTCGAGGGCAATCGCGAGGCGGCGGCCGACCATCTGCTTTCGATCATGAAGCGCGACCGGAGCTTCGAGGACGACGTCGCAAGGCGCGAACTGCTGCAGTTCTTCGAGGTCTGGGGACTGAAGGACCCGGCCACGATCGCCGCCAGGCGGAAGCTGTCGTCGATCCTGTTTTCCTGACGCTTGCCCGCCGCGCATCTTGAGAAATCCGCTCCGGACCCCATTTCAAGGGTCTTGACGCTGCCTGCCGCCTTCAGCGGCGGGCCATGCCGAATGCGACGGGAAGGCGATGCAATGCATGTCGGGAATGCGCGCTATCTGAAGCCGGAAGACCTGCCGGGGACGATTCCGGTCTTTCCGCTGACGGGCGCCCTGCTTCTGCCGGGCGGACAGTTGCCCCTCAACATCTTCGAGCCGCGATATCTGTCGATGTTCGACGACGTTCTCGCCGGCAGCCGGCTGATCGGCATGGTCCAGCCGGTGTTCGGCGATCACATCGTCTCGGACCCTGCCGCGGAGGCGCCCGCGCTCTGCCAGGTCGGCTGCCTCGGCCGCGTCACCTCCTTCGCCGAGACCGGCGATGGCCGATACATCACCTCGCTCACCGGCGTCTGCCGCTATCGCCTCATCAGCGAAGTCCGCACCGGCAAGGCCTACCGCTCGTTCAAGATCGCGCCCTTCATCAGCGACCTCTCCGGCACCGACGACGAGCGCGGAGTCGATCGGGAGGCCCTCCTGTCGGCCTTCCGCGCCTATCTCGACGCCAACAAGCTGGAGGCCGACTGGGAAAGCGTCGAGCGGGCCAGCAACACCACCCTCGTCAACTCCATGTCGATGATGTCGCCCTACGGACCGGCGGAAAAGCAGGCCCTCCTCGAGGCCCCGGACCTGAAGACGCGCGCCGAAACGCTGATCGCGATCACCGAGATCGTGCTGGCGCGCAATTTCGGCGACGTCGACACGCGCCTGCAATAGGTCCGCCGATGGAAAACAAGACCAACAGCGTCGATACCAAGCTCCTGGAACTTCTCGTCTGCCCGCTGACGAAGGGCCGGCTGACCTGGAATGCGGAAACCGGCGAACTCGTCTCCGAGCGGGCGAAGCTCGCCTACCCGGTCCGCGACGGCATTCCGATCATGCTCGTCTCCGAAGCGCGCGAACTGAAGGACTGAGAAACGCCCGTTCGGTCGCCCGGCTCAGATCGCCTCGCCGACGAGCATGCGCGGCTGGTCGCGGCCGGCCAGACCCTCGGCCTGGCGGATGAAGAACGACTTCAGCCCCGGCAGCCGGTCGACGATCCCGAGCCCGAGGTCGCGCGCGACGCGCACCGGCGTCAGGTCGTTCGAGAACAGCCGGTTGAGCACGTCCGTAGTGACCCCCATGCGGAACGTATCGAAGCGCCGCCAGGTCTCATAGCGCTCGAGCACCGAGATAAGGCCGATGTCGAGGCCCAGCCGGTCCGCCTCGATCACGGTTTCGGCCAGCGCCGCCACGTCCTTGAAGCCGAGGTTCAGGCCCTGGCCGGAAATCGGGTGGATGCCGTGAGCCGCGTCGCCGGCAAGGGCGAAGCGGGGAGCGACGAAGGATCGTGCGAGCGTCAGCCCCAGCGGGAAGGCCTTGCGGCCGCCCACCAGCCGCAAGGCGCCGAGCTTGTGACCGAAGCGGCGCTCCAGTTCCTCCTCGAATACCAGGTCGTCGCTTTCGATCAGGCGGTTGGCGTCCTCGGTCCGCTCCGTCCAGACGAGCGAGGATCGATTGCCCTTCATCGGCAGGGTCGCGAAGGGGCCGGCCGGCAGGAAATGCTCCTCCGCCGTCCCCTCGTGCGGCCGCTCGTGCTCGACGGTCGTCACGATCCCCGACTGCCCGTAGTCGAAGCGGACGGTCTTGATGCCGGCAAGGTCGCGCAGCTTCGAACGGACACCGTCGCAGGCGACGAGCAGGCGGGCCTGAAGCGTTTCGCCATTCGAGAGGCGGATCGTGCTCGCATGCACGTCGGTGGAAAAATCCACCACGGAGGTTGCCCACCGAATGGGCAGGCCGAGCGGCTCAGCCGCCGCCACCAGGCTTCCCGTGACGGCGCGGTTCGGCACCATGTGGGCGAAGGGCGTGCCGTCGTCGGCCTCGCCCGCGCCCTCGAAGGTCAGGAAGACGGGGCGCACCGGATCGGCCGTGCGCGAATCGGTGATCACCATGCGGCGGATCGGTTCCGCCTCCGGCTCGATCTCGTTCCAGACGCCGAGGACGTCGAGGAGGTTGCGGGCGGCAGCCACCAGCGCGGAGGCGCGCTCGTCGCGCCTCCAGGCGTCGGCCGGGGCCGGATCGACGAGTTCAATCTGCAGATGTGGAGCGGCCTTCTTCAGCGCCACGGCCAGCGACAGCCCGACATATCCGCCGCCTGCCACAAGAATGTCGATCATCGCTGGTCTCCGTGCCCTTGAGCCGTCCTTTCATCCTATATAGATGACGCAGACGGAGTTTCCTACACCGGGAGCCTACAGCAGGAGAAGGTCCAAATGTCACGTCCGGAAGAGCGCGGCTCCCCCATGCAGGAACTCCTGTCGACGCTCGACCTCGAGACGCTGGAGGAAAACCTGTTTCGCGGAGGCAGCCCGCAGGTGGGCTGGCAGCGGGTGTTCGGCGGCCAGGTGATCGGCCAGGCGCTGGTCGCCGCCAGCCGCACGGTGGCGGAGGACCGCTTCGTCCACTCCCTTCACGCCTATTTCATCCGGCCGGGCGATCCGGCCGTGCCGATCATCTACGATGTCGACCGCATTCGCGACGGCGCCGGTTTCACCACGCGACGCGTCATCGCCATCCAGCACGGCAAGCCGATCTACTTCATGACGGCGTCCTTCCAGGGCGACGAGCCCGGCTTCGACCATGCCGTGCCCATGCCGGACGTCCTGCCGCCGGAGCAGGTGCTGCAGGACGGCGAGGAGCGCGCGCGGTTCCTCGCCAGCGCGCCCAAGGCCATTCGCGAATACTGGGAACGCCCGCGGCCGATCGAGCTCCGCCCGGTCGAGCTTGTCGGCCGCCCCGGCCCTGCCAGCAGCATGACCGGGCGCAACGTATGGATGCGCGCCACCGGCCCGGTGCCGGACGATCGCCACCTCCAGGCCGCCGTGCTCGGCTATCTCTCCGACCTGACCCTGCTCGACACCGCCCTCTTCGCGCACGGCACCTCCGTCTTCGACCGGTCCCTGCAGGTGGCGAGCCTCGACCATGCCATGTGGTTCCACCGCCCCTGTCGGCTCGACGACTGGCTGCTGTTTGCCCAGGACAGCCCCTCTGCCTCCGGCGCCCGCGGCATGACCCGCGGCAGCCTCTTCACGCGCCAGGGCCTGCTGGTGGCCTCGGTTGCCCAGGAAGGGTTGATCCGCAAAAAGGCAACTGAACAAATTTAAAGCATTTTTTCAAAATTGCCTATTATTTGCGCTCACTGATTGGCGCTTTTTTGACGTCCGTCGCTGATCGACGACAAAATCATTATTTAACAATACGTTACGAAGTGCGTTGAATCTGGCACGCCCCTTGAATGTGTAGGCTTGGCAGCCGCGGCATGATGCCCGCGGCAGCAAGGAGAAACGGCCTCGGCCGTGGGTGAACACAAGGGATGGGAATCCAGATGAAGATCGTGATGGCAATAATCAAGCCGTTCAAGCTCGATGAGGTACGCGAAGCCCTCACCGCAGTGGGTATCCAGGGCCTCACCGTGACCGAAGTGAAGGGATACGGGCGCCAGAAGGGACACACGGAAATCTACCGCGGTACCGAGTATGCCGTTAGCTTCCTTCCGAAACTGAAGATCGAGATCGCCGTCCCGAGCGAGACCGTCGAGAAGGCCGTCGAGGCCATCGCATCCGCCGCCAAGACCGGCCAGATCGGCGACGGAAAGATCTTCGTCTACTCGATTGACCACGCCGTCCGCATCCGCACCGGCGAAACCGATTCCGAAGCGCTGTAAGAACCGGCAGATCAGGAGCAATATCAATGTCATCGCATACTCTCAACTCCATCCTTGGCCGCGTTGGCGCCGCTGCTGCGGCCGTTCTCGCGCCGGTCGTCGCCTTCGCGCAGGAAACCGCACCGGCCGCTGCCGAGGCCGCCGCTGCCGCCCCCGTTCCGGACAAGGGCGACACCGCCTTCATGTTCATCAGCACCCTTTTGGTGCTGTTCATGCTGATGCCCGGCCTCGGCCTGTTCTACGGCGGCCTGGTCCGCGCCAA
Source organism: Hyphomicrobiales bacterium (assembly GCA_900469965.1). Classification (GTDB taxonomy): domain Bacteria; phylum Pseudomonadota; class Alphaproteobacteria; order Rhizobiales; family Rhizobiaceae; genus Mycoplana. The sequence continues at coordinate 120,967 of UBZP01000022.1, read as the reverse complement.
GAACATGCTGTCGGTGCTGATGCAGTGCACGATCATCGGCGCCGTCATGATGCTCGTCTGGGTCATCTACGGCTACTCCTTCGCCTTCGGCGGCTCCACCAGCCCCTATTTCGGCGGCACCGCCAAGCTGTTCCTCTCCGGCGTGACGATGGAATCGACCGCTGCGACCTTCTCTGACGGCGTCGTCATTCCGGAATTCATCTTCGTGATGTTCCAGATGACCTTCGCAGCGCTCACCCCGGCACTGATCGTCGGCGCCTTCGCCGAGCGCATCAAGTTCTCCGCCGCGGTACTGTTCTGCGTGCTCTGGGCGACCTTCGTCTACTTCCCGATCGCCCACATGGTCTGGGACGCCAACGGCCTGCTGTTCGGCATGGGCGCGCTGGACTTCGCCGGCGGCACCGTCGTGCACATCAACGCCGGCGTGGCCGGCCTGGTCGGCGCGGTCATGGTCGGCAAGCGCATCGGCTATGGCAAGGACATGATGGCCCCGCACTCCATGACCCTCACCCTCGTCGGTGCGGCCATGCTGTGGGTCGGCTGGTTCGGCTTCAACGCCGGCTCCAACCTCGAAGCCTCCGGCGGCGCGATGCTCGCAACCGTGAACACCTTCATCGCAACGGCCGCAGCCATCGTCTCCTGGTCGCTGGTCGAAACCTTCACCCGCGGCAAGGCCTCGATGCTCGGTGCGGCATCCGGCATGATCGCCGGCCTCGTTGCCATCACCCCGGCCGCCGGCATCGCCGGTCCGATGGGCGCCATCGTCATGGGCCTGGTCGTCTCGCCGATCTGCTACTTCTTCATCTCGGTCGTGAAGGCGAAGTTCGGCTACGACGATACCGCTGACGTGTTCGGCGTGCACGGCATCGGCGGCCTGTTCGGCGCGCTGGCAACCGGCATCTTCGCCTCCGACACCCTCGGCGGCATCGGCTATGCCGAAGGCGTCACCATGGGCAGCCAGTTCATGACCCAGCTGACCGCCGTCGCGATCACCATCGTCTGGTGCGGCGTCGTCTCGACGATCCTCTACAAGATCGTCGATGCGATCGTCGGCCTGCGCGTCACCGCCGAAGCCGAGCGCGAAGGTCTCGACCTGTCCTCGCACGGCGAAGCCGCCTACCACGTCTGATGCGCGTTACCGGCGCCGGTTGGGACCGGCGCCGTCTGATCCTCCCGCCGCGCCTGTGCAAGCAGGCGACAGCCCGGACCTCGCGGTCCGGGCTTTTTTGTGTGCCGGGCCGGGCATTTTTGGCATTGGAGCCGCTCTGCGCGCCATGGTTAATACGCCATTAACGCTTGTCCCGTTAGGGTCGTACATCATCCATGCCCTCCGGGCCCGGTGGAACGACCGCACCGGGACCAATCGCGCGACAGGCTGAAGACACATGGCGAGAAGCACAACCGCAATGCTGGACAATCGTCCCGAACGATTTGTTCTGTCGGCCTTCCTATGGCGACAGATCCGGGCGCTCCTGGGTTTCGGCCTGTTCGTGGCGCTGGCGCTCGCCGTGGCCGCCCTCTCCACCTGGAACGTCTCCGACCCCAGCTTCTCCTATGCATCGGGCAGCGAGCCCACCAACGCGCTCGGCTATGCCGGCGCGGCCTTTGCCGACATCTTCATGCAGTTCTTCGGGCTTGCCTGCGTGATCGCCCTGTTGCCGGTCGTCGCCTGGGCGCTGGCGCTGATCAAGAACCGCCGCCTGTCGCGCATCGTCAAGCGGCTCGGCTGCTGGTTCGTCGGCGCCGTGCTCGCCTCCGCCGCGCTCAGCTGCATCCCCGCCCCGATCACCTGGCCCCTGCCGAACGGCCTCGGCGGCGTCTTCGGCGACATGATCCTGCGCTTTCCAGCGCTCTTTACCGGCGCCTATCCGACCGGAATCCTGGCGAGCATCCTCGGCGGGATCGTCGCCATCCCGGCCGGCTGGCTGCTCGTCTTCAGCGCCGGCCTGATCGGCAACGATCCGGTGGAAGACGACGAGATCGCAACCCCCGTCAGCGTCGAGCGGACGCGCACGGTCAGCGAACCCGACGAGGAGGACGAGGCCGAAGGGCCGCTGATGGTCGTCGCCGGCGCGCTGACCCATGCCTGGTACACCAACCAGGCCCGCCTGCGCCGCCTGTTCGGGCTCACCGGACGCGGCAAGACCCGCTCGCGCGCGGTCGAGCAGCCCTATGATTTCAACGATGACGAGTTCGGCACGCTGAACGAACCGACCCGTGCCAAGGCCGCGCCGCGCTTTTCGGAGCGCGTCGAGCCGTCGCTCGACGGCGGTGCCCGCCGCCATGTCGCACCGCCGCCGATGGCCGGCTACGACGACGAGGAGATGGACGAGGACGACGACGTGCCGCGCCCGGCCGGCATCCTGCCGGACGACGACATGGCCGACGATTGGGCGCCGCGCAAGGCGCCGGCACCGGCGGGCCTGCGCTCGCGGATCGCGGCCGCCGCTCCCAAGCCCAAGCCGGGCGTGCGGGTCGAACGGGAGGCCCAGGCCTCCTTCGCCGCGCCCGGCGGCTTCCAGCTTCCGTCGCTGCACCTGCTGGCCGAGCCCCGCAACGTCACCCGTGACGCATCGCTGTCCGCCGACGCGCTGGAGCAGAACGCCCGCATGCTCGAAGGCGTGCTGGAGGACTTCGGCGTCAAGGGCGAGATCATCCACGTCCGCCCGGGTCCGGTCGTCACGCTGTACGAGCTCGAGCCGGCGCCCGGCATCAAGTCCTCGCGCGTGATCGGCCTTGCCGACGACATCGCGCGCTCGATGAGCGCGATTGCGGCCCGCGTCGCCGTCGTCCCCGGCCGCAACGCGATCGGCATCGAACTGCCCAACCAGAGCCGCGAGACCGTCTACCTGCGCGAACTGCTCGCCGCCCGCGACTTCGAGACCAGCAAGGCCAAGCTCGCCATGGCGCTCGGCAAGACGATCGGCGGCGAACCGGTGATCACCGACATCGCCAAGATGCCGCACCTGCTGGTCGCCGGCACGACCGGCTCGGGCAAGTCGGTGGCGATCAACACCATGATCCTGTCGATCCTCTACCGGCTGAAGCCCGAACAGTGCCGCCTGATCATGATCGACCCGAAGATGCTCGAACTGTCGGTTTATGACGGCATCCCGCATCTCCTTTCCCCCGTCGTCACCGATCCGAAGAAGGCGGTGGTGGCGCTCAAGTGGACCGTCCGCGAGATGGAGGAGCGCTACAAGAAGATGTCGAAGATCGGCGTGCGCAACATCGACGGCTTCAACAGCCGCGTCGAGCAGGCGCTCGCCAAGGGCGAACAGATCACCCGCACCGTCCAGACCGGCTTCGATCGCCAGACCGGCGAGGCGATGTACGAGACCGAGGAATTCGATCTCCAGCCGATGCCCTACATCGTCGTCATCATCGACGAGATGGCCGACCTGATGATGGTCGCCGGCAAGGACATCGAGGGCGCCGTCCAGCGCCTGGCGCAGATGGCGCGTGCCGCCGGCATCCACGTCATCATGGCGACGCAGCGTCCCTCGGTCGACGTCATCACCGGCACGATCAAGGCCAACTTCCCCACCCGCATCTCCTTCCAGGTCACCTCCAAGATCGACAGCCGCACGATCCTGGGCGAACAGGGCGCCGAGCAGCTGCTGGGCATGGGCGACATGCTCTACATGGCCGGCGGCGGGCGCATCCAGCGCGTGCACGGCCCGTTCGTCTCCGACCACGAGGTCGAGGCGGTCGTCGCCCACCTGAAGGCGCAGGGCGCGCCGCAGTATCTCGACGCGATCACCCAGGACGACGATGACGACATGGACGGTGCAGGCCCGGCCGGCACCGCCAACCTCGACGATTCCGACGACCCCTACGACCAGGCCGTCGCCGTGGTCCTGCGCGACGGCAAGGCGTCGACGTCCTATATTCAACGCCGGCTCGGGATCGGCTACAATCGTGCCGCCTCGCTCATCGAACGGATGGAGCAGGAGGGGCTGATCGGCCCGGCGAACCATGCCGGAAAGCGCGAGATCCTGGTTCCAACGGAAGACGACATCACGGGCCGTTGACGGGAACACAAGTCGCTCTACCTGTGCCGTCACGGTCGCAGGCGTCCGACTCGCGCCATGATCACGCCGTACTTGGCGGACATTCAGAGCGGCATAAGGAGACCAAGATGAACGCTCACGACACCACCCCGGCCGGCCATATCACGCGCAGGAACCTTGCCGGACTGCTGGCGCTGGTCCTCGTCGGCGGCCCGTCCCTGCTGGCGTCGGATCCGGCTGCCGCCCAGGCCTCCGGCACGGCGCAGAAGATCGCCAATCACTTCTCGTCGGTGAAGACGATGATGGGCGAGTTCGTGCAGTTCGGTCCCCGCGGCGAGCAGACGGGCGGCAAGTTCTTCATCAGCCGCCCGGGCAAGATCCGCTTCAACTACGAGGATCCCTCGCCGATGCGCGTCATTTCCGACGGCCGCACGGTGGTCATCGGCAACCGCAAGCTGAAGACCTGGGACGTCTATCCCCTTTCCAAGACGCCGCTGAAGCTGCTGCTGGGCGAGCAGATCGACCTCTCCACCCGCATGGTCCGCAACGTGAAGGAAGAGGACGACCTCATCACCATCGTGCTGGGCGACCGCAACATGTTCGGCTCCTCGACCATCACCATGATGTTCGACCCGAAGACCTACGACCTTCGCCAGTGGACGATCAGGGATGCCCAGGGCAAGGACACGTCCGTGATGATCTTCAACGTCAAGAGCGGCGTGCCGCTGGATTCGAAGATCTTCGCCATCCCCTACAACGAGATCCACGGCCGCTGATGCGGCCGGCACGGCTCGAACTTCCACCGGACCGCTCCGCGCCTTGTGGCAGTGGGTGACGGCCCGATTTTCGGCCGGATCGGCGGAAAACCGATTCCGGTCCCGGCCCTTATCGGCTAAGTACCTCGCGACCTGCCCGCCGGGCACAACGAGGATGCCGACCGCATGAGCCTTTCCATAGCGACCTGGAACATCAACTCCGTCCGCCTGCGGATCGGCCTGGTCGAGCATCTCCTGAAGACCCATGCGCCGGACATCCTGTGCCTGCAGGAAACCAAGTGTCCGAACGACCAGTTCCCGTCCAAACCGTTGAAGGCGCTCGGCTACGAGCACATCGTCATGCACGGCCAGAAGGGCTATCACGGCGTCGCGACGATTTCCCGCCTGCCGCTCACCGAACTCGTCGAGCGGCGCGACTACTGCGGCGTCGGCGATGCGCGGCACGTCTCCGTCGTCTTCCGCCACGGCGGCAAGTCGATCCGGCTGCATAACTTCTACGTGCCGGCCGGCGGCGACGAACCGGACCGCACGATCAACCCGAAGTTCGGCCACAAGCTCGACTTCATCGAGGAGATGAAGCTCTTGCATGCGGAGGCGGAGGCGGGGATCTCCTCGATCCTCGTCGGCGACCTGAACATCGCCCCGCTCGAGCACGACGTCTGGTCGCACAAGCAGCTTCTGAAGATCGTCAGCCACACGCCGGTGGAGGTCGAGGGGCTGACGGAGGTCATGACGAAAGGCGCCTGGGTCGACCTGATGCGCCGCAAGATCCCGGCCGACCAGAAGCTCTATACCTGGTGGAGCTATCGCGCCCAGGACTGGGCGGCGGCCGACCGCGGGCGCCGGCTGGACCACATCTGGTCGTCGGCCGATCTCGATCCGCACCTGTCGGAGATCACGGTGCTGCGCGAGGCGCGCGGATGGGAGCGCCCGTCCGACCACGTCCCGGTCATCGCCACCTTCGATCTTTAAGCTATCTGGGCACGCGCCGGACCGTCAGGCGAACCGTCCGGCCATCCCCGAGGCCCCGTCGACCATCGCCGCCAGATTGGCGCGGATCCGCCCCTGCACCATCACGGCCACGTCCGGATATTCTTCCAGCATCCTTCTGAACAGCGGGCGGTTGATGCGGATGACCTCGCTGTCTTCGACCGCGGTCGCCGTGAACTTCCGTTCGATGACCGAGATCATCGCAAGCTCCGACAGAAGCGTTCCGACGTCGGCGGTGCCCTCGTCGCGCACGGAGCCGTCGCGCGCCGTGGACGTGAGGCGAAAGCTCCCCGAGGCGACGACGAAGCCGCAATCGGCCGAGGCGCCCTCACGAAAGAGCGTCTGGCCCTCGACGATTCTCCGCCTCTCCGCACCGAACGCGATCAATCGCAGCTTGTCCTCGGCCAGGCCGGCAAACAGCGGCACTTGCGCGAAAAGCCTGATGTCGTCGATGAGAGCCAAGCGGCGCCTCCGTCTTGCGGCCGGGCGCGGCGATCGCGGCTGTGGCCCTGGTGTGTTGCCTGAATGAATAGCCGACAAGGCCGGGCGGCGTCCAGCGGCCCCGCCCCGCAATCCAGGCACGATGGCGCCGGCGACCGGCCTATGGAACGATCTTGTAGCCGCCGTTCTCGGTGACGAGGATCTGCGCGTTCGACGGGTCGCGCTCGATCTTCTGGCGCAGCCGGTAGACGTGGGTCTCGAGCGTGTGGGTGGTGACGCCGGAGTTGTAGCCCCAGACCTCTTCCAAGAGCACGTCGCGGGTGACCACCTTCTGGTCCGCCCGATAGAGGTAGCGGATGATCGCCGCCTCCTTCTCCGTCAGCCGGATCTTCTGGCCGTTCTCCATGGTCAGGAGCTTCTGGCCGGGCTTGAACGTGTAGGGACCGACCGTAAAGGTGGCGTCCTCGCTGCTTTCGTGCTGGCGCAACTGCGCGCGGATGCGGGCGAGAAGGACGGCGAAACGAAACGGCTTGGTGACGTAGTCGTTCGCACCGGCTTCCAGGCCGAGGATCGTGTCCGAATCGGTGTCGTGGCCGGTCAGCATGATGATCGGCGCCTTGAAGCCGCCCTTGCGCAGGAGCTTCACCGCCTCGCGGCCGTCCATGTCCGGCAGGCCGACATCCATGATGAGCAGGTCCACCTGCCCCGCCCGGGCGGCCTGGATGCCTTTCGCCGCGGTCGCCTCCTGCTGGATCGTGAACTCCTCGTAGAGCGCAAGCTGCTCGACCAGCGTCTCGCGCAGGTCGTTGTCGTCATCGACAATGAGGATGGTTCGCGATGTCATATGCTTCCCTTCGAATATTGGAACGACCCTATGCGAAATTGCTCTTTTGACAAGTCCGTCAAGGATATATGCAAACCCCATGCCCGCCGGCGAGCATATGCTTGGACCCGGTTTTCCGGGCAACGCACATTCGCGTGAGCATGGAACAGGCACGGTCATGAGACGGGCAAACAAGACAGCATCAGACAATCGCGGCACAATCGTGGTCCGTCGCGCGCCGCTGAACAAAAGCCGCGCCATCCTGCGATACGGCCCTTTGTCCATGCCCGCGGCGATCGGGCGGAGCGGCACCACCGCCCGGAAACGCGAGGGCGACGGCGCCACCCCGATCGCGTCGATGCGGCTGCTCAACGGCTTTTTTCGCGGCGACCGGATGCGGGACCTTCGCACCCGCCTGCCGATGCGCCGCATCCGCCCGGACATGCTCTGGTGCGACGAGCCGCGCGATCCGAACTACAACCGCCTCGTCCGCTGGCCGCTGAAAGCGAGCCACGAGGATATGCGGCGAAAGGACGGGCTCTACGACGCCTGCCTCGTCCTCGACTGGAACGTCACCTCCCGTCGCCGCAACCGCGGATCGGCCATCTTCTTCCACCTGATCCGCCCCGGTTTCGAGCCGACGGCGGGATGCGTGGCGATCCGCCCCGCCGACATGCGCCGCCTGCTGCCGCTGATCGGACGCGGAACGATGCTGAAGGTCGTCTGATACGCTTCCTGCCGGGCAACTTTCAGGCTCCGGCGGATGTGGAATCTGGCGATGGCGACCCTATATGAACCCGGTCGCGCCCGGCCCTGTGGCGCTGCGCGCCGGGCCGGGCATGCCGGCCCCTCGCAACCATTCTGACGCATTCATATGTGGAGACCTTTCGTGACCAAGACGCCCGCCATATCTCTCAGCGACGGCAACACCATCCCCCAGGTCGGCCTCGGCGTCTGGCGCACGCCCGACGACGTGGCCGCGCCCGTCGTGCGCACCGCGCTCGCCGCCGGTTACCGCCATATCGACACCGCAGCCATCTACGGCAACGAGGAAGGCGTCGGCGAGGGCATTCGCTCGTCCGGCGTCGACCGCAAGGAGATCTTCCTGACCACCAAGCTCTGGAACGACCAGCAAGGCTTCGATTCCACGCTGAGGGCCTTCGACGAGAGCCTCAAGCGGCTCGGCACCGACTATGTCGACCTCTACCTGATCCACTGGCCGGCGCCGCAGCGGGGCCTCTACGTCGACACCTGGAAGGCCTTCGTCCGCCTGAAGGCGGAGGGCCGGGCGCGCTCGATCGGCGTCTCCAACTTCTATCCCGAGCATCTCGAAATGATCATTGCCGAGACCGGCGAGGAGCCCGTGATCAACCAGATCGAGCTCCATCCCGACTTCCAGCAGAAGGCCGCCCGCAAGGCCCATGCCGCCCGGCGCATCGTGACCGAATCCTGGAGCCCGCTCGGCCAGGGCACGCTGCTGGACAACCCGACCATCAGCGCCGTCGCCAAGAAGCATGGCCGCACCGCCGCGCAGACGATCATCCGCTGGCACATCGACAACGGCCTGGTCGTCATCCCGAAATCGGTGACGCCGTCGCGGATCGAGGAGAACTTCCAGGTGTTCGATTTCAAGCTGGACGATGACGACCTGACGGCGATCGCCGCCCTGGACCGCGCGGACGCCCGCATCGGGCCCGACCCGAAGACCGCGGATTTCTGAGCATAAAGCGCCTGTCTTCGATGCGGCCGGGAACCACCCGGCCGCTTTCCATCCCCTATTCCAGCGACCGCGGCGTGACGAAGCGCTCGAGCGTCCCGGTTCCCGCATGCAGGTCGGGCCAGAGATCGAGCGGCAGGTCGATCACCGCCAGCCCTGCCGTCGGGAACTTCTCCTCCAGCCGCTTCAGCGTCTTGCCGTCTCCGGCGCCGACCAGTGCTGCCGCGAAATGCTGCAGGCCGGGATTGTGCCCGATCAGCATCAGGGTGCGAACCGAGGCGTCCGTGGCCCGCACGATCTCCAGCAGCCGGTTGGCCGGCGCTTCGTAGAGCACGTCGATCTCGCGCCCTTCTGTGCCCTTCGGCAGGTGCGGCGCGACCAGCGCCCATGTCTCCTGCGTCCTGCGGGCGCTGGAGACGAGGACGAGATCGGGGATGAGCTTTTCGGCTTCGAGATACGCGCCGATGCGCGGCGCCGCCTTCTGCCCGCGTGGCGCCAGCGGCCGCTCCCGGTCGGAAACCCCGTCCGGCCAGGCGGACTTGGCATGGCGCAACAGCATGAGGCGGCGATGGGTCATGTCCGTTCCTTTCGGCGCGTGGCGCAAGGCGTGCAGTCGATCTTGCGACAAATGCGTGCACCGACAAAGCCCCGAAGCGTGAAATACGATCGTTGCCGCCGCAAAATTGCAAGAGGGCCGCCCCGGGCGGGACGACCCTCGTCAACATGAAGAACCGGCAGGCAGGCCAGGCGACCCGCCCGAGGCGGTCAATTGAATTCGCGGATGTCGACGAAATGGCCGGCAACCGCCGCCGCCGCCGCCATGGCCGGCGAGACGAGGTGCGTACGGCCCTTGAAGCCCTGGCGGCCCTCGAAGTTGCGGTTCGACGTCGAGGCGCAACGCTCGCCCGGCTTCAGCCGGTCGTCGTTCATCGCCAGGCACATCGAACAGCCGGGCTCGCGCCAGTCGAAGCCGGCCTCCTTGAAGATCCGGTCGAGACCTTCGGCCTCCGCCTGCTCCTTCACGAGACCCGATCCCGGGACGATCATCGCCGAGACGGTCGCGGCGACCTTCTTGCCCTCGACCACCTTGGCGACGGCCCGCAGGTCCTCGATGCGGCCGTTCGTGCAGGAGCCGATGAAGACGCGGTCGATATTGATGTCGGTGATCTTCGTGCCCGGCTTCAGGCCCATGTAGTCGAGCGCGCGCTGCTTGGAAGCCCGCTTCGTCTCGTCGGCGATCTCGTCGGGGTTCGGCACGACGCCCTGCACTGAGACGACATCCTCCGGCGACGACCCCCAGGAGACGATCGGCGGCAGGTTGGCCGCATCCAGCACGACGACGCGGTCGTAGTGGGCGCCCTCGTCGGTGTGCAGCGTCTTCCAGTAGTCGAGCGCCATGTCCCAGGCCTTGCCCTTCGGCGCGCGCGGCTTGTCCTTGACATAGGCGAAGGTCGTCTCGTCGGGCGCGATCAGGCCGGCGCGGGCGCCGCCTTCGATCGTCATGTTGCAGATCGTCATGCGGCCTTCCATCGACAGCGAGCGGATCGCCTCGCCGGCGAACTCGATGACGTAGCCGGTGCCGCCGGCAGTGCCGATCTCGCCGATGATGGCGAGGATGATGTCCTTGGCCGTGACGCCCGGCGGCAGCTGGTTGTCGACGCGCACCAGCATGTTCTTCGCCTTTTTCTGGATCAGCGTCTGGGTGGCGAGCACGTGCTCGACCTCGGACGTGCCGATGCCGTGCGCCAGCGCCCCGAAGGCGCCGTGCGTGGACGTGTGGCTGTCGCCGCAGACGATCGTCATGCCGGGCAGGGTGAAGCCCTGCTCGGGGCCGACGATGTGCACGATGCCCTGGCGGACGTCGTTCTCCGAATAGTATTCGACGCCGAAGTCGGCGGCATTCTTCGCCAGCGCCTCGACCTGGATCCGGCTCTCCTCGTTCTTGATGCCGTGTTTGCGATCCGGCGAGGTCGGCACGTTGTGGTCGACGACGGCGAGCGTCTTCTCCGGATGGCGGACCTTGCGGCCGGCCATGCGCAGGCCCTCGAAGGCCTGCGGGCTCGTCACCTCGTGAACGAGATGACGGTCGATGTAGAGAAGACAGGTGCCGTCTTCCTGGGTGTTGACGACATGGTCGTCCCAGATCTTGTCATAGAGGGTACGGGGTGCGCTCATGGCTCTTCATCCGTGGAATGCAAAGGGAATGGAAGCAAAATGCGGCTGCGCCGCGGATCCGGCAGGGATCAGGCCAGGCGGCTGGTAAGCGCCCCGCATACACGCGCAAAGAAACGGACCGGCAGGCGCTTGTGGTCCTGCAGCACGAAGATGCGCGCGCCGATGCATGCGAACTTGGATTCCATGGGCCTGCACATATCAATTTTTGAGGGCCTCGGCAACGGCTGTCGAAGCCGCCCGTCCCGCCAACCGCGCGAACGACCGATCACCGGCGTCGGCGGTAAGGGCAATGGGCAATGCCCTTACCGCTCGGCCCCTTTTCGCAAACGCTGCTCCAGGCCGCGCAGCGCCAGGGACAGCCCGACCGTCAGGATCAGGTAGACATAGGCGACGATCGAATAGGTCTCGAAGAAGCGGAACGAGCCGGAGGCATAGATCTTCGCCATCTGGGTGATGTCGGAAACGCCGAGCACCGAGACGAGCGAGGAGTCCTTCACCATCGCCACGAAGTCGTTACCGAGCGGCGGCAGGATGACGCGGATCGCCTGCGGCAGCACGACGAGGCGGAAACGCTGGGTGCGCGACAGGCCGAGCGCCTTGGCCGCCTCCACCTGCCCCTTGTCCACGGACTGGATGCCGGCGCGGAACACTTCGCCGATGAAGGCGGAATAGCCGATCGTCAGCGCCAGGATCGCCCGCCACATCAGGGAGACGTCTCGCACCAGGAGCGGCTCGGCATAGCCCGCGGCAACAAGGGGGCCGAGCACGAAATTTGCGAGCGCCACGACCGCCGGCGCGCCGACGAAGGCGATGTAGAACAGCAGCACCAGGATCGGCACGCCGCGGATGACCTCCGTATAGAAGCGCGCGACTTGGCGCAGCGCCGCATGGTCGGAGAGACCGAGCAGCGCCACCCCGAGCCCGACGAGGGTGGCGAGCAGAAAGGCGACGACGGTGACGAAGATCGTGACCCACAGGCCCTGCAGGATGACGCCGAAGACCTGCGCATAGATCTCGTTGGCGGCGATCACGACGGCGAGCGCAAGACCGATCGCAACGAGGGCGACCAGCCACCAGGGATAGTCGCCCTTCGTCGTGTCCGGATTCCGGGATGCAGCAGCCATGAAGGGCTTACTGGCCCATCTTGTAGTCGAGGAACCACTTCTTGTTCAGAGCGTCCAGCGTGCCGTCCGCCTTCAGCGCGGCGATCGCGGCGTTGACGGGCGCGACGAGGTCCGACCCCTTGGGGAAGATGAAGCCGAAATCCTCCGTGCCGAGCGGCTCGCCGATCACCTTCAGCGTGCCCGCGGACGCGTCGACATAGCCCTTGGCGGCGACGCTGTCGGTCAGCACCAGATCGACGTCGCCCGCCTTCAGCGCCTGCACCGTCGCCCCGAAGGTCTCGAACAGCTTGATGCGCGGGTTCTGCTCGTTGCCGTCGAGGATCTCGTAGACGGCAGCATAGAACGGCGAGGTGCCCGGCTGCGCGCCGACCAGCCCGTCGGCAAAGGCGCCGAAGCTCTTGGCGTCGGTGAAGCGGTTCTCGTCGCCGCGGACCAGCATGAACTGCTGCGAGCGCATGTAGGGGTCGGAGAAGTCGACCTTCTCCTTGCGATCGTCCTTGATGGTGATGCCGGTCATGCCGATCTGGTACTGGTTGTCGGAGACCGCCTGGATCATCGCGTCCCAGCTGGTGTTCTGGTACTCGACCTTGAAGTTCAGCCGCTTGGCGATCTCGTTCATCGCGTCGTATTCCCAGCCGATCTGCTCGCCGGTCTTCGGGTCGACGAACTGCAGCGGCGGATAGGCGTTCTCCGTGACGACCACCACCGTCTTGCCGCCCAGATCGGGCAGTTCGGCGGCGTTGCCGGTCAGCGGCATGAGAACAAGGGCGGAGAGCCCGGCGAGAACTGTGCGGCGCGAAAACATCGAAATGCTCCAGAAATTGTGGCACGCGAAACGTGTCACAGAACAATCGGGGCTGGCAAGCTTGAATGTGCCCCGGTCACTCCATGGGCGAAAAATCCGACCCTTCCAACCATCTCCACCAGAAATGCACTTCCAGTGGCATTCTTCCAGCGCGCACGCTGTACGACAGCAGTTGGAGGAATATAATATCCAAGCAAATGCAGTGGCTGGCATTTCCTCGTGCGGTATCGGAGTTGGCATGCCCTTGGAGGCGCGGGATTTTGTAACTGCAGGCTGGGCTTACGGCCCGGACTCAGCAGCCTTGGCCATCTCGATCCTGAGGGCGGCCGGCATTTTCGTGCTGCCACACTCTTATCACCATGCATCTGTTGCATGGCACCACGTCACGGCGCTCGGAGGGATCGAGCTCCGTGTCCCTGCATCGCAAGCGGGTGACGCCCAGGCCATCCTGCGATCAATCGATATCTCGCAGCCCCGCCGGAACGCCTGGCTTCGCGCCGCGACCGGCATTCTCCTGCTGATATGGATTGGCATACCGCTGCCGGCGGGCGGCCTATTCGCTAGAGGGGCTTTTTCCGCAGCGCAGCAGACGGTCAGCAGGTAGCAGACAGCAAAAAGGCGGCCCGAGAGCCGCCTCTTCGTCAATCCGATGGGACCGGGAACTTATTCTGCCGCTGCTTCAGCGTTCTTTGCTGCCTCTTCGGCTGCCTTGGCTTCCGCGGCCTCGGCGGCTGCCTTTTCGGCGGCGAGCGCCTGTGCGGCTGCGACCTTCTCGGCCTCAAGACGTGCCTTTTCCTCGGCGACAGCCTGACGCTCGGCGTCGTTCAGCTTGCGGGCGCGGGTGCCGGTGTTCTCGACGATACGAGCCGACTTGCCGCGACGATCGCGCAGGTAGTAGAGCTTGGCGCGGCGGACCTTACCGCGGCGGACGACTTCGACGCTCTCGACGAGCGGCGAGAAGATGGGGAATACGCGCTCGACGCCTTCGCCGTAGGAGATCTTGCGAACGGTGAAGCTCTCGTTCAGGCCGCCGCCGGAGCGGGCGATGCAGACGCCTTCATAGGCCTGCACGCGGGTACGGCTGCCTTCCGTCACGCGGACGTTGACGCGCAGCGTGTCGCCCGGGGAGAATTCGGGAAGGGTGCGCTTGGCGGCGATCTTTGCGGCCTGTTCGGCCTCGAGCTGCTCAATGATGTTCATCGGTCTAACCTTTACGTTCTTCTGAAACAGCCAGAGCGCTCGACCTTGTCCCTTGGGTGAAAACCTCGGGGAGATGTCCGTTGCCGGACAGGAGCGGATTCGCCATTCTTTGCTTGCGGCTTTCCGGGACGATCCCAAAACCGAGCGGGCCAATACACCATTCCTCGACCCTTGTCATCCCTTGCGGCGCGATAAATCGTTGGCCCTTGCGGCTTTTGGAGGATTGCAGCGCGGCGCGGCGGACGATATCAGCGCTTCCGGAGGAACAGGCGGCTCGTCGGGCTGCCCCCCGGGGGAGAGAGCATGTCGATCGTCGATGCCGCCATTCTTTTCGTCGCGGGCTTCCTGTCCGGCGTGGTCAATGCGATCGCCGGCGGCGGCACCTTCCTCACCTTCGGCGCCATGACGCTGACCGGCCTGCCGCCGATCGTCGCCAACGCCACCTCCTCGATCACCCAGTTCCCCGGCTATGTCACCTCCGCGCTCGCCTACCGGCGCGAGATCCGCTCCGACTGGAAGGAGGCGCTCGTCGTCGGCGCCCTGTCGCTGGTCGGCGGGCTCGCGGGCGCGCTGCTTTTGCTCTCCATGTCCAACCCGGGCTTTCGCGCGCTCGTGCCCTGGCTGCTTCTCGGCGCCACTGCGGTCTTCGCCGCCGGTCCGCTCCTGAAGCCGAAGCACCTGCATGCCGAGCAGCCGCTCGGCCCGCTCGGGCTCGTCGGCCAGTTCGCGACCTCGATCTATGGCGGCTTCTTCGGCGCCGGCATGGGCATCATGACCCTTGCCGTCCTCGGCCTCTCCAAGGGCGGAGACTATCATCGCCTGAACGCGCTGAAGAATTTCCTCGCCATGGTGATCGCCGCCGTCGCCATCGTCATCTTCGCCAGCGGCAAGGTGGTCGGCTGGCCGCAGGCGGCGGTGATGATCCCCGCCGGCGCGATTGGCGGCTATTCCGGCGTCTGGGTCGCCCGCCGCGTCCCGCAGACCGTCATCCGCGCCCTCGTCGTCGCGGTCGGGGCGCTGCTGACGGTCTACTATTTCGTTTCGGGCTGAGGGCCGAGCAGGTCCGGGCGACGCTCCTCGGTCAGCCGTCGCGCCTCCGCCAGCCGCCATTTCTCGATTTCGCCGTGGTGTCCCGAGGTCAGCACCGCCGGGATCTCCCGGCCCTCCCACACCTGCGGCCGGGTATAGTGCGGATGCTCCAGCAGCCCGCCCTCGAAACTCTCGTGAACGCCGGAGAGCACGTTGCCCATCACCCCGGGAAGGATGCGGACGATCGCGTCGAGCAGGATCATCGCCGCCGGCTCGCCGCCGGAGAGGATATAGTCGCCGATCGAGACCTCCTCGAGCCCGCGCGCATCGATCACCCGCTGGTCCACGCCCTCGAACCGGCCGCAGACGATGACCGCACCCTCGCCCGCGGCAAGCGCACGCACCCGCTGCTGCGTCAGCGGCCGGCCACGCGGGCTCATCAGCAGCCGCGGACGTGCGTCCCCTTCCGGCGAAGCCTGGTCGATCGCCTGTGCGAGCACGTCGGGCTTGAGCACCATGCCGGCACCGCCGCCGGCCGGCGTATCGTCCACCGTCCGATGCCGATCGGTGGCGAAATCGCGGATCTGGACGGTCTCGAGCGACCAGTCGCCGCGCAAAAGCGCCTTGCCGGACAGGGACTGTCCGAGAAAGCCCGGAAACATCTCCGGGTAGAGCGTCAGGATGGTGGCGCGGAAAGCCACGTCACTCCCCCTCGCGCGGCGGGCGGCGCTTGCGGCTGCCCGGTCCCTCCTCGTCGCCGCCTTCGAGCCCGGCGGCGACCGGATCGATCAGCAG
Organism: Hyphomicrobiales bacterium; assembly: GCA_900469965.1. Lineage (GTDB taxonomy): Bacteria > Pseudomonadota > Alphaproteobacteria > Rhizobiales > Rhizobiaceae > Mycoplana. The sequence goes on along the minus strand of UBZP01000022.1, from coordinate 105,079 downwards.
CCGCCCGTTCTCCAGATCGATCTCGATCACGGCGGTCTCGGAGAAGGGAATGAGCACCGGCCGCTTGCCAGGCCCTTTCAGCTCCAGAAGGTCGCCGGCGCCGAAATCGAAGATGCCGCTGACCGTGCCGTGGCTGCGCCCGGTGGCATCGACCGCCTCCAGCCCTTCGAGATCGGCGTAGAAGAACTCGTCGTCGTCCAGTTCCTCGTCCGGCAGCTTGTCACGTTCGATATAGAGATCCAGGCCCCGCAGCGCCTCGGCCGCGGTGCGGTCGTTCACGCCGCGAAAGCGGACGATCGCCATCTCCTTCTGCTCGCGGATCTCCAGCACCTCGAAGACCCGGCCATCCTCGCTGTGAAGGTTGCCGTAGTCGCCGAGCGAAACGGGATCGAGCGTATAGCTCTTGACGCGGACTTCGCCGCGCAGGCCCTGCGCTGCGCCGATCGTGCCCATCAGCACGGGATTTTGAAGTTTGCTCATCGATCCGGCCCGCGGTCAAAAACAGTCAGACAAAGAATACCCCAAACGAAAACGGGCGGCATGAGACACGCCGCCCGCCCGAATTTTGCTGCGCCGGGATTACTCGGCGGCAGCGGCAGCAGCAGCGTCCTCGGCCTTCTGCTTCTTCTCGGCGACGCGCTCGAGCGCCTTCTTGCCCGGCTTTGCCTTTTCCGGGTTGTTGCGGGCGTCGCGCTTGGCAAGGCCGGCTTCGTTCAGGAAGCGCAGCACACGGTCGGTCGGCTGGGCGCCCTTGGCAAGCCATTCCTTGATGCGCTCGGCATTGAGCTCGACGCGCTTGGCATCGTCCTTGGCCAGCATCGGGTTCCAGGAACCGACCTTCTCGAGGAAGCGGCCGTCGCGGGGCGAACGGGCGTCGGCAACGACGATCTGGTAGTACGGGCGCTTCTTGGAACCACCACGGGCGAGACGGATCTTCAGGGACATTTCATTTCTCCTTGAGCGTAATCAGAGGCCGCTTGTCTTCAAGCGGTAGGCTGGTTGTTGGAGCCGCTGTAATCGGCGGCGATGGCTTCATGATGCCGGATCACCTCGCGGATGACGAAGTTCAGGAACTTCTCCGCGAAATCCGGATCCAGATTGGCGTCCTTCGCCAGACGGCGAAGACGTTCGATCTGGTATTCCTCGCGCGCCGGGTCCGCCGGCGGCAAATCGTGGGCGGCCTTGAGCACGCCGACGGCCTTGGTGCAGCGGAAGCGCTCGGCCAGGATATGCACCAGGGCGGCGTCGATGTTGTCGATCGACTGGCGGTACTCGGCCAGCTGCTTCTTGATCTCGGGATCGGTCATCGCCCGCTACCTCACTTCTTCTTCGGCAGGCCGGGAAGGCCCGGGAACCCGCCGCCAAGGCCGGGCAGCTTGCCGCCGAGGCCGGGAAGCCCGCCGCCCGGCTTCAGGCCCGCGGCTTCCGCCTGCTTCTGCAACGCTTCGAGCTGCTTCGGGTCGAGCTTCGACAGGTCGGGCATGCCGCCCATACCACCCATGCCGCCGCCGAGGCCGCCCAGCCCCATCTTGCCGGCAAGGCCGCCCATCATCTGCTTCATCATGCCGCCCTTCTTGCCGCCCATCATCTTCATCATGTCGGCCATCTGGCGGTGCATCTTCAGAAGCTTGTTGATGTCGGCGGCATCGGTGCCGGAGCCGGCGGCGATGCGCTTCTTGCGCGAATGCTTGAGCAGGTCGGGGTTGGCGCGCTCGGCCTTGGTCATCGACGAGATGATGGCGAGCTGGCGACCGAACATTTTGTCGTCGAGGCCGGCCGCGGCCATCTTGTCCTTCATGCCGGCCATGCCGGGCATCAGCCCCATGATGCCGCCCATGCCGCCCATCTTCTGCATCTGGCGGAGCTGGTCGGCGAGGTCGTTCAGGTCGAACTTGCCCTTCGCCATCTTGGCGGCCATCGCGGCCGCCTTTTCGGCGTCGATGTTCTCGGCCGCCTTCTCGACGAGCGAGACGATGTCGCCCATGCCGAGGATGCGGTCGGCGACGCGGCGGGGATGGAATTCCTCCAGTTCGCCCATCTTCTCGCCGACGCCGATCAGCTTGATCGGCTTGCCGGTGACGGCCCGCATCGAAAGCGCCGCACCGCCGCGGCCGTCGCCGTCCATGCGGGTCAAGACGAGGCCGGTGATGCCGACGCGATCGTCGAAGTTGCGGGCGAGGTTGACCGCGTCCTGGCCGGTCAGCGCGTCGGCGACGAGCAGGATCTCGTGCGGATTGGACTTCCGCTTGATCTCCGCCATCTCGATCATCAGCGGCTCGTCGATATGCGTGCGGCCGGCGGTGTCGAGGATGACGACGTCGTGGCCGCCGAGCCTCGCGGCCTGAACGGCGCGCGCGGCGATATCGGTCGGCGACTGGCCGGCGATGATCGGCAGCGTGTCGATGCCGGTCTGGACGCCGAGCTGGCGCAGCTGCTCCTGGGCGGCCGGACGGCGCGTATCGAGCGAGGCCAGCAGGACCTTCTTCTTGTCGCGCGTCTTCAGCCGATTGGCGATCTTGCCCGACGTCGTCGTCTTGCCCGAGCCCTGCAGGCCGACCATCATGATGACGACGGGCGCGGCGGCGTTCAGGTCGATCGACACGCCCTCGGAGCCGAGCATGGAGACCAGCTCGTCATGGACGATCTTGACGACCATCTGGCCGGGCTTGATCGACTTCAGGATCTCCGCGCCGACCGCCTTTTCGCGCACGGCATCGGTGAAGGAGCGCACCACTTCCAGCGCCACGTCCGCTTCCAGAAGCGCGCGGCGGACCTCGCGCAGCGCCGCCGAGACGTCGGCCTCGGAGAGCGCACCGCGGCCTGTCAGCCCATTCAAGATGGCGCCAAGGCGGTCCTGGAGTGTTTCAAACATCGGGTCTTCCTTCTTGTTTCCGGCTCCCCGGAAACGTCGGTGCTATCTGCGACGAAAACAAGACGCAAAGCCGAAAACCACCCGAGGGCGCATCGCGCTGTCGGGTGTTGACCTCCGGGATCTCTTTATACCTTTTCGGGTCCCGGTCGGCGGCTTCAAGTGTCTGAACTTGTCGCAGATGGCGCGGATAAACAGGAAAGCGGCGCCAAAGTCAAGGATAGCGGCTGAAAATGCGCGAAAGCCGGCCGGAACCCTTACAAAGCACGCGCCGACCTCCCAGATCATGCGTCCAGCAACATTGATTGGTTCGGCATGAAACAGACGCCGCGCGAGAACAGGCCACGCAACTCCTACTATGACGGACCCGTCTCCGATCATTTCGACGGCACGGTGTTCTTCAATCCCGAAGGGGAAACGCCGCTCGGCCTTCGCGATTTAATGCGCTGGCAGTTCGGCGGCGGCCGGGCGCGGTGGCCGAAGCGCGCGGAGAGCCCCTTTGCGCCGGTGCGGCCCGACGAGCGCGTGGGCGGCGATGGCCTGCGGGTCACCATGATCGGCCACGCGTCCCTGCTCATCCAGGTCGCCGGCCTAAACATCCTCACCGATCCGGTATGGTCGCAACGCGCCAGCCCGTTTTCCTTCGCCGGGCCGAGGCGGGTGGCGGCGCCGGGCGTCCGCTTCGACGACCTGCCGCCGATCGACATCGTCATCGTCACCCACAACCACTACGACCACCTCGATCTCGCCACGCTGAGCCGGCTGCAGGCCCGTCACGCACCGCGCATCGTCACCCCGCTCGGAAACGACACGATCATCCGCCGTGTGATCCCCGGCGCCCGCTTTTCGACGATGGACTGGGGCGACCGGCTTTCGCTGGACGGCGGGATCGCCATCGATTGCGAGCCCTGCCACCACTGGTCGGCCCGCGGCACGCGCGACCGGCGCATGGCGCTGTGGGCCGCCTTCGTCGTCTCGACGCCTGCCGGAAAGATCTACCATGTCGGCGATACCGGCTTCCACGGCGGCGCGAACTACCGCGCGGCGAAGGAAAAGCATGGCGGCTTCCGGCTCGCCAACCTGCCCGTCGGCGCCTACGAGCCGCGCTGGTTCATGAAGGCGCAGCACCAGAACCCGGAAGAGGCGGTGGAGGGCATGCTGCTCTGCGGCGCGGATTTCGCGATCGGCCATCATTGGGGAACGTTCCAGCTGACCGACGAGGCGATCGGCGATCCGCTGGCGGCCCTGCACGCGGCACTCGACCGCCGCGGCATGGCCCGCTGGCGCTTCCGGCCGATGCATTCCGGCGAAGTCTTCGATGTCCCGGCTTGACGAAAGACGCTCACATTTGCTTGATAGGTTAATTCATGAGTTTTTGGGGAAAGAAATGCAGATCGAACTGGACAATCCCGCCGCGGCCACCCGGATCCAGCGCCTGAAGGCGATGACGGATGCGACGCACGACCGTCTCGACAAGCGGATCATGGCCGCCCAGCCTTTCGCGAGCAAGGAACGCTATGCGCAGTTTCTGGACGTGCAGCACGGCTTCCATGCCGATGTCGCCCCGCTCTATGCCGCGCCAGAGCTCAACCGGCTGTTGCCGGGCCTTGCCGACCGCTGCCGCTTCCAGGCGATCAAGCAGGACATCCGGGACATCACCGGCAACGAGCCGGCCGCGATCGAAAGCCGCAACGGTGCGCTCGACCTTCCGACCGCGCTCGGCTGGGTCTATGTCGCCGAAGGATCCAACCTCGGGGCCGCTTTCCTGCTGAAGGAGGCGATTAAGCTCGGCCTGTCGGAAGACGCCGGCGCACGGCATCTTGCAGGCCATCCGGACGGCCGCGGCCTGCACTGGCGCAACTTCGTCTCCGCCTACAACGCCCTGCCCATGTCGGAGGCGGACGAGCTCAAGGTCGCCGAAGGCGCCAAGGCCGCCTTCAACCGGGTGCATGCGCTGGTGGAAGAGACGTTTGCCTGAGATCCGGTAGGCCCGCACGCCTCTGGTAATTTTCCGGCAGTTCCGCCATATACGCCTGAAGACGGGCAATCGGCGCCCGACGGGATGGGCAATATGGCAGACCTTGTCGCATTCGCGAAGATGAACGGGCTTGGCAACAAGATCCTGGTCGTCGACATGCGCGGCCGCGCCGACCGGGTGACGCCGGCGGCGGCGATCGCGCTCGCCGCCGATGCCGAGACCGTCTTCGACCAGATCATGGCGATCCACGATCCGAAGGCGGACGGCACCGACGCCTTCATCGATATCCTCAACTGCGACGGCACGCTGGCGCAGGCCTGCGGCAACGGCACGCGCTGCGTCGTCCAGGCGCTTGCCGCCGAGACCGGCAAGAAGGCGTTCGCCTTCCAGACGGTCGCCGGCATCCTGAACGCGGTGGAGCACGAAGACGGCACGATCTCCGTCGACATGGGCAGGCCCGTCTTCGCCTGGGACAGGATCCCGCTGGCAGAGGAATTCTTCGACACCAGCCGCATCGAACTGCAGATCGGCCCGATCGACGATCCCGTGCTGCATTCGCCGTCGGCCGTGTCGATGGGCAATCCGCACGCCGTCTTCTGGGTCGATCGCGACGTGATGTCCTTCGATCTCGCCCGCTTCGGCCCCCTGCTCGAGAACCACCCGATCTTCCCCGAGCGGGCCAACATCACGCTGGCCGAGGTCACCTCGCGCTCGTCGATGACGACCCGTACCTGGGAACGCAGCGCCGGGCTGACGCTCGCCTGCGGTTCGGCCGCCTGTGCCGCGGCCGTCAGCGGCGCCCGCACCGGGCGCACGGGGCGCAAGGTCGCCGTCACCGTCGCCAGCAGCCCGAATCGCGGCACTCTACAGATCGAGTGGCGCGAGAGCGACGACCACGTGATCATGACCGGGCCGGCCGAATGGGAGTGGTCCGGCACCGTCGATCCCGCGACCGGCACCTGGCGCCGGGACGAGGCCGAAGGCGGAGCGGCCGCGCTTTGAGCGGCGTCGAGGTCATCACCTTCGGCTGCCGTCTCAACACCTACGAATCGGAAGTGATGCGCGGCGAGGCCGAAAAGGCGGGGCTGAACAACGCCATCCTCGTCAACACCTGCGCGGTGACCGGCGAGGCGGTGCGCCAGGCCCGCCAGGCGATCCGCCGCGCCCGCCGCGACAATCCCCATGCCCGCATCATCGTCACCGGCTGCGCCGCGCAGACGGAGAAGGAGACCTTTGCCGACATGCCGGAGGTCGACGCCGTGCTCGGCAACGAGGAGAAGCTCAAAAGCGCCTCCTACCGGTCTCTGCCGGATTTCGGCGTCTCGGCCGAGGAAAAGGTCCGCGTCAACGACATCATGAGCGTGACCGAGACCGCGCCGCAGATGGTCAGGGCCATCGACGGCCATGTGCGCGCCTTCATCCAGGTGCAGAACGGCTGCGACCACCGCTGCACCTTCTGCATCATCCCCTTCGGCCGCGGCAATTCCCGTTCCGTGCCGATGGGCGCGATCGTCGACCAGGCGCGCCGGCTGGTCGAGGGCGGCTATCGCGAGATCGTGCTCACCGGCGTCGACGCCACGAGCTACGGCGCGGACCTTCCCGGGCAGCCGACGCTCGGGCTGCTCGCCAAGACCCTGCTGAAGCAGGTGCCCGACATCCTGCGGCTCAGGCTTTCCTCGATCGACGGCATCGAGGCGGACAGCCACCTCTTCGACCTGATCGCCGACGAACCGCGCTTCATGCCCCACCTGCATCTGTCGCTGCAGCACGGCTGCGACCTGATCCTCAAGCGGATGAAGCGGCGGCATTCGCGTCAGGACGCGATCGAATTCTGTCACAAGGCGCGCGCCCTTCGGCCGCAGATCAGCTTCGGCGCCGACATGATCGCCGGCTTTCCGACCGAGACCGCGGAGATGGCCGAGCAGAGCGCGACGCTCGCCGAGGCCTGCGGCATCGCCCAGTTGCACGTCTTCCCCTACAGCCCGAGGCCGGGCACGCCGGCCGCGCGCATGCCGCAGCTCGACCGCGCGCTGGTTAAGGAGCGCGCCGCGCACCTGCGCGAGACTGGACAAAAGCTGCAACTGGCCCATTTCTCCGCCATGACCGGCAGCCGACAGACGATCCTTGTCGAAAACAACGGCCTGGCGCATACGGAGAATTTCACGCTGGCCGACGCCACCGGCCTCGTCCCGCGTGACCTTGTTTCGGTGATCGTCACCGGCCACAATGGCAAGTACCTGACCGTGCGGGCAGACCCCGCATCCGTTCGCAACTAGCGGAAATCATTCATGGCCTTCGGCTTCATCAAGAAAGTCTTCACCTTCGGCAAGGACACCGCGCCCGCGCCGCAAAAGCATGAGGAGGCCGCACCGCCCGATCGGGCTCCGCTCGTCGAGGACGCCGGCATTCCGCAGACCGCGCCGATCGATGCCGGACCTGTGCCCGCAGAGCCCGAAGGCGAGCACGACCTTTTGCTCGAGGAGGCCGAGGCCGCCAATCCCGAGGCCACGCTCCATCGCGAGCCGCAGATCGACATCTACCCGCTGCCGCCGGTCGTCCATCCGCTGCCGGTCGCGCCCGACGAGGTGCTGGAGCCGGAGATCGAGACCGCCGGCGGCCCGGCGCCGGACCTGGTCGAGCCGGTCGGGGAGGCCGTCGGCCAACCCGACACGACGCTCACGCCCGAGGCGGAAGCCATCCGCGCCGCCGAACTGGTGAACATCGGCCTGGGTGGCGTCGAACACGCCCATGAAGAGATCGCCGCGGAAGCGCCGGTCGATGCCGCCGCGGCTGACGACGCGTTCAGGGCCGCCGATGCCGACGCCGAAGCCGAGCTTTCCGAACCGTCGCCCCTTCCGGTCGACGAGCCCGTGACCCGGGTCGAAAAGCCGGCCCGTCCCAAGGCAAAGAAGGCAAGGCACACCGACCGGGAGGCCGACGACGAGAGCCGCCCGCAACCGGTTCTGCCGAAGGGCTTTTCCGCGGCCGACCGGAAGCCCAAGGAAGAGGCGGCTTCCGCGCCGGCGCCGAAGCTCAGCTGGTTCCAGCGCCTGCGCGCCGGCCTTGCGCGCACCTCCTCGCAACTGACCGGCCAGATCGCCAGCCTGTTCACCAAGCGCAAGCTCGACGATGCGACGCTGCAGGATCTTGAGGACCTGCTGATCCAGGCCGACCTCGGCGTCGAGACGGCGCTCCGCATCACCGACACGCTCGCCGCCGAACGCTACGGCAAGGACGTCACCGGCGAAGACGTCGGCCGCATCATGGCCGGCGAGATTACCAAGGTGCTCGAACCGGTCGCAAAGCCGCTCGAGCTCGACCTCTCGCACAAGCCGCACGTCATCCTCGTCGTCGGCGTGAACGGCACCGGCAAGACGACGACGATCGGCAAGCTCGCCGCGAAACTTTCGGGCGCCGGCCTGAAGGTGATGATGGCCGCCGGCGACACCTTCCGCGCCGCCGCGATCGAGCAGCTCCACATCTGGGCCGAGCGCACCGGATCCGACATCGTCTCCTCCAAGCTCGGCGCCGATGCCGCGGGGCTGGCCTACGAGGCCTACGAGCAGGCGAAGGAGAAGAAGAGCGACGTCCTCATCGTCGACACCGCCGGCCGGCTGCAGAACAAGGCCGAACTGATGGCGGAGCTGGAAAAGATCGTCCGCGTGCTCGGCAAGCTCGATCCGGACGCCCCGCACACCGTGCTCCAGACGCTCGACGCCACGACCGGCCAGAACGCGATGAGCCAGGTCGAGATTTTCCGCAACGTCGCGGGCGTATCCGGCCTGATCATGACAAAATTGGACGGTACGGCTCGCGGCGGCATCCTGGTGGCGATCGCCGCCAAGCACAAGCTGCCGGTCTATTTCATCGGCGTCGGCGAAGGGATCGACGACCTCGAACCGTTCGAGGCGAAAGATTTCGCGCAGGCGATTGCAGGGGTTGAGGCATGAGCAACGACAGGATCATCGAGACGCTGGAAGACGCCGGCAAGCCCAAGGTCAGCCCGGCGCTGAAGCTCCTGCTGGAGCTCGGCCCGCTCGTCGTCTTCTTCTTCGCCAATTCGAAAGGCGAATGGCTGGCAGGGAAGTTCCCGGCCCTGACGGAACTCGGCGGCCCGATCTTCATCGCCACCGGCCTGTTCATGGCCGCGACCGCGACGGCGCTGATTGTTTCCTGGGCGCTGACGCGCACCCTGCCGATGATGCCGCTCGTCTCCGGCATCGTCGTCTTCGTCTTCGGGGCGCTGACGCTCTACTTGCAGAACGACGCCTTCATCAAGATGAAGCCGACCATCGTCAATACGCTCTTCGGCGCGATCCTGCTCGGCGGCCTCGCCTTCGGCAAGCCGCTGCTCGGCTACGTCTTCAACGCCGCCTTCAGGCTGACCGAGGAAGGCTGGCGCCGGCTGACGCTGCGCTGGGGCCTGTTCTTCCTCGTGCTCGCGATCCTCAACGAGGTCGTCTGGCGCAGCTTCTCCACCGACTTCTGGGTGGCCTTCAAGGTCTGGGGCACGATGCCGATCACCATCCTCTTCACCCTCGCCCAGATGCCGCTGATCATGAAATACTCGGTGGAGCAGCCGGAAGAGGGCCGGACGCCCTGAGGGCACAAAAGACACGCCCGCCGACCGTCCGGCCTTTTCGTCTCGGCGCCGCCTGACTTTGTTCCGTCATCCCGGACTTGATCCGGGATCCGGCAGCGTCGCGTCCGCGACGCGAAAAGTGCCGTATCGCGCAAGGAGTTGACCGGCCGGATACCGCTCGAGGCCCGGCGTGACGATTGTTGGAAGCTCAGCCTGCCGGCGCGGGAGCGGCCAGCGCCTTCTCGATCGCCGGCATCAGCCCGTTCTTCAGACTGTCCCCGTCGAACGGCCCGACCTTCTTGTAGAGGATCGTGCCGTCCGGGCCGACGAGATAGGATTCGGGAATCCCGTAGACGCCGAAGTCGATCGCCATCTTGCCCTGCGGATCGAGCCCGATGGCGGCAAAGGGATTGCCGAGCTCGCCGAGGAACCGCAGCGCGTTCTCGTTGCCGTCCTTGTAGTTGACGCCGACGACGGTCAGCCGCGGATCCTGCGCCAGCGCCATGATGACGGGGTGCTCCTGCCGGCACGGCACGCACCAGGACGCCCAGAAATTGACGAGGGTCAGCTTGCCCTTCACCGTCTCCGCCGTCAGCGGCGGCACCGGGACCCCGTCGCGCATCGCCCCCGCAAGCGGTTCCAGGTTCCGGAACGGCGCCTTGGTGCCGATCAGGGCGGAGGGGATTTCCGAAAGATCGCGCCCGGATCGAAGCTGGAAGAAGAAGATCGAGGCCAGCGCGACGAAAATGGCGAGCGGCAGCAGCGCCAGAAGCACGCGCGTCCGTGACCCGGCCGGCCTGTCGTCGGCGGGCTTTCCGTCTGCCGGCACGCTCACTTGGCCTCCCCGGCGGAGCGACGGCGGATGCCGGCCGCCTCCAGCGCCGCCAGTTCCCGCCGGCGGGCGCGGCCGTCGAGCCAGACCCAGAGGATGAGGCCGGCGACGGTCAGAAGGGCGGCGCCATAGGAGGCGGCGACATAGGCGGCATGGCTCATCGGGACGCCTCCCCGTAGCCGGCGGAGCGCGCGGCCAGCCGCCGCAGGGTCGCCACCCGCCGACGCAGGATCTCGTTGCGCATGGCCAGGATATGCAGGGTGAAGAACAAGAGCGTGAACGCGATCGCCATCACCAGCAGCGGCCACAGGAATTCCGGGTCGATCGTCGGCCCGTCGAGGCGGATGACGCTCGCCGGCTGATGCAGCGTGTTCCACCACTCGACCGAGAACTTGATGATCGGGATGTTGACGAAGCCGACGAGGATCAGGATGGCGCTGACCTTGGCCGCGCGCGCGGGATCGTCGACGGCGCGGTTCAGCGCGATCAGACCGAGATACATCAGAAAGAGCACGAAGACCGACGTCAGCCGGGCGTCCCAGACCCACCAGGTGCCCCACATCGGCTTGCCCCACAGCGAGCCGGTGATCAGCGCGATGAAGGTGAAGCAGGCGCCGATCGGCGCGGCCGTCTTCGCCGAGACGTCGGCGAGCGGATGCCGCCAGACGAGCGTGCCCAGCGCCGAGGCCGCCATGACCGAGTAGCACATCATCGACAGCCAGGCCGCCGGCACGTGCACATACATGATCCGGACCGTCTCGCCCTGCTGGTAGTCGCCGACCGACATGAAACAGAGATAGAGGCCGACGGCGAAGAACAACGCCGTGATCGCCGCCATCCATGGCCAGACGATCGCGCTCAACGCCAGGAACCGGGTCGGGTTGGCGAGATCGGAAAACTTGCGGATGGCCAGGCTCTGTTCGCTCATGGGCACTATCTACCGCTTTCCCCCCACAGCTGCAATTGACCGCCATCAATCACATTTGCGTCAATCGGTCGACGCGCGAAGTGCCGCGGCGGCGGCGACCGGGCCGATGACGGCGAAGACCAGCGTCAGCGCGGTCAGAAACAGGAACGGCGGCAGGAACGGCGCCGGCTCCTGCACGGCGGCATAGACGGCGCTGACCCCGAAGATCAGGACCGGGATCGCGAGCGGCAGGACGAGGATCGAGACGAGCAGCCCGCCGCGCGGCAGCGCCACGGCGACGGCGGCGCCGGCGGCGCCGATGAAGGTGATCGCCGGCGTTCCGACGAGCAGCGTCAGCATCGTCGCCGCCATCGCGGCTGCGTCCATGTTCATGAACAGCGCCAGAAGCGGCGAGGCGACCACCAGCGGCAGGCCGGTCGCAAGCCAGTGCGCCAGGCACTTGACCAGCACCGTCAACACCAGCGGCGTCTCCTGCATCAGGATCAGGTCGAGCGAACCGTCCTCGCGTTCGGCCTGGAACAGGCGGTCGAGGCCGAGGAGGGCGGCGAGCAGCGCGCCGATCCACAGGATCGCCGGGCCGATGCGCGCGAGCAGGTTCAGGTCCGGCCCGACGCCGAAGGGGATGACGGCGACCACGGTCATGAAGAACAGGACGCCGATCATCGCCCCGCCCCCGGCGCGCACGGCGAGCTTCAGGTCGCGGAAGAGGAGGGCGGTCATGCGAAAGCCCTCCGGCCGGTCTGCGGGCAGCCGCCTCCCATCCGCCTGCCGGCACCTTTTCCCCGCATGCGGGGAAAAGGACGCGTGCCGTAAACCTCTCCGTCCCCTCTTTCCGCCTGCGGGGGGAGGGTCAGGGTGAGGGGCCATGCGCACCGAATGGGCAAACGTACATGGAAAACGCAGGAATCCCTCACGCCCACGCCTCCACGGAAACCCCGGCGAACCCCGCCATATGCAGCTCCTGCGCCGCTCCGAGTCCCAGCGGCTGGTGCGTCGCGGCGAGCGCCAGCCCGCCCTGGGAAAGATGCGCGTTCACCAGCCCGGCGAACATCGTCTCGGCGGCCGCGTCCAGCGCTGCCGTCGGCTCGTCGAGAATCCAGATCGGCCGCCAGGCGACGAGCAGCTTCGCCATCGCCATCCGCCGCTGCTGGCCGGCGGACAGATAGCCGAACGGCAGGTGCACGATGCCGCCGAGGCCGACGGCCTCTGCCGCCGCGTCGATCGCCACGCCCGCGCCGCCGTGCGAATCACCGGCAAACGCTTTCCAGAAATGCAGGTTTTCCTCCACCGTCAGCTCGCGCTTCATCGCGTTGCGGTGGCCGAGATAGTGGCAGGCGGATGCGACGGTCTCGAACGCCTGCGCGCCCTCCCCGGCAAGCGCGACCTTGCCGGCCTCGCGGGGCAACAGGCCCGCCACGACGCGCAGCAATGTCGACTTGCCCGACCCGTTCGGGCCCTTCACCACCAGAGCCTCTCCGGGCCCTATTTCGAAGGAAATGTCCCGGAAGATCAGGTCTTCGCCCCGTCTTGCACTCAGCCGCTCGGCAACGAGGCGCATCCTGTTCGCTTCCCTCTGCGACCTTGGTCGCACTGCAAAAAAATTCTTCCGATCCATACACCGGTCCTCTGGATCGTTCCTTAGAAATTATCTATAAGGCCCGCAACACGCCAGCGGTCGGCGTGAATTTCATCCTAGCGCCGAACCCGGAAATGACTTCCGCGTACGGACAGCGGAAATGGCCGCACCCGCATCCCATACAGCGCCTCCCAGGCGCACGGGCGTTCGTACGTCAGCTTTTGGCGACCAGACGGAACGGGGTATCAAGTGTCCAAATCCCTAGACAGCTTCAACTGTCGCTCGACGCTCAAGGTCGGCGATGTCGACTACGTTTACTACAGCCTCCCCAAGGCCGAGGCCAACGGCCTCGCCGGCGTCTCGAAGCTTCCCTATTCGATGAAGGTGCTGCTCGAGAACCTGCTGCGCAACGAGGACGGCCGGTCGGTCACGAAGAAGGACATCGAGAGCGTCGCCGCCTGGCTGACGAACAAGGGCCTGACGGAGAGCGAGATCGCCTACCGCCCCGCCCGCGTGCTGATGCAGGACTTCACCGGCGTTCCTGCCGTCGTCGACCTCGCCGCCATGCGTGACGGCATCAAGGCGCTCGGCGGCGATCCGGAAAAGATCAACCCGCTCGTGCCCGTCGACCTCGTCATCGACCACTCCGTCATCGTCGACGAGTTCGGCACCGCTTCCGCCTTCGCCCGCAACGTCGAGCTCGAATACGAGCGCAACGGCGAGCGCTACCGCTTCCTGAAGTGGGGCCAGCAGGCGTTCAAGAACTTCCGCGTCGTCCCCCCCGGCACCGGCATCTGCCACCAGGTCAACCTCGAATATCTCGGCCAGACCGTCTGGACCAAGGAAGAGGACGGCGAGACGATTGCCTACCCCGACACCTGCGTCGGCACCGACAGCCACACGACGATGATCAACGGCCTCGGTGTTCTCGGCTGGGGCGTGGGCGGCATCGAGGCGGAAGCCGCCATGCTCGGCCAGCCGGTCTCCATGCTCCTGCCGGAAGTCATCGGCTTCAAGCTGACCGGCAAGCTGAAGGAAGGCGTCACCGCCACCGACCTCGTGCTCACCGTCGTGCAGATGCTGCGCAAGAAGGGCGTCGTCTCCAAGTTCGTCGAATTCTTCGGCCCCGGCCTCGACAACATGACGCTCGCCGACCGCGCCACCATTGGCAACATGGGCCCGGAATACGGCGCCACCTGCGGCTTCTTCCCGGTTGACGCGGAGACGATCAACTACCTCACCATGTCCGGCCGTGAAGAGAAGCGGATTGCGCTTGTCGAGGCCTACTCGAAGGCGCAGGGCATGTGGCGCGAAGGCGACGGCTCCGACCTCGTCTTCACCGACACGCTGGAGCTCGACCTCGGCGACGTCGTCCCCTCGATGGCCGGCCCGAAGCGTCCGGAAGGCCGCCTGCCGCTCGAGACCATCGCGCCCAATTTCGCGACCGCGCTCGAGAACGACTACAAGAAGCCCGGCCAGCTCCAGAACCGCTACGCGGTCGAAGGCACCGACTTCGATCTCGGCCACGGCGACGTGGCGATCGCCGCCATCACGTCGTGCACCAACACCTCCAACCCGAGCGTCCTGATCGCCGCCGGCCTTCTGGCCCGCAACGCAGTCGCCAGGGGGCTGAAGTCCAAGCCGTGGGTAAAGACCTCGCTCGCACCGGGATCGCAGGTGGTCGGCGAATATCTCGCCAAGTCCGGCCTGCAGAAGGACCTCGACGCGCTCGGCTTCAACCTCGTCGGCTTCGGCTGCACGACCTGCATCGGCAACTCCGGCCCGCTGCCGGCGCCGATCTCCAAGACGATCAACGACAAGGGCCTGATCACCGCCGGCGTGCTCTCGGGCAACCGCAACTTCGAAGGCCGCATCTCGCCGGACGTCCAGGCCAACTACCTGGCTTCCCCGCCGCTCGTCGTCGCCTATGCGCTCGCAGGCACCGTCCAGAAGGACCTGACCAAGGAGCCGATCGGCGAGGATAAGGACGGCAAGCCGGTCTACCTGAAGGACATCTGGCCCTCCTCCAAGGAGATCCAGGACTTCATCATGAAGTACGTCACCCGCGAACTCTACGCCACCAAGTACGCCGACGTCTTCAAGGGCGACGCCAACTGGCAGGCGGTGCAGGTTCCGGCAGGCCAGACCTACGCCTGGGACGACAAGTCGACCTACGTGCAGAACCCGCCCTACTTCGTCGGCATGGGCAAGAAGGGCTCCGGCATCAAGAACATCAAGGGCGCGCGCGTCCTCGGCCTGTTCGGCGACAAGATCACCACCGACCACATCTCGCCTGCAGGCTCCATCAAGGCCGCCTCGCCGGCCGGCGCCTACCTGCTCGGCAACGGCGTCCAGGTCGCCGACTTCAACCAGTACGGCACGCGCCGCGGCAATCACGAGGTGATGATGCGCGGCACGTTCGCCAACATCCGCATCCGCAACCACATGCTCGGCCCGAACGGCAAGGAAGGTGGCTACACCATCCACTATCCGTCCAAGGAAGAGATGTCGATCTACGATGCGGCCATGAAGTACAAGGAAGAGGGCACCCCGCTCGTCATCTTCGCCGGCGTCGAATACGGCAACGGCTCCTCGCGCGACTGGGCGGCCAAGGGCACCAACCTGCTCGGCGTCAAGGCCGTGATCGCCCAGTCCTTCGAGCGCATCCACCGCTCCAACCTCGTCGGCATGGGCGTCGTGCCCTTCGTCTTCGAGGAAGGCACGACCTGGGCAAGCCTCGACCTGAAGGGCGACGAACTCGTCGAGATCGACGGGCTGGAGGGCGAGATCAAGCCACGCGAGAAGAAGATCGCCAAGATCACCTACTCCGACGGCACGGTGAAGGAGGTTCCGCTCCTCTGCCGCATCGATACGCTCGACGAGGTGACCTACATGAACAACGGCGGCATCCTGCAGACGGTTCTGCGCGATCTCGCCGCCTGATTTCGACTGGATTTTCAATCAATGCGATGCCGGGGCGATTGCCCCGGCATTTGTTTTCGGGCCATAGTTCCCGTTAAGGAAGCCTCACTCCTTCGTGACTTCCTGTTGACTGTGCAAGCGGGTATGACGGTCGCGACAATGGCGCCCAGCCTGCATTCTCCGGAATTCCCAATGTCCAGACTGCTCATCATCGGTTGCATTGCGAGCCTGCTGGCGGTCATCCCGGCAGTCGGCGGCGCAGTTGCGCAGGATGCCGGCAAGCAGCCGATGGGCGTCGTCGAACTGTTCACCAGCCAAGGATGCTCGTCCTGCCCGAAGGCGGACAAGGCGCTGGAAACGCTGATTCGCGAAGGCCGGGTGGTGGCGCTCGCCTATCACGTCGACTACTGGAACTACCTCGGCTGGACGGACACGCTCTCCACCAAGGAAAACACCGAGCGCCAGTACGACTATGCCCGCATGTTCGGTCGCGGCAGCGTCTACACCCCCCAGGCCGTGATCAACGGCCGCGCGCATGTCAACGGCGGCGAACTGGGACAGATCCGCAGCCAGGTCGAGGCGCTCGGGGCGCAGGGGCGCGGCCTCTCGGTCGACGTGTCGGCAGAGGTCGTCCAGGACGAGATCCGCATCCGGATCGGCAACGGCCACGGCAAGGCCAACGTGTTTGCCGCCTACTTCGACGACCAGCAGGATGTGGACATCATGGAGGGCGAGAATCGCGGCCGGCGGGTGACCTATTGGCATGCGGTGCGCGACATGGAGACGATCGGCATGTGGGAAGGGGCCGAGACGACCCTCGTCCTGCCGGCCAGCATCCTCAATCAGAAAGGCACGGGCGGCTGCGCCATCCTCGTGCAACGGATGAAGACCGCCGACACGCCGGGTGCGATTCTCGGCGCGACCGTCGTCAGATCGACACTGCCGCAGACGGCGCGTCGGCAATAGCGCCCGACCGGGCTGACTGACTTCCAAGGCTGACGGTGAAGGTTGGGGGGTCCGGACCGGGCTCTTCGAGGGGCTGGGGCTTGAGGGTTCGAAGACACGCCGGGCCGGACCTTGACGAAGCTTCCGGCAACGGAATACAGGATGAGCTTCGACGCATACCCCTGTGGCCGACCGATTTCCCGCACATGCAAAGCGGTCCGGCTGCAGGGCAGCGTGATGACTTTCCTAGAAAAATTGGGCGCGGATTTGTCTGAATTGGGGCAAGGACGCATTTTGCCGTGCCGTACTGGTTAACGGCGTCCCGGATCGAAACGGTTTTGTCCGGATTTTCAGGCATTTGCCCGGGAAGGGCACACTGCGATCGGCGATCCGGCCTGTGGAAATCCGGCCGCAGGGGCGGTTTTTTTCATCCGCGACGGCCCTCGTTTCGGTCCGAATACCCGCAAATCAGGCGCAGCGGCGCGTTGATATTCCCTGCCTGTTTTCCGTGCGTTTGCGGGCTTGCCAGGCATATTCGGCGCCCCGGGCTTGCCTCCGGCGCTTGCAATTCCGTTCAGGTGAGGCACACTGTCATCCAACCGTCATTGTCGAAGTGCGGAGAACTGATGACTGATCAACCGGATTTGTCGCCGGGAGAAGCGGTATCCCAAGGGTCGGGTGTCGTCGTCGACCTGAGGGAATACCGCAACCGCAAAGACCCGCTTCCGGTCACCTTCCATCGCAAGGAACTCGACTGCATCCTCCGGATCTACGGCCGTATGGTCGGCGAGGGAGAATGGCGCGACTATGCGATCGACCATACCCATGAGAAGGCGGTGTTCTCGATCTTCAAACGCTCCGGCGAGATGCCGCTGTTCCGGGTCGAGAAGAACCCGAAGCTGGCGTCGAAGCAGGGCGCCTACAGCGTCGTCAACACCCACGGCATGATCCTCAAGCGGGGACGCGAGCTGCAGCAGGTGCTGAAGGTTTTCGACAAGGTCCTGAAACTGGTCGAAACCTGACGTCCGTTTCCGCCGAACTCACGCCGGCTGGAACGTGCCCTGGAGACCCGCCGTCTGCATCGCGCGCAGGAGCGCCTCGTCCACCCGGTAGCGCGCGGCATCCGACGGTGCCTTCCGCGCGGTCCTGTTGTACTTCCAGTTCGTGGTGATCTCGCTGAAATGGCCGTAGGCGAAGCGGCTGGAACGGGTGAAGTAGTTCTCCAGCCCCTTCACCCGGTGCGCCGACCAGGTCATCGTCCGGGTGCAGCGCCACGGAACGACGGCCCATTTCAGCGGGCAGCCGGCCTTGTCGCTCGCGTCGTATCGGGCGAAATCGGCATGGCGCGGGACCTGCTCGCCGCGCCCGGCGCCGGCGTCGCCGATCCACCGGCCGCGGAAATGAACGGCGCCGAACAGCGACGTTTCCGCCGCCCTGAAGACCGATCCGCCCGCGCGCGACGGCAGCACCAGTTCGTCGATGTCGCAGTTGAGGACGCTCCTCGCCTTCTGCAGGAACCGGAACCGGGCGTGCTGCAGGGCGCCGGCCTGGCAGAACTTCGAGCTGATCCGCCGCTCGTTGCCGCTTGCATCGCGCCGGCGCCAGACGCGCGGGCCGAACCGGAAGGGCCAGTTCACGACACGGACGGTGACGCCGGGAAAGGTCCGTTCCAGTTCCGCCTCGAGCTCCCGCGCGCCATAGG
Source organism: Hyphomicrobiales bacterium (assembly GCA_900469965.1). GTDB lineage: Bacteria > Pseudomonadota > Alphaproteobacteria > Rhizobiales > Rhizobiaceae > Mycoplana. The sequence goes on along the minus strand of UBZP01000022.1, from coordinate 86,745 downwards.
CGGTGGATGCGTTGTCATAGAGCAGCACCGCGTCCGCGCCGTGAATGCGGACATGGAATTGCACCCAGTCCTTGATCCACTGGACGTCGTTGTCCTTCGAGAGGGTGAAGAGCACGCGCTTGTTCCGAAAGACGTGGCCGAGCTCCGGCTGCACCGGCACTTCGACGCAGCCGAGGCGGCCTTCGATCCTGATGTCCGGCGGACCTCCCTTCAGCCAGAGCTCCACCCCCGACGACCGGTCGATGACGACCCCACCGTTCCGGATGAAGTCCGCATGGAACGCCGTCTCCTCCAGATGGTTCCGGAAATTGAACAGCGGCGGCCCCTGCAGCACGGTATGGTTCCCACACCGGTAGACGTCGTAGAACAGCGTGTCGAAGTCAAAAAGGGCATCGTAGGCCCTGTCCCTGAACTCCGGTGGCAAAGGCGCGTCGCGCAGGACGCCGCAGTCCTCGGCCACCTTCACGAAGCTCAGTTCCGTGTCGATTGTCATCGTTCCATCCCAACGCCGTTCCGGCGGCTTCCGGGCCCGATGGATACGGCCTTCAAACACGCTTGCCAAGATTGCCGATGGCAATGGGCCGGAGCCGCGCCGTCAGATCTTCGCTTCCGACAGGGGGACGCCGGGGTCCGGGTCCGTGCCCGCCCCCTCGCCCAGCGCGCGCTGCATGATCACGGTATCGAGCCACCGGCCATGCTTGAAGCCGGTCGCCTTCATCCGCCCGCCATGCTCGAAGCCGGCCGCCTGGTGAACTGCCACGGAAGCCGGATGCGCGCCGCCGATGACGGCTACCATCTGCCGGAAGCCGAGCGCCGTGCAGCGCGCGATCAGTTCGGCGAGCAGCGCGCCCCCGATGCCCCGGCCGCGCGCCTCCGGCGCGAGATAGATCGAATCCTCCACCAGCCAGCGGTAGGCCGGCCGGGTGCGGAATGCGGAGGCGTAGGCATAGCCGAGGATCGTCCCGTCCTCGTCTATGGCGACGATGTAGGGATAGCGCGCCGAGGTGATGGCGGCAAAGCGGGCCCGCATCTCGTCCAGCCCCGGCGGCTCGATCTCGTAGGAGGCAACCCCGTTTAGCACGGATTCGCGGTAGATTTCGGCGATCTCGGCGATGTCGCCTTCTGCGGCATTGCGGATGGTAAAGGCCATCGTTGGGCAACCATTGGCTTGATGAAAAGGCTAACGCTACAGACCCAGCGCGAGACGCGGCGGGGCGGCTCGTCGCACGACCCCGCGGTGGCCGGATCGCCACCGCATAGCCGCACATCATCCGTCCCGCAAGGTGCTCCCGCCAGCCGGACGACGGACACCCCGGCAGCCGCCCCCGGTGGGAGGCGCCCACGGCGCCTGCCGGCTAGCCGAACACGATCAGCAGGTCCTTGGCGTCGATCTGGTCGCCGGCGCGCACCAGGACTTCGGCAACGATGCCGTCCTTCTCCGCATGCAGCGCCGTCTCCATCTTCATGGCCTCGATCGAGAGCAGCACGTCGCCGGCCTTGATGGACTGGCCGGCGGCGACGGCCACCGTCGAGACGACGCCCGGCATAGGCGCGCCGAGCTGGGCGGCGTTGCCGGCTTCGGCCTTGCGGCGGACGGCGCCGGAAGCCCCGAGGTTGCGATCGGGAACCTTGATCGGGCGCGGCTGGCCGTTCAGCTCGAAGAACACCTTGACCATGCCCTTCTCGTCGACCTCGGCCTGCGCCTGGTTGAGGACGACGAGCGTCTTGCCCTTCTCCAGATCGGCGAAGAGCTCCTCGCCGGACGCAATGCCGTAGAAATAGGCATGCGTCGGCAGCACGCTGACCGGGCCGTAGGTCTCGGCCGCCTGCGCATAGTCGGTGAAGACCTTCGGATACATCAGATAGGAGGCGAACTCGAAATCGGTGACCTTGCGCTCCAGCTTCGTCTCGATCGCCTTGCGCTCGGCGTCGAGATCGGCGTCCGGCAGCAGCGAACCCGGCCGGTCCGTATAGGCCGCCTCGCCCTTCAGCACCTTCGCCTGCAGCGCCTTCGGCCATCCGCCGGGCGGCTGGCCGAGGTCGCCCTTCAGCATCGAGACCACCGATTCGGGGAACGACACGTCCTTGGCGGGGCTCTCGACATCGGCCACCGTCAGGTCCTGGCTGACCATCATCAGCGCCATGTCGCCGACGACCTTGGAGGACGGCGTCACCTTGACGATGTCGCCGAACATGCGGTTGGCGTCGGCATAGGCCTGCGCCACCTCGTGCCAGCGCGTCTCCAGCCCCAGCGAGCGGGCCTGCTCCTTCAGGTTGGTGAACTGCCCGCCCGGCATCTCGTGCAGGTAGACCTCCGAGGCCGGCCCCTTGAGGTCGCTTTCGAAGGCGGCGTACTGGTGGCGCACGGCCTCCCAGTAGAAGGAGATGCGGCGGATCCATTCCGGATCCAGCCCCGGATCGCGCTCCGACCCACGCAGCGCCTCGACGATCGAGCCGAGGCAGGGTTGCGAGGTGTTGCCGGACAGCGCATCCATCGCCGCATCCACCACGTCGACGCCGGTCTCCACCGCGGCGAGCACGGTCGCAGCCGCGATTCCCGAGGTGTCGTGCGTGTGGAAGTGGATCGGCAGGTCGGTCGCCTCCCTGAGCGCCTTGAACAGCACCCGCGCGGCCGCGGGCTTCAGCAGGCCCGCCATGTCCTTCAGCGCGATGATGTGCGCGCCGGCCTTCTCCAGCTCGGCCGCGAGCGCCGTGTAGTACTTCAGGTCGTATTTCGGCCGGGCCGAGCTCAGGATGTCGCCGGTGTAGCAGATCGCCGCCTCGCAGATCCTGTTCTCCTCCACCACCGCGTCCATTGACACGCGCATGTTCTCCACCCAGTTCAGGCAGTCGAACACGCGGAACACGTCGATGCCGCCCTTGGCCGCCTGGCGGACGAAATACTTCACGACGTTGTCCGGATAGTTCTTGTAGCCGACGCCGTTCGCCCCGCGCAGCAGCATCTGCAGGAGCAGGTTCGGCGCGCCATCGCGGACCATCGCCAGGCGCTCCCACGGGTCCTCCGTGAGGAAGCGCATGGAAACGTCGAAGGTCGCCCCGCCCCAGCATTCGAGCGAGAACAGCTGCGGCAGGGTGCGCGCATAGGTCTCGGCAATGCGGGCGATGTCATAGGTCCGCATCCGCGTGGCCAGCAGCGACTGGTGCCCGTCGCGCATGGTCGTGTCGGTGAGCAGCACCTGCTTCTGCGCCCTCACCCATTCGGCGAACTTCTGCGGACCGAGCTCGTCCAGCTTCTGCTTGGAGCCGGAGGCGATCGGACCCTCCGAATAGGGCACCACCGGCGCGGCGATATCGTCGGACGGCATCGGCCGGCCCTTGGCCTCCGGATGGCCGTTGACGGTCACGTCGGCGAGGTAGGTCAGAAGCTTCGTCGCGCGGTCCTGCCGCTTGACCTGGGCGAACAGCTCCGGCGTCGAATCGATAAAGCGCGTGGTGTAGCTGTTGTCGCGGAACTTCGGGTGGCCGATGATCGCCTCGAGGAAGGTCAGGTTCGTGGCGACGCCGCGGATTCGGAATTCGCGCAGCGCCCGGTCCATGCGCTGGATCGCCTCCTCGGGCGTCGGCGCCCAGGCCGTCACCTTTTCCAGGAGCGGATCGTAGTAGCGCGTGATCACCGCGCCCGAATAGGCCGTGCCGCCGTCGAGCCGAATGCCGAAGCCGGTGGCGCCGCGATAGGCGGTGATTCGCCCGTAGTCGGGAATGAAGTTCTGTTCCGGATCCTCGGTCGTGATGCGGCACTGCAGCGCGTTGCCGTTGAGGCGGATGTCTTCTTGCGCCGGCACCCCCGATTCCGGTGTGCCGATGGAAAAGCCGTCGAGGATGTGGATCTGCGCCTTCACGATGTCGATGCCGGTCACTTCCTCGGTGACGGTATGCTCGACCTGGATGCGCGGGTTGACCTCGATGAAGTAGAACTTGCCGGTGTCGGCATCCATCAGGTACTCGACCGTGCCGGCGCCGACATAGTCGGTGGCCCGGGCGATCTTCAGCGAATAGTTTGCAAGCTCCTGCCGCTGCGCCTCCGACAGGTAGGGCGCCGGCGCGCGTTCGACGACCTTCTGGTTGCGGCGCTGGATCGAGCAGTCGCGCTCGAACAGGTGCACCGCGTTGCCGTGCGTGTCGCCGAGGATCTGGCTCTCGACGTGGCGGGCCCGCTCCACGAGCTTTTCGAGATAGACCTCGTCCTTGCCGAAGGCCGCCTTCGCCTCGCGCTTGGCTTCGGTCACCTCGCGGGCCAGGTCCTTGGGGTCGCGGATTGCGCGCATGCCGCGCCCGCCGCCGCCCCAGGAGGCCTTCAGCATGACGGGGTAGCCGATCGCTTCGGCCATCCTCGCCACTTCCGCCATGTCGTCCGGCAAGGGATCGGTCGCGGGCACGACCGGCACGCCGATCGAAATCGCCAGGTTGCGCGCGGCCACCTTGTTTCCGAGCTGGCGCATCGTTTCCGGCTTCGGCCCGATGAAGGTGATGCCGGCAGCCGCGCAGGCCTCGGCGAACTCCGGGCTCTCCGACAGCAGGCCGTAGCCCGGATGGATGGCGTCCGCCCCGGCGAGCTTGGCGACGCGGATGACCTCGTCGATCGACAGATAGCTCTCGATCGGACCGAGATCGCGGGAAAGATGCGGCCCGCGCCCGACCTGGTAGCTCTCGTCCGCCTTGAAGCGGTGCAGCGCCAGTTTGTCCTCCTCGGCCCAGATCGCGACTGTTTTCAGACCGAGCTCATTGGCCGCGCGGAACACGCGGATGGCGATCTCGGAACGGTTGGCGACAAGGATCTTGGATATGGGCAAGTCGGACTCCTCATTGACTCGAACACGGGTATGCTGCACCCGCGAAATGAAACATTAGCGAGTCCCGGACGGAAGTTCAATTTCCGCCATCCGCTGCCGCAGAGGATTTGCGCCGTCAGGAAATCAGCCCCAGCCGGAAGGACAGGGCGACCACGTGGTGCCTGTTCTTGGCCTTCAATTTCTCCTGGATTCCGTTCATGTACCAGTCGACCGTGTGGTTGGAAATCGACAGCACCCGGGCGATCTCGTGCGAGGTCATGCCGTCGGCGAGATAGTTCAGCGCCTCCATCTCCCGGCGCGTCAGGTGAAGGTTGACCTCCGCCGACAGCTCCAGCGACTTCTGCGGATCGACATGCTGCAGGAGCTTCCAGAACAGTTTCTTCGCGACATTCTCGAACAATCCGATCTCGGCCGCATGAAGGTCCACCACCTTCCCGCCGATGGTGATGCTTCCGAGCAGGCCGCGGCGGCCGTGAACCGGAAACGTGTACCCGTCCTGCAGGCCGTTGTTGCGCGCGTCGACCATCATCCGCTCCATCCGCTTGCGATGCGGATTGGCATGCAGGGCGGCGAGCGACTCGCGCCAGCGAAAGCCGGAATGGGCGTGGTTGAGGTACTGAACGGTGGGATCGATGACGATGTACTTCTTCCGGGCGTAGACCTCCGGCCAGCCATCGGGCCAGCGCCCCGCCAGCACCAGGCTCATCACATCGTCGTGAGGCTTCGGCTGACGGGCGACGACGTAATAGTCGAAGCCGTAGCGGTCGAGCAGCCGCTCGAACTCCGGCAGCAGCTCGCTCGGTTCGGACAGTTCATCGAGCAGGCCCGTAAACTGGGCCAGAAGATTGATGTTCATAATAAAATAGACCGGTCACGCGGCCCCTCCAAAACACTTTGTCACTAAGTGGCCCCTGCTCGCAAAACGGGCACGGTGCGGAAAAACACCCCGCTGACGACCCGTTTATCAAGTTGCGCCGATTTGGCAACGTACCGTTCAGCGTCCATTCATCGACAAGCAAATAGCATTCGGCCATCGCTGAACATGTGCCCGGTGGACAAGCCTCCCGGAGAGGACCGGTCACAGACCGTGTGCGAGCCTCAATCGCAGGATTGGCGCAGTGCACACTACAGGACCGCGAAAGGGTTTCGAAGTGTCGTTGTTCCAGGTTTACACGCGAGCGTTAAGCTATCTTTCCGTATATCGGTTCCGCGTGTCGTCTATCGTCGTCGCAAACGTCGTGCTGGCAATCATCACCATTGCCGAGCCGGTGCTGTTCGGCAAGATCATCGACGCCATCTCGTCGAAGGGCGCCGTCACGCCCATGCTCCTGATGTGGGCGGGCTTCGGCGTGTTCAACACCATCGCCTTCGTCCTGGTGGCGCGCGAGGCCGACCGGCTGGCCCATGGCCGCCGCGCGAGCCTGATCACCGAGGCCTTCGGCCGGATCATCTCCATGCCGCTCTCCTGGCACAGCCAGCGCGGCACCTCGAACGCGCTGCATACGCTGCTGCGCGCCTGCGAGACCATGTTCGGCCTCTGGCTCGAATTCATGCGCACCCATCTGGCGACCGCGATCGCGCTCGTCCTCTTGGTGCCGACCGCTTTCGTCATGGACTACCGGCTGTCGCTGGTCCTTCTCGTCCTCGGCATCGCCTATGTCATCATCGGCAAGGTGGTGATGAACAAGACCCGCGATGGCCAGGCTTCGGTGGAGGGCCACTACCACACCGTCTTCTCGCACGTGTCGGATTCCATCAGCAACGTCTCGGTCGTCCATAGCTACAACCGCATCGAGGCCGAGACGAAGCAGCTGAAGCAGTTCGCCCAGCAGCTCATCAATGCCCAGTATCCAGTGCTCGACTGGTGGGCGCTCGCCAGCGCGCTGAACCGCATTGCCTCGACGATCTCGATGATGACGATCCTCGTGATCGGCACCGTCCTCGTCCAGCGCGGCGAGCTGCGCGTCGGCGACGTCATCGCCTTCATCGGCTTCGCCGGCCTTCTCATCGGCCGCCTGGACCAGATGAAGCAGTTTGCCGAGCAGATCTTCGAGGCGCGCGCCAAGCTCGAGGACTTCTTCGTCCTGGAGGATTCCGTCAAGGATCGCGAGGAGCCCGTGGACGCCGGCGAGCTGACCGATGTCCGCGGCAAGGTCGAGTTTCGCGATGTCAATTTCGACTTCGCCAATGCGACGCAGGGCGTCCGCGACATTTCGTTCACCGCCGAGGCCGGCCAGACGGTCGCGATCGTCGGCCCCACCGGTGCCGGCAAGACGACGCTCGTCAACCTGCTGCAGCGCGTCTACGAGCCCAAGAGCGGCCAGATCCTGATCGACGGCGTCGACATCTCGACGGTGACGCGGAAGTCGCTGCGCCGCTCGATCGCCACCGTCTTCCAGGACGCCGGCCTGCTCAACCGCTCGATCTCCGACAACATCCGTCTCGGCCGCGAGGGTGCTACGGACGACGAGGTCATCGATGCGGCGGAAGCCGCCGCCGCGGACGACTTCATCCAGTCGCGTCAGGAAGGCTACGATACCCGGGTCGGCGAGCGCGGCAACCGGCTCTCCGGCGGCGAGCGCCAGCGCATCGCGATCGCCCGCGCCATCCTCAAGGACGCGCCGATCCTCGTGCTCGACGAGGCGACCAGTGCGCTCGACGTCGAGACCGAGGCCCGCGTCAAGGCGGCGATCGACAACCTGCGCAAGAACCGCACGACCTTCATCATCGCCCATCGCCTGTCGACGGTGCGCGAGGCCGACAAGGTGCTGTTCCTCGACCATGGCCACATCGCCGAGATGGGCACCTTCCACGAGCTCAGCCAGAGCAACGGTCGCTTCGCAGCGCTGCTGCGGGCAAGCGGCATCCTCACCGACGAGGACGTCCGCAAGAGCCACACCGCCGCCTAAGGCTTTCGGTCGGTCGACAATCAGACGCCGCATTCGGTTTCGAGTGCGGCGTCTTGCTTTGTGGCTCCAGGCGCACGCAAGAAAGGCAAGCACCGGCCCTGTTGCCGCGATCGCCGACGTCAGGCGGGCTGCTTGCCGGCCTTGGCGGCGACCGGCCTGGACAGGCCCGCAAGCCAGTCCAGGTAGCGCGCATAGGCGAAGAGGAAGCCGATCCCGAGCATCACGAAGACCGTGGCCACCAGCTGGCTCCTGCCGGAGATGAAGACCAGAACCTGGCCGGTCATCGCCAGGATCGTCCCGAAGATGAAGACCGCAAGGCCATGGCGGCCGACGGATGCCAGCGGATGGGCCACAGGCAGGGCCAGCCGGCGCGAAAGGGCCGGGACCATCGCCAGGAGATAGGCGATCGCGAGCACGTGCAGCAGCCGCGGCGCCGACAGGAAGGTCTTGTCGAAGCCGGTGACGACCACCGGCAGCCCGAACGAGGTGTCGATCCACCAGAGCGACAGCGCCACCCAGACGAGCGAGAGGGCGAGATAGGCGCAGCACAGCGCGATCACCGCTCTGTTCGCCGCGGGCCAGGGCCCGCGCCGGGCCCGGCTGCTCGCGGCGAGGCCGATCGCAAAGAGGAACTGCCACGAGAACGGATTGAGGAACCAGTAGCCGTCGTCCAGGAGGTTGGACGGCGCGATGTTGAAGACGCCGGCCGCAAGCCACAGCAACCCGGACAGTGTAAGCATGAGCATGGGGCTGCGTGCATGCAGCCACAGCATGCCGGGCAGCATCAGCAGGATGACGGCATACATCGACAGGATGTTGTTGTAGCCGAACTGGTGGCCCAAAAGCACCATGCCGAGCAGCCCCTCCTCGGTCCGGTCGACCACCGCGCGCAGGTTGATCTCCGACAGCAGGTCGGGCCGCGAGAACCACAGCGCCCCGCCGGCAAAGATCGCGAAGGTGACGAGGCTCGTCATCACATGGGCGACATAGAGGCTGAAGGCGCGCCGCAGGATCCGCACGCTGACAGCGAGACGCTTGCCGGGGACGAACGTCGCCCCGAAGGCGAGGCCCGCCGAAATGCCCGAGATCAGCACGAAGGCCTCGGCCGAATCGGAGAACCCGAAATTCTTGTGCGTCAGGTGCTCGAGCAGGTTGCCCGGAACGTGGTTGATGAAGATCGCAATCAGCGCCATCGCGCGCAGAACGTCGATCCGCGTGTCGCGCGCCGGCCTTGCCACCGGCGTTGCCGCCACGCTCGTGGTTCCTTCATTCCGTATCAATGCCTGCCTTCCCGAACAGTCGACGTGAAAAGGGGCACGGCGGCCCCCGCGTCACCCGCTGGAACCGACATGCCCCAATGTCTGCAATCCGAGCCTAGAGCGAATACTCTTCTTGAGCGCTCTTTATGACAGTTTCATCAATCTTCACGTCGATTTTACCGTCGGCTTTGCGTTCCGCACGGATTTCGTGCTTCACGCCGTCGAGGGTGACCGTGGCGGAGAAGTTCGACCAGTGCGAGGGGATCGCCGGTTCGACCACCAGACGGCCGTTCTCCTTGCGAATGCCGAGCAAGCCTTCGACGGCGGCCCGATAGAGCCAGCCGGCCGAGCCTGTGTACCAGGTCCAGCCGCCCCTGCCCTTGCGATCGCCTTCGCCGTAGACGTCGGCCGCCACCACGTAGGGTTCGACGCGATAGGTCTCGATCGCCTCCGGCGTCTGGCCGTGCTTGATCGGGTTCAGCATGTTCAGGCAGTTCCAGGCATCGTCCGCCCGGCCCTGCATGGCCAGCGCCATCACCACCCATGCCGCGGCATGGGTGTACTGGCCGCCGTTCTCGCGCACGCCCGGCGGATAGGCCTTGATGTAGCCGGGATCCTGCTGGCTTTTTGCGAAGGGCGGCGTGAACAGCTTGATGATCCCCGCCTCGCTGTCGGCAAGCTCGGCCAGCACCGCGTCCATGGCCAGCCACGCCCGCTCCTTGTCGCCCTCGCCGGAAAGAACGCTCCACGACTGCGCGATGGAATCGATGCGGCATTCCGCATTGTCCTTCGAGCCGAGCGGGGTGCCGTCGTCGAAATAGCCGCGTCGGTAGTGTTCGCCGTCCCAGCCGGCCGATTCCAGCGCCGCCTTGAGTTTCTCCAGATGCTCCAGCCAGACCCGGGAGCGATGGTTGTCGCCCCGTTCGCGCGCGATCGGCGCGAAGGCGCGCAGCGTGCCCGCCAGGAACCAGCCGAGCCAGACGCTTGTGCCCTTGCCGGCCTCTCCGACACGGTTCATGCCGTCGTTCCAGTCGCCGCCGAGGATCAGCGGCAGGCCGTTCTCGCCGGTCCTGCGGATCGCGAGATCGAGCGCCCGGGCGCAATGCTCGTAGAGTTCGGCCGGCTCCGTCGAGCGCCCGGGCTTGAAGAACGAATCGTGCTGCCCCTCGGCCAGCGGCGGCCCTTCGATATAGGTCAGCTTCTCGCTCAGGATCGCGTGATCGCCGGTCGAGCGGCAGTACTGGGTGACCGCATAGGCCAGCCAGACGACGTCGTCCGAAATGATCGTGCGTACGCCCGCGCCGGTTTCCGGCAGCCACCAGTGCTGCACGTCGCCTTCGGGGAACTGCCGCGACGCCGCGTTCAGGATCTGCTTCCTGGCAAGCTCCGGCCGGTGCGTCAGGAAGGCCAGCGTATCCTGCAGCTGGTCGCGGAAGCCGTAGGCCCCGCTCGCCTGGTAGAAGGCGGCCCGCGCCAGCACGCGGCAGCCGAGGCTCTGGTAGGGCAGCCAGGTGTTCACCATCAGGTTCAGCGCCGGATCCGGCGTCTCGACCTGCAGCGTCCCCGTGAACTCGCCCCAGAAGTCGCGCATCTTCTTCAGGGCCGCGTCGATGGACACCGATATCGCCTCGCCCGCGAGCGCGCTCGCCGCCTCCGCCGTGTCGCAGTCGCCGAGAACGAAGAGGATTTCCTTCTCCTCGCCCGGCTGCAGCTTGAAGTCGGTGACCAGCGCCGCACACGGCGCCCCGTTGCTTTCCATCGTGCCCGACAGTCCGGCACCGGTCGCAAGCACCGCCGGCATGGCGATGTCGCCCTGGCGGCCGATGAACTCGCGCCGGCTCGTCGTCACCCCGGCCAGCTTGCCGTTGGTGGCGAAGAAGGCGACACGGCCCGAATAGTCGAGGCTGTAGGGATTGGTCGCAAGGATCGCCCCGCTCGCCTCGTCCTGGCTGCAAAGGACGAACGGCGCCGTCTTGGCCGGGTTGTTGCCGAGCACCCATTCGACATAGCCATAGGCCGAAAGATTGCGCACCGACTTGCCGGTGTTGCGCACGATCAGGCGCGAATACTTCACCGGACGCTCGGCATCGACCGTCTGCACGAGATCCAGCTCCAGCCCGCCCGACGAACTGCGGAAGGCGGAATAGCCGAGCCCGTGCCAGGCCTCGAAGAGGATGGACGGATCGCGCGACAGGCCGGCGAAGGGAACGTGCACGCTCCCGCTGTCGCGATCCTTGACGTAGAAGGCCTCGCCCGGCCGGTTGATGACCGGATCGTTCGTCCATTGCGTCAGCTGATAGTCGCGCGAGTTGCGGCTCCAGGTGAAAGCGCCGCCTTCGGCGGCGACGTGGAAGCCGAAGTGCTCGTTGGCGATCACGTTGATCCAGGGATGCGGGGTGCCCTCGCCGCCGCGGACCTTGATGACATATTCGCGCCGTGCCGCGTCGAAGCCGCCATAGCCGTTCCAGAAGGCGAGATCGCCGCCGTCGATCGCCACGGGCTGCCCCTTGCGATCGGAAGCCGGCGCCGGCGCGGACTGCCGTGCCGCTTCCTCGGCGGCGACGGCGGGCGTGGCGAAGATCGAGATGGCACGCTCGATCTGGTCGGCAAGCGTGCCGTTGCGCGCGTGGAAGACGGCGCGTGCGGTCGCCAGCAGCGCCTGCCAGGTGGAGACGTCCATCAGGTCGCGGCGGACCGCGAAGATGTGCTGTCGCATGCCGTCCGACTGGCCGCGCATCCTGAGGTTCTCGCAGATCTGCTCGAGCGTGTGCTGCATGTCCTGCGCATAGGACGAGGCCTTCTCGTTCAGGATGACGAGATCGGCCATCACGCCGCGATGGCGCAGGTACTCCTGGGCCCGCAATGCCTCGCGGGCGATTTCCAGGTCCGCATCGTCGTTGATGCGAAGGACATAGATCGGGTAGTCGCCCGAAATCGCCAGCGGCCACAGCGCCGACTGCGAAGCAAGGCCCGCCTGGACGGTCGCGGCATCGGCGCGCAGGTGCATGTCGGGATAGACGAGATAGCGGCCGAGCGCCTGGAAGCTCGCCGCCTCCTGCGAGGTGACGCCGATGTGGCGCAGGTGGACCTGCGAGCGCGTCCAGGCATGGATGAGCTCGTTGTTGAACGCTTCCGGATGCCGGTAGCGATCGATCGCCCGTTCCAGCTCGTCACGGTTGGGCGCGGCGATCGTCCAGAAGATCACCTTCACCTTCTTGCCGGCCGGCACGCGCACGACGCGGCGCAGCGACACGATCGGATCGAGCGTGAAGCCGTCGGTGCCCGAGAGCTGCGCGCCCGGCTCGAAGGCCGCGGCGGTCGCAAGGCTGCGGCCGCGGCCGATGAAGTTCCGCCTGTCCGTCTCCACCTCCGTCCGGCGCGAGCCGGCATTGTCGACGATCAGGTGCGCCACGCACATGTCCGGATCGCCCGGGCTGCGCTTGTTGCGCAGGATGCGCACGACGTCGCCGCGCCGGCCGATCTCGGTCTTGAGGAACATGCGCGCGAACAGCGGGTGCGCATTGTCGGTATCGTCGGTCGTGACCACCGGCTCCATGTAGGAGGTGACCTCGATGAAGCGATCCTCGGCGCCGGTGTTCAGCAGCGTCAGGCGCCGGCCCTCCGCGTCATGCTCGGTGGCGACCAGGCATTCCAGCTCGCTCGACAGCGTGCCGACGGTCTTGATGAACTCCGCCTTGTCGTCGCTGAACTGCGTCTTTGCCTCCTCGCCCTCGGCGCGCTTGGGTTCGACGGTCGTCGACCACCACTCGTTGGTGGCCGTGTCGCGCAGGAAGACGAAGGTGCCCCAGCGGTCCTCCACCGGGTCGGGCTCGAAGCGGGTGACCGACTGGCCGTTCCAGTGCGAGTAGCCGGAGCCGGTCGCGGTCAGCATGACCGAGTAGTGACCGTTGGAGAAGAAGGCCGCCTCGCGGTCCTCCGCCACCGGATCCTTGATCACCCGGACTTCCGGCCTGAGCAGGTCGGCCTGCGTGCTGCCGACCGTTTCCGGCTCGCGCTTGGTGTTAATGATCGGGATCTCGCGCGGCGCCTTCTCCTGCAGCAGGAGTTCGGCCGCCTCGATCACCGGATCGGCGTGGAAGCGTGCCCTCAGCGCCCCGTTGAAGGCGACGTTGGCCACGGCTGCGATCGACATGCCGTGATGGTGGGCCATGTAGTTGTACACGACCGCGCAGCGCTTGCCCTCCGGCACGCGGGTCGGCGTGAAGTCGACCGCGTCATGGAAGCCGTAGATCCCGAGCGCACCGAGCTTGCGTAGCTCGTTGAGGTTGTCGAGTGCCGCCTTCGGCGCATACTGCGTCGCCAGCAGCGAGGCATAGGGCGCGATGACGGCATTCTGGCCGAGGCCGCGCTTCAGGCCGAGCGTCGGCACGCCGAAGTTGGTGTACTGGTAGTTCATGTCGTGGTCGCGGGCGTTGAACGCCGCTTCCGAGATACCCCAGGGCGTGCCGAGCCGCCGGCCGTGGTTCTGCTGCTCCTGGACGATCAGGTTGTTCGTCTGGTTCAGGATGCCGCCCTGCGGCTCCTGCATGACGAGCGGCGGCATCAGGTACTCGAACATCGAGCCGGACCAGGAGACGAGCGCGCCGCGCGAACCGATCGGCACGACCGGGCGGCCGAGCTTGTGCCAGTGTTCCGTCGGCAGGTCGCCCTTGGCGATCGCAAACAGGCTGGTCAGGCGCGCCTCGGAGGCCAGAAGGTCGTAGCAGGCCTCGTCGAGCTCGTTCGTCTCGACGCGGTAGCCGATCGAAAGCAGCCGCCGCTCGGGCCGGAACAGGAAGCCGAAATCCATCGAGAACGCGATGTCGCGGGTGCGGTCGCGCAGCACGACGAGGCGCTGGCGCAGGGCCTCGATGCTGCCGAGGTCGAACATGCTGTCGGCGATGTGCCCTTCGCAGCTGGCGACCAGCGCATCGGCCCACTTCACCACTTCCGCGCTCTGCGGGCTCTTGATCTCGTGGTCGAGGTTGGCGATCAGCTTGTGGACGTCACGGGCCAGCACGCCGAGGTTGATGACGCGGATCGAGGCGAACTCGTGCTCGCGCTTGACCGCGGCGAGCGCATTGTGGAAGCCGGCGATCCGCTCCTCCAGCAGCCGGCGCAGCGGGCGTACCGTCTTGCGGTCGTCCGGAAGTTCCGCCAGCACTTCGGACAGGATCGAGGCCGCGTCGCCGATGCCGTCGAGGCTGCCGTGCAGATGCGCCGAGGGCGCTTCCGCCCATTCGCGGCAGACCGACGAGACGGCGATCAGGTGGCCCGCAAGGTTGCCGCTGTCCACCGCCGACACATAGCGCGGGCCGAGCGTTTCGAGCGTGTTCGTGCGGTACCAGTTGTAGAGATGGCCGCGGAACTTCGGCATGCTGTCGATGGTCGAGACCGTCTCCTCGAGCCGCCGCACCGTCTCCTCGAAGCCGATCCAGCCGAAATCGCGCGCCGAGACGACCGACAGCAGATAGACGCCGATGTTCGTCGGCGAGGTCCGTTCCGCCAGCACCGGATGCGGCCTCTCCTGGAAATTGTCCGGCGGCAGGAAATGCTGCTCGGCGGTGACGAAGGTCTCGAAATAGCGCCAGGTGCGCCGTGCGATCTTGCGCAGCTCGGTCACCACCCCTTCGGGCACGATCAGCTGGTCCTCCGTCTCCGCCGACTGGCTGACGTACCAGGCGATCGCCGGCGAAAGGATCCAGATCGCCGCGAACGGAATGGCGATGAAGGGAAGGCCCGTCTTGGAGAAGAGCGCCAGGCCGACCGCGACCAGGGCCAGCGCCGGCGCCTGCCACATGTCGACGTAGTAGGACCAGATGCCGCCGCCGGACGAGCTGTGCACCTGTGCCGCCGTGCGCCATTCGAGCATGTGCTTGCGGCTGACGAACATGCGGTAGAGCGAGCGGATCGTGGCATCCGCCATCACCGCGGCCTGATGGGCGATGAAGACGATGCGGAGCGCGACCTGCGCGTTCGCCGCACGGATATCGGACAGGATCGTCTGCAGGTGGGCGCGGGCGACGATGTCGCTGCGGCGCGGCACGGCGCCGGTGAAGAGCGACAGGGTGGGCGCGACGAACAGGAGGAAGATCAGCACCAGCTGCCAGATCAGCGCCTGGCGCGGCTCCATGTAGTACCAGCCCATGACCGAGGCGACGAGCCAGCAGATCGGGATCAGGCAGCGGCGGAGATTGTCGTACATCTTCCAGCGGCCGAGCATGGAAACGCCGCTGGACGGCTTGAAGATGTAGGGCAGCAGCTGCCAGTCGCCGCGCGCCCAGCGATGCTGGCGCGAGTTCTCGACCTCGTAGCGGATCGGGAAGTCCTCGACGAATTCCACGTCGGTGACGAGCGCGCAGCGGGCATAGGACCCTTCCAGCAGGTCGTGCGACAGGATCGAGTTTTCCTCGATGCGCCCCTTCAGCGCCGCCTCGAAGGCGTCGACGTGATAGAGCCCCTTGCCGGTGAATGTGCCTTCGTCGGCGAGGTCCTGGTAGACGTCCGAGACGGTGAAGACATAGGGGTCGACGCCGCGGTTGGCCGAGAAGATGCGCTGGAACGTCGAGGCCTCGTCGCCGGTCGTCAGCGACGGGGTGACGCGCGGCTGCAGGATGCTGTAGCCGGCGACGACGCGCTGGGTCTGCGGGTCGATCAGCGGACGGTTGATCGGGTGGAACAGCTTGCCGACGAGATTGGTGGCGGCATCGCGCATCAGCCGCGTGTCGGAATCGAGCGTCAGCACGTACTGGACGTTTTCCGGAACGATGTTGGCGCCCGGCAGGAAGCTGGTGTCGCCGTCGCCGCGCAAAAGCAGATTCAGCTCGTGCAGCTTGCCGCGCTTGCGCTCCCAGCCCATCCACACGCCTTCCTGCGGATTGAACTGCCGGCGGCGGTGCAACAGGTAGAAGCGGGTGCGCCCGTCATAGGCATAGCGCGCCGAAAGCAGCGCGATCTCGCGCTTGGCATATTCGAGGACGTCGAGATCCTCCGGCGTCTCCTCCACCGTGCTGTCGACCCAGTCGCTGACCAGCGAGAAGTAGATCTCGCCGCGCGGATTGGCGAGGTAGTGGACCTCCAGGTTGCGGACCAGTTCGTCGACGTGGTCGCGCTTGGAGATCAGGCAGGGGACGGCCACCAGCGTGCGCGCCTCCTCCGGAATGCCCTCGCGCAGCTCGTAGCCCACCAGCCTGGTCGGCTTCACGCAGAGCGTGACGAGCGTGTTGTAGAGGCCGACGGCGCCCTCCGAGGCCGGAACCGCGAACAGGATCAGCATGATCAGCCACGCCCCGTCCGGAATGTCCATCTGGTCGAGGAAGTAGTAGACGCCGACCATGGCCAGAAGCGTCAGGAGGACCACCGGTCCGGCGATCGCGAACCAGTCGAGCGACCGGCCGAAACGGACGATGCGCTGCAGGATCGACGGGCGGTAGCCGATCCGCTTTTCCAGGATGTCGCGCTTCTGGCCGACCAGATAGCTGCCGACATTGGCCTCGTGCGCACCGGCGACGTTGCCGGCCGCCATGTCCTCGGCGGTCAGCGCCAGCGCGATCTGGGTCACCTCGAGCTCGGTCTTGCCCGAGCGGCGGGCCATCTTCTCGATCGTGTCGCGATAGGAGTTGCGCGAGCCGAAATCGAGCTCGGTATAGTCGGAGCCCTCGCGCAGCGCCGCATCGAGGCGGCTGACGCTCTCCACCCAGACGGGCCATTCCGTGTCGTCGATCGAACGCAGGCCCTTGATGAGGTTGCTCATCGTGACATTGCCGGACGACAGCCGGTTCTGCTCGGCGACGAGCACCTCCTCGAGGTCAGTGCCGCGCGCCTCGATCTGCTTCTCCAGCCACTGGATGGCGGCACCCGAGGCCTGCAGCCCGTCGCGCAGGCGATAGAGCAGTTGCGCCACGAAGGTGTTGTCGGCGACGAGATGCTCGATCTCGCGCAGGATCACGACGCTCTTTTCCGGGTCGTTCTGGCGGATCAGCTCGTCGGCCACCTCGTTCGCCTTGCGGCGCATGCCGCGTGAGCGCTCGACGCGGCTGGAAATGCGCCGCAGGTTCTCGATCAGGATGAAGCGGACGATCGACGGCAGCGCCCACAATTCGCCGATCTTGAAGGCCTCGACCTTCTGGAAGCCTTCGACGATCGCCGTCAGGCTCTCGCGCGACACGCTGCTCTGGGTATGGGCGACGTAGAGCCAGCCGAGCGCCAGCGTGCGCGGGATTTCGACGTCGCCGATCTTCATCGTCGGCAGCTGACGATAGAAGCGGCGCGGGAAGTCGCGGCGCACTTCCTGGATCGCCTCCTCGACCACGTAGTAGTTGTCGAGCAGCCATTCGGCCGCCGGCGTGATCGTCATGCCCGCCTCGACGTCGCGGGCGGTCGTCTGGTAGACGCGGAAGATCTCCTTCTCGTTTTCCCGGTGCCGGGCACGGAAGTCGAACGGCGTGAAGCCCGGCAGCGTCTGCGCGCCGTTTCTCGCCAGGTCCTCACCGCAGGCGCTCAGTTCCTCGAGGGTGAAATAGGTATCCCGGATCGAGTCGTTGTAGTCGATCTGCTTGGATTCCGTCTCGCGCGACGAAGTCTGTGGTCGGTTGTGAAGGGACATCAGCGTCTTTTTCTGTTTTCGAGCAGGGTTGGTGGTTCCGGCGGCAGCCGGATTGCGTTCGGCAGGCGGGACTATCCGTGCGGCTCCGCGTCACGGGACGGCGTCATTCGTTTCCTCCGCGACGGCCCGTCGGAAGGACCAAGACGCACGGGCACGCGCCCATCGGTTCGTGGGCGAACTGCAACGGACGATATATCCATATCCCGCTTGACTGAGTGACGCATGAAAACGGCATTCTTTAGCCGCAATGGCAGGCTGTTGCAACAGAACTGGAAGGCAAGGGCAAGTCCACTCCGACAATAGATAGGCCATTATATACCGCGACTGCCCTACGCGATCAGCGGTGAACGGGGCCTGAACGCGACGCCGCCGATTCGGTTCCGTTCCGGATTCATTTCGGTCGACAACGCCTTTTGTCGCGTTGACAGCAGCCCCGCTGCCGGGCCACCTTGCGGCCATCAGGGTTCTTCCGAATCGTCGAAGATGAGGAAGCGAAGAGGGAAGCCGGTGCGATGGGAAACCATCCATTCCGGCGCTGCCCCCGCAACTGTAGGCGGCGAGCCGCTGTCCCCCATGCCACTGGCGCGAATGCGTGTCGGGAAGGCCGGACAGAAGCGACGACCCGCAAGCCAGGAGACCTGCCCTGATGAACTCGTAACGTCCATGGGCGGGGTGTCCCACGGGTGCGCTTGCTCCGCGTCGAAGCGGAACTCCAGCTTGCGTGCGTCCGGTCATCCCCCAATTCCAAGATTGGGGAAGTCAAATGTCTGCCATCGTCAATTCCGAACCCTCCGGCTCCGGCAGGCCGGAATCCGTCTTCATCTCCTGGCTGCTGTGGCAGCCGCGCGGCGCCGATCTCGCCGTGGCGGCTGCAAAGGAAATCAGCAAGCTCGCACCCTATCAGGACCGCGATCCGGACATCGTCCGGCTCCGGAGGCTGTTCGAACAGCTGGCGGGGCGAACGGGCAGGCCGCACTGAAGCAACATAAAGACATATTGACATAAACATATCTTTATGTGATCTCCGATGCAGACATGCTGCATCGGAGGGCTTCGCCATGGCATCGGCCGACCTCGACGACCTTTTCGGTCCGGAACTTCCACCTCGCAACGGCAAGGACATCGCCGAGGCGCTCCATGCCGCCGCGCGTGAGCGCATCCTCGTGCTCGACGGCGCGATGGGGACGGAGATCCAGACGCTGGGCCTGGTCGAGGACGATTTCCGCGGCAGCCGCTTCGGCGACTGCGCCTGCCACCAGCAGGGCAACAACGACCTCCTGACGCTGACCCAGCCGGCCGCGATCGAGGACATCCACTATCGCTACGCGCTCGCCGGCGCCGACATCCTCGAGACTAACACCTTCTCGTCGACGACGATTGCCCAGGCCGACTACGGCATGGAGGACATGGTCTACGAGCTCAACCGCGACGGCGCCCGCCTTGCCCGCCGCGCCGGCCTGCGCGCGCAGGAAAAGGACGGCCGGCGCCGCTTCGTCGCAGGCGCGCTCGGCCCGACGAACCGCACCGCCTCGATCTCCCCGGACGTCAACAATCCCGGCTACCGCGCCGTCACCTTCGACGATCTCAGGCTCGCCTATGCCGGCCAGGTCCGCGGCCTGATCGACGGCGGCGCCGACATCATCCTGATCGAGACGATCTTCGACACGTTGAACGCCAAGGCCGCGATCTTCGCCACCCGCGAAGTCTTCGAGGAAAAGGGCATCGAACTGCCCATCATGATCTCCGGCACCATCACCGACCTGTCCGGCCGCACCCTGTCGGGCCAGACGCCGGAGGCGTTCTGGAACTCGGTCCGCCACGCACGGCCCTTCTCGATCGGGCTGAACTGCGCGCTCGGCGCCAACGCCATGCGCGCCCATCTGGACGAGATCTCGTCCGTCGCCGACACCTTCGTCTGCGCCTATCCGAACGCCGGCCTGCCGAACGCGTTTGGCAAGTATGACGAGACGCCGGCGGAAATGGCCGCCCAGATCGAGGGCTTCATGCGCGACGGCCTCGTCAACATCGTCGGCGGCTGCTGCGGCTCGACGCCGGCGCATATCGAGGCGATCGCCGCCGCCGCCGCACGCCACAGGCCGCGGCCGATCCCCGACATTCCGCGCCACATGCGCCTTTCCGGCCTCGAGCCCTTCACGCTGACCGAGGCCATCCCCTTCGTCAACGTCGGCGAACGCACCAACGTCACCGGCTCGGCGAAATTCCGCAAGCTGATCACCGCCGGCGACTATGCCGCCGCACTGGACGTCGCGCGCGACCAGGTGGCGAACGGCGCGCAGGTGATCGACATCAACATGGACGAAGGCCTGATCGATTCCGGCAAGGCCATGGTGGAATACCTCAACCTGATTGCCGCCGAGCCGGACATCGCCCGCGTGCCGGTGATGATCGACAGTTCGAAATGGGAGGTGATCGAGGCCGGCCTGAAATGCGTGCAGGGCAAGCCGCTGGTCAACTCGATCTCGCTGAAGGAAGGCGAGGAAGCCTTCCTGCACCATGCGAAACTCGTGCGCGCCTATGGCGCCGCCGTCGTCGTCATGGCCTTCGACGAGAAGGGCCAGGCCGACACCAGGGCGCGCAAGGTCGAGATCTGCACCCGCGCCTACAGGCTCCTCACCGAGGTCGCCGGCCTCGCCCCGGAAGACATCGTCTTCGACCCGAACATCTTCGCGGTCGCCACCGGCATTGAGGAGCACGACAACTACGGCGTCGACTTCATCGAGGCGACGGCCGAGATCACCGCCACCCTGCCGCACGTCCACGTGTCCGGCGGCGTCTCCAACCTCTCCTTCTCCTTCCGCGGCAACGAGCCGGTGCGCGAGGCGATGCACGCGGTGTTCCTCTACCACGCCATCCAGGCGGGCATGGACATGGGCATCGTCAATGCCGGTCAGCTCGCCGTCTACGACACGATCGAACCCGACCTGCGCGAAGCCTGCGAGGACGTGGTGCTGAACCGCGTTCCGAAAGCCGGCGGGACGTCGACCGAGCGCCTGCTGGAGATCGCCGAACGCTTCAAGGGCGCGGCCGGCAAGGAGGCCAGGGAGAAGGACCTCGCCTGGCGCGAGTGGCCGGTGGAAAAACGCCTCGAGCACGCCCTCGTCAACGGCATCACCGAATTCGTCGAGGCCGATACGGAGGAAGCGCGGCAGGGCGCCGAACGGCCGCTGCACGTCATCGAGGGCCCGCTGATGGCCGGCATGAACGTCGTCGGCGACCTCTTCGGCGCCGGGAAGATGTTCCTGCCGCAGGTGGTGAAATCCGCCCGCGTCATGAAGCAGGCCGTCGCCGTGCTCTTGCCCTACATGGAGGCCGAGAAGCTCGCCAATGGCGGCGGCGGCGAACGCCAGAGCGCCGGCAAGATCCTGATGGCAACCGTCAAGGGCGACGTGCACGACATCGGCAAGAACATCGTCGGCGTCGTGCTCGCCTGCAACAACTACGAGATCATCGACCTCGGCGTGATGGTACCGGCGACGAAGATCCTCGAGACGGCGAAGGCCGAGAAGGTCGACATCATCGGCCTGTCCGGCCTCATCACCCCCTCGCTCGACGAAATGGCGCATGTGGCGAGCGAGATGGAGCGCGAGGGTTTCGAGGTCCCGCTGCTGATCGGCGGCGCCACCACCAGCCGCGTCCACACCGCCGTCAAGATCCACCCCCGCTACAGCCGCGGCCAGGCGGTCTACGTCACCGATGCCAGCCGCGCCGTCGGCGTCGTCGCGAGCCTCTTGTCGGCGGATATCAGGCCCGGCTATGTCGAGACCCTGCAGGCCGAATACCGCAAGGTCGCCGACGCCCACGCCCGCAGCGAGGCGGAGAAGCAGCGCCTGCCGCTCGCCAGAGCCCGCGAGAACGCCTTCCGGCCCGACTGGTCCGCCTATCGGCCGAAGACGCCGTCCTTCCTCGGCACCCGCACCTGGCAGGACTGGGACCTGGCCGAGCTCGCCCGCTACATCGACTGGACGCCGTTCTTCCAGACCTGGGAACTGAAGGGCGTCTATCCGAAGATCCTCGACGACGAGAAGCAGGGGGCGGCCGCCCGCCAGCTCTTCGCCGATGCCCAGGCGATGCTGGAAAAGATCATCGCCGAGAAATGGTTCACGCCGAAGGCGGTCGTCGGCTTCTGGCCGGCCAATGCCATTGGCGACGACATCCGTCTCTTCACCGACGACGGACGGACCGGGGAGCTTGCGACCTTCTACACGCTGCGCCAGCAGCTGTCGAAGCGCGACGGTCGGCCGAACCTCGCCCTTTCCGACTTCGTCGCACCGGCCGGAAGCGGCAGCCAGGATTATCTCGGCGGCTTCGTCGTCACCGCCGGCATCGGCGAGATCGCCATCGCCGAGCGCTTCGAGCGCGCCAACGACGACTATTCCTCCATCCTGGTCAAGGCGCTGGCCGACCGTTTCGCCGAGGCCTTCGCCGAGCGCATGCACGAATATGTCCGCAAGGAGCTGTGGGGCTATGCGCCGGACGAGGCCTTCACGCCGCAGGAGCTGATCGCCGAGCCCTATGCCGGCATCCGACCCGCCCCCGGCTACCCGGCCCAGCCCGACCATACCGAGAAGACGACGCTGTTCCGCCTGCTCGACGCGGAACGACAGATCGGCGTCAACCTGACCGAAAGCATGGCCATGTGGCCCGGCTCCTCCGTCTCCGGCCTCTACATCGCCTCCCCCGAAAGCTACTATTTCGGCGTCGCCAAGGTGGAGCGCGACCAGGTCGAGGACTATGCCGCGCGCAAGGGCATGGACGTCGCCGAAGTCGAACGCTGGCTCGGCCCGGTGCTGAACTATGTGCCGGCGCCCGCGGCGGTGGCGGCGGAGTAGACGACGAAGCGACGGCAACCCGCCGTTCCGCCGCGTACCCGGGCGGTGCCCGGCCGACCAGCGGCGCGATGTCTCGCGCTAGCGCCACCGCCCCGTTTGACAAGCGGGCCGGAGCCGCCGAAAGTTGCCGCATGCCCTATCTGCACCGCGACGGGACGGCGTTGTATTACGAATGGGACGACGGCGGCGCGCCGACGGTCGTGCTGCTGCACGGCTGGTGCTGCGACATGAGCTTCCTCGCCCCGCAGCGCGAACACCTCGCGGCTGCCGGCCATGCGATCCTTTCCCTCGACCTGAGAGGCCATGGCCGCAGTGACGCGCCGGACCAGCCCTATCCGATATCCGGCTTTTCCGACGATGTGGTGTGGGCGTGTGGCGAACTCGGCCTGGCAAGGCCGGTTTTCCTGGGCCACAGCATGGGCGGCAACGTCGCCTACGACATCGCCGCCCGCTGGCCGGACCTTGCCGCCGGCATCGTCATGATCGATTCGGCGGTCGCCCGGCCGGCGGCGGCACGCGCCATGATGGGGCCGATCGCCGAGAAGCTGAGCGGCCCGGACTACCGCGACGAACTGCGCCGGCTGGTGACGACCACATTCTTCCTCGAAAGCGACGACCCCGCGCGGCGCGCGCAGATCCTGCAGGCGATGACGGCCGCCCCGCAGCATGTGGTGGTCGGCGCCTATCGCGGGCTCGCAGCGTTCGATCCCGCCGTCGGCCAGGTGCCCGTCCTGTCGCCGAGCCTCTACATTGCCGCCAACGAGCCGTCGCCGCGCAGCGACATGGCCCGCCTGCTGCAGCTCATTCCGCACCTGATGGCCGGGCAGACGGTCGGCTCCGGCCATTTCTGCCAGCTCGAAGTGCCCGGCCAGGTCAACGCCATGATCGACCGCTTCCTGGCCCTCGCCGGCCTCGCCGCCCGCTGACGCCTATTCCCCTCTTCCCCGGAAACGCCGCTGGTAGGCCGGATCGTAGAGCGAGCTTTCGCGGAAATCCTCCGCCGCGAGCGTCCTTCCGACGAAGATCAGCGCCGTCCGCTCGATCGGCTCCTCGGCGACCTTCGCCGCGATGTCGGCGAGCGTGCCGCGCACGACCCGTTCGTCCGGCCAGGAGGCCTTGACGACGATCGCCACCGGGCAGTCGGCGCCATAGAGCGGCGTCAGCTCCGACACGACCTGGTCGAGCGCGTGAATGGCGAGGTGGATCGCAAGCGTCGCCCCCGTCGCGCCGAAGCCCTGCAGCGTCTCCCGGTTCGGCATCGGCGAGGCGCGGCCGGAAACGCGGGTGAGCACGAGGCTCTGCGCCACCGCCGGGATCGTCAGTTCCCGCTTCAGCGCCGCCGCCGCCGCCGCAAAGGACGGCACCCCGGGCGTCAGCGTGTAGTCGATGCCGTGCTTCTCCAGCCGGCGGATCTGCTCGGCAACCGCGCTCCAGACCGAAAGATCGCCCGAATGCAGCCGCGCCACGTCCTCGCCCGCCTGCGCCGCGCGCAGATATTCCGCCTCGATCTCGTCGAGTGACATCGGCGCGGTATCGACGATGCGGGCACCCGGCGGGCAGTATTGCAGGAGCTCCGGCGACACGATGGAGCCTGCGTGCAGGCAGACGGGGCAGCGGCCGATCAGGTCGCGCCCGCGAACGGTGATCAGGTCGGCGGCCCCCGGCCCCGCGCCGATGAAATGAACGGTCATGGTCTTTCCTCGATCCTGCCGCAAGGCCGTCCCGGCCGCGGTCGCCTTGTCCCCCGGATGGCCGTGCGCCCACATGCGTCTGCACGACCGCTCCGGTCTCCTGTCTGTCGCATTGTGTGCAGGGCCCGCTGGCCGCCGGTCGCCTCAGTCATTCGCCGGCTTCGCCCAGCTCCATTGCGTCACCGGCATCGCCGGCCGCCAGCCCGTCATCGTTCCGACCGGCGCGGCGCGGGCGATGTCGATGCGGACCAACGTGCCGCCGAGCTTCGCCTGCGCGGCCAGCAGCACGGCCTCCATCTCCGTCGTCACCGCATTGGCGACCAGCCGGCCACCCGGCTTCAGCGCCGCGACCGCCGCCGCAATCACGCCGTCCTCACTGCCGCCGCCGCCGATGAAGATCGCATCGGGCTCAGGCAGGCCGCTCAGCGCTCCGGGCGCCTGGCCCTCCACCACGGCAAGCCCCGGCACGCCGAACTGCGCCGCATTCCGGCGGATGCGCGCTGCCCGCTCCGGCACCGCCTCCACCGCGATCGCCCGCAGCGACGGATCGGCCAGCATCCATTCGATCCCGATCGACCCTGAGCCTGCGCCGATGTCCCACAGGAGCTCGCCGCGGCGCGGCGCCAGCGCCGAGAGCGTCAGCGCCCGCACCTCGCGCTTGGTGATCTGGCCGTCGTGCTCGAACAGCGTGTCGTCGAGCCCCGGCGCATAGGGCAGGACGCGGGCGCCCGCCTTGGCCGCGACGTCGACCGCGCAGACGTTCAGCATGTCGACCGCCGCAAGCGCGAACGTATCCGCCTGGTGGGTGCTCACCCGCTCGCGCGGGCCGCCGAGCGCTTCCAGCACCGTCAATGACGAGCAACCGAATCCGGCTTCCGAAAGCAGGCCCGCCAGTGCCGCCGGCCCATCGCTGTCAGAGGTCAGCGCCAGGATGCGGGCGCCCGGATGCAGATGCGGCCGGATCAGTTCGACAGGCCGGCCGTGCAGCGAGAGGCAGATCGTCTCCTGGAGCGCCCAGCCCAGGCGCGACGCGGCGAGGCTGAAGGCCGAGGGCGCCGGCAGCACCGTCATTTCCGTGCGCGCGATCGCCCGCGACAGCGTCACGCCGACGCCGAAGAAGAACGGATCGCCCGAAGCGAGCACGACGACCGGCCGGCCACGCGCGGCAACCACCGCCTCGACCGACCGCTCGAAGGGGCTGAGCCACCGCCGGGCTTCGCCGGTGATCGCGGCCGCCGCCAGTTCGAGGTGCCGCACGCCGCCGAAGACGACCTCCGCCTTCGCAATTGCCGCCTTGGCCGCGTCGGAAAGACCGGCTAGACCGTCTTCGCCGATCCCGACGATGGTGAGCCATGGGGCTGCGGCAGGCATTTTGGACGGATCAGGCGTGGACAAGCAGCGCATCCTCATTCTGGGCGGCACGGCGGAAGCCCGCGAACTGGCGGGCCGGCTTGCGCAACGCGGTGACCTGGAGGTGACGCTGTCGCTTGCCGGCCGCACCCTCGACCCCGCGCCCCAGCCCGTGCCCGTCCGCACCGGCGGCTTCGGCGGCGTGCAGGGACTGGCCGGCTATCTGGCCGACAACCGCATCGATCTCCTGATCGACGCCACCCATCCCTTCGCCAGGCAGATCTCGGCCAATGCCGAACGCGCCGCCGAACGGACGGCCACGGCGATGATCCGCCTGCAGCGGGCCGGCTGGCAACCGGTCGCGGGCGATCGCTGGACGCCGGTCGCCTCCCTGCCGGACGCCGTCGCCGCCCTCGGCGCCGAACCGCGCCGGGTCTTCCTCGCGATCGGCCGCCAGGAGGCCCACCACTTCAATGCCGCTCCGCAGCACGCCTACCTCGTCCGAAGCGTCGATCCGCTCGACCCGCCGTTGACGGTTCCCGCGGTCGATTACGTTCTCGCCCGCGGCCCCTTCGCCGAGGCCGACGAGGTCGCGCTCCTGCGGGACCACCGCATCGACGTCGTCGTCTCCAAGAACAGCGGCGGCGCGGCGACCTACGCCAAGATCGCGGCCGCCCGCACGCTGGGCCTGCCCGTCATCATGGTCGAGCGCACCGGCAGCGGCCATGTTCCCACGGCGCAGACCATCGACGAGGCGCTGGCGATGATCGGTCATGTCGCCTCCGGCGGCAGGAAGCGCGGCGTGTAGACGAGATCGGGGCGGTCGTCGCGAGCGACCACCCGCGTCTGCGGCGAGCCGATGATGACGCAGGTGGCCATGTCGGCTCTTTCCGCATCCGCTTCGCCGAGCGGCATCACCAGCATGCGTTCGTCCGGCCGGCCGGCGGCCCGGCCGAAGACGACCGGCGTCTGTCCCGGCAGCACCTCGCGCAGGATTTCGAACGCCTTGCCGAGCTGCCAGGGCCGCGCCTTGCTGATCGGATTGTAGAGCGCGGTCACCAGCCCTGCTTCGGCGACCAGCCGCAGCCGGCGCTCGATCACCGCCCAGGGCTTGAGGTTGTCGGAGAGCGAGATCGCGCAGAAGTCATGGCCGAGCGGCGCGCCGATCCGGGCGGCGACGGCGAGCATGGCGGTGACACCGGGGACGACGACGAGATCGATCGCCCGCCATTCGGAAGGCCCCGAGTCGATTGCCTCGCAGACGGCGGCCGCCATGGCGAAGACGCCCGGGTCGCCGCCGGAGACGACGCAGACGTTCACCCCCTCGGCCGCCCGCCGCAGGGCGGCCTGCGCCCGGTTCAGCTCCTCGCGATTGTCGGAGGCCACCTTCTTCTGGTCCGGCCGCAGCGACAGCCGGTCGATATAGGGGAAATAGCCGAAGAATTCGCTCGAGGCCGAAACCGCGCGCGCCGCCTCCGGCGTCATCTGGTCCGGATCGCCGGGACCGGTGCCGATCACGTAGAGCGTGCCGCTCATGACCTGCCGCTCCACCCCGGGACGAGCACCAGCGAAAAATAGGGCGCGCTGTCGTCGAGCTTCTCCGACAGCCGCACCGCGCGGCTTTCCGGCATCGTGCCGCGTTCGACATAGATCGCCTCGACGAGGCGGCCGGACGCCGACAGCGCGCGGCGGATCTTCGGCAGGTTGCGCCCGACCTTCATGATCACGGCCGCCTGCGTGTCCCCCAGCCGGCGCGACATCTCGTCTTCGCCCATCGTCCCGGGCAGCACCGAAAGCACGTCGTCGCCCTGCACGATCGGCAGGCCGGAGAGCGACCAGCATCCGGACATCGCCGTGATCCCGGGGATCACCTCGGTCGGGAAGCGGTCCGACAGGCGCACGTGCAGGTGCATGTAGGAGCCGTAGAACATCGGATCGCCCTCCGAGAGGATGGCAACGGTGCGGCCGGCGGCAAGATGCTCGGCGACAGCCGCCGCCGACGCGTCGTAGAAGGCGGTGATCTGGCTCTTGTAGTCGGCGTGCTCCTTGTCGATCTCGACGGTGACCGGATAGTAGAGCGGCAGCTCGATCGTGCCGGGCTTCAGCAGTCCCTCGACGATCGCCCGGCCGTTGCCGGAGCGGCCGGCCTTGGCGAAGAAGGCGAGCACGTCCGCCTCGCCGATCGCGCGCACGGCCTTCAGCGTCAGGAGCTCCGGATCGCCCGGCCCCGTTCCCACGCCATAGAGGCGTCCCGCCGCGGGCCGGCTCACAGGCCCGCCCTCGAAAGCGAGTTGAGCGCGGCCGCCGTCATCGCGCTGCCGCCCATGCGGCCGCGAACGATGGCATAGGGTACGCCATAGGAGTTCTCCGCCAGCGCCGCCTTCGATTCCGCCGCCCCGACGAAGCCGACCGGCATCCCGAGGATCGCAGCCGGCTTCGGCGCCCCGTCGCGCAAGAGTTCCAGCAGGTAGAACAGTGCCGTCGGCGCGTTGCCGATCGCCACCACCGAGCCCGCCAGCCGCTCCAGCCACAGCCGGATGGCGGCGGCCGAGCGCGAATTGCCGATCTCGCGGGCGATTTCCGGCGTGCGCGGGTCGCGCAGCGTGCAGACCACCTGGTTCTCCGCCGGCAGCCGTGCCGCCGTCACCCCGCGGGCCACCATCTCCGCATCGCAGAAGATCGGGGCGCCGTTCGCAAGCGCCGCCCGGCCGGCCGAAACGAGATCCGCCGAGAATTCGATGTGCGCGGCGGCCTCGACCAGTCCGCAGGCATGGATCATCCGCACGGCCACGTCCGCCTCGTCCTCCGAGAACCGGGCGAGGTCGGCCTCGGCGCGGATGATCGCGAATGATTTCTCGTAGATGGCGTTGCCATCCTTGATGTAGTCGTAGTCTGTCATTGTCTGCCTTGCCGGACGATGTCGGCGATCGCTGCGGCCCCGAGCCGCTCGATTGCCTGCCGCACCGTCTCTCCCTTCGATTTCGTCTTTCGGACCAGCGCCGCAAGCCGCTCCATGGTTCTGCCGATCGTCTCCGGCGCCAGCGTTGCCAGCGCGGCGGCGTCGCTACGGCCGTCGAACACCAGCCCAACCCCGGCCGCCTGCCCGGAGAGGGCGAGCGTGGCCGGCTTCGGATGCGCGCACCCCTTTGGACATCCGGAGACATGGACGGTCATCGATCCGTCCAGCAGCTCCGCCGCGTTCGACACCAGCAGGTCGGCGACCGCCTTCGTGTCGAAGGTTCCGGACGCACAGCCGCGGGCACCGGCGCAGACGGCGATCGCATTGCCCGGCGCATCCGCACGCGTCCAGTATCCGGCGGCCTCCGCCAGTTCCGCCGCGGCGTCGATCGCCCCTGCTGCCAGGCCGAGCACCAGCAGCGCCCGGTGTGGCGACAGCCGGATCTCGGCTGCGCCCAGCCCGGCAAGCCCGCACATCAGCCGTTCCAGGGTGGCGGCATCGGTGGCGCCATAGGGCAGGCCGAGGCCCAGTACCGGCCGCACCCCGACCGTGTGACGGCCGACCGGCGACGGCGGAAACGCCGGCACGGCCGGAAAGTCCGCATCGACGGCCATCGGCGCCAGCGCGCTCCGCAAGGCTCCGGCGTCGAGGTCGCGGCCGCGCGCCGCCGGGCCCGTCCCGTCCAGCGCCCTGAGCACGATCGCAAGCGCCGGGATCGCATCCCCGTCCGCGACCGCCGCCAATGGCCGCGCCGTGCGCGCGTCGCCACCGATCGAAAGCCGCCAGAACAGGCCGTCCCCCCGGCGAACGGCGTCGAGCCGGATGTCGCCCACCTGGTCGGCAAGGCTCAGCCGCCCGCCGCCGTCGACGACGATCGCGAGCTTCGGCGCCAGCCGCAGCACCGACAGCGGACCGGCGATCGCCGCACGGATCGCCGTCGCGAGCTTGGTCGCATCGGCGATTTCGTCCGGATCCAGCCCAGACAGCGCCGGCGTCTCCACCGCCACGCCGCGGTTGAGGTCGATACCGGCATCGTCGAGCCCTTCGGCAAGACGCCGAACCGTGTCCGCCTTCAGGCCGCGAAGCTGCAGGTTGCCGCGGGCGGTGACCTCCAGCAGGCCGTTGCCGTGGTCTGCGGCAAGCCGTGCAAGGCACATGTAGTCGCCGGGGGTGAGGCCCGGGCGCGACGGGCGCAGCCGCACCAGCAGCCCATCCCCGGTCTGCATCGGGGTGGCCAGCGACGGGCAGGCGCCACGACGCAGGGATGGAGCCGGCGGGACCGCGGCGGGAAAGCCTGTTCCGGCCGGCATGGGCGCGGGCTTGGGCGTGGGCGTCGTCATGCCTCGCCCTCGTCGGCCTGCCCCGGCGCCCGGCGGATCAGGTAGGTGTCCATGATCCAGCCGTGCTCCTGGCGCGCCCGGCCGCGCAGGTCGGAGATCGTCTCCGCCACTTCGCCGAGCCGGCCGGAAACCGTGATCTCCAGCGGCGTGCCGAGATAGGCGCCCCAATGAATTTCCGCCCCGGGATCGTCGACGGAGCGAAACGCCTCGACGCCGTCGAGCATGACGACGACGTCGTCCGCGCCCGCAGGCCATCCCTGGGAGAGCTTGCGTCCGGTGGTGACCTGCACCGGCAGGCCGATGCGGTTCAAGGCGATCTTCCGGCTGGCGCACAGCGCCTGGATGCTGGTGATGCCGGGGATCACCTCGAGCTCGAAGGCGACGCGGCCGGAGGCGCGCACATGCTCGACGATGCGGATCGTGCTGTCGTAGAGCATCGGGTCGCCCCAGACGAGCAGGCCGATCGTCTCCTCCGCGCCCGAGCGTTCGAGGATCAGGTCCTCGTAGATCCGCGCGATCGCATGGTGCCAGTCGTCGACGCCATCGCCGTAAGCGCCGTCCGTGCGTCGCCGGGGCACGGCATATTCATGGATGCGGGTGTTCGGATTGGTGAGGTAGCGCTCGCAGATGTCGCGGCGCATGTCGGCGAGGAAGGCCTTCTCCTCCCCCTTGGTCGGGATCAAAAGCACGTCCGCGCGGTTCAGCGCGTTGATCGCCTGAACGGTCATGTGCTCGGGATTGCCAGCGCCTATCCCGATGATCAGAATTGTCCTCGACACGTCCACTCCCCGTGCGGCCAGCGCTCCCGGTTGCGTCCCGATTTGGGTCCCGCCCATCCTTCCTAATCCCAAAGCGTCGCGAGGAACAGTGCCCCAGGGGCGGCGTCTGCCGGTCTTTTTGAGACGCATCGCCTCAGGCGGCCGCCTGGCGGGCGGTGAAATAGCTGCGCGGCGAGGCGCCGAGCATGCGCTTGAACATGGTGATGAAGGCCGGGACGCTCTCATAGCCGGCATCGAGCGCGACCGTCGTCACCGGCTCGCCGCGCGCAAGCCGCGGCATGCAGGCGAAGATGCAGGCCTGTTGCCGCCATGTGGCGAAACTGACCCCGGTCTCCTCGCGAAACAGGCGGGTGAACGAGCGGCGGCTCATGTTCAGCCGCCCCGCCCAGTCGTCGATCTTGGCGCCGGGAATGGGACGGTCGAGAAATTCGCGGCAGAGCGCGGTCAGCCGGCCGCTGGCCGGGAACGGCAGGCCGAGCGGCTGCTCCGGCAGCCGGCCGATCTCGTCGACGAGCAGCGCCATCACCAGATCCTCCCGGCGGCCGTCGTCCTCCTGACCCTTCAGCCGGATCGCCTCGGCCAAAAGATGGTGGGCGAGCGCGGAAACCTCCAGCACCGTCGGTGCGGCGGCCGCGGCCCGGCCGACAGGCGAGAGGACATAGATCGAGCGCATGCTGACGTCGCTGTACATCTCCACCGAATGCTCGAGCCCGCGCGGGATCAGCAGCGCATGCCCCGGCGGGATCATCCACCGCCCGCGCTCGGTCGAGACCACTACGACGCCGGCGAAGACGCAAAGCACCTGGGTGCGCCGATGGCTGTGCACGGGAACGACATAGCCGCTCGGAACCTCGCTGCTGTGCACCAGCACGTCCGCATTGGACTGCTCCATCGACAGGAGATTGCGGACGTGCGCCTCGTCCAGCACGGAGAGAATGGCGGGGTCGAGCTTCTGCATGTTTGGCCTACTTGCGAAATTAATGGACCACAGCACGAAAGCAGGCAGAACGCAACCGCGCTATGGGACGCTTGAGGAAACACAAGACAATCCAGTCAACACCAGAATCGATCGAGGTCGTATGTCGACGGCAGTCCCCACCGCGCCGGCGCGCGCCGCGCAGACCAGTTTTTCCATCATCGTCGCGGTCAGCGTCTGCCACATGCTGAACGACATCATGCAGTCGCTGCTGACGTCGCTCTATCCGCTCCTGAAGGACAACTATGCCCTGGACTTCGTCCAGATCGGCCTTCTGACCATGGCCTTCCAGGTCACCGCCTCGCTGCTGCAGCCGGTCGTCGGCCTGGTGACGGATCGCTGGCCGATGCCGTTCTCGCTGCCGCTCGGAATGGGCAGCACCTTCTTCGGCCTCTTCTTCCTCGCCTATGCCCATTCCTTCCCGGTGCTGGTCCTCGGCGCCTGCCTGATCGGCTTCGGCTCGGCGGTGTTCCATCCGGAATCCTCGCGCATCGCCCGCGCGGCCTCCGGCGGCCGCCACGGCCTGGCACAGTCGATGTTCCAGGTCGGTGGCAATGCCGGGACGGCGATCGGACCGCTGCTCGCGGCCTTCATCGTCCTGCCCTTCGGCCAGACGAGCGTCGCCTGGTTCTCCGTCGCCGCCATGCTCGGAATGGTCATCCTGACCTGGGTCGGCCGCTGGTACGCCGAGGAACGCCTGCGCATGGCGAGCCGCCCCGCCGTCAGCCGTGACCTGCCGCTGCCGGGCGGCCGCGTCGCCTGGGCGCTCGCGGTGCTGGTGCTCCTGACGACGACGAAGAACGTCTACCTGTCGTCGATCGGCAGCTACTTCACCTTCTACACGATCGGGCGCTTCGGACTTTCGGTGCAGGAAGCGCAGCTGATGCTGTTCCTCTTCCTCGGCGCATCCGCCGCCGGCGTCTTCCTCGGCGGCCCGATCGGCGACCGCTTCGGCGCCCGCTTCGTCATCTGGTTCTCGATCCTCGGCGTCATCCCCTTCGCCCTGCTTCTGCCCTATGCGAACCTGTTCTGGACGGGCGTCCTGAGCGTGATGATCGGGCTGATCTTCTCCTCGGCCTTTTCCGCCATCGTCGTCTTCGCGCAGGAGCTCGTGCCCGGCCGCGTCGGCCTGATCGCCGGCGTCTTCTTCGGCTTCGCCTTCGGCGCGGGCGGATTGGGGGCGGCGGCACTCGGCGTGTTCGCCGACACGCACGGCATCGATTTCGTCTATCAGGTCTGCTCCTACATGCCGCTGCTGGGCATCCTCACCGTCTTCCTGCCCCGCCTGCCGTCCAGCCGGCTCGTGCGATAGGAAACACGCCCCGCCATCCTCGGATGGCGGGTGCTTTGCGTCCGTTCCGGTCGTTGTAGCTCAGATCCGCGCCTGCACCAGATGCGCCAGCTGGGCGCCGACCTCGTAGTAGCCCTCGCGGATCGGCCGGAAGGATTGCGCCATGGGGTCGGTGACCGGCAGCGGCAGGTCGCCCTCGGTGAGTTCGCCGGCGATATGCCGGGCCAGCACCTTGCCGAACACGGTGCCCGGCGCGATGCCGCGGCCGTTGTAGCCGGAAAAGCCGATGACGTTCGGCGCCAGCCGGTGGAACCGCGGCAGGTTGTCCGCCGTCATGCCGATCTTGCCGTACCACTCCGCTTCGAACGCGATCTCCCCGATTTCCGGGAAGAGCTTCTTCAGCGCCCGCCGCGCCCAGGCCTTGTGGATCGCCGTTCCCGTCCCCCGCAGGGCCCCGACGCTGCCGAAGACGAGCCGCCCGAGCTTGTCGTAGCGGAAGGAGGAGAGAATCTCGGCCGTATCCCAGGCGCCTTCCCGTCCCGGCAGGATCTTCTTCTGCAGCGCCGGCGACAACGGCGTCGTGGCGAAGTTGAAATAGGGCAGGTGGACGAGTTCGGCCCGCACCTCGGCCCAGGGGGCGACGGTATAGGCGTTCGTCGCCACCACCACCCAATCGGCCGAGACCGAACCGCGCTCGGTCTTCACCGTCCAGCGGCTGCCGGACCGCTCCGCCCCCGTCACGGGGCTTGCCGTGAACACCTGGACGCCCGCCGCGATCGCCGCCTTCGCCAGCCCGCGGACATAGGCGAGCGGCTGGATCGTGCCGGCGCGCATGTCGAGCAGGGAACCGGCATAGGCGTCGGTGCCCACTCGCCGCGCGGTTTCCGCCGCGTCGAGCAGCGTCACCGGCGCGCCGCGGCGGCTCCATTGTTCCGCGCGCGCCTCGAGCTCCTCCAGCCCGGACCGGCCGATCGCGCAGTGCAGCGTGCCTGCCGGATTGATCTCGCAGTCGATCGCGTGTTTCTGCACCAGCTCGAAGACGAGCTTCGGCGCATTGCCGAGCAGGTCGAGCAGGCGGTCGCCGTAGAGCTGTCCCAGCACGCCCGGAAGCTCGTCCGGCATCGTCCACATGCCGGCATTGACGAGGCCGACATTGCGTCCCGAGCCGCCGAAGCCGATCTCGCGACCCTCCAGCAGCACCACCTTCGTGCCGCGCTCGGCGAGATGGAGTGCTGCGGAAAAGCCGGTGAACCCGCCGCCGACGACCACCACGTCGGCCTCCATCGGGCCGGACAGGGTCTGCGTTTTCGGCGCCGGCGGGGCGGTCAGTTCCCAGAGGCCGTGGGAGCGGGGATCGTTCTGCATCGGGTTTCTGCTTCAACCTGCTTCGAAAGGATTTTCGGATGGCGCCACAATCCGCCATTGCCCGCAAGGAGGAAAATGCCGTTTCGGCACCGGGTCATTCTGGACGCGAATGAGCCGGCCGCCGCCTCAGCCGACCTCGGTGCCGATCCACGCCCGGAAGGCCTGGCTCAGCGAGTTTTCCAGCTTCCCCTCCGGCACGACGAGATAATAGCTGTTGTCGGTCTGCATCGGCCGGTCGAACACGACGGCCAGACGCCCGCTCGCCAGTTCCTGCTCGATCAGGTAGCGCGGCAGGAGCGCGAAGCCGAGCCCGGCCACCGCCGCCTCGATGACCATCGAGAACTGGTCGAAGCGGTGGCCGCGATAGGCCGTTTCCGTCGCTCCGCCGTTCATCTCGAACCATTGCGCCCAGAGCTTCGGCCGGGTCGCCAGGTGCATCAGCGGCGCCCGCTCCAGGTCCTTCGGCTCCTCCGGCCGCCATCGCTCCATCAGCTCCGGGCTCGCCGCCGGCAGGATCACCTCGCTGCAGAGATAGGAGCAGCTGGCCCGCGCCCAGACCGGCTGGCCGTAGTGGATGGCGAGATCGAAGCTCTCCTCTTCGAAGTCGAAGGGTGCGGAGCGCGAGGCGACGTTGATGACCGTGCCGGGATACTGCGCCAGGAAGGCGGGAAGGCGGGGCGTCAGCCAGCGGCTGCCGAAGGTCGGCAGCGTCGCGATCGTCAGGCTGTGGTCGGAGCGCGCCGCCGACATGGCGCGCAGCATCGTCTCCTCGGTCTGGTGCAGGAGCTTGCGTACCTCCGGCAGGAAGCGGCGGCCGTCTTCCGACAGCACGACGCGCTGGCGCACGCGCTCGAAAAGCAGCACGCCGAGCTGTTCCTCCAGGTCCTTGATCTGGCGGCTGACCGCGCTCTGGGTGAGGCTCAGCTCATTGGCGGCCTGGGTGAAGCTGCCATGACGCGCAGCGCATTCGAACGCCTGCAGCGTGGTCACGTCGGGGATCAGCCTGCGGCTCAACTTCATTCGGCTCTCGCATCAACCTGTTCAGAACATGCGCGATCAATCGGCATTCCGATCCACTATGATCCGTTTTGAGAATGATCGGGGCGCTTGCCCCTTGTAGAGCAAATCCGGGAAGAGTGGAAAGCGCTTTTCCGCCCGGGATTGCCCGAAACTGAGCCGGGACGGGCCGCCATGAAAGAAAGAACCTACGTTTCCACCGCCGCGATCCGCTCGGAGTTCTCCGCCGCCATGTCGGCCATGTATCGCGACGAGGTGCCGGCCTATGGCACGCTGATGGCACTCGTCGCCCGCGTCAACGACGAGACGCTCGCAGCCGACCCGCACCTCAAGGGCCGCCTCGAGGCCACCGATTCGCTGGAGCGCATCTCCGAGGAGCGCCACGGCGCGATCCGCCTCGGCACGCCGGACGAGCTGTCGATGATGCGCCGCGTCTTCGCGATCATGGGCATGTACCCCGTCGGCTACTACGACCTGTCGACCGCCGGCGTCCCGGTCCACTCCACCGCCTTCCGGCCGGTCGGCGACGCGGCGCTGAAGCGCAATCCCTTCCGCGTCTTCACCTCGCTGCTCCGCCTGGACCTGATCGCCGACGAGACGCTGCGTGACGAAGCCGCAAAGGTCCTGGCTGCCCGGAAAATCTTCACCGATCACGCCATCGAACTGGTCGGCAAGGCCGAACGGGACGGGGGTCTCGACGCTGCCGACGCGAAGGCCTTCGTCCATGAGGTGCTGGAGACCTTCCGCTGGCACGACAAGGCGATCGTCAGCGCCGACATGTACCGGCGCCTGCACGACGCGCACCGGCTGATCGCCGACGTCGTCTCCTTCAGGGGGCCGCACATCAACCACCTGACGCCGCGCACGCTCGACATCGACAGGGTCCAGGCGCTGATGCCGGCAGAGGGCATCGCGCCCAAGGCCGTCGTCGAGGGCCCGCCGACCCGCAACTGCCCGATCCTCCTGCGCCAGACCTCGTTCAAGGCGCTGGAAGAGCCGGTGTCCTTCATCGGCGAAGACGGCACGTGGAAGGCCGGCTCGCACACCGCCCGCTTCGGCGAGATCGAGCAGCGCGGCATCGCCCTGACACCGAAGGGCCGCGCCCTCTATGACCGGCTCCTGAACGACACGCGCGCCATCGCCCGGCCCGCCGCCGACGGCTCCAACGCCGCCGCATACGAAGCCGCGCTCGCCAAGGTCTTCCAGGCCTTCCCCGACGACTGGAACGCGATCCGCAAGGAGGGCCTCGGCTATTTCGCCTATTCGCTGACGGACAAGGGGCGCGCTGCAAGGGCCTCCGGCCGGAACCTCGGCGAGGACATCGAGGCCCTGATCGCCGCAGGCCACGTCCAGTTCGACCCGATCGTCTACGAGGACTTCCTGCCCGTCTCCGCCGCCGGCATCTTCCAGTCGAACCTCGGCGACGAGGCGACGCAGGAATTCGCAGCCAGCCCCAACCAGGTGATGTTCGAGCGCGACCTCGGTGTGGCCGTCCTCGACGAATTCGCCCACTATGCGGGCATCGAAAAGGCCTCTATGGAAGAGTGCCTCGGCGCCGCATCCATGGCGGACGCCGCGGAGTGACGGTCGGCCGATGATCGATAGCAGGCACATCGAAGCGCTAGGGCAGCTTCTCGGCGGAAAGGGTCTTCTGACCGCGCCCGCCGACATGGCGTCTTACGAGACCGGCGCGCGCTACGACAAGGGCCGTGCCGCCTTCGTCGCCCGCCCCGCCTCGACGCAGGAGGCCTCCGCCACCGTTGCCTACTGCGTCAGGAACGGCATCGCGCTGGTGCCGCAATCCGGCAATACCGGCCTCGTCTCCGGCTCGACGCCCGACGCCTCCGGCAGCCAGGGCATCCTCAGCCTCGATCGCCTGACCGCCGTCTTCGACCTCGACCGGGTGAACCGGACGGTCACGGCCGGCGCCGGCCTTCGCCTGTCGGACGTCAACCAGCGGCTCGAGCAGGCAGGCCTGTTCTTCCCGATCGACCTCGGCGCCGATCCCCGCCTCGGCGGCATGATCGCGACGAACACCGGCGGCTCGCGCTTCCTGCGCTACGGCGACGTTCGCCGCAACACGCTGGGGCTGACGGTCGTTCTCGCCGACGAGGCCGGCACCGTGCTCGAGCTCGGTTCCGGTCTGCGCAAGAACAACACCGGCGTCGACTGGAAGCAGCTCTTCATCGGCACCTCCGGCGCCTTCGGCATCGTCACCGAATGCGTGCTGAACCTGGAGCCGCTGCCGCGCCAGACCGCGA
This sequence comes from Hyphomicrobiales bacterium, assembly GCA_900469965.1. Lineage (GTDB taxonomy): Bacteria > Pseudomonadota > Alphaproteobacteria > Rhizobiales > Rhizobiaceae > Mycoplana. Next base: position 49,282 of record UBZP01000022.1, on the reverse strand, counting down.
CCGCCTTCCTCGTCCCGTCCTCGCCGGACCGCGTGCCGGATCTCCTGGTCGCCATGGAAGAGGCGCTCGGCAGCTACCTGTCGGCTTTCGAGGGCATGTCGAGGAACGCCGTGTCCGCCGCGCTCGCCCACGTGCCGGCGCTGCGCAATCCCTTCCAGGGCGGCCACGTCCCGGACTTCGTCATCCTGGCGGAGATCTGTCGCACCTCGCCGCCGCGCGACGGCGAACAGCCGCTGGACGCCGTGCTGGAGGAGGTCCTGGCCGGCCTGTGGGAGCGCGAGGACACGCCGCTCGCCGACGCCTTCATCGGCCCGCCGCACGAGATGTGGGCGCTGCGCCACGGCCTGTCGGAAGGGGTCAAGCACAGCGGCCGGCTGATCGCCTTCGATCTTTCCTTCCGCCGGGGTGATATCATGCGCTTCCTCGACCATATGAAGGCCGAGATGCCGAGGCGGTTCGAGAATGTCACGATCTGCGACTTCGGCCATATCGGCGACGGCGGCGTGCATTTCAATCTCGTCGTCCCCGCCGACGACCCGCGCCTTGCCGATGCCGGCTTCGAGGGGGCCCTGCGCGCGTGGGTGTTCCAGATCGCGGTCGAGGACTTCGGCGGCAGCTACAGCGCCGAGCACGCGATCGGCCGCAAGAACCAGGTCTTCTACGACCGGCACACGCCGGACGAGATCCGCCGCCTGGCTGCGGGGCTGAAGGCGATCACCTCGCCCGGCCCGCTCGGCAGCGTAACCTTCTGAAAGATCGGCGGCGTCATGCCGCCTTGCGAAACACAGTCACGATGGAGAACAGGACGATGACCAAGGTCGATGTGAAACAGGAAACCGCAAAGCTTCTCGACAAGCTCGGCGTACCGGCCTCCGCCTGGCAGAACGGCGACATGGCCTCCTTCAGCCCGGTTTCCGGCGAGGAGATCGCCAGGCTGAAGATCCATTCGCCCGCCGATGCGGGCAAGGTCATCGACGCCGCCCACGAGGCCTTCAAGGCCTGGCGGCTGGTGCCGGCGCCGAAGCGCGGCGAGCTCGTCCGCCTTCTCGGCGAGGAACTGCGCGCCGCCAAGGCCGATCTCGGCCGCCTCGTCTCGATCGAGGCCGGCAAGATCACCTCGGAGGGTCTCGGCGAGGTGCAGGAGATGATCGACATCTGCGATTTCGCCGTCGGCCTCTCCCGCCAGCTCTACGGCCTGACGATCGCCACCGAACGCCCCGGCCATCGCATGATGGAGACCTGGCATCCGCTCGGCGTCGTCGGCATCATCTCCGCCTTCAACTTCCCCGTCGCCGTCTGGTCCTGGAACGCGGCGCTCGCGCTCGTCTGCGGCAATCCGGTCGTCTGGAAGCCGTCCGAGAAGACCCCGCTGACGGCACTTGCCAGCCAGGCGATCCTCGAGCGCGCCATCGCCCGCTTCGGCGACGCGCCGAAGAACCTCTCGCAGGTGCTGATCGGCGACCGCACGGTCGGCGAAGCGCTCGTCGACAACCCGAAGGTCGCGCTCGTCTCGGCGACCGGCTCCACCCGCATGGGCAAGGAAGTCGGCCCGCGGCTCGCCAAACGTTTCGCCCGCTCGATCCTCGAGCTCGGCGGCAACAATGCCGGCATCGTCTGCCCGTCGGCCGACCTCGACATGGCGCTGCGCGCCATCGCCTTCGGCGCCATGGGCACCGCCGGCCAGCGCTGCACGACGCTGCGCCGCCTGTTCGTGCACGACAGCGTCTACGACCAGCTCGTGCCGCGCCTGAAGAAGGCCTATGAAAGCGTCTCCGTCGGCAACCCGCTGGAAACCTCCGCCCTCGTCGGCCCGCTGGTCGACCGGCAGGCCTTCGACAACATGCAGAAGGCGCTGGAGGCCGCAAGAGCCGAGGGCGGCAAGGTCACCGGCGGCACCCGCGTCGCCGAGGCCGGCAAGGACACCGCCTACTACGTCAAGCCGGCGATCGTCGAAATGCCGAAGCAGGCCGGCCCCGTGCTCGAGGAGACCTTCGCGCCGATCCTCTACGTCATGAAGTATTCCGACTTCGACAAGGCGCTCGCCGAGCACAATGCCGTCGCCGCCGGCCTGTCGTCGTCGATCTTCACCCTGAACATGCAGGAGGCCGAGCGCTTCGTCGCCGCCGACGGCTCCGACTGCGGCATCGCCAACGTCAACATCGGCACCTCGGGTGCGGAGATCGGCGGCGCGTTCGGCGGCGAGAAGGAGACCGGCGGCGGCCGCGAATCCGGCTCCGACGCCTGGAAGGCCTACATGCGCCGCGCCACCAACACGGTGAACTATTCGAAGGCCCTGCCGCTGGCCCAGGGCGTTTCCTTCGATATCGAATAGGGCGCGAAGGACACATCCATGACCATGGCAACCAAGATCGAGGAGGCGGGCTTCCGGCCCGCCTCGCGGATCGCCGCGATCGGCGTTTCGAAGATCCTGCAGATCGGCGCCCGCGCCAGTCAGATGAAGCGTGACGGCCATCCCGTCATCATCCTCGGTGCCGGCGAGCCGGATTTCGACACGCCGGACAACGTCAAGGAAGCGGCCAAGGCCGCGATCGATCGCGGCGAGACCAAGTACACCGCGCTCGACGGTTCGCCGGAGCTGAAGAAGGCGGTCGTCGGAAAGTTCCGTCGCGAGAACGGCGTCGAATACGCCCTCGACGAGGTGACCGTCGCGACCGGCGCCAAGCAGATCCTGTTCAACGCCTTCATGGCCAGCATCGATCCGGGCGACGAGGTGATCATCCCGACGCCCTACTGGACCTCCTATTCCGATATCGTCGAGGTCTGCGGCGGCGTGCCGGTGCTGATCCCCTGCGACGCGGAAGCCGGCTTCCGGCTGCAGGCGGACCAGCTGGAAAGGGCGATCACGCCCAGGACCCGGTGGCTGCTCCTGAACTCGCCGTCCAACCCGTCCGGCGCCGCCTACGGCGAGGCCGACTACCGGCCGCTGCTGGAGGTGCTGCTCCGCCATCCGCATGTCTGGCTGATGGTCGACGACATGTACGAGCACATCGTCTATGACGGCTTCCGCTTCGTCACCCCCGTCGCGATCGAGCCGAAGCTGAAGGCGCGCACGCTGACCATCAACGGCGTCTCCAAGGCCTATGCCATGACCGGCTGGCGCATCGGCTACGCCGGCGGCCCGAAGGCGCTGATCAGGGCGATGGCGGTGATCCAGAGCCAGGCCACCTCCTGCCCGAGCTCCGTCAGCCAGGCGGCCTCCGTCGAGGCGCTGAACGGGCCGCAACACGTCCTGAAGGAACGGCAGGAGAGCTTCCGCCGCCGCCGCGATCTCGTCGTCGCCGCCCTCAATGCCATCCCCGGCATCGACTGTCGCACGCCCGAAGGCGCCTTCTACACCTTTGCCGGCTGCGCCGGGCTGATCGGCAAGGTCACGCCCGGGGGCAGGCGGATCGAGACCGACGCCGACTTCACCGACTACCTGCTGGAAGACGCCCACGTCGCCGTCGTCCCCGGCTCCGCCTTCGGCCTCTCGCCCTACTTCCGCATTTCCTACGCGACGTCGGAAGGCGAGCTGAAGGAAGCCCTGACGCGGATCGCGACGGCCTGCGCGAAGCTGGTGTAGGAAATTTGCGATCTCTACGGCTCATGGTCCGCAGGAGGGGCGGGACGTCGCTGAAGTCTCTTCTCCCCTTGAGGGAGAAGAAGCGAAATCAGTATCTTAGCCGCCAGGCTAAGTGCTAGATTTCGCAGATGAGGGGGCTATCCGGTGCCGCCCCCTCACCAACAAAATCTGAGGTTTAGCCTGCAGGGCGAAGCTCTTTGGCTAAGCCCTCGATTTTGTATCCTCTCCCTCAGGGGGAGAGGAACGGCACGCTACGCCCTGCCTTCCAGCACCGCGACGATGTGTTCGAGCACGGCACTCCGATCTACGAACACCTCCTGGTTCCAGACCCGCAGCACACGGTATCCGACGCCCTGCAGGAACCTGTCGCGCTCAACGTCGCGGAGGTCGTAGGCATGCTGCCAGCCGTCGAGTTCGACCACCAGCCTGCGTTCCTGACAGACAAGATCGACGATGTACGGCCCGATCGGCACCTGGCGACGGAACTTGAAGCCATTCAGCTGGCGATTGCGCACGAACGACCAGATGATCGCTTCGGGGTCCGTCCCATCCCTGCGAAGTTTGCGCGCGTTGCCTCTGGCGGTCTCTGGATAGGGTCGAGCCATGTCGTGTCCCGGCATTGACCGAAAATACCGCCATTGAGACCCGTCCCTGTCAAGTTGTGTGCATCCGCTGCGGACCCGCAAGCGAAAACGCCCCGGACGAGCCGGGGCGCTGACAGTGTTCCCTAACGGTTATGAGCCGTCAGCCCGCCGCGCGGTGGCCGTGCTGCTCCTGGGCGTAGTAGTGCCCGAAGCGGTTGGCGAGGAACGCGTCGAGCGAGATCTCCTCCTGCTTCACGAAGCCCGCAGCCCGCAGCGAGCCGTCGGCGAGCATGTCGAGGACCGCGCAGATCGAGCCGGCGGTGGTGATCTGGATCGCCGAATGCATGCGTCCGGCGATGACGGCGCTGTAGATCTTGTTGGCGTAGGTCTCCTGGATCAGGCGGCCGTCCTTGCGACCGGAGACGGTGACGAAGACGATGACGACATCCTGGGTCGTCGCCGGCAGCGCGTTCTCGAAGATGTCCTTCAGCACCTCGCGGCGATGGCGCAGGCCGAGGTCGTTGAGCAGCGCCTTCATGATCGCGGCATGGCCGGGATAGCGGATCGTCTTGTAGTTCAGCGTCCGCACCTTGCCCTTCAGCGTCTCGCACAGCGTGCCGAGACCGCCGGAGGTGTTGAACGCCTCGTAGGTGACGCCGTCGAGCGAGAACTCCTCGCGCTCCTCCAGGGCCGGAACCTCGATCAGCGCGCCTTCGACGATCGCCTCGCAGGGCTCGATGTACTCGTTGATGACGCCGTCGGTGCTCCAGGTGAGATTGTAGTTCAGCGCGTTCGAGGGATACTGCGGCAGGGCGCCGACGCGCATGCGCACGTTCTCCAGCGTATCGAAGCGGCTGGCGAGATCGTTGGCGACGATCGAGATGAAGCCCGGCGCCAGCCCGCACTGCGGGATGAAGGCCGTCCTTGCGTTTTCGGCGATGCGCTTGACCTGGCGGGTCGACTCCACGTCCTCGGTCAGGTCGAGGTAGTGGACGCCCGCAGCCGCGGCCGCCTCGGCGATCGCGACGGTCAGGTGGTAGGGCGCCGCACTGAGCACGGCGAACCGGCCCTTGAGCAGGGCCACGAGTGCGGCCGTGTCGGCGATGTCGACCACGGCCGTGGTGACGGCCTTGTGCTCCTCGATGGCGAGAAGCTGCTCGGCCGAACGGTCGGCGACCGTGACGCGGTAGTCTCCGCTATGGGCAAGCAGACGCGCGATCGTGGAGCCGATCTTTCCCGCACCGATGACGACGATATCCTTCATTTTTGTTTTTCCCCGCAGGTTGGACGTTCGCTGATGATTCTGACGCCGAATCCTGTCGATTCACAGCTGCCGATCTGGCATAATGCAGCATCTTCATCGGCAGAACGACGACCGGAATGAGCATAACGACATTGAACGCCAAGGATCGCGAATTGCTCGCCATCCTCAGCGACAACGCCCGCGAGCAGACGGCGGCGATCGCCCGTAGGCTCGGCCTGTCGCGAACCACGGTGCAGGCCAAGATCGAGCGGCTGGAGCGGGAGGGGGTGATCACCGGCTACGGAGTGCGGCTCTCCGACGCCTATGAGAGCGGCATGGTCAAGGCGCACGTGCTGATCACCATCGCCCCGAAGACGCTGCAGCGGATCACCGGCGAGCTTCACGCCATCGCCGAGGTGCAGACGCTGCATTCGGTCTCCGGCGCCTTCGATCTGATCGCCATCGTCGCGGCCGGCTCGATCGCCGAGCTCGACCACCTGATCGACCGGATCGGCGAGATCGAGGGCGTCGAGCGCACCCTGTCCTCGATCATCCTGTCGACGCGCATCCGCCGTTAGCCGGGTAACGAATTATCGGCGCAAACGGGGACCGCCCACCGTCGCGCGTACAGTGACGACGGGAACGCCTATGCGAGGAAGCGGTCGGGCCGATAGGGCGCGAGATCGACGATCGTCTTCTCGCCGAGCATCGCCTCCGCCAGCGCCCGCCCGGTCACAGGCCCGAGCGTCATGCCGTGATGGGCGTGGCCGAAGGCGAACCACAGGCCGGCATGGCGCGGCGCCTTGCCGATGATCGGCATCATGTCCGGCGTGCAGGGCCGCGCCCCCATCCACGGCTCCTCGTCGCGCCGCTCGGCGAGCGGAAAGAACTCGCGCGCCACCCGCTCCGCCCGGCGAAGCTGCACCGGCGTCTTGCGCGCGTCGCGCTTGGCGAACTCCGCCCCCGTCGTCAGCCGGATGCCGCGGTTCATCGGCGCCAGGAAATAGCCGCGCTCGGAATCGAGCACCCAGTTGTTCAGCCGCGCACCGTCGGCCGCGCCATAGTGCATGTGGTAGCCGCGCTTGACGGCCAGCGGGAAGTGATAGCCGAACCTGCGCGTCACCGTGTCCGCCCACGGCCCGAGCGCGACGACGACGTCCGTCGCCTCCAGCGGCCCCTCGGGCGTCGCCACCCGCCAGCCCTCGCCCTCGAGCACATGCTCGATGGTCGCAGCGTCGCCGGCCTTCAGCGTTCCGCCCAGCGACTGGAAATAGGTCACATAAGCCTTCAGCAGCCCGCCCGGATCGAGGATCGACCAGGGATCGGTCCAGCGCAGGCCGCCCGTCAGCTCGACGCGGATGTGCGGCTCGAGCCGCTTCATCTCTTCCGGGGTGAACTTCTGGTGGTTGACGCCGAACTTCGCCGAAAGCTGCTCGGCGTCCGCATAGGCCGCATCGCGCGCCTTCTCCGTGCGGAACACCTTCGTCCAGCCGTCCTTGCGGATCAGCGCCTCGGCGCCCGACGCCTTGATCAGGTCGGCATGCTCGCTCACCGAATGCTCGATCAGCGGCGCATAGAGATGGGCGATCCGCTGGTGCTGCGTGAAGCCGGAATGCCACCAGTAGCGCAGGAGGAACGGCACCAGCCCCGGCAGCGCCGAGAGATGATAGTGCGCATCGATCGTGTTGTTCAGCGCATAGCGGAACAGCGCCCCGAAATCGTGCGGGAAGCCGTAGGGAAAGACACCCTCGCGCTGGATCAGCCCGGCATTGCCGTAGGACGTCTCCTCCGCCGGCCCGCGGCGGTCGACGAGCACGACGGATTTCCCCCGCCGCGCCAGATGGATCGCCGTCGAGATGCCGACGACGCCCGCGCCAAGTACGATGACATCCGTTTTCATGCCGGGCCCCGAATTCTCGCTTGCTTTGCCGCGATCATGCACGCCCGCCGTTCGGTGGCAAGGCTCGCATCGTCAGACGGACGTACTCATGCCGCCGTCGACATAGAGCGTGTGGCCGTTGACGAAGGAGGAGGCGTCGCTGGCGAGGAACACGGCCGCCCCGACGAGTTCGCCGACCTCGCCCCAGCGGCCGGCCGGCGTCCGCTTTTCCAGCCAGGCGGTAAAGTCCGGATCCTCCACCAGCGCCTTGTTGAGCGGCGTCTTGAAATAGCCCGGCGCGATCGCGTTGATCTGCAGCCCGTATTTCGCCCAGTCGGCGCACATGCCGCGGGTGAGATTGCGCACCGCGCCCTTCGTCGCCGTATAGGGGGCGATCCCCGTGCGCGCGAGTTCGCTCTGCACCGAGGCGATGTTGATGATCTTGCCGCGCCCGCGCGCGATCATCGGCCGGGCCACGGCCCGGGAGACGTGAAAGACGCTGGACACGTTGGTGCGCAGCAGTTCGTCCCACTTCTCGCCCGGAAAATCCTCCAGCGGCGCGCGGAACTGCATGCCGGCATTGTTGACGAGGATGTCGATCGGCCCCGTCTCCGCCTCGATGACCGCGACCATCTGCGCCGCCGCAGCGCCGTCGGTGACGTCGAAGGGCGCGGCCTGCGCGCTGTAGCCCTTCTCGCGCAGCACCCGCACGGCACCTGCGAGCTTCTCCGCCGAACGGCCGTTGACGAGCACGCTGGCGCCATGGGCCGCAAGGCCCTCGGCGATCGCAAAGCCGATGCCCTGGCCCGAGCCGGTCACCAGCGCGCGGCGTCCGGCGAGATCAAACAATGGAAATGCCATGCTGTTCATTCCTCCCGATGCGTTCCGGTCGATCCCGCCGGCAGCCTGCCGGATCGGAACCGCCCGTGTCGAATGGATCACGCGGCGGACGAAATTACCAGTCCGCAGCCGTCATTCGCGCCTCGACGCGTCCGCAATTGGAGGAGGGGAACGGGCGGGTTGTTCGGCGGGGTTGGCGCGCTCCGGCGCGGCATCGGCGCCGGTCGGGCTACTGCCCGGCCAGCCGCAGCAGGTTTTCGATCGCCGCCCGCTCGAAGCCGCCGATGCCCTCGCAGATGTCGGCATTGATCGCCGCCGCCACCGCGTCCTCGTCGCGCTTGCGGAGTGCCGCGATCGCCTCCTGGTGCCGGTCGACGAAATAGAGCTGCGCCACATGCGCCATGGCGATGCCGAGGAACGGCCCGAGCTGCAGCCACACGCTTTCTACCATCGGCATGATGATCTGGTCGGGATTGGCGGTGTAGAGCGTGCGGTGGAACTCCTGGTTCAACAGGAGCGCCGCAGCGTTGTCCTTCTTCGCGATCGCCTCGTCCTGCGCCTTGTCGATCGCCACCAGCCGGTCGATCTGCCGCTCCGTGATGTGGCCGACGGCGCGGCGGGCGGCATGCTGCTCGAGCGTGGCCCGCAGCGCGATCAGTTCGCCGAACCGTTCGACGGTCATCTTCGGCACCATGATGCGCCGGTTGTCGAGCACTTTCAGCGCCCCCTCGGAGGACAGCCGCCGCAGCGCCTCGCGGACCGGCGTCGGGCTGCTCTCCATCGCCTCGGCGATGCCGCGGATGGTCAGCGATTCTCCGGGGCGGATGGAGCCGACCATGATCGCCTGCCGCAGCCTGCGGTGCGCGTATTCATGGGTCGTCATGCCTTCGGGCCGGTCGAGCGGCTCCAGTTTCAACACTGCCAAAGTCCCCTCCTGGCCGGCCGGGATGCGGCCGAGGCCGATTCGAGTCCCCTCTCCGCTCCGCTCTTACCAGCTTGACCGGAAACAAGAAAGTGTGCATATTTTCAAAATGTGATCACAAAAATCAATATGTGATACTGAATAAGTTTCACAGGAATTCGAGGGGTTCATGTCCGATTCCGAGGCGCAAGACTGGCTTGCGAACGCTGATTCCGTCGAAAGCATCCAGGCGGTCGTCTGTGACCTGAACGGTATCCTTCGCGGCAAGCGCGTCCCGATCGGGCAGGCCAAGAAGGTGCTCGAGGGCGGCATCCGCATGCCGCTGTCCATCGTCGGCGTCGATGTCTGGGGCGAGGACATCGTCGGCTCGTCGCAGGTCTTCGCCAGCGGCGACATGGACGGCATCTGCAGCCCGACCGGGCGCGGCGCCCTGCCGGTCAACTGGACGCTGAAGCCGAGTGCGGTGGTGCCGCTCTGGCTGTTCAAGGAGACGGGCGAGCCCTTCCTGGCCGACCCGCGCCAGGCACTCGCCCATATCGTCCGCCAGTATCACGAACTGGGCCTGCGGCCGGTCGTCGCTTCCGAGATGGAGTTCTACCTGATCGATTCGGAGCCCGACCACGCCGAGCCGCCGATTTCCCCCTATACCGGCAAGCGCCTCGATTCCGATGCGATCCTGTCGATCGACGAGCTGGACGACTTCGGCCAGTTCTTCTCCGACGTCTATGCCGAGTGCGAGCGGCAGAACGTGCCGGCGGATTCCGCCGTCGCCGAAAACGGCATCGGTCAGTTCGAGATCAACCTGATGCACACCGACGACCCGCTGAAGGCCGCCGACGACGCCCTGTTCTTCAAGCGCATCATCAAGGGCGTGGCGCGCAAGCACGGCTTCGCCGCCACTTTCATGGCCAAGCCTTACGGCCTGCGCTCCGGCAGCGGCATGCACGTCCATTTCAGCCTGATCGACGAGGACGGCCGCAACGTCTTCGACGACGGCACCGAGCTCGGCTCCGACGTGATGCGCCATGCGGTCGCCGGCCTCACCCGCGGCATGGCCGAGACGACGCTTCTCTTCGCCCCGCACTACAATTCCTATCGCCGCCTGCGCCCGGACACGCATGCCCCCACCTCGATCACCTGGGGCTACGAGAACCGCACCGCCGCCATTCGCATTCCCGGCGGCAACACCTCGGCGCGGCGCATCGAGCATCGCGTCGCCGGCGCCGATGCCAACCCCTACCTCGTCATGGCCGGGATCCTGGGGGCCGCGCTCACGGGCATCCGCAACAAATGGGAGCCGCCGGCGCCGGTGACCGGCCGCGCCTACCAGGCCAAGGCCGCGCGCATCCCCAGCGAATGGGGCTCGGCGGTAACCGCCTTCGAGAACGGCGCCATCGTCTCGGAGATCTTCGATCCCGAGTTCCGCTCCATGCTGATCGCCTGCAAGCGACAGGAGATCGCCGGCTTTGCCGAACAGGTGACCGACTTCGAATTCAGTGCCTATCTGGAAATCGTCTGATGCTCGACATTACCTCCAAATCCCCACTCTCCTATGCCGGCGACGGCAGCTATCCGGGCAGCTACTATGCCGCCTCACGTAACGTCATGCGCACGCCGAAGGTGCTCGAAGGCGATGTCGAGGCGGATGTCGCCGTGCTCGGCGCCGGCTACTCCGGGCTGTCGACGGCGATCCATCTCGCCGAGAAGGGCTACAAGGTCGTGGTCGTCGAAGGGGCCGGGGTCGGCTGGGGCGCGTCCGGGCGCAACGGCGGCCAGGTCGTCAACGGCCTGAACGCCAGCCTCGACACGATCCGCCGCCGCTACGGCGAGCAGGCCGGCGCCTTCGTCGGATCGCTCGTGCAGGAGGGCGGACGGATCATCCGCCGCATCGTCAGCCAGTACGGCATCGATTGCGACCTGAAGGACGCCAACATCTACGCCGCCTATACCAGCGCCCACATGAAGGAGCTGGAGCACAAGAAGGCGCTCTGGCAGCGCTACGGCATGGACGACCACGAGCTTCTCGACAGGGAGGCGATCCGCAGGCTCGTCAACACCGACGCCTATGTCGGCGGCATGCTCGACCGCACCGGCGGCCACATGCATCCGCTGAACCTCGTCCTCGGCGAGGCCGCGGCACTGGAGACCCTCGGCGGCGTGGTCTACGAGCAGTCGCCGGTGACGAAGGTCGAGCACGATGCCGAACGCCCGGTGATCCACACCGCACGGGGCCGGGTCACGGCGAACGTCGCGGTCCTCTGCGGCAATGCCTATCTCGGCGACGTGGTGCCGAAGCTCGTCTCCCGCGTCATGCCGGTCTCCACCCAGATGATTGCCACCGAGCCGCTCGGCGCCGAACGCGCCGATGCGCTGATCCCGAGCGACATGTGCGTCGAGGACGTCCGCTACATCCTCGACTACTTCCGCCTCTCCGCCGACAAGCGGATGATCTTCGGCGGCGGCACCGTCTATGGCGGCACCGACCCGGCCGACGTGCGCGCCAAGCTGAGACCCAACCTGGAAAAGGTGTTTCCGTCGCTGAAGGGGGTGAAGATCGACTATGCCTGGAGCGGCAACTTCGCGCTGTCCTTCTCGCGCGTGCCGCAGATGGGCAAGATCGGGCCCAACACCTATTTCGCCCATGGCTACAGCGGCCACGGCGTCACCGGCTCGCATCTCTTCGGCAAGATCCTGAGCGAGGCGATCCATGGCGACGCCACCCGCTTCAGCCAGTTCGAAAAACTGCCCTGGATCCCCTTCCCCGGCGGCCGCATGTTCCGCGCCCAGTATTCCACCATCGGTTCCTGGTGGTACCAGTTCAAGGACGCCTTCGGCCTGTAGCGACCGGCCGGGCAATCCCGGAAAACGACAAGGCCGGCGGATCGCTCCACCGGCCTTTCTCTGTTGCGGGCCTCTTGGCTCAGCCCATGCGCTCGGACTTGTAGGAGCCCGGGCTTGCCGGGAAGACGATCGTCTTGTTGCCGTTCATGAACACGCGGTGGTGGATATGGGCGTGCACGGCGCGGGCCAGCACCTGGCTCTCCACGTCGCGACCGATCGAGACGTAGTCGTCGGCCGACTGCGCATGGGTGATGCGGGCGACGTCCTGCTCGATGATCGGGCCTTCGTCGAGATCCTCGGTGACGTAGTGCGCCGTCGCCCCGATCAGCTTCACGCCGCGCTCGAAGGCCTGCTTGTAGGGGTTGGCGCCCTTGAACGACGGCAGGAAGGAATGGTGGATGTTGATGATCCGGCCCGACATCTTCTTGCACACCGCATCCGAGAGGACCTGCATGTAGCGGGCGAGCACGATCAGGTCGGCGTCCGACTGCTCGACGATCTCCATCAGCCGGGCCTCGGCCTGCGGCTTGTTCTCCTTCGTCACCTTGATGTGGTGGAAGGGAATGTCGTGGTTGACGATGACCTTCTGGTAGTCGAAGTGGTTGGAGACGACGCCGACGATGTCGATCGGCAGCGCGCCGATCTTCCAGCGGTAGAGCAGGTCGTTGAGGCAGTGGCCGAAGCGCGACACCATCAGCAGCACCTTCATGCGCGCCTCGGAATCGTGCATCTGCCAGGTCATGCCGAACTTCTTGGCGACCGGCTCGAAGCCCTCCCTGATTTCGGCCTCGGTGGCGCCCTCCTGGCTGATGAAGGTCAGCCGCATGAAGAACATGCCGGTCTCCAGGTCGTCGAACTGCGAGCTGTCGGAGATGTAGCCACCCTTGTCGGCGAGATACGTGGTGATGGCGGCAACGATGCCGCGGGTTGAAACGCAAGATACGGTCAGTACATAGCTCTTCATCGGTTCCACTCTCGCTGTCGATACGCCCCGCTGCGGGCCTCGGGCGCCGCCCTTCGGCGGCTGACGATATCTCAATCGCCGGCGGCTTTGGCAAGGCCCGCATGTGAGCGCAAGCTAAGTCGGCCCGCCGGGTGCGGGCGCATCGGTTCGCGACATCCAGTGGCAGGAAAGAGGCAAGGGCTGGCAAGATCGTCGAAGTTCTGCGACAAGTCCGCTTCCGGCAGCCCCGCGCACGCCGGGGCAGCCCGATGTCAGCCCTTCCGACGGTCAAGCCCGTGTTCACCCTGCAAGCCACCGCGACCTTCGACCAGGAGATCAAAAAGAGCCGGTTCCGCGCCACGGCGGGCCCGATCGCCAATGAGCAGGCGGCACGGGCGTTCGTCGCCGCCCATTCGGACGCGGCCGCGAACCACAACTGCTTTGCCTGGCGCATCGGCCAGGTCTATCGCTTCAGCGACGACGGCGAGCCCAGCGGCACCGGCGGAAAGCCGATCCTGCAGGCGATCGACGGCCAGGCGCTGGACGGCGTCGCCGTCGTGGTCACCCGCTGGTTCGGCGGCATTCTGCTCGGCAGCGGCGGCCTGGTCCGCGCCTATGGCGGCACCGCCGCCGCCTGCCTGCGGGCGATGGACAGGATCGAACTGGTCGCCCGCGTCACCGCACGCGTCGCTTGCGTCTTTACCGACCTCGCCCTCGTCCGGGCACGCCTCGCAGCCGCGCCCGGCGTGCGCATCGATGAAGAGACGTTCGTCGAAACCGGCGCGGAACTGCTGGTGGCGCTCCCGGAGGCCGGCGCGGAAGCGATTGCCCGCATGCTGATCGACATCACCGCAGGCCGGACGCGGGTCGGCTTCGACACCTAGACGGCCGCAAGCCGGATCCGCATCCTAGGCTGCGGGCGACGACGGGCGCACAGCTTCGCCCTCTTCTCCGCCGCCTTCGGGCATGCCCGGCATCGTCTCGCGCCGATAGGCGGCCGGGCTCTTCGAGGTCCACTTCCGGAAGGCGCGATGGAAGGCGCTCGGCTCGGAGAAGCCGAGCTGCACCGCGATCTCGCCGATCCCGAGCGCACTCGTCTGCAGCATCTCGATCGCCATCTCCCGGCGGATCTCGTCCTTGATGCCGGCATAGCTCTGGCCCTCCGACTGCAGCCTGTGCCGCAAGGTCGAAGGCGCCATGCGCATCTGCGCGGCGAGCGCGTCGAAGCCGGTCCACGCCACCGGCGGCACCTGCCGCAGCCGCTTGCGCACCCCGGCCGCAAGCCCGGCGTCGTAGCGGTAGCGAACCAGGATGTTGGCCGGCGCGCCGCGCAGGAACTGCTTCAGCGCCTGCTCGCTGCGGGCGATCGGCAGCTTCAGCACGCTGGCGTCGAACGAAAGCCGGCTCGCCGGCTGGGAGAAGCGCACCGGCGCGCCGAAGAACAGCCGGTAGTCGGCAGCCTGCCGCGGCTCGGAACAGCGGAAATCGACGGAGCGGATCGGGATGCGGCGCCCCACCAGCCAGCAGGCGATCCCGTGCAACAGGATCCAGTAGGTGCGATAGGCGAAGGCCGACCGCGGCCCACAGCGATCCGACAGCGTGACCTGCGCCAGCCCGTCGGCGATGTCGAGCCGCCCCGCCGGATCCTCCAGCACCACGTCGAGGAAGCGCAGCGCCCGCCGCAGCGCCTGCTCCAGCGTGCCGGCATGCAGCACGCAATGGCAGAGCAGGGTGAAGCTGCCACGCCGCATCGGCCGGCCTCCCATGCCGAAGAACTCGTCGTCCACTTCGGCCGCGATTGCAAGCCACAGGCGGCCGTAGCTCTCCGCCGACACCGGCGCATCGATCGCCAGCGGCAGGCCGATCGCCGCCAGCACCGGCTCCACCGGCCGGCCGCGCCGGCGCAGGCAATCCAGCGCCTCCTCCACGAAGGAGGGCGATATCATGCGCCGCCCGGTTTCCGTCATCGTCATGGCCGCAATCATATGGTAAAATCGGCCGAAAAATCGAGATGGTTCGGTCATCGCTTGCAATATTCCGCCGGAATAGGATCGAGCGAACGTCGGGCATGAGGGCCCGGCGGCAATGCAGCGCTGGGAGGACTGCATGGCCTATCGGAACCGCCGCGCGGATCGCACCGGCATCGTGGGAGCGAAGCCATGGTGATCGCCGGCAAATCGTTCATCGTCACCGGCGGCGGCTCCGGCCTCGGCGCCGCGGTCGCCCGCATGCTGACGGGCGCCGGCGCCAACGTCGTCATCGCCGACATCAACGACCAGGCCGGCGCCGAGACCGCCGCCGCGCTCGGCGATGCCGCCGTCTTCCTCCGCACCGACGTGACGCAGGAACACGACGCCCAGGCCGCCGTCGACGCCACGATCGCCCGCTTCGGCCACCTGCACGGCCTGGTAAACTGCGCCGGCGTCGCCCCAGGGGAAAAAGTGCTCGGCCGCGACGGCCCGCATCGGCTGGACAGCTTCGCCCGCACCATCGCCATCAATCTGACCGGCACCTTCAACATGATCCGGGTCGCCGCCGCGGCGATCGCCAACGAGGCGCCGGAGCAGGACGGCGAGCGCGGCGTCATCGTCAGCACGGCCTCCGTCGCCGCCTTCGACGGCCAGATCGGCCAGGCGGCCTATGCGGCCTCCAAGGGCGGCGTGGCGGCGATGACGCTGCCGATCGCCCGCGAGCTCGCCCGCCACGGCATCCGCGTCGTCACCATCGCACCCGGCATCTTCGAGACGCCGATGATGGCCGGGATGCCCCAGGAGGTGCAGGATGCGCTGGGAAAGAGCGTCCCCTTCCCCCCACGTCTCGGCCGCCCCCCGGAATTTGCCGCGCTGGTGCGCCATATCTGCGAAAACGTAATGCTCAACGGCGAGGTCATCCGCCTCGACGGCGCGCTGCGCATGGCGCCCCGCTGACACAGGATCGGAACATCGGCCAATAGAGGCTCGGGAGGAAATGCAATGGCAATGGAAGACCCGGTCGTCATCGTCGGCATGGCACGGACACCCATGGGCGGCTTTCAGGGCGAGCTGAAGGACGCGACCGCGCCGCAGCTCGGCGCGACCGCGATCCGCGCGGCACTCGACCGCAGCGGCGTGAACCCGGAGACGGTCGACGAGGTGCTGTTCGGCTGCGTGCTGCCGGCCGGCCAGGGCCAGGCGCCCGCCCGCCAGGCCGCGATCGGCGCCGGTCTGCCCTATGGCACCGGCGCCACGACCGTCAACAAGATGTGTGGCTCCGGCATGCAGGCCGTGATGCTCGCCCACGATCTGCTTGCCGCGGGCAGCGCCGCCATCGCGGTGGCCGGCGGCATGGAAAGCATGACGAATGCGCCCTATCTGCTGGAGCGTGCCCGCGGCGGCTATCGCCTCGGCCACGGCCGGATCGTCGACCACATGTTCCTCGACGGGCTGGAGGATGCCTATGACAGGGGCCGCCTGATGGGAACGTTCGCCGAAGACTGTGCCGAGGCCTACCAGTTCACCCGTCCTGCACAGGACGACTATGCCGTCACCTCTCTGACCCGCGCGCAGCAGGCGATCGAGAAGGGCGCCTTCGACGCCGAGATCGTGCCGGTGACGGTGAAGAACGGTC
Organism: Hyphomicrobiales bacterium; assembly: GCA_900469965.1. Lineage (GTDB taxonomy): Bacteria > Pseudomonadota > Alphaproteobacteria > Rhizobiales > Rhizobiaceae > Mycoplana. Next base: position 32,841 of record UBZP01000022.1, on the reverse strand, counting down.
GCGGCGAGCAGGTGGTCGCCCGTGACGAGCAGCCGGGCAAGGCACGCCTCGACAAGATCCCGACGCTGAAGCCGGCCTTCCGCGAGAACGGCACGGTGACGGCCGCCAACTCGTCCTCGATCTCCGATGGCGCCGCGGCACTGGTGCTGATGCGCCGCTCGCAGGCCGAACGGGAGGGCATCGATCCGCTCGCCACCATCGTCGGCCACGCCACCCATGCGCAGGCGCCCAATCTCTTCGCGACCGCCCCGATCGGCGCGCTTCGGAAGTTGAGCGAGCGCACCGGCTGGAACCTGAAGGACGTCGACCTGTTCGAGGTCAACGAGGCCTTCGCCGTCGTCGCCATGGCGGCGATGCGCGACCTCGACCTGCCGCACGACAAGGTCAACGTCCACGGCGGCGCCTGCGCGCTCGGCCACCCGATCGGCGCGTCCGGCGCCCGCGTCCTCGTCACCCTGCTCTCCGCGCTGGAGCGCTACGGCATGAAGCGCGGCATGGCGACGCTCTGCATCGGCGGCGGCGAGGCGACCGCGCTCGCCGTCGAACTGCACTGAAACGCACTGAACGGTTTCGGGGAGGAGACCGGCGCATGATCCTGAACGAAGAGCAGATCCAGATCCGCGACATGGCGCGCGACTTCGCCCGCGAGCGGCTGATGCCGGGCGCGGCCGAGCGCGACGAGAAGAGCCGCTTCCCCCGCGAGGAGCTCAAAGAGATGGGCGAGCTCGGCTTCCTCGGCATGCTGGTGCCGGAAACCTATGGCGGCTCGGAGACGGGAACCGTCGCCTATGCCGTCGCACTGGAGGAGATCGCCGCCGGCGACGGCCCCTGCTCGACGATCATGAGCGTGCACAGCTCGGTCGGCTGCGTGCCGATCCTGAAATACGGCACCGAGGCGCAGAAGCAGCGCTTCCTGCCGAAGCTGGCATCCGGCGAGTGGATCGGCGGCTTTGCCCTGACCGAGCCGCAGGCGGGCTCCGATGCCTCCAACCTGAAGACGCGCGCCCGCCGCGACGGCGATCACTACGTCATCGACGGCGCCAAGCAGTTCATTACCTCGGGCAAGAACGGCAACGTCGTCATCGTCTTCGCCGTCACCGATCCCGACGCCGGCAAGAAGGGCATTTCCGCCTTCATCGTCCCCACCGACACCCCGGGCTATGAGGTCGTGCGGGTGGAGCACAAGCTCGGGCTGCATTCCTCCGACACCTGCCAGATCGCCTTCAACGGCATGCGCATTCCCGCCGATCTCCGCCTCGGCGCGGAAGGCGAGGGCTATCGCATCGCGCTGTCGAACCTGGAAGGCGGGCGCATCGGCATTGCCGCCCAGGCCGTCGGCATGGCCCGCCAGGCCTTCGAGGCGGCGCGCGACTACGCCCGCGAGCGCACCGCCTTCGGCACCCCGATCGTCGAGCACCAGGCCGTCGCCTTCCGCCTCGCCGACATGGCGACCAAGATCGAGGTGGCCCGCCAGATGGTGTTGCACGCGGCCCACCTGAAGGAGGAGGGACGGCCATGCCTGACCGAGGCGTCGATGGCCAAGCTGTTTGCCTCCGAGATGGCCGAGAAGGTCTGCTCGGACGCGATCCAGATCCATGGCGGCTACGGCTACATGGCGGACTATCCGGTGGAGCGCATCTACCGCGATGTCAGGATCTGCCAGATCTACGAGGGAACGAGCGACGTCCAGCGCATCGTCATTGCCCGCAATCTATAGCATTCTGAGTGCCGGTCCTTCTGCAGGGAGAAGTGGAAGCGACGGCCAGCGAGGGAGGAACGACACGGCATGACCGATGTCCCGCATCTGAGCCTGCATGTGCCAGAGCCCGCCGTCCGGCCGGGCGGCCAGCCGGACTTTTCCAACGTGAAGATACCGAAGGCCGGTTCCGTGCCGCGGCCGCCCGTCGACGTGGCGTCCGAAGACATCCGGGATCTCGCCTACTCGATCATCCGCGTCCTGAACCGCGACGGCGAGGCCGTCGGGCCCTGGGCCGGGCTGCTCTCCGACGAGGACCTGCTGACGGGCCTGCGCAACATGATGAAGCTGCGCGCCTTCGACGCCCGCATGCTGATGGCGCAGCGGCAGGGCAAGACCTCGTTCTACATGCAGCACCTCGGCGAGGAGGCGGTCAGCTGCGCCTTCCGCAAGGCGCTGGTCAAGGGCGACATGAACTTCCCCACCTACCGGCAGGCGGGGCTTCTGATCGCCGACGACTATCCGATGGTCGAGATGATGAACCAGATCTTCTCGAACGAGGCCGACCCGCTGCGCGGCCGGCAGCTGCCGATCATGTACTCCTCGAAGGAGCACGGCTTCTTCACCATCTCCGGCAACCTCGCCACGCAGTACGTGCAGGCGGTCGGCTGGGCGATGGCCTCGGCGATCAGGAACGACACGAAGATCGCCGCCGCCTGGATCGGTGACGGCTCCACCGCCGAATCCGATTTCCATTCCGCCCTCGTCTTCGCCTCGACCTACAAGGCGCCGGTGATCCTCAACATCGTCAACAACCAGTGGGCCATCTCCACCTTCCAGGGGATCGCCCGCGGTGGATCGGGCACCTTCGCCGCCCGCGGCCTGGGCTTCGGCATCCCCGCCCTGCGCGTCGACGGCAACGACTACCTCGCCGTCTACGCCGTGGCGAAATGGGCGGCCGAGCGGGCGCGGCAGAACCTCGGCCCGACGCTGATCGAATACGTCACCTACCGCGTCGGCGCCCATTCGACCTCGGACGATCCGAGCGCCTACCGCCCCAAGACCGAATCGGAGGCCTGGCCGCTGGGCGACCCCGTCCTGCGGCTGAAGAAGCACCTGATCGTCCGCGGCGTCTGGTCGGAGGAGCGCCACGCCCAGACCGAGGCCGAGATCCTCGACGAGGTGATCCAGGCGCAGAAGGAGGCGGAGAGCCACGGCACGCTGCATGCGGGCGGCAAGCCCTCCGTGCGCGACATCTTCGAGGGCGTCTATGCGGAAATGCCCGCCCATATCCGCCGCCAGCGGCAGAAGGCAGGATACTGACATGGCACGAATGACAATGATCGAAGCCGTCCGCAGCGCCATGGACGTCTCCATGGGCCGCGATGAGAACGTCGTCGTCTTCGGCGAGGACGTCGGCTATTTCGGCGGCGTCTTCCGCTGCACCCAGGGACTGCAGGCGAAGTACGGCAAGACCCGCTGCTTCGATGCGCCGATCAACGAATCCGGCATCCTCGGCACCGCGATCGGCATGGCCGCCTATGGGCTGAAGCCCTGCATCGAGATCCAGTTCGCCGACTACATGTATCCGGCCTACGACCAGATCACCCAGGAGGCGGCCCGCATCCGCTATCGCTCCAACGGCGATTTCACCTGCCCGATCGTCGTGCGCATGCCGACCGGCGGCGGCATCTTCGGCGGCCAGACGCACAGCCAGAGCCCCGAGGCGCTCTTCACCCATGTCTGCGGCCTGAAGGTGATCGTCCCCTCCAACCCCTATGACGCCAAGGGCCTGCTGATCGCCGCGATCGAGGATCCGGATCCCGTCATGTTCCTGGAGCCGAAGCGGCTCTACAACGGGCCCTTCGACGGCCATCACGAGAGACCGGTGACCCCCTGGTCGAAACACGACCTCGGCGAGGTGCCGGAAGGCCACTACACGATCCCGATCGGCAAGGCCGAGATCCGCCGGCCCGGCAACGCCGTCACCGTGATCGCCTACGGCACCATGGTCCATGTCGCGCTCGCGGCCGCCGAGGAGACCGGCATCGACGCCGAGGTGATCGACCTGCGCAGCCTGCTGCCGCTCGATCTCGACACGATCGTCCAGTCGGTCAGGAAGACCGGCCGCTGCGTCGTCGTGCACGAGGCGACGCTGACCTCCGGTTTCGGCGGCGAGGTGGTGTCGCTGGTCCAGGAGCACTGCTTCTACAATCTCGAGGCCCCCGTCGTCCGCGTCACCGGCTGGGACACGCCCTATCCGCACGCGCAGGAATGGGACTATTTCCCCGGTCCCGCCCGCGTCGGCCGGGCGTTGAAGGAAGTGATGGAGGGCTGAGGAATGGGCGAATTCGTCATCAAGATGCCGGACGTGGGCGAAGGCGTTGCCGAGGCCGAACTGGTGGAATGGCACGTCAAGCCGGGCGATCCGGTGCGCGAGGACATGGTGCTCGCCGCCGTCATGACCGACAAGGCGACCGTCGAGATCCCCTCGCCGGTCGACGGCACCGTGCTCTGGCTCGGCGCCGAGGTCGGCGACACGGTCGCCGTCAAGGCGCCGTTGCTGCGGATCGAGATCGCCGGCGAGGGCGAACCGGTGGCGGCGGAGAGCCCGGCCGTGGCGGAACCCGCCGCGAAGGCCGAGGCGAAGGAACCACGGACGGAGCCCGTCAAGCCGCAGCCGGCAGCCGTTGCACCGGCCAGGTCGGCCCCCGCGGAGCCTGTGGCGCCGGAAGCGCGCAAACCCGCCGAGCGTCCCGTCCCGCGCGAGCCCGCCGAGCGGCCGCTGGCCTCGCCCGCCGTCCGGCTTCGCGCCCAGGAGGCCGGCATCGACCTGCGCCAGGTGACCGGCACCGGGCCTGCGGGCCGCATCGGCCACGACGACCTCGACCAGTTCCTGGCGCGCGGCCCCCAGCCTGCCATCGCCCCGACCGGCCTTGCCCGGAAGACGGCGACCGAGGAGATCAAGGTCACCGGCATGCGCCGGCGGATCGCCGAGAAGATGCGGCTTTCGGCATCGCGCATCCCCCACATCACCTATGTCGAGGAGGTGGACGTCACCGACCTGGAAGACCTGCGCGCCACGATGAACGACGGCCGCAAGCCGGACCAGCCGAAGCTGACGATCCTGCCCCTCCTGATGCGGGCGATGGTCAAGACGCTCGGCGAGCAGCCCGACGTCAACGCCACCTTCGACGACGATGCCGGCATCGTCACCCGCTACGCTGCCGTCCACATCGGCATCGCCACCCAGACGCCGGCGGGGCTGATCGTCCCGGTCGTGCGCCACGCCGAGGCCCGTTCGGTCTGGGACAGCGCCGCCGAGCTGGCGCGCCTCGCCGAGGCCGCCAGGAACGGCACCGCCGCACGCGAGGAACTGTCCGGCTCGACGATCACCATCACCTCGCTCGGCGCGCTCGGCGGCATCGTCACCACGCCGATCATCAACCACCCGGAAGTGGCGATCGTCGGCGTCAACAAGATCGCGATCCGCCCCGTCTGGGACGGAACCCAGTTCGTCCCCCGCAAGATCATGAACCTCTCCTCCAGCTTCGACCACCGGATCGTCGACGGATGGAACGCGGCCGTCTTCGTCCAGCGGATCAAGACGCTGCTCGAAACCCCCGCCCTGATCTTCATCGAAGGCTGATCGAATGAAAGAGATCGTCTGCAAGCTTCTCGTCATCGGCGCCGGCCCCGGCGGCTATATCTGCGCCATCCGCGCCGGCCAGCTCGGGGTCGACACCGTCATCGTCGAGGCCGGCAAGGCCGGCGGCACCTGCCTCAACATCGGCTGCATCCCCTCCAAGGCGCTGATCCACGCCGCCGAGGAGTTCGACAAGGTCCGCCACATGAGCTCGGCATCAGATGTGCTCGGTATTTCCGTCGAGCAGCCGAAGCTCGACCTCGCCCAGACGGTGCGCTGGAAGGACGGGATCGTCGGCCGCCTGAACAGCGGCGTGCTCGGCCTGCTGCGCAAGGCCAAGGTCAAGATCGTGCATGGCCCGGCGCGCTTCCGCGACGGCAAGACGGTCGAGGTCGAGACGGAGACCGGCACCCAGGTCATCCGCGCCGAGACCGTCGTCATCGCCACCGGCTCCGAACCCGTCGAACTGCCGTCGCTGCCCTTCGGCGGCCCGGTGATCTCGTCGACCGAGGCCCTGTCGCTCACCACCGTGCCGAAGCGGCTCGTGGTCGTCGGCGGCGGCTATATCGGTCTCGAGCTCGGCACCGCCTTCGCCAAGATGGGGGCCGAGGTGACCGTTGTCGAGGCGACCCCGCAGATCCTGCCGCAATACGATGCCGAACTGGTCAAGCCGGTGGCCAAGCGGCTTGCCGAACTCGGCGTGCAGGTCCTGACCGACACCAAGGCCAAGGGGCTTTCCGGGCAAGGGGACGCGCTGCTGATCGAGACCGCCGATGGCCGGGAGCAGTCGCTGCCCGCCGACAGGATCCTCGTGACCGTCGGCCGCAGGCCGCGCACCGAGGGCTGGGGCCTCGAGGAGCTCGATCTCGACCGCGCCGGCCGCTTCATCCGCATCGACGACCGCTGCCGCACCTCCATGCGCGGGGTCCATGCGATCGGCGACGTCACCGGCGAACCGATGCTCGCGCACCGGGCGATGGCACAGGGCGAGATGGTCGCCGAGATCGTCGCCGGCCGCAAGCGGTCGTGGGACAAGCGCTCGATCCCCGCCGTCTGCTTCACCGACCCGGAGATCGTCACGGCCGGGCTCTCGCCGGATGAGGCCCGCGACCAGGGTCTCGAGGTCAGGATCGGCCAGTTTCCCTTCACCGCCAACGGGCGGGCGATGACCACCCAGTCCGAGGACGGCTTCGTGCGGGTCGTGGCCCGCGCCGATACCAATCTCGTGCTCGGCCTGCAAGCCGTCGGCGCCGGCATCTCCGAGCTCTCCAGCGCGTTCTCGCTGGCGCTCGAGATGGGCGCCCGGCTGGAGGACATCGCCGGCACCATCCACGCCCACCCGACCCGCAGCGAAGGCCTGCAGGAGGCCGCATTGAAAGCGCTTGGCCATGCCCTCCACATCTGACCCGGCAACGACCGCCGCCGCTGCGGCGGACATCCAGACACTCGTCGAACGCACCGGCGCGCTCGGCCGAATCCGGCTCAACAGGCCGAAGGCCCTGAACAGCCTGACGCTGGCGATGGTGCGCGACATCGAGCGCGCGCTGGACGACTTCGAGGACGACCCGCAGGTCGCAGCCGTCCTCGTCACCGGCGAGGGCGAGCGCGGGCTTTGCGCCGGCGGCGACATCCGCATGATCTACGAAGGCGGCAGGGCCGGCACCGACGCGCCGGCGACCTTCTGGCGCGAGGAATACCGCCTGAACGCCCGGCTCGGGCGCCTGCGCAAGCCCTATGTCGCCTTCATGGACGGCATCGTCATGGGCGGCGGCGCCGGCGTCTCCGTCCACGGCAGCCACCGCGTCGTCACCGAGCGCACCCGGCTCGCCATGCCCGAGACCGGCATCGGCTTCTTTCCCGATGTCGGCGCCTCGTGGTTCCTGACGCGCGGCGGAGGCGAACTCGGCACCTATGCGGCCCTGACCGGCGAGCAACTGTCGGCCGGCGACGCGATCGCATTCGGCCTTGCCGATCACTATCTTCCCTCGGCGCGCCTGCCCGCACTGGTCGAGGCGCTGGCGGGCCTGCCCGCTTCGACCACGCCGGCCGACGTATCGGCCGCCATCGCCGCTCTGGCCCTTGCCCCGCCGGACGCGGCCGTGGCGCTGCAGAAACCTGTCATCGACCGGCTGTTCGCCTTCGACACGATGGAGCAGATCTTCCAGGCGCTGCAGCAGGAGGGCACGCCCTTTGCCGAAGCCGTGCTTGCCGTCCTCAAGACGAAATCGCCGCTGAGCCTCAAGGTCACGCTGCGGCTCTTGCGTCTGGGTCGCGCCGCGCTATCGCTTCGAGCCTGCCTCGAAAACGAATTCGCCGCCACCGCGGCCGTCCTGCGAAGCCATGATTTCTACGAGGGCGTCCGCGCCGCCGTGATCGACAAGGACCGCAATCCGCAGTGGCGTCCGGCGCGGCTCGCCGATGTCGCGGAAGCCGACGTCGCCGCATTCTTCGAGCCCTCAATCGAACCGCTGTTTCCGGAAACCGCCGGGAAAGGAGAGCGCACATGACCGCCATCGCATTCATCGGCCTCGGTCACATGGGCGGCCCGATGGCCGCGAACCTGGTGAAGGCGGGACACGACGTCCGCGGCTTCGATCTCGCGGCACCGTCGCTGGAGCTGGCCCGGCAGAACGGTATCGCCACCTACCCCTCGCTCGCCGAGACGGTGTCCGGCGCCGGCACGGTCATCACCATGCTGCCGGCCGGACAGCACGTCATCTCGGTCTGGCAGGAACTCGTCGATGCGGTGCCGACCGGCACGCTCCTCATCGATTGTTCGACGATCGACATCGACAGTGCCCGCAAGGCCCATGCGCTCGCGGCGGCGAAGGGCTGCCCGGCGCTCGATGCTCCGGTCTCGGGCGGCACCGGCGGCGCTGCCGCCGGCACGCTCACCTTCATGGTGGGCGGCGCGGCCGACGTCTTTTCCGGCGCGGGACCGATCTTTGCGGCCATGGGCAAGAAGATCATCCATTGCGGCGACGCCTCGGCCGGCCAGGCGGCAAAGATCTGCAACAACATGATCCTCGGCATCAGCATGATTGCCGTCGGCGAGGCTTTCGTGCTCGGCGAGAAGCTGGGCCTCACCCATCAGGCGCTCTACGATGTCGCCTCCGTCTCCTCCGGCCAGTGCTGGTCGCTGACGACCTATTGCCCGGTGCCCGGCCCCGTGCCGACATCGCCCGCCAACCGCAGCTATGAGCCGGGTTTCGCCGCAGCCCTGATGCTGAAGGACCTGAAGCTGTCGCAGGCCGCGTCCGAGGCCACCGGCGCCATGACCCCGCTCGGCGCCAAGGCCGCCCGCCTCTACCAGCTGTTTGCCGACGAGGGCTTCGGCGAGAAGGATTTCTCTGGCATCATCAACATGTTACGCGACAAGTCCGGTTCGGCTGTCGAGTGACGGGCGATCAGCAGATTAGGAGAGACACCGTTGGAAAAGCCGATCATCGTCGAACATCAGGGCCGCGTCGTGGTCGTCACGCTGAACCGGCCCGCGGCCCGCAACGCGCTGAACACCGAGATCATGCGGGCGATGGGCGAGGAACTCGCCCCCCTCGACCGCGATCCCGGCGTCGGCTGCTTCGTCATCCGCGGCTCGGACAAGGCGTTCGCCGCCGGCGCCGACATCAAGGAGATGGCCGAGAAGTCGTTCTCGGCCATGTACAATGACGATTTCTTCGCCGGCTGGGAAAGGTTCGCATCCCTGCGCACCCCGAAGATCGCCGCCGTCTCCGGCTACGCGCTGGGCGGCGGCTGCGAGCTCGCCATGATGTGCGACATGATCTTCGCCGCCGACACGGCCATGTTCGGCCAGCCGGAGATCAAGCTCGGCGTGATCCCCGGCATGGGCGGCTCGCAGCGGCTGACGAAGCTGGTCGGCAAGTCCAAGGCGATGGACCTGATCCTGACCGGCCGGATGATGGATGCGGCGGAGGCCGAGCGCTGCGGCCTCGTCGCCCGCGTCGTTCCCGCCGACCGGCTGATGGAGGAGACGATGCAGGCCGCGCAGACCATAGCCGGCTATGGCAAGGCCGCGACGACGGCGGCCCGCGAGGCGGTCGACCGGGCGCTGGAGCTGGGCCTGCGGGAAGGAATCCAGTTCGAGCGCCGCCTGTTCCACGCGCTGTTCGCCACCGCCGACCAGAAGGAGGGCATGGCCGCCTTCATCGAGAAGCGGAGCCCGAACTTCAAGGGCGAATAGGGGCCAGCGGGCAGACGGCGCTGGGCGCGCCCCGCTGCGATCTCGTCAGTGCCGGGTCTGTGCCGGCATCTCCTCGCTCAGGAAGCGATGGGCGTCGCGCAGGGCGCTGACGAGCATGTCGGTCAGGATATCGCCGCTGCCGCCTTCGAGAAACTGGGCGAGCATCTCTTCGCTGATTTCGCCGTCCCGCGTTCCATCGTCAGACCTCATGGCGTCCCCCCGTCTTCCCGCCGCGCCGGCATCCGGGCCAGGCGGGGGTAGTTTCAATGGCTTGCTCGGGACCGAGGCGTCATCGACGACGCAGCGACCCTGCACAGTATCGAGGGAGATAGGAAGCGAGGCTTGCGCTGGGCTGTCCAATGGAACGCCGTTGGGCGCCCTGCGGCGGACGGGAGCGCAATAGAGGCCCGGCCGGAGCAACGCCCGGCCGGGCCGATCTGGTTCTAGGCGTTCAGCGACTTGGCGAAGGGCATGACGCGGATCCGCTTGCCGAGCGCGCGGTAGGCGGCGTTCGCCACGGCGGGACCGGTCGGCGGCACGCCCGGCTCGCCGATGCCGGAGGGCGCATTGGCGGAGGCCAGGATATGCACCTCGACCCTCGGCATCGCATCGATCCGAAGCGGCGTGTAGGTGTCGAAGTTGCCCTGGTCGACCTGGCCGTTGGTCAAGGTGATCTCCTCGCCGAGGATCGAGCCGAGACCGAAGCCGATGCCGCCCTCGACCTGGGAGCGGACCTGGTCGGGATTGACCGCCAGCCCGCAATCGACGGCGGCGACGATCCGCTCGACCTTGATTCCCCCGCTTCCGTCGGCGCTCACCTCGGCGACCTGCGCGACCACCGAGCCGAAGCTCTCGGCCACGGAGACGCCGCGGAAACGGCCCTCCGGCAGCGGCTTGTCCCAGCCGGACTTCTCCGCCACCAGCTTGAGCACGACCGCATGGCGCGAATCCGGCTCCAGCATCGACAGACGGAACTCGATCGGGTCGCGCCCTGCCGCCTCGGCCACCTCGTCGAGGAAGACCTCGGCGGCGAACGCGGTGTGCGTCGATCCGACCGATCGCCACCACAGGACCGGAACGCCGACGTCGGTGGTCGTCAGGCCGACCTTCTGGTGCGGGATGGCGTAGGGCAGGTTGCTGGCGCCTTCCACCGATGTCGGGTCGACACCGTTCTTGACCATGCCCTCGAAGGCCGTCTTCGCCATGATCGACTGGCCCACCACATGATTCTCCCAGGCGACGAGCTTGCCGTTGCCATCGAGACCCGCCTTGACGTTGTGGACATAGGCCGGACGGTAACGGCCGGCGCGCATGTCGTTTTCCCGCGTCCACTGCAGCTTCACCGGCGCCCGGAAGCCGATCGCCTTGGCGACATGGACGGCCTCGGCGACCACGTCGCCGTCGAAGGTGGCGCGACGGCCGAAGCTGCCGCCCGCCTTCATGACGTGAAGGCGCACCTTCTCCACCGCGACGCCGGCGATCTGCCCGGCGATCTGCTGCTGCACGTCGGGGAACTGCAGCCCGCCCCAGACCTCGAGCGTGCCGTCCTCGTTCATGCGCGCAACCGCGTTGAGCGGCTCCATCGGCGCATGTGCGAGATAGGGGAACTCGAAGCTCGCCTCGAGCACCTTGGCGGCCGAGGCGAAGCCCGTTTCGACATTGCCGTCGTTGCGGGCCGTGGCGACCGGCGGCTTGCCGGCAAGGTCGCGATACATCGCCATCAGGTCGCTCGTGCTGCGCTTCTCGGCGCCGGTGTCGTCCCACTGCACGGTGACGGCATCGCGGCCCTTGATCGCGGCCCACATGTTCTCGCCGACCACGGCAACCCCGCGGGGCGTCTCGACGACGTCGACCACGCCCTTGACCTTCTTTGCCGCCGCGGCATCGAACGACTTCACCTTCGCCCCGAAGAGCGGCGGGTGGATCATCACCGCCGTCAGCAGGCCGGGCAGCTTCACGTCGATCGTGTACTGCTGCGTCCCGTTCGCCTTGCGGGCACTGTCGAAGCGCTTCAGCTTCTCGTTGCCGATCAGCGTCCATTTGGCCGGCTGCTTCAGCGTCACTTCGGCCGGCACCGGCAGCGCCGCCGCCTTTGCGGCAAACTGGCCGAAATGCCCGCTCTTGCCCGACGGATGCGACAGCACGCCGTTTTCGACGCTGATCTCCCCGGCGTTCACGCCCCATTCGGCGGCAGCGGCGGCGACCAGCATGGCGCGGGCGGCGGCACCCGCCTTGCGGTAGCGCTCCCACGACGTCACCATCGAGGTCGAGCCGCCGGTCCCCTGGATCGCCCCGCCGAAGGCGAGGTTGCCATAGACCTTGACGTTGCCGGCGGCGCCGACGACGTCGATCGTCAACCAGTCGGCATCGAGTTCCTCGGCGACGAGCGTGGCAAGGCCGTTATAGGACCCCTGCCCCATCTCGAACTGCGACGACAAGACCGTGACCTTGCCGTCGCCGTCGATGACGACATAGGGCGAGAAGCTGTGCTGGCCTTCGCCCGCCGTCGTCTCGCTTGCGAGCGCCGGCGCCGAGGCCAGGATGTTGAAACCGACGGCTAGGCCGCCGCCGGTGGCGAGGGCGCCGAGCAGGAACTGGCGGCGGGACGCCTGCACCGTCTTTGCCGGCAGGCTTATCGATTGCATGATCTTCGGAAACATCGCTCAGGCCTCCAGGCGTCTTGCAGCTTCGTGGATACCGGCCCGGATGCGGTGATAGGTGGCGCACCGACAGAGGTTTCCGGACATGGCGGCGTCGATGTCGTCGTCGGTGGGCTTGGGATTGTTGGCCAGAAGGTCGGTCGCCGACATGATCTGGCCGGATTGACAGTACCCGCACTGCGGGACGTCGAGATCGGCCCAGACCGCCTGCACCGTCTCGGCGACCTTGCCGCTGATGCCTTCGATCGTCGTCACCTGCGCGCCCTCGATGTCGCCGATGAAGGTCTGGCAGGACCTGACCGGCACGCCGTCGACGTGCACCGTGCAGGCGCCGCACTGCGCCATGCCGCAGCCGAACTTCGTTCCCGTCAGGCCGACGAGGTCGCGGATGACCCAGAGAAGCGGCATGTCCGGCTCGGCATCCACGCTGTGTTCGGTGCCGTTGATGGTTACAGTCACCATGATTGTCTCCTTGCGTTGAGGCATGAGGCTGGGGCGGCAGGCATCCGGACAGGCCGGGGGCCGCCACGGCAGCGTGCCATGCGAGCGGCTGCACGATAGGAGAAGGGGACTGCAGGGGATAGAAACGATCCTGCCGGATTATTGCCCGATCCTGTCGAATGGGCCAGCGATCGGCGATCTGCCGGTAACATTTCCGCGACCCGGCACGGCGCCGGGACCACCTAGCCCACGGATCCGCGGCGCGTCGAATCGTCGGATTTGAGGATGACCTTGATGTCGCGAACCGGCGGATGGCCGAACATCCTGCGGTATTCGCGGCTGAACTGCGTCGGGCTCTCGTAGCCGACCCGGAGCGCCACGGTCGCCGCGTCCAGCGGTTCGGCGAGCATGAGATCGCGCGCGTGATGGAGGCGAAGCTGCTTCTGGAACTGCAGCGGACTCATCGCCGTCATCGCGCGGAAATGATGGTGCAGGGTGGAAACGCCCATGTTGGCGATTTCCGCGAGCTCCTCGACGCGCAGGGGTCGCGTGTAGTTTTCCTTCAGCCAGGCGACCGCCTTTGCCACGCGATTGCTGCTCGTTCCGCTGAGCGCGATCCGCCGCAGTCGCGCCCCCTGCTCGCCCGTCAACAGCCGGTAGAGGATCTCGCCATGGATATGGCCTGCCAGGAACGGGATGTCCTGCGGCGAAATCGTCAGTGATATCAGGCGGTAGAAGGCATCGAACAGTTCCGGCGTCGCCGTCCCGACCGCAACGTCGAGATCGCGGCCGTTCGTCTCGGCACCGTTGAGGTCGAAATCGGCGATCAGCCGCCGCAGCTTCTCGAGATCGAGCCGCAACGAGGCGGCCACGTAGGGCTCCACCACGCTCGCCTCGCAGATCTGTCCCGTCATCGGCAGGCCGATCGCCGTCAGGAAGAAGCACCGCTCGTCATAGACGAAGGTCTCCCCGCCCACATGCACGCGCTTGCTGCCCTTGATGATCACCGACAGGCTCGGCTCGTAGACGGTGGAGAACGGCCCCGCTGGCTCGACGACGCGAAAGAGGGAAAGGCCGGGCACGTCGTGCGCGAAGGAACGGCCATCCCACGGCAGCCGCGACATGACCTCCAGGATCCGCTCGCGAATGCCGGCGGTTTGCGAGCGCAGGTCCAGATCCGTCACCATTTTCAATCGCTGCCATTGCCGTGTTATCGTTCGACAATTCTATATGATCGAAGCGCGATTGTCGCGCAAAATTGCCGAATGCTTCCGCGCGCAAGAGGATCGGGCAATGATACAACCGGCGGTGTCCTTCCCGGCGCCGCCGGCGCGCCATGACCTCGCCCTGTCCTTCCGGCAGGGCGAGGCCTCGCGAAGGGCGATCAGACGAAGAGGAAGTCGCTTTCGCGCAGCTCGGCGACCGTCGTGTCCTCCAGCGTCAGCCGGGCACCGCCGAAGTCGAACCGCAGGTCGTCGCCGCCGTCCGCAGGTCGCGCCAGCGCCACGAGCTCGTCGAAGTCGGACACGCCGAGGGACGTGCCGATCCTGATCGTGTCGGTGCCGGCCCGGTAGTCCTCGATTTCCGTGTAGCCACGCGTGAACACGAACGTGTCGGCGCCGCTGCCGCCGTGCAGTTCGTTGCGGCCGCTGCCGCCGTCGAGCCAGTCGTTGCCCGCCCCGCCTTCGAGGTCGTCATTGCCCCCCTCGCCATGAAGCCGGTCGTTTCCCTTGCCGCCTTCCAGCTCGTCGTGGCCGCTGCCGCCGTAGAGCCTGTCCCGGCCGTCACCGCCACGTATGTCGTCGCTGCCGGTGCCGCCCCGCAGGGTGTCGTTGCCGCCGTAGCCCCAGATGTCGTCGTTGCCGGCGCCGGCATCGATCGTATCGGCCCTGCCGGTGCCCTTGTGAGATCCGTCTGCCGAAGGCTTGGCGTCGACGGTCTCGGAAGCCGAGAAGCCGAAGTGGGAGGCCTTGAGGCTCGAAAGCTTGACGTCTTCGAGACGCAGCGTGTTGCCGCCGCCGAAGTCGAACAGCACGTCCTCGCCCTCGTCGACCTGGCGCGCCTTGCCCATCAGTTCGGCGAAGCTGTCGATGCCGAGCGCGCTCGAAAGGTTGATCGTGTCGTCCCGGACGCTGAAGTCGTCGATCTCGTCACGGCCGGAATGATAGACGAACAGATCGCGGCCCGCGCCACCCTCCAGCTCGTCGTTGCCGGAGCCGCCGATCAGCGTGTCGTTGCCGCTGCCGCCTTCGAGCTCGTCATGGCCGGCGCCGCCTTCGAGCCGGTCATTGCCCGAGCCCCCTTCGAGATCGTCATGGCCGGCATAGCCGTAGAGACGGTCGTGACCGTCCCTGCCCGAAATGTCGTCGCCCCGGCCCGTGCCCTTCAGCAGATCCGCTTTCGTCGTCCCGTTCAATCTGGCCATGTCCGGCCTCCTTTCAGTTCTGAGTGGCGGCGCCGCGGGATAGGTCCCGGCCGGCGCCTGGAAGAATGGGCGGAGACTGGACGAGGACGCCTTTTGCCGTCCTGACAGCGGCTGTCAGCGAGTTGTCAGCTTCGGCCGGATATGCAAGAGCATGTTCAGAAACAGAAAATCCGCGCATGTCGGCCTCAGGGTGCTGGCGGCATGCTTTGTTCTCTATCCGGTGGTGGCGCTGAGCGAGACCGCGCAGGATGATGACGACGACGACGTCAACGACGCGCGCGAGCACTACGAGGCCCGCGAGGCGCTGCGGCTCGGACAGGTCCGTCCGCTGGACCAGATCATCGCCGTAGTGCGCAAGGAGATCGCCGGCGATATCATCGAGATCGAGTTCGAGCGCAACGACGGGCGCTACGTCTACGAACTCGAGATCATCGATCCGTCGGGGCGGGTCATCGAGGTCGAGGTCGACGCCAAGACGGCCGAGATCCTGGAGCGCGAGGAGGACGAGTGAGGCTGCTCGTTGCGGAAGACGATCGACGCATTGCCGAAGACGTGCGGACGGTGCTGACGTCGGCGGGCTATGCCGTCGATCTCG
Source organism: Hyphomicrobiales bacterium (assembly GCA_900469965.1). Lineage (GTDB taxonomy): Bacteria > Pseudomonadota > Alphaproteobacteria > Rhizobiales > Rhizobiaceae > Mycoplana. The sequence goes on along the minus strand of UBZP01000022.1, from coordinate 17,177 downwards.
TCCGCAACGGCGAGGAAGCCTGGTTCAAGGGCGACACGGAGGACTACGGCCTGATCGTTCTCGATCTCGGGCTGCCGGGCATGGACGGCATCAGCGTCCTCAAGCAGTGGCGCATGAGCGGCCGGCATACGCCGGTCCTCGTGCTCACGGCGCGGGGAAGCTGGGCCGAGCGGGTGGAGGGCATCGATGCCGGCGCCGACGACTACCTGCCCAAGCCGTTCCAGTTCGAGGAACTGCTCGCCCGTGTTCGTGCGCTGATCCGCCGCTCGGTCGGCCACGGCGCAGCGACGATCGAGATCGGCCGTCTGGTCGTCGATACCCGGATGATGCGGGTCGCCGTCGACGGGATACCGCTCAGCCTCACCCCCTTCGAGTTCCGGCTGGTCAGCTATCTGGCCCATCATCGCGGCCGCGTCGTGCCGGCCTCCGAGCTGCAGGATCACGTCTACGGCGACGACTTCTCGCGCGAGGCCAACGCGCTCGAGGCCATGATCGCCCGCCTGCGCAAGAAGCTCGGCAGCGAGATGATCGCCACGCGGCGCGGTTTCGGCTACCTCATGGGCGACGACGGGTGATCTCGCGGCGCTCCCTGCGGCTGCGGCTCGCCCTGGCCGGTGCGGCGTCGATCGGCCTCGCCCTGGTCGTCGCCTTCTTCGGCCTGTCCTTCCTGTTCGAGCGCCACGTCGAACGCCGCGTGGTCGAGGAACTGCGCCTGCATCTGGACCAGACGATCGCCGGTCTCGGACGGGACGCCTCCGGCGCCGTCGATGTCGTCCGTCCGCCGGTCGATCCGCGCTTCCAGGCGCCGCTTTCCGGGCTCTACTGGCAGATCCAGGGCGGCGGCATCGAACGCCATTCGCGGTCGCTGTGGGACGAGGTGCTCGATCTGCCGCGGCTGTCGCCGTCCGCCCCCCGCGAATTCTCGCTGAAGGGTCCGGCGGGTGCGGACCTGCTCGTTCTCGCCCGCGAGGTCATCCTCGAACATCCCCTCGGCGACCAGCCGGTGATCGCCGCCGTCGGCATGGACCGTTCCGACATTTTGAGGGCAACGGCGGGCTTCCGCCGCGACCTCGCTCCCTTCCTCGCGCTTCTGGCCGCAGTCCTCATGGCGGCGAGCCTTGCCCAGATCCTGATCGGCCTGCGGCCGCTCGCCGACCTCCGCGCCCGGATCGCGAAGATCCGCAGCGGCGAGGCGCAGCGCCTCGGGATCGCCTTTCCCGACGAGGTCCAGCCGCTGACCATGGAGGTGGATGCGCTGCTGGCCTCCCGCGAGGAGCAGTTGCGCCAGGCGCGCGAGCGCGCCTCCGGGCTGGCGCATGCGTTCAAGACGCCGCTTCAGGCCCTTTCCGGCGATGTCCTGCGGCTCAGGCAGCGCGGCGAGACCGGTGCCGCCGACGAGATCGAGGCGCTGATTGCCGTCATGCGCCGGCTGGTGGATCACGAAATGGCGCGGGCACGCATCGCCGGAAAGGGCCATTCGGCGCGCTCGGATGTCGCGCGTGTCACGTCGAGCGTCGTCGCGGTCGTCTGCCGGACGCCGGCGGCCGCCGCCATCGAATGGAGCATCGACGTTCCGGATGGCCTCCAGGCCCGCATCGATCCGGACGATCTCTCCGAGCTGCTCGGCAGCCTGACGGAGAACGCAGTCCGCTACGGCCGATCGCAGGTCGCGATCACGGCGCGGCGGGAGGGCAGTGCCATCCTGCTCGAAATCCGCGACGACGGACCGGGCATTCCGCAGGAAAAGCTGCGGCACGTGCTGCGCCGGGGCGAACGGCTCGATACCAGCAGCGGTGGAGCAGGACTCGGCCTGGCCATAGCCGAAAGCATCATCCGGACGGTCGGCGGCGACATAAGGCTCGAAAACGGCGGGCCCGGTCTATGCGTCTCGATAAGCCTGCCGGCTGCGGAGGCGTAGGGCCATAGCGCATTGGCCGTGATGTGTACGCGGGCCCCTGCGCGGGCTTCCCCCTTTGGTCAGATTGCGGCCGCGCCGGACAACCGCTACCCTACCCGGAATGCGAGCAGGGGGCGGCTCGTAGCGCGGAATACCTGCGCTGGCCTGCGCTTGTCTTCGTCGCATTGAGGGTGGCAAACCGGCGGCGGCGGGGGGTTGCATGAGCGTGGTGCAGATTGTCCTTGGCGTGCTGGCTTTCGCCGCAGCCTCTGTCGCCGGCGCCGTCTGGGCCTTCCAGACCTACGGCATGTATCGCTTCGATCCCAGACCCAACAGCCCCGGCGAGTTCGGACTGCCGTCCACGGTAAGGGTCGTCCGCTACACCTCGGAGGACGGCGCGCCCGTGCACGCCTGGATCGCCGATCCGGCTAAGGGTCTGCCGGTCATCCTCAGCTTCTACGGCAACCAGTCGTGCATCGGCGGCTCGATGGGACGGCTTAGCCGGCTGATCCAGGCCGGCTACGGCATCATGATGATGGAGTATCGCGGTTCCGGCGGAACGCCCGGAAAGCCGAGCGCGGCGAATTTCGCGCGGGATGCGCGCGCGCTCTATGACCAGATGGATGCGCTGCTGGGAGAGGTGATACCGACCGATCGCCGGGTGCTCTACGGCTTCAGCCTGGGGGCGGGCGTCGCCAGCAGGCTTGCCGAGGAACGCAGTTTCAGCGCCGCGATCTTCGAAGCCGCGCCCTACCGGACCTGTCTCTTCTACGAGGACCGCTATTTCGGCTTTCCGCTCTGCCGCCTGATGTGGTCCGAGCGCTACGACATCATCGACCACCTCCGCAACGTCAGGGTGCCGAAGCTCCTGGTTCACGGCCGGCTCGACCGGTCCCTGCCGGTGGAACGCGCCCGTCGCCTGTTCCAGGAGGCCCCGGAGCCGAAGCAATATGTCGAGCTGCCCGGCGGCGGCCATGCCGATCTGCACGAGTACGGGCTGATTCCGGCTATCGAATCCTTCCTTCAGGAGCAGTTGCGCCCCGTCGTTCAATGACGGGGCGCCATCCTGCGGCCGCAAGCGCCGCCGGCAGGTCGCGCCTTACGACGACAGCCTTTCCTCGATCAGGGTCGCGAGGGTGCGGGCGTTCTCTTCCCGCAGCATCGTCAGGTGGTCGCCGGGCACCCACGGCGTCTCCAGCCGCTCCGGTGCCACGAACGTCTTCCACCCGAGCGTCGGATCCGCCTCGAGCGTCAGTTTCTGGACGAGATGCAGGGGCCGCGTCCTGAACAGCGTCACCGGCGCCTCGATCGGGCCGCCCTCATACTGCCGGGCCGCCGCCAGCCACAGCCGCTCGACCTGCCGCTGCCGATAGAGCGGCAGGTTGGTCCGCCTGATCAGCTCCAGCACGGGGCCGCGCTGGACGAACTTGCGCACCTTCGCCGAAAGCCGCCGGAAGAAGTAGCTGAGCCCCTCGTCGCGCATGAGCGCGATTTCGTTTTCGAGCCGCTGGCGCGGCGTCAGGCGGACGTGGGGACGGAAGTCCTTGGCGAAGGCCGGTGCATAGGTGTCGAGCACGAACAGCCGCTCCACCCTGGCGCCCATCGCCTCCAGCTGCCGCGTCATCTCGAGCGCCGTATAGGCGCCGCCCGAATAGCCGGCCAGGATGTAGGGCCCTTCCGGCTGGTGTCGGCGCAGGTAGCGGATGTTCTCCGCCGCCATCTCCTCGATGCTCGAATGCGGCGTATGCCCCTGCACCCCACGGGTCTGGAAGCCGATCGCCGGCCGCTTGCGCCCGAGGAGGGTGCCGAGCTCGAAGAGGTTGTTGACGTTGCCGCCGACGCCGCCGACGACGAAGAACGGCATGCCGCCGGCATCCGGGCCGGGATCGATGACCGTGCTCGTGTCCCAGGGCGCATCCGGCCCCTCCGTCGAGGCGACGTCGCGCTGCAGCAGTGCCGCCAGCTCCCGGACCGTCTGGTTGCTGAACAGCGTCGAGATCGGCAGGTCGTGGCCGAATTCGCGGCGGATGCGGTCGAACAGCCGCACCGCCAGCAGCGAATGGCCGCCGAGCGCGAAGAAATTCGCATTGGCCCCGATCCGCTCGACGCCCAGCACCTCGCACCAGATCTGCGCGACCCGCGTCTCGACATCCCCGCGCGGCAGCTCCGCCTCGGGGTCGGCCAGCGCGTCGATGCGCACCGCCGGCAGGCGGCCGCGGTCGACCTTGCCGTTCTGGTTGAGCGGTATCTCGTCGACCGCCATGAAGAAGGCCGGCCGCGCGAACTCGGGAAGCGTCTTCGCCACGTGCTCGGCCAGCTCCTCGGCGGTCGGCGCAGCACCGTCGGCGATGAAATAGGCAACGAGGATCTTGTCGGCCTGGCCATCCGGCACCTTGGCGACCACCACGGCCTGGCGGATCGCGGGATGGCTTTCCAGCGCGCCTTCGATCTCCGTCAGCTCGACGCGGAACCCGCGCACCTTGACCTGGGTGTCGGCGCGCCCGAAGAAGCGGATGACGCCGTCGCCGGGATCCATCGCGAGATCGCCGGACCGGTAGAGCCGCAGCTCCTTGTCCCACGGCGCGGCGACGAACTTCTGCTCGGTCAGCTCCGGCCTGTTCCAGTAGCCCAGCGCCAGGCCGCGCCCGGCAATGCACAATTCGCCGATCATCCCGGTCGGCACCGGCTGCAGCGCATCGTCGACGATGTAGATCTGCGTTCCGGGGATGGCCTTGCCGATCGGCAGCGGCAGCCCGCGGGCGAGATCGGCTGCCGTCACCGCATGGGCGTTGGTGACGTTGCTTTCCGTCGGGCCGTAGCCGTTGATCACCGTCAGCCCCGGGCAGGCCGCCATCACCTGCGCCACATGCGTCGGCGACACGACGTCGCCGCCGACCACCACCTGGTCGACGCGGGCGAAGGCCGAGGGCCGCATGTCCGCCACCGCATGGAACAGCCCGGACGTCAGCCAGAGCGTGTTGACACCCTGGCTTTCGATCGCGTCGGAGAGTTCGGAGATCGAGAGCGTCCCGTCCGGCGGGACCACCATCGTGCCCCCGTGCAGCAGGGCGCCGAAGATATCGATGATCGAGGTGTCGAAGGCGAAGGCGGAGGAATGCAGGGTCACCGTCTCCGGGCCGAGCCGCAGCCAGTCGGTATCCCGCAGCAGCCGGATGACGGAGCGATGCGGCAGTACCACGCCCTTCGGCACGCCTGTCGTCCCGGAGGTGAACATCACATAGGCGATCGTCTCGCCGGTGATGCCCGGCTCCGGCGGTCTGGCCGGACCGGTCGGCAGGTCGGTCATCGGGATCGTGGGAACCCCGGTCGCCGAGACCGGCTCGCACGCGCCGAGCAGCACCTTGATGCCGGTATCCCGCGCCATGAACTGCAGCCGGTCGGCCGGCAGCGTCACGTCGAAGGGCACGTAGCCGGCGCCCGCCTTCAGCGCCCCGAGAACCGCGACCGGCAGGAGCAGCGAGCGGTTCGAGGAGATGCCGACGAGATCGCCGTGGCGAACCCCTTGCGATGCGAGCAGGGCCGCCAGCGCGTCCGAGCGCGCATCGAGCGTCGCATAGTCCATCGCCTGGTCGAGATAGCGGACCGCGACGCGGGTGGGGGCCTGGGCCACGATGCTCCGGAACACCTCCACGATCGTCTGCGGCCCGGCCGCCGCCGGATCGACATGACTGCCGCTCGCCGGCCGGCTGGTGTCGCCGCGCAGAAGCTCCGACAGCGGCGCCTCCAAGCCCGCCGGCGCGGATGCGATGGCTCCGAGGAACTGGCGGAAGTTCGTCGCATGATGGGTGATCGTCTCGCGATCGAACAGCGCCGTGGCATAGTTCCACGAGAATTCGACCCGGCCCGGCGCATCGAACAGGTTGAAGAACAGCTCGAAGAACTCGTGGCCGGTCGGATTGACCTCGACCCGCGGCACGACGGCGCCAAACCGCAGATCGCCGATATCCGCCAGGCCGTCCATGTTGACGACCACCGGAACCAGCGCCAGCCGCGACGGATCGCGCGGCACCTGCAGGTCGCGCATCAGCGATCCGTAGGAGTAGGTCTGGTGGTCGATCGCCTCCAGGAGCTCCTGTCGGGTCTGCGCGACGAGCTCGCCGAGCCGCGCATCGGCGCGGATGGTGCCGCGCACCGGCAAGAGGCTGATGCCGTGCCCGACCGCGCCCTCCAGCCGGTGGGCGAGCTGTCCGGAAGCCGGAATCCCGATGACCACGTCGGACGACTGCGACAGCCGCGACAGGTAGTAGCGGAAGGCGGCCAGCACCAGGTTGCGAAGCGAGGTGCCGCCCTCCTGGGCGCGCCGCCGCAGCGACGTCTCGAGCGCGGCATCGAGCCTGGTTTCGACCCGGTCCGCCTGCGTGCCGCGCACGACCGGATAGGGCCGGTCCGTCGGCAGGTCGATCGCCGGCAGCGGCCCGGCATATTTCTTCAGCCAGTAGTCGCGGTGACGCGCGGCTTCCGCGCCCTCGGCCCATTGCGCCTCGGCCGCGACCAGCGCGGCAATGCTTGTCGGCGCCGGAAGCTTTGCCGGCTTTCCGGCCAGCGCTGCCGTATAGAGCGCAGCGAGATCGCTCATCAGCACGCCCATCGACCAGCCGTCGCAGGCAATGTGATGGACGAACAGCAGAAGCTCCGTCCTAGACGCCGAATAGCGCACAAGCAGGGCGCGCAGCACCGGCCCCTCGACGAGATCGAAGGGCGTGCGCGCATTCTTCGCATGCAGCGCATCCCGCCGCGCCCTCTGCTCCAGCTCGCCGAGGTCCGAGAAATCGGCCTCCTCAAGCGTTGCTTCGCGGCGCGGGTGGATCGTCAGCATCATGTTGTCCACGTCGAAGGACGATCGCAGGCTGTCGTGACGCGCAACGAGCCCGTCGAGCGCCGTGCGCAGCACAGCCGCGTCGATGGCGCCGTCGAAATGCAGGCTGAAGGACAGATTGTAGGAGAGCGACGCGGCCGGATTGATGCTGATGGCCGTGGCGAGCTCCCGCTGCCCCTCCGTCATTCCGATCCGGCGGACCGCCGTCATGTCCGGCACGGCTTGCCCTGGCTCTTCGGCCACGGTCGCGCCGGCTTCCACATCCGGAGCCTCGGCGCGCACCAGCGCCGCCAGGTCGCCGAGCCGTGACGCCTGGAACAGGCTTGCGAGCGGCAGCGCGACGCCGAAGTCCTTGCGGATGCGCGCGAACATCCGCACGGCATTGAGCGAATGGCCGCCGAGCGCGAAGAAATCGTCGTCCGCGCCGACGTTGGAAACGCCGAGGATCTCGGTCCAGATCGCCGAGAGCCTGGCTGCGACGGGATCGCTAATCGGCCCGCCGCCGCCCTGCCGCGCGATCGGCATGCCCGAAGGTGCGGCGGCCTCGGCGAGGGCAAGGCGCACATGGTCCAGCGACACCGGCGAGACGACCAGCTGGCGGCCCGGATGGGCAAAGACGCGTGCGAAGAGATCGGGCGCCTCGCAGGCGCGGATGCCGGTCGCCATCAGCTGGGTCGTCAGCCCGGGCGGCGTCGCAGCCCCCGCGAAACTGTCCCGCCCCACCTCGCGCATGGAGAGACCTTCGAGCACGGCGACGATGCGGCCGTCCCGGTCGAACACGGCGACGTCGAAGGACACGAACCGGCCCGGCTCGCCGTCCACCCGGACGGCACGACTGGTGATCGCCGCTGGCAGCGGCCGGAAGACACCGATCCGGCCGACCGACATCGGCACCCACAGCCGGCCCTCGCGCCGCTCCAGCGCGGCCAGCCCGACCGTCATCGCCATGTCCATGAGCGCCGGATGCAGGGCATGGACCTGCAGGTCGTCCACGAACGGAGCGGCGAGCTGGAAGTCGCCCTCCGCCCTGCCATCGCCGGTGCGCAGCGTCTCGATGCAGTTCCAGCGCGGCCCGAAGGCGATCACGTCCTGCTGCGGCGCCTGCCGGCCCGAGGCCGCCACCGTCCCGGCCAGGACGTGATCGAGCGCTGCCGGCAGATGCGCCTGCGCGTTCTCGGTGGCGACCACCTGCAGCCGGACGTGCTCGACCGGCATCCGTTCGGCCCCGATGGCGCTGTCGATCGACAGCTCGTAGCCCTTGCCCTGCGGCTGCAGCCGGATGATGACGCGGCGCGGCAGGCCCTCGAACGTCATCGGCAGCGCGAAGGAGAGCGCGGCAAGCTCGAACCGGCCGGCACCCATCACCGCTTCCGCGGCCGCCTGGGCAAGCTCGACATAGGCGGTCCCGCACAGCACCGGCTGGCCGGCGACCACATGTTCTGAGACCCGCCAGTCGGTTTCCGGATCGATCACCGTCTCGAAGCGGACGACCCCGCCCGGTTCGTCGTGGCGCTGCCCGAGCAGATCGCCGGTGACGGCAACCCCGGCACCATAAGCGCGCGCGGCCATGCCGGTATCGCGCCAAGCTCCCCATGCGATCGACAGCCCGTCGCCGCGCGCGGCGGCGAGCGCCTCGAGGGCGGCGTTCGCCCCGGCATAGCCGGCCTGGCCGGCCCCACCGATCACGACGGAGGACGACGAGATCACGGCGAAGAAATCGAGGCTGCCTTCCGGCAGCAGCCGGTGCAGCACCAGGGCGCCGTCGAGCTTCGGCCGCATCACGGCGACGGCCGCCTCCAGCGGCTGGGTCGCAAGCGGCCCATCGTCCAGGATGCCGGCGGCGTGGATGACCCCGTGCAGTGCTCCGAACCGCGACCGCACCGTCTCGATCGCGGCCGTCATCGCAGCCGCATCGGCGACGTCGGCTTTCAGGAACACCACCGCCCCGCCCGCAGCCTCTATGTCCCCGCGCAACACCGCATCGTCGCCGGCCGAACGCGAGAGCAGCGCCAGCCGGGCTCCGGCCCTCCGGGCGAGCCAGAGCGCCAGTTCGCGGCCGATGCCGCCGGTGCCGCCGGTGATGAGGTAGACGCCGCCCTTGCGCAGCCGCTCGGGCAGGTCCGGCGCAGCCGGCGCAGGCACGCGCACGCGGCTGCGGACGAAGCGGCGCTTGCCGCGAAGGACGACGTGGTCGGCCTCGTCGCTGCCCGCAGCTTCCGCCAGGACCGCCGCCACGACGGATGGATCCGAATCCGGCTCAATATCGGCGAGGCCGGCGCTGAGCCCGGGGATTTCGCGCGGGGCAACCCGGACGACGCCGAGCAAGGCGGCGAGTTCCGGCCGCTCCGCCGCAGAACCGGGCAAGGATGCCGCCCCGGGGGAGACGAGCAGCAAGCGCGTCCCCGGTTCCGGGTCGGCCTGCTGCAGCAGCCGGGCCAGCAGATAGGATGCGCCGAAGGCGCGCTCCGAAAGCGCAGGATCGGCGCCCCAGAGGCAGAGCACCCGGTGGGGCACCGACGGCAGGGCCGCAGCCAGCGCCTCGAAGTCGGCCGGTGCGTCGGGACGGAGCACGAACCCCTCCGGCGAAGCGGCAAAGCCGTCGCCCGCCCGCAGCACCGTCACGCGCGCGCCGGCGGCGCCGAGCCGGGCCAGCACGGCCTCGGAGAAGGCGTCGCCGCCGGCCAGCACCAGCCAGTCGCCGCCGAGTTCGGCCGCACCGCCCGAACGCGGCCGCTCGGTCCATTCGAGGACCTCCACCCAGTCCGCCGGATCGGAGATCCGCGCCAGCGGCGGGGCGGAATCGTTCTCCGCCCCGGCCGTCTTGCCGCGGCCCGGCTCGATCCAGTGCCGTTCCTTCTCGAACGGGTAGGTCGGCAGCGAGACGCGGCGGCCGCGACCGCCCGGAAGCCGGTCGGGGTCCAGCTCGACGCCGTTCGCCCAGAGCCCTCCGAGCGCCGCCACGGCGATCCCCATCTCGTCTTCCCCGTCGCGCGGGCGCGGCGCCGACGGCAGGATCGCCAGCGGCGCGTTCTTCGTCTTTGCCGCCGCCACCAGCGGCCCGACGGTCTGGCCCGGACCGACCTCGATCACGACGCTGTCGGGCGCTTCCAGCACCGCGGCGACCGCATCGGCAAAGCGCACCGTATGCCGCAGATGGCGCACCCAGTAGTCGGCGGAGACGAAATCCTGGCCGTCGGCCCAGCTGCCGCGCAGCGACGAGACCATGGGCACGGTCGGCTGCCGGAACGAAATGCCTTCGAGCCCCTCCCTGAACCGGTCGAGCTGGTCGTCCAGCTGCCGCGAATGCGCGGCGACGTCGATGTGGATGCGCCGGGCCTCGTGTTCGCTGCCCGCAAGCTGCGCCTCGAGCGCCTCGATGCCGGCGATCGGGCCGGAAACGATCGTCGACTGGGCGGTGTTCACCGCGGCGATGTCGAGGCCTTCGCCGATCAGCTCGCGCACGCGCATCTCGCCGAGCGGCACGGCGGTCATCGCGCCGGCGGGCGCCTGCTCCATCACCTGCCCGCGCAGCGTCACGATCTTCAACGCGTCCGCAAGCTCCATGACGCCGGCGGCGAGCGCGCCGGCATATTCGCCGGCACTGTGGGCGACGATGGCGTCCGGGCGGATGCCCCAGCTCTCCCACAGCTTGCAATAGGCATATTCCAGGATGAAGACCGCCGGGATGGCGTAGCTCGAACGCAGGAGCTTGACCCGCGCGCTCTCGTCGTTCAGGCGCGCGCCGAACATCACCTGGCGCAGGTCGGAAGGAGCCGTGGCCGGCAGCATCGCGAAGCACTGGTCCACCGCCGACGCAAAGACGGGCGACGACGCCATCATCCCCGCGCCCGCCCCCGGATACTGGGCGCCGCCGCCCGGGAACATGAAGATGATCCGCGGCGGCTTGGAGCGGGCCCTGCCGTGCCGGCGGAACGGCGTCACCTTTGCCGTGAGCGCGCCCTTCAGGTCCTCCCCCGTGCGGGCCGCGATCGCGAAGCGCTCGGCAAAATGCCGGCGCCCCTGCCTGAGCGTGAATGCGATGTCCGCCATCTCCGGAACCTCCCCGTCTGAGTAGGACTTCCACCGTTCGCGCAGCCGCTCGAGCGCGGCCTCGTTGCGGGCGGAAAAGGGGAAGAAGCGCCATTCGGCGGCAGCGGCCGCCGGCGGTCGGACCGGCGCCTCCTCGACGATCACATGGGCATTGGTGCCGCCGACCCCCAGCGAGTTGACGGCGGCACGGCGCGGACCGTGTGCGGACGGCCATTCCCGGCCCTCTGCAACGACCCGAAAGGGGCTCGCGGCAAAGTCGAACCGGCTGTTCGGCTTGCGGAAGTGCAGGCTCGCGGGCAGGTACCGGTGGCGCAGCGCCTCCACCACCTTGATCAGGCTCGCCGTTCCCGCGGCCGTATCGAGATGGCCGATATTGGTCTTCACCGAACCGATGCCGATGCTGCCGGCAGGCGCGGTCCCGTAGACCTGCTTCAGGGCGGCGAGCTCGATCGGGTCGCCGATCGGCGTGCCGGTGCCGTGCGTCTCGATGTAGGAAAGGCTCCGGGCCTCGACGCCCGAAAGCGCCAGGGCCTCGGCGGCCGCCTCCGCCTGGCCGTCGACGGAGGGCGCGAGATAGCTCGCCTTGCCCGCGCCGTCGTTGTTGACCGCGCTTGCCAGGATCACCGCCTTGATGTCGTCGCCGTCGGCCAGCGCATCCTCGTAGCGCCGCAGCACCACCAATGCCGCCCCCGATCCGAACACCGTGCCGCGGCTGTCGTCGTCGAAAGCGCGGCAGAGCCCGTCCGACGACAGGATCTCGCCCTCCGCATAGCGATAGCCGGTGCGATGCGGCAGCTCGATCGTCACCCCGCCGGCGATCGCCATGTCGCATTCCATGTTCAGGAGCGACCCGATCGCCGTGTGGACGGCCACGAGCGAGGTCGAGCAGGCCGTCTGCACCGCGATCGAGGGCCCGGTGAGGTTCAGCAGATAGGACAGCCGCGTCGGCAGGAAGTCCTTGTCGTTGCCGTTGTGGCGCAGGAGAAAGAGGCCGGTCTCCTCGACGAGCTCCGGATTGGACAGCAGGTTGAAGGGCAGATAGGCCTGCATGCCCGAGCCGGCAAAGACGCCGATCCGGCCGTCGAAGCGCTCGGGAACGTAGCCCGCATCCTCCAGCGCCTCCCAGCCGCATTCCAGAAAATGCCGGTGCTGCGGATCGAGGATCGCCGCCTCGCGCGGCGAGAAGCCGAAGAAGCCGGCGTCGAAGCACTCCATGTCCGGCAGCACGTTGGCGACCCGCACATAGGCGGGATCGGCGAGCGCCTTGCGGCTGACGCCGGCGGCCAGAAGTTCCGCCTCGCCGAGCCGCTGCGCGGCCGATCGTCCCTCGAACAGCATGGACCAGAACTCGCCGACGGTGCGCGCAGACGGGAAGCGCCCCGCGCGGCCGATGATTGCGATGCGTTGGTCGGGTAGTGTCCTGTCCATGGGCTGTTTTTCTTCCCTTTGATGATCTTGTGGTTTCCGGCAGGCCGGCGTCGGCGGGTCAGCGGCGGCCGAGCCGGGCAAGGCGCGCCGCGGCCCGCGCCGCGCCGCGATCGACCGCGCTGGCCGTCTCGGTCGCCTCGCCAGCGAGGTGCGTGGCGATCGCGCGGATGGTGGGGAAACGGAAGAGGTCGGTGATGGCGACCTCGTGCCCGAGCTTCTCCTTCATCCGGCGCTGGACCTGGACGACCAGCAGCGAATGTCCGCCGAGGTCGAAGAAGTTGTCCGTGACCGAGACCGCGTCGAGCCCCAGCGCCTCGCGCCAGATCTCGGCGATGCCGGTCTCGAAGTCCCCTTCCGCTGCCGTCATCTCGCTCCGCTGCGAACGGACCGAGGGCACGGGCAGGGCCTTGCGATCGATCTTGCCGTTCGGCGTCAGCGGCATCCGCTCCAGCACGACGATCTGGGACGGCACCATGAAGTCGGGCAGCTTCGCCTCCAGCAGGCTGCGCAGTTCGCTGGCCGCGGGACGCATCTCCCCCGCCGTCACATAGGCGACGAGGCGCACATCACCAGGGCCGAATTCCACCGCCCTGACCGCCGCCTGCCGCACGCTCGGCTCTGCCGCAAGCAGCGCCTCGATCTCGCCGAGTTCGATCCGGTGGCCGCGGATCTTCACCTGCCCGTCGATCCGGCCGAGGAATTCCAGCGTTCCGTCCAGGTGGCGGCGCACCAGGTCGCCGGTGCGGTAGTAGCGGCCGTCCGGCGTGTCCACGAAGCGTTCGGCCGTCAGGTCCGGCCGGCCCCAGTAGCCGAGCGCGAGCCCGGCGCCGCCGATCCACAGCTCGCCTTCGATCAGGTTGGGCAGCGGCAATCCGGCCGGCGAGCGCACGCTCAGTTCCGTATTGGCGATGGGGACGCCGAGCGGCACGCGCTCGCCGACCGCATCCAGCCGCGCGACCGACGACCAGATCGTCGTCTCCGTCGGGCCGTACATGTTGAGAAGCGCGCCCGGCAGCGCCGCCCGCAGGCTGCGGGCGAGATCGGGCGGGAAGGCCTCGCCCCCCACCATCATGCAGTCGAGCCGCGAAAGCGCCTGTCGGCCGGCCGGATCGCCGGCGAGATAGGTCGCCATCGACGGCGTGCACTGCAGATGCGTGATGGCGCCGGCGACGATGTCTTCGGCGACGGAGGCCTTTCGCGAGACCCCGCCCTCCGCCTGCAGCCTGTCCATCAGCCGGCGGATGTTGGGCAGGTTGGCGAGCGCCGTCTCGGTCTCCACGCCGAAGTCGATCAGGCAGGCGATCTCGTCGACGCCGATGGCCGCCACGTTGCGCACGATCTCGCCGGCCGTTTCCGGCGTTCCGAACAGGCCGGCCGTCCGGTAGTAGCGTTCGAAGGCGTGATCGAGCAGCGCATCGAGCTCTGCCGCCGAAAGCTCTTCCTTCTCGAACACCTCCTGCGGCGTCATCCCGGCCTGTCCGGCCCGCTCCACGATCGTCGGGAAGGTCCAGGCGGCGCGGCGCACGAGATCGACCGCGCTCTTCAGATAGGATTTCATCGGCTGGCGCGCGGCCGAAAGCACCGTCTCCTCGTCCTCGCCGATGAAGGTATGGAGCATCAGCACCACGTGCCCCGGGCCGGCATGGCCGGCCTCGCCCCGCGCGACCCGGTAGCTGCGGATCTTGTCGGCGACCTCCGCCAGCGTCTGGCCGAGCAGATGGGTCAGCACGCCGCAGCCGAGCCGCCCGGCCGCCTGGAAGGTCTCCGGATTGCCGGCCGCAGTCAGCCACAGCGGCATGTCGCGCTGCACCGGGCGCGGGTGGATCTGGATCTCGACCGGCTTGCCGTCGTGGCCCGGAAACGCCATCGCCTCGCCACGCCAGAGCTTCCGCAGCGTCTCGACGGAACCGAGCATGATCTCCTTGCGCTCGCCGAAGGCCTCCGGCCTCAGCAGGAAGTCGTTGGGCTGCCAGCCCGACGCCAGCGCAAGGCCGGCGCGCCCGTTGGAGAGATTGTCCACCAGCGCCCAGTCCTCGGCCGCCCGCACCGGATGATGCAGCGGCAGCACGGTGGACCCGGCGCGCAGCTTGACGTTCTTCGTCAGCCCCGCAAGTGCCGCCGAACTGATGGCCGGGTTCGGATAGAGCCCGCCGAAGGCATGGAAATGCCGCTCCGGCGTCCAGATCGCCTCGAAGCCGTTCTCGTCGGCAAAGCGCGCGCCCTCGAGCAGCAGGCGATAGGCCTGGTGGCCGCTGCCGGCCGCCTCGGAGGCGAAGTAGAAGAGCGAGAAGCCGGGCAGCGCGCTCTCGCCGGCCCCGTCGGTCTGCAGCACCAGGGTCGCGCCGCGGGCGAGCGTCCACAGGATCTCCAGGACGGAGATGTCGAAGGACACCGAGGTGACCGCCAGAAGCCGCGCGCCCGCAGAAAGTGGCACGGTGGCGTCCATGCCGGCGAAGAAGTTGGCCACGTTCCGGTGCGCGATCATCACGCCCTTCGGCCGTCCGGTCGAGCCGGACGTATAGATGAGATAGGCGACGTCGGCCGGCGTGCCGCGCGCATCGTCGAACTCCGGCCCCACCGCATCCGGCAGGATGACGATGCCGGGGTCGAGCGCCAGCCGGCTGGCCGCAGACCGGCTCGCCACGACGATCGGCGCCCCGGAATCGGCGAGCATGAAGCCGATGCGATCGGCCGGATAGGAGGGATCGAGCGGCAGGTAGGCCGCTCCCGTCTTCAGGATGGCGAGCATCGCCACGACCAGTTCGGCCGACCGCTCCAGGCAAAGCCCGACCACGACGCCGGGGGCGGCACCGCGTTCGGCGAGCGCGCCCGCAAGCCGCGCCACCCGTGCCTCGAGCTCCCGGTAGCTGAGCCGCACGGGGCCCGCTTCCAGCGCCGGCGCATCCGGCCTCGCGCGGCAGCTGTCGGCGAACATCGCATGGATCGTGCGCGCTTCGACGCCCGGCAGGTCGTTGCACACCGCCGCCATCTCTCCCCCCAGCGGCAGCGTGGCGAGCGGCGCGCCCATCCGCCCGATGAACGCCGCAAGGAAGACGGCGAAGTCCGAGGCGAGGGCGGCAAGCACCGGCGGCGCGTATCGCCCGCCTGCGACATGGATCGCCGGCGGATCGGCGCAGAGCACGATGTCGGCGTTCTCCGGCAGGCCGTCTGCGTGCGCCGCCACGACGACGCCGAGCGCCTGCAACGCCCTGTCCCTCGTTTGCGCCTCGTTCAGACGGAGCGGCAGGTCCGCCGCCATCGCCGCCCGCGCGAAGGCCGCCTGCCTGGCCGCCCGCACGGCCACGGTCGCATCGTGCGGGGTCATGCCGGCGAGGAAGCCGAGCGTGACCGGGCGCCGTTCCGCGAACCACGGAGCCGAGGGCTCCGGGTCGAGATAGGCGACGGTCGCCTCCGCCTGTCCGGTCAGGCCCGCAATCCAGGCGAGCCAGGCCGCGGCAAGCGTGTCGGCATCCAGCCGGTCGACGGCGAGCGCCGCCACACCGCTGCCTGCGGTATGCGACAGCGGATAGGGCGGCAGCGCCGGCGCTGCTCTCCGCAGTTCGGCCTCCCACTCCGGCTCCGCCCTGCCCGCCTCCGAAGGGGTCGGCCCCTCGGCCTTCCCGACCGGTGGCAGCACCCGGCCCGGCACCAGGGCTGCGGCCACTGGATCGATCGGCCTGCCGTCGAGATCGGCGAGGCCGCTCAGCCGCACGCCGCAGTCCGCCGCCATGACGGTGACGGTGTCGGCATCGCTCGCAACGATGGTCCCGGGTGCGCCGGCGACTCCCGCCACGATCTCGAGCCGGCCGACCGACAGAAGCGCCTTGCCCGTCCACAGCTTGGCGAGCGCCAGCGGATTGGCGTAGCCGCCGAAATTCAGGCCGCGCACGGTCCGGCAGAGCGCGCCGGCCGGCTGGGCGAAATCGAGCGTGCCCAGCGCCTCGGGTCGCCTGGCCTTGGCATACCAGGCCCGGTCGGAGGCGGCCGGCGCCACCGGCGCGCACCGGTTCTCCAGGAGCTCCGGCAGGAGTTCGCAGAAGCTCTCGAATCCGGCTTCGTAGCACCGCGCGTTCAGGCTGAAGGCGGTGTCGTTCGCACCGATCGGGAAGCGCCGCTGCTTCAGCACCCGGCCGGCATCGACGCGCTCGGTCATCTCGTGCCACGTCACCGCATGCTCGGCCGCGCCCTCGATGACGCTCCAGGCCGGCACGTTCGATCCGGCCCGTTCCGGCAGCGGCCCGTCATGGAAGTTGACGGCCGCAAGCCTCGCCCTGCCGAGCATTGCCGGCGTCAGCACGGTCAGATTGGCGACGCTGAAGATATAGTCCGCCGCTTCTCCCGTCTCGGCATCGTCGAATGCCGTGTGGGGGATCCCTTCCGCCTCGGCCCAGCCGGCGATCTGCGGATCGGTGGACACGATTCCTGCGATGGTTCCCCCTGCGTTACGAAACGCTTCCGCGCAGCGAAGGAGCAATGTGCCGTTACCAAAGAAAAAGGCATTCGGATGAAATTCAACCACAGCGATACCCTCGAAGCCTGGCTGTCGAAAGTGTCGAAGTATCAGCCGGCCCCCAAACGGAATCCAGCGGTTAAGGCCTTTTCACAATGATGACATTGGCTGCCTTCACAGTCGGAAGTGGATGGCCCGGGTGATCACGTCGTCGCCATGCGCGCAACCTTGGGTATCCGAAAAAGGGTACGCCCGAGCAGCAAGAAGACTGACCCATACGCCATCCCGCTAAGCGAGCGGTACTGGACATATCCATGCCGGTTGATGTGGGCGGATGGGGGCGGCCATGCCTTTTCCTGCGCCACCGCCCGGCGGATGTTCGCGCATTCGTTTCATAGCCCGAAGGATGGATCTGATCTAAATCTTTGGATTTAAATTGATAGTTTGAGCGGCGCCGGGCGGGCCGGGCGGGGCCGGCGCAGCGCCACACGCACGACGCGCGCTGCCGCGGCACA
>UBZP01000006.1 GCA_900469965.1 Hyphomicrobiales bacterium | reverse complement strand
ACCAAGTCAACAGGGATTTTGACAGTTTTTTGAAAAATCCGCCCGGCGCGGGCCACCGCCTCCGGGTTTTCAGGGGTTTGCGGGGACAAAGAAACTTCATCCCCGGCATTTGCGACCGGAATTGGCGTTCTGCCCTCAATTCTTCACAATGGCGTCGTCTCAACGGCCTATGCGCGTCACTCGCGTGATTCCTGCCGGCGGGGGCGCGGTCGCGCTCCGATTTGACTTTGACGGCACAACACGTACATCTTCGTGCCGCTGGCACGGCGGCGCAACGACACGGGACGAACGCGATCGGCATGACGACGACCGACAGGAACATGATCCGCACGCTCGGCAACGAGCCGCCTCTCGTGGCGGACGGCCGGCGCGCCCCCGACCGCCGCGAGATTTCGCTGCGTTGGCTTTCGGGCACGTTCCTCACCGGCATCACCTCCTCCATCCTGATGGGCGTGGCGCTGTTTGCAGCCCTCGACGGCCGCCAGCAGCTGGCCATTCCGGCCGAGGCCTATGCCGCGCTCGAGCCGCAGGACCATCCCCCGCACCCGGAGAACACGGTCAAGCGCGGACAGCGCATCCTCGAGCCCAACGTCGTCGCCAAGCCTGCGGACAAGAAGATCATGGAGGTCTCGACCATGATCCACGACGGCGAGAAGGAGGTCGTGCGGCGCAAGCCCTTCGCCCACGTCACGATGGCGCTGGCCGCCAGCCATACCGCCGGCGACGACTATCCGCCCTTCGATCCGCTGGCGATCTTCTCCGACGGCGACAAGGACGACCAGCCCGTCTCGCGCACGGGCACGATCTACGGATCGGAGGTGGAATCCGAGGTGGCGCTGAAGAGCGGCGACTTCCCGACCGGCGGGTCGGCGCTGGCCTTCTCCGACCAGATGTCGGCCGACGAGGTCGAGGAGAACGTGCGCACCAACGGCTCGGCGCTCACCGACGGCAGCACCCAGATCGCCTCGCTCTATTATGTCGACCCGCAGCGCTTCGCCTCCGACAGCGGCGACCTCGACCTGCTGCAGGGGCTGACGGCGCGCGTCGTCGAGGAGAACATGAGCGTCTCGGACTTCGATACGCGCTCCTCCGACGATCCGGAATATGCCGACGACGTGATCCCGGTCCGCCACGCCCAGGACATCGTCGGCGTGATGACGGGTGCGGGCTACACCAAGGCGCAGGCCGAAGACCTCGCGGGCTACCTGAAGGGCGTGCTGGACGGCGACGAGCTCGAGCAGGGCGACGTTCTGCGCATCTGCGTCATGCAGCGCGGCAAGCAGGCCGACATCGTCCGCGCCTCGGTCTATTCCGGCGGCCGCCACGTGACGACGGTGGCGCTCGACGACGAGGGCCGCTTCATCCCCGGCATGGAGCCGCCGCCGCTCGCCGCCGTCGCCACCGCCTTCGACGGCGACAACCGCCAGGTGATGGCCTCCGGGCGCGACATGCCGCGCGTCTACGACGGCATCTACCGCGCCGCCCTCTCCTATGGCATGAGCAAGGACATGACCGCCCAGGTCGTGCGCATCCTCGCCAGCAACGTCGACTTCCAGGCGCAGTTGCGCCCGAACGACACGCTCGAGGCGTTCTTCTCGGTGGCCGACGACACCGGCGTCGCGACCGAGGATTCCGAGCTTCTTTTCCTCGATGCCCGGTTCGGCGACACCGAGACGCGCGTCTACCGCTTCCAGGATCCCGAGGACGGTTCGATCGACTACTACGACCAGGACGGCAAGAGCATTCGCCAGTTCCTGCTGCGCAATCCGGTCCCGAACGGCAAGTTCCGCTCCGGCTTCGGCATGCGCCGCCACCCGATCCTCGGCTTCTCGCGCATGCACACCGGCGTCGACTGGTCGGCGCCGCGCGGCACGCCGATCATCGCCGCCGGCAACGGCGTCGTCGAGAAGGCCGGCTGGGATTCCGGCGGCTACGGTAACCAGACGCTGATCCGCCATGCCAACGGCTACGTCTCCTCCTACAACCACCAGAGCGCCATCGCCAAGGGCATCAAGCCCGGCGTCAAGGTCCGCCAGGGCCAGGTGATCGGCTTCGTCGGCACGACCGGCCTGTCCACCGGGCCGCACCTCCACTACGAGCTGATCGTCAACGGCAACAAGGTCGACGCGCTGAAGATCCGCCTGCCCGGCGGCAAGTCGCTGGACGGCGAGGCGCTCGCCCAGTTCCAGCTGGAGCGCAAGCGTATCGACGATCTCCTCGGCCGCGAGGACGACGCCTCGGAAGTCGCAGCCAAGCAGTAGGAAACCAAGGCAAACGAAAAGGCGCGCGGCCCTTTTGCGGACCGCGCGCCCCGTTTGCATCTCCCGTCCGACCTCGAGCCGCAGTGGGCCCCAGTGGGCCCCAGTGAGCCTCAGGCCGCCTTGCTCTTGCTGCCGACCGTATGGAACAGCAGCCGGTCCGAACCGGACGTCACCCGCACGGTCGAACCGTCCGGCACCTCGTCCGACAGGATCTTCTCGGCGAGCGGATCCTGCAGGTACTTCTGCACCGCCCGCTTCAGCGGCCGGGCGCCGTAGACCGGGTCATAGCCTTTGTCGGCCAGCCAGTGCGTGGCGTCCTCGTCCAGCTCCAGCGTGATCTTGCGCTCGGCGAGCAGCTTGCGCACGCGGCCGAGCTGGATCTCGACGATCGCGCCCATCTCCTGCCGCCGCAGGCGGTGGAACAGGATGATCTCGTCGACGCGGTTCAGGAACTCGGGGCGGAAATGCGCCCGCACCACCGCCATCACCTCGTCGCGGACCTTCTCGCTGTCGTCGCCCTCGCCGAGCTGGACCAGGTATTCGGCGCCCAGGTTCGACGTCATGATGATCAGCGTGTTGCGGAAGTCGACCGTGCGGCCCTGGCCGTCGGTCAGCCGCCCGTCGTCGAGCACCTGCAGGAGCACGTTGAACACGTCCGGATGCGCCTTCTCG
Organism: Hyphomicrobiales bacterium; assembly: GCA_900469965.1. Lineage (GTDB taxonomy): Bacteria > Pseudomonadota > Alphaproteobacteria > Rhizobiales > Rhizobiaceae > Mycoplana. Next base: position 203,209 of record UBZP01000006.1, on the reverse strand, counting down.
ATCTCGTCGAACAGCACGACCTGGTAGGGCCGGCGCCGGATCGCCTCGGTCAGCGAGCCGCCCTCCTCGTAGCCGACATAGCCGGGAGGCGCGCCGATCAGCCGGGCCACGGAGTGCTTCTCCATGTATTCCGACATGTCCATGCGCACGATCGCCGTCTCGTCGTCGAAGAGGAAGCGCGCGAGCGCCTTGGTGAGCTCCGTCTTGCCGACGCCGGTGGGGCCGAGGAAGATGAACGAGCCGATCGGCCGGTTCGGATCCTGCAGGCCGGCCCGCGCCCGGCGCACCGCGCGCGAGACTGCCTGGACGGCATCGCCCTGGCCGACGACGGACTTCGCGAGCTCGTCTTCCATGCGCAGCAGCTTGTCGCGCTCGCCCTCCAGCATCCGGTCCACCGGGATCCCCGTCCAGCGGGAGACCACCTGGGCGATGTTGTCGGCGGTCACCACCTCCTGCACCATCGAATCGACACCGCTGCGGTCCTGGCCCTCGGCCTCCTCCAGCTCCTTCTCGAGCGTGGGGATGACGCTGTAGGTCAGTTCGCCGGCGCGCTGGAACTCGCCCTTGCGCTGGACGATCGCCAGTTCGTTGCGGGCCTCGTCGAGCTGCCGCTTCAGGTCGGCGGCGTGGCCGAGCTTGCTCTTCTCCGCCTGCCAGCGGGCCGTCAGCGCCGCGGCTTCCTCTTCCAGTGCGGCGAGGTCGAGCTCGAGCTTTTCCAGCCGCTCCTGCGAGGAGCGGTCGGTTTCCTTCTTCAGCGCCTCGCGCTCGATCTTCAGCTGGATGATCCGCCGGTCGAGCTCGTCGAGTTCCTCGGGCTTGCTGTCCACCTGCATGCGCAGGCGTGCGGCCGCCTCGTCCATCAGGTCGATCGCCTTGTCGGGCAGGAAGCGGTCGGTGATGTAGCGGTTGGACAGCGTCGCTGCGGCGACGAGCGCAGAATCGGAGATCCGCACCTTGTGGTGCTGCTCGTACTTCTCCTTCAGGCCGCGCAGGATCGAGATCGTGTCCTCGACCGTCGGCTCCTCGATGAACACCGGCTGGAAGCGCCGGGCGAGCGCCGGATCCTTCTCGACATGCTTGCGGTACTCGTCGAGCGTGGTCGCGCCGACGCAGTGCAGCTCGCCGCGGGCGAGCGCCGGCTTCAGCAGGTTGGAGGCGTCCATCGCCCCGTCCGCCTTGCCGGCGCCGACGAGCGTGTGCATCTCGTCGATGAACAGGATGATCTCGCCGTTCTCCGACTGCACCTCGTTCAGCACCGCCTTCAGGCGCTCCTCGAACTCGCCGCGATACTTGGCGCCGGCGATCAGCGCGCCCATGTCGAGCGCCATCAGCCGCTTGTCCTTCAGGCTCTCGGGCACGTCGCCGTTGACGATGCGCAGCGCCAGGCCTTCGGCGATCGCGGTCTTGCCGACGCCGGGCTCGCCGATCAGCACGGGATTGTTCTTGGTGCGGCGGGACAGGACCTGGATGGTGCGGCGGATCTCGTCGTCACGGCCGATCACCGGGTCGAGCTTGCCCTCGCGGGCCTCCGCGGTCAGGTCGCGGGCATATTTCTTCAGCGCGTCGAAGCCCTGCTCGGCATTGGCCGTGTCCGCCGTGCGGCCCTTGCGCAGGTCGTTGATGACCTGGTTCAGCGCCTGCGGCGACACGCCGGCCTTGGCCAGGATGTCCGCGGTGGCGGCCGCCTTCTCGATCGCCAGCGCGAGAAGCAGCCGCTCGACCGTGACGAAACTGTCGCCGGCCTTCTTCGCCGCATCCTCGGCGGTGGAAAAAACGCGCGCGAGCGGCTGGGTCAGCGACAGCGAGCCGTTGCCGCCGGTCGTCTTCGGCAGCTTGGCAAGTGCGGCCTCGGTCGCCCGCAGCGCTTCCCGGGCATTGCCGCCGGCGCGCTCGATCAGCGACGACGCCAGGCCCTGCTCGTCATCGAGCAGCACTTTCAGGACGTGTTCAGGCGTGAACTGCGGATTGCCGTCGGCGAGCGCCTTGGTCTGGGCGGATTGCAGGAAACCGCGGACGCGCTCGGAATATTTTTCGATGTTCATAGACTACCTCCATAACTCGGCCGGCCCGCTTCGGCACCGGTCGACGATTCAGGATCAGGTCCCCCGAAGGCGAACCTGTCATTGTCGATTTTGCGCAGCATTGCACCACGTCAATCATCTTGATCGAAATATGGTGACGCGCAACGGGAATTAAAGGGAGGCGGTCACCGGCAGATTGCGCAACCGTCGGGCATCGCGCGCGCCGCTGTCGCTATCGGTTCGCCTCGCCCGCCTCGGGCGCCGGCAACCATTCCGGCAGCGGAAACAGCCGGTCGTAGAGCCAGTTGAAGACGAAGGCATAGACCAGGTAGAAAATCGAGAAGGATACGTCCATCAGGAAGGCCTGCAGGAGGCCGATGCCCAGATACCAGGCGATCAGCGGCATCAGCACCGCCACGAGCCCGGCCTCGAACAGCACCGCATGGGCAATCCGGTGCGCGAGCGACTTCTGCGTGCCGCCGGTGAACCGCTGCATCGCCTGGTCGAAGCCCAGATTGTACAGATAGTTCCAGATCGTCGCGACCGTGGCGCTCGCGACGCCGACGACGCCGACCTCGACCATCGGCAGGCCGAAGGCCCAGGCGCCGAGCGGGGTGATCAGGGCAAGCCCGATCAGTTCGAAGCTGACGGCGTGCCGGATGCGGTCGGTGGTGGAGCGCATGCGCGATGCTCTTGCGAAGTCAGGGTCATCCCCGGTTGTGACGGATGCGGAAAATGGTGCTCACCAACATCACTAGAGCCGCGGCATCGGAAGGGCAACAGGCCGCACGGATACCGGAAATACGAAAGCCGCCCGCAACGACCGTTGCAGGCGGCTTTCGATCATTGTCGTCGCGGGAAACGCGCTGCGCCTTGCCGCTCACTCCGACGCGGTGGCTTCCAGGACCGGACCGTCGCCGCCTTCGGCGGCGGCCTCGCCCGGCTGCTGCGCCTCGCCACGGCGCGGACGGCGCTGGCGCGGGGCACTGCGGCGGCGGGAAGGCTGGCGGGCCGAGGCTTCCTCTTCCAGGGAGACCTCTGCCGGCGTTCCCTCGATGATAGGCTGCGGACCGGTCCCGTCCATCACGGGTTCGGGCGCGGCGGCTGCAGCCCGGGCGGCAGCCGGGGCCGGTGCGGGAGCCGGTGCCGGCGGTGCCGTCACCGTGACCGCCGGCGATTCGTCGCCCGCATAGTCCATCTCGTCCTGATCGCGATCGAAGGCGTCGCGGTCGTTCATGTCGTGCCGGTCGTCGCGCTGCTGGCGATCCTGCATCTGCTGCTGTGCCGACAGGATGATGCGGTTGTAGTGCTCCGCATGCTGGAGATAGTTCTCCGCCATGACGCGGTCGCCGGAGCTCTGGGCATCGCGCGCAAGGGCTGCATATTTCTCGGCAATCGTCTGTGCCGTGCCCCTGATCTTCACGTCCGGACCGGAACTGTCGTAGGTCCGGGTCAGCGGATTGCCGCCCTTGCGGAAGTTGTTGTTGTTATTGTTGTTATTGTTGTTGTTACGCCCGCGGCCGCGCTTGTTTTGCTGTCCTGGCCTCATATTTCACTCACCTGAACTCTCTAGTCTTGATGATCGAGTTTCTGCACCGCCCGGTCGCTAGCGTCGGCCTGGGCGAATTTCGTCGGAGAACACACCACGCTCTTCCGTGGTCCTGTCGCCGCAAAACGTCAAATTGACAGGTACCCGCACAGAGCAGCCTCTAACCCCAGCAACTCTTCTTTGAGAGGAAGCTTCGCGTCGGTCATATGCAGATCGAATCTGTTTCCCATGACCTTGCCCGGTGCGTAGGGGCAACCTATCCCGCTTCCTTGCTGATTCCAAGCCTTTTCTTTTCGACTTTTCGCAGTGGCGCAGGAAACTGTGCATTTGCAGCAACGGCTGCACCTCAAGCGGCGGCAAAAACCAGCACACGGTCGTTGCCGCCGAGGTCGCTGGCCGCCTCGACGAGGCGGAATTGGTGGCCGGCCATCAGCCGGGTCACGGCTTCCCTCTGGTCGAACCCGATCTCGAAGGCGACGACACCTCCTTCTTCGAGGTGAGCCAGCGCGCCTTCGGCGATCGTGCGGTAGGCGTCCAGCCCGTCTTCCCCGCCATCGAGTGCCCGCCTCGGGTCGAAGCGCCTCACCTCGTCGGCGAGACCGTCCACGACCTTGGAACGGATATAGGGCGGGTTGGAGACGATGATGTCGAACATGCCGCCCACGGCGGCGAACCAGTCGCTCTCAAGTGTCTCGAACCGGTCCGACAGGCCGTTGATATGGGCGTTGGCGCGCGCGGTTTCAAGGGCGCCTGCGGAAATGTCCGTACCCGTGCCCTGCACGCCCGGCACCGCATCGATCAGCGCCAGGCAGATCGCCCCCGTCCCCGTGCCGAGATCGAGCAGGCGGCATTGTCCTTTCGCCGCGACGATGCCCCTGGCGACCGGGATCAGCCGCTCGACCAGGATTTCCGTGTCCGGGCGCGGCTCCAGCGTATCCGCGGACAGGGAGAGGACCAGGCCGAAGAACGGCCGCTGCCCGAGAATGCGATAGATGGGCTCCCGATCCAGCCGCCGCGTGAGCCCGCCCTCGACCAGCGCCGCCTCTTCGGCGGTCAGCGTCCGCGTTCCGCCTGCAATGAGGGCTGCGGGGTCCAGCCGGAGCAGGCCGCCGACCAAAAGCCGCGCCTCCCGTCCCGCATCCGCGATGCCGCCCTCCGAAAGCCGGCGCCGGGCGCGGCTCAGCGCATCGGCGAGCGTCAGGCCGCCCATCGCTCAGCCCCGCTGCTCGGCGAGCTGCGCCAGCTGCCCGGCCTGGTAGTCGGCCAGCAGCGCGTCCACCACCTCGTCGATCTCGCCCTCCATCATCCGGTCCAGCTTGTAGAGCGTCAGGTTGATGCGGTGATCGGTCACCCGGCCTTGCGGGAAATTGTAGGTGCGGATGCGTTCGGAGCGGTCGCCGGAGCCCACCTGGCTCTTGCGGTCGGCGGACCGTTCGCTCTCGGCCCGCTGCCGCTCCATGTCGTAGAGCCGCGAGCGCAGCACCTGCATGGCCTTTGCGCGGTTCTGGTGCTGCGACTTTTCCGAGCTGGTGACGACGAGCCCCGTCGGCAGATGGGTGATGCGCACGGCGGAATCGGTCGTGTTGACGTGCTGGCCGCCCGCGCCGGAAGAGCGCATGGTGTCGATGCGGATGTCTTCCGGCCGGATCTCGATGTCGATGTCCTCCGCCTCCGGCAGCACCGCCACGGTCGCCGCCGAGGTATGGATGCGCCCGCCGGCTTCCGTCTCCGGCACCCGCTGCACGCGGTGGACGCCGCTTTCGAACTTCAGCTTGGCGAACACGCCGCGCCCGGAGATGGTGGCGATGATTTCCTTGTAGCCGCCGGCCTCGCCCTCGCTCGCCGAGAGCACCTCCACCTTCCAGCCGTTGGCGGAAGCGAAGCGCTCGTACATGCGGAAGAGATCGCCGGCGAAGAGTGCGGCTTCCGAGCCGCCGGTGCCGGCGCGGATTTCCAGGATCGCGCTCTTCTCGTCGGCCGCGTCCTTCGGCAGGAGCAGGATCTGCATGTCCTGCTCCAGCGTCTCGATCCGCGCCTTCAGCTCGGGAAGCTCCATCTCCGCAAGGTCGCGCATCTCCCGATCCGTGCCCTTGTCGGCAAGCATCGCCTCCAGGTCGGAGATCTCGCCCTGCGCCTTCTGGTATTCCCTGATCTTGGTGACGACCGGCTGCAGCTCGGAATACTCGGAGGCGAGCTTCACATAGGTTTCCGAATCCGGACCCGCGGACATGCGCGCCTCGATCTCGCCGAAACGGCGCTCCAGCTCGCGCATTTTTTCAACCGGAAGCTTCGCCACCGTAGAACTCCAAGATTTCCCTCGCGCAGGCGGCAGGCGCCATCCCGGTGCCCGTCGTCCTTGCGCGGATGTTGATGATCAAGCGATCCCCGCACACCCGCAAGCGTGCCGATCGCATCGGTTCGCCGCTACAGCGGAATGCCGTTCTCGGCGGCGAAGTCCGTCAGGATCTGTCGCACCGTCCGCGTCGGCCGCATGTCGTTCAGCGTCTCCTCGAGAACCGCCGAAAGCCTGTCGACGTCCAGGCTCAGGAGCATCGCCTTGACCGGGCCGAGCGCCGTCGCCGACATCGAGACCGAGCGGAAGCCGAGCCCGAGCAGCGCCATCGCCGAGATCGGCTTGCTCGCCATCTCGCCGCACAGGGTCACCGGCGTCGCATTGCGCTCGCCGGCCCGCACGATGTCGCGCAGGACCCGCAGGAACGGCCGGCCGAGAATGTCGAAGCGGTCGGAGACGCGCGCATTGCCGCGATCGACCGCCATCGTGAACTGGAACAGGTCGTTGGAACCGACCGAGACGAAATCGACCTCCGACATCAATTCGTCGAGCTGCCACAAAAGCGCCGGCACTTCCAGCATCGCGCCGAACTGCAGCTTCTTCGGAAGCTGCTCGCCGACCTTGGACTGCCGCTCGATCTCCTTCTGCAGCAGCCCGCGCGCCTCGCGCAGCTCCGCCACTTCGGTGACCATCGGCAGCATCAGCCGCAATTCGCCGCCGGCAGCGGCGTTCAGCATCGCCCGCAGCTGCGTCCGCAGCAGTCCCGGCCGGTCCAGCGACAGCCGGATCGCCCGCCAGCCGAGCGCCGGGTTCTCCTCGTCCGCGCCGCGGAAATAGGGCACGACCTTGTCGCCGCCGATATCCAGCGTCCGGAAGGTGACGGGCCGGCCCGCCGCCTGCTTCAGCACGTTGCGGTAGAACGCCTCCTGCTCCTCGGCCTTGGGCATGGTCGAGGCGATCATGAACTGCAGCTCGGTGCGGAACAGGCCGATGCCGAGCGCGCCGGATTCGGCCAGGTGCGGCAGGTCTACGAGCAGGCCCGCATTCATCTGCAGGTTGATCTTCTGGCCGTCCTTGGTGATCGGCTCGACCGCGACGAGCGCGCGATACTGCGCCTGCCGGCGCGCCCTGAGGCGCACCTTGTCCTCATAGGACCGCTGCAGGTCCTGCACCGGGCGCAGGTGCACCTTGGCCTCGTCGCCGTCGATGATGATCGCATCGCCGTTTTCGGCGAGCGCCACCGCCCCGGCCGCCTGTCCGACCACCGGGATCCCCATGGCGCGGGCGACGATCACCACATGGCTCGTCACCGCCCCCTCTTCCAGCACCAGTCCGCGGACGTTCTCGCGCGGATAGTCGAGCAGTTCGGCCGCCCCCATGGCGCGCGCGACGACGATCGCATCGCCGGGGAAGCTGCTGGCCGAGAGCTTCGCCCCGTAGCCGGTCAATTGCCGCAAAAGCCGGTTGGCGAGGTCGTCGAGGTCGTGCATGCGCTCGCGCAGGTAGGGATCCGTCAGCCGGATCATCCGTGCCTTGGTCTCGCTCTGGACCCGCTCGACGGCTGCTTCCGCCGTCAGGCCGTTGCGGATCGCTTCCTCCAGCTTGCGCACCCAGCCGCGGTCGTGAGCGAACATGCGGTAGGTCTCCAGCACCTCGCGGTGCTCGCCCTCGACCGGCACGTCCCGGCGCGACAGCATGTCGTCGATCGAGATCCGCAAGGAGCCGAGCGCTTCGGCGAGCCGACCCAGCTCGTGCTCGGAATCCTCGTTCAACAGGTTGGTGACGACGATGCGCGGCTCGTGCAGCACGACATAGCCGAGCCCGATGCCCTCGCCGAAGCTGGCGCCGTCGATCGAGACCGGGCGCGACAGGTCGAGATCGAGCCCGGGCTTCGTCAATTTCTTCAATTCGCCCGTCGCCACCATCTCGGCGATGACCATCGCCGTCGTCTCGAGCGCCTCGAGTTCGTCCTCGCGGTAGGTCCGGCTCGCCTTGTTCTGCACGACGAGCACGCCGAGCGCGCGCCCCGTCCTCAGGATCGGCACGCCGAGGAAGGAGTGGTAGATCTCCTCGCCGGTCTCCGGCAGATAGCGGAAGGCCGGATGCGACTGCGCGTCGGAAAGGTTGAGCGGCTGGGCGGAGGCGGCGATCGTGCCGACGAGTCCCTGCCCCATCTTCAGCTGCGCCAGGTGGACGGCGCCGGGATTGAGGCCCTCGGTGGCGTAGAGCTCCAGCACGCCGTCGGAGCGCAGCACATAGACGGAGCACACTTCCGCGACCATGTTCTGTGCGATCTGGCGCACGATCTGGTCCAGGCGCGCCTGTGGCTCAAGCGGCTCCGCCATCAGCTCGCGCAGCCGCTTGAGTAGTACACGCGGACCCGCGGAGAGGTCTCTCATCGCGTGGCGTCTCCCGAAAATGAACCACCCCGGCCATCCGGTCGGGCGGGCGCCCGACGAATCCGGTCGATTACTTCTTATCGAGACCGTAGACGGAATGCAAAGTCCGCACGGCGAGTTCCGCATACGGACCGTCGATCAGGATGGAAATCTTGATTTCCGAGGTGGTGATCGCCTTGATGTTGATGCCCTTTTCGGCAAGCGCGCGGAAGGCGGAGGCCGCGACGCCGGCATGGCTGCGCATGCCGATGCCGATGACCGACACCTTGACCAGGCCGGTCTCGTGCTGGATCACGTCGAAGCCGACCTTTTCCTTGGCGCCCTCGAGCACCTTCAGCGCCTTGTCGACGTCGCCCGACGGCACCGTGAAGGTCATGTCGGTCTTCGAGCCGTCCTCGGAGATGTTCTGGACGATCATGTCGACGTTGATATGGGCCTCGGCGAGCGGGCCGAAGATCGCAGCCGAGACGCCCGGGCGGTCGGCGACGCGCCTGAGCGAAATCTGCGCTTCATCCTTGGCATAGGCGATGCCGGTTACGACTTCCTGTTCCACGATCTCTTCCTCATCACAAATCAGCGTGCCGGGCGGGTTCAGAAGATCGCCCATGCCCGGCGCATCGGGATCCTCGAAGGACGAGCGCACGAAGGTGCGCACCTTGTGCACCATGGCGAGCTCCACCGAGCGCACCTGCAGCACCTTGGCGCCCAGCGACGCCATCTCCAGCATTTCCTCGAACGCGATCTTCTTCAGCCGCCGCGCCTTCGGCTCGATGCGCGGGTCGGTCGTGTAGACGCCGTCGACGTCGGTATAGATGTCGCACCGGTCGGCCTTCACCGCCGCCGCGATCGCGACCGCCGAGGTATCCGAGCCGCCGCGGCCGAGCGTGGCGATGCGGTTGTCGGGGCCGAGCCCCTGGAAACCGGCGACGACGGCAACCTGGCCCTCGCCCATGCGGCGGATGATCTCCGCCCCCTCGATGTCCATGATGCGGGCCGCGCCGTGGGCGTTGTCGGTCTTGATCGGTATCTGCCAGCCCTGCCAGGAGCGCGCGTTCACGCCCATCGACTGCAGCGCGATCGCGAGCAGCCCGGACGTCACCTGCTCGCCGGAGGCGACGATGGTGTCGTATTCGCGCGCGTCATAGAAGGGCGAGTTGGCGCCGGTCGCCTTCGGCATGCCCTGCACCCAGCCGACCAGTTCGTTGGTCTTGCCCGACATGGCGGAGACGACGACGGCAACCTCGTGGCCGGCATCGACCTCGCGTTTGACGTGGCGCGCGACATTGTGGATGCGGTCCAGGTCAGCGACGGAGGTCCCGCCGAATTTCATCACGATGCGTGCCATATCTGTCTACCGGTACTGGTGGGTCGCGCGGACGCGCGCGGAAAGTCGCGGGGTCTCTTAGCGGAAGAGGGGGCGGGGTGCAATGGCAGCCTTGGCCGCAGCGTGCGCGCGGCCGTCGCCCCGCTCAGGACATCCATCGCGGCCGCTCGGCGCGAACCGCCGCGCAACAGCGCCCGAAAGCCCCCGCGAGCGGCCGGCCGTCGCCGTCGGATACCTCGTCCGCAAGACCGATATCGGCCAGCAGGTGCCTGTCGCCCCGTGCGAGGATCATCGCAAGGTCCGTCCGCCGCAGCCATTGCTCCCGTCTGGTGCCCAGCCAGAGACGAAACTCCTTGAAGCCCCGGCGCCATCCCTGCCGAATCGTCCCCATCGCCGCCTCCCTTGCCATCGGTAGGCGATCGTTCCGCCAGATTGGACATTCCACAAACAAATAGATACGATGCCAGCTATCAGAAAAATCGATGCCTGGTGACCATGCTCCCGCCGCTTGAAAGTGAACTGCTGCGCACCTTCCTGGTGATTGCCGAAACCGGCAATGTCACGCGTGCGGCCGAAGTCCTCGGCCGCACCCAGTCCGCCATCAGCATGCAGGTCCGCCGCCTCGAGGAGGCGATCGGCGAGCCGCTGTTCGCGCGCGGGCCGCGCGGGGTCTCCCTGTCGCCGCACGGAGAGCGGCTCGTTCCGCTGGCCCAGCGCATCGTCGGCCTGATCGACGAGACGACGGTGGCGATGCGGTCCGCGCCGCTCGACGGCCCCGTCCGCGTCGGCATCCCGGAGGAGTACACGCAGAACGTCCTTCCGCGGGCGCTGGCCGCCTTTGCGGAGTGTCATCCGGCCACCGAGGTCACCGTGCTCTGCGGCCATTCCCGCCAGCTGACGGACGCGATCGACAGGGACGAGCTCGACATCGCCGTGGTCTTCGACTGGCGCGGAAAGCAGAAGGGGGAGGTGCTGTGCGTGGACCCGACCGTCTGGGTGACGTCGTGCGCGCACGATGTCCACCTGGTCCGGCCCGTGCCCATCGCCGTCTACCGCAATTCCGACTGGTACCGGGATTTCGCCGTCCGTTCGCTCGAGCATCACGCCATCGCCTTTCGCGAGGCGTTCAGCTGCGACACCTGCGGCGGCCTGAAGACCGCGGCGGAGGCGGGCCTGGCGATCGCGCCGCTGGCGCGCACCAACATTCCGCCGTCCTGCCGCGAGCTCACGCAGGAGGATGGCTTTCCGCCGGTGGACTCCTCGCGCGTCGTCCTGAAGCGCAACCCCAAGCGCGCGAGTGCCGCCATCGCCAGCATGGCGGAGGTCGTGCGCAATGCCTTCCAGCCGAACACGGCGGACGGCCGCGCACAGCCCGGGGCGCGCATTCAGGCGGTTGCAACCACGCCCGAAAGAGTCGAGTATGGCTGACGGAGGGGCATGAGCCCACGGGAGACCCATCGATGACCGACGACTTCCACGCCTTCATCCAGAAACGCAAGGAAGTGGCTCGCGCCTATGTCAATGGCGACGCCGGCCCGCTGCAGAAGATTGCCGCCGTCGATTTCCCCGCCAGCTTCTTCCACCCGAAGGGCGCGGTCGTCGAGGGCACGGAACAGGTGCTGGCCCGCTACGTCGATGATGCCACCGCCTTCTGTCCTGGCGGCGAGAGCGACATCGAGATCATCCAGATGGGGCACGACAACAAGATCGGCTACTGGGTCGGCTTCCAGAACGCCTCCGTCCGCCTGCAGGGCGCGCCCGAACCGGTCCAGATGCGCCTGCGCGTCACCGAAATATTCCGCCGCACCAACGGTCACTGGCAGCTCGTGCACCGGCATGCCGACCTGGCCGAGAAGGGCTGACGGGGCATCCGCTCAGCCGCGCCCGATAGCCCCGCTCGCCGCGCGGCGTATCGCCGCGGAACGGTCCCCGCTCATGCATCCGCATCGAAGGCCAGCCCGGCCTTGCGCAGCCCCTCCATGAAATGCTTCCGGTGGTCGTCCTCGGCATAGGCCGCAAAGATCCACCAGTAGCCGCCGAGATCGGCCGGCGCCGCGTCCACGGCTTCGGCCACCAGTTGCCGCAGGCCCTCCTTGACGCCGAGCTGGCCGAGGCAGGCCAGCTTGACCACAAGGTTGAAGTAGCCCTTGCGCAACGAGAGCGCGCGCTCGGCGCCCTGCAGCGCCTCCTCGTAGTGCCCGAGATGATACTGCGCGAGCGCGATGCGGTTGAGGAACAGGTATGTCAGCGGGTCGTGCGGGCTCAGCCGCTGGGCCGTGCGCAACGGATCGAGCGCCTCCTGGAAATGGCCGACGAAGATCCGCGACCATCCCAGCGCCATGTGCGCCAGCGCGAAGTTCGGGTTGAGGTCGATCGCCCGCTGGGCCGCCCCGACCGCGGCCGCCGCCCGGTGCTGCGCGAACCGGGCCAGGCACACGGCGTAGTGCGCATAGGGATCGCGCTGGTCCAGTTCCACGGCCAGGTCGGCCGCCGCGCACAGTTCGGCGATGTCGCGCGCATAGTCGTCGCTGAAGCCGAAGAAGCAGCGCGCATAGATGGCGCGCGCCAGCATCATGTGCGCCCGGCTGAAGCCGGGATCCAGCGCGATCGCGCGCCGGTCGAGCCGGATCGCCTCGTTGAACGTCTGCGGCGTGTCCTGCTTGTTGTGCAGCCATGTGCCGCGCATCAACGACTCGTAGGCATCGAGGTTCTGCGTTCCCCGTAGCAGCGCCCGGCGGCTCTCGCCGATCATGATCTCCGGCTCGATGGCGCCGACCACGTTCTGGGTCAGCTCGTCCTGGATGGCGAAGATGTCGGCGAATTCGCGATCGTAGCGCTGCGCCCAGAGATGGACGCCGGTGTCCGCCTCGATCAGTTGCCCGGTGACGCGGATCCGCGATCCGGCCCGGCGCACGCTGCCTTCGACGATGTAGCGCACGCCGAGGTCGCGTCCGATCTGCTTCACGTCCAGCGCCCGCCCCTTGTAGGCGAAAGAGGAGTTGCGGGCGATGACGAAGAACCAGCGATACAGCGACAACGCCGTGATGATGTCCTCCGTCAGCCCGTCGGCGAAGAACTCCTGCTCCGGATCGCCGGACATGTTGACGAAGGGCAGCACGGCGATCGAAGGCTTGTCGGGCAGGGAAAGCGGCCGGCTCAGGACCTGGGCGTCGACGGGGTCCTCGTTCTGCCAGTCGACGCGATGCACCGGCACGGGGCGGGGGATGTTCTTCATCCGCCGCTCGCCGAGCGGCACCAGCGGGAAATCCAGCTTGCCCTCGATCTGCTCGCGCAGCGCGCCGGAAATGCAGATGTCCTCCGGCAACGCCATTTCCTGCAGCCGCGCGGCCACGTTCACGCCGTCGCCGAGCAGGTTGTCGTCCTCGGCCACCACGTCGCCGAGATTGATGCCGACACGCAGTTCCAGCCGCCGCTCGGGCGCGAGGTCGGCATTGCGGCGATGCAGGGCCCGCTGGATTGCGACGGCGGCGCGAACGCCCTGCACGGCGCTGTGGAATTCCGCAACGACACTGTCGCCGGCGGAGGAGAAGATGCGCCCGTGATGTTCGGCGATCAGGTCGGCGACGGTAACGAGATAGGTGTGAAGCGTCGCAAGCGTCCCCTCCTCGTCGGCGGCGACCAGGCGGCTGTAGCTCGCCACGTCGGCGGCGAGAATGACGGCAAGCGTGCGTTCCACGGGGACCGCCCCCTCCCTCGGCATGTCGACGGAGCCTTGATGCCAGCCTGCACTGATATCGACCGCTTGCACGGGATCGCCTGCGGTCATCTGGCAAGGAGCACCCCGCAGAGCGATGCCCGGGCCCGGTCGAGGCGTGCGACGCCGTCGGTGGCCGACGGACGGCGCACCCGGAGGGCGACGCTTCTGGCCTGCGGACGGCGTCGACAATCCTCGCCTGACCGACGGGCCGCCTCCGGCTCTCTCCTGGCCGCAGGCCAAGATCCCTCCGGCGCAATCGGTCGATATCAGCGCAGGTTGGTGGAACAGCCTAACCCATAACCCCGGCGAGCGGAATCGAATTTCCGTCGGCGCCGGTCGCAGGCCCCGCCCTCGCCGTCCGCCTGCCCCCGGCATTGCCGGGGACGAACGCGCCCCTCCCGATGCCGGAAACGCTTGCGTTTGCAGGCCCTTGCCGGCTTTTCGCCAGCGCCATCATCCTCGCCTGCCGCAGGGCGCCTACAATCGTGGCGTCCCGCCATCGGATACACCGGAAAGCGTTGCCGGCGAGGCGGGACCGGTGCCCCGGTGGTTCGGCGAAAACGCGCGCCGGCGGCCGGGGGCCCGGCAGAAGATGGTTTCCCCCTCGCCCGGATCGGGCGGGGCGTGCCTGTGCGGCACACATGACTGGACCGGCGACTGGGCCTTGGGCCCTTTCGTGCGCGCCGGGGGCATTCGAAGAACAACGACAAGCCCTCGAGCCCACCCTGGAAAAGGTGCCGTCATCCGCGCAGAGAAACCGAAGTTGCCGTGGCACAAGACACCGAAGCGGGACACGTCGTGTGTCACCACTTTCGTTTTGCTGCAGGCACATGGCGTGTCCCGGCCGATAGGCCCGCCCGCAAGGCGCGGCAGAGCGTTTCAAGGATCAGGACACGGACGCCTGCGCGCCGCGTGAACGCAGATGTGTGACATGGAGGTCGACCACGATGGACGAAACCGACGGTATCGTATCCGTACAGTCCGATGCCGCGCTGCGCCTGGCCTGCCGGCACGCGGCCACCAGGGCGTTGATGCCGCAGGTGTTCTGCCGCATCCGCCGCTGCCGCCGCAACGGCAAGTGCCTCGGCCGCTTCGCCCCGATGATCCTGCAGGACGGCGGCCCGGCCTTCGCCTTGCCGCTCTGCGTCACGTCCATGCCGGGCGACATGCTTCGCCGCTTCTGTAGCGGCGTCGGCGCGGCGATCCGCGACGATGCAGGCACCCCGCAGGACACGTTCTCTCGCCATGCCCCGGACGAACGCCCGTGGCCCTGGCCGCCGATCCGCCTGGTGTGCGATCCGCAGCCGACGAGCGCGCCCAAACGCCGCATCGTCTGGCCCGCCGGTCGCCGGCGTGAGCCGACCCCTTGACTTCGCGCCGCAACCGTCCGACTTCAGCACCTGAACGAATGAGGGAGACCTTCCATGAGCGAGACCGCCCGCACGACCATCGACCAGGCCGAAGTGGACCGCTTTTCGGCGATGGCCGCGGAATGGTGGGACCCGACCGGAAAATTCCGCCCGCTGCACAAGTTCAATCCGGTCCGCCTCAGCTATATCCGCGACCTCGCCTCGGCGCATTTCGGTCGCGATCCGAGGGCACATCGCCCGCTCGAGGGCCTGCGCGTGCTGGACATCGGCTGCGGCGGCGGACTGCTCTCCGAGCCCATCGCCCGCATGGGAGCGTCGGTCGTCGGCGCCGATGCCTCGGAGAAGAACATCGGCATTGCCAAGGCCCATGCCACAGGCTCCGGCGTCGAGGTGGACTACCGTGCCGTGACGGCCGAGGCGCTCGCCGCGGCCGGCGAGAGCTTCGACATCGTGCTGAACATGGAGGTCGTCGAGCATGTCGCCGACGTCGATTTCTTCCTGACCACCTGCGCGTCGATGGTTCGTCCGGGCGGGATGATGTTCGTCGCCACGATCAACCGCACCCTGAAGGCCGCAGCGCTGGCCATCTTTGCGGCCGAGAACGTCCTGCGCTGGCTGCCGAAAGGCACCCATCAGTACGAGAAGCTGGTCCGCCCGGAGGAAATCGAAAAGCCGCTCTCCGCATCCGGGCTGGCCGTGACCGACCGCACCGGCGTCTTCTTCAGCCCGCTGTCGAACCAGTGGAACCTGTCGAAGGACATGGACGTCAACTACATGCTGGTGGCGCGTCGCCCCAGGGCCTGATGTCCCCGGGCGGGGCGGAGGAACCGCGCCCCCGAAGGCGGGCCGGCGTGGTCGGCGCCTTGCCGGAGCGGTTCAGTTCGTCTCGTCGGGCAGGATCGGCAGGGGCGCGATCTCCACGCCCTCCTCGATCAGCGAACGCGCCTCTTCCGCCGTCGCCTTGCCGATCAGCCCGCGCTGCTCGGCTTCGCCGTAGTGGATCTTGCGCGCCTCTTCGGGAAACCGGTCGCCGACGTCCTCGGCGTTGGCGCGGATCGCCGCCACCAGTTCGCGCAGCTTGCCGACCATCTCCTGGTTGTGCGCGGTCATGACGGCATGCCGCTGCTCTTCCTTCTTGCGGGCGGTGGAGACCGACGGCGTCATCAGGCGCTTGGCCACGCGCGGCGAGCCGCATACGGGACAGCTGACGAGCCCCCGCTCCTTCTGCCGGTCGAAGTCTTCGGACGAGCCGAACCAGCCCTCGAATTCGTGGGCATTGTCACAGACGATGTCGTAGCGGATCACGCGGCAACGCCTCCCTTCTCCGGAAGAGTGACCTCCTCGATGGAGAACGTGCGCCCGTTCTTCAAGTTGGGGATCCGGTCGCGGGCGGCCTTGACCGCTCCGATGTCGATCTCGGCGGCAATGACCGCCTCCCCGCTGCCGCCGGCCATCGCCAGGATGCGCCCCCAGGGATCGATGATGATCGAATGTCCGAAGGTCTCGCGGCCGTCCTGATGCAGGCCGGCCTGGGCGGCGGCGATGATGAACACGCCGTTCTCGATGGCGCGGGCGCGCAGCAGCGTCTCCCAGTGCGCCTCGCCGGTCTGGCGGGTGAAGGCGGCGGGCACGGAGATGATCTCGGCCCCCGCCTGGGCCTCGGCCTTGAACAGCTCGGGAAAGCGAACGTCGTAGCAGATGGCGAAGCCGAGCCGGCCGAACGGCAGTCGTGCCACCTTGGCGACGCTTCCGGGCGTGTAGGCGGCGCTCTCGCGCCAGCTCTCGCCATGGTCCAGATCGACGTCGAACATGTGGATCTTGTCGTAGCTGCAGACCCGGTGGCCGCCCGGCGCAAACAGGAAGCCGCGATTGGCGATCTTGCCGTCGTCGCGCGCGATCGCCGTCGAGCCGACATGCACGAAGACGTCGAGCTCGGCGGCGAGCGCTTCGGCCGTCCGGACGATGATGTCGTCCGGCTCCGCCTTCAGCGTCGCCTTCAGCCCGGTCCGGTCGCGCTGCACCGCGCCCGTCATCTCGGGCGTCTGGATGTAGCGCGCGCCCTCGCCGGCAGCCCGCCGCACCAGCCGCGCCATCGCCTCGGCATTGGCCTCAGGATCGGTACCGGAACACATCTGGACGGCGGCGATCTTGACGGACATGGAACCGCTCCTCAGGCCGCCAGCAGGGGATCGAGCTTGCCGGCGCGGTCCAACGCATGCAGGTCGTCGCAGCCGCCGATATGGTTGTCGTCGATGAAGATCTGCGGGAAGGTGTTGCGCCCGTTCGCACGCTTGACCATCTCCTGGCGGAGGTCGGGCGCGTAGGTCGCATCGTATTCGTTGAAGGCGACGCCCTTGGTTTCCAGCAGCTTCTTCGCAGCGGCGCAATAGCCGCAGAACTGCCGCGTATAGATGTCGATCGATGCCATGCTATCCATTCTCCATCGGAGCTCAGCTGTCTTCACCCTTTCATATATGGTCGGCAAGGGCCCTTGCAAAGGTCAAAACACTGACGTCTGCCGCGCCGCCCCGCCTGAGCGCCCGCGTCGCCGCCCCGACGGTTGCCCCGGTCGTATAGACGTCGTCGATGAGGAGGATGCGCTTGCCGGAAAGCGACGCCCGGCCCGCCTCCGTCACGGAGAAGGCGCCCTGGACGTTGACGCGGCGTGCGTTCGCGCCGAGCCCGATCTGCTGCCGGGTCGGCCGCGTCCGCCGCAGGACGCCGAGCAACAGCGGCTTTCCGGACTGCCGGGCAATGGCGCGCGCCAGTTCCGACGCCTGGTTGAACTTGCGCGCGAGCAGCCGGTAGTGGTGGAGCGGCACGGGGACGATCGCATCGCAATCGGAAAGAAGCGCTTCGCCCGCCCTGGCCATCCAGCCGGCCATCATCGGCGCCAGGTCCGTGCGGTCGCGATACTTGAGGCCGTGCACCAGCGTGCGGGCAAGGCCGTCGTGCACGACCGCAGACCGCAGCCGGGAAAAGGGCGGCGGGTTGGCGATCGCATCCGCGCTGAGGATGCCGCTGCCGAGATCGTGCGAGAACGGCACGCCAAGCACCTCGCAATAGGGCCGCACGATGAAGCGCAGCGACGACCAGCAGCGACCGCAGATGCCGGCGTGCCGGCCGAGCAGGACCTGGCAGCCCGGACAGGTCGGCGGATAGACGAAGGCGAGTGCCGCGGCCGCCGCGCCACGGCTGCCGCCCAGCACGGCGTCACGAAATCGCGCGAACGCTGTTTGCGTCATGCGGTTGACATTCCTATCTCCATGACGCCTTTGCGGGCGATCCGCCCTCCGAAAGATGCGAAACGACGGGAAGTGTTCCTTGGAAGCGATCTTCGATCAAGCCCTGATTGAAAAGAACAGGCTGCGTGCAACCGCCGTATCCGGAGGACCGGTCGACTTCCTGCTGAAGGTCGCCGCCGACGAGCTGTCCGAGCGCCTCGCCGTGGTTGAGCGCCGCTTCGACGAGGCGGTCGAGATCCACGGCTACTCCGGGCTGGTCGCACGGGCGCTGGAGCGCACCGGCAAGATCGGCAGGATGTCGCGGATCGAGACCGACCCCCGGTTCGCGGCGGCCGGCGGCACGTTTGTCCAGGCCCCGCTGGAGCAGCTGCCGCTGGCGCCGGCCTCGATCAACCTCGCCGTCTCCCCGCTGTCGCTGCACCTGACCAACGACACGCCGGGCGTCTTCGTGCAGATCCGCCGCGCGCTGAGGCCGGACGGGCTCTTCCTGGCCGCCATCCCCGGCAGCGACACGCTGCAGGAACTGCGCGACGTGCTGCTTCAGACGGAGATCGAGATGACCGGCGGGGCGAGCCCGCGCGTCATCCCCTTCGCCGACATCCGCGACATCGGCGCGCTGCTGCAGCGCGCCGGCTTCGCCCTGCCGGTCACCGACAAGGAGACCTACACCGTCCGCTACGATTCGCTCTTTCCGCTGATGAAGGACCTGCGGGCGATGGGGATGGCCAATCCGCTCTCCGCCCGCAGCCGGAAGCCGCTGACCCGCGCCTTCTTCGTCCGCGCCGCCGAGCTCTATGCCGAACGCTATGCAGACCCGGACGGGCGGATCCGCGCCACCTTCTCGATCATCTATCTGTCAGGCTGGGCCCCGCATGAAAGCCAGCAGAAGCCGCTGAAGCCCGGTTCGGCGAAAGTGCGGCTTGCGGACGCGCTGAAGGCGAAGACGACAGGCTGACGCAGGTCGGCCTGTCGAGACGTCGATCGAACGAAGCGTGCTGCGGCTCACGGGCCGTCGAGGCCGTCGCCGACGATCGTGAAGGTGTTGTTGAGTTCGCCGGTGAACGCCCTGAGACCGCCGACGACCGCGACCGATATCATCACGGCGATCAGGCAGTACTCGACAGCGGTGGCACCGCTTCGGTCCAGCAGAAAAGTCCTGAGCAGACGCATTACAACCTCGCTTCCCTCACCTGCCGGATCCGAGGCGGGCGCCGCTGCGGGCGCTGCCTCAGCAGCCATTCGTGTTGCCGTTCTCGCCGACGATGCAGACGGCGCCGGGCATTTCCTGGAGCACGCTCCGGCGCACCGTGTAGCGCTTGCCTTCGCCCCGCTGCGGCACCGAGCCGGTCGACATCATGTCGAAGTCGCCCGGCGTCTGGGCCATGATGCGCGTGCTCGTCCTGGACGACAGCACCGGCGCCAGCACGAGTGCAAGCGCGATCGCGGCCGTACCGAACAGAAGCGCAAGGTTGAGGACGCCGATACGGCTATTGCCGGATACCGTCGTCAGTTCCTTGTCCTGAACTGCTTGCCAGAATTCGTCGTCCCGCATTTTCGCAATCTCTCGATGGGCGTCTTTGTCGGCGCCTGCGTACAGCAAGGCGCCCGCTCACGATGCCACGGCATCCGTGCGCCACGAGGGCCCCAGAGCACGACGGCAGGGGCCCATCTTGGCCCATGGAGATAAACGATCGATTAATAAACGGTCCGAAATGGGAAAGGACGGCCGGCTTTTCAGAGCAGATCCATCAGATAGGGGATCAGCGGCTCGTCCGCCGGCGGCATCGGATAGTCCCGGAGCATCTTCGGCTTGACCCACTTCAGCGCCTGCCCCTCGCGGCCATGCGCGGTCCCCTCGAACCGGCGGCAGACGTAGAGCGGCATCAGGAGGTGGAAGTCCTCGTAGGTGTGGCTGGCGAAGGTCAGCGGCGCGAGGCAGGCGACCTTCGTGGTGATGCCGAGTTCCTCGTGCAGCTCGCGGATCAGCGTTTCCTCGGGCGTCTCGCCCGGCTCGACCTTCCCGCCGGGAAACTCCCAGAGCCCGGCAAGCGACTTTCCCTCCGGACGCTGCGCCAGAAGGATGCGCCCGTCGGTGTCGATCAGCGCGCAGGCGGCGACGAGCAGGATCCGGCGGGTGCCCTGTTCCGTCATGGCGCCGGCGCCCCGCGGTAGACGTAGCGATAGACCTCCCGGAACCCTGCCTTGCGATAGAGCCTCACCGCCCCTTCGTTGTCCATTTCCGCCTGCACCCACACCCGCTTCGCGCCGCGAAGCCGGGCCCAGCGCATCGCCGAGTTCAGGATCGTGGTCGCAAGGCCGCGGCCGCGCCGTTCCGGCGCCACGGCGAGCTGCAGGATGCCGGCGAGGTCGTTGTCGTGCACGGCGAGCGTGACGGCGGTCGGCCCGAAATCCGGCTCCTCGAAGATGAACAGGCCCGCTTCCGGGCTGATGGCGTTGACGATTTCCGTCAGGCCCGGCTTCAGCGCGGGATCGTCGCCGGAGACACGGATGCGCGCATCGACGAACCGGCCGACGTCGCGGCTCGGCACATGCTCGACGCCGTCGGCGCTTTCGGGGGCCACGGGCTCGGCCAGGTCGACGAGCATCACCGCCGTCTCGCCGGTATGCCTCCAGCCGGCCTGGTCCATCAGGTCGACGAGGGGCGGCGGGGTCAGCGGCGTCTGCCGCACCAGCAGCGGCCGGCCGTAGTCGGCAAAGCGCTTTGCCGCCTTCTCGATGCGGACGGGGAGATCCCGCACGTCCGAGGGGTCGAGCGGGTTGACGGAATTCAGCCGCTTGGACGGATGGCCGGCATTGAGGCGGATCAGCCAGCTGCCGTCGTACTGGGTCGATGCAGCCGGCCAGGCGCGGAAGCCGACGGCTTCCAGCCGGCGGACGCTTGCCAGGTCAGCCATGGCGTTTTGCTCCCTGAAACTGCGGATGGCGGGATCGGTCACGACAGGCTTGGTCCCGGTCATCAGCTGCGATAGTCGCCGTTGATCTCGACATACGCCTTGGTCAGGTCGCACGTCCAGACGGTCGCCTTGCCGGTCCCGAGACCGATCTCGACGCGAATGGCGATGTCCTCTTCCTTCATGACGGCGGAGGCGGCCTCTTCCGAGTAGGCCGGATCGCGCTCCCCGTCGACGGCGACCCGCACGTCGCCGAACCAGATGGCCAGGCGGTCGCGGTCCGCCATCTCGCCGGACTTGCCGACGGCCATCACCACGCGGCCCCAGTTGGCGTCCTCGCCGGCGACCGCCGTCTTCACCAGCGGCGAATTGGCGATCGAAAGCGCGATCCGCTTGGCGGCGGCATCGCTCTCCGCACCCTCGACGGTGATCGCCACCATCTTGCGCGCGCCCTCGCCGTCGCGAACCACCTGCAGCGCCAGATCCTTCAGGAGATCGTTCAGGGCCGCCCTGAAGGCTGCGAGCGCGGGATCGGCCGGCCCGGAAACGGGCTTCTGGCCATCGGCTGCGGCAGCCCCCGTGGCAAACAGCAGGAGCGTGTCGGAAGTCGACGTGTCGCTGTCGACGGTGACCGCATTGAACGTCGGCTCGACGCCTTCGGACAGCAGTGCCTGCAGCGTGGCGGCCGGAATGTCGGCGTCGGTGACGACGAAGGACAGCATCGTCGCCATGTCCGGGGCGATCATGCCCGCCCCCTTGGCCATGCCGTTGATCCGCACCTCGACGTCGCCGATCCGTGCGGTCCGCGTCGCGACCTTCGGATAGGTGTCCGTGGTCATGATCGCCTTCGCCGCCTCGAACCAGAAGTCCTCCCTGGCGGCGACGGCGAGCCCGTCGAGCACACCGGAAAACTTGGTGGCATCCAGCGGCTCGCCGATGACGCCGGTGGAGGCGAGGAACACCTCCCCCTCGCTGCAGCCGGCGGCCCTGGCCGCGGCGGCTGCCGTCATCGCCGTCGATTCGCGGCCCTTGCGGCCGGTGAACGCATTGGCATTGCCGGAATTGACGACGACCGCCCGGGCCTTGCCGCCCGCAAGGTTGGCCCGGCAGAAATCGACCGGCGCCGAGGGGCACTTCGACCGCGTGAACACGCCTGCGACCGCAGCCGGCCCGTCGAAGACCATCATGAGCACATCGGTGCGCCCCTTGTACTTGATGCCGGCGGCGGCGGTTGCCATCCGCACGCCGCGGACCGGCGGCATGTCGGCGAAGGACTTGGGAGCGAGCGGTGAGACCGGACCGGACATGGGTATTTCCTGCCAATGGAGACGGCCCGCCACAGGGCGGGCCATGATCGAGATTTACTGCTGCTGTTCGGCCGGCTGCCCGGTTGCCGCCGGCTGATCCGGCGAAGCCTGCTGCGGCTTGTTGATCTGCTCGTAGGCGGACTTCAGCGCCGGATCATCGATCTCGACCGTTGCCGCGCCCTTCGCGGCCTCCAGCAAGGCGACATACTTGTCGCGCATGATCAGCTGGCGCACCTGCGGCTCGACCTGTTCGAGCGCCGGCGGCGCCTGCGTGCGCTTGTCCTCCACGAGGATCACGTGATAGCCGAACTGGCTCTTCACCGGCGTCTTGGTATAGGCGCCCTTGTCCAGCGCGAAGGCTGCGGCTTCGAATTCCGGCACCATGCGGCCCTTGGTGAAGTAGCCGAGGTCGCCGCCTTCGGATGCGGCGTCGGTCGACTTCTCCTTGGCGAGATCGGCAAAGTTCTTGCCGCCGTCGAGCGCGGCGATGACGTCCTTCGCCTCCTGCTCGGTCTTCACCAGGATATGGCGGGCCCGGACTTCCTCCTGCGGCTCGATCGCTGCGATTTCCTTCTCGTAGCGCGCCTTCACCTCGTCCGGCGTGATCGCATCGACCACGTGCTTCTTGAAGTAGGCGTTGTGCAGTTCGCGCTCGGTCAGGAAGGCGACGCGCTGCTTGAAGGTGGCATCGTTCTCCAGCCCCTCCTTGCTCGCATCGGCGGCCAGCACCTTCACGTCGATGATGGCGGACAGGGCGGCGACCCGCTTCTGCTCCGGCGGCAGGTTGGCAAGCTGCGGATCGAGGCCCGCAATCGCCAGGTCGATCTCGGACTGGCGCACTTCCGCGCCGCCGACCTTGGCCACGACCGGATCGGAGGCGTCCTGCGCGAAGGCGGCGCCATGGGCGGCGGTAATGGCGACCAGCGCCACCGCTGCGAGCTTGCTGTATTTGAACATTCTCATAAACCTTTCACAGTCGGCCAACTTCGATGCGAAACCGGCTCTCCCCCGGTTGAACAGCACCGGAATGTGGCCGTTGTGTAACCGATTGCGCCGTTGACATCATTCGACCCCCCTCTTATCTGTCACGCAATCCCGCGTCCAGAACGTTTCCGGGCGTTTCACGGCTTTGCACGCATCATCGTCGGCGCCCCGAGACGCCTGCGACAGAGAAGAAAGGACCATCCTGATGGTCAGCCTCGGCGGGCTCGCCCGCAAACTGTTCGGCTCGTCTAACGAGCGCCGCATCCGCTCCTACAGGGACAGGGTCGCCGCCATCAATGCCCTCGAGGAAGAGACCAAGGCGCTTTCCGACGAGCAGCTGGCCGCCAAGACGGTGGAGTTCCGCAAGCAATTGGCCGAAGGCAAGACGCTCGACGACCTGCTCGTGCCGGCGTTCGCCGTCGCCCGAGAGGCCGCGGTGCGCACACTCGGGCTTCGCCCCTTCGACGTGCAGCTGATCGGCGGCATGATCCTGCATGACAAGTCGATCTCCGAGATGAAGACCGGCGAAGGCAAGACGCTGGTGGCCACGCTGCCGGTCTATCTCAATGCCCTTGCCGGCAAGGGCGTGCACGTCGTCACCGTCAACGACTACCTGGCCCGCCGCGACGCCGCGCAGATGGGCAAGATCTACGGCTTCCTCGGCATGTCGACCGGCGTCATCGTCCATGGCCTCGACGACGACCAGCGCCGCGAGGCCTACGCCTGCGACGTCACCTACGCCACCAACAACGAGCTCGGCTTCGACTACCTGCGCGACAACATGAAGTACGACCGCGCCCAGATGGTCCAGCGCGGCCACTTCTACGCGATCGTCGACGAGGTCGACTCGATCCTCGTGGACGAGGCGCGCACGCCGCTGATCATTTCCGGCCCGCTCGACGACCGCTCCGACCTCTACATCACCATCGACGCCTTCATTCCGATGCTGTCGGAGGAGGACTACGAGATCGACGAGAAGCAGCGCTCGGCGAATTTCTCCGAGGTCGGCACCGAGAAGCTCGAGAACCTTCTGCGCGAGGCGGGCCTGCTGAAGGGCGAATCGCTCTACGACGTCGAGAACGTCGCGATCGTCCATCACATCAACAACGCCCTGAAGGCCCACAAGCTCTTCACCCGCGACAAGGACTACATCGTCCGCAACGGCGAGATCGTCATCATCGACGAGTTCACCGGCCGCATGATGCCGGGCCGCCGCTATTCCGAAGGCCAGCACCAGGCGCTGGAAGCCAAGGAGAAGGTGCAGATCCAGCCCGAGAACCAGACGCTCGCCTCGATCACCTTCCAGAACTACTTCCGCATGTACCAGAAGCTCGGCGGCATGACCGGCACGGCGGCGACGGAAGCCGAGGAATTCGGCAACATCTACGGCCTCGAGGTCGTGGAGGTCCCGACCAACCTGCCGATCCAGCGCAAGGACGAGGACGACGAGGTCTACCGGACGGTCGAGGAGAAGTACAAGGCGATCATCGAGGAGATCAAGGACGCGCAGAAGCGCGGCCAGCCGATCCTGGTCGGCACCACCTCGATCGAGAAGTCGGAACTGCTGGCCGAGCGCCTGAAGATGTCGGGCGTGAAGAATTTCCAGGTCCTCAATGCCCGCTACCACGAGCAGGAGGCCTACATCGTAGCCCAGGCCGGCGTGCCGGGCGCGGTCACGATCGCGACCAACATGGCCGGCCGCGGCACCGACATCCAGCTCGGCGGCAATCTCGACATGCGGCTGGAGCGCGAGCTCGCCGAGATCGAGGACGGTGCCGAGCGCGAGGCGAAGAAGCAGGCGATCATTGCGGAAGTGAAGCAGTTGAAGGAACAGGCGCTCGCCGCCGGCGGCCTTTTCGTGCTTGCCACCGAACGCCACGAGAGCCGGCGCATCGACAACCAGCTGCGCGGCCGCTCCGGCCGCCAGGGCGACCCCGGCCGTTCCAAGTTCTACCTGTCGCTCCAGGACGACCTGATGCGCATCTTCGGCTCCGACCGCATGGACGGCATGCTGCAGAAGCTGGGCCTCAAGGAGGGCGAGGCGATCGTCCACCCCTGGATCAACAAGGCGCTGGAGCGCGCCCAGAAGAAGGTCGAGGCCCGCAACTTCGACATCCGCAAGAACCTGCTCAAGTATGACGACGTCCTGAACGACCAGCGCAAGGTCATCTTCGAGCAGCGGCTGGAGCTGATGGATGCCGAAAACATCACCGACATCGTCGAGGACATGCGCCAGGAGGTCATCGAGAACCTCGTCAAGCTGCACATCCCCGAAAACGCCTATGCCGAGCAGTGGGACACGGCCGGCCTGAAGAACGGCGTCGCCCAGTACCTCAACCTCGACCTGCCGGTCGAGCAGTGGGCCGCCGAGGAAGGCATCGACGAAGCCGATATCCTCGAGCGCGTCAGGGCCGCCGCCAACCAGGCCGCGGCCGATCGCGCCGAGCGCTTCGGTCCGCAGATCATGGCCTATGTCGAAAAATCGGTCGTGCTGCAGACGATCGACCATCTCTGGCGCGAGCACATCGTCAATCTCGACCACCTGCGTTCCGTCATCGGCTTCCGCGGCTACGCCCAGCGCGATCCGCTGCAGGAATACAAGGGCGAGGCCTTCGAACTGTTCCAGGCGCTGCTGGCGAACCTTCGCCAGACCGTGACGGCGCAGCTGATGCGCGTCGAGCTCGTCCGCGAGGCGGCCGAGGCGCCGGCGCCGGCCCTGCCGGTCATGGAAGGCCACCACATCGACGGCACGACCGGCGAGGACGATTTCGGCGAAGGCGGCTTCATGGCCATGGGCGTCAACCCGCAGGACCGCGACCCGCAGAACCCCGAGACCTGGGGCAAGGTGAGCCGCAACGAGCCCTGCCCCTGCGGTTCGGGCAAGAAGTACAAGCACTGCCACGGCGTGTTCGAGCAGGCCTGACCCTCGCCGGCCGACTTTGGACCTGAACGATGCCGCCTGCGGGCGGCATCGTCGTTTCCGGGGAGCGGCCGGGGCCCGGTCGGGCGATCGGCACCGAAACCCGGACCCGCCGCGTCCAAGCGGCCTGCCCACGCTTTGTTAACCGTGATCTGTCAAGACTGCCGCGTGTGTATTGCGTGAATGTTCGGGTAGCTGTGTTCATGGCGGTGATTCAGTCGGCAGAGAAGCTGCTGCCAAACGGCCTGCGCCGCAAGCTGGCGCCGTTCACGCGCCAGCTCGGCGCGATCCTGGCCGGCGACGACCCGCGCAACCTCGCCCAGCGCATGGCCATGATCGCCTTCGTCATCCGCGTCGTCAGCGCTGCGATCGCCTTCGTCTCCCAGATCATCATGGCCCGGATGATGGGCGAGTTCGAATACGGCATCTTCGTCTTCGTCTGGGTGCTGGTCGTCATCTTCGGCAATCTCTCCTGCCTCGGCTTCCACTCCACCGTGGTGCGCTTCCTGCCGCAGTACAACGCCGGTACCGCCCATGCCGAGATCCGCGGCCTGACCCTCGCCGCCCACAGCTTCTCGATCGCCTCGTCCAGCCTGCTGGCCCTGATCGGCCTCCTCGGCCTCTGGCTGTTCTCCGCACACCTCGACAGCTACTACGTCGTGCCGGTCTATCTCGGCGTCTTCTGCCTGCCGATGATCGCGCTCGGCGATGTCCTGGAGGGCACGGCGCGCGCGCACAGCTGGGCGGTGGTGGCGCTGAGCCCGACCTACCTCGTCCGCCCGCTGCTGATCCTCGTCTTCCTCGTGGCGGCCGTGTTCCTCGGCGCGCCGCACACGGCGGTGACGGCCATGGCCGCGGCGCTGGCGGCGACCTACCTCACCTCGGTCGTGCAGTTCTTCAATGTCGGCCACCGGCTTCGCAGGGCCTATCTGAACGGGCCGCGCCGGTTCGAGTTCGGCACCTGGATCCGGGTGGCCCTGCCGATCTTCCTGATCGAGGGCTTCGGCTTCCTGCTGACCAATTCCGACGTCGTCGTCGTCGGCCTCGTCCTCGATCCCGAGAGCGTCGCCATCTACTACGCCGCCGCCAAGACGATGGCGCTGGTCCATTTCGTGCTGTTCTCGGTCAAGGCGGCCGCAGCGCCCCGCTTCTCCGCCCTCTACGGGCAGGGCGACCGCGCCGGGCTGGCGCATTTCGCCGGCGAGACCGTCCGCTGGAGCTTCTGGCCCTCGCTTGCCGTCGGCCTGGCCGTCCTGCTGGTGGGCGATTTCCTGCTGTCGCTGTTCGGCCCGGCGTTTACCGCCGGCTACGGCGTCATGGTCATCCTGCTGATCGGCATCCTCGCCAAGGCCGCCGTCGGCCCCGGCGAGGTGCTGCTGACCATGGCCGGCCAGCAGAAGCTGTGCATGTGGCTCTACGCCGTGGCGCTCGCAGCCAATATCGGCCTCAACATCGCCCTCATCCCGCCCTTCGGCATCGACGGCGCCGCCATCGCCACCGCCGGCGCCATGGCGCTGGAGGCCGCCCTGCTCTTCGCCGCCGTCCGCCGCATGCTGGGCATCACCATCTTCGCGTTTGCCGCGCCGATCGGCGCCGCAGAACGCCACGACAAGGCAGACTGACATGACCTTCAGCTCGGGAACCGGCAGCGAGGGACTGGGTGCACCGCAGGGGGCCTCCCACCTGTCCGTGCAGCAGGCGCCTGCGGCCGAGCATCGCATCGCCGTGGGCCGGCCCGGGCGGTCGCTCTCGCTCTATCCGGCGATCGCCGGCTACGACCTTCAGCAGGAACTCGACTACCTCGCCAACCGGGCGCTGGAGCCGAACGTCTTCTTCACCGGCCGCTTCCTGGCGCCCGCCATGCCGCGGCTGGAGGACCGCACCGTCCGCCTCTCGCTGATCCGCGACGAGGACGAGCGGCGCAGCCGCATCCGCTTCCTCATGCCGTTCTCGGTGGAACGGCCCGGCTTCTCCATGGGCACGGCGATCATCCGCGGCTGGTCCAACCCGTTCGGACCGCTGGGAACGCCGCTCGTCGATACCGAAGACGCGGCCGAGACCATCGACAACCTGCTCGAGGCGCTGGCGCGACCGACGACCGGCCTGCCGCCGATCCTCGTCCTGCCCGACCTGCGGCTCAACGGACCCTTTGCGGCGCTGGTGCGCGCCGTCGCGATCGGCCGCAACCTTCCCTTGACGCTGGCGAACACCTATCAGCGGCCGATGCTCGAAAGCCTGCAGGACGGGCCGACCTACCTGCGGCAGGCGATCTCGCCGCAGCACTTCCGCGAACTGCAGCGCCAGTGGCGCAAGCTCGAGGAGACGGGCGAACTTTCCTACAACGTCGCCCGCCAGCCCTCCGAGATCCGGCTTCGGATGGAGCAGTTCCTGCTGCTGGAAGCGGCCGGCTGGAAGGGGCGCGGCCGCACGGCGATGATCAACGATCGCTATCGCGCCGCCTTCGCCCGCGAGGCGATCACCAATCTCGCCGAGACCGACAGCGTGCGCATCCATACGCTCGATTTCGACGGCAAGGCGATCGCCGCGATGATCGTCTTCCTCGCCGGCGGCGAGGCCTATACGTGGAAGACAGCCTATGACGAAGCCTTCGCGCGCTTCTCGCCCGGCAAACTGCTGGTGGCGCAGCTGACCGAATGGCATCTCGACGACGCCAACATCGTCCGCTCCGACAGTTGCGCCGTCCCCGACCATCCGGTGATGAGCCGGTTCTGGGAAGAGCGGGAGGAGATGGGGACGCTGGTCATCGGCCTGCAGCAGAACGCCGACCGCGACGTCCGCCAGGTCGCCGCCCAGCTCCACCTCTACCGCAACACCCGCAACGTCGCCCGCATGCTGCGCGACAAGATCCGGGCGCTCGCCAAGCGATAGACGGCCGGCGGGGCCGCCCGGTTCAGGCGCCGACCAGACCCTCGGCCTCAGCTTCGGCCACCGCGCGTTCGCGCAGGAACCGGCGGATGACCTTGCCGGACGTGGTCAGCGGCAGGCTGTCCACGAAGGCGACCTCCCGCGGATATTCGTGCATGGACAGCCGCGACTTGACCCAGCCGCCGATCTCGAGCGCAAGCGTCTCGCTCGCAGAAACCCCCGGCCGCAGCATCACATAGGCCTTGACGATCTCGGTGCGCACCGGATCCGGCTTGCCGACGACGGCGGCGATCTGCACGGCCGGGTGGCCGGCCAGGCAGTCCTCCACCTCGCTCGGGCCGATGCGGTAGCCGGAGGAGGTGATGACGTCGTCGTCCCGGCCGATGAAGGTGATGTAGCCGTCCGCGTCCATCCGGCCGAGGTCGCCGGTCGTCATCCAGTCACCGATGAACTTCTTCTCCGTCGCTGCCGCGTTGTTCCAGTAGCCGAGGAACATCACCGGATCCGGCCGGCGGACGGCGATCTGGCCGGCCTCGCCTGGCGGAAGTTCGTGCCCGTCCGCATCGATGATCGCGACGGCATGGCCCGGAACGGCCTTGCCGATCGGCCCGGGGCGGGACACGCCGAGGCGGCCGATCGAGCCGATGACGATGTTACACTCCGTCTGGCCGTAGAATTCGTTGATCGTGATGCCGAGCGTGCGGCGCACCCATTCCCAGGTTTCCCGCCCGAGCGATTCCCCCGCCGTGCCGATGGTCCGCAGGTTCAGCCGGTAGTGCTGCAACGGCTCGTCCACGCTCTTCATCAGCCGCAGCGCCGTCGGCGGGATGAAGGCGTTGCGCACGTCCATCTCCGCCATGATCCGGTAGGCCATGTGCGGATCGAACTTCTGCCCCGGCGAAGAAACGACGGGAACGCCCAAAAGCAGCGCCGGCAGGAGCGCATTCAGCAGACCGCCCGCCCAGGCCCAGTCCGCCGGCGTCCAGATCCGGTCGCCGGGTTGCGGCAGGAACTCGTGGTGCATCTGGAAGCCGGGCACGTGGCCGAGCAGCACGCGGTGTCCGTGCAGCGCGCCCTTCGGCGGCCCGGTGGTGCCGGAGGTATAGATCATCAGCGCCGGATCGTCCGGGCCGCTGTCGACCGGCGTGAACGGCCCTTCGCCGGCAGCCTCCAGCGCTTCGAACGACACCGTTCCGGCCGGCCCTTCTGCGCCGACGTGCACGATCAGCGACAGGTCTTCGAGACCGTGCCGGATCTCCGCCAGCCGCTCGAAGCCGAAGGCGTTGGTGACGACCGCCCGCACGCCCGCATCCCGCAGCCGGAATTCCAGGGCTTCGGCGCCGAACAGCAGCGCCAGCGGCAGGGCGATCGCGCCGAGCTTGTAGATCGCGACATGGGCGATCACCGTCTCGAAGCCCTGCGGCAGCAGGATGGCGACCCGGTCGCCGGGACGGATGCCCTTTGCGGCCAGTCCGCCTGCGAAGGCGGACGAGCGTTCGGCAAGCGCCGCATAGGTCATGCCGCGGTGATGGCCGTCCGGGCTGAAATGCTGGAGACAGATGCGATCAGGCGCACGCTCCGCCCACCGGTCGGCCACCGCGGTGCCGATGTTGAAGCGCTCGGGGATGTCCCAGCGGAAATCGCCGTAGAGCGCCTCGTATGTGGTTCGTTCTGGCAGCATGGCGCAACGCAGCCTCCTCGCTGCATTGCACTAACATTTCACAAGGACTTGCTGCAATGCCCCCTGCCCGGTGCTATCCGGCAACGAGGGCGGATTCCACCGCGCGAACCCCCGGCACCGAACGGGCGATCTCGATGGCGCGGGCGACTTCCTCCAGCGAGCCGACGCGGCCGGTCAGATAGATCACCCCGTTTTCGCTGGTGACGGCAACGTCGGAGGGATCGAGCGTGCCGGCAGCGGCCAGCGCATCCGCCACCGCCGTCTCGAGCACGGCCGGGTGCGGGCCATCGAAATGCTCCGGAATCTCGCCGTGAAACGTCCCTTCCTTGAAAACCATCCTGGCCTCCTCAGCGTCCCGCCCGCTTCTGCCGGGCTTCAATTCAGGATCGTGCGTTCAACGTCACACGCGGCGCGGCGTTCCGCGCATTCGATATACAACGGTGATTTTTCCTGTAATCCTTCATCGTCAAGGCTCAATCATTCGCATTTGTAGACAATCATGAACGATCGCGACCTGCACGAAATTCACCTCTGGCTGTCGCAGGAGGGTTATCGGGGCACCGACGAGGCCGACCTGATCACCGGCTTCTGCGAGCGCTGCAATGCGAGCGGGCTGCCGATCGACCGGGCGCTGGCGATCATCGACACGCTGCATCCGGACTTCGAGGGCCGGGCGTTCCACTGGGAGAGCACCGGCCCGGTGCCCGACGCGGTGCGCGAATACGAGGCGACCACCGAAGGCAGTGCGCTGGAATCCTGGCGCGCTTCGGTCTTCTACCACCTCATGACGCAGGACATCGACGAGATCCACCGTCCGTTCCTGCGCGGGGCGCCCACGGACTTTTCCAACATGGCGGAGCTTCGCGGGGCGGGGCACACCGACTACATTGCGATGATCCACCGCTTCACCGAGACCGGCCGCGTGGGCGAGATGGATGCGTTCTTCTCGAGCTGGACGACGCGCGATCCCCAAGGCTTCAGCGAGGACGGCCTTCGCGCGCTGCGCTATCTGGTGCCCACGCTGGCGCTGGCGGTCAAATGCACCTCCTCCATCCGCATCATCGGCACGCTCGCCGACGTCTATCTCGGCCGCGACGCGGGCCGGAAGGTGGTGAGCGGGCAGATCAACCGCGGCGCGGTGGAGAAGATCGATGCGGTGATCTGGTTCTCCGACCTTCACAACTACACCAGCATTTCCGACCGGACCGAACCCGAGCAGATCATTCCCTTCCTCAACGACTATGCCGGGCTAGTGATCGACGCGGTCCACGACCACGGCGGCAGCGTGCTGAAGCTGATCGGCGACGGCGTGCTTGCGATCTTCCGCTCCGGCGACCGCCATTCGGACTGCGTGGCGGCACTCGATGCCGAGCGCACCGTGCACCGGAACCTCGGCAAGCTCAACGCCAGGCGCCTTGCCGACGGCATGCCGGCGACCGAGGTCTATCTCGGCCTCCATGTCGGCGAGGTACTCTACGGCAACATCGGCAGCCAGAGCCGCCTGGATTTCACCGTGGTCGGCCCGGCGGTCAACCAGGTGAGCCGGATCTCGCAGCTCTGCACCTCAGTCGACCGGGACGTGCTGATGTCGCGCGATTTCGTCGACGCCTGCCCGCACGAGCGCATCGCCGAGATGGTATCGCTCGGCCGCTACGCGCTGCGCGGCGTCGGCCGGGCGACCGAGCTCTTCACGATCGACCCGGAAATGCGCTAGCCGCGACGCCCGGCCCGGCCATGGCCGGGCTCGGCAGCGACCGCCGGCAGGAAGGCGCGGCTCAGGCCGCCTCGCGGCGCAGCGCCTGCGCCATGCAATGGATGCCGCCGCCGGTCTTGGAGATTTCCGCCGTATCGACCGCGGCGACCTCGAAGCCGCGCGCCTTGAGCTGCTCGATCAGCGTCTTGCTCGAGGTCGGCGCGATGATCTTGGCATTGCCGAGCGACATGAAGTTGCAGCCGAGCGCCATCGTGTCGGGGAACGGCACGTCGACGATGTCGTGGCCCTTCTCCTTCAGCCAGGCGACGATCGCCGGATCGGTGCAGTCGAGGCAGACGGCCGTCAGCTTCTCGGCGATCGGCACGACCATCAGGTCGATGTGCACGTAGTACTCGTCGATGAAGGCGAGCCGCGTCTCCCAGCCCTCCTGGTCGAACCAGCCCTTGACCTGCCGCGCGCCGTCCTCGTTGGTGCGCGCGCCGCCGCAGCCGATCAGCACCACGCCATCCTCGATCACGTTGAAATCCCCGCCCTCGAAGGTGCCGGCCGTCACCATGTCGTAGATCGGAATGCCGAGCTTCTCGTAGGTGCGGATCGCGGCGTAGTTCTCGCCGCGCCGCCAGGGCTGCGCCATCGCCGTGATGATCGCGCCGTAGGGCGTCATCACCGAGGAATCGCGCGAATAGACCTGCATCGGCAGCTCCGGGGTCGGCTCGTGCCAGTGGATCCTGACGCCGAAATGCTCGTAGGCGGACACGAGCTCCTTGTGCTGCGCCTGCGCCACCTGGATGTTGCAGGGGTTCTCGCGCAGGTGCTTGCGCGACAGCGACGAGGTCGCCATGTGCCTGAGATAGGCCGGCGAGCCGAGCAGGACGTCGGTCAGCCTGTCGGTCTCGTTGCGGAACCCAAAGCCCTCGAGCCGCCGGGTGGCGCCTTTCAGGTTGCGCCGCTGAAGGGAAAAGGGCTCGTCGAACGATATCGTCATGGGCGTGTCTCCAGGCGTTCAGAGGAAGGGATCCACCAGTCGCGGCCGCGCGGCGTGGTGACATATTCGGGCCAGCGGAAGCCGGTCGGCGGGTCGTAGTCGCACAGCGGCGCGATCCATCCGCTGCCGCCGACACCGCCGCCGGTGCGCTTCAGGAACTCGTCCATCGCCGCCCGCCGCACCGCCTCGTCCTCCAGCAGCCGCAGGGCGGAACTCGCAAGGATCTTGGCGGCGGTGATCACCATGGGGTCGATCGTCGCCGGGATGCCGCCGAGCGCATTCATCACCCAGGACGGATAGCGGTATCCGGCCGGCGCCTTCAGCGCCGGGCGGGCGACGTAGAAGCGGGCGAGCGGCGCGTGCCAGGACATGTCGGTATAGTCGTCCGAGGTCGAGTTCAGCTGCGACGGCGGCAGGTCGCGGCGCAGGATCGCCTCGGCCTCGCGCGGGTCGACCAAGAGCTCGAGCTCGTCGATGAACGGTTGCTCCATCGCCTCCAGGCCGCAGTTCTCCTGGATCGTACGCGCCACGGCGCGGGCCTCCTCGCCGAACCGCGGCGGGCCTATGTCCTGCATCGCCTGCCAGACGAGGTCGGCCATGGCATGGTTGGCGAGGCCGGGACGCGACTTGCACACCCAGTGCCGCTCGACGCGGCAGCCGGTCATGGCGGCGGCGGCCTGTGCGTTGCGGTCGAGCACCGCCGTCACCTGCTCGGCCATGGCGATGGTCGGCACGCGGATCATGTACTGGATCTCGGCGAGCCCGGCCGGAAGATTGTCCGCCGTCGCCTGCCCGGCCGTCAGGATCGCCTCGCTGATCGACCAGCCGCCCTGGTGCGGCAGCATCGAATCGCGCAGAGCCTTGGAGGACTGGTACATCGTCATCAGCGCATCGTTCGCCCCCGGCGCGCGGACGGCCGAATGCGACTGCGGGATCGGTGCGCCGTCATGCGCATCGCCGAGCCAGGCCTCCGGCTCGTCGCAGAGGAAGCGGTAGATCATCGCATAGGCCGCGCCGCATTGGGTATCCCAGCGCACCGTGTTGCACATCGGCAGCATGTAGAACGGGTGGAAGGAGAGCATCGCATCCAGCCCGTCGTAGTAGCCCGCGGCCGCATGGATCGGCTTGGAGCCGCGCACCTTCTCCGCCGGCTCGCCGGTGAAGCGCAGTGTGCCGCCGATGCCGTACCGCTCCATGGCGGCCTTCGTCGCCAGCAGCCCGCCGAGCCCGGCGATCCCGAGCCCCGAATGCGGATCCGTGTGCCCGCCGGCATGGACGGACAGCCCGTCCCGGGGCATCCGCCGTGTCGTCGCCGCCTGGCAGTTTCCCGGCACCGCGTCATATTCGGCATAGAGGCCGATCGAGGGCCCGGGACCGTTCGACCACACGGCGGCAAAGGCCGTCGGCATGCCGGCGGAGCCCTCCTCGACGGAGAAACCATGGGCGCGCAGCGTGCGCACGTACCAGTCCGCCGAGCGGTATTCGCGCCATGCGGTCTCGCCGAAGTCGAAGATCGTCGCGGTCCAGTCCGACAGCTCGGAGCGAAGGAAGTCCAGATGGTCGAGCGCGTGGGACTGGGCGGCCGAGCGAGGCATGTCGATCTCCTTGTGCCGGCCACTACAACCCACTTCGAAATTCCGAAAAAGTGAAATATCTTCCAACGATCGACAAATTCCGTTCACCTTTGCTCACAAATTGAACGGCAAACCGGGACCCTCGGCATGAAGCATCTTCCCTCCACGCAATCCCTGCGCGCGCTCGACAGCTTCGCCCGGCACGGCTCCGTCTGGAAGGCGGCCGACGAGCTGAACCTGACCCGCAGCGCCGTCAGCCACCAGCTGCGGCTGCTGGAGCGCGACCTCGGCTTCCAGCTTCTCAACCGGGTGGGAACGCGGGTCGAGCTGACCGAGCAGGGCATGGGCTATGCGCTCGACGTCCGGCGCGCCCTGAACACGATCTCCGGCTCCGCCGCCCGCCACGCGAGCCGCGGCGTCAGCGGCACCATCAACGTCTGCTGCACGCCCGGCTTCGCCGCGAGCTGGCTGTGCGCAAGGATCTACGACTTCCGCGAGGCCCATCCCGATGTCCGCCTGACGATCCAGACCCCGCACCGGCTCGACGACGTCAGCAACCCGGACGTCGATGTCTTCATCGCCTTCGGCTACGGCTACTGGCCCGACATGCAGGTGGAGCTGCTGAAGGAGGTGGACTTCACCCCGCTGTGCAGCCCGGTCCTTCTCAACAAGGTCACGAGCCTCGCCGATCCCGCGGACCTCGCCCGCGCCTGCCTGTTGCACCTCGTCGACGACACCGACTGGGAGAACTGGCTGACGGTCGCCGGCGTCGATCCGGCGCTGGCGCGCAGCGGCATCACCTTCTCCGACATGAACCTCGTCTATTCGGCGGCGATGGCGGCGCAGGGGGTGGCGATGGGCGACGAGTTCATCTGCCGCGGCGCCATGGCGAACGGCGCGCTCGTCCGCCCGTTCGACATCAAGATCAAGTCGAAGAATGCCTACTATCTGGTCGTGTCGGACGCCAAGGCGGACACCTCCTCGGTCAGGGCCTTCACCGGCTGGTTGAAGGAAGAGGTGATGAAAAATGACGCAGGGCCGATGGCCGGATAGCCCGTTCGACAGGCGCCTTGGTGAATTTCGTTTGTCGAGCAGAGAAAAAGAATTTGTTTGTGCTCGCCTGACTTGCTTCGTACTGTCTCGGCCGGAACGAGGGACGGCTTATGCAGATCGCGAGGCAGGCGGCTGAACTGACCGCTCAGGGAATTGGCAGGGCCTATGGCGATTTCCATGCCCTCACCGACATCTCCCTGACCATCGGCCGCGGCGAGTTCCTCACCCTTCTCGGCCCGTCCGGATCGGGCAAGACCACCTTCCTGATGATCCTGGCCGGCTTCGACAGGCCGACCGCCGGCACGCTGTTCAAGGACGGCGCCGACATCACCCGCCTGCCGGCGGAAAAGCGCGCCTTCGGCATGGTCTTCCAGGGCTATGCGCTGTTCCCGCACATGTCGGTGGAGAAGAACATCGCCTTCCCGCTGCAGATCCAGGGCCGGCAGCCGGCGGAGATCAAGAGCCGCGTCGACGACATGATCGACCGCGTCGGCCTGCGCGGCCACGAGAAGAAGCGGCCGGCCGACCTCTCCGGCGGCCAGCAGCAGCGCGTGGCGCTGGCGCGGGCGCTGGTCTTCGGCCCCTCGGTGCTGCTGCTCGACGAGCCGTTCTCGGCGCTGGACAAGAACCTGCGCGGCTCGATGCAGGACGAGGTCCGTCGCCTTCACGAGGAGACGGGCACCACCTTCGTCTTCGTCACGCACGACCAGTCCGAGGCGCTGGCGCTGTCGACGCGGGTGGCGATCTTCAACCAGGGCCGGCTGCAGCAGGTGGCGAGCCCGCGCGACATCTACGAGCGCCCCGCCAACCGCTTCGTCGCCGAGTTCCTCGGCGACATCAACATCCTGCCGCTCACGGCCGCGGCGATGAACGGCCGCGGCGCCGTCGCCCGCTGCGGCGAGCAGCAGATCCGCATCGCCGCCGCCGCCGGTTCGCCGACCGCCAATCTCGCGATCCGCCCCGAACACATGGCGCTCTCGGCCGAGCGCCCGGCGGCCGGCAACATGCTGCCGGTGACGATCGAGACCGTCACCTATCTCGGACCGGTGACCCGCTTTGCCGCGCGCGTCGATTCCGGGCCTGCGCTGGTGCTGGAGACGCCGACGCACGCAACGACACCGAACCTCGCCCCCGGCAGCCATGCCTGGGTCAGCTGGAAGGAGGAACAGGGCTACTTCCTCTGAAGCCGGCCGAACCCGCGGGAGGCGCGACATCCGAACGATCGAAATCAAGCATGCCAAATCATAACAATATGAGGTGAACAACATGACTGACAATTTCGAGAAAGACTGCCTGGACATCCTGGACCGGAAGGTGGCGCGCGGGGAGATTTCGCGCCGCCGTTTCACCCAGATCGCCGCATTCCTGCTCCTCGGCGCGCCGGCCGCGCTGAAGGACAAGGGCGCGCGCGCCGCCGCCGACGAACTGGTCTTCGTCAACTGGGGCGGCGATGCCGGCACGGCCTATGACAAGGCCTATGGCGAGCCCTTCAAGGCCGAGACCGGCATCACCGTCAAGCAGGACGGTTCCGGCCCGACGGAGGGTGCGGTCCAGGCGCAGTTCGAGAGCGGCTCGCCCACCTGGGACATCGTCGACATCGACCCGTTCTCCGCCGAGGCGCTCGGCAAGAAGGGCATGATGGAGCCGATCGACTACGCGATCGTCGACAAGGCGAAGATGCGCCCGGGCTTCGGCTGGGAATATGCCGCCTCCACCTACTTCTTCTCCTACATCATCGCCTACGACGCCTCGAAGTTCGGCGACAAGGTGCCGACCGGCATGGCGGACTTCTTCGACGTGGAGAAATTCCCCGGCAAGCGCTCGCTGTACAAATGGGGTGCCGGCATGTGGGAAGCCGCCCTCCTTGCCGACGGCGTTCCCGCCGACAAGCTCTACCCGCTCGACCTCGACCGCGCCCACAAGAAGATCGCGGCCTTCAAGGACAACATCGTCTCCTTCTGGGGCGGCGGCTCGGAGAGCCAGTCGGTCCTTCTGAACGGCGAGGCCTCGATGGCGCTGATCTGGTCGACCCGGGCCAGCCTGATCGAGAAGGATTCCGGCGGCGCGATCAAGTTCGTCTGGGACCAGGGGCTGATCTCGCCGGGCGCGATGGGCGTGATCAAGGGCAATCCGGGCGGCAAGGAGAACGCGATGAAGTTCATCGCCTCCGCACAGGTCCCCGAAAAGCAGGTGATCATGTTCGACATGCTCGGCCAGGGCCCCGCCAATCCGGCGACCGACGCGCTGCTCAACCCCGAGCAGGCGCGCCTGAACCCGGTCGATCCGGCCAACATGTCCAAGCAGATCGCCCTCGACATGGCCTGGTACGAGACCAACTACGGCCCCGCCCTCGACGCCTATACCAAGGTGATCTCGGCCTGACCCCGAGGCGCGGCGCATCCGTCGGCAGCTGTCCCCGCG
Organism: Hyphomicrobiales bacterium; assembly: GCA_900469965.1. GTDB lineage: Bacteria > Pseudomonadota > Alphaproteobacteria > Rhizobiales > Rhizobiaceae > Mycoplana. Next base: position 164,853 of record UBZP01000006.1, on the reverse strand, counting down.
CATTCGCCCGATCCGGGCCGAAGGCCCCCTTATCCGGCCTTCGGCCCCCTTCTCCACCGATGGGGAGAAGGGAGGCGCCGCAAGGTCGCACCTAGACGGGTCGCCGGGCGACAACACATTTCGGCGGCCCGCCGATCTGTCTCCAGCGCCGTTGCAGGGTGACGGCCGATGGCAGTCTCCCTCTTCTCCCCGGCGGGGAGAGGGTGGCCCGAAGGGCGTGACGCGGGGGCGCCCGGCGCCCGGCAGAAAACGCAAGTCCCAAACCATGGAAGACCCAGACCACGGAAGAACCGATGCGCGACATGCTGAAACCCGCCCTCCTGATCGGTCCGCTCCTGCTGTTTCTGGCGGCGGCCTACGTCGTGCCGTTCCTCGGCGTCGTCAGCTGGAGCTTCACCCTGCCGGAGCCGGGCCTTCACAACTATGCCGATGCCGTCACCGACGAACTGATCCTGTCGGTTTTCCTGCGCACCTTCCGCATCTGCCTCTTCGTTACCGTCTTTGCGGTGATCGCCGCCTACGCGATCGCGCTCGTCTGGGTGCGGGGCACGCCCGGCCAGAGGCTCGCGGCCGAGGTCTGCATCCTCATCCCCTTCTGGATCTCGGTTTTGACGCGCGCCTTCGGCTGGGTGGCGCTGCTTTCCAACCGCGGCCTCGTCAACACCTGGCTGATGCAGCTCGGGGTGATCTCCGAACCGCTGACGCTGGTGCGCAACGAGTTCGGCGTCATCCTCGGCATGGTGCACTTCCTGATCCCCTTCGCCGTCTTTCCGATCGCCTCGGCGATGCGCAGCCTGGATGAGCGCGTGCTGCTCGCCGCCCGCGGCATGGGCGCCTCGCGCGCCCGCACCTTCTTTCAGGTGTTCCTGCCGATGACGGCACCGGGCGTCCTCGGCGCCGCCATCATCGTTTTCGTCTTCTCGCTCGGCTTCTTCATCACGCCGGCGATCCTCGGCGGTGGCCGCTCGGTCATGGCGGCGGAACTGATCTACCTGCGCATCTTCCAGAGCCCGAACTGGGGGCTGGGGGCGGCGATCAGCGTGCTGATGATGGTGGTCGTCGGCCTGCTGCTCGGCCTTTTGATGCGCTATGCCCGCCCGAAAAGCATGCTGAGCTGAGGAAGGTCAGACGATGTACAAGCCCGGTCCCCTCGCCCTCGTGCTCGCGGCCTTCGTCGCGGTCTTCCTGCTGCTGCCGCTGTTTGCCGTCGTCCCCGTGTCGTTCACGCCCGCCCGGTTCCTGACCATGCCGAGCGGCGACTGGTCGCTGCGCCACTATCAGGCGCTGATCGACAACCCGGCCTGGCTGCAGGCCACCCTGCTGTCGATCCGCATCGCGCTGCTGAGCGCGGCGATCTCGACGGCGCTCGCGCTCGCCTTCAGCCTCGGCCTGTGGATGTATCGCCCCTGGTTCTCGAGCCTCCTGATCGGCTTCGTGCTGATGCCGATGGTGGCGCCGCCGGTCGTCTCGGCGATCACGCTCTACTTCTTCCTGACGTCGCTCTCCCGCCTCAACGGCCTCGTCGGCTACGACACCACGCTCGGGGTGGCCCTGGCGCATTCGGTGATGATCGTGCCCTTTGCGGTCGTCCTCATCATGGTGTCGCTGGCGCAGCTGGACCGCCGCATCGACCTGGCCGCCCGCGGCTTCGGCGCCGGCGTCCTCCAGCGCGTCTTCCGGGTGATCGTGCCCAATATCCGCTTCGGGCTGATGACCGCGTTCTTCCTCGCCTTCGTGCTGTCCTGGGAGGAGATCGGCGTGACGCTGTTCATCACCTCGGTCAACGCCGTCACCCTGCCGCGGATGATGTGGATGGGCCTGCGCGACAACATCGACCCGGCGATCGCGGCGATCTCGGTGGTGCTGATCGTCGTCGTCATCGGCGTGATCCTCGGCAAGACGGCGATCACCGCGATGGCCGCCAAGAAGCCGTAGCGCGGGCGGCCGTCACCCCTTCTTCCCGGCGTAGTCGCTCCTGACGATGCCGTGCCGCTGCAGCTTGTCGTAGAAGGTCTTGCGCGGCACGCCGAGGGCGGCCAGCGACTGCTGCACGTCGCCGCCGTGCAGCCGCAGGGTTTCGCGGATGATCTCCGCCTCGAGGCGCTCCAGCCTTTCCGGCAGCGGCAAAGCGTCCGCGGCGACGGTGACGAGGCCGGCGTCGCGCCCATCGTCCGGCTCCATCCCGAGCACGACGCGCTCGGCGAAATGCGACAGCTCGCGCACGTTTCCCGGCCAGTCGTGCTCGCGCAGGTGCCGGCTCGCCGCCGCCGTCAGCTGCGGCAGGTCGCGCCCGAAGCGCTTCGCCGCCCGCTCGGCGAAATAGCCGAACAGGAGCGGCACGTCGTCCCGCCGCTCGCGCAGCGGCGGAATGGCGAGGCTGACCACGTTCAGCCGATAGTAGAGGTCCTCGCGAAAATCGCCGCGCTGGGCGGGGTCGCCGAGATCGACCTTGGCGGCGGCGACGACCCTCAGGTCGACCGGCCGCACCTCGTTGGTGCCGAGCGGCGTCACCTCGCGCATCTCCAGCACCCGCAGCATCCTGACCTGGCTTTCCGGCGGCATGCTTTCGATCTCGTCCAGAAACAGCGTGCCGCCGCTGGAATGCTCGATGCGGCCGATGCGCTTCTTCTGCGCCCCGGTGAAGGCACCCGGCTCGTGGCCGAAGAGCTCGCTCTCGATCACCTGCTCCGGCAGCGCGCCGCAGTTGAGCGCCACGAAATGGCCCTTCGCCCGCCGGCTCCAGCGGTGCAGCAGGGTCGCCACCACCTCCTTGCCGCTGCCGGTCTCGCCAGTGACGAGCACGTCGACGTCGGTGTCGGCGATCTGCCGCAGCATGTCGCGCAGGCGCAGCATGGCGCGCGACTGGCCGATCAGCGGCAGGTCGCCCTCCACATCGCGCGCTGCCGCGCGCAGCCGCCGGTTCTCCATCACCAGCGCCCGCTTTTCCGCCGCCCGCCGGACCGACTGGACGAGGCGGTCGGTGGCAAACGGCTTGGTGACGAAGTCATAGACCCCGTCCTGGATCGCCTTGACGGCCATCGCGATATCGCCGTGGCCCGTCATCAGCACCACCGGGATCTCGGCGTCGAGCCGCTGGATCTGCGCAAAAAGCTCCAGCCCGTCCATGCCGGGCATGCGGATGTCGGAGACGACCACGCCCGGAAACTCCGCATCGAGCGCCGCCACCGCCTCGCGGCCGGAAGCGAAGGTCGCGGTGTCGAAGCCGGCGAGCTGCAGCGTCTGCGCCGTCGCCCGCAGCAGGTCCCGGTCGTCGTCGACGAGGTGGACGGGAACGGTCATGCGCTGTCTCCCGCAGGTTTGAGATGGACGGCAAAGCAGGTGCCGTCCGGTCCGGTCCGGACCTCGATGCGGCCGCCATAGTCGGTGACGATGTCCTTGGAGATCACGAGCCCGAGGCCGAGCCCCTTCTCCTTCGACGAATTGAAGGGCGAGAACAGCTCGCCCATGACCTGCGGGGCGATGCCGGGGCCATTGTCGGCGACCGAGACCACGACCATGCCGTCGATCGCCTGCATCGACACCGCCACGACCGGATCCGGCCGCCCGGCGACCGCCTCCAGCGCGTTCTGGAAGAGATTGATGAACACCTGCTCGAGCCGCAGGCGGTTTCCGAGGACGACGAAGCGGTGCGCGGCGGGATCGATGCGGAGCGCTTCGAGGCTGCCGGCAAAGCGGCTCCTGAGAAGCTCGACGGCCCCCTCGATCACCTCGCGCAGGCCGACCGGTTCGGCGCCTGCCCTGCCCCGTCGCGCGAGCGCCTTCAGGTCGTCGGTGATCGCGCCGATGCGCTCCGTCAGCCCGGCGATCTGCTCGAGGTTCTCCACCGCCGTGCCTGCCTGCTGCCGCGCGAGGAAGACCTTGGCGTTGTCGGCATAGGCACGGATGGTCGCGACCGGCTGGTTGATCTCGTGCGCCACGCCGGCCGCCACCTGTCCGAGGATCGCCAGCCGGTTGGCCTGCACCAGCTCCTGCTGGACGGCCTGCAGCCGTGTCTCGGTCGAGCGGTGTTCGGCGATCTCGGCCTGCAGCCGGTCGCGGGCATGGGTCAGGTCGGCCGTCCGCTCCTCCACCCGTCGTTCCAGCACGGAGCGCGCTTCCTGGGCCGCCGCGATCGCCGCCAGCGCCAGCTGCCGGCGGCGGAGCCAGAGGGCGGCGGCGGCAAGCAGCGGCGCCAGCGCCAGGAGCGCCATCATCCGCGCCTCCCGGACGGCGGCGGCGACGGTGGGCTGCAGCGGCACCAGATAGCCGAGCCGCCAGGGCGTCGATGCGGCCGGCACGAGGATCTGCAGGTAATCGGCGCTGCCGCCCCCGGGCAGGGCGGCCGTGATGATCGCACTGTCCGGCCCGACGGTGCGCCGCTCGGCGATCGGCAGCGGCACGAGCGGGGCATTGCCGAACTGCAGGCTCTCGCGGATCGCCGTCAGGCTGTCGGCCGGAAGCGGCCGCGTCGTCATGAACCGCCAGGACGGAATGCTGGAGATCAGCACCACGTCGTTGTCGTCGACGACGAACACCGGCCGCCCCGCGGCGGCCCAGTCACGCTCCAGCCCGTCGAATTCCATCTTGACCACGACGACGCCCTGCGGATGCGACGCGTCGCCGACGCGGTGGGAAATGTAGAGCCCGGGCCGCTTGCTGACGCTGCCGAGCGCGAAATGCTCCGCCTTCCCGTCGGCGATCCCGCGGGTGAAATAGGGGCGGAAGGCATAGTTGCTGCCGACGAAGCTGTCGGGTTGCTGCCAGTTGCTGGATGCGATCGCCAGGCCGCTGGCGTCGGTCACGTAGATCACCGAGGCGCTGGCGCCCTGGACGATCTGCTCCAGCTTGCGGTCGAGGCGCTCGCGGTTTTCGGCCGTCGGCTGGGACAGCGCGTCCTGCACGTCGCGGTCCAGCGACAACAGGAGCGGCACGGCGCGCGGACGCTCCAGCACCGCCTGCAACAGCGAGACCTTGATATTGGCGTCGGTGAGGCCCTGCGCCTCGAGCGCCGACAGCGCGCTGGAGCGGCCGTAGACGCCCGCCGCCACCAGCGCGATGGTGACGAGCAGCGCCGCCACCGCGGCAAAAACCGCCCAGGCGCGGTCGGCGGGACCGCCGGCCAGGGACCGGGTCAGGGTCCGGGCGAGGGACCGGGGGAAGGATGTGGCGGGCAGGAACCGGTGCATCGCCCATCATGTGCATGAAACCGCACGGACGGCAAGGAAAACTGTGCGGAAAATCGCACATGACGACACTGCCGCTGGAGCGGTAATCAAAGAAATCCATGATTTTCAATCTGTTAGCACACGCGCGCGGAACTGGCACGCCGTTTGCTGACCCTCCGGCCGATGTACTTGTTCGCCCCGGGAGGCCGATTGCGGTTGGGGCACAACGGAGGATCACATGCAGATTTCGACTGACGGCGCGATCAAGCGCGAGACCCTGCCCTTCTACCGGCACCTCTATTTCCAGGTTCTGGTGGCGATTGCCGCCGGCATCCTGCTCGGCCACTACTACCCCGAGCTCGGCGCTTCGCTGAAGCCGCTCGGCGACGCCTTCATCCGCCTCGTCAAGATGATCATCGCACCGGTGATCTTCCTGACCGTGGCGACGGGCATTGCCGGCATGTCCGACCTGAAGAAGGTCGGCCGCGTCGCCGGCAAGGCGATGATCTACTTCCTGACCTTCTCGACGCTGGCGCTCGCCGTCGGCATGCTGGTCGCCAACGTCGTCCAGCCGGGCGCCGGCATGCACATCGACCCGGCCTCGCTCGACGCCAAGGCGGTCGCCTCCTACGCCACCAAGGCACATGAGAGCACGATCACCGGCTTCCTGATGAACATCATCCCGCAGACGATCGTCGGCGCCTTCGCCGAAGGCGACATCCTGCAGGTGCTGTTCTTCTCGGTCCTGTTCGGCATTGCGCTCGGCATGGTCGGCGACAAGGGCAAGCCCGTCACCGATTTCCTGCACGCGCTGACCACGCCGATCTTCCGCCTCGTCGCCATCCTCATGAAGGCCGCCCCGATCGGCGCCTTCGGCGCCATGGCGTTCACCATCGGCAAGTACGGCATCGGCTCGGTCGCCAACCTCGCCTTCCTGATCGCCACCTTCTACGTCACCTCGCTGCTGTTCGTCTTCGTCGTGCTCGGCGCCGTCGCCCGCTACAACGGCTTCTCGATCGTGGCGCTGGTCCGCTACATCAAGGAAGAGCTGCTGCTCGTGCTCGGCACCTCCTCCTCCGAAGCCGCCCTGCCGGGCCTGATGCAGAAGATGGAAGCCGCCGGCTGCAAGCGCTCCGTCGTCGGCCTCGTCATTCCCACCGGCTATTCCTTCAACCTCGACGGCACCAACATCTACATGACGCTGGCGGCCCTCTTCATCGCCCAGGCCGTCGACATCCAGCTGTCCTTCGCCGACCAGATCCTGCTGCTGCTGGTCGCCATGCTGAGCTCCAAGGGCGCCGCCGGCATCACCGGCGCCGGCTTCATCACGCTGGCGGCGACGCTCTCGGTCGTTCCCTCCGTCCCCGTCGCCGGCATGGCGCTGATCCTCGGCATCGACCGCTTCATGTCGGAATGCCGCGCGCTGACGAACTTCGTCGGAAACGCCGTCGCCACCATCGTGGTGGCCCGGTGGGAGAACGAGCTCGACGTCGAAAAGCTCAACGGCGCGCTTGCCGGACGAAGGAACGAGCAGTTGCAGCCGGCCGGCGCGCTCCAGCCCGCCGAGTAGTTCCTCCCAGGGAAAGAGACCGCGGTCTCCGGGAATGGCTCGCCGCACACGCGGCGGGCCATTCGTCGTTTTGGGGGCGGTGACGGCGCCCGTTTCGGCGCCCCTATCGGCGGGAGTGCACGCCCGCGCTTGTCCCGGCACCACCCCGCATCCGCCTCCGAGGCCAGCAAATAGGATGCAACGCAAGGGTGCGTGACCGCTAACCGATGCGGCGTCTACGGCATTTGCCATAGCCCCTCACCTCCCCTTCGACCGTCTGCCTACCTCATGGGTGGATCGTCCCACACACTTCATAGGCGGTGGCGAGGGAGGGGCCGTTTCGCCCATTGGCTGTGTTCGTTTCCGGACAGTCCGTGCGTATAACCCTAGGGGAAGAAAGAACTTCCGGCATTCCGCACCTCGCCGCGACAGTTGCGGCGCCTGCGCACTGCCGAAGGCCATCGGCCCGGTCGATCGACCCCGCCGACCCGTTGAACCCGTTCCGCCCCTTGAGGAGAAGACACGCCATGGCCACACCGGAGTCACTCACTTTCGAAGGCATTCCGCTGACGGGCGACACGGATGGCGACGATACCTCGAGCCTCGGCGGCAGCGAGCGGACGATCGGCAACTGGACGATCAGGCTGCTCGACACGGAGGACAATGTCGGCTCGCCCCTGACCGAGTTCCTCGACGTCATCAGCGACGACGAGGAATCGGTCCTCGTGAATCCGGACGACCTCGGCCTGCGCGTCCTCGGCACGCTGGACACGATCGCCGCGGCGGAGTTCGCCTCGACCGATGGCTCGAAATTCTGGCTCAAGAGCTTCCATATCGACAACTACGGCATGGGAACGGCCGAAAACGGCGTCTATTCCGACACCGTCCGCGTCGTCGGCTATGCGGACGGGGTCGAGGTCGTCCATCAGGATTTCGACGTGAAGGATTTCGAAGACACCCTGGTGACGCTGCAGGGCGAGTTCTGGCGGTCCATCGACACGTTCCGGATCGTCCAGCCGGACGGAGCGGCCGACATCGCCTTCGTGATCGACGACATCATCGTCGACGACGTTCCCGTGCCGCCGGCGGTGACGAGCGTTTCGTCCACGGCGGCCGACGGCGTCTACGCGGTGGGCGACGCGATCACCATCACCGTGACGTTCGACCAGGCGGTCGAGGTGACCGGAACGCCGCTGCTGCGTCTCGAGACCGGCGCCACCGACAGGAACGCCACCTATGCCGGCGGCAGCGGTTCGAACACGCTGACCTTCACCTACACCGTGCAGGAGGGCGACACCGCCGCCGACCTCGACTATCTCTCGAACGCCGCGCTGGAGCTGAACGCCGGCACGATTGCGACCGACGACGGCGTCGCCGCACTCCTGGCGCTCGCCGCGCCGGGTGCCGCCGGCTCGCTCGGCGGCAACAAGGCCATCGCCGTGGACGGCGTGCGCCCGACCGCTGCGATCGTGGTGGCCGACGACGACCTCGTTGCCGGCGAGACCAGCACCGTCACGATCACCTTCAGCGAGGCCGTCACCGGCCTGTCGACGGCGGATTTTTCGGTCGCCAACGGCTCGCTGTCGGGCCTCGCCTCCTCCGACGGCGGCAAGACCTGGACCGCCACGCTCACGGCCAAGGCCGGGGTGACGGATGCGACCAACCTCATCACGCTCTACAAGGCCGGCATCGCCGATCTCGCCGGCAATGCCGGGACCGGCAAGGCGGTGTCGAACAACTACGCCGTCGAGCGCGCGCCGAATGCGCCGCCGCAGCTCATCGGCGACCTGAAGGCGACGGTGAAGGAAGGCGGCAGCTACAAGCTGACCACCGCCGACCTGAACTTCTCCGACGCCGACGACAGCGCCGCAGGCGTCCGCTTCACGGTCTCCGCCCTGTCGAACGGCAAGGTCTACGTCAACGGCAAGGCGGCTTCGAGCTTCACCGGCACCGAGCTCGCCGCGGGCAAGGTCGGCTTCGTCCACACCGGCTCGGAGACGACCAAGGCCGCCTTCAAGGTGTCCGTCGAAGACGGCAACGAGGACGGCTCGACGCCGGTCGCCAAGAGCTTCAACTTGACCGTCACCCCGGTCAACGACGTCCCGACGCTCGTCGCCGGCCAGACCCTGTCGCAGATCGCCGAGGACGCCTGGACCGGCGCGGCGCGCAAGGTGGCGACGCTTTCGGTCTCCGATCCCGACGGCGGCAGCAACCGGCTGTCGCTCACCGGCAGCGACGCCAAGCTGTTCGAGATCGCCAACGGTGCGCTCTGGCTGAAGAAGGGGGTCAAGCTCGACTACGAGACCAACCGTTCGCTGGACGTCACCGTCCGCCTCGACGACCCCTCGATCGGCACCGGGCACGAGGCATCGAAGTCCTTCAAGATTGCCGTGACCGACGCGATGGAAGAAAAATACGGCACCTCGGGCAACGACCGGCTGAGCGGAACCTCGGGCAAGGACGCCCTCTACGGCAAGGGCGGCAACGATGTGGTCACCGGCGGCGCCGGCAACGACCGGCTGAACGGCGGCAGCGGCGTCGATCTGCTGACCGGCGGCGCCGACCGCGACACCTTCGTCTTCGCCTCGGTCAACCATTCCGGACTCGGCAACGACAGGCGCGACACGATCACCGACTTCGTCCACGCGCAGGACAAGCTGGACATCTCCGCCATCGATGCGAACAGCCATCGCTCCGGCAACCAGGATTTCGTCTGGAGCGGCAAGGGCGGCTTCGACGGCAAGGCCGGCGAACTGGTCTTCCGCACCTTCGACGAAAAGGGCACCAAGAACGACCGCACCGTCGTCTACGGCGACACCGACCACGACCGCCACGCCGACTTCCAGATCGAACTCACCGGCATCATCAACCTGACCAAAGGGGATTTCATCCTCTGAGGGAGGGCGAGCCGGGCAGGAGGCATTTGGGGGCAGGTCGGGGAACGCGTGCGTCGGGATAGACACTGCGGGTGCGGCAGAGGGGCACAGCCTAGGCCGCGGCCGCAGGCAGGGCAGGCCTAACCGTAGCCCGCGTGTCGAACATAAAGGAAACATAGATGCTGCCGGGGAGGTCGATCTCTTCATAGAGCTGGACCAGCGGTCTGCCATGCGGCAATTGTCGAGGCCCATCGCGAGACCTTCTCAGTCGTGATCGGTCGAAGATGTCGTACTGCGTGCAATGCGGGAGTGTTGTCTCCTGCGGACGCTGCGCCTAGAACACCAGAGCGTCGATTGCACGGTCGAGAGCATCCAGCTCCTCGCCGAGTGCATCACCCAGCATGAACGTGGGGCTCGCCCCTGAGAGTTCCTCCTTGCGCGGATTGGCGAGCCCGTGATAGAGGCCCTTCTCGGCAGGGCCACCAGCCTGCCACCATGTGTCCGCTTCGGCCATCGGGGAGCCCCCCTTGCCCACCGGATACTTGTCCTGTTGTGCCCCGTTGGCGGAACTGGTAGACGCGCCGCACTCAAAATGCGGTTCCGAGAGGAGTGCTGGTTCGATCCCGGCACGGGGCACCACGACAATTCTCTTGAAGAGGTCGCCGAGTATGAGTGCGGCCAGCAATCCGTTGGCGGTCGGCATGTTCATTTTAGAAGCTCCTTGGTGAAGGCGGCCACCTGTTCGGGGTGGCTCCGGGACGGCCGGTGAAGGCGAGGACTGGGCTTCCTCGGTTCGCCCAATCGCGAAGCTGGCCTTCAAGAGAAGCTCCAGGCCGTGCGCGACTGGACGCACAGGAGACCATCTCCCCGGTGTCGAGGTCGATGAGTACCAGGGAGTGGACGGTGCTGACATCCGGCAGGAGATGTCGTGGGCATAGCGAGGCCCTCGGCGGCCCTCCACGCGGGAGCCGTCCAGCCAATGCCAGTCAAATTCCATGTTGATTATCCTCTTAGGGATGACTTCCAGGCGTGCATCAGGCGGAACCAGTAGCCACGCTGGGCTCGGTCGCTGGGGCCCGCGCCGGGGGGATGGGCCTTGGGATTCTCCGGGAACCAGGTCTCGGTAGATCACCGGGGAGACATCGAGAGAACGAATGGAGGTCCGATTCCCGTGCATGGAGGGGTCTTCGCCTAGCTCATAGACATCAGGGACGGTCCAGATTTCCTTCAAACGGAGGCGCTTTTCGATAACAACAATTTTCACACCACCAATTCCCTACAACAGAAATATCATGATGGAGTTCGCATTTTCCCATCAAAAGGATTGCCTTTGAGGGCTATCAATGATTTAAGGAGAGCAAGAAAGGAATCGGAAACTCATGGAAGACTACGAAAAAGATGCCGTGTTCGCGCTCTTCGTGAAATCTCTGAACTCGATACAGGACCTCACAAAGGCGAAGGAGGACCGTGAAGAGGCTGAGATCCGCTACAGGGAGGCGCAGAAGGCCATCCACCGCACCCAAACTGCGTTGGAGGTATTCCTCGACCTGTCTGGGTCCAGCTCTTGGCGTGTCGTACTGAATGCTATCGGAAGGAAGCGGTTCTCAGACGCGCTTGCCCTTGCGAATTATTCCCCCACGTTCATCGAAGAGGCACTGAAGGCATCGCAGCATGCCGACGAGGACGAAGAGTTGTCGGAGCTTGCCCCCTTGTCGGAGCTGAATGAGAGCGAGCAAGACATAAACATCAAGACCCTCGTTTGGGAGAAGCTGAAGAACGCGGCGGACCGTGGCATTACAGCGCGGCAAATTATCGACGCACTGCGGGCGGTCGGTGTGGAGATGCACGACAAGACGGTAGGCATGAACCTCTACCGACTCTCGCAAGAGGGATTGGCGCGGCGTCACGGCCGCACCTGGTTCCCTGTCTTAGCAGGACGAGAGGAGACCTCAAACGAGGTCCCCTCCGCTGATATCTTCGAGTGAAAGGAGGTGAGCCTGATGGAACCTCCGTAGTCACTTGAACGAACCCATTCCCGGAGAAAGCCGTTCGCAGCGGCCCAATCCGGCAGGCCCGTAGGGTGCCACCTAGTAGGAGGGTCGGAGCAGGAAACTGCTTCGGCCCTTCGATTTTTGTAACATGGCGGCAACCAGTCGGTCAAACAAGCCCTAGACTAACTTGAAGCCCTTCCTTCGGACAGCCGTATGGATCGCACTCTCTACGCGGCCCATCCAGGCCACAAAGACGCTGCGAGCCTGCGTAACGGGCATCTTCATGGCCCTCGTCCGGGTACTCGTCCTTGTATTCCTTCAGGTCGCGGTAGTTGACCCCGTCGTGGAGGAGCGCATCGTATGCCTTGGTGAGGAGGTTGACCCACCCCTGGGCAAGGGTCAGGCGTACCCCCTGCTGGCTTACCTCATCTCGGAGTGCGGCCAGCTCCTTCTCCAGTTTTTCCTTGCTCATCTGATATTCCTTTTCGACGGGCCCGAAGCCCGAAGACGCGCTTTCCTTGTTGTCCGGGCACGCCTCGTCGGTGACAATCTGGCGGCCGAGAGTCTCATCCCAGCGCAGCACATCGGCCACACCAGTCCAGCCGGTCCAGCGGTTCTTCAGGATCCGGATGCGGGTGAGGTCCGGGCGTTCGCCCTGCTGGTTCCGCTCGTAGCCGAAGATGGACATCGAGAAGTTCGCGATGCCGCCCGAGCCGCGCGGGCGCGCAAGTCGCGACGCCCCGTTGTGGGGCGGCAAAGCGGAGGCAGGGCGTTGGGGGCAGTTGCGGCGGACGGCCGCGCCGGCCATAGTGCGGCCGCAGTGACGTTTACAACGGGGGCGGAGCTGCTAGAAATGCAACCCCTTGAACCGGAACCCTTTCATGCTCCGACGCCTCTACGACTGGACCATGTCGCTCGCCGCACGCAAGTCGGCCGAGGTCTGGCTTGCCGTCATCGCCTTCGTCGAAAGCTCGGTCTTTCTGATTCCGGCCGACGTCCTGTTCCTGCCGATGGGGCTGGCCCGTCCCGAGCGGCTCTGGCGCTATGCCCTGGTGGCGACGGTCGCCTCCGTGCTCGGCGGCGTCGCGGGCTGGTATCTCGGCCACTACGCCTTCGAGGCCATCGCGAAGCCGGTGCTGGAATTCTATGGCAAGCTCGACGCATTCGAAGAACTGCGCGCCTCCGTCGGCTATGAGACGCTGGTCCTGCTGCTCGTCACCTCCGGGGTGGCGCACCTGCCGCCGATCAAGGTCGTGACCATCCTCTCGGGTGCGGCCAACATCAATCTCGGGCTCTTCATCCTCTCGGCGATCCTTGCGCGCGGCGCCCGCTTCTTCTTCCTCGCCTGGCTCCTGCGCCGCTACGGCGCGCCGATCCGCGATTTCATCGACAAGCAGCTGGGCCTGATCGCGGGCGTCGGCGCCGGTCTGCTGATCGCGCTCTATGTTGCCTATCGTTACGTCGCCGCCTGAACGGAATGCCTGCCATGTCGCTTGCCCTCAAAGACCGCTCCACCCTGCCTTTCGCCCTTCTCCTCGCCCTCGGCATGACCGCTACGGTCGGCGGCGCGCTCGGCTTCGAGCATATCGGCGGCTATATCCCCTGCGCGCTCTGCCTGCTGCAGCGGCTGCCCTATTACTACGGCATCCCGGTCGCGGTGCTGGCGGCGCTGTCGGCAGCACTCGGCGGGCCGTCCTGGCTGACGCGGCTCCTGCTGCTCGTCGTGGGGGTGATGATGCTGGTCGGGGCGGGGCTCGGCGTCTACCACGCCGGCGCGGAATGGGGCTTCTGGGAGGGTCCTGCGACCTGCGCGACGACCGCCCAGGGCATCTCGCAGAATGCCGGCGACCTGCTCGGCGACCTCGACGCCAAGAAGCCGCCGTCCTGCACGGAAGCCTCGCTGCGCGTCCTCGGCCTGTCCTTCGCCGGCTGGAACGTGATCGCGAGCCTCATCCTGGCTGCGATCGCCTTCGCCGGCGTCCGGGCGAAGAAGGCAAGCTGACGTTCGGGAAACGGATCAGGGACACGCGCCTGGGCGGCGGCCATGGCCGGCCGGCGCCGCGGGCCGGGCGTTCTGCAAGGCTGAGCGTCAGGGCTGCAGTTCGACGTCCCAGTAGAGATAGTCCATCCAGCTTTCGTGCAGGTAGTTCGGCGGGAACAGCCGGCCGTTGTTGTGCAGGTCCTGCACCGTCGGCTGGTAGGGCTGCTGGTGCGGGAACATGCCGGCCTGCTTGGGCAGCTTGCTGCCCTTGCGCAGGTTGCACGGCGAGCAGGCCGCGACGACGTTGCACCAGGTCGTCTCGCCGCCATGGGCGCGCGGCACCACATGGTCGAAGGTGAGATCGTCCGGCGAGCCGCAATACTGGCACTCGAACCTGTCGCGCAGGAAGACGTTGAAGCGGGTGAAGGCCGGATGGCGCGACGGCTGCACGTAGGTCTTCAGGCTGACGACGCTCGGCAGCCGCATGGTGAAGCTCGGCGAAGAGACCGAGTGTTCGTATTCCGCGATGATGTTCACACGGTCGAGGAAGACTGCCTTGATCGCGTCCTGCCAGGACCAGAGCGACAAGGGATAGTAACTCAGCGGCCTGTAGTCAGCGTTCAGGACGAGCGCCGGCAGGGCCTGTGGTGAAACTGAAATCGTCAAGTGATTCTCCTGACCGATTCGGCATCTGCCCTTCTATATTAGGCCCGTTGTTACAGCATTGTGAAGCCGGAAAGAAAATGCGGGGCGCGTATTTAACCCTTTGCAACCCTGTCGCGAAAGCCTCACGCAAGCGGCGTGCCGTCGCGGCGCATCTGGCGGGCGTAGTAGGCCCAGAAAAGGCGTGCCGAGACGCCGCGCCACGGCGACCACATCTGCGCGATCTGCTCCAACTCGGCGGCCGAGGGACGCACGGGCAGGCCGAGCGCATGGCCGACCGCATTCTGCAGCGCCACGTCGCCGGAGGGGAAGATATCCGGATGGCCGGCGCAGAAGAGCAGATAGACCTCGGCCGTCCATCGCCCGACGCCCTTGATCGCCGTCAGCGCCCGGATCGCCGCGACGGCATCGAGGTGGCAGACCGCGTCGAGGTCGACGTCGCCGCGGTCGACCGCCTCGGCGACGCGCCTCAGCGTCTCCGCCTTCGCCCGCGACAGGCCGGCGGCCCGGTTGTCCGCCTCGCTCAGGCCGAGGACGTGGTGCGGCGTGATCTCGCCGGCGATCGCCTCGAGCTTGCGCCAGATCGCGTCCGCGCTTGCGCGCGAGACCATCTGCGACACGATGATGCCGGCAAGGCCGCGATAGCCGGGATCGTGCAGCCGCAGCGGCACCGGCCCCGCCTTGTCGATCACGGCAAACAGCCGCGCGTCCAGGAGCGCCAGGTCGACGAGGCCGGCGGAGACGTCCTCCTGCGTTCTGATCATGTGCAGTTGCATGCCATATCCACTATCGCGCTTGCGGCCTTCCGGCCACCCGCCCCATTGGCGCGCGCGTCCAATTCGTGCATGAGCATCTGATGGATTCGCAATCGCCAAGGCAAGCCGTCTTTCGCTTCGCGCCGAGCCCCAACGGCCTGCTCCATCTCGGCCATGCCTATTCGGCCCTGCTCAACCACGATCTCGCCCGGAAAACCGCCGGACGGTTCCTGCTGCGGATCGAGGATATCGATACCGCGCGTTGCCGGCCAGAATATGAAGAGGCGATCCATCGCGATCTTCGCTGGCTGGGGATCGACTGGGAGGAGCCGGTCCGCCGCCAGTCGGAGCATTTCCCCTTCTACCAGCAGGCGCTCGAGAACCTGATCGACCGCGGCCTGGCCTATCCTTCCTTCCTGAGCCGCGGCGAGGTGCGCGAACGGGTCGAACGCTGCGAGGCGGCGGGCGGGACCTGGCCGCGCGACCCCGACGGGGCGCCCTGCTACCCGACGGAGGAGCGCACGCTCGACCGGACGCGCGCCGAGCGCTGGATCGCCGAAGGCCGGCAGCATGCCTGGCGTCTCGACATGGAGGCGGCGATCGCGGCCGCGCGCGACCGGCTGGCCGGCCGGCCGCTCGGCTGGACCGACACCGGCTGCGGCCCGCAAGGGGAGACCGGAACGATCGCCGCCCGGCCCGAGCGCTGGGGCGACATCATCCTGTCGCGTCCCGATGCGCCGTCGAGCTATCACCTGTCGGTGACGCTGGACGACGCGCTGCAGGGGGTGACCCATGTCGTGCGCGGTCGGGATCTCTTCAATGCCACGGCCGTCCACCGCCTGCTGCAGGTCCTGCTCGACCTGCCGGAGCCCGCCTACCATCACCACGGGCTGGTGCTCGGCGATGACGGACGCAAGCTGTCGAAGAGCAACAGGGATACCGGGATTGCCGCCTACCGGGACAAGGGCCTGTCACCGGCGGACCTGCGCCTGCTGTTCGCGCGCGATGGCCTCGTCCTCGATGGGCTCAGCCTCGGCTGACAGGCTCTGCGGCGCGGGCTTGCGGCCGCGCAGCCGGTCGAGGATCACGCGCTTGACCCGGTATTTCAGCAGCGCGGCATTGATCTCCGCGCCGAGGATGAAGATCACGCCGATGATGTAGAGGAAGACCAGCGCGATCATGATCGACGCCAGCCCGGCATAGGTCTTCACATAGGTGGAGAAGGCGGCGAGATAGGAGGCGAACAGATAGGCGCCGACGGTCCAGGCGATCATCGTCAGGATGATCCCGGGCAGCACGTCGGCGATGCGGCGGTGGCCGGCGGGCAGCCACAGATGGGCGATCAGCAGCCCGACGAACAGCACCACCAGCGTTCCGAAGATGCCCCACTCCAGCACCAGCGAATAGACGTATCCGAGCCAGGGGATCCACTGGTCGGTCGCGCGCACGGCGAGCGGCGCGGCAACGAGCACGATGCTGATCGCCGCCAGCGCCACGACGCCGAGGATGACGAAGCCGAGGCTCGCGAGCCGGGTGACGTACCACCACCGCGTCTCCGCCACCCGGTAGGCGCGGTTCAGCGACACCCGCAGCGCCTCGACGCCGTTGGAGGCGAAATAGGCGGCCGCGAGCACCGAGACCGTCGCCAGCCCGCCGCGCGGGATCGTCAGCACGGCGACGACCTCGCGGGATATGGGGTCGGCGATCGAGGCCGGCCAGGTATCGAAGATCAGGTGGACGGCGGTATCGGCGAACTGGTCGGCGCCGAGAAAGGAGCCGAGCGCGGTGCCGAAGATCAGGAAGGGAAACACCGCCAGCAGCGTCGACAGGGCGACATGGCTCGCCATCGCCCAGCCGTCGTCCTCGGAGAAATGCCAGATCGCGTCGAACACGACCTTGTAGAGGAGGCGTAGTGCGGTCGGCATGTCCCTCCCCTTCTTCGGCCGCCTCTCCATCGAGGCGGGTCCTGTTGGCGCGATTGCCAGCGCCCGGTGAATATGGGAAACGAAACGGAATTTGTACAGGAAATCGCATGGCCGATCCCGTCTCCACGACAAGAACGATCATCGTCACCGGCTGTTCCTCCGGCATCGGCGCCCATTGCGCCCGGGCGCTGAAGAAAGACGGATGGCGGGTCTTCGCCACCGTCCGCAAGCAGGCCGACCGCGGGCCGCTCGAGGCGGACGGTATCGAGACGCTGGTGATGGACTATACCGACACGGCCTCCATCACAGCACTCGCCGACACCGTGCTCGATCGCACCGGCGGACGGATCGATGCCCTGTTCAACAACGGCGCCTACGGCCAGGCCGGCGCCGTGGAGGACCTGCCGGCCGAAGCGCTGCGCCTGCAGTTCGAGACCAACGTCATCGGCTGGCACGACCTGACCCGCCGTCTCATTCCCGCCATGCGCCGCCAGGGCCACGGCCGGATCGTGCAATGCTCGTCCATCCTCGGCATCGTGCCCTATCGCTGGCGCGGCGCCTACAATGCCTCGAAATTCGCGATCGAGGGCCTGTCGCTGACGCTGCGCATGGAGCTTGCCGGCTCCGGCATCCATGTCAGCCTGATCGAGCCCGGCCCGATCGAGTCGCGCTTCACCGCCAATGCGATACCCTACATCGAGAAATTCATCGACATCGAGGGCTCGGTCCA
Organism: Hyphomicrobiales bacterium; assembly: GCA_900469965.1. Lineage (GTDB taxonomy): Bacteria > Pseudomonadota > Alphaproteobacteria > Rhizobiales > Rhizobiaceae > Mycoplana. The sequence goes on along the minus strand of UBZP01000006.1, from coordinate 147,218 downwards.
TGCGGCGGAATACCGGCGGCAGATGAAGCGGCTGCGCGGCGAGAGCGCGCCGGCCCGCGGCAAGCTCGGCCCGGATGCGGTCTATGACGTGCTCCGGCACGCCCTGAATGCGCGCGCGCCCCGCCCGCACTACATCGTCACCTCGCCGGCGAGGAAGGGGGCGCTGCTGAAGAAGCTGCTGCCGGCCGCGCTCTTCTACCGCATCATCGGCCGGCTGGGATGAAGCGGCGATGCGACCGGGCCAAGTTGCCCTCCGAACAATCTCTGGACATTCCCCTTCGAACAGCGGAATTTTGATCAATGTCTACTTTCCTGACCTACCTCACCCTCATCGTCATGGGCCTCGTCGCGATCGTGCTGATCCGCGGCCTGGCCAACATGCTCAAGGGCGGAAGCGGCAACAAATCCAACAAGCTGATGCAGATGCGCATCCTGTTGCAGGCGATCGCCATCATCCTCATCATGCTGACGCTGTGGGTGACCGGCGGCGGCCGGCCGTCTTGAGGGGACAGCCATGGTCAAGCTGAACAAGATCTACACCCGCACGGGCGACGACGGCACGACGGGGCTGGTCTCCGGCCCGCGCCGCAAGAAGCACGACGCCCGCATCGAGGCCTATGGCGAGGTCGACGAGACCAATGCGCTGATCGGGCTGGCGCGCCAGCATGCCGCGGCCTTCCCCGACCTCGACAGGATGCTGATGCGCATCCAGAACGACCTGTTCGACCTCGGCGCCGATCTCGCCACACCGGAGACCGGCGAGAAGCCCGCCTACGAGCCGCTGCGGATCGTCCAGAGCCAGGTCGACCGGCTGGAAGCCGAGATCGACAGGCTGAATGCCGATCTTTCGCCGCTGCGCTCCTTCGTGCTGCCCGGCGGCTCCCCGCTCGCCGCCGCCCTGCACGTCGCCCGGACGGTCGCCCGTCGAGCCGAGCGCCGCATCGTCGAGCTGGCGGAACGACAGGGGGAGGCCGTCTCGAAGGAAGCGAACGCCTATATCAACCGGCTGTCGGATCTCCTCTTCGTCGCCGCCCGCTGGGCGAACGACAAGGGCGCCCGGGACGTGCTCTGGGTTCCGGGGCAAAACCGCTGACGGACGGCGCATCGCGAACGAAAGGACGTTCATGTTCATACCGCTGCACGATGCGAATTCGCTGAAATACATCAAGGTGCAGTACGTCACGATCGGCCTGATCCTGGTGAACGTGGCCGTCTGGATCGTAGCCGGGCTCGTCGCCAGCCAGACCTTTTCGGACGAGACCGTCGTCGGCCTCGGCTACATTCCGGCCGTCGTCTTCGACTATGCCGAACTCGCACCTGGCCTGGTGCTGGTGCCGGAGGATGCGACCTACGTCACCTATGCCTTCATCCACACCGACTTCCTGCATCTGGCGACGAACATGCTGTTTCTCTGGGTGTTCGGCGACAATGTCGAGGACGCGCTGGGCCATCTCCGCTTCCTCGTCTTCTACCTGGCCTGCGCGGCCGCCGGCGCCCTCGTCCACGGCCTCTTCCAGCCGGCGTCCGAGGCCCCGCTGATCGGCGCGTCGGGAGCGGTCTCGGGCGTGGTCGCCGCCTACCTCCTGCTGCATCCGAAGGTGCGTGTCTGGGTGCTCGTGTTCTTCCGCATCCCGCTGCCGCTGCCGGCCGTCGTGCCGCTCGTCCTGTGGATCGGCCAGCAGTTCTACATGCTCTTCCTCGACCCCCAGGGCGGCATCTCCTGGGGCGCCCATGTCGGCGGGATCCTCGCCGGCGCCATCCTCGTGGTGTTCTTCCGCCGGCGCGGCGTGCCGCTGTTCGACCGCACGGTGGTGACGCCGCAGGCGGTGCGACATAAGGAAGCAACGCCGGCCGGGGACGGGACCATGGAGGCGGCGCGAAACACGCCGCCGCTTCGCTGGGGCCGCTGATCCTCCCGCCCGCTGGCGTCGCGCAGATTTACGTTGACGTCAACGTCAAAAATATGCAGATGGAATCGGCGGAGGAGCCTGCCGAAAGAATTGAACTTGGGGAAAAAACGCGTATCGATGTCGCCAACCGACAATCGGACCGCGCTTCGATAGCGCAATTTCCCATCCGGGCATTGGAAGGAGTTACCATGAAGATCCTGGTCCCCGTGAAGCGGGTTGTCGACTACAACGTGAAGATCCGCGTCAAGGCCGATGGCACGGGCGTCGAGCTTGCGAACGTGAAGATGTCGATGAACCCGTTCGACGAGATTTCCGTCGAGGAGGCGCTGCGGCTGAAGGAAGCCGGCAAGGCCGAGGAAGTGGTTGTCGTCTCGATCGGGCCGGCCAAGGCCGAGGAGACGCTGCGCACGGCGCTCGCCATGGGCGCCGACCGGGCGATCCTGGTCGAGACCGACGACGCCGTCGAGCCGCTCGCCGTCGCCAAGATCCTGAAGGGCGTCGCCGAGGCCGAGAAGCCCGGCCTGATCATCGTCGGCAAGCAGGCGATCGACGACGACAGCAACCAGACCGGCCAGATGCTGTCCGCCCTGCTCGGCTGGGCGCAGGGCACGTTCGCCTCGAAGGTCGAGATCGGCGACGGCAAGGCCAAGGTGACCCGCGAGGTCGACGGCGGCCTGCAGACGATCGAGGTCAAGCTTCCGGCGGTCGTGACCACCGACCTGCGCCTGAACGAGCCGCGCTACGCCTCGCTGCCGAACATCATGAAGGCGAAGAAGAAGCCGCTCGACAAGAAGGCGCCGGCCGATTTCGGGGTCGACACGACCGCGCGGCTGAAGGTGCTGAAGACGGAAGAGCCGTCCGGTCGTAAGGCCGGCGTCAAGGTCAAGAGCGTGGCCGAACTCGTCGAGAAGCTCAAGTCCGAAGCCGGCGTGCTCTGAGGAAGAAGGGAGAAACTACCATGGCCATTCTCGTTCTGGCTGACCACGACAACGCCCATCTTTCCGACCAGACCGCCAAGGCGCTGACGGCAGCGACGAAGATCGGGTCCGACGTGCACGTGCTCGTCGCCGGCGCCGGCGCCGGCGCCAAGGCTGCCGCCGAACAGGCGGCGAAGCTCTCCGGCGTCTCCAAGGTGCTCGTCGCCGAGGACGCCTCGCTCGCCAACAACCTGGCCGAGCCGCTGGCGGCCCTCATCGTCCAGCTCGCCGGCAACTACGACACGATCGTCGCTGCCGCCACCTCCGTCGGCAAGAACGTCATGCCGCGCGTGGCGGCCCTCCTCGACGTCGCCCAGGTCTCCGAGATCATCGAGGTCGTCTCGCCCGACACCTTCAAGCGCCCGATCTATGCCGGCAACGCCATCCAGACGGTGCAGGCGACCGACGCCAAGAAGGTCGTCACCGTGCGGACCGCCTCCTTCGCCGCCGCCGCCGAAGGCGGATCGGCCGCCATCGAGACGGTGGCCGCCGCCGCCGATCCGGGCCTTTCCACCCATGTCGGCGATGCGCTGTCCTCGTCGGACCGTCCCGAGCTGACCTCCGCCAAGATCATCATCTCCGGCGGCCGTGCGCTCGGTTCGGCGGAGAAGTTCAAGGAAGTGATCCTTCCCGTCGCCGACAAGCTCGGGGCCGCCGTCGGCGCCTCGCGCGCGGCCGTCGATGCCGGCTACGCCCCGAACGACTGGCAGGTCGGCCAGACCGGCAAGGTCGTCGCCCCGCAGCTCTACATCGCCTGCGGCATCTCCGGCGCCATCCAGCACCTCGCCGGCATGAAGGATTCGAAGGTCATCGTCGCGATCAACAAGGACGAGGAGGCGCCGATCTTCCAGGTCGCCGACTACGGCCTCGTGGCCGACCTGTTCGAGGCGCTGCCGGAGTTGCAGAAGGCACTCTGAAAACGCGATCCCGGGGTGCCCGACGCCGCGAATAATCGCTGGAAAAAATTGTCGCACCCCTTTATCACTGCACCGGACCGGCACTTGCCGGCCCGGTTTTTCTTTGTTCTGGGGCCGGTCTTCGGACTGCAGCGGTGGGCAGAAAGATGAGCACGATCAGGAATGTCGGTATTGTCGGTGCGGGGCAGATGGGCTGCGGCATCGCCCATGTCTGTGCCGCTGCAGGCTACAAGGTCCAGCTCTACGACCTGTCGATGGAGCGCATCGAGGCGGGCCTCGCCACGATCCACGGCAACCTTGCCCGGCAGGTCTCCTCCGGCAAGATGTCCGAGGAGGAGCGCAAGGCGGCGCTCTCCCGCATCAAGGGCTCCAACGACGTCAACGACCTCTCGCAGGCCGACCTCGTCATCGAGGCGGCGACCGAGGACGAGACCGTCAAGCGCAAGATCTACGGCCAGGTCTGTCCGGTCCTGAAGCCCGACGCGATCCTGGCCACCAACACCTCCTCGCTGTCCATCACCCGGCTGGCGTCCGCCACCGACCGCGCCGAGCGCTTCATGGGCATCCACTTCATGAACCCGGTGCCGGTGATGAAGCTGGTCGAGCTCGTGCGCGGCATCGCCACCGAAGAGGTCACCTTCACCACCGCCAAGGAATTCGTCGCCACCCTCGACAAGACGGTCACCGTCGCCGAGGACTTCCCCGCCTTCATCGTCAACCGCATCCTGCTGCCGATGATCAACGAGGCGATCTACACGCTCTACGAGGGCGTCGGCACGGTCGATGCGATCGACACCGCGATGAAGCTTGGCGCCAACCACCCGATGGGCCCGCTGCAGCTGGCCGACTTCATCGGCCTCGACACCTGCCTGTCGATCATGCAGGTGCTCTACGAGGGGCTCGCGGATTCGAAGTACCGCCCCTGCCCGCTCTTGGTGAAATATGTCGAGGCCGGCTGGCTCGGCCGCAAGTCCGGCCGCGGCTTCTACGACTATCGCGGCGAAGTGCCCGTCCCGACGCGCTGACGGCCCGTAGCGTCGTTCTCGCGGCAGGCGATCCGGCGGAAAGATTTTCGCCGCTTTCCCGTCTCATTGGTGGCTGATTTCTCGGAAGCGTCGCGTGTCCCGGCTAGGTTGCCGGCGAGATACCGCACCTGCTTCCCGGAGACCCCTTCCATGAAACGCCTTCTCCTGATCGGCGCCGCCCTGGCCGCCCTCGCCGCCCCGCTCTCGGCAAGCGCTGCCGACAAGCTCCTCAACGCCTCCTACGACGTCGCCCGCGAGCTCTTCGCAGCCGAGAACGAAGCCTTCGTCGACCAGCATCCGGGCGTCACCGTCGACCAGTCGCACGGCGGCACCTCCAAGCAGGCTCGCGCCATCGTCGAGGGCCTCGAGGCCGACGTCGTCACCTTCAACCAGGTCACCGACATCGACTTCCTCGTCAAGAACGGCTTCGTCGCCGCGGACTGGCAGAAGAAGTTCCCGAACAACGCCTCGCCGTTCTACTCCTTCCCCTCCTTCCTCGTGCGCGCCGGCAACCCGAAGAACGTCAAGGACTGGGACGACCTCGCCCGCGACGACGTCAAGGTGATCTTCCCGAACCCGAAGACCTCCGGCAATGCCCGCTACACCTATCTGGCGGCCACGGCCTATGCCAAGGAGAAGTTCGGCGGCGACGAGGCCAAGGTGAAGGAATTCGTCACCAAGATCTTCGACAACGTGCCGGTGTTCGACACCGGCGGCCGCGCCGCCACCACCACCTTCGTCGAGCGCGAGATCGGCGACGTCATCATCACCTTCGAGGCCGAGACCAAGGCGATCGCCAAGCAGTACGGCGCCGACAAGTTCGAGCAGGTCGTTCCCTCGGTGAGCCTGCTCGCCGAGTTCCCGGTGGCCGTCGTCGACAAGGTCGCCGAGAAGCACGGCAGCCAGGAGCTGGCGAAGTCCTATCTCGACTTCCTCTACTCGCCCGAAGGCCAGACGATCGCCGCCGAGTTCGGCCACCGCGTCCTAGACGAGAGGGTCGCCGCCACGTTCAAGGACCAGTTCCCCGAGATCCGGCTCGTCAAGGTCGAGGACGTCTTCGGCGGCTGGGCCGAAGTCTCCAAGGAACACTTCGCCGAGGGCGGAGTTCTCGACACCATCTACGGCAGCCGCTAAGACACCGGCCAGATCCGTTTGGGACCGGCGGGCGCAAACCCGCCGGTCCTTCGTTTGCGAAAGGACGAGTCCAGTGAAACGCCGCGTTCTGCCCGGGCTGCCGCTCTCTCTCGGGATCACGCTGGTCTATGCGGCAATCATCATCGTGCTGCCGCTGGTGGCGCTCGTCTTCAAGGCGGCGAGCCTCGGCTTCGCCGACTACTGGCGCATCGTCTCCTCCGACCGCGCCGTGGCGAGCTACCTCGTCACCGTCTCCTGCGCCCTGGCCGCGACGCTGTTCAACCTCGTCTTCGGCATGGCGCTCGCCTGGGTGCTCGTGCGCTACCGCTTCCCCGGCCGCCGCGTCGTCGACGCGCTGGTCGACCTGCCCTTCGCGCTGCCGACCGCCGTCGCCGGCATCTCGCTGACCACGCTCTTTGCCGTCAACGGCTGGTTCGGCGGCCCGCTGTCCGCACTCGGCGTCAAGGTCGCCTACACCCCGCTCGGCATCATGGTGGCGATGGCCTTCACCAGCCTGCCCTTCGTCGTCCGCACCGTGCAGCCCGTTCTGGAGGAACTCGACCCGACGCTGGAGGAAGCGGCCCAGACGCTCGGCGGCAGCGACCTCTCGGTCTTCGCCCGCGTCGTCCTGCCGCTGCTCACGCCCGCCCTTCTCGCCGGCGTGTCGCTGTCCTTCGCCCGCAGCCTCGGCGAATTCGGCGCCATCATCTTCATCGCCGGCAACCAGCCGTTCGAAACGGAGATCACCGCCCTCCTCGCCTTCATCAGGCTGGAGGAATACGATTATCCGGCGTCTGCCGCGATCGCCTCGGTCATGCTGATCACGGCCTTCGTGATGCTTGCTGTCACCAACCTCATGCAGGCGCGCGCGCTGCGCTATACGGTGAGAAACTGATCCCATGACCGGTCCTTCCCCGCACCGCCGCCCGCCGCGCATCGGCGAGGCCCCCGCCTTCCGCCGGACGCTGCTCGCCATCGTCCTGTTCTTCGTCGCGGTCATCATCGTCGCCCCGCTGAGCGTCATCGGCGTCCACGCCGTTTCGAAGGGCCTGCCCTATTTCGCCGCCGCGATCGCCGAGCCGGACACCCGCCACGCGATCATGCTGACGGTGCTGACCGCGCTGATCGCCGTGCCGATCAACACCGCCTTCGGCATCGCCGCCGCCTGGGCGATCACCAAGCACGACTTCCCCGGCCGCCGGCTGCTGTTGATCGTCATCGAGATCCCCTTCTCCGTCTCGCCGATCGTCGCCGGCGTCTCCTATCTCTTCGTCTACGGCCTGCAGGGCCTGTTCGGCCCTGCGCTCGAGGCGGCCGATCTGAAGATCATGTTCGCCCTGCCCGGCATCGTGCTCGCCAGCATGTTCGTCACCGCCCCCTTCGTCGCCCGCGAACTGATCCCGCTGATGCAGGCGCAGGGACGCGATCTCGAGGAGGCGGCCACCTCGCTCGGCGCCAGCGGCTGGCGCACCTTCCTGACGGTGACCCTGCCCAACATCAAATGGGCGCTGCTCTATGGGGTGGTGCTGTGCAACTCGCGCGTCATGGGCGAATTCGGCGCCGTATCGGTCGTCTCGGGCAACATCCGCGGCCAGACCAACACGCTGCCGCTGCACATCGAGCTTCTCTACCACGACTACGACGCCGTCGGCGCCTTTGCCGCCGCGTCGATCCTCGCCACGCTCGCGATCGTCACCCTGTGCGTGAAGGTCGTGCTGGAACGGCAGGGTGCCGGCCGGCGCAACCGCCCGGCGACCCTTGCCGGCAATGAAAGCCTTTCGGAGGTCAAGCCTTGAAGATCAGCCTCGACAACGTCGTCAAGACCTTCGACACGTTCCGTGCCGTCCATGGCGTCTCGCTGCAGATCGAAAGCGGCGAGCTCGTCGCCCTGCTCGGCCCGTCCGGCTCCGGCAAGACGACGATCCTGCGCATGGTCGCCGGCCTCGAATATGCCGACGGCGGCCACATCTATTTCGGCGAGGAGGATGCGACCGACATTCCCGTGCGCGACCGCGGCGTCGGCTTCGTCTTCCAGCACTATGCGCTGTTTCCGCACATGACGGTGGCCGAGAACATCGCCTTCGGCATGAAGGTCTCGAAGATCAGGCGCTCCGCCGAGGCGATCCGCGAACGGGTCGAGGAACTGCTGGCGCTGGTGCAGCTCAGCGGGCTCGGCCAGCGCTTCCCGGGCCAGATCTCCGGCGGCCAGCGCCAGCGCGTCGCGCTCGCCCGCGCGCTCGCCGTCGATCCGCGCGTGCTGCTTCTCGACGAGCCCTTCGGCGCGCTCGACGCCAATGTCCGCCGCGACCTGCGCCGCTGGCTACGCAAGATCCACGACGAGCTCGGCATCACCACGCTCTTCGTCACCCACGACCAGGAAGAGGCGCTCGACCTTGCCGACCGCGTCGTCATCCTCGACAAGGGCCGGATCGTCCAGCAGGGCACGCCGGAGGAGGTCTGCCGCAGCCCGGAAAACGCCTTCGTCATGCGCTTCCTCGGCGACGCCAACGCGCTGCCGGCCACCGTGCGGGACGGCAAGGCCTATGTGCAGGACGTCGAATTCGACGCCCAGGGGCTGGCGGACGGTGCGGCGGAGGTGCTGTTCCGCCCGGCCGACGTCGCCTGGCGCGAGGACGGCCAAGGCGTGCCGGCCCAGATCCTGCGCGTCCTGGATCGGCCGGATTCGCGCCGCGTGCTCGCCAAGACCACCGGCGGCCAGTCCATCGAGTTCGACACCGCCCCGGAATTCCCCCACCGCAAGGGCGAGGCCGGCTTCATCGACATCCGCCGGCCGCGCGTCTACGCGACCGGCTGAGGCCGGTCCGTCAGGAGGCGGGCTCAGCTTTGGGAACGGCGGCGCGGATCAGCGCCTTGGCGTCGTCGCTGTCCCAGGCGGCGGGGCCGTTCATCGCCGAGACGAGGCAGCCCTTGTCGTCCATCAGGAGCGTCACCGGCAGGCCGAAGGCGAGCCCCTCCGCCTTCAGCGTGTTGAACACGCCCATGGAGCTGTCGCGGTAGAAGGCGAGATCGTGCACCGCCGTCTCGTCGAGGAACGCCTTCGGCTTGTCGTCCGTGCCGGTGTCGATGTTGATCGCCACCACCTCGAAGCGATCGCTTCCGAGCTCCTTCTGCAGCGCGTTCAGGGCCGGCATCTCCTCGCGGCAGGGCACGCACCAGGTGGCCCAGAGATTGACGAGCAGCGTCTTGCCGGCGAAGTCGGCGATCGCGCGCGGCTTGCCGTCCGGACCATTGAAGGAAAGCTGCGGCAGCGGGCGGGGCGCATCGACCGCCCGCATCGCCGCCACCTGCCCGGTGAGGAACGGCGTCAGCGCCGCCGCCGTCTCGCCCGCCATGGCGCACTGTCCGTCCTTGCCCGCGGCCACCGTCGCCCCGCCATTGCCAGACCCGCTTGCGATCACGTATACCGCTGCCGCACCGGCAAGAATGCCGGCAAGCGCGGCCAGCGCGATCAGCTTGACGGCCGGGCGACCCGGCTTCTTCTCGACTGTCATTTCATTCTCCAGGATAGGCACTCCCATGGCTGACGCAAAAACTGAGACCCAGTCCTCGAACCAGATGTGGGGCGGCCGCTTCGCATCCGGCCCGGATGCGATCATGGAGGAGATAAATGCCTCGATCGGCTTCGACAAGAAGCTCTATGCACAAGACATCCGCGGCTCGATGGCGCATGCCACCATGCTGGCCCATCAGGGCATCATTTCGACCGAGGATCGCGACAGCATCGTTTCCGGCCTGCAGACGATCCTGAAGGAGATCGAGGACGGCAGCTTCCAGTTCTCCCGCAAGCTGGAGGACATCCACATGAACGTGGAGGCCCGGCTCGCCGCGCTGATCGGCCCCGCCGCCGGCCGCCTGCACACCGCCCGCTCCCGCAACGACCAGGTGGCGCTCGACTTCCGCCTCTGGGTGAAGGAGGAGCTGCAGAAGACCGAGAAGATGCTGTCGGCGCTGATCACAGCCTTCCTCGACCGCGCCGAGGAGCATGCCGACACCGTCATGCCCGGCTTCACGCATCTGCAGACCGCCCAGCCGGTGACCTTCGGCCACCACTGCATGGCCTATGTGGAGATGTTCGGCCGTGACCGCGCCCGCGTGCGCCACGCGATCGAGCACCTGGACGAGAGCCCGATCGGCGCGGCGGCGCTCGCCGGCACCGGCTTTCCGATCGACCGCCACATGACGGCGAAGGCGCTCGGCTTCCGCGAGCCCACCCGCAACTCGATCGACACCGTCTCCGACCGCGACTTCGCGCTCGAATTCCTCTCGATCGCCGCGATCGCCGCCACCCATCTGTCGCGCCTTGCCGAGGAGATCGTCATCTGGTCGACGCCGCAGTTCGGCTTCATCCGCCTGTCGGACGCCTTTTCGACCGGCTCCTCGATCATGCCGCAGAAAAAGAACCCGGACGCCGCCGAACTCGTGCGCGCCAAGACCGGCCGCATCAACGGCTCGCTGGTGGCGCTCCTGACGGTGATGAAGGGCCTGCCGCTCGCCTATTCCAAGGACATGCAGGAGGACAAGGAACAGGTCTTCGACGCCGCCGAAAACCTGGAACTCGCCATCGCCGCGATGACCGGCATGGTCCGCGACATGACCATCCGCACCGACCGGATGAAGGCGGCCGCCGGCTCCGGCTATTCGACGGCGACGGATCTCGCCGACTGGCTGGTGCGCGAGGCCGGCCTGCCCTTCCGCGACGCCCACCACGTCACCGGCCGCGCCGTGGCGCTCGCCGAACAGAAGGGCTGCGAGCTCTCCGCGCTCTCGCTCGAGGAGCTGCAGGCGATCAATTCGGCGATCACCGACAAGGTCTATGACGTGCTCACCGTCGAGGCGTCGGTGGCAAGCCGCACCTCCTTCGGCGGCACCGCGCCCGACAACGTCCGCCAGCAGATCGCCTGGTGGCGAGGCCGCAACTGAACCAGGGTCGATGGATCAATCCGCTTGCATGAATCATCAGAAGAATCAGGGTGCACAACCGCGTACCGATTCTGCTATGAGGGATGTCATTTGATCGAGACCCCATCCGGAGCCGCGAAACCGCATGACACTGAAATCCACTGCCAGGCTGGCGCTCGTCCTCGTTCTCTCGGCGACGGTGATATCGGCCTGCGGCCGCAAGGGCGACCTTGACCGGCCGGGTGTGACCTCCAGCAAGGCTGTCGGCGCGGATGGCAAGAAACAGCCGGTCGAGGACAGGCCCTTCCTGCTCGACCCGCTTCTCTGACGGAACAGGCACGTGAACCATTTCGAATATCGCGACGGCGTCCTCCATGCCGAGGACGTTCCCGTTCCGGACATCGCCAAGGCCGTCGGCACGCCGTTCTACTGCTATTCGACGGCGACGCTGGAGCGCCATTTCAGGGTGTTCTCCCAGGCGTTCGAGGGCGTGGACGCGCTCGTCTGCTATGCGATGAAGGCCAATTCCAACCAGGCCGTGCTGAAGACGCTGGCGCGCCTCGGTGCCGGCATGGACGTCGTTTCCGAAGGCGAGCTGCGCCGCGCGCTCGCAGCCGGCGTGCCGGCCGACCGCATCATGTTCTCCGGCGTCGGCAAGACGGCGCGCGAGATGGACCTCGGCATCCAGGCCGGCATCTACTGCTTCAACGTCGAATCCGAGCCGGAGCTGGAGATCCTCAACGCCCGCGCGGTGAAGGCCGGCAAAGAGGCGCATGTCTCCTTCCGCATCAACCCGGACGTCGACGCCCGCACCCATGCCAAGATCTCGACCGGCAAGAAGGAGAACAAGTTCGGCATCTCCTGGGAGCGCGCCCGCGCCGTCTACGCCCGCGCCGCTGAGCTCCCGGGCATCAAGGTGACCGGCATCGACATGCACATCGGCAGCCAGATCACCGAGCTGCAGCCGTTTGAGGATGCCTTCAAGCTGCTCCGGGAGCTGGTGCAGACGCTGCGCGCCGACGGGCACATAATCGACCACGTCGACGTCGGCGGCGGCCTCGGCATCCCCTACAGGAACGACAATTCCCCGCCGCCCCTTCCCGATGCCTATGCCGCGATCGTCAAGAACGAGCTCAAGGGCCTCGGCTGCAGGATCGTCACCGAACCCGGCCGCCTGATCGTCGGCAATGCCGGCATCCTCGTCACCGAGGTGATCTATGTGAAGGATGGCGGCGAGAAGACCTTCGTCATCGTCGACGGCGCCATGAATGACCTGATCCGGCCGACCCTCTACGAGGCCTGGCACGAGATCCAGCCCGTCGTCCATTCCGCCGCCAATGCGCCGCGCATCCGCGCCGACGTCGTCGGCCCGGTCTGCGAGACGGGCGACTATCTGGCGCTCGACCGCGAGATGGCGATGCCGAAGCCGGGCGACCTGATCGCCGTCGGCTCCGGCGGTGCCTATGGCGCCGTCCAGGCCGGCACCTACAATTCCCGCCTGCTGGTGCCGGAGGTGCTGGTGAAGGGGGCCGAGTTCCATGTCATCCGCCCGCGCCCGAGCTATGACGACCTGATCGGGCTGGATTCCGTGCCCGCCTGGCTCTCCTGACGGCGCGCGAGCGGTGGACAGCCGCTCGCAGGTGATCACGTTTTCGCGTCCACCCTCGTCTTCGCCACAAAGGATGTTATCCTTCGCCTGAACCCGAAGGCCATGAGGGCCACACGGGAGAGTTCGATGCGAAGCGAGGAAGATGCAGGAAGACGCGCCCCAGGCCTCCGGCAATTCCAGAGGTGACGGCCTTGCCGCCCGGTTGAGCCGCAAGCGCGCGGTTGCGCGCCTCGTGCTGTATGCGGAAGGCCTTCTGCCGAAGCTCCTGCCGCCGGCCTTGCTCGTCGCAGGCTTCCTCGCATTGACCTGGTTCGGCTATTTCCGCCACGTGCCGGCCTGGCTGCACGTCGCCACGCTCGGCGCCTTCGGCCTCGGCCTCGTGCTGCTGGCGTTCCGGCTGCGCACCGTCGCCTGGCCGAAGATCGACCGCGCCGACCGGATGCTGGAGGAGCGCAACGGCCTCGTCCACCAGGCGATCCGGGTCCAGGCCGACAGGCCGGTGGGCGGCGGCCCGGTTGCCGACACGCTGTGGCGCGAACACCGCGCGCGGATGGCCCGCACCATCGGCGCGCTGCAGGCAGGCACGCCCCGGCCCGACATCGCCCGCCACGACCGCAACGCCCTGCGCGCCATCCCGGTGCTGCTCGTCGCCGTCGCCTTTGCCTTTTCCTATTCCAACCGCGCCGGCCTGCTCTCCGACATCGTCACCTTCCAGCAGCCGCCGGAGGACCGGCCCGATGTGCGCATCGACGCCTGGGTGACCCCGCCGCCGCATACGGGCCGGGCGCCGATATTCCTGACCGGGACCACCGAGCCTTTGCAGGGGCCGCTGCGCGTGCCGCAGTTCAGCGAACTGACCGTGCGCGTCACCGGCGGCGAGGCGACCGACGGCGTCAGCTATACGCCGACCGGCGAGGCGGCGACGGCGATCCGGCCGGACGAACCGAAGGCCGATCGGCAGGCCGCAGCGCCCGCAGCGGGCGATCCGCGCAAGGCCGACGCCCCGCCGGCACCGCCCGCGCCGAAGCCGGCGGGCGCACCGCAGACGATGCGCTACCAGATCGTCAAGGACGGCACGCTGTCGCTCGCCGGCCAGCAATGGGCCTTCAACATCATCCCCGACCACGTGCCCGAGATCGCCTTCGACGGGCTGCCCCGCAAGACGGTGGCGTCCGCGCTCGAGATCAGCTTCATCGCCCGGGACGACTACGGCATCCAGCAGGCGCATGCGGAGATCGTCCCGGTCGAGGCGCCGGCGCCCGACGCCCGTCCGCTCTACCCGGCGCCGGAGTACAAGCTCGACCTGCCGCGCCGCAACGCCCGCGAGGCCAAGGGCACGACCAGCCGCAACCTCAGCGAACACCCGATGGCCGGAAAGCGGGTGCGGATCACGCTCGTCGCCCGCGACGCCGCCGGCCAGGAGGGCCGCAGCCAGCCGCAGGAGATGGTGCTGCCGGCCAAGGTGTTCTTCGAGCCGCTGGCCGGCGCGGTCGCCGAGCAGCGCCAGACCTTCGCACTCGATGCCAACCAGCTGCCGCGCGCGGTGACGCTGAGCGAGGCCCTGATGCTGCGGCCGGAGGAGACGATCCCCAACCCGACGCACTTCCTGCTGATCGGCTCGGCGCAGGAGCGCATGAAGCTCGCCCGCAACGACGACCAGCTGCGCGAGACGGCCGACTATCTGTGGGAGATCGCGCTCGGCATCGAGGACGGCAACCTGTCGCTGGCCGACCGGCGCCTGCGCGAGGCCCAGCAGGCGCTGTCCGAGGCGCTGGAGCGCAATGCCCCGGACGCGGAGATCGCCAAGCTGATGCAGGAACTGCGCGAGGCGATGCAAGCCTACATGCAGGAACTGGCGCGGCAGGCCCAGAAGAACGGCCAGATGCAGCAGAACGCGCAGCAGGGCCAGATGCTGCGTCAGCAGGACCTCGAGCGGATGATGGACCAGATCGAGAACCTGGCCCGCTCCGGCGCCAGGGACCAGGCCCGGCAGATGCTGTCGGAACTGCAGCGGATGATGAACAACCTCCAGGCCGGCCGGCCGCAGCAGCAGCAGGGCCAGCAGTCCGACGCCATGCGCCAGCAGATGGACAAGCTCGGCAAGCTGATGCAGGAACAGCAGAAGCTGATGGACCAGACCTTCAACTTCGACCAGGCATTGCGCGACCGCATGCAGCGCGGCGATCCGATGCCGGGCGACGAGTTGTTCGACCAGCAGCCCGGCGATCAGGGCCAGCAGCAGCGGCAGGAGGGCCGGTCGCCCACCGACGAGATGACCGAGGAGCAGCTGCGCCAGGCCCTGAAGGATCTCAAGGCGCAGCAGGAAGCGCTCGGCCAGCAGCTCGGCCAGCTCCAGAAGAGCCTCGAGGAGATGGGCATCGAACCCGGCAAGGGCTTTGGCGAGGCCGGCCGCGAGATGGAGGGCGCCGCGGAGGCCCTCGGCGAGGGCGAGGGCGAGGCGGCCGTCGGCAGCCAGGGCCGCGCGCTGGAGGCGTTGCGCCAGGGCGCCCAGGACATGATGAACCAGATGCAGGCGATGGGCCAACAGGGCGGCGAGGGCCAGGGCCAGCCGCAGATGGGCCGCAACGGCCGCGATCCGCTCGGCCGCGAACGCCCGAACACCGCCGAAGGGCCCGACTATGACGGCCGCACGCGCGTGCCCGAGGAGATCGACATCCAGCGCGCCCGCGAGATCCTGGAGGAAATCCGCCGCCGCCTCGGCATCGGCAATACCCAGTCGATCGAGCGCAACTATCTGGAACGGCTGCTCGGCATCGAGTGAATCTTCGGATTTCCGATCCGGCGCTTTTCGGGCGTGGTCCGGCCGGACGGCCGCGACCAGGGTTCAGGCGTGCCGGATGGCGTGCGCTGCGGCAGCCGGTCAGGCGGCCAGCGCGCGCGCCACCGCCGTGCGGATGTCCGGCAGGCTGAACGGCTTGGCCACGACATCGACGATCTTCCCGGCGAGATCGTCCGCCCGCTCGCGCTGCTCGGCATAGCCGGTCATCAGCAGGATCTTGAGCTGCGGATGGGCCTTCGCGGCCCTGTGGGCGAGTTCGATGCCGTCCATCACCGGCATGCGGATATCGGACAGGAGCAGGTCGAAACCGCCTTCGGAAAGCGTGTCGAGCCCCTGGGCGCCGTCGGCGGCCTCCACCGTCTCGTGGCCGTCGAGCCGCAGCGCCCGCGCCACGAATATACGCAGCGAATCCTCGTCCTCGGTGATCAGAATTCTCGCCATGGTGTCCCCTTCGGGCCGTCCATCCGACCCTGTCCGCAATGCGCCGAGCGCGCAGCCGCGACCGCGGCCGCCCCAGAAAAGACCAGAGTTTCCTTTGCGATCGGTAAACGGCGGCAGGACAAACCGTGGGGGCGTTGTGCCGGAGCGGGCCGGGATCAGTCCGCGTCGCCGGTGACGACGCCGACGAAGGGCAGCTCCCGGAAGGCATAGGCGACGTCCATGCCGTAGCCCACGACGAAGTGATCGGGGCATTCGAAGCCGACATAGTCCGCCTCGAGGTCGGTCTGCCGCTTGACGCGCTTGTCGAGCAGGACGGCGATGGTGACGCGATGGGCGCCGCGCTCCAGGAGCAGCTCCTTGGCAAACTTCAGCGTGCGGCCGGATTCGAGGATGTCGTCGATCAGCAGGATGTCGCGCCCGTGCACGTCGCTATCGATGTCCTTGACGATCCTGACGCCCTGCGAGGTCGTCCCCTTGCCATAGCTCGAAAGCGTGATGAACTCCACCTCGGGCGCGAGCCCGGTCGCGTGCATGGCACGGATCAGGTCGGCCGCGAAGATGAAGGACCCCTTCAGGATCGAGATGACGAGCAGGTCCTTGGTCGGTCCCGCCTTGATCTGCTCGGCCATCTCCGCATTGCGCTGCGCGATCTGGTCCGGGCTGTAGAGGGTTTCGATCTTCTTTCCGCGCACGACTTGCATCTGGATCTCGCTCCGGCATTGGGACAGGCGGCATCCGCCGCTTCTGCCCGCCGCATAGCACACTCACAGCCGGAGCGCATCCTCGGGCACGAGCGAAACGGCGACTTTCGGCAGGCCGCTGCCCTGGTGCGGGATCTTCAGCGAGAACGGCCGCGTCGTCCCCGGCGCCATGCGCGCGGAGGCCGTCTCGATCCGGTGGCGCGCCACGGTCCTGCCGTTGACGATGACGTCGACGATGATGGCCGGCAGCGGATGGGCCTGCGGCGACCGGTTCTCGACCGCGCCATAGACCGAAAGGACCTTCATCCCGTTGCGGTCGTCCAGCGACGACGTCACCCCGGCGACCTGCAGCCCGGCCTCGGCGGCGCCGCCGGAAAAGACGGTGGCGAGCGCGGAAAGCCCGCCGGCGAAGAAGAAGGCCCCGGCCACGCCTGCGGTCACGACCGTGCCGAAGGCCCGGGCCGGCAGGCGTTGCAGCCCGCGCTCCACGAGTTGCGCGGAGGCCAGGAGGGCGGCGAGCGCAAACCGGCCGAGCGCGACCATGACCGCGACGGCGGCGCCGTCCGCGCCCTCACCCGTCCGGTTGTCGTTCTTCGCCGTCGCCCGGGCGGCGTTGCCGCGGCGATCCGGCAGGACGACGAAATCCGCATCGACGATGTCGAGGGATGGCCGCCTCGCAGCCGTCTCCGGCCTGCGTTTTCCCGGTTCCGGCGGCAGCAGGTCGATCGGGGCGCCCTTGTCGCGCCGTGCGCCGAATGCGCTCATGGCGGTGCTCCTTGCCGTTGTCGTCCAGCGACGAACCACCCGTGAAATGTCGGGCATTGATCCGAATCCTTACGAAACGTAAACCATACTGGTTAATGCTTCGGAAACCGGCCTTGGATGGGCCTTGATTTCGTGCCATCGGCGAGCCTGCGAGAAAGGTACGCTTCGCGCGCATAGACGAGAACCGGATTGCCCCTTTGATACACTTCGAGAATGTCGGCCTGCGGTACGGGATGGGTCCGGAAGTGCTCCGCGACCTGACCTTTGACATTCCGCGCCGATCCTTCCAGTTCCTGACCGGCCCGTCCGGCGCCGGCAAGTCGACGCTGCTGCGGCTGCTGTTCCTGTCGCTGCAGCCGACCCGGGGGCTCATTCGCACCTTCGACCGCAACATCGCCACCATCCCCCGCGAGGAGCTGCCGATGCTGCGTCGCCGCATCGGCATCGTCTTCCAGGATTTCCGCCTTCTCGATCACCTGACGACCTATGAGAACGTGGCGCTGCCGCTGCGCGTGCGCGGCAAGGACGAGCTGTCCTACCGCGCCGACGTCATCGACCTGTTGAAATGGGTGGGTCTCGGCGAACGCATCAACGTTCTGCCGCCGGTTCTCTCCGGCGGCGAGAAGCAGCGCGCGGCGATCGCCCGCGCGCTGATCGACCGCCCCGAGCTTCTGCTCGCCGACGAGCCCACCGGCAACGTCGATCCGCCGATGGCGCGGCGGCTCCTGAGCCTGTTCATGGAACTCAACCGGCTCGGAACGGCCGTCGTCATCGCCACCCACGACCTCTCCCTGATGGACCAGGTGGATGCGCGGCGCATGATCCTCTCGCAAGGGCGGCTCGACATCTATGAATGAGCACGCCATGCAGCAGGAACCGCAGGAGCGCCAACAGAAACGCCCGGAAATGCGCGTCCGGCCGACAGCGCCGATCGTGCCGCCCTCGAACGTCTCCGGCAACGCGCTGATGTGCGTCATCGCCATCATGGCCTTTCTCGCCTGCCTGACCTATGGCGCCGTCAGCATGGTCAGGGCGACTGCGGCGAGCTGGCAGAGCCAGATCTCCCGCGAGATCACGATCCAGATCAAGCCGGACGACAAGCTGGACATGGAAGCGGCGCTGAACGACGCCCGCGACCTCGCGCTCACCTTCACCGGAACGCGCGACGGCCAGATCGTCGACCGGGCCGCGACCGCGCGGCTGCTGGAACCCTGGCTCGGCGAGGGCCTGGACCTCGACGAGCTGCCGGTGCCGCGGCTGGTGGTGATCACGATCGACGAGCGCGACCCGCCGGATTTCGCCGCGATGCGGAAGGCGCTTTCCGAGAAGATCCCCCAGGCCTTCCTCGACGACCACCGCACCTGGGTGAACCGGCTCGTGGCCATGGCGGAGACCACCGCCTGGATCGGCACCGGCGTCCTCATCCTGGTGTTCTCGGCCATGGTGCTCACCGTCGTCTTCGCCACGCGCGGCGCGCTGTCCGGCAACCGCCACATCATCGAGGTGCTGCATTTCGTCGGCGCCGAGGCGGGCTTCGTGGCGACCGAGTTCCAGAAGCATTTCCTGAAGATCAGCCTGAAGGGCTCGTTTGCGGGCGGGGCGCTGGCCGCCCTCGTCTTCGCGATTGCCGGCTACTGGCAGGGGCGCTCGCTCGCCACGCCGGAAAGCGACCAGGCGACCGCGCTGTTCGGCACCTTCTCGGTCGGCCCCGGCGGCTATCTCGGCATTGCCGCGACGATGATCGTGATCGCGCTGTTGACGACGCTGACGGCCCGCTTCACGGTCATGCGCACGATTTTCGAGATCGACCGGATCCGCTCCGATCCGGCGCGAACCGACGGGTTGCCCGAGACGTGATTTAGGCCGCGCCATTGTGCCGCAGCGGACTCGTCCTCGCCGCAATCGCACGATATGAAGAAGAATCATGGTCGCAATGGACGAGTCGAGGAACCTGATCACGAAGGATGGCACGCCTCCAGCCAGACGCTGGCGGATCCGTCCGATTCGTCGCTTCGTGCGGCTGTTTCTCTTCCTGCTGCTGATCGTTTCCGGCGTGATGGTCGGCGGTTTCCTCTATTTCGCCGATACCGTCGCCTCGCTCGAGGCGCCGCGCCATCCCCGCGCCGACGCGATCGTCGTGCTGACCGGCGGATTCCAGCGCATCGACCAGGCGATCGGCCTGCTGCAGGAAGGCGCCGGCAAGCGCCTGCTGATCTCCGGCGCCAACCCGACCACCTCCGGCAACCAGATCCGCAAGTTCACCCAGTCCTCGTCCTCGCTGTTCGAGTGCTGCGTCGACATCGGCTACGACGCGATGGACACGATCGGCAATGCCAACGAGACGGCGCGCTGGATCAGCGATCACGGCTACCGCCGGGTCCTGGTCGTGACGAACAACTACCATATGCCCCGCAGCCTCTTGGAACTGCGGCGGAGCGACAAGGACACCGAGTTCCTGTCCTACCCCGTCATCAATTCCGACCTGAGGAACGGCAGCTGGCTCGGCGAGCCGCAGGTGATGAAGGCGATGCTGTCGGAATACGTCAAGTACTCCGTCGCGGTCGTCCGCGACATGATCGGCGCGCGCACGGCGAGCGGCTTGCGGCGCGACGAACCGGCCCATGCGGCCTTGCTTCCGGAGAACTGAACGCATTGCGCTCGGACCCGGTTTCCGGCGCCGGAATATTCGTGTAGGCAGGCTTACCTTCCGAGGAGAGCTTCCGCCTGATGATCGTCGTGCGTTCCATCCTGTTCAACCTGGCCTTCTACCTCAATCTGATCCTTCAGATGATCGTGCTGACGCCGGTCTATTTCCTGCTGCCGCGCAAGAAGGCCTATGTCATTGCCAAGAACTGGGCGCGCAGCAACCACTGGCTGTTTGCCAGGATCGTGGGAGCGACCTTCGAGATCGAGGGCCTGGAGAACATCCCCAAGGGCCAGGGCTACATCTTCGCCCCGAAGCACCAGTCCTTCTGGGATGCCTACGCGCTGCTGCCGTGGCAGGACGATCCCTTCTACATCCTCAAGCGCGAATTGACCTGGATCCCGTTGTTCGGCTGGTACATCCTCAAGCAGCGCATGGTACCCGTCGACCGGGGCGCACGCGGCCGGGTGATGGCCGCGGTGATGGAGCGGGCCAAGGCCGAGATGCAGAGCGGCCGCCAGCTCATCATCTATCCGGAAGGCACGCGCCGCCCGCCCGGAGCCCCGCCCGAATACAAGTACGGGATCGCAAGGCTCTACCGCGACCTGAAGGTGCCGGTGCTTCCGGTCGTCATGCATCCCGGCCTGTTCTGGCCGCGGCGCAAGTTCCTGCGCTATCCCGGTCATTTCAAGGTCCGCATCCTGCCGCCGATCCCGGCCGGCATGGACCCGGATGCCTTCCTCGCCCATCTGATCGACGTTATGGAGACGGCGAGCGACAAGCTGCTCCTGGAGACGGTCGAGGCCAATCCGCACCTGCCGCTGCCCCCGACCGCGGCGGCGCGCATCGCCGAGTTGCGCGCCCGCGGGGCCTGACGCCGCCGCCCAACGGCCATGCGGTGGCAAGCGGACCTCAGCCGCCGTTGACGAGCCGGTCGACGGAACGCCCGACGTCTTCCAGCCAATGGTCGCGAATGCCCATCTCCCGCAGGTGGGCGAGCGTATTGGCCACATATTCGGTGTTCGGGCCCGACTTGCCCTTCGCCGTGCTGACGGCGAGCGCCGCCTCCTCGACGGACAGCGCGCCGGCATACTGATGATGGCTGCGGTCGATCACATAGGCGAGCGCCGGCTTGCGCAGCCCGTTCCCGAGGGTGACCGGCAGGGTGCGCTCCTTGTAGACATGCGTGACCAGCTCGCGCTCGCGCAGATAGTCGACCACCGCATCCCATCGCTCCGGCGCCACGCGAAACGCCATGCCCCGGCATGAACCGCCCCGGTCCAGCCCGAGCACGAGGCCCGGATGGTCGGGCGTGCCGCGATGCACCCAGGAGCGCACGCACAGCGAGCGGCGGAACCCGTGCAGGCGGGCTGGCCGGCTCTCCTCCACCTCGAACCCCGGATTCCACATCAGGGAGCCGTAACCGAAGACCCAAAATTCGTTGCTGTCCACCGCGCCTGCCCGTACCTACCTGAATGCCGCCGCAATTGCCGGCTTCTTGCCGGCGAGGGCAATCTAGACAACTCCTGGTCCTTCCGCCAGAACGGAGAACGGCATGACTTCGACGAACGGCGCGGCGCCATCCCGCATCGCCCGCAGATTTTGGTTTCTCGGCCTGGGCGTAGCGGTCGTCGTTGCGGTCTACACGGCCGCCTGGTTCTATGGCGCCGACAGGCTGAAGGCCGTCGTCCGGGGGCAGCTGTCCGACGCCTCCGTTGCCGTGGCATGCACCGGGCTGGACGTCCGGGGATACCCCTTCCGCATCGGCGTGTTCTGCGATTCGCTCGGCCTCGACGACAGCCGCACCGGCACGTCTGCGAGCTTCGGCGCGCTGCGCTCGGCAGCACAGGTCTACCGCCCCGGCCACGCCGTCGTCGAACTCGACGGCCCCGCGCAGGTCCGCGTCGCCCCCGACCTGTCGCTGGATGCCGACTGGGACCTGCTGCATGCGAGCGTCGTGGCGGGAACGGCCGCACTGGAGCGCGTCTCGGTCGCTTATGACGCGCTGCGGGGCACGTTCACCCCGGGGATGGGCCGCACGCCCCTGACATTCACCGTGCGCCACGGGGAGATGCACACGCGGGAGAACGGCGCTGTGCTGGACGCGGCCCTGTCCCTGACCGGGCTCGAGCTGAAGGTCGCCGACACCGCGGTGCCGAGCCTCGACGCGGCGGTCGACCTGTCGATCGAAGGCGCCGCCGGCTGGCTTGCGAGCGGACCGCCGGAGAACGTCCCCCGCGACACGAAAGGCGAACTGCGCCGCTTCGGCCTCGACTTCGGCAACGGCAATACAGCGGTCCTATCCGGACCCTACGCGATCGACGAGGATGGCCTGCTCTCCGGCCACTTCGAGGTCAGGGTGAACGGCATCGATAGCGTCCGCGACCTCGTCAAGAGGGCGTTCCCCGAATTGGCCGACACGGCCGACAGCGTCACGCAGACGATCCGCGGCCTGTCGGGCGGCTCCGACGATGCGCGCGTGCGGCTGAAGGTCGACGACGGCGTCGTCTACCTGGGCTTCATCCCGATCGCGGCCATCCCGCCGCTCTGAGGCAGCTCAGGACGGCTTGTCCGGCGGGGCCACGGGCCGTCCGAAGTTCGCAGCCGCCGTGTCCTGGCCGGCGTCGATGATCGACCGGCGGATGGCCCTGGTGCGGGTGAAGAGATCGAACAGCTTCTCGCCATCGCCCCAGCGGATCGCCCGCTGCAGATAGGCGAGATCCTCCGAAAAGCGCGACAGCATTTCGAGGATGGCGTCCTTGTTGTGCAGGCAGACGTCGCGCCACATCGTCGGGTCGGAGGCGGCCAGGCGGGTGAAATCGCGAAAGCCGGAAGCCGAATACTTGATGACTTCCGATTCCGTCACCGTCTCCAGATCGTCCGCGGTGCCGACGATGTTGTAGGCGATGATGTGCGGCAGGTGCGAGACGATCGCCAGCACCTTGTCGTGGTGCTCGGTGTCCATCTCGTCCACCTTCGAGCCCAGCGTTTCCCAGAAGGTCGAAAGCTTCTTCTTGGCGGCCTTGTCGGTGCCGTGCACGGGCGTGAGGATGCACCAGCGCCCGCGGAACAGATCCGCAAACCCGGCGTCGGGACCGGAATGCTCGGTGCCGGCGAGCGGGTGGCCGGGGATGAAGTGGACACCCTTCGGCACGTGCGGCAGCATCTGCGCCACGACGGACGCCTTTGTCGAGCCGACATCGGTGAGGATCGCGCCGGGCTTCAGGTTGGGCGCGATCTGCTGGGCGACGCTGCCGGAGGCGCCGACCGGTACGGAGACGATGACGAGATCGGCGTCGCGCACCGCCTCGGCGGCGTCGAGGTAGTAGTCGGTTCCGAGCGCCAGTTCCTCCGCCCGGCGCAGCGTGTCCTCGCTGCGGCTGGAGATCGCCACCGAGCCCGCCAGCCCCTGCTCCTTCACCGCGCGGGCGATGGAGGAGCCGATGAGGCCGATACCGATCAGCGCGATCCTGTCAAACTGTTGAACCGACATGCCTGCCGCCCTTTGTGCGAGATGGAGTGCCCGCCCCGGAAAGGGCGGGGAGGCTTGCGCCAGCCATTACCGGCGCTGCGGCGGATTGTCGAGGGGCCGGCGGTTCAGGCTCGTCCGGGTCGAGGGCACGCCGGACGGCGCCAGCACCGGAACGAAGACGCGCCGCGATGCGCGGGCGGCGACCGGCAGACCCTGGTAGAGCCGCTTCTGCGCCTCCACCACGAGCACGCCGGAAAACATCGGCCAGAGCCGTCGCCCGAGCCGTTCGAAGGCGCTGCGCAGCTTCTGCATGGCGCGGTGCTTCGACGGCGGAAACAGCAGCGCCTCGGCGCTTGCCCCGGGGGTGAAGTTGGTCTCGCGCAGGAGATGGGTGAGCTGGCCGCGCGAATAGGGCCTGCCGGAGCCGAAGGGGGTGTGCTCCATGCGCGCCCAGACGCCGCGCCGGTTCGGCACCACGATGATCAGGCGGCCGCCGGGCGCGAGCACCCGCCAGAGCTCCTTCATCGTCTCGCGCGGGTTCTCGGCGAATTCCAGCGAATGCACCATCAGGATCCGGTCGATCGACGAATCGGGCAGCGGCAGCTCCTCGTCGAAGACGAGCGCGGTCGCCGAGGCCTCGCCGAGCGGCCAGTTCACGGCCCCCTGCCCCGCCGGCATGAAGGCGAAGGTGCGCTCCGTATCCTCGCGGAAGCGGTCGAGATAGGGCACCGCGTAGCCGAGCCCGACGAGACGCTCCTCGGGCAACCGCGCCCAGATCGACGCCAGGGCCATCGTGATCGAGTGCTCTGCGAGATGGCCGAGGGGTGAGTGGTAAAATTCGCGAAGATCGACAATATCTGCGTGCATCGGCGAGATGTTAGCGACCGGACGATGGACTTCAAGGCCCGGGCCGCTAGATTCGACCCAACACCCGTTGCCCGCGCCGGAAGGATTGCGTCATGACACCATTCGACCTCGAACTCTTCGGATGCCGGAGCGACAATTTCGGGGTGCTGCTCCACGATCCGGCGACCGGCGCGACCGCCAGCATCGATGCGCCGGAGGAAAAGCCGATCCTCGCCGCGCTTGCCCGGCGGGGATGGACGCTGACCCATATCCTCACCACCCACCATCACACCGACCACGTGGAGGCGAACCAGGCCCTGAAGGCACGGTTCGGCGCCGAGATCATCGGCCCCGCCCGCGAGCGCGACCGGATCCCGGGCATCGACCGCGCCGTCGACGACGGCGAGCGCTTCGACCTGGCCGGCCATGCCGTCGACGTCCTCTGGACGCCGGGCCACACCGCCGGCCATGTCTGCTACCACCTGCCGGGCGACGGGCTGCTCTTTGCCGCCGACACGCTGTTTGCGCTCGGCTGCGGCCGCCTGTTCGAGGGAACGCCGGCGCAGATGTGGCAGTCGCTGTCGAAGCTCGCCGCCCTGCCGGAGGACACCCGCGTCTATTTCGGCCACGAATACACCCTGTCCAATGCCCGCTTCGCGCTGACGGTCGACCCCGACAATGCGGCGCTGAAGGAGCGCGCCGGCGAGATCGAACGGGCGCGGGCGGCCGGACGCTTCACCGCGCCGACGACGATCGGCCTCGAGAAGCGGACGAACCCCTTCCTGCGCGCCGCCGATCCCGCCATTCGCAAGCTGCTCGGCCTGCCGAATGCGACCGATGCGGAGGTCTTCGCCGAGATCCGCGCCCGCAAGGATCGCTTCTGATGACGCCGAAGGAGATCATCGCCACGCTCTGCATGGAGCGCCATCCGGAGGGCGGGTGGTACGTCGAGACCTTCCGCGACACCGAGGGCGGCGCCCGCGGCCATTCGACGGCGATCTACTACCTCCTGGAAAAGGGCGAGCGCTCCCACTGGCACCGTGTCCGCGATGCCGTCGAGATCTGGCACCACTATGCCGGCGGCCCGCTCAGCCTCTCCATTTCCGGCGACGGCCAGGTCATCAACGTCCAGCTTCTCGGCAGCGACCTGGCCGCCGGCGAACGGCCGCAGGTGCTGGTGCCCGCCGGCTGGTGGCAGAGCGCCGAGCCGCTCGGCGACTGGACGCTCGTCGGCTGCACGGTGGCGCCGGGCTTCTCCTTCGATGCCTTCGAGATGGCGCCGCCGGACTGGCGGCCGGGGCTTTGAGGATCGCGGGAGCCTAGGCCGCGGCCCGCTCCGCCGAGGGCTCGGGCCTGCGCCGCAGGATCATGTCCTTGGCCGCCAGGACCGCGCCGCCGGTCACGAGCACGCAGGCGAGCGCGATGCGCCAGGACGGCTCGGCAAAGCCGGTCAGCACCAGGTTGAGCGTCGACAGCAGCGGTGCGGCATAGCTCGCCGCACCGAGGATCTGGATGTCGCCGTTCTTGACGCCGAAGTCCCAGGCATAGAAGGCGGCGCCGACGGGAAGCAGGCCCAGCCCGGCGACGGCGAGCCATTCGAAGCCGGTCTGCGGCCAGACGGTCGTCTCCAGGGCCAGATGGCAGACCAGGGACAGGACCGCGGTCGCAAGGCAGAAGCCGGTGACGACATCGGTGGAAACGGCCTCGAAACGGCGCGTCAGCAGCGAATAGCCCGACCAGGTGAAGGCGCAGAGGAAAGCGGCGCCGTAGCCGAGCGTGTAGGCGCCGTCGAAGGACAGCCCGTTGCGCGCGACGATCAGCGCCGTGCCCGCCAGCCCCGCGAGCGCGCCGGCGATGTGATACCAGCGCAGCTTCTCGCCCGGCAGCATCGCCGAACCGACCACGATCAGCAGCGGCCACAGGTAGGCGATCAGCCCGGCCTCGACGGCCGGCGCGTTGCGCAGTGCGGTGAAATAGAGGAAGTGATAGCCGAACAGGCCGGCGATGCCGACGATCCAGACCCTGGCGGGCTGGCGCAGCAGCCTGAGCCGCTCCGGCCGGGCGATCAGCACGCAGATCCCCGGCAGGCTGCCGATCAGGAAGCAGATCGCCGAAAGCTGGAAGGGCGGCATCTTGCCCGAGGCGGTGGTGAAGAGGGCCAGAAGCGACCACATCAGGATCGCCGAAAAGCCGATGAACGTCGCCTTCAATTTCACAGCCATTGCCCCCGCATGACGCTGCTGCGGCTCAGCCGCCGAAGCGGGTGGCCGATACCGTGACCGGTCCGAGCTTCGTCGGGATCCGGGCGTAGACCGGGGCATATACCGCGACCGTATCGGCCTTGGCAAACCAGATTTCCATCGTCGTCAGCTGCCGCAGGTACTCGACGTCGCGGCGGCCCTTGCGATAGCCGGACCGCGGCACGAAGCGAACGCCGCAGACCTTCACCTCGCCCTCGAAGCCGCGGGTCGAGAACGGTCGCGAGCCCTTGTCGACGAGCTTGATGTCCATCCGCGACTCGCCGTCGAAGATCGGCAGCGTCTTGGAGCACACGTTGCTGCCGGCGGGGATGATCAGGCCGGAGATCGGATCGACCACCGCGCGCATGTCCCGCTCGCGAACGGGCACCCAGTTCTCCGGCGGGCGCCGGCGCTCGGGGCGGATCGAGGCGCTGGCGACATTGCCGTTGCGGAAGGTCACGTCGATCGCGCGGGCGCGCTTGCCGCTGCGATAGGACATGGAATACCTGGAGGTGCGCAGCGTGCCGTTCGACAGGACGCCCGTGACCGACGTCGTGCCGTGCGTGTTGGCCAGGATGTCGGCGAGACCGGCCGAGTCCATCCGCCCCGCAATGCTGTAGCGGCGGCCGTCGAAGGCCGAGCGGAAGCTCGCGGTCGCAACGGGAAAACCGGCGAGCCTTATGCTGTAGTCGGTGACGTGACTGACTTCCTGCGCAGAAGCCGTGCCCGCGGCCAGCACCGGCAACATCACCGCCGCGACCCATGTCCTCCAGCCCATCTTCCAAACGCTCCTTCGTCCGATCGACTATAGATCCCTTTGCGGCGATTCTGCGCCGCCATCCGTCGCAGCCCCGCACGAGCGGCAGGATCCGGAACCGGCAATTGGTCTCAATCCAGGGCGCATTGCAACTGTTTTCCCGGAAAGGGCCAAGGTTTGGCTTGACGCCACCACCACGGATGACTATAGAACCGCAACTTTTCCAATAAGGCCAGACGGACTGCGGCCGGACACGGCGCCGGAATCGTATTGTCCGAAACCAAAGAAGAATAGGTGCATCCATGTCCCGTAGTTGCGAATTGACCGGCAAGGGCGTCCAGTCGGGCCACAATGTCAGCCACGCCAACAACAAGACCAAGCGCAAGTTCCTGCCGAACCTGTGCAACGTCACGCTGATCTCCGACGCGCTCGGCCAGCGCTTCCGCCTGCGCGTTTCCGCAGCAGCGCTCCGCTCGGTCGAGCACCGCGGCGGCCTCGACGCCTTCCTGCTGAAGGCCGACGAGAACGAGCTGTCCATGCGCGCTCGCCTGCTGCGTCGCCAGATCGTCAAGAAGACCGCCGCCTGATCACAGGCCGCGGCCCTCAACGACACGCATTCGAGGCCTGACCGATAACACCGGCAGGCCTCTCTGCATTGCAGACATCGCTGTTACTCCAACTGGTGGCATCACCCAGGATAAAAAAATGCAGGCAAACCGCATTACCCTCACCTATGTCCTCCTGATGACGCTCGTCGTCGTCGCCTCCAACGTCCTGGTGCAGTATCCGCTGCCGGGAACGCTGTTCGGCGTCAGCCTCGGCGACATCCTGACCTTCGGCGCCTTCAGCTATCCGGTCGCCTTCCTCGTCACCGACCTGACCAACCGCCAGTTCGGGCCGAAGATCGCGCGCAGGGTCGTGATCGCCGGCTTCGCCGTTGCCGTCCTTTTCTCCTTCGCCGTCGCCACGCCGCGGATCGCGATCGCCTCCGGCTCCGCCTTCCTGCTCGGCCAGTTGCTCGATATCTCGGTGTTCAACAGGCTGCGCCGCCAGAGCTGGTGGCGGGCGCCGCTCGTCGGCTCGCTGATCGGCTCGGCGCTGGACACGATCATCTTCTTCTCCGTCGCCTTTTCGCCCGTCTTCTCGGTCTTCGGCCCGAACGACGCGTTCGCGATCGAAAACGCCCCGGTCCTCGGCCTCTTTGCGGCGGAGGCGCAGCGCTGGGTGTCCTGGGCGATCACCGATTTCGGCGTGAAGATGCTGATGGGCCTGGTGATGCTTCTGCCCTATGGCGCCCTGATGAGCACGCTCAAGCCCATGCCGGGCGTCGAGAAGGCCGCCGCCTGAACCTCTTTCGCGTTTCCCCCGCCGGATCGTCGTCCTGACGACATCCGAGAAGGCCGCTCAGGCGGCGAACAACAAGAGCTGTCGCGGGGATCGGCTGGCCGCCTGTGGGAGACCGCAGGCGGCCTTTCTCTTTGTCAGAGGCCGCCGATCAGGCGGAACTCCAGCATCAGGTTGCGCTGCAGGATCGAGTGGTTGTCGTCGGAGACGATGACGATGCGGATATCGCCGTCCGGCAGCTGCATCACGTCCAGGCCTTCCATATTGTCGATCTGGTAGCTCATGTCCGCATCGATCAGCACCTCGCCGTCGACGACGGCGCCGGGGCGGATGTCCTCCGCCTTGATGCGCCGGATGCGCATGCCCACGCCGTCCGACAGCCGGAACCGGCGCTCGAGCAGCAAGAGGTCGCCATTCGGCAGGAAGCCGCCGTCGGTGGCGTCGTAGGGGTCGTTGCGGACGACCGAAAACGTGCCTTTCAACGGCCCGTCGAGGATCGCAGCCATCATGTTGCCCTGCGCATCGAGACTGCGCTCGGCGACGATCACCGGCGCCCCCGCCAGCGGCCCGTCCTCGGGCGAGACCGCGATCGTCTCGAAGCCGCGATTGATGCGGATCTCCCAGCGCGGATAGGGGATGTCGTAGCGCGCCTTCGGCCCCGACGTCTCTAGGCCGGGGTCGGGATAGACGTCGACGCGATGGTTCTGCTCGTAGCTGACGATCGCCGCCCCCGGCGCGAGCGCCAGCCCCTCCGCATCCATCAGGTATTTGGAGTTCTCGTCCTTGCCGTCCGCATTCAGCATCGAACTGATCTTGACGTCGGCGAGCCCCGCAAGCGCGCCCTCCTCGTCGCGCTCGATCGAGCCCGTCATCCAGTGGCCGGTATCGAGGACCGCGACGAAATGCTTGTGATCCGGGCGGAAGCGGATCGAGGACACGGCGCCGACGAGCGCGTTCGGCGAGGAATACATCAGCCCGCCGACGAACTCGAGCTTGCCGAAGGCGCGGGCGGCGGAGCCGACGCCGAAGTGCGAGATCGTCCGGCTGTCGATTTCGACGGCGACGCCGGTCGCGGCGCCGGGCGCGGCGACGACCGTCACGGCAAGCGCTGTGGCAAACAGGGCGGACAGTCGCGTCATCAGCTCTCCATGCCCGGCGATCGCGCGTGGCGCAGTGGGTTTCGATTGGGCCTCAGCCGGCGCGGCGAAGGCTGCCCGGCCGCCTGCGGCTCGTGCTCTCGTCGGCAAACAGCGAGGCGAGCTGCTCGGTCATCGCACCCGCGAGCTCGTCGGCGTCGACGATCGTCACCGCGCGGCGATAGTAGCGGGTGACGTCGTGGCCGATGCCGATCGCCAGCAGCTCGACCGGCGAGCGCGTCTCGATCTGCTCGATCACCGCGCGCAGGTGCCGCTCAAGATAGTTGCCCGGATTGACCGACAGCGTGGAATCGTCGACCGGCGCGCCGTCGGAGATCATCATCAGGATGCGCCGCTGTTCGGGCCGGCCGAGCAGCCGGTTGTGCGCCCAGATCAGCGCCTCGCCGTCGATGTTCTCCTTCAGGAGCCCCTCGCGCATCATCAGGCCCAGGTTGCGCCGGGCCCGACGCCACGGCGCGTCCGCCGACTTGTAGATGATGTGGCGCAGGTCGTTGAGGCGGCCGGGTGACTGCGGCTTGCCGCTGGCGAGCCACTGCTCCCGCGCCTGCCCGCCCTTCCAGGCCTTGGTGGTGAAGCCGAGGATCTCGACCTTGACGCCGCAGCGCTCGAGCGTGCGCGCGAGGATATCGGCGCAGGTCGCGGCCACCGTGATCGGCCGCCCGCGCATCGAGCCGGAATTGTCGATCAGAAGCGTCACGACGGTGTCGCGGAAGTTCGTATCCTTTTCGCGCTTGAAGGACAGCGGCTGCATCGGATCGATGATGATGCGCTGCAGGCGGGCGGAATCGAGATAGCCCTCCTCCAGGTCGAACTCCCAGGAACGGTTCTGCTGCGCCATCAGCCGGCGCTGCAGCCGGTTGGCGAGCCGGCCCACCGCACCCTGCAGGTGCGCGAGCTGCTTGTCGAGGAAGGCGCGCAGCCGTTCCAGTTCGCTTTCGTCGCAGAGCTCCTCGGCGGTGATGGTCTCGTCGAACGCCTCGGTGAACACCGAATAGTCGACCTTCTCGTTGAAGTCGCCGAAGATGCTCGGCCGGCGCACCTCGCCCGGCGTCTCGCTGTCCTCGTTCTCCTCGTCGGCGAGTTCGTCGTCGGAAATCTCCGCGCCGTCCATCTCGCCTTCTTCCATCTGCTCCTGCGCCGTCTCGTTCTCGTCGGCGGGTGCGGCCTCGTCGCCGGCTTCCTCCTGGCTGTCGCTCTCGTCTTCCTCGTTGCTGCGCGGCTGGTCCTCGTCGGTCTGGCTCTCCTGGTCGTCCGGCTCGCTGTCCTCCTCGCCGATGTCCTCGGCGACGTTCATCGAGGCGAGCATGTGGCGGACGATCTTGGCGAAGGCCTGCTGGTCGTTGATCGCGCCGGCAAGGCCCGGAAAGTCACCGCCGGCCTTCTCCTCGATGAAGGAGCGCCACAGGTCGAGCACCTTGCCGGCGGTCTCCGGCGGCTTCTGCCCGGTGAGCTTCTCGCGCACGAGCAATGCCACCGCCTCTTCCAGCGGCGCATCCGCCTGGCGGGTGATCGCGCCGAAATTGGCGCGGGCGTATTTCTCCGACAGCATGGAATTGATGTTGTCGGCCATGCCGCTCATGCGGTTGGAGCCGATCGCCTCGACGCGGGCCTGCTCGACGGCATCGAACACGGAACGGGCGTCCGCCCCCTGCGGCGACATGGTGGCATGGATGCGCGGATCGTGGCAGGCCTTGCGCAGCGCCATGGAATCGCCGAGCCCGCGGGTGACGGCAAGCTCCTCGCGCGTCGGCCGCTTGGAAATCTCCGGCAGGCGCATGCGCTCGCCGGTCAGCCCCGGCCGCTCGTTGGCGAACACCACCTCGATCTCGGCATCGCCGGCGACCGAGCGGATGCAGCCCGTCAGCGCCCGCCGGAACGGCTCGACGTCGACCGGCGCGCCGGGCCTGGGTCTGGAATTGTCACCGCGAGCAGCCATCTCTCACCTGCCGGGCCGTCAGGCCGTGGCCTCCAGCACGATGTTGGCCGCACTTTCCTTCAGCTCGACCCCGAAGGCGCGCTGGTAGTGCTCGGCGACCAGCGCCCGCTCCAGCTCGTCGCACTTGTTGAGGAAGGTCACGCGGAAGGCAAAGGCGATGTCGCCGAAGATCTCGGCGTTCTCGGCCCAGGTGATCACGGTGCGCGGGCTCATCACGGTGGAGAGGTCGCCGTTGATGAAGGCGGCGCGGGTGAGGTCGGCGACGCGGACCATGCGCGAGATCGTCTCGCGCCCGTCCTTGCGGCCGGAGAGCGACTTCACCTTGGCGGCGACGATGTCGACCTCGTTGTCGTGCGGCAGGTAGTTCAGCGTGGTGACGATCGACCAGCGGTCCATCTGCGCCTGGTTGATCTGCTGGGTGCCGTGATAGAGGCCGGTCGTGTCGCCGAGGCCGACGGTGTTGGCCGTGGCGAACAGGCGGAAGGCCGGATGCGGGCGGATGACGCGGCTCTGGTCGAGCAGCGTCAGGCGGCCGGAGGATTCCAGCACGCGCTGGATGACGAACATGACGTCCGGCCGGCCGGCGTCGTATTCGTCGAAGACGAGCGCGACATTGTGCTGGTAGGCCCAGGGCAGGATGCCGTCCTTGAACTCGGTGACCTGCATGCCGTCCTTGACCACGATCGCATCCTTGCCGACGAGATCGATACGGCTGACATGGCTGTCGAGGTTGACGCGCACGCAGGGCCAGTTGAGGCGCGCGGCGACCTGTTCGATATGGGTGGACTTGCCGGTGCCGTGATAGCCGGAGACCATCACGCGGCGGTTGTGGGCGAAGCCTGCGAGGATGGCGAGCGTGGTCTGACGATCGAAGAGGTAGTCCGGATCGAGATCAGGCACATAGGCGTCGGCCTTGGAATAGGCCGGGACGCGGATGTCCGTGTCGATGCCGAAGACCTCCCGCACCGAAACCGTGGTGTCGGGGAGGTTGGAAATGTCGAGATCCATCTTGCTCATAATGTCTCCGCAGCAGACGCCGCTCGCATCCGCCCTTAAGTCCTGTTGCTGCCGACCTGCTCTAGCAGAAGCCGGCCTGCTTTAACAATTGATATGCTTGGATGACCGCCCGAAAACGCTCTTCCGATCCCCTGTCTCCGCCATTTGCGTCGGGATGGTGCTTTTTGACAAGCGCCTTGTAGGCGGCCTTGATGTCGTCGGCCGTCGCACTCGCCTGCAGGCCCAGCGTATCGAAGGCCTTGGCCTCGAGCGTCTTCAGCTTGCGCGCCCGCGGCTGCATGCGCGGCCCGCCGCCCCGCCCCTCGGCGACGAAGCCGAACGGATCGCGGATGCGATGGTGGGCGCCGGCCGTGCCCGAACGCACGTTGCCGTGCACCGGCCCGTTCTTGGCGGTCTTGTTGACGCCCATCGTCCAGGTCGGGCGATGGCCGGTGATCGCCTCCTTCTGGTAGCGGGCGATCTCTGAGTCCGACAGGCCGGAAAAGTAGTTGTAGCCCTTGTTGTATTCCTTCACGTGCTCGAAGCAGAAGAGGAAGAACTGGCCTTCGGCATTGCGCCCGACCGGCGCGCGGTGCACGCCCGCCTGCTCGCAGCCGTCCCATTGGCAGGTCGGCGCGACGGGTTCCGGACGCTCCACGCGCCGGCGTGTCCGTATCCGGTCGAAGTATTTTGAATCGAGTTTCATGGGTCCGATTATGGGGCTCGCGACGGAGCACGACAAGAATTGACAAAGCGGTTTCTTGCTGGCTTTGTGGGATCATTTTCGCGCAGGACCGCACGGTTGCGCGGCATCCCAGGGCGGGTCGATGACAGTCAAATCCCGGATAGAATATAGGTTGACCGAGGCGCTTTCGCCAGAGCGGCTGGAAGTGTTGAACGAGAGCCATCTCCACGCCGGCCACCAGCCCGGGTTCGACGGCGGGGGCGAGACGCACATGCGCATCCGCATCGTTGCCGCGCAGTTCGCCGGCAAGACCCGCATCGCCCGCCACCGGATGGTCAACGAGCTCGTCCGCGAGGAGTTCGACGCCGGCCTGCATGCGCTGGCGATCGAGACGGCCGCACCCGGCGAACCCGTCGCCTGGTAGTCAGCCCCTGCTTGCCGTCCCCTCGACCGGACGGATGCGCAGCCGGGTGATCCGGTTCTTGACC
The DNA here is from genome assembly GCA_900469965.1 of Hyphomicrobiales bacterium. GTDB lineage: Bacteria > Pseudomonadota > Alphaproteobacteria > Rhizobiales > Rhizobiaceae > Mycoplana. The sequence continues at coordinate 113,454 of UBZP01000006.1, read as the reverse complement.
CGCTTCATGACGATGAAGCGCTTGCCGTGGAAGGTGAAGGCCTGCCGCTCTTCCGGGATCAGCTTCGATTCGTGGATGACGAGGCCGGCGATCGTCGTCGCCTCCTCGTCCGGCAACGACCAGTCGAGCGCACGGTTGAGGTCGCGGATCGCCACGCTGCCGTCGACGACGATCGAGCCGTCCGGCTCCTGCCGCACGCCCTGAAGGCCGAACTCCCGCTCGTTGGAGGCCTCGCCCGCGATCTCCTCCAGGATGTCGCTGATGGTGACGAGCCCCTGCACCTCGCCGTATTCGTCGACGACGATGGCGAAGTGCCGTCCCCGCCGCAGGAAGGCGCCCAGCTGCTCCTTCAGCCCGGTGGTGTCGGGAACGAACCAGGGCTTTTCCGCCACCCTGGAAAGATCGATGGCGCTCGCCTCCGAACCCGCCTCGACGAGCGCGCGCAGCATCGCCGCCTGGTGGATCACGCCGATGATGTTGTCGGTCGAGCCGCGCCAGAGCGGCATGCGGGAAAAGGGGCTGTCGAGGACCGTGCGGACGATCGCCTCGGGCGCCTCGTCGGCATTGATGCCGCGCATGGCGGTCCGGTGCACCATGACGTCGGAAACCTCGAGCTCGTCGAGGTCGGACAGCGAAGTGCTGCGCTCCCGGTCCCGCTCCCTGTCCCGTAACACCGGCTCGCGACCGGCCGGCGCGGCAATGCCGCGGACCTCTGCCGGCCCGGGCGCAGGCACGGCCTCCCCGGAGGCCGCCAGGCCGAGACACCCGAAAAGCCACCGCAGGACACCGTTCGGTCGCGTCATCGCAAATACTTGTCCTTCAGGAAGGAGAGGACTTCCGACGCCGGCACGTCGTCGGCCACGAAGGACTGGCCGATGCCGCGCGTCAGGATGAAGGTCAGCTTGCCGCTCTTCACCTTCTTGTCCTGGGCGATCGCATCCATCAGCCGCTCCGCCGGCGGCAGCTCGCCCGGGATCTCGCGCATCGACACCGGCAGTCCGACGTCCTTCAGATGCGCCTCGACGCGGCGGGCGGCATCCGGGCTCGCAAGGTTCATCCGCGCCGAGAACTGGTGCGCCAGCACCATGCCGATCGCTACGCCCTCGCCGTGGACGAGGCGGCGGCTGTCATATTCGGTGGCCGCCTCCAGGGCATGGCCGAAGGTGTGGCCGAGGTTCAGCAGCGCGCGCAGGCCGTTTTCGCGCTCGTCGGCCGCGACCACGTCGGCCTTGGCCTGGCAGCTTGTCGCGATCGCCTCGATGCGGGCGGCGCCGCCGGAGAAGATGTCCTTCCAGTTCTTTTCCAGCCAGGCGAAGAAATCCGGCTTGTCGATCAGCCCGTATTTCGCCACCTCCGCATAGCCGGCGCGGAACTCGCGCGGCGACAGCGTGTCGAGCACGTCGGTATCAGCGAGCACGAGGTCGGGCTGATGGAAGACGCCGATCAGGTTCTTGCCGTGGCGCGAATTGATGCCGGTCTTGCCGCCGACGGACGAATCCACCTGGGCGAGCAGCGAGGTGGGCACCTGGATGAAGCGCGAGCCGCGCCGCACGATGCCGGCGGCAAATCCGGTGAGGTCGCCGATGACGCCGCCGCCGAGCGCCACCACCGCGTCGTTGCGCTCGATGCGGGCGCCGAGCACGCTGTCGCAGACCGTCATCAGGTGCTCGAAGCTCTTCGTCTTCTCGCCGGCCGGCAGCACGAGCGAGACCGCCTCGATCCCCTTGTCGGCGAGCGAGCGCATGAAGGGATCGAGATAGACCGGGCCGACATGCGCGTCGGTGACGATAGCGATGCGGCGTCCCTTCAGTCGGGCCGCGATTTCCGACCCGGCGGCGGCGATGAGGCCGGGCCCGATCAGGATGTCGTAGGAGCGGTCGCCAAGCTCCACGCGAACGGTGCGGCGGGTCGAAGAGGTATCTGTCATGGCATCACTTCATGGCTGGTATCGGCGCTGGTATCGGCGCTGGCGGCGACGGCGGCGAGAACCTCGTCGGCGATGATTTCCTTGCGCACGTCGCGCGACTGGACGGTGAGGTCCGCCTCCGCATAGATCGGGTAGCGGGCGTTCATCAGGTTTTCCAGTGTCTGTCTGGGGTTTTCGGTCTTCAGAAGCGGCCGCGTGTCGCGCTTGCTGACCCGCTCCCACAGGACATCGAGATCCGCCTTCAGCCAGATCGTCAGGCCGCCGCGCTTGATGTGCTTGCGGGTGCGCTCGTTGATGAAGGCGCCGCCGCCGGTCGAAACGACGCGCGGGCCGCTCTTCAGGAGCCGCTTCATCACCCGGCTCTCCAGCGCCCGAAACTCCTCCTCGCCGTAGGCGGCGAAGAGATCGGAGATCGACATGCGCGAGACCCGCTCGATTTCGTGATCGGAATCGATGAACGGCACCGACAGCTGTTGCGCCACCAGCCGGCCGATGGCCGATTTCCCCGCGCCCATCAGGCCGACCAGAACGAGATTGCGCTTGCCGAGCGCCGCACGCGCTTTCTGCACAAGCTCCGCAGGGGCGGTTTCCACAAGGCCGATCATCAGGCAATTCCGATTGCTGCTTCCTTCCGTATCTGCAAAAGCACCGAAAGCGTCAAGTGCTTGCACGGCTTGCGCTCGCTCTTCCGCAGGGCGATATAGGAGGCCGGTTCCACGGAGCACGCAATGCCCACCCTCTTCCGTTTCCTGTTCTTCTGCGCCGTCATTGCCGGCATCGTCTACGGGATCATGATTGCCCTCGTCACCTTCGTGGAGCCGCGCCCGCGGGACGTGACGATCCGCATCCCGTCGGAACGGGTGAACCCCCAGCCATGAGGGACAGCGCGGCGATCCAGATCGAGGCCTTTCTGGAGATGATGAGCGCCGAGCGCGGCGCCGCCGCCAATACGCTCGCATCCTACGAGCGCGACCTCGAGGATGCCCGCTCCTTCCTGTTGCAGCGGCAGGTGCGGATCGTCGAGGCGCAGCCCGACGACCTGCGCGCCTATCTCGGCCATCTGGCGCGGCAGGGCTTCAAGGCCTCGTCCCAGGCGCGCCGGCTCTCCGCACTCCGGCAGTTCTACAAGTTCCTCTATGCCGAGGGCGTGCGCGACACCGATCCCACCGGCATCCTGGACGCACCGCGCAAGGAGCGGTCGCTGCCGAAGACGCTGTCGACCGACGACGTCACCCGCCTGATCGGGCTTGCCGAGCAGGAGGCGCAGGCACCGGGCGAAGGCCGCCTCCAGCGCCTGCGCATGCACGCCCTCGTCGAGCTTCTCTATGCGACCGGCATGCGCGTCAGCGAGCTCGTCTCGCTGCCGGCGACGGTGCTGGCGCAGAACGGCCGCTTTCTCGTCGTCAAGGGCAAGGGCAGCAAGGAGCGGCTGGTGCCCCTCTCCCGCTCGGCGATGGCGGCCCTGCAGTCCTATGGCACGGCGCTCGCCGAGGAGCGCGAGCGGCAGGAGGACGCCAAGGAGAGCCCCTTCCTGTTTCCGTCCGCGGGGAAGGAAGGATACCTGCCGCGGCAGGTCTTTGCCCGCGATCTCAAGGCGCTGGCCGCACGCGCCGGCATCCGGGCCGCGGCGCTGTCGCCGCACGTCATCCGCCATGCCTTCGCCAGCCACCTGCTGCAGAACGGGGCGGACCTGCGCGCCGTGCAGGAACTGCTCGGCCACTCCGACATTTCGACGACGCAGATCTACACGCATGTGCTAGAAGAGCGCCTTCATCGGCTGGTGCAGGATCACCACCCCCTTGCCAAACAGGCAAAAAAGCCGGATTAGAGCCGCCATTCCGCCGTCGTCGCTCTCTAGCTTGCGCGGCGGACAGTTGGAGCAAACGATCGGAAACGCATCTCATGCACAATTACCTCGACTTCGAAAAGCCTATCTCGGACCTCGAAGGCAAGATCCACGAACTGCGCAAGCTCGCCGAAGAGGACGAGAGCATCGACACGTCGGACGAGGTTGGGCGGCTCGAGGCGCGCTCGCGCGAGGCGATGGTCGACATCTACTCCAAGCTGACCCCCTGGCAGAAGACGCAGGTCGCGCGCCATCCGCAGCGGCCGCATTTCGTCGACTACGCGGCGAAGCTGTTCGAGGAATTCGCGCCCTTGTCCGGCGACCGCAAGTTCGCCGAGGACGAAGCGATCCAGGCGGGCCTCGGGCGCTTTCGCGGCCAGTCCGTCGCGATCATCGGCCAAGAAAAGGGCAACGACACGAAATCGCGCCTGAAGCACAATTTCGGCAGCGCCCGCCCGGAAGGCTATCGCAAGGCGATCCGCGTGATGGAACTGGCGGACCGCTTCGGACTGCCGATCATCACCCTCGTCGATACCGCCGGCGCCTATCCCGGCATCGGCGCCGAGGAGCGCGGCCAGGCGGAGGCGATCGCCCGCTCCACCGAGATGTGTCTCAACGTCCGCGTTCCGATCGTCTCCGTCATCCTCGGCGAGGGCGGGTCCGGCGGCGCGATCGCGATTGCGACCGGCGACCGCGTCTACATGCTGCAGCACGCGATCTACAGCGTGATCTCGCCGGAAGGTGCGGCCTCGATCCTCTGGCGCGATTCGACGCGGGCCAAGGAAGCGGCCAGCAACATGAAGATCACCGCCGAAGACCTGAAGGCGCTCGGCGTGATCGACGGCATCATCCCCGAGCCGATCGGCGGCGCCCATCGCGATCCGGACACCGTGATTGCGGCGGCGGGCAACGTCGTGGCGGATGCGCTGCGCGAGCTTTCGGCCAAGCCGGGCGAGCAGCTGCGGCGCGATCGTCGCCAGCGCTACCTCGACATCGGCCGGCAGCTCTGAACGCAAAGGGTGCAGATCGCCGGCCTTTTGCACGGGGCCGGCGAATACGGCCAAACCTTGGACATATTCTGATGGTTTTGAGCGTATCCACAGATCGAATATCACGCGGCGATTTTCCGTTTACGGTTGGTTAAGTATAAACGGGCATGATTCCGCGTCCGCCGTGCCGATGTGGATGGACTGCCTACCAGTTATATTGGACCTGACGCATGCGCCTTAAGGTACTCGCCGCTGTTTCGTTGCTTGCCGTGGCCGCCGCCGGCTGCACGAATGAGACGCTCGACACTGTCGGCGTCGACGTCAAGAAGGTCTCCAACAAGACGCAGTACCAGCTTTCCGGCCAGGTCGTCTCCAAGATGGCCTCGCTGAACATCGACCGCAATTCGCCGGTCACCCTGCGCATCTTCAAGGAAGAGGGCATCCTGGAAATCTGGAAGGCCGACCGGTCGAACCGTTTCCAGATGATAAAGAGCTACCAGATCTGCGCATGGTCGGGAAAGCTCGGCCCGAAGGTGAAGGAAGGCGACCGCCAGGCGCCGGAGGGCTTCTATCCGCTCGGCCCCCAGCACATGAACCCGAACTCCCAGTACTACCTGGCGATCAACACGGGCTTTCCCAATTCCTATGACCGGGCCAACGCCCGCTCGGGCAGCAACCTGATGATCCACGGCGCCTGCTCGTCGTCGGGCTGCTACTCGATGACCGACGAGCAGATGGTCGAGATCTTCGCCTTTGCCCGCGATGCCTTCAAGGGCGGACAGAAGACGATCCAGCTCCAGGCCTATCCGTTCCGCATGACGGCGGAGAACATGGCCCGCCATCGCGACAACCCGAACATCGAATTCTGGAAGATGCTGAAGGTCGGCTACGACCAGTTCCAGGTCACCAAGCGTCCGCCGGAAGTGGGCGTCTGCGACCAGAAATACGTCTTCAACCAGCAGACGGCGGACGGAAAGGCGTTTGCGGGCGTCGCCGCCCAGTGCCCGGCGATCTCGACGCCGTCGCAGTTGCAGGTGGCGATGAACGCCTACGACAAGACCTATGCCGCCGCATACGCCAAGGCGATGAAGAAATACGAGGGCACCGTCTGGCTGGAGCCCTCCGAGGCCCAGCGCAAGGCGATCGTCGCCGACAAGCGCAAGGGCCGCGAACTCGCCTATGCGCCGACCGGAAACTCGATCGACGCCGGCAAGCTGATGTCGCTGCGCGAGATCGAGGCGGAGAAGAAGCGGGCGGAAGAGGCCGAGCGGCGCAAGGTCGAGATGGCCGAAAAGGCCAGGCAGGAAGAGGAAGACCGCAAGGCCGCGGAATTGAAGAAGCTCGCCGACGACGTTGCGGCGCAGAAGGCCGAACAGCAGGCGACCGCCGGTACCGGCGTCGCGGTCCCCGCCGCCAACCCGGGCGTCGCATCGGCCCAGGAGGAGCAGCAGGCGGCGAAGAAGCCGTTCTGGAAGCTCTGGTCCAGCAAGGGCACGGCCGCAGCCGGTGCGGCCGGCGCCGCTCCGACGACCGCGTCTGCCGCCCCGGCGGCACAACCGCAACCGGCCGCAGGCGCCCCCGACGGCGGCAACACCGCTTCGATCGCAACACCCAGCGCCGACGGGTCGGCGGAGCCGGCAGCCGCGGAAGCGGCGGCACCTTCCGCCCAGCCCGCCGGCGAGGCGGCTTCCCAGGGAGCTTCCCAGGCAGCGTCCCAGACAGGTCCTCAGACAGCTCCCCAGGCAGCGCCCGCCCCGGCCGCCACCGCCGATGCGAGCGCATCCCAGAAGCAGCCGTTCTGGAAATTCTGGAAGAAGCAATGACGGCGGCCGACCCGGGCGCGGTCTACGACCTGCGGGGGCTGAAATGCCCGCTGCCGGTGCTGCGGACGCGCAAGCGCCTGGCACAGCTGCCCTCCGGGGCCTTCCTCCTGATCGAGACGACCGATCCGCTCGCCGTGATCGACATTCCGCATTTCTGCAGCGAGAACGGCCACACGCTGGAACGCAGCGAAAGCCTCGGCGACGGCCACCGCTTCCTGATCCGCAAGGGCTGAGCCCCGGCGATCGCGCCCTGCTCGAAAGTCTTCGGCCGCCGGCACTATCGCAAGCGGCCGCAGGTGTGTACTAATCCGGGCGACACGTGCACCCCGGAAAGAGCATGACCTCAACTGCGGCCTTCCTGCGCTCGAGCCTATTGATGCTTGGGCTGGGCACCCTCCTGCTGATCGGCATCGTCGGCTACTCGCTCTGGCTCGTCCAGGCGAACCGCGCCTATTCGGACGAGACCGCCTCCCTTCGCCGCGTCAGAAGCTCCATCGTCGGCCTTTTGACGACGCTGCAGGATGCCGAAACCGGCCAGCGCGGCTACCTGCTCGCCAGGGAGGCGTCCTATCTCGACCCCTACAACAAGGCGACCGCGGATCTGCCGGCCCGCTGGAAGGCGCTTCAGGACAATCTCGGACCACGCCCGGACTATGCCGCCGGGCTGGCCGAACTCAAGATTGCCATCGACGGCAAGATGGCGGAACTGGAAAACAGCGTCGGCCTGACCAGGCAGGGCCGCTACGACGAGGCCTTCGCGCTGCTTTCGACCGATGCCGGCCTGCGGCTGATGGATCGCATCCGCGAGATCCTCAGCGGATACCTCGAGAAGACCGACGACAATCTGCGCGAGCTTGTCGCGAAACAGCTGTCGGCCGCCGATACCCTGCAATGGGTGACGATCGGCGGCGCCGTCGCGATCCTGGTCGTCGTCGGCGGCGCCATCCTGGTGATCTTCCAGCATGTCCGCGATCTCTCCCGCGCCCGCGAGGAGGTCATGGCGCTGAATTTCGGGCTGGAGGAGCGGGTCAACGAGCGCACCCAGGACCTGATCCGCGCCAACCAGGAGATCCAGCGCTTCGCCTACATCGTCACCCACGACCTGCGGGCGCCGCTGGTCAACATCATGGGTTTCCTCAGCGAACTCGACACCGCCATCAAGGCGGTCTCGGCCTATGTGATGGCGGACGAGCGCACGCCGAGCGAGGACGAGATCCGCGAGGCGCGCCTTGCGGTTACCGAAGACCTGCCCGAGGCCATGAGCTTCATCCGCTCCTCGACGAAGAAGATGGATGCGCTGATCAACGCGATACTGAAGATTTCCCGCGACGGCCGCCGCAAGCTGCAGCCGGAGCGGATCGACCTCAAGGCGCTGCTCGAGGCCAGCGCCGCCACGGTCCAGCACCAGCTGGCCGAGCAGGGCGGCGAGGCCAGCATCGCCGCCGGCTACATCACCGGCATCGTCTCAGACCGGTTTTCGCTGGAACAGATTTTCGGTAACCTCTTCGACAATGCGGTGAAGTACCGGATGCCGGGCAGGCCGCTGAAGCTGAACGTCGACATCCGCCCCGACGGACCGCGCCGGATCAGGATCGACGTCCGCGACAACGGCCGCGGCATCGGCCAGCAGGATCTCGAGCGCATTTTCGAGCTCTTTCGCCGTGCCGGCGAACAGGACCAGCAGGGCGAAGGCATTGGCCTTGCCCATGTGCGGTCGTTAATACGGAATTTGGGCGGCGACGTTACTGTCGAATCCGAACTGGGCAAAGGCAGCACGTTCATCCTGTCCCTGCCGACGGATCTCACCAAAGTGTTCAGGAGTATGGACCCATGAAGGCCAGCGGACGGGAAGTCACCATCGTCATGATCGAGGACGATGAAGGCCATGCGCGCCTCATCGAGAAGAACGTCCGGCGGGCCGGCGTCCACAACGAGATCGTCCCCTTCACGCTCGGCAGCAAGGCGCTCGACTACGTTCTGGGCGAGAACCGGGACGGCCTGGTCAACCAAGACCGCTACCTGCTCGTGCTGCTCGACCTGAACCTGCCCGACATGTCCGGCATCGACATTCTCCAGCAGATCAAGAGCAACGAGCACTCGCGCAGCATCCCGGTCGTGGTGCTGACCACCACCGACGACGAGCGCGAGATCCAGAAATGCTACGACCTCGGCGCCAATGTCTACATCACCAAGCCCGTGGACTATGAGGGCTTTGCCACCGCCATCCGCAACCTTGGGCTCTTCTTCTCGGTGATACAGGTTCCATGACGCCCGACCCGAAGATCCGCGTCCTCTATATCGATGACGATCCCGTGCTGGCGCGCCTGGCAGGCAAGGTGCTGGCGCGCAACGACTTCGAGGTCGTGCATGCGCCGTCGATCCCGGTCGGGCTGGAGCTGTTCGGCACCCAGGAGTTCGCAGCCGTCGTCCTCGACCATCATTTCGAGAACCAGACGGGACTGACCTTCCTGGAGGCCGTGGCGGACATGCCGCGAAAGGCACCGATCCTCTACGTGACCGGCTCCAGCGATGCGGAGGTGGCGATCAGCGCGCTGAAGGGCGGCGCTGCGGACTATGTGATGAAGTCGGCCACCGACGACTTCTTCCCCCTCCTCGTCAGCGCGCTCGAACAGGCGCTGGAGAACGCGCGCCTGCGCCAGCAGAAGGAGGAGACCGACCGCCAGCTCGTCATCGCCAAGGAGCGCGCCGAACTGCTGCTGTCGGAAATGAACCACCGCATCGCCAACAGCCTCTCGCTCGTCTCCGCCATGATCCGCATGCAGATGCAGATTTCGAGCAGCGAGGAGACGAAGACGGCGCTGGCCGAGACCCAGAGCCGCATCTCGGCGATCGCCGGCGTCCACCGGAGCCTCTATACCTCCGACAAGGTCGACGCGATCGACCTCAACGACTATCTGAGCGCCATCATCGCCGAGTTCCAGAGTTCCGGCGGCTTTTCGTCCGGCGTCATCGTCCGCTGCGACCTGGCCAGCGCGCCGACCTCCGCCGACAAGGCGGTGTCGCTCGGCGTCATCCTGATCGAGCTTCTGACCAATGCCGCGAAATACGCCTATCCCGACGGCCGCGGCGAGGTCCGGATCCGGCTGCAGGCAAACGGCCAGGACGAGCTGATGCTCTCCGTCGAGGACGATGGCGTCGGCCATGACCGCGCGCAGGGCCCCAAGGGCACCGGCCTCGGCACGCGGCTGATCAACGCCATGGCGATGAACCTCGGCGCCACCGTCGTCGACGAGCGCGACGGCAAGACCACAGGCACCTATGTCGCGGTGATCTGGAAGGCGTAGTTTCCGCTTCTTCCAAAGCCCGAAGGGGCGCCTCAGCGCATCCTGAGCCCGGGAACCGCCAGCGGGTTGTCCTCGAGTGCTGCGCGGTCGGGGCGGTCGATCCGCGGCTTGCCGACGAAGGCATCGAACAGGTCGCGCACGAAGGCCTCCGGCAACCCGTCCGTGATCAGCACCATGCGCGTGCGCCGGTCGTCGGGATCCGGCCAGGCCGCAAGCCGCTCCGGCGGATGGAAGACGGCCTGCACGCCGTGCAGGATGACCGGGCGGTCGGGATTGTCCGACAGCGCCACGATCGCCTTCATCCGCAACAGCTTGTCGCCATGGGCTGAACGCAGCAGGTCGACGAACATGTCGAGCGCCATCGGATCGATCGGCGCGTCGTGGACGATGGAATAGGACCGGATCGAGGCGCTGTGGCGGTTGACGTCATGGGCGTGCTGGTGGAAACGGCCCTCGCCGCCGTGGCCCTCATGCCCGTGCCCGTGATCGTGCTCGTGCTCGTGATCGTGATCGTGATCGTGGCCATGGTGCTCATCGTGATGGTCGCCGTGATGGCCGTGGCCATGATCGTGATGGTGATGACCATGCGGATCGTGCCGCGCCTCGTCGTTCAGCCAGCGGCCGACATCGGCGATCTTCGTTTTCGGATCATAGAGCCCGCAGGCGAGCAGGGACGGCCCGGTCCGGTCCTGGTCGTCCGCATCGATCACGGCGGCGCGCGGATTGAGATCGGACATCGCCTGCGTCAGCGCCGACAGCGCCACGCCATCCGTCATCGCCGTCTTGGTCAGCACGAGACGGTCGGCGACGGCGACCTGCTTGACGGATTCGGGATGGGCCGCGAGCGTTGCGAGCCCGTTGACCGCATCGACGAGCGTGATGACGCCGTCGAGCCGGAAGGAATGCGCAAGCACCGGGTTGCCGATCACCGCCTGGATCACCGGCGCGGGATCGGCGAGACCGGTCGTCTCGATCACCACGCGCTGCAGCGGCCTGATCTTCCCGGTCTGCATGCGGTCCATCAGGTCGGCGAGCGTATCCACCAGCTCGCCGCGGACGGTGCAGCAGAGGCAGCCGTCGGCAAGCTCGATGACCCCGTCGCCCGATTGCTCGACCAGCAGGTGATCGATCCCCACCTCGCCGAACTCGTTAATGATGACGGCGGTGTCCGTCAGCTCGGGATGCTTCAAAAGCCGGTTCAGCAGCGTCGTCTTTCCCGCGCCGAGAAAGCCGGTCAGGATCGAGACCGGCACGGTACGATCGGCTGCGGACATGGCTTGTTCCTGCTGTTAGAAGGTCGGGCGCGGGACCGGGATCGGGATGTTGCCGCCGTCGCCGATGTCCACCGTCGCCGTCTCCGTGGCGCCGGCCTTGGCCGCCCCGCCCGCGATCAGGCCGGCGAAGACATAGCGCGGCGGCCGGTTCATCTCGTGAATATAGGGGGAGAGCAGCTTCTGGCGGCCCGCCTCATCGCGGCCCTCGCTGCGCACCTTGGCGGCATGCTGGCTGCAGATCTCCTTGGAGATGTCCGCAACGGTGGTCGTGTCGCCATAGGGCGCGAGACTGCCGAGGGTCGGCCCGCCGCCGCGTTCCGTCAGGCCCTTCTGCAGCATCTGCGCGGACTGGTCCGCACGCGCGCCGAGGCTCTCCTCGCCGAGGACGACCGAGACGACGCTGCGGCCGCCGCGGGTGGCCGAGGAGACCTGGTTGAAGCCGGAGGCGCAGATGAAGCCTGTCTTCATGCCGTCGGCGCCGTCGAAGCGGCCGATCAGCATGTTGTAGTTCGAATACTGCTTCTTGCCGGTGGTGAACCCTTCCAGGGCGAAATAGGAGGCGTATTGCGGAAACTCGCGCTTGAGCATCACCGCCAGCACGGCGAGGTCGCGCGCCGTCGTGTACTGCCCCTTGCCGGGCAGCCCGTGCGGATTGATGAAGTGCGACGAGCTCATGCCGATGCGGGCGGCTTCCGCGTTCATCCGCGCGACGAAGGCCTGCTCGGAGCCGCCGACGGTCTCGCCGACGGCGACCGCCACGTCGTTCGCCGACTTGACCAGCATGATCTTCAGCGCGCTGTCGAGCGTCATCGCCTGGCCCGGCTTGAAATACATCTTGCTCGGCGGCTCGGCGGCGGCGTTCTTGGTCATCACCACCGGCGTCTCGAGCGTCACCTCGCCGGCCTTGATCGCACGGAACACCGTGTAGGCCGTCATCAGCTTGGTCAGCGAGGCGGGATACCACTTGCGGAAGGCATCCCGGTGCTCGATCACCTTCAGCGTGTTGACGTCGACGAGCATGCGCGGTCCGCTGTCGGCGAGCGCCGCATTTGCCAGAAAGGTGGCGGCGAGTACGGTCGCTGCTCCAATGCGGGCCGTCGCGCGGCGCATGAACCGTCCAGTCATCTGCAAGGGCCTGTCCTCGGAAATTCGGGAGTTGTCTCGTTTGCTCCGCCTATTTAGCCTATATGGCATGCTGATGGCAAAGCCCCACGGCGAATCGGCGTCGATTTTTCGCCCGCCCCTCGCCCAGACAGGAACAGGAACGTCGCATGCCCGTTTTGAACCGCGCTGCAGAACTCCAGGACGAGATCGCCGGCTGGCGCCGTCAGATCCACCAGCATCCCGAGACGATGTTCGCCGTGGAGAAGACCGCAGCCTTCGTCGCCGAACGGCTGAAGGAATTCGGCGTTGACGAAATCGTGACCGGCATCGGCCGCACCGGCGTCGTCGGCGTGATCAGGGGCAACGCGCCCGGCCGCACCATCGGACTGCGGGCCGACATGGACGCGCTGCCGATCAACGAGGAGAGCGGCAAGCCCTGGGCCTCGACCGTCCCCGGCAAGATGCACGCCTGCGGCCACGACGGCCACACCGCCATGCTGCTGGGGGCTGCGAAGTACCTGGCCGAGACGCGCAACTTCGCAGGCCAGGTCGCCGTCATCTTCCAGCCCGCCGAGGAAGGCGGCGGCGGCGGCCGGGAGATGGTGAAGGACGGGATGATGGACCGCTTCGCCATCACCGAGGTCTACGGCATGCACAACATGCCGGGCATGCCGGTCGGCCAGTTCGGCACCCGCACCGGCGCGATCATGGCGGCGACCGACGAGTTCGACATCCACATCAAGGGCCGCGGCGGCCACGCCGCCCAGCCGCACCGCACGACGGACACGATCGTGCTCGGCTCGCAGATCGTCGGCGCCCTGCAGACGATCGCCTCGCGCAACACCGACCCGATCGCCTCGCTCGTCGTCTCGGTGACGAAGTTCAACGCCGGCTTCGCCTATAACGTCATTCCCGAGACGGCGACGCTGTCGGGAACCGTGCGGACGCTGAGCACGGCCGTGCGCGACGAGGCCGAGGCCCGCATCCGCCAGCTCTGCGCCGGCCTCGCCGCCGCCCACGGCGCCGAGATCACCGTGCGCTACCAGCGCAACTACCCCGTCGTCGTCAACCATGCGGCCGAGACCGGCCATGCGGTCGCCGTCGCGGAGGAGATCGCCGGCCGCGGCAAGGTCGATGCGGGGATCGACCCGATGATGGGCGGCGAGGACTTCGCCTACATGCTCGAAGCCCGCCCCGGCGCCTTCGTCTTCATGGGCAACGGCGACACCGCGGGCCTCCACCACCCGGCCTACGACTTCAACGACGACGCCATCCCCCACGGTGTCAGCTACTGGGTGAAGCTGGTGGAGACGAGGCTCCCGGCCTGATGCGGAGAGCCGGGCTGCGCGGGGCGAGCCAGGCGGCAGGGAACCGGTCGTCGCCTCCTCGCGCTGCCGGCGTGCGCTCGCTTGGAGGGGGACGGCATCGCAACGACGGCTTGCGGCCCGCCCGAAATTGCGCCCCGCCGCGTGCCGAAAAGCACTTGGCTTCAAGCTCGGGCTTTTGTATGGGTTCTGGCAGTGGTCCCGTAGCTCAGCAGGATAGAGCACCAGATTCCTAATCTGGGGGTCCCGCGTTCGAATCGCGGCGGGATCACCATCTAAGGCCGGCCCATATTGAACCTGTGGAGCAGTGGCCCCGCCCCTCGGAAGAGCTCCGGGGACGGATACATTGCAATCCAACTAGTAGGCATACCATTCAAGCAAGAGGTTGCAGGTGAGATTTCGCCTCTACTATCAGGGCGAACTGAGACCTAAACAACAGTTAGGTCTGGCGCCCATTCATGAGATTCGCAAATCGCTAGAACCACAACTCCGAGATCTCTGGAATCACATACCGTTGAACGAGCACAGGGCGTGGCTCGACGGAAGCAACCCAAACGATTTGAGTGCTCGGTGCGATCGCGGCGGTCGATCATTTGCTGCCGTCGTTAGCACCGGGGCCTTTCTGAGGGCAGAACTCGACATTCTGGTGATGAGGCCGGAAGTACCGGGATCAATTATCGCAACAAGCGGCGACATTGACAATCGAGTAAAGACCCTGTTGGACGCACTGCGTGTTCCCACACTTTCCGACACGCAAAAGCTAGAGGAGCAAGGGCTTCTCGGAGACGACCTATTCCATTGCTTGTTAGAGGACGATGGTCTCGTAACCAGTCTCAACGTAACGACTGACAGGCTTCTTGCAGCCCCCCCCCGGAAGTCGCCAGACCTTGGCAATTGTCAATGTCCGAGTGCGCCCTTCCAAGGTCGTCAATAAAAACCTTGGACTGGCTTCTTAGACAGTACCGCCGTCAGTGATACGTTTGGCCGCCGCGTGATGCCCAATCCGGGCCGTTAAGGCATACTCGTGACATGGCTGACTTCACGGCAGCAGTCTCAACGCACCTCACTTCATCGCCCCCTATCCCGCTCAGCCGATGGCAACGACCTCGAGCTCCTGCCCACCGACGGTGGCGACGTCGCCGACGCGCTTGCCGAGGAGGCTGCGGGCCACCGGGGAGACATGGGAGATCGATCCGGCCTTCGGATCGGCCTCGTCCTCGCCGACGATGCGATAGGTCTGTTCGCGCCCGCTGTCGCGGACGAAGGTGACCGTGCTGCCGAAGGCGACGGTCTCGTTCGAGCTTGGAGGGGCGATCAGCTGGGCCGTGCGCACCCGCTCGCGAAGATAGCGCAGGTCCCGCAACGGGCCGGCCGCCTGCCGGCGCCGCTCGTTGACGTCCTCGATGGCGTTCGCCGCCTCGAAGGCGGTGCGCGCGTCCTGCAATTGAACGTCGAGCGCCTTCAGCCCGGCTTCGGTGACGAAGTTCGGGTGCGGCGAGATCGGGCGGTCGGGCAGAAGGGTTTCGGACGCGGTTTCCGCGCTCTCTTCCTTGACGAAGGCGACGCTCATGACACGGTCCCTTTCCGGCGCGCCGTGCGCGGGGAGAAGGCGATGGCACGAGGGCTCGGCTTACGGACGTTCCCGCTCAAACCTTCTCCTCCTCGCGCTCCTTCTCCGGCGTCGTCACCTTCGGCTTCGGCCTGATCGACGGGAGGCCGGACGGCCGTGCCTCGACCTTCGGCGCCGGCGCCTTGATGCCGAGCATCGCCTTGATGCGGTCGGAGACGAGCGGGCGGAAGCGGCTGGCGCGGAAGGGCATGTCGACGGCGCCATAACCCTCCGGGCCGTCGTCGTTGCCGCGGTAGAGTTCCATCAGCTTGATACCGTAGAAGTCGCCGTCCACGTAGTGGCGGTAGTGACCGGCCCAGCGCACCGTGTAGATCCGGCCCTTGCGGATGCCCTGATCGATCGAGACGTGCTTGAAGCGATCGTTGATGCAGACGACCTTCTGACCGACGTGGAATGTAGGCATGGCTCTCTCCGGATGGGTGGGCCGCGGGCTCGGCGCCGGCGTCAGGGCGCCCTGCGGCAGGTGATGCCGGCGGCGTTGTCGCCCTGGGTCAGGTCCTTCAGCGTGCCCTCGTCGCCCTTCGTCCACCATTCGAACTGGGCCCCGGCATAGCGCGCGCCGGAGCCGGACAGGACGCTGCTGGCGATCACGAAGTTTTCACCGAAGCTGAGGATGGCGAGCGCGACGGATTCGGCATTGATGTAATCGGCCTTGAGCTTCAGGTCGCCATCGCAATTGTAGGAAACGGTCTGCCGGTCGACCGAGATCGTGTTCGGCACCTGCAGGACGATGTCGGTGGTATTCTTCAGCTGGGCCAGCCGCATCGCATGCCCGCCGTCCTTGTCGGCAAGATGCAAGAGGCCGTTCTCGAGTCGCCACGAGCGCACCGTGCCGAGCGCGTCGAAGAACTTCTGCTCCTGGTCCATGACGGCCGGCGCGCACATCTTGCGGGTCGCCGCCGCCGGCGCGAAGCTCACCGTGCCGTCCGCCTCGAATTTCAGGTTTCCGCGATAGGTGTTGCAGCCGCCATTGCCGCCATAGGAGCCGTCGGTGCGGATTTCCAGCGTCGTCTGCAGGTTATCGATGACACCCTTGCCGTTGAGGTCCTCCACGACCCAGGTCGCGCTCAGCCCCTGCGGCAGGGCGTCGGCAGCATGGCCGGCCGACGCGAAGCCAAGGGGCAGCAGCAAAGCTGCCAGCGCATTCAACGATAACCGCACGGGCATCCTCCAAATCTGTCTAGGGCGAATGGATCGCCAGCGGCGACGTTATGGCCGCTCCGATGAAAACGTCAAGCGCCGTGCGCGACAGCGCAATCGCCGGCACGCGCATCAACACCTTGTTGCGCGCGTCAATCGGCTGTAGAGCCTCATCAAGACAATAAAAAGATCGCGGAACAAATCATGGCACCCAGCGAGGCAAAGCGACGCCGCGTCACGATCCTTGGCTCCACCGGTTCGATCGGCACCAGCACGCTCGACGTGATCGCACAGCTCGGCGGCCGCGCGGCCTTCGAGGTCGTCGCCGTGACCGGCAACGGCAATGTCGCGCTCCTGGCCGAGCAGGCGAAGGCCTTCGGCGCCGCGATGGCGGTGACCGCCGACGAGACCCGCTACGACGACCTGAAGCAGGCTCTCGCCGGCACCGGCGTCGCCGTCGGCGCCGGGCGCAACGCGCTGATGGAGGCGGCGGCGATGCCGTCCGACTGGGCGATGGCGGCGATCGTCGGCACGGCCGGCCTGGCGCCGACGCTGGCCGCGGCCGAACGCGGCGCCGACATCGCGCTCGCCAACAAGGAATGCCTCGTCACCGCCGGCGACCTCTTCGTGCAGGCCGTAGCGGCCGGCGGCGGCCGGCTGATCCCGGTCGACAGCGAGCACAGCGCCATCTTCCAGGCGCTGGAGGACGACCAGCGCCACGCGGTGGAGCGGATCGTGCTGACGGCCTCCGGCGGGCCGTTCCGCACCTGGACGCGCGAGCAGATGGCCGGCGTCACCGCCGCCGTCGCCCGCGCCCACCCCAACTGGTCGATGGGCCTGAAGGTCTCGATCGGCAGCGCCTCGATGTTCAACAAGGCGCTGGAGATGATCGAGGCCAAGCATCTCTTCGACGTCCGCCCCGACCAGATCGAGGTCATCGTCCATCCCCAGTCGATCGTCCATTCGATGGTCGGCTACCGGGACGGCTCGGTGCTCGCCCAGCTCGGCTGCCCGGACATGCGCACGGCGATCGGCTATGCGCTGACCTATCCCGACCGGCCGGCCCTGAACGTCGAGCGGCTGGATTTCGCCAAGCTCGCCCGCTTGGACTTCGAGGCGCCGGACGAGCAGCGCTTCCCGGCGCTGCGGCTCGCCCGCACCGCGCTTGAGCGCGGCGGCATGCAGAGCGCGGTGATGAACGCGGCCGAAGAGACGGCCTTCCACGCCTTCTGCGACGGCCGCATCGGCTTCCTCCACATGGCCGACATCGCCGAAGAGGTGATGGACGACATGCAGGATTTCGGCGCCGCCCGGAGCATGGACGAGGTCTTCGCGGCGGACACGGAAGCCCGCCGCCGCGCCGAAGCGATCATCGCCCAAAAGGAAATGGCCGCGTAAGCCGCGGCCATCGCAAGGGTCCGGGGTCGAAGAGACGCGGGCTCAGGCCACCGCGCGGGCCAGCGCACAGCGCGACCACAGCGAATGCAGCGCACCGACCAGATGGTCGATATCGGCATCCGAATGCAGCGGCGTCGGCGTGATCCGCAGGCGCTCGGTCTTCTTCGGCACGGTCGGATAGTTGATCGGCTGGACGTAGATGCCGAAATTGTCGAGCAGCAGGTCGGAGATCCACTTGCACTTGGCGGCATCGCCGACCACCACCGGCACGATGTGGCTCGGGTTGTGCATGTGCGGAATGCCGTTGCGGTCGAGCAGCGAGCGCAGCCGGCGCACGCGCTCCTGATGGGCGAAGCGTTCCTGCTGGCTTTCCTTCAGGTGGCGGATCGAGGCGAGCGCGCCGGCGGCCAGCGTCGGCGGCAGCGCCGTGGTGAAGATGAAGCCGGACGCGAACGAACGGATGAAGTCGCAAAGCGCGGTGGAAGCGGCGATGTAGCCGCCCATGACGCCGAAGGCCTTGCCGAGCGTGCCCTCGATCACCGTCAGCCGGTGCATCAGCCCTTCGCGCTCGGCGATGCCGCCGCCGCGCGGGCCGTACATGCCGACCGCATGCACTTCGTCGAGATAGGTCATGGCGCCGTAACGGTCGGCAAGGTCGCAGATCTCCTTGATCGGCGCGATGTCGCCGTCCATCGAATAGACCGACTCGAAGGCGATGATCTTCGGCGCCCGCGGATCGGCGGCCGCGAGCTTCGCTTCCAGATCCTTCAGGTCGTTGTGCTTCCAGATCACCCGCTCGCACTTGGAATGGCGGATGCCTTCGATCATCGAGGCGTGGTTGCCGGCATCGGAGAACATGATGATGCCGGGGATCTTCGAACAGAGCGTGCCGAGCGCGGCCCAGTTGGAGACGTAACCGGAGGTGAACAGCAGCGCCGCCTCCTTGCCGTGCAGGTCGGCGAGTTCGCGCTCGAGAAGCACGTGGTAGTGGTTCGTACCCGAGATGTTGCGGGTGCCGCCAGCACCCGCGCCACACTGGTCGATGGCGAGCTTCATCGCCCCGGTGACGGTGGGATGCTGCCCCATGCCGAGATAGTCGTTGGAGCACCAGACGGTGACTTCCTGCGTGCCCGAATCGGTGTGGCGCGTCGCCTTCGGGAAGCCGCCGCTGTGGCGCTCCAGATCGGCGAAGACGCGATAGCGGCCTTCCTGATGCAGCCCGTCCAACTCGTTTTTGAAGAAAGCCTCAAAGTCCATCATTGTCTCCAGACCGGTTCCCCGGCATGCCCGGGCGCGATCTCGCCCGCTTCCCCTTCGACGTACACCCCGAAGGCTGCTGCCGCAATGCAAAGGCACTGCGGCAAAACCGCGCCTACCTTTGAAACATTCCAAGATAGGTTACAACGGCAGAAACCACTCTTGCTTGATGCATGTCAAGTATATGCAAGCCGAGGACGGCCGAAGCCGTCCTCGATGTGTCGTTGGCCGAGGCCGATGGCTCTCAGGCGGCCGCAACCGCCCGCCTGGCCATCACGTTGACCAGATTGGCCCGGTACTCCGCGCTTCCGTGGATGTCCGACAGCAGCTCGGACGGATCGGTGGTGACACCGCTGAGCGCCTGCGCCGAAAAATTGCCGGTAAGGGCCGCCTCCATCGCCGCATGGCGGAACACGCCGTTGGCGCCCGCGCCGGTCACGCCGACCCGCACGCCGCCGGGCCCCTTGGCGACGAAGACCCCGGTCATGGCATAGCGCGACGCCGGATTCGGGAACTTGGAATATCCGGCCCGCTCGGGCGGGGCGAACGTCACCGCCACCACGATCTCGTCGTCCTGGAGCGCGGTCTCGAAGAGGCCGGTGAAGAAATCGTCGGCGGCGATCTCGCGCCGGTCGGTCACGATCGTGGCTGCGAGCGCCAGCATGGCCGACGGATAGTCGGCGGCCGGGTCGTTGTTGGCGATCGAGCCGCCGATCGTGCCCATGTGCCGCACCTGCGGATCGCCAATCAGCGAGGCGAGATGGGCGAGCGCCGGGCAGGCGGCCTTGATCTCGGCGGATTGCGCGACCTCGGCATGGGTCGTCCCCGCGCCGATCCGCACGCGGCCGCCCGAGACCGTGATCCCCTTCATCTCGGCAATGTGCCGGAGGTCGACCAGGTCCGACGGCGCCGCCAGCCGCTGCTTCATCGTCGGGATCAGCGTCATCCCGCCCGAGACATATTTGGCCTCGTCCGACGCGCCCTTGAGGCGGAGCGCATCCGCGACCGAGGACGCCCGATGGTAGTTGGTTGCATACATCTCCGTTTCCCCCTCACTGCGCCGCGTTGACGGCCGCCCACACCTTCTGGGGCGTGGCCGGCATGGTCAGGTCGTTGTTGCCGATCGCATCGGTGATCGCGTTGATCAGCGCCGGCGGCGAACCGATCGCCCCAGCCTCCCCGCAGCCCTTGATGCCGAGCGGGTTGTTGGGGCACGGCGTGTTCTGGTGCGAGACCTTGAACGACGGCAGGTCGTGGGCGCGCGGCATCGCATAGTCCATGTAGCTGGCGGTCAAGAGCTGGCCCGTCTGCGGATCGTAGTGCACGCCCTCCAGCAGCGCCTGGCCGATGCCCTGGGCGATGCCGCCGTGAACCTGGCCCTCGACGATCATCGGATTGATGATGTTGCCGAAGTCGTCGGCCGCGACAAACTGGACGATGCCGGTCTTCCCCGTTTCCGGGTCGACCTCGACCTCGCAGATGTAGCAACCGGCCGGGAAGGTGAAGTTGGACGGGTCGTAGAACGCCCCCTCCTTCAGCCCCGGCTCCATGCCGGCGGGCAGGTTGTGGGCGGTGTAGGCCGCCAGCGCCACCTGGAACCACGGCACGGTCTTGTCGGTGCCGGCCACCTTCGCCTCGCCGTTCTCGATGACGATGTCGCCCTCGTCGGCCTCCATCAGGTGTGCCGCGATCTTCTTCGCCTTGGCCTCGACCTTGTCGAGCGCCTTGACGATCGCCGACATGCCGACGGCGCCCGAGCGCGAGCCGTAGGTGCCCATGCCCATCTGCACCTTGTCGGTATCGCCGTGGACGATCGAGACACTGTCGATCGGCACGCCGAACCGGTCGGCGACGAGCTGGGCGAAGGTGGTCTCGTGCCCCTGGCCATGGCTGTGCGAGCCGGTCAGCACCTCGATCGTGCCGACCGCGTTCACCCGCACTTCCGCCGATTCCCACAGCCCGACGCCGGCGCCGAGCGAACCGACCGCCGCCGACGGCGCGATGCCGCAGGCCTCGATGTAGCAGCTCATGCCGATGCCGCGCTTCTTGCCGCGCCTTTCCGCCTCCGCCTTGCGCGCGCCGAATCCGGCCCAGTCGGCCTCCCGCATCGCCGCCTCCAGCGACGCCTCGTAGTCCCCGGCGTCGTAGTTCATGATCACCGGTGTCTGGTGGGGGAAGGAGCGGATGAAGTTCTTGCGCCGCAGTTCCGCCGGCGAGATGCCGAGCTCGCGGGCCGCCGTTTCCATCGTCCGCTCCAGCAGGAAGGTCGCCTCCGGCCGCCCGGCGCCGCGATAGGCGTCCACCGGCGCGGTGTTCGTGTAGACCGCCCGGACATTGGCATGGATGGCCGGAATGTCGTACTGGCCGGAGAGCAGCGTCGCGTAGAGGTAGGTCGGCACGGCCGAGGAGAACAGCGACATGTAGGCGCCGAAATTGGCGATGGTGTCGACCTTCAGCGCGGTGATGCGGTTGTCGGCGTCGAAGGCCATCTTCACGGTCGAGTGGTGGTCGCGGCCGTGGGCGTCCGTCAGGAACGCCTCGGTGCGGTCGGACGTCCACTTCACCGGCACGCCGGTGCGCTTCGAAGCCCACAGGCAGACGATCTCCTCCGGATAGATGAAGATCTTCGAGCCGAAGCCGCCGCCGACATCCGGCGCGATCACCCTGAGCTTGTTCTCCGGCGCGACATTGTAGAAGGCGCTCATTACCAGCCGTGCGACGTGCGGGTTCTGGCTCGTCGTGTAGCAGGTGTAGTGGTCATCGGCGGCGTCGTAGACACCGAGCGCCGCGCGCGGCTCCATCGCGTTCGGCGCCAGGCGGTTGTTGACGATCGTCATCTCGGTGACGTGGGCGGCGGCGGCGATCGCCGCGTCGGTCTCGGCCTCGCCGGTTCCCAGCGCCCAGTCGTAGATGAGATTGCCGGCGGCCTCGGGATGGAGCTGCGGCCGTGCGGGCTCCAGTGCCATCACCGCATCGGTCACGGCCGGAAGCTCCTCGTAGTCGACCACCACGGCCTCGGCGGCGTCGCGTGCCTCGCCGACGCTGTCGGCGACCACGACCGCCACGGCATCGCCGACATAGCGCACCGTGTCGTGCGCGATCGGCCGCCAGGCGCCCATCTTCATCGGGCTGCCGTCCTTGGAATGGATCATCCAGCCGCAGATCAGGTTGCCGATCCCGTCGTCGAGCATCTGCTTGCCGTTGAGCACGCCGATCACGCCCGGCATCCCTTCCGCAGCCGAACTGTCGATGCCCCTGATCCGCGCATGCGCATGCGGGGAGCGCACGAATGCCGCATACTTCATGCCCGGGACGACCATGTCGTCCGTGTACCGGCCCTTGCCGGTCAGAAACCGCTTGTCTTCCTTGCGCGCCACGCGTGCGCCGATGCCTTCAACGCCCATCAGTCATCTCCTCCCGAGAGAACAGCGAATAGCGAATGGCGAATAGAATCGAGCAGGCGGCAGATCGCACCAGGAAGCGCATTTCCAACGCCGCGCTACTCGCTATTGCCTATCCGCCGCATATCATTCCGCAGCCTGCCGCCCCGCGCTCATTTCAGCAGCGGCGGCGAGGATGGCCTTGACGATGTTGTGGTAGCCCGTGCAGCGACAGATGTTGCCTTCGAGGTTTTCCCGCACCGTCGCTTCGTCGAGATTGCCGCCATGGCGATTGATCATGTCGACCGCGGCCATCACCATGCCGGGCGTGCAGAAGCCGCACTGCAGGCCGTGGTTGGCCTTGAAGGCCGCCTGCACCGGATGCAGTTCGCCGTCCTTGGCAAGGCCCTCGATCGTGGTGATGGAAGATCCGGCGGCCTGGACCGCCAGGGTGGAACAGCTCTTGATCGCCTTGCCGTCCATGTGCACGACGCAGGCGCCGCATTGGGACGTGTCGCAGCCGACATGCGTGCCCGTCAGGCCCAGCCTGTCGCGAATGAAATGGACGAGCAGCGTGCGGTCCTCGACGTCACCGCTCACCTGACGGCCGTTGACCGTCATCGAAACTTTCGTCATGCGCTTCCTCCCTCGTGACTTGGCACGCGTGAGGCACTCCGGATCCGAAAGCGGCTTTTGAGGCGATTTCGAGTACCCGAAACACCTGCAGATTTCCTCCCGCTGCGCGCCGGACCTTCGAACGGCGGCGGCATGCGACGACCCTCGGCGTCACAGCCCTGCAGCGGAAGCATCATTCGACGTTTTCAATTTGCAATCAACCGCTTCTTTCCCCCGGCGCGAAAAATGTGTCTCAAAATTGAATCACGACGAAAAATCGGCCGGCTTTATTCGCGATCCAAAAAAATACTTTAAACCCATAGACTTCCCCATTTTCCGCCTTATTGTTCGCAATTGTGACATTGCTTATGCGAAAAACCGGCGCGGCCGGTTTCGAAAGACGTCCGACAGCGGCGGCATGCCCGTCCTGCTAGAACCTGGAGAGATTTTGATGAAGAAAGCCATTGCGCTCGTGCTGGTCGGCCTGTCGGTCGCCAGTTGCACGCAGACCGAGAAAGGCGCCGGCATCGGCGCGGCGACCGGCGCCATCATCGGCGGCGCGGTCACCGGCAACGTTCGTGGTGCCGCCGTCGGCGCAGCCATCGGCGGCGTCAGCGGCGCCCTGATCGGCCACGTCGCAGACCAGCCCGGCCAGTGCTACTACCGCGATCGCTACGGCCGCCGCTACATCGACGATTGCTGATCCGCACCGGAACGCAGCACCGCATCTTCACGAAAACCCCGGCCCCGTCCGGGGTTTTTTGCATCGATGCAACGGTCGCGACAGAAATCCGCAAGACGCTTCAAATTTTCCCGGTCCCGGTCTAGAACGGTCGTTAATCTTAGGGAAATGCTAACGGGCTAGAGTCAATTCGAGCCTGGGCGGCCTGTCAGACCGTGTTTCGGACTGCAAGTGCCGCACAATCCGGGGGACGACCGTCGTCGGACGGACCGAACCCGGAAAGGGAAGAGGCAGCAACAGCGGATGCGGCAGCGTATCGACCGGCCGAGATTGGGTATTGCGTTCTTGCGGGCTGGAACAAGTCTTGCGCTCGCCTCGACGCTTGCCATCCTGCCGCTCGCAGCCGAACCCGCCTTCGCCTTCAAGATCTTCGGCATGCGCTTCTTCGAAAGCGACGAGGAAGAGCCGGAGGTCATCGACCCGGTCAACTATGCCCTCACCTTCGATGCCGGCACCGACGACGACGAACTGAAGGGCGTGATCGAGGCGGCGGCGCTGCTCAAGCAGGACGAGGGCGAGCCCGTATCCGGCGACCTCGGCCTGGTGATCAAGGCGCGCGACGACCGCGACCGCATCCTCGCCGCACTCTACGAGAAGGCCCGCTATGGCGGCGTGGTGGAGATCCGCATCAACGGGACCCCGATCGATTCGCTCCCGCCGGACCCCAGCTTTCCCTCCGGCGCGGTCCCGGTCAGCGTGACCGTCCAGCCCGGCCCCGCCTTCACCTTCGACACGGTGACGCTGAAGGGCGACGCCGCCGGCCGCACGCCGGCCGACTACGGCCTGGTCCGCGGCGCCCGCGCCGATTCGACGATCATCATCGCCGCCGGCGAACGGGTGGTGGCGGACCTGAAGGCCGAGAGCCGCCCGCTGGCGAAGCTGACCGATCGCCAGGCGATCGCCGACCACAAGACGAACACGGTGGATGTGATCATCGCCGCCGAAGGCGGTCCGGTCGCCGACATCGGCACGGTCGGCGTCACCGGGACGAAGGACGTCGATGCCGGCTTCGTCAAATACTATTCACGCATCAATGCCGGCCAGCCCTATTCACCGGAGCGCCTGACCAAGGCGGCCGACCGGCTGCGGCAGCTCGGCGTCTTCTCCAGCGTGACGATCAAGGAGGCCGAGAAGCTCGCCCCCGACGGTTCGCTGCCGATGACGATCGAGGTCTCCGAGGGCAAGATGCGCTATTTCGGCGCCGGCGCCCAGTTCTCGACCCTCGACGGATTCGGGCTCCAGGGCTACTGGGGCCATCGCAACCTGTTCGGCCGGGCGGAATCGCTGCGGATCGAGGGTTCCATCAACGGCATCGGCGAAGGCAACGGCGTCGACGACATCGGCTATTCGCTCGGCCTGCTCTTCGCCAAGCCCGGCGCCTTCGGCCCCGCCTCGACCTTTACCGCCAGCATCAAGGCGGCGATCGACGACACCGACGCCTACTATGCGACCACCGGGACGGTCGCCGTCGGAGCGACGTTCGAGCTCAGCGACCACGACACGGTATCGGGCGGCGCCGAGGTTGCCGCCATGCAGGTGGACGACCCCTTCGGCGACAACTTCTACCTGACGACCGCCATCCCGCTCGAATATGTCCGCGACACGCGCGACAACAAGCTCAACCCGACCACCGGCTACCGGGCGATGATCAATGCCAAGCCGACCTACGAATTCGAGCGCAGCACCTTCTTCTCCAGTTTCGAGACCTCCGGTTCGATCTATCGCGCGCTCGGCGCGGAGGAACGCGTGGTCCTGGCCGGCCGGCTCGGCGCGGGCACCATCGTCGGCGCGCCGACGCTGTCCGACATCCCCGCCCCGCGCCGCTTCTATCTCGGCGGCGGCGGCACGGTGCGCGGCTACGGGTACCAGGACATCTCGCCGCGCAACGACGACAACGAACTGCTCGGCGGCCGCTCCTATGTCGTCGCCTCGGCCGAGGTGCGCGTCAACGTGACGGAGACGATCGGCATCGTCCCGTTCATCGACGTCGGCACGGTCTCGCGCGACGAACTGCCGGATTTCAGCGACATCCGCGCCGGCGCGGGCGTCGGGCTGCGCTACGGCACGCCATTCGGGCCGATCCGCCTGGATGTCGCCGTGCCGCTGAACCCCTACGAGGGCGGCGATTCGTTCGGCATCTATGCCGGCATCGGCCAGGCCTTCTGAACAGGAGGGCTCCGGCGCGCCTGGAGGCGCGACGGATTCCCCTCGCTTTCGTTTTGCTCTAGGACTGACATCATGAGCCGGTTCGTCAACATCCTGCTGCAGGGGCTTCGCTATCTGGGCTACGTCGTCGCCCTGCTCCTCGTCGTCCTTCTCGCAGCGATCGGCTTCGTCGGCTTCACCGATCCCGGCGCCCGACTCGTCGCCGCCTTCATCGAGGACGCGACCGCGCAATCGGACACGCGCGTCTCGATCTCCGAGCCCTCCGGCCTGCTCACCGGCAGCCTGCGCGCCGGTACCCTGACGCTCAGCGACCGCGAGGGCGTCTATGCGGAAATCCGCAACCTCGCCGTCGACTGGTCGCCGCTCGACCTCTTCGCCCTGCAGTTCAACGCCGAACGCGTCGCGGCCGAAGCGGTCACCGTCCAGCGCCGCCCGGTTCCGGTCACGCGGGAGGAGCCCGCTCCCGGCGGCTCCTTCTCGCTGCCGGTGACGGTCTGGGTGGAAAAGCTCGACATCCCGGACATTCTCCTGGCAGAGGCCGTCGCCGGGCAGGAACAGCGGCTGCGCCTTTCCGGCAGCGGCGGCTTCGACCGGCAGGGCGTGGCA
Source organism: Hyphomicrobiales bacterium (assembly GCA_900469965.1). Lineage (GTDB taxonomy): Bacteria > Pseudomonadota > Alphaproteobacteria > Rhizobiales > Rhizobiaceae > Mycoplana. Next base: position 86,927 of record UBZP01000006.1, on the reverse strand, counting down.
CTGAACCTGGCGCTGACCGAGAAGGACCGCGTCGGCGCCTCCGCGGTGGCCGATCTCGTCTTCAAGCCGAATGCCAACGAGCTGCGGCTGAAGGCCGATATTGCCGAGCCGGCGGGCGGCATGCTGGCCCGCGCGCTCGCCATCCCCGGCGAGCCGGCCGTGGCGCTGAACCTCACCGGCGAAGGGCCGCTGTCGGCCTGGGCCGGCCGGCTGACCGCAGCCCTCGACGGCCATCGGGTTCTCGAACTGGATGCCCGCCACGATCTGTCGACCGCCGGCCTGCACACGATCGCCCTGAAGGGCGGCGGCACCTTCGAAAACCTGCTGCCGCCGCATCTGCGCCCACTCTTTGCCGGCACCACGGCGATCGACGTGGCCGCGGCGACCGACGGCTCCAGCCTGCTCAGGATCGAGCGCGGGCAGGTCGCGACCGGCGCGATGACGATGACCGCCTCCGGCGCCTTGCAGACGACCGGCGAGAACGACCTGTCGATCCTGCTCGAAGCGACCGGCGGCAGCACCCCGATCCCGGTCCGGTGGCCGCTGGCGGCGGGCGAACTCGCCCTCGACCTGCACGGCCTGCAGCTCGTCGCGTCCGGCCCGGCCGAAGGGACCCGGCTCAACATCAACGTCAACGCCGCCGGGATCGGCCTGCCGCAGGGGCGGATCGAAAACGTTCTCCTGACGGCGAGCAGCGCCGATTTCAACGTCCAGACGCGCACCGGACACGCGAGCGTCACGCTGACGGCCGAACGCTCGGAGATGACCGATCCCAACATCGACCGTCTCGTCGGCACGCCGATGAAGGTGACGGCCGCGCTCGCGATCGCGCCCGATCAGCTCACTTTCGAGCCCGCCACCATCGAAAGCACCAGCATCGGCGGCGAGATCACCGGCAGCTACCAGCTGGCGGCCGGCACCGGGACGGCCGCATTCCGCCTGTTCGCGCTCCCCGCGGTGCTGCCCGAGGCGATGGCGGCCAAGGTCGAGGGCACGATCGCGCTCGACGGCCAGGCCTCGGTCGGTCCCGGCGGCGCCGTCTCGCTGTCGCAGCTCCAGCTGCGCTCGAACATCGCCGAGGCATCGGGCAATGTCGATCTCTCCGCCGGCGAACTGCAAGCCAGCCTCGAAGGCCGCCTCACGGATGCCGGCGCCTTCCTCGCCGGCGGCAGCGGCGCGATCGCCTTCGAGGCGACCGCCAGCGGCCCGCTCGATGCGGCCAATGTCCAGGCGAAGGTGACCTCGCCGCAGCTCGCACTCGCCGGCCGCACGCTCGACGATGTCGCGATCGACCTCACCGGCCGCGCCTCCGCCACGGCCCCTGCCGGCGAAGTCACGCTCGCCGCCACGATGAACGGCCAGCCGATCGCGCTGCGCTCCAGCGTCACCTCCTCGGCCGGCGCCATATCGGTGCCGACGATCGAGGCGACGGTCGGCAACAACCGGCTGCAGGGCGCGCTCACGCTCGGCGAGAACTTCATGCCGGACGGCACGCTCCGCTTCGCGTTCTCCGAGCTTGCCACGCTCGCAACGCTTGCCGGCGAGAATGCCACCGGCGACCTCGCCGGCACGCTGACCTTCACCAACACAGGCGGCAAGGGCTCGCTGGTCGTGGCCGCCGAGGGCAGCGAGATCCGCCGCGACACCGCGGCGATCCTCGGCCCCGTGCTCGAGGCGACGATCGAGGACCTTTCCGCCATCGCCGTGACCGGCAGGCTGCGCGCCAACGTCGCCCGCGTCGGCGAGAACGATCTCGAGACCCCGGTCGTCAATTTCAACCATTCCGGCAGTCTCACCGGCTTCGACGTCTCCGGCCGCTACGAGAATGCGCCGCTGGTCATCGAAGGCGACGTCGCCCGGCACGACGCGACGACCGTGGTCGCGCTCAGGGCGCTGGACGCGGTGGTCGCAGGCTTTCCGCTGCGGCTCGAGGAAGCGACCTCGATCTCCATCCTCGACGGCAACATCACCTTCGACAACCTCGCCATCGGCGCCGGCGAGGGCGTGATCACGATTTCCGGCTCGGCCAATCCCGCCGGCAAGAGCAGCCTCGCCCTGAACCTCGCCACGAAGAACGGCCCGGCCGAGTACCGCATTCCGCTGCAGGATGGCGGCACCGCCACCGCCCGCATCCAGGCGGCGCAGCTGACGCTCTCGGGCGAACTGAGCGCTGCGGCCCTGTCGCTCGCAGCAACCGTCGCCTCGGCCGAGACGCCGCAGGGCTCGGTGTCGAACGCCGACATCAAGGTCGGCAGCGAGGCGTTCGACATCATCGGCCGCCGCGGCAACCTGAAGGCGGCAATTTCGGCTGCCGCCATCGACCTGCGCAACGCCGACGTCAACCGCCTGCTGCAGGCGCCGTTGAACGTGGCCGCCGACCTTGCCGTGACGCCGGAGCGCATCAGCTTCAGCGACGTCACGCTCGCGGGCACTGGCCTTGATGCGCGCGCCGACGGCCATTTCGTCACGGCGGATGCCTCCGCCGCCGTCAAGGTCGAGGCCACGGTCGCGCCGGCCACGCTTCCGGCCGCCGCGGCCGGCCGCTTCGACGCGCCGGTCCGCCTGAGCGCCGATGTCGTCCGCGGCGCCGACGGCGGCATCACCGTCCAGGCCTTCGACGTCGCATCGACGACGATCAACGCGCAAGGGACGGCCCGGCTTTCCGGCGACAACCTCGAGGCCAGCCTGTCCGGCACGCTGCCGGAGCTCGGCAAGCTTTTGGCCGACGCCCGCGGCCGGGCGACGTTCACCGCATCCGCCACCGGTCCCCTCGCAGCGCTCGGCATCAAGGCCGAGCTGCAGTCCAGCGGCGCCGAACTCGCCGGCCGCACGCTGAGCGACCTCGTCGTCACCGTCGACGGCACGGCCGACCGCAGTTCGCCCTCCGGCAACCTGACGGCGACGGGGGCGATCGGCGGGCAGGCGATCAACGTCAAGACCAGCGTCGCCTCGCAGGATGGCCGCATTTCGATCCCCGCGATCGACGCCCGCATCGGCGAGAACGTCCTGACCGGCGCGTTGACGCTCGACGACGGCTTCCTGCCCGACGGCAACGTCGAATTCGACCTTCCCGATATCGGCCTGCTCGCGGCGATGGCCGGGCAGCAGGCGAAGGGCGACCTCAAGGGCTCGGCCAGCATCAACACCGAAAACGGCAAGACCGCGATCAGCCTTCAGGCCACCGGCTCCGGCATCACCCGCGACCAGCTGCGGATCGTCCGGCCGAACATCGACCTGAAGACGGCCGACCTGCGCTCGCTTGCGATCACCGGCAGCGTCCGGGCCGAGGCCTTCGCCTCCGGCACCAACCGGCTCGATGCGCTGGCGCTGAACTTCGACCAGCAGGGTCCGCGCACCCTGTTCGATCTCGCCGGCCGCTTCGACGGAGCGCCGCTGACGGTCAAGGGCTCTGTGGAGCAGCAGCAGGCCGGCATGGCGATCGCGCTCGACACCTTCCAGGGCACGCCGCGCGGCGTGGCGATCCGCCTTGCCCGTCCCGCACGGCTGACGCTGCAGGGCGGCGCCGTGGCCATGAACGACTTCACCATCCAGACCGGCAGCGGCAACATCGCCGTCAGCGGCACCGCCGGCGACAACCTCGGTCTCGCCATCCGCGTGAACGCGGTGCCGGCGAGCCTCGCCAACGTCTTCTCCGCCGGCCTCGGCGCGGAGGGGGCGATCGGCGGCACGGTGAACGTCCGCGGCACGGCGGCAGCGCCGCAGGTCGCCTACAACCTGACCTGGAACAATGCGGCCACCAGCCACACCCGCGCAGCCGGCGTCGGCGCGCTGACGATCGCGGCCGACGGCCAGTTCGCCAACAACGTGGTGCAGGTGCAGACGCGCCTTTCCGGCCCGAGCGGGCTGGCCTTCCGCGGCGGCGGCACCGCCGGCGTCACCGGCAACATGCAGCTCGACCTGAGCTTCAACGGCACCGTTCCCTTCGCCCTCGTGCAGAGCCAGCTCGCCCAGCAGGGCTTCACGCTGACCGGCAACGCCAATATCGACCTGAGGGTGAGAGGCGCAGCGAGAAGCCCCGCCATCACCGGCACCATCGCCACCTCCGGCGGCCGCCTCGTCGATGTCCGCCGCAACGTCTCCGTCGAGAACCTGACCGCGCGCATCGCCCTCGACGGGCGCCAGGCGGTCATCCAGCAGTTCAGCGGCAACGTGGCGACGGGCGGCCGCATCACCGCGACGGGGTCGATCGGGACCGTGCCGGGATCGAACTTCCCCGCCGATATTGCGATCCGCCTCGAAGACGTCACCTATGTCGACGGCCGGCTGGTCACGGCCAATGTCGACGGCAACGTCACGATCAGGGGGCCGCTCCTGGCGGGACCGGTCATCGGCGGCCGGATCGACATCAACAGCGCCAACATCACCATCCCGCAGAAGCTGCCGGCCTCGCTCGCCGAGATCGACATCGAACACCGCAACGCCCCGCCGGACGTCAAGGCGATGGCCGCGGCGCTGCGCGCCGACCAGGGCGCCGGCGGCGACGGGGCCGATGCGCGCGGCATCGGGCTCGACCTTGCGATCCATGCGCCGAACCGCATCTTCGTGCGCGGCCGCGGCATCAACGCCGAACTCGGCGGCAGCCTGACGCTGCGCGGCACCTCGCTCGCGCCGGCGGTCTCCGGCGGCTTCGACCTCCGCCGCGGCCGCATCGAGATCCTCGCCAAGCGGCTCGACTTCACCAGCGGCCATATCGGCTTCACCGGCGGGCTCATACCGACCATCAATTTCGTCGCCACCTCGAGCGCGAATGCGACGACGATCAACATCAACATCGTCGGCCCCGCCAACAATCCGGCGGTGACCTTCACCTCCTCGCCGGCCCTGCCGCAGGACGAGATCCTGGCGCGCCTGATCTTCGGCCGCTCCATGAACAACCTGTCGGCCTTCCAGATCGCCCAGCTGGCGGCGGCCGCGGCCGATCTTGCCGGCGGTGGCGGCGGATCGCTGCTCAACAGCCTGCGCAGCAAGCTCGGCATCGACGACCTCGACATCACCACCGATGCGCAGGGGCGCGCCCAGGTCTCGGCCGGCAAGTACCTCAACGAGCGGACCTATCTGGAACTGAAGCAGGATCCGGAGAGCGGCGGCGGCAAGGCGGCGATCAATCTCGACATCGGCCGCGGCGTGCGGCTGCGCGGCGAGGCCGGCAGCAACGGCGCCGGCGCCGCCGGCATCTTCTACGAGAAGGAATACTGAGCCGCCCGCCCGCGGATGCGGGCTCTAGCTCAGCGCGCTCTTCGTCGTCTTCAGGAGAATGTTCGTCTCCGTCGAATTGATCCCGTCGATCAGGCGGATCTTGTGCAGGGTCTCGTCGAAGGTGCCGAGATCCCGGTCCTCCAGCTCGGCGATGAGATCCCATCGGCCGTTGGTGGAATGGAGGGCGCGGACCTGCGGCAGCCCGCGCAACTGCGCCGCCACCCGGTCGGCCATCTTCCCCAGCACCTCGATCAGGACGATGGCGCGCACGCCGCTGCCGCTGAGTTCGGTGCCGGTGCGGATGGTGAAGGCCGCGATCGTCCCGGATTTCACCAGCCGGTCGATGCGGGCCGACACCGTCGCGCGCGAAGCGCCCGTCAGGGCCGCGAGCGAGGACACCGGCGTGCGGGCGTTGTGGCGAAGCGCGCTGATGAGGCTGTGGTCGAGATCGTCGAGCGTTATCATCTTGCGCATTCCGCCTTATCATAATGCTGATTTAAGCTATCTATCTGTCAGTTTTTCATCTTTTTGCCAACACGCTGAGAGACAATAATCGCGCAAAATCCGGCGCGACCGGAATGCAAGCAAACACGCTCTGCGGGGAAGACTGATGGCCAATGCAAAGAAACCCATCGCGCTGATCGGCGCACCGATCGAGGAAGGCTCGGGGCGCCGCGGCGCCGCCATGGGGCCGGCGGCCCTGCGGATCGCGGGCATCGACACGACGCTGTCCGAACTCGGCTACACGGTGATCGACGAGGGCGACCTGCGGCCGCTGCCGGCGCGCGACCTCGCCAACCATCCGCGCGCCAACAACCTCCAGACGGTCGGCGCCTTCGCCCGCGCGCTCGAGGCCTCGGTCCACGAGGCGGCCCGCGCCGGCCGGGTGCCGCTCATCCTCGGCGGCGATCATGCGCTGTCGATGGGCAGCGTCTCCGGCATGGCCCGGTATGCCGCCGAGATCGGCAAGCCGCTGTTCGTCCTGTGGCTGGACGCGCACGCCGACTTCAACTCGCCCGAGACCTCGCCCTCCGGCAACATGCACGGCATGCCGGTCGCCTTCTTCTGCGGCGAGGCCGAGTTCGCGCCGATCCTGCCCGCCGACCGGCCGCTGGTCGATCCGAAGAACGTCTTCCAGGTCGGCATCCGCTCGGTCGACGAGCGCGAGCGCGTGGAGATCGCCGAGCACGGCGTCAACGTCTACGACATGCGCGCCGTCGACGAGACCGGCATGGCGCGGATCATGCACGAGATCATCGATACGGTGCGTCACGCCGACGGCCTGCTGCATGTGAGTTTCGACGTGGACTTCCTCGACCCCGAAATCGCCCCGGGCGTCGGCACCACGGTTCCCGGCGGCGGCACGTTCCGCGAGGCGCACCTGATCATGGAGATGCTCTGCGACAGCGGCCTCGTCGCCTCGCTCGACCTCGTCGAGCTCAATCCGTTCCTCGACGATCGCGGCAAGAGCGCCCGCATCCTGGTCGAACTGACCGCGAGCCTGTTCGGCCGCCGCATCCTCGACCGCCCGACCCGCAGCGCCTGATCATCCGGAGAAGACCATGACTTCGACCACCGAACGCCTGATCGAGATGGAACACCGCCTCGGCGCCCACAACTACAAGCCGCTCGACGTCGTGCTCTCCCGCGGCGAAGGCGTGCATGTCTGGGACGTGGACGGCAACCGCTACCTCGATTGCCTCTCGGCCTACTCCGCCGTCAACCAGGGTCATTGCCATCCGAAGATCCTTGCGGCCATGGTGGAGCAGGCGCAGAAGCTGACGCTCACCTCGCGCGCCTTCCGCAACGACCAGCTGGCGCATTTCTACGAAGAGATCGCCGCCCTGACCGGCTCGCACAAGGTGCTGCCGATGAACTCCGGCGCCGAGGCGGTGGAGACGGCGATCAAGGCCGTGCGCAAATGGGGCTACGAGGTCAAGGGCGTCGAGCGCGACAAGGCCGAGATCATCGTCTGCAACGACAACTTCCACGGCCGCACCATGGGCATCGTCGGCTTCTCGACCGATCCCGACGCCCGCGAGGGTTTCGGGCCGTTCGCACCGGGCTTCAGGCACGTTCCCTTCGGCGACATCGACGCCTTCCGTGCGGCGATCAACGAGAACACGGTGGCCTTCCTCGTCGAGCCGATCCAGGGCGAGGCCGGCGTCCTCATTCCGCCGGCCGGCTATTTTGCGAGCGTCCGCGAGCTGTGCACGAGCCACGGCATCACGCTGATCCTCGACGAGATCCAGACCGGTCTCGGCCGCACCGGCAGGCTGCTGGCGGAAGAGCACGAGGGCATCGAGGCGGACGTCACGCTCGTCGGCAAGGCGCTGTCGGGGGGCTTCTACCCGGTCTCCGCCGTTCTCTCCAACAGCGAGGTCCTCGGCGTCCTGAAGCCGGGCCAGCACGGTTCGACCTTCGGCGGCAATCCGCTCGCCTGCGCGATCGCCCGCGCCGCACTGCGCGTGCTGACCGAAGAGGACATGATCGCCAACTCCGCGCGCATGGGCGAGCGGTTCCAGAAGGGACTCGGCGAGATCCGCTCCAACATCGTCAAGGAGGTGCGCGGCCGCGGCCTGATGCTGGCGGTGGAGCTGGATCCGGCAGCCGGCGGCGCGCGCAAGTATTGCGAGGCGCTGAAGGAGCGCGGCATCCTGGCCAAGGATACCCACGGCCACACGATCCGCATCGCCCCGCCGCTGGTGATCACCGCCGACCAGGTCGACTGGGCGCTCGAGCATTTCGAGGCGGTGCTGCGCGACTAGCGGGGCGCCGGTCTTCCGGCCGATCCTTGTCGGAGGTCGCCGCGGCGGGTTGAGCAATCCTTAACCTCGTCCCGGCTATCCTCGCCTCCAGGAATTTGGACTGCCAAGGAACTGGGGCGACAACCGATGACGACTTTCAAGACGGCCGGCTTTGACGGCGAAACACTGGAGATCATTGCCTTCCGGCTGCACGATCAGGAATTCTGCGTGAAGACGACGACGATCCGCGAGATCCGCGGCTGGGCGCCGTCGACGCCGATCCCGCATTCGCCGCCCGAAGTGATCGGCGTGATGAACCTGCGCGGCACCGTGATCCCGATCATCGACCTCGCCCACAAGCTCGGCATGCGCAGCACGGAAGCCAACGAGCGCAGCGCAATCGTCGTCGCCGAGGTCCACAGCATGGTCGTCGGCCTGGTCGTCGACCGCGTCTCCGACATCCTGACGATCCGCGGCGACCAGATCCAGCCGGTGCCGGAAGTCACGACCTCGTTCGACAAGGTCTATGCGGAAGGCATCATCGCCCACGAGAACGGCATGATCTGCTTCCTCAACCTGTCGCGCATGTTCAAGGAACGCGAGATCGAGGACATCGCGGCCTGATCGCCGCGCTCAGCTGCAGCGTCTGTTCATTCGGCCGGTCGAAAGACCGGCCGTTTTCGTTTGAATGACGTTGCACCGGTTGGAGATGCGAGCCTCTCAGGCCCGGGCGCGTGCAGTGACGCGGCGCACATGCGCCTGCCAGGCCGAGGCGCTCTCGGCCGCCACCGTCTCGACGAAACCGTCGAGCACCGGGTTGAAGATCTCCGGCCTCTCCCAGAACGGCGCATGGCCGGCGCCGATGACGACGGTCGGCTCGTCGCCGTACTGCGCCGCAACGTGGATGCCCGCGAGATAGCCGAGACGCACGAACGGGTCGTCCGCCCCGTTCACGAGCGCGATGGGGACCGTCGCCGTCTCGACCGTTCGCCGCTGGTCGGCGCCGTCGCCGCGCGCCAGACTCTGGGCGAAATGCGTCCGCACCTGACCATCCGTGCGCAGCACGAGGTCCTGGAAGGGTGCGGGCTCCTGCGCGCCGAAGCAGAGGGAGGAGAAGCGCGCCGCATCGCGGGCGCTGAAGGTGTGCTTCGTCGTCAGCAGCAGGTCGAACGACGGGTGGAACGCGCGCAGCATGCCGATGATGCCGCGGGAGATCGGCGGCGCGCCCGTCAGCATGAGGCCGCGGATGCGCGTGCTGCGGCTCATCCACTCGATCGCCGCGTGCCCTCCGAGCGACCAGCCGAATACGGCAAGCCGCTTCAGGTCGAGCTGCTCGGCGAACTCTTCCAGGCAATCGGCAAAACCCGGCGCGGTGTAGCTGACGTTCGGCACCGGCGCATCGTCCGACTCGCCGTGCCCGGGCAGGTCGAGCGCGATCAGGCGCCAGCGCTTCGCCAGCCCGCTGTCGAACTGGCGCGCGAAGACGCGCCGCGAAAAGCTGGAGCCATGGATCAACAGGACGGGGAAGCCCGAGCCGCCCGTATCGCTGTAGCGTACGGCGCCGTGACGCGTCACGATCGTCTGACTGTCGAACATCGTCTTCCACTTCCGCAGGGGATTGATCCGCATGTTCGCAGCAATCGCCGCCGGCAGGATACGCCCAGATGGTTTACGAAATCTGAAGAGCCGCAGACGGCGCGGTTCGCAATCACAAGGTGCGGAAACGTTCAAAGTCGCATTGCGACATTTCGCAGCTCTCGGTATGGTTTGGCTCCGTACCAGAGCACCGTGTCAGGGGAGCCGGCAGGCGTGCTCGGGATGAGTTGGTCTTGCGTCCGTTCCGATACCGCGTGGCAGTCTCGGACGACCTACATTGAGGGGGAGCCGGTGCGGAGCCGGCAGGGGAATGGAAACAGCACTGGATATTGCCGTCACCTGTATGAGCGTCGCTGTCGTCGGTTTCTACAGCTGGTCGCTACGGGCACACTTCTCCTCGCCGCAGGTGCCCTCCGGCTTCAAGGTCATTTCCGCCGTCGTGACCCTGACGACGCTCTATTTCCTCTACCTGGTCTGGAGCGTCACCCAGCCGCTCCCGGCGCAGATCGTCGGCCTCGGCCTTGAAATCGCGGCGGCCGTCATGTTCTGGTGGGCGATCGCGGCCTCGCGCAAGGCGCGGCTTCGCTTCGCCTTCGACCCCGACAATCCCGACAGCCTCGTGACCACGGGCCCCTATCGCTATGTGCGCCACCCGTTCTACACGTCCTACATCATCTTCTGGGCCGGCTGGGGCATCGCCACCTGGACCATCTGGTCGGTGCTGCCGGTGATCGCCTTCGTGGTGATCTACGTGATCGCGGCAAAGGGCGAAGAGAAGAAGTTCGCCTCCACGCCGCTGGCGGCGGAGTATGACGCCTACCGCCGGCGCACCGGCTTTCTCATTCCGAAACTGCTGGCCGCCTGAGCGGACGCAGCCCGGTCCTACGCGTCCGGCGCCTGCCGAGCGGACCCTTCCGCCGGCGGGCGCCTGACCAGCGCGGCAGCCTCCAGCACCAGCGGATCCAGTCCCGCGCCGCCGTGATTGTCGACGATGTCGAAGAACTGCCGGCGCATGCGCGGCTCCCAGAACTTGTTGATGTGGGTGGCAACCCCCATCGGCCCGTCCTCCCCCGGCTGCGAATGGAAGAAGGTGGCGATCTGGTTGGCCATCCGGACCAGCTTGGCATCGTTCGACATCGGTGTGTTTCCCTACCCGTTTCCGGCGCGGCGCACGGCATCGTCCGAAGCCGGCACGACCCGCTCTGACCCTGTGAAAATCTCGAATTCGTCGCCCCGCACGAGTGCGATCAGCGTCATCCCGGCCTCCTCGGCGGTGCGGATCGCAAGCGCGGTCGGCGCGGAAATGGCGATGATGAACGGGCTGCCGATCACGGCCGTCTTCTGCACCATCTCCACCGATACCCGGCTCGTGACGACGACGGCGCCCTCTTTCCCGCGATAGCCGGCTCTCGCGGCGGCTCCGGCGAGCTTGTCCAGCGCATTGTGCCGCCCCACGTCCTCGCGCGCCGCGATCATCCCCGTACCGGGCACGAAGAAGCCCGCGCCGTGCACGGCGCGCGTCTCGATGTGCAGCGTCTGCAGGCCGCCCAGCAGCCGCGCCGCCTCGGCCACCTGGTCCTCGGTCAGGCGCAGGGCCGATCCCCGCACCGACGGCGTGATCCGAACGGCCTGCTCGATCGATTCGATGCCGCAGAGCCCGCATCCGACCGGCCCCGCCATATGGCGGCGGCGTGTCGTCAACGCCTCGCTCTGCGCCTCGGCGAGACGGATCTGCAGGTCGATGCCCTTGTCCTCTTCGACGATCTCGACCTGCTCGATCTCGGCGGCATCGCCGACGATCCCCTCGGTCAGGCTGAAGCCGACGGCGAAATCCTGAAGGTCGGCGGGCGTCGCCATCATCACCGCATGGGTCGAACCGTGATAGGTGAAGGCGACCGGCACCTCCTCGGGCACGATCCGCTCGCCCGCCGCAAGCCGGCCGGCGCGGCGCGCCAGTTCCGGAACCTTTCGCGTTGTGTCGAAGCTGCTCATGGCTCGACGGGATCCGGTAAGGGATCCGGCAGGAACATCACCGCATGGGCTGTCATCGCCAACTCCTACTCCGCCGCCTCCAGCTTGCCGGCAATGCGACGCGAGCGGCGCGCCTGCTCGTCATACTCGACCTGCCAGTCGGACGGTCCGTTGGAGGGCGAGACCTGAACGGCGGTGACCTTGTATTCCGGGCAGTTGGTCGCCCAGTCGGAAAAGTCCGTGGTGATCACGTTCGCCTGCGTGTCCGGGTGGTGGAAGGTGGTATAGACCACGCCCGGCGACACCCGATCGGTGATCAGCGCATGCAGCGTCGTCTCGCCGGAGCGGCTGGCGAGCCGCACCCAGTCGCCGTCGCGGATGCCGCGGTCCTCGGCGTCGTGCGGATGGATCTCCAGCCGGTCCTCGTCGTGCCAGACGACGTTGTCGGTCCGCCGCGTCTGCGCGCCGACATTGTACTGGCTGAGGATGCGGCCGGTCGTCAGCAGCAGCGGGAAGCGCGGGCCGGTCTTCTCGTCGGTCGCCACGTATTCGGTGCGGATGAACTTGCCCTTGCCGCGCACGAAGCCGTCGACATGCATGATCGGCGAGCCTTCCGGATGCTTCTCGTTGCAGGGCCACTGCACCGAGCCCATCTTCTCCAGATAGTCGTAGGAGACAAGCGCGAAGCTCGGCGTGGTCGCGGCGATCTCGTCCATGATCTCGGACGGATGGCTGTAGTTCCAGGCGAGCCCCATGGCCTGCGCCAGCTTCTGCGTCACCTCCCAGTCGGCAAATCCGTTGCGCGGCGTCATCACCCGCCGCACGCGGTTGATGCGGCGCTCGGCATTGGTGAAGGTGCCATCCTTCTCCAGGAAGGTGGAGCCCGGCAGGAAGACATGGGCGTAGTTCGCCGTCTCGTTCAGGAACAGGTCCTGCACGACCACGCACTCCATCGCCGCGAGACCTGCGGAGACGTGCTTCGTGTCCGGATCGGACTGCAGGATGTCCTCGCCCTGGATGTAGATGCCCTTGAACGTGCCCTCGACGGCCGCGTCCAGCATGTTGGGAATGCGCAGGCCCGGCTCGTTGTTCAGCTTCACGCCCCAGAGCTTCTCGAAGGTCTCGCGCGTCGCGTCGTCGGAGATGTGGCGGTAGCCGGGAAGCTCGTGCGGGAACGAGCCCATGTCGCAGGAGCCCTGGACGTTGTTCTGCCCGCGCAGCGGGTTCACGCCGACGCCCGGACGGCCGATATTGCCGGTCGCCATCGCGAGGTTGGCGATCGCCATCACCGTCGTCGAGCCCTGGCTGTGCTCGGTCACGCCGAGACCGTAGTAGATCGAGCCGTTGCCGCCCTTGGCGAACAGCCGCGCCGCGCCGCGGACGAGCTCGGCCGGAACGCCGGTAAGCGTTTCGACCGCCTCCGGGCTATGCCGCTCCTCGGATACAAAGCCGGCCCAGTCTTCGAATTCCGACCAGTCGCAGCGCTCGCGGATGAACTTTTCGTCGTAGAGCCCTTCGGTCACGATCACGTGCGCCAGCGCGGTGACGACGGCGACGTTGGTGCCGGGTCGGAGCGGCAGGTGATAGCTCGCCTGGACATGCGGCCCCTTGACGAGATCGATCCGGCGCGGATCGATGACGATCAGCTTCGCGCCCTGCCGCAGCCGCTTCTTCAGCCGCGAGGCGAACACCGGGTGCCCGTCGGTCGGATTGGCGCCGATGACGATGACGACGTCGGTCTGCTCGACCGAATCGAAGTTCTGCGTTCCCGCGGACGTTCCGAAGGTCTGGCCGAGGCCGTAGCCCGTCGGCGAATGGCAGACGCGGGCGCAGGTGTCGACGTTGTTGTTGCCGAAGCCGGCGCGCACCAGCTTCTGCACCAGGTAGGTCTCCTCGTTGGTGCAGCGCGACGAGGTGATGCCGCCGATCGAATCGCGGCCGTACTGGTACTGGATGCGGCGGAACTCGCTCGCCACATGTGCGTATGCCTCCTCCCAGGTGACCTCCCGCCAGGGATCGGAAATCTTCTCGCGGATCATCGGGTTGAGGATGCGGTCGCGATGGGTCGAGTAGCCGTAGGCGAAGCGGCCCTTCACGCAGGAATGGCCGCGGTTGGCCTGCCCGTCCTTCCACGGCACCATCCGCACCAGTTCTTCGCCGCGCATCTCCGCCTTGAACGAGCAGCCGACGCCGCAATAGGCACAGGTGGTGACGACCGAATGCTCCGGCTGGCCGATTTCGATCACCGACTTCTCCGTCAGCGTCGCCGTCGGGCAGGCCTGCACGCAGGCGCCGCAGGAGACGCATTCGGAGGCGACGAAGGCTTCGTGCTGGCCGGCCGAGACGCGGCTGTCGAAACCGCGGCCCTCGATCGTCAGCGCAAACGTGCCCTGCACCTCCTCGCAGGCGCGCACGCAGCGCGAGCAGACGATGCACTTGGAGGCGTCGAAGGTGAAATAGGGGTTGGATTCGTCCTTCGGCTGCCACTTGATGTTGATCGCGCCGTCGTTGCGGGCGCGCACGTGGTTCTCGCCGTCATAGCCGTAACGCACGTCGCGCAGGCCGACGGCACCCGCCATGTCCTGCAGCTCGCAGTCGCCGTTGGCCGCACAGGTGAGGCAGTCGAGCGGGTGGTCGGAGATGTAGAGCTCCATCACCCCGCGGCGCACGTCCTTCAGCCGCGACGTCTGGGTGGAAACGACGAGCCCGGGGGCGACCGGCGTCGTGCACGAGGCCGGCATCCCGGCGCGCCCCTGGATCTCGACGAGACAGAGCCGGCAGGAGCCGAAGGCGTCGACCATGTCGGTGGCGCAGAGCTTCGGGATCTCGATGCCCGCTTCCATCGAGGCGCGCATGATCGAGGTGCCTTCCGGCACGGTGACTTCGCGCCCGTCGATCGTCAGCGTCACCAGCTTGTCCGACCTGGAGGCCGGCGTGCCGTAGTCGATTTCGGGAACGAGGGGCATGAAAACCTCCGGATCAAGTCAGATGCGCCACGGGCGGGCCCGGACGACTGGGTTCAAGTTCTACGACTTCTCGGCCAGCGTGGCCGCGACGAGCGCATTGGCATGGCCGTGGCCGAGACCGTGCGTCTCCTTCAGGAACGCCACGATCTGCATGTGCGTCTTGCCGTCCTGCGCGCGGATGATCGCCTTCCAATGCTCGATCGGCTGGCCATACGTCTTCTCGATCGAAGGGAAGTAGGACGCCGGGCCTTTCAGCTTCTCCATCTCGCTCATTCCGCGGCCTCCACTCTCGGCGCCGGCGCAAAATCCTCCGGGAAATGCGTCATCGCGCTCATCACCGGATAGGGCGTGAAGCCGCCGAGCGCGCAGAGTGAGCCGAACTTCATCGTGTTGCAGAGGTCGGCCAGAAGTTCGCGGTTCTTCTCAGGCTCGACGCCATGGGCGATGTTGTCCGCCACCTCGACGCCGCGCGTGGAGCCGATGCGGCAGGGCGTGCACTTGCCGCAGCTCTCGATCGCGCAGAACTCCATGGCGAAGCGCGCCTGGTGCAGCATGTCCACCGTATCGTCGAAGACGACGATGCCGGCATGGCCGATCAGCCCGTCCTTGGCCGCGAAGGCCTCATAGTCGAACGGCGTGTCGAACAGGGCGCGCGGGAAATAGGCCCCGAGCGGACCGCCGACCTGCACCGCCTTCAGCGGCCGGCCCGATGCCGTGCCGCCGCCGATATGGTCGACGATCTCGCCGAGCGACAGGCCGAACGCGGTCTCGTAGAGCCCGCCATGCTTGACGTTGCCGGCGATCTGGATCGGGATCGTGCCGCGCGAGCGGCCCATGCCGAAGTCCCGGTAGAACGCCGCGCCGCGGTCGAGGATGACCGGCACGGAAGCGAGCGAGATGACGTTGTTGATGACGGTCGGACAGTCGAACAGCCCCTTGTGCGCCGGCAGCGGCGGCTTGGCGCGGACGACGCCGCGCTTGCCCTCGAGGCTGTTGAGCAGCGCCGTCTCCTCGCCGCAGACATAGGCGCCGGCGCCGACGCGCACCTCCATGTCGAACGCCCGTCCCGAGCCCAGCACCGACGGTCCGAGCACGCCCTCGCGCCGCGCGACCTCGATGGCCGCGCTCATGGCGGCGATCGCATGCGGATATTCGGAACGGGTGTAGATGAAGCCCTTCGTGGCCCCGGTCGCGAGCCCCGCGATCGCCATGCCCTCGATCAGCACGAAGGGATCGCCCTCCATGATCATCCGGTCGGCGAAGGTGCCCGAATCGCCCTCGTCGGCGTTGCAGACGATGTATTTCCGCTCGCCGGCCGCCTCCAGCACCGTCTTCCACTTGATGCCCGTCGGAAAGCCCGCGCCGCCGCGGCCGCGCAGGCCGCTGTCGGTGACTTCCCTGACGATGTCGCCCGGCGCCATTTCGATCGCCTTCTCCAGCCCCGTCAGGCCGCGGAAGCGCCGATAGTCGTCGAGCGAGAGCGGATCGACGATGCCGCAGCGGGCAAAGGTCAGCCGCGTCTGCTGCTTCAGGAACGGAATGTCCTTCGTCGCACCGCGACAGAGCGGATGCGCGCC
The DNA here is from genome assembly GCA_900469965.1 of Hyphomicrobiales bacterium. GTDB lineage: Bacteria > Pseudomonadota > Alphaproteobacteria > Rhizobiales > Rhizobiaceae > Mycoplana. The sequence goes on along the minus strand of UBZP01000006.1, from coordinate 70,853 downwards.
GCCCTCGAGGAAGCCGGCGTCGAACAGCGAGGCCACGTCGTCCGGCCGGACCGGACCATAGGCGATGCGCTCGTGACCCACGACCACCTCGACCAAGGGCTCGAGCCAGTGCATGCCGCGCGAGCCGTTGCGGACGATCGAGACCGCCACGCCGCGTGCGATGGCCTCCCGCTCGATTGCGGCCGCCACCCGGTCGGCGCCGAGCGCAAGCGCGGCCGCATCCTTCGGAACGTAGAGCTTCACCGTCATCGGCGTGCCTCCCGCACGAGTTCCGCCGCAGCCGTCGCGTCGAGACGACCATGGACCTCCCCGTCCAGCATCGCGCTCGGCGCGCAGGAACAGAGCCCGAGACAGTAGACCGGCTCCAGCGTCACCGCGCCGTCGAGCGTCGTCTGGTGGAAATCGATGCCGAGCAGGGCCTTGACGCGGGCTGCGACGGCATCGGCGCCCATCGACTGACAGGCCTCCGCGCGACAGAGCTTCAGCACATGGCGGCCGGTCGGGTGGTCGCGGAAATCGTGATAGAAGGTGACGACGCCGTGCACCTCGGCCCGCGACAGGTTCAATTCCCGTGCGATTACCGGCACGCTGTCCTGCGGCACATAGCCGAACTCGGCCTGGATCTCGTGCAGGATCGGCAGCAGCGGTCCTTCGGCTCCCTTCATCGCCGTGACGATGGAAAGGGTTCTCGACGCGACCTCGCCGGAAACAGGCAGGTTCATGCACATTCCTCCCGAACGGCACCGGCACATCGCCCGAGGCGGACGCCTGCCGCAATCCTCAGTACCCGGCAATCACGCCCGCCCGCGTTTATGCCTGATATTTCAAGCTTCTCAGGGAAGTCACGGGGGGTCAATAAGGCTGTTCCGTCAATTGATAGAAAATTCCTATCAATTCATCTCCTGCTCGGCCAGCAGACGTGCCTCGTGCAGCAGCGCCGACACCAGCGGCGTGAACGGCTCACGGTGGGTCGCCACCAGTCCGACGACGTGATGGGGCGCCGGGTCGACGATCGGGATGATGTTGATCTCGTCGTGAAATCCGAAGGAAAGCGCCACGTTCCGCGGCATGATACTGCACCAGCGGCCCGTCCGGACGTGGGAGAAAAGCACGATCATCGAGTTCGATTCGAGCGTCGGCGTCACGCCGACACCCGCCTCGGCGAAGTGGCTGTTGATGATCCGCCGGTTCTGCATGTCCGCGGTCAATAGACAAAGACTAAGATCGGCGACCTCCCGCCAGGTCACGCTTTCTCGATCGGCGAGCGGACCGTGCTTCGCCGTGATCAGGTGATAGTGCTCCAGATGCAGGGGGACGCTGGTGACGCGGCCGAGCGGCTCGTTCTCGAGATAGGTGAGCCCGGCATCGATCTCCAGGTTTTCCAGAAGGCTGAGGATCTGCAGCGAATTGGCGGACAGCACCGAGAAGGTGACGTCCGGGTGCTTTTCCCGGAAGGGCGCGATGATCCGCGGCACCATCGCGAGCGCCGTCGGGATGGCGGCCAGGCGGATATGGCCGGAAAGCCCCTTGCGCGCCGCGCGCATCTCCTCGCGCATCGTGCGCGCATCGCCGACGATCCGCCGGGCCCATTCCAGCACCCGCTGCCCTTCCGGCGTGAGCCCCTGGAAGCGCGAGCCGCGATTGACGAGCACGACGCCGAGCTGCTCCTCCAGCTGGCGGATCGCCGCCGACAGCGTCGGTTGCGATATGCCGAGCTCCTCCGCGGCCCTGGCGAAATGCCGCTCGCGCGCCAGCGCGATGAAATATTCCAGCTTGTCGATCATTCGCAGCCACTCCCCGCTCCCTTCATACAAAAGAACGGTGGCGCGACAAACCGGGCAGGTCCTATAGATGAAGAAGGAAGAGCGGGAAGGGAGGCACGGCATGACATTCAGGGCACTCCTCGTGGAGAAGGGTGAAGACGGCACGATCTCGGCCACGGTGCAGGAGCTTGCCGACGACCGCCTGCCGGATGGCGAGGTGACGGTCGCCGTCGAATATTCCACGCTGAACTACAAGGACGGGCTGTGCATCACCGGCAAGGGCGGCCTGGTGCGCAGCTTCCCGCACGTGCCCGGCATCGATTTCGCCGGAACGGTCGAGGCCTCCGCCGATCCCAGGTTCCGCCCCGGCGACCAGGTCGTGCTGACCGGCTGGCGGGTGGGCGAGACCTGGTGGGGCGGCTACGCCACCCGCGCCAGGGTCAAGGGCGACTGGCTCGTGCCGCTGCCCAAGGCGCTCACGCCCCGCGAGGCGATGGCGATCGGCACCGCCGGGCTGACGGCGATGCTCGCGGTCATCGCGCTGGAGAAGGCTGGCGTTTCGCCGCCCCGCGGCGAGGTGCTGGTGACGGGCGCGGCCGGCGGCGTCGGCTCCGTCGCGGTCGCCATTCTCGCCCGCCTCGGCTATCGCGTCGCAGCCGTCACCGGCCGGCCGGAAGCGGCAGCCTACCTGCGCGAACTGGGCGCCGACACGATCGTCGACCGCGCCGAGTTTGCCGAGGCCTCGACCAAGCCGCTGGAATCCGAACGCTGGGCCGGCGCGATCGATTCCGTCGGCGGCGACATGCTGATGCGGATCCTCAAGCAGGTGAAGTATGACGGCGCGGTCGCCGCGATCGGCCTGGCCGGCGGCGCCGCCATCCCCTCCTTCACCGTGATCCCGTTCATCCTGCGCGGGGTGAGCCTGCTCGGCATCGATTCGGTGATGCGGCCGCGCGATGAGCGCCGCGACGCCTGGAGCCGCATCGCCACCGACCTGCCGCTGGACAAGCTGGACGACATGGTGAGCGAGCACGGCCTCGCCGACCTGCCGCAGCTGGCGCCCGCCGTGCTGGATGGCAAGGTCCGGGGTCGCGTGGTCATCGATGTCCGCCGATAGGCCTGGATACAGGCGGCGTGGCTGCCGTGCCGACGGGGCTCACACACCCTGCTCGCGCGCCATCAGCGGCCGGCAGAAGACGTCGTAGAGCGTCCCCATGACCGCGATGACCTGCTCGTTGGCGAGCCGGTAGTAGACCTGCCGGCCATCGCGGCGCGTGACGACGAGCTGGTCCTGGCGCAGGCGCGCCAGCTGCTGCGACACCACCGCCTGCGGCAGGTCGAGGATCTCCTCGATCTCGCCAACCGTCTTCTCGCCGTCGGTCAGCAGGCAGAGGATCAGAAGCCGCGTCTCGTGCGACAGCGCCTTCAGGAAGCGGCTCGCCTTCCTGGCCTGATTGACGAACAGGTCGAAACTTGCGCCTGGCTCCGCACCCGGCTCGCTGAACTGCCTCATTTAAACTCCCGACGCCAGATGCAGCCCCGATCGGATCAAACCGAATCGCAGAGTGTTCTTGTTCGTCAAAAACAAGGCACAACGGTGGAGGCCCGGGCCGGCAGCCACATTTCCGCCGCAGCGTTGCCGATCCGCATCAGCCGTTCAGCAGATGAGCTGACCGCCGTTCACTTCCAGCACCTGGCCGGTAACGTAGCCCGACAGCGCATTGGAGGCGAGGAACAGATAGGCGGGGGCGCAATCCTGCGCGGTGCCGAGCCGCTGCAGCGGGATCGACTTGCGCGTCGCCTCCAGCTTCTCCGGCGTCGAGTAGCGCTCGTGGAAATCGGTGGTGATTGTTCCGGGGGAGACGCAGTTGACGCGGATGCCCTCGGGCGCCAGTTCGCGCGCCAGCGCCTTGGAATAGGTCGACACGAACGCCTTGGTCGCCGAATAGATCGCCGAGCCGGGGCTGCCGCCCGTCAGCGCCGAGATCGACACGGTGTTGACGATCGCAGCCGTTCCGGCCCGCCGCAACGCCGGCAGCAGCCCGCGCGTCACCTCCATCACCGAGGTCTGGTTGAGGCGCACGACGGTCTCGTACTGCTCGTCCGTCAGCGACCCGGCCGGAAACCGGCCGACCATCGTGCCGGCATTGTTGACCAGAACGTGCACGGCCTCGAACACGCTGTCGGCGTGGCGGACCACCGCGGCGACGCCTTCCGGCGCGAGGAAATCGGCGTAAACGACGTGGGCGCGGGCCTCCTCGATCGCTTCCTCCAGGAAGTCCGGCAGGGGATCGAGCGGCGTGCGGCCGCCATGCAGGAGCACGTGCGCCCCGCAATCCAGGAACTGCCGTGCGACCTCCAGGCCGATCCCGCGGCCGGCGCCGGTGACGACGACATTGGCGCCCTTGAACAAGGCCGGATGGAACATGGCGATCTCCCCCAATTGATACGCAGCCAACACGAAATATCACAAAAATGCCCGCGCCCACCAACAGACCGCGGAAGGAGAATTGCGATGCTTTCGTTTTTGCATATGATGAACCAAAACGAAAGTGCGGGGAGGAACCGATGTTTCTGACAGGCCGGCAAGCGGAGATCCTGGAGCTTGCCAAGACGGAGGGCCGCGTGCTCGTCGAGGATCTGGCGACGCGGTTCTCGGTCACCCCGCAGACGATCCGCAAGGACCTCAACGATCTCTGCGACAACAAGGCGCTGACGCGCATCCATGGCGGCGCGCTCTTTCCGAGCGGCAACGAAAACGTCAAGTACGAGGCGCGCCGGTCGATCGCGGCGGCGGAAAAGCAGGCGATCGGCCAGGCCGCCGCCGCCATGATCCCGCACAATTCCTCGCTCTTCATCAATATCGGCACGACCACCGAGGCCGTCGGCGAAGCGCTGCTCGACCACAAAGAACTGATGGTCATCACCAACAACATCAATGTTGCCAACAGGTTGCGCGGCTTCCCGTCGATCGAGGTGGTGATCACCGGCGGCGTGGTCCGCGGCACGGACGGGGGCATCGTCGGCGAGGCCGCCGTCGATTTCATCCGCCAGTTCAAGGTCGACTATGCCGTGATCGGCGTCTCGGCGATCGACCATGACGGCGCGCTTCTGGACTTCGACTACCGCGAAGTGAAGGTCGCCCAGGCGATCATCGCCAATGCCCGCCACGTGATCCTGGTTTCCGATTCCACCAAGTTCGAGCGGACCGCGCCGGTGCGCATCGGCCACCTCTCCCAGGTCCACACCTTCATCACCGACCGCTGTCCCCTCGACAATATCCGCGCCATCTGCCTCGACCAGGACGTGCGCCTGGTGGAAACCTCCGGCGGCTGATCGACTTTCCCTCCACATTCGTTTGACATTCGGAAAATTTTCGTTTTAACTTTCCGAGCTTTCGCAATTGCGCAAAATTGTGCGCTGCGAAATCGAAGGGGAAAACGTGACGGACGACGCGGTCAGGGACATTTTCGTAATCGGCGGCGGCATCAACGGATGCGGCATCGCCCGTGACGCGGCCGGCCGCGGCTATTCCGTCGTCCTGGCCGAGATGAAGGACTTCGCCTCCGGCACCTCGTCCGCCTCCACCAAGCTCATTCACGGCGGCCTGCGCTACCTCGAGCACTATGAGTTCCGGCTGGTGCGCGAGGCGCTGATGGAGCGCGAGATCCTGTGGGCCATGGCGCCGCACGTGATCTGGCCGATGCGCTTCGTACTGCCCTTCCACAAGGCCGGCATCCGCCCCGCCTGGCTGATCCGCCTCGGCCTCTTCCTCTATGACCACATCGGCGGCCGCAAGCTTCTGCCGGCGACGCGCACCCTCGACATGCGCAGCGACCCGTCCGGCAAGCCGCTGAAGAAACTGTTCGACAAGGCCTTCGAATATTCCGACGGCTGGGTCGACGATGCCCGCCTCGTCGTGCTCAACGCGCGCGACGCGGCCGACCGCGGCGCCGACATCCGCGTCGGCACCCGCGTCGTCTCCGCCCGCCGCGAGAACGCCCATTGGGACGTCGAGACCGAGAACGTCGCCTCCGGCAAGCGCGACGTCGTCAAGGCGCGCATGCTGGTCAATGCCAGCGGCCCCTGGGTCGACAAGGTGCTTGCCGGCGCCTTCGGCCAGAACGACGTGCACAATGTCCGCCTCGTGCAGGGCAGCCACATCGTCGTGCGCAAGAAGTTCTCCGACCCGCGCGCCTATTTCTTCCAGAACCCCGACGGCCGCATCATCTTCGCCATTCCCTATCAGGACGATTTCACCCTGATCGGCACGACGGACCGCGACTATGAGGGCGATCCGCGCGATGCTAGGATCAGCGACGAGGAAATCGACTATCTCTGCCGCTCGGCGAGCGAGTATTTCGTCGAGCCGGTCAAACGCGACGACATCGTCTGGACCTATTCCGGCGTCCGCCCGCTGTTCGACGACGGCGCCAGCAAGGCGCAGGAAGCGACCCGCGACTATGTCCTGAAGACGGACGGCAACAGCCACCAGGCGCCGTTGCTCAACGTCTTCGGCGGCAAGCTCACGACATACCGCCGGCTGGCGGAATCGGCGCTGGAGAAGATCGGCGAAGCGATCGGCGAAAAGGGGCGCAAGTGGACGGCCGGATCGCGCCTGCCGGGCGGCGACTTCGGCGTCGGCGAATTCGACGCGGAGGTCGCCCGGCTGGCGAAGCGCTATCCCTTTCTCGCGCCCGCCCACGCACGCCGGCTGGTCCGTCTCTACGGCACGCGGGCATCGCAGCTTCTGGGCCAGGCGAGGACGATCGAAGACATGGGCCGCCATTTCGGCAGCGATCTCTACGAAGTCGAGGTCCGCTGGCTGATGGCGGAGGAATGGGCACACCATGCCGAGGACGTGCTGTGGCGCCGCACCAAGCGCGGGCTGCACCTGACGGCCGCCGAGGCGGACGCACTTGAAGACTACATGACGAAGGCGTTGCGACCCCCGAACTGACGGGGCTTCCAATGGCTGGGAGGAGCATTGGAGACATGAATGCTTGAACTGAAAGACACCGCGAAGGTTGTGGGAGGGGAGACGCATATCCACCCGACCAACCTCGTGCTCGAGCGCGGGTCGCTGAACGTGCTGCTCGGCCCGACGCTATCCGGCAAGACCTCGCTGATGCGGCTGATGGCCGGCCTCGACAAGCCGACCTTCGGCTCGGTCTGGTTCGACGGCAAGGACGTCACCGGCCTGCGCGTGCAGGACCGCAGCGTCGCCATGGTCTACCAGCAGTTCATCAACTATCCGGCGATGACGGTCTACGAGAACATCGCCTCGCCGATGCGCATCAAGGGCGCCGACCAGGCGACGATCGACCGCGAGGTGCGCAAGGCCGCCGACCTCCTCAAGCTCACGCCCTATCTCGACCGCACGCCGCTGAACCTGTCCGGCGGCCAGCAGCAGCGCACGGCACTGGCGCGCGCCATCGTCAAGAATGCCAGCCTCGTCCTCCTCGACGAGCCGCTGGCGAACCTCGACTACAAGCTGCGCGAGGAGTTGCGCGAGGAACTGCCGAAGATCTTCGCCGCCTCCGGCGCGATCTTCGTCTACGCGACGACCGAGCCGTCCGAGGCGCTGTTGCTCGGCGGCAATACCGCGACGCTGTCGGAGGGGCGCATCACCCAGTTCGCCCCCACCATCGACGTCTATCGCCGCCCCGTCGACCTGATCACGGCGGAGACCTTCGCCGATCCGCCGCTGAACACCTTCGCGCTGACCAAGGCGAACGGGCACTTCGTGCTGGAAGGCGAGCGCGTCCTGTCGGTCCCGGCCCATCTGCACGGCATTCCGGACGGCCCCTGCACGGTTGCGTTCCAGCCGCATCACCTGGCGCTGAGCCCGCAATCGGCGTCCGCCGCCCCGGTGACGGTCCGCACGGCGATCTCGGAGATCGCCGGATCCGAAAGCTTCGTCCATGTCGAGTTCGCCGATACGCGCTGGGTCATGCTCGCGCCCGGCATCCACGACATCGAGCCGGACGCCGCGATCACCGTCTATGTCGACACGCGCCACCTGATGGCGTTCGCACCGGACGGCAGGGCGATCGCCGGCCCGGCGGCGGCCTGAGGAGAAAGCCATGGCACGCATCAATCTCGAACATATCCGCCACGCCTACGGCGAGAAGCCGAAGTCGGAAGCCGACTACGCCCTGAAGGAGGTCCATCACGAATGGAACGATGGCGGCGCCTATGCGCTGCTCGGCCCCTCCGGCTGCGGCAAGACCACGCTGCTGAACATCATCTCCGGCCTGCTGCAGCCCTCCGAGGGCAAGATCCTGTTCGACGGCAGGGACGTGACCCGGCTGTCGACCCAGCAGCGCAACATCGCCCAAGTGTTCCAGTTCCCGGTGATCTACGACACGATGACCGTCTACGACAACCTGGCCTTCCCCTTACGCAACCGGCGCGTCCCTGAACCGGAGGTCGACCGGCGCGTCACCGAGATCATCGAAATGATCGGTCTTTCCGGCTGGGCGAAAAAGACGGCGCGCGGGCTGACCGCCGACCAGAAGCAGAAGATCTCGCTCGGTCGCGGCCTGGTGCGCAACGACGTCAACGCCATCCTCTTCGACGAGCCCCTGACGGTCATCGATCCGCACATGAAGTGGATCCTGCGCTCGCAGCTGAAGAAGCTGCACCGCCAGTTCGGCTTCACCATGGTCTACGTCACCCACGACCAGACCGAGGCGCTGACCTTCGCCGACAAGGTCGTCGTCATGTATGACGGCCAGATCGTCCAGATCGGCACGCCGGCAGAGCTGTTCGAGCGGCCGAGCCACACCTTCGTCGGCTACTTCATCGGCTCCCCGGGCATGAACCTGCTGCCGGCGCAGATCGACGGCAGCCGGGTGTCGCTCGGCACGGACACGATCGCGCTGGACTACAGCCCGAAGGTCGCCGCCGGCGCCAAGACCGAGCTCGGCATCCGACCTGAGTTCATCCGCCTCGGCCGCGAGGGCATGCATGTCCGCGTCAACAAGGTCGAGGACATCGGCCGGCAGAAGATCGTCCGCGCCGAATTCGCCGGCCGGCCGATCGCGATCGTCGTCCCGGAAGACGGCGAGATCCCCGCCGATCCGCGCGTCACCTTCGATCCGTCCGCCGTCAACATCTACGCCGACAGCTGGCGTGTCGGCAGGGAGGCTTGAGCCATGGAGAGAACCTGGAACAACAAGGCCTGGTTCATGGTGCTGCCGGTGCTGTTGCTGGTCGCCTTCTCGGCCGTCATCCCGCTGATGACGGTGGTGAACTATTCGGTCCAGGACACGTTCGGCAACAACCAGTTCTTCTGGGCCGGCACCGACTGGTTCGTCGAGATCCTGCATTCCGACCGCTTCTGGGAGGCGCTCGGCCGCAACCTGCTGTTCTCGGCGATCATTCTGTCGATCGAGATCCCGCTCGGCATCCTGATCGCGCTGAACATGCCGAAGAAGGGCCTTGGCGTGCCGGTCTGCCTCGTGCTGATGGCGCTGCCGCTCCTGATCCCGTGGAACGTCGTCGGCACGATCTGGCAGGTCTTCGGCCGCGTCGACATCGGCCTGCTCGGCTTCACCCTGAAGGCGCTCGGCTTCGACTACAACTACGTCAACGACGTCTTCGACGCCTGGATGACGCTGATCGTCATGGACGTCTGGCACTGGACGAGCCTCGTCGTGCTGCTCTGCTATGCCGGCCTCGTCTCGATCCCCGAGGCCTACTACCAGGCCGCCAAGATCGACGGCGCCTCGCGCTGGGCCGTCTTCCGCTACATCCAGCTGCCGAAGATGAAGCGCGTGCTGCTGATCGCCTTCCTGCTGCGCTTCATGGACAGTTTCATGATCTATACCGAACCCTTCGTCGTCACCGGCGGCGGTCCCGGCAACTCGACGACCTTCCTGTCGATCGACCTCGTCAAGATGGCGATCGGCCAGTTCGACCTCGGCCCGGCCGCGGCCATGTCGATCATCTATTTCCTCATCATCCTGCTGCTGTCGTGGATCTTCTACACGGTCATGACCAGCAGCGACGAACAGGCGTGAGGAGGAAACGATGACCGCCCGCGTTCAGACAGAGACATCCGCCCCCGCAACCGCAACGGCCGCGGCGCCCGCACGGACACACACGATCGCGCTGGAAGAGGCCCCGCGCCGCAACCTCGGCTGGATCGTGCCGACCCTCTACATCGTGTTTTTGATGCTGCCGATCTACTGGCTCGTCAACATGAGCTTCAAGACCAACACCGAGATCACCGGCACCTTCTCGCTGTGGCCGCAGAGCCCGACGCTCAGGAATTATGCGGTGATCTTCACCGATCCCGCCTGGTATTCCGGCTACATCAACTCGATCATCTACGTGGTGATGAACACGGCGATCTCGGTGGCCGTCGCGCTGCCGGCGGCCTACGCGTTCTCGCGCTACCGCTTCCTCGGCGACAAGCACCTGTTCTTCTGGCTTTTGACGAACCGGATGGCGCCGCCGGCGGTCTTCGCCCTGCCCTTCTTCCAGCTCTATTCGGCCTTCGGCCTGATCGACACGCACATCGCCGTCGCGCTCGCCCACTGCCTGTTCAACGTGCCGCTCGCCGTCTGGATCCTCGAGGGCTTCATGTCGGGCGTGCCGAAGGAGATCGACGAGACCGCCTATATCGACGGCTATTCGTTCCCAAAATTCTTCGGCAAGATCTTCGTGCCGCTGATCGCCTCCGGCATCGGCGTCGCCGCCTTCTTCTGCTTCATGTTCTCCTGGGTCGAGCTTTTGATCGCCCGCACGCTGACGACGACGGACGCCAAGCCGATCGCCGCCACGATGACGCGCACGGTCTCGGCCTCGGGCATGGACTGGGGCGTGCTGGCCGCAGCCGGCGTGCTCACCATCATCCCCGGTGCGCTCGTCATCTACTTCGTCCGCAACTACATCGCCAAGGGCTTCGCGCTCGGGAGGGTATGATGGCCGCAACCACGAACAACAACAGCCGCTGGCCGCTGGCCCTGCTCGCCGTCCTGCTCATCTACGCGCTTGCGACCGGAATGCTGGTGCTGTCGCTGCCGGTCAAGGACGGCGGCCGCGACTGGTTCGCCCCGCTCGTCCCCGGCGGCTGGATGGCCTGGTCGTTTCCGACCGCGATGTTCTTTCTCAGCATCTTCACGCTGCTGGCGCTGATGGCGGTCTGGGAATACGCGCGGCCGGGCGGACATCCGCGCGTCGGCATCCTGCGTTTCGAGACGACGCGCGGCGACCGCCTGTTCATCTCGCTGCTCGGCTCGGCATTCATCAATCTCGCATGGCTGGGGCTGGTCGGCCCCAACCTGTGGTGGGCACTCGCCTTGTGCGTGGTCTACGCCATCGGCGTGTTCCGCTACGTCTGACGCATCCAAGCTCGAAGGACCGGGGTTCCGATCCTTCAACCCGCATTCGCAAACCCCAGGGAGGACACTATGCGAAGGCATCTTCTGACGACTACGGCAGCCATGCTGCTCGCCTTCACCGGCACGGCATTCGCGGACATGGAGGCGGCGAAGAAATTCCTCGACGCCGAGATCGGCGACATGTCGACCCTCGATCGCGCCGCCCAGGAGGCGGAGATGCAGTGGTTCATCGACGCCGCCAAGCCCTTCGCCGGCATGGACATCAAGGTCGTGTCCGAGACGATCACCACGCATGAATACGAATCCAAGGTGCTGGCCAAGGCCTTCTCCGACATCACCGGCATCAAGATCACGCACGACCTGATCGGCGAAGGCGACGTCATCGAGAAGCTGCAGACGCAGATGCAGTCGGGCGAGAACATCTACGACGCCTATGTCAACGATTCCGACCTGATCGGCACGCACTGGCGCTATCAGCAGGCGCGTTCGCTGACCGACTTCATGGCCAACGAGGGCAAGGACGTCACCAACCCCAACCTCGACCTCGCCGACTTCATCGGCACCTCGTTCACCACCGCGCCGGACGGCAAGCTCTACCAGCTGCCCGACCAGCAGTTCGCGAACCTCTACTGGTTCCGCTACGACTGGTTCAACGACGAGAAGAACAAGGCCGACTTCAAGGCAAAGTACGGCTACGACCTCGGCGTGCCGGTCAACTGGTCGGCCTATGAGGACATCGCCGAATTCTTCACCGGCCGCGAGATCGACGGCAAGAAGGTCTATGGCCACATGGACTACGGCAAGAAGGACCCCTCGCTCGGCTGGCGCTTCACCGACGCCTGGCTCTCGATGGCCGGCAACGGCGACAAGGGCATTCCGAACGGCAAGCCGGTGGACGAATGGGGCATCAAGGTCGATGACCAGTCGCGTCCGGTGGGCTCGTGCGTCGCCCGCGGCGGCGACACCAACGGCCCGGCGTCGGTCTATTCGATCGAGAAATACCTGCAGTGGCTGAAGGCCTATGCGCCGGCCGCAGCCCAGGGCATGACCTTCTCCGAATCCGGCCCGGTCCCGAGCCAGGGCGAGGTCGCCCAGCAGATGTTCACCTACACCGCGTTCACCGCGGACTTCGTGAAGCCGGGTCTACCGGTGGTCAACGAGGACGGCACGCCGAAGTGGCGCTTCGCCCCCAGCCCGCACGGCGTCTACTGGAAGGACGGCATGAAGCTCGGCTACCAGGACGTGGGCTCCTGGACCCTGCTCAAGTCCACGCCGGACGACCGCGCCAAGGCCGCCTGGCTCTATGCGCAGTTCGTCACCTCCAAGACCGTCGACGTCAAGAAGAGCCATGTCGGCCTGACGCTGATCCGCGAGTCGACGATCCAGCACAAGAGCTTCACGGATCGTGCGCCGAAGCTCGGCGGCCTGATCGAGTTCTACCGTTCGCCGGCCCGTGTCCAGTGGTCGCCGACCGGCACGAACATCCCGGACTACCCGAAGCTCGCCCAGCTGTGGTGGCAGGCGATCGGCGACGCGTCCTCGGGCGCCAAGACCGCCCAGGAAGCAATGGACTCGCTCTGCGCCGAGCAGGAGAAGGTGCTGGAGCGCCTCGAGCGCGCCGGCGTCATGGGCGACATGGGTCCGAAGCTCGCCGAAGAGCACGATCTGGAGTACTGGAACAAGGACGCCGTTTCCAAGGGCAACCTCGCTCCGCAGCTGAAGATCGAGAACGAGAAGGAAAAGCCGATCACCGTCAACTACGACGAGCTCGTCAAGAGCTGGCAGACGAACTGATCGGACGAGGGCGGGGCTCACCGCGGACCTGAGCCCTGACGAACACGCCGCCCGGAGGGAAGCTTCCGGGCGGTTTTCGTTTGAGCGAAGTCCGGTGAAATCCTGAACCGGCGCCTACGTCCTGGTTCGGATAGAATCTGCAGCGGCGGCACATTGTGGCGTCCGGTGCGGTCACATTGAAGGCACCGAGTCGCAGGACCCAGGAACACCGCCGCATGCGCCCCACCGGCCGGCGACTGCCGCCGGCGATACTGGCAGGCGCCGGATCGGGCCGATTTTGCGAATGTCTCGGCCGCTCAGATCCGCGTCGCCCGGAGCCGATCCTCGTCGAGGGTGACGCCGAGCCCGGGCGCCTCGCCGAGCTCCAGCCAGCCATCCTTGTGCTGCAGCGGCCGGACCATCGGATAGTCGCGCCGGGCCTCGCTCCATTCGGGATTGTCGTAGGGATATTCGAGGAACGGCGCGTCGCCGCAGCCGGCGGTCAGGTGCGCATTGGCGAGCACGCCGATGCCGTTCGTCCAGCTGTGCGGCGTGAACGTCACGCCCGCCTCGCGCGCCTGGTAGGCCAGCCTGCGGCAGCCGGTGATGCCGCCGACGAGCGCCACGTCCGGCTGGATCACGTCGAAGGCCCGCTCCTCGATGATGTCGCGGAACTCGTAGAGCTCGCGGGTCATCTCGCCGCCGGCGATCCGCACCGAGGTCGCCTCCTTCAGCGCCTTCATGCCCTTGCGGTCGGCGCGGAACAGCGGCTCCTCCATCCAGTAGATGCCGAGCCGCTCCAGTTCCTTCGCCACCGCCAGCGCGTCCTTGAAGGTCCAGGGCAGCGTCGTATCCCAGGGCATCCGCCAACCCTGGTTGCAGTCGACCATCAGCTCCAGCCGGTCGCCGACGCGGGCGCGGATCGCCTCCAGCGCCTTCACGTCGTCGTGCCAGCCGTCGCGACCGCCGGCGGACGAGGAGAAGCGCACCTTCATCGCCGGAAAACCCTCCGAAAGGTAGCGCTCCGCCTGGTCGGCCATGGCGGCGGGTTCGCGCAGCACGCCGGAGGACGCATAGAGCCGCACCCGGTCGGCGCGGCCGCCGAGCATGCGCCAGACCGGCTCGCCGGTGATCTTGCCGGAAAGGTCCCACAGCGCCAGATCCAGCGGCCAGCAGCGGCCATAGTGGAAATTGATGTGCGACAGCACCTCGTAGTGCCGCTCGAGATGGCGCGGGTCCTGGCCGACGAACAGGTCCTCGTGCCCCTCGAAGCCCTTCATCAGGTCGCCCGAGCCGATGCCCTCGCGCCCCTCGTCGTCGCGCACGCGCACGATCGTGGCGTCGAAATGCCGGCGCGGCCGGCCGTCCCAGCTCGCCTTGAACGGCGGGTCCAGCGGCAGGCGATGGTGGGAGATCTCGATCGAAACGATGCGGCTCATGCTGTCTCTTCCCTATCTCTCCGGGGTGTGCGCCCCTCATCCGCCTGCCGGCACCTTCTCCCCGTGAACGGGGAGAAGGGCGACCACCGCGCCCTTGCTATCCCCACCAGAACCGGGGTTTGCCACGTCCCCTCTCCCCGCCTGCGGGGAGAGGGCTAGGGTAAGGGGCAGGCGCCCGTGCGACGGCAAGTCATGTTTCACCCGAACTGCTGCCAGATCGTCTTGTAGTCGCAATACTTGTCGATCGCATGCACCGACCGGTCGCGCCCGAAGCCGGATTGCTTGAAGCCGCCGAAGGGGGTTGCGAAGGTCGACATGTCGTAGGTGTTGATCCAGACCGTACCCGCATGCAGGCCTTCCGAAAAGCGGTGCGCCCGGTCCATGTCCCTGGTGAATACGGCGCCGGCGAGACCGTAGATCGTGTCGTTGGCGATGGCGAGCGCCTCCTCCTCCGTGTCGAAGGGGATGGCCGCCAGCACCGGCCCGAAGATCTCCTGCCGCGCCAGGCTCATGTCGTTGGTCATGTCGACGAAGACGCCCGGCGAGACATAATAGCCGCCGGTCTCCGAAAGGACCCGCTCGGCGCCGAAGGCGCGGCGCGCGCCTTCCCGTTCGCCGGCGGCGATCATGGAAAGCACCTTCTCCATGTGCGCCTCCTCGATCAGCGCGCCGATCTGGGCGGAAGGATCGAGCGGATGCCTGAGCGCGATCTCGCGCTCGGTGACGTCCTTGATCCTCGCGATCAGCTCGTCCTGGACCGAACGCTGGACCAGAAGCCGCGTCGAGGCGTGGCAGGTCTCGCCGGAATTGTAGAAGCAGCCCCAGGCGGCGGCCGAGGCGGCCGCATCGAGATCGGCGTCCGCGAAGACGACGAGTGGCGACTTGCCGCCGAGTTCCAGCGCCACCCGCTTGACGTTCGACTGCGCCGCATAGCCCATGATCAGCTTGCCGACCTCGGTGGAGCCGGTGAACGCGATCATGTCGACGTCCATGTGCAGCGCCAGCGGCTTGCCGGTCTCCTCGCCGTAGCCGGTGACGACGTTCAGCACCCCGGCCGGCAGCCCCGCCTCGAGGCCAAGCGCCGCCAGCCGCAGCGCCGACAGCGACGACTGCTCGGCCGGCTTCAGCACCACGGAATTGCCCGCGGCGATCGCCGGTCCCAGCTTCCAGGCGTCGATGATCATCGGATAGTTCCACGGCGTGATCGCGCCGATGACGCCGAGCGGCACCTTCCGCACCAGCGCCCGCGCCTTCGGCCCGGTGGGTGCGATCTCGTCGTACATCTTGTCGATCATCTCGCCGTAGTACTGGATGCCGTCGGCGCAGAGGCGCACGTCGACATGGAGCGAGGCCATCACCGGCTTGCCGACGTCGATCGTCTCGAGCATCGCCAGTTCCTCGCCATGGGCGCGGATCAGCTCCGCCCACGCCAGCATGATCTTCTTCTTCTCGCCGGGCTCCTTGTGGCGCCAGACGCCGCTTGCGAACGCGGCCCGCGCCGAGGCGACGGCAGCATCGACATCGGCGGCGTTCCCGCGCGAGAGCGTGCCGCCCGGCCTGCCGTCCATCGGCCGGATGCGGGTGAAGGTCTCGCCGGAAACAGAGGGCCGGAATTCGCCGTCGATGAAGTGGCGCCCCTCCAGCCTCAGCCCGGCGAGCAGCTTCTCCCAGTGGTCACGGCTCAAATGCGTGGTCATGTCTCACCTCGAATGTCAGAGCGTCTTCGGCAGCGCCATGATGCGCTGGGCGAACGCATCGATGTCGGCATCGGAAATCTCGCGGACCGTCGCGCGCCGCATCGGCTGGTTCTCCGGCGCGCGCATCTCGCCGGCCAGTGCGGCGGCATCGTGGCCGGCAAAGGCTTTCGGCAAGGCGCGCTCGATCCCCGTGCGGTCCATCAGGTTCGAAACGAAGGCGGGCAGCTCGGATGCCGATCCAAGCCCGCAGGCGCGGGCGGCCGCATTCAGCTCCGGCGTGTCCGCCTCGACCAGCCAGCCGAGCGTGGCCTCGAAGCCGAGCGCGGTCGCAAGCCCGTGGTGGACCGGCGCGAGCCCCGCCAGCGCATGGCTGATGTTGTGGGCGACGGCCGTGCCGCAATTGTCGATCGCCACACCGGCATGGCAGGAGCCGAGCAGCACCTGCCCCCGCGCCTCAAGGTTCTGCGGCTCCCT
This sequence comes from Hyphomicrobiales bacterium, assembly GCA_900469965.1. Taxonomy (GTDB): domain Bacteria; phylum Pseudomonadota; class Alphaproteobacteria; order Rhizobiales; family Rhizobiaceae; genus Mycoplana. Next base: position 54,354 of record UBZP01000006.1, on the reverse strand, counting down.
GACCGCCGTCTCCAGCGCCCCGGAGAGAAGCTTCAGCGCCGCGTGCGCATAGAACTGACCGCCGGCATGGGTGTTCCTGTTCGTCGCCGCCTCGAAGGCATGGATGAAGGCGTCGAGGCCGCACCAGGCCGTCAGGTTCGACGGCAGCGTCGCCGTCAGCACCGGATCGAGCAGCACCAGATCCGCCTTCGTCTCCCGCCCCCAGATCCAGAGCTTCTTGCCCTCCGCGCTTGCGAAGATGTTCGTGGCCGAGGTCTCCGAGCCGGTTCCGGCGGTCGTCGGCACGAGGATCTTCTTCAGCGGGTTTTCCGGCAACGGATTGGCGGCCAGCGCGTAGTGCATCGCATCCTTGCCGGAGGCCGCGCAGCAGGCCGCGATCTTGGCGATGTCCAGCGCCGATCCGCCCCCCACGCCGATCACGAGGTCGCATCCGGTGACGACGGCCGTCGCCTCGCGGACGTGCTTCAGCTTCGGCTCGCCCGAAAAACTTGAGAATATCCGGCTGTCGATCCCCTCTTTTGCGAGCTGCGCGGCGATCGCATCGGCGAGCCCGGCCTGCGCCAGGAAGCCATCGATCACGATCGCCGCCCGCCTGGCGCCGAGCCCGGCGGCCGCCCTGCCGACGGTCTCGTGGAGATTGTTGCCGAAGCGGATTTCGGGAACGAAGGACGTGGTGAACTGCACGGGCGGCTCCTGATGCCGGTGACTCCTGGGCTTTACCCTGCATCACGATCTGATATTTTCAAATCCATCGAATTTTCGGCAATTTCGATAACTTCAAGTCATGATGAGGCCATGCTCGACAAGATCCCGCTCGAAGCCTTCCGCGTCTTCGACGCAGCCTGCCGGCACATGAACTTTTCGCGCGCCGGCCGCGAACTGAACATCACCCAGGCCGCCGTCAGCCGCCGCATCAAGGGGCTGGAGGGCCATCTGAACGCCGAGCTGTTCGTCCGCCGCGGCAAGAACCTGGAACTGACGCCGGGCGGCGAACGGCTGTTCCAGCGCATCCGCGCCACGCTGGACTATCTGGAGGAGAGCCTGGAGCCGTTCCGCAGCAGTTCCGGGCAGACGATCGCCATCGCCGCCAGCGGTTCGGTCTCCCATCTCTGGCTCGGCCGGCGGCTGCGCGAATTCGGCAAGGCCAATGCCGGCCTGTCGATCCGCCTGCTCACCTCCGACAGTCCGTCCGATCTCGCCTCGGAGAACAACGACCTCGTGATCCTCTACTGTCTCGGCGAGCATCCCCGCTGGCTGCTGACCCCCCTTCTCGCCGAGGAGCTGGCGCCGGTCGCAGCGCCCGAATACCTGCGAAGCCGCGGCATCGACGATCCGGCCGCGCTCACGCTGCCGGAGCTCGCAAGGCTCGACCTGATCGACTACGACCGCTTCAACGCCAATTGGGTCTCGTTCCGGCAATGGTTCGACCGGCTCGGCGCACAGGCCGAGGCAAGGGCGGCGCGGCCGCGCTTCACCTTCTCGACCTATCTGATGGCGGTGGACGCCGCAGTCCGCGGCGACGGCGTGGCGCTCGGCAGCCTCGGCCTCCTGCAGGAGGCGCTGGGCGAAGGACGGCTGGTCACTCTCGGCTCCAGAAGCCTCAGGACCGGCTACGGCTACTATCTCGGCCTGCCGCGTTTCCGCACCTCGCCGCAGGACGTCCTCGACCTGCACGCGGCGCTGGCCGCACCGGAGGAGGCCGCAGCCGGGACCGAGGCCTGACCACCCCCTCTTTCTGACGCTTGCCGGATGCCCCGTTGTGCCCTATCACCGGACGCCGGCAATCCCGGCGCCACCGGCCGACCGGCCCGAACCGGTCCGGTGACCGCGCAGCGATCGGGCAACGTCATTGGCGGCATGGCGGACCGTGAGAAGGGCAGATCCGGCAAGTTCCTGTTTGCGCTGCTGACGCTGGGCATCCTCTCTGCCATCGCGGCGACCGTGCTGCTCGCCAACGACTATCGCAACCTGAACAGGCTGCTCCAGCATTTCGGCTATCCCGCCATTCGCTCGCAACAGGTGGCGAGGGAGCCGCGCTCCTACGAGATCCGCGGCAACCGGATCCCCCGGCCGCGGGTGGAGATCCCCGAGAGGCTGGTGTCGCGCATCGCCCCGATGGAGACGAAGTTCACCCGCCCGGTGCGCCGCGATCCCAGGCAGCTTTGCGAGGCGATGGAGCCTGCAGGCTTCGCCAGCGGCGGCTGGCAGGAGGGTCTGGCCGGCGGCGGCTGGGAATGCACCTCCCTGCGGGAGTTTCCCGCCGAAGGTGACGGCGACGGCCCGAAAACATCGGCCTATCTCTCCATCCGCGGCAACGACGAGGAGCGCTTCAGCTCCTTCCGGATCAAGCTGAACCTCGAAAACGACGGGAGCCGTACCGCCCTGACCGACGCCGCCATCGCCGCGATCGACATCTTCTTCAAGGAACTGCGCTGGAGCGACGTGCCGGAAGTCGCGGAAAACATCCGGGCGCTGAAGGACTTCAACATCGTCGTGTTCGGCAACCGCTTCCAGCTGAAGCGGGAGTTCGGGGAGACGCCGCGCTACAACTTCACCATCACGCCGGACCGCACCCGGCCGAAGAACACCTACCTGCCGGACTACTTCAACCGCGACCAGTGGCTGCCGATGCCCGAGCATCCGATGGCCGACCGCAAGTGACGGAAACGCGTTCTCCCAAAGCGCATGATGAACTAAGCTGTGACGATGCAATCGTCGTCATACCGCCTCGTCGAAATCCCGGTCCGCCATCGCGCCAGGCGCAGGCTGCGCCTGGAGGGGCCGCCGCCGGCCATCTATGCCGTTGGCGACGTCCACGGCTGCTACGACCAGCTCGTCGCGGCTGAAGCACGGATCCGCCAGGATGCGGCGCGCCGATCGGGTGGGGCGGCCCTGGTCGTATATCTCGGCGACTATGTCGACCGCGGCCCGCAGTCGGCCGCCGTCCTGGACCACCTGACGAAACCGCACGACGACGGCCTCGCCCGCATCGCCCTTTGCGGCAATCACGACGACACGTTCCTGAATTTCCTGGAAGACCCGGCCGGCTCCATGTACTGGCTCGGGCCGAACTTTGGCGGCGCCGTGACGCTGCAATCCTATGGCATCGACCCGGAGGAGGTCCTGTGGCGGGAGGGGGCCGGGCTCGTGCGCGCCGTCCCGCAGGCGCACCTGGCGTTCCTCGCCGCGCTGCCGGTCTTCCTGCACGTCGGGAACTATCTCTTCGTCCATGCCGGCGTGAGGCCGGCGATCGCGCTCGAAGACCAGGAGGACGAGGATCTCATCTGGATCCGCGAGCCGTTCCTGACCGACGGGCCCGGACTGCCGCTGATCGTGGTGCACGGCCACACGCCGAGCGCCGAGCCCGACCTCGCACCGGGCCGGATCGGCATCGACACGGGTTGCTTCGCCACCGGCCGATTGACCGTGCTGAGGGTCGACGGGACGGGGGCAAGGTTCGTCTGACCCGCCCCCGAAATCGCGCTATTGCCGCCCGAACTCGTCCTCGATGCGGATGATGTCGTCCTCGCCGAGATAGGATCCGGTCTGCACCTCGATCAGTTCGAGCAGGATCTTGCCGGGATTGGCCAGCCGATGCAGTTCGCCCTGCGGGATATAGACGGATTCGTTCTCGCGCAGCGGGATCACGCGCTCGCCCACGGTCACCTCCGCCGTGCCGCGCACGACGATCCAGTGCTCGGAGCGGTGGTGGTGCTTCTGCAGCGACAGCCTGCGCCCCGGCTTGACGAACAGCCGCTTCACCTGGAAGCGGTCGCCGCTCAGCACCGACGTGTAGCCGCCCCAGGGGCGATAGGAGGTGCGATGGGTTTCGGTCAGCGGCGCGGTCGCCTTCTTCGAGGCGAGGAACTTCACCAGCTTGCCGACGTTCTGGCTGTCCTCCATCCGCCCGACATAGACGGCGTCCTCGCTGGCGATGACGGCGATGTCGGAAAGCCCCTGCACGGCCACATGGATGTCCTTGGACAGCACCAGCGAGTTGCGGGTGTCGAGCAGCGTCGTGCGGCCGTCGGCGACGTTGCCGTCGTCGTCCTGTGCGCCGAGCTTCCAGACCGAATCCCAGCTGCCGAGGTCGGACCACTCGATCGGCGAGGGCACGACGGCCGCCATCGGCGTCTTCTCGAAGATCGCGTAGTCGATCGAGATGTCCGGCGCTTTGGAAAAGGCGTCCTCGTCCAGCCGCACGAAATCGAGATCGTCCTTGGACGCCGAGACCGCCTGCGCGGCGGCGTCCATGACCTCGGGCGCAAGTTGCCGCAACTCCTGCAGGAACAGGCCGACAGGCAGCATGAACATGCCGGAATTCCACAGGTAGCCGCCATCGGCGAGCAACCGCTCGGCCTTCTCCTGATCCGGCTTTTCGATGAAGCGCTTGACCGCGTAGGCGCCGCCGCCGAGGTCATCACCCTTCTCGATGTAGCCGTAGCCGGTCGCCGGCTCCGTCGGTGTGATGCCGAAGGTCACGAGCCGTCCCTTGGCAGCGGCTGCGCGCGCGCGCGCCACGGCATCGAAATAGGCCTCGTTCTCGACGATCTCGTGGTCCGATGCCAGGACCTGCATGATCGCGTCCTCGCCGGATTCCCGCGCCACGACCAAGGCCGCGACCGCCAGCGCCGGCGCGGTGTTGCGCGCCACCGGCTCCAGCAGGATCTTGGCGAGCGGCCGGTCGATCAGGCGTGCCTGCTCGGCGACGAGAAAGCGGAATTCCGCATTGGTCAGGATGATCGGCGCCTCGTAGAGTTCATCGTTTCCGACCCGCTCGAGGGTGCGCTGGAACAGCGTCTTCTTGCCCAAGAGATCCATGAACTGCTTCGGAGCCGTCGAACGTGAGAGAGGCCACAGCCGCGTGCCCTTCCCGCCCGCCATCACGACGGGGATGATTTTCTGAGACATCGATCCTCATTCCAATACGTATAAAAGCCCGGCGCGCTGGCACCGGCGCCATTCAAGCAGCAAACCGCCGCGTTTTCAAAGCAAATAGTCCCGCCGCAGCGGTCGACTTTGCCATGTAGTTAAAGCAGGTCCGGCCGCGAGGGTTCCATCATTTCAACAAAAAACCCCGCCGAAGCGGGGTTTGAATGGAGCTATTCAGCCTTTCAGGCGGGCAGGATCGTGCCCTGCACGGTGCCGAGCTGGGCGATATAGCGCTCAATGCTGGCGCGATGCTCGTCGTTCGGGGCCGCATCGAGCTCGCCGCGGGCGACCTCGATCCGCTTGGCGATGTCGTCGCGGCTGATCTCGTCGATATGGACGGCCGATTCCGCCAGGAGCGTGCAGCCGGTCGGCAGGATGTCGGCGAAGCCGCCGAACACCACGTAGCGGTCCGTCTGGCCGTCGGCGAACGAGACCGTCACGACGCCGGGCTGGATCGTCGTCATCGTCGGGGCGTGGTTGGCCATGACGGTCATCTCGCCTTCCGAGGCCGGAATGACGACCGCGGTCACGCTGCCGGAGAGCAGCAGCCGCTCGGGAGAAACGAGTTCAAAGTTGAAACTGTCGGCCATGACCATTCACTTCTGCTGATTTCATCAGGTCAGGAACGGATGCCCGCCGGGCAGGCAGGCATCCGGACTGTCGGGATCAAGCGGCTTCGGCAGCCAGCTTCTTCGCCTTCTCGACGGCTTCCTCGATGGAGCCGACCATGTAGAAGGCGGCTTCCGGCAGGTGGTCGTACTCGCCGTTGACCAGGCCCTTGAAGCCCTTGATCGTGTCTTCGAGTGCGACGAGCTTGCCCGGCGAACCGGTGAAGACTTCGGCGACGAAGAACGGCTGGCTCAGGAAGCGCTCGATCTTGCGGGCGCGGGCAACGGCCAGCTTGTCGTCTTCCGACAGCTCGTCCATGCCGAGGATGGCGATGATGTCCTGGAGCGACTTGTAGCGCTGCAGGGTCGTCTGCACCTTGCGCGACACCTCGTAGTGCTCCTCGCCGACGATCATCGGGTCGAGCATGCGCGAGGTCGAGTCCAGCGGATCCACGGCCGGGTAGATGCCCTTTTCGGCGATCGAGCGCGACAGAACCGTCGTTGCGTCCAGGTGGGCGAACGAGGTTGCCGGTGCCGGGTCGGTCAAGTCGTCGGCGGGAACGTAGATCGCCTGCACCGAGGTGATCGAACCCTTGGTGGTGGTGGTGATGCGTTCCTGCATCTGGCCCATGTCGGTTGCGAGCGTCGGCTGGTAGCCCACGGCCGAAGGGATGCGGCCGAGCAGAGCCGACACTTCCGAGCCTGCCTGGGTGAAGCGGAAGATGTTGTCGACGAAGAACAGAACGTCCTGGCCCTTGTCGCGGAAGTCTTCGGCGATCGTCAGGCCGGTCAGGGCGACGCGGGCGCGCGCACCCGGCGGCTCGTTCATCTGGCCGTAGACGAGGGCAGCCTTGGAGCCTTCGCCGCCGCCGAGCTTGTTCACGCCCGACTCGATCATCTCGTGATAGAGGTCGTTGCCTTCGCGGGTACGCTCACCCACGCCTGCGAACACCGAGTAACCGCCGTGGGCCTTGGCGACGTTGTTGATCAGTTCCATGATCAGAACCGTCTTGCCGACGCCGGCGCCGCCGAACAGGCCGATCTTGCCGCCCTTGGCGTAGGGCGCGAGCAAGTCGACGACCTTGATGCCGGTGACGAGGATCTGCGCTTCCGTCGACTGCTCGACATAGGCCGGGGCGTCCTGGTGGATCGCGCGCCTGGCCTTGGTCTTCAGCGGACCGGCTTCGTCGACCGGCTCGCCGATGACGTTCATGATGCGGCCGAGGGTCTCGTCGCCGACCGGAACCGAGATCGGTGCGCCGGTGTCGACGACGGGCTGGCCACGGACCAGACCTTCGGTCGCGTCCATGGCGATCGTGCGAACGGTGTTCTCGCCGAGGTGCTGGGCGACTTCGAGAACGAGGCGGTTGCCGTTGTTGTCGGTTTCCAGCGCGTTGAGGATGAGCGGCAACTCACCGTCGAAGGCGACGTCGACGACGGCGCCGATGACCTGCGTCACGCGCCCGGTTGCGCCCTTTGCGGAGACGGCTGCCGATGCGGTCGGAGCGGCCTTGGCGGCTGCCGGCTTGCGCGGGGCAGCGGGCTTCTTCGCCGCTGCGGTTTCTTTCGGGGTAGCTGCCTTAGCCATGATTCTTACCCTCTTTGTCCTGGTCCTTAGAGCGCTTCGGCGCCCGAGATGATTTCGATGAGTTCCTTGGTGATCTGAGCCTGACGCTGGCGGTTGTAGCTGAGCGTCAGCTTGTTGATCATCTCACCGGCATTGCGCGTCGCGTTGTCCATGGCGCTCATCTTGGCACCCATCTCGCCGGCGACGTTCTCGAGCAGGGCCCGGAAGATCTGGACGGAAATGTTGCGCGGGATGAGATCGCCGAGGATCGCCGCCGCATCGGGCTCGTAGTCGTAGATCGCATCGGACTGCTCCGCCGCCTCGCCGGCCGAGGCCGGGATCAGCTGCTGGGCGGTCGGGATCTGCGCGATGACCGACTTGAACTCCGAATAGAACAGCGTGCAGACGTCGAACTCGCCCTTGTCGAACAGCGCGATGACCTTGCGGCCGATCTCGTCGGCATTGGTGAAGCCGATCTTCTTGACTTCGCGCAGGTCGACACGGTCGATGATCAGCGACGCGAATTCGCGGCGAAGGATGTCGAAGCCCTTCTTGCCGACGCAGATGATCTTGACCGTCTTGCCGTTGGCCAGGAGCTTGCGCGTATGGTCGCGGGCAAGGCGGGCGATCTGCGAGTTGAAGCCGCCGCAGAGGCCGCGTTCCGCCGTGCAGACGACGAGCAGGTGCACGTCGTCCTTGCCGGTGCCCGTCATCAGGCGCGGCGCGGTATCGTCCTGGCCGACCGCCTGGGCGATATTGGCCAGCACCGCGCTCATGCGCTGCGAATAAGGCCGGGCGGCCTCGGCCGCCTCCTGCGCACGCCGAAGCTTCGCCGCGGCGACCATCTTCATCGCCTTGGTGATCTTCTGCGTCGCCTTGACGGAGGCGATCCGGTTCTTCAGATCCTTAAGTGAAGGCATCCGTTTTCCGTCCTAGAATGGAGCCCGATCAGGCGAAGGATTTGGCGAAGGCGTCAAGAGCGGCCTTGAGCTTGCCCTTGGTGTCGTCGCTGATGGCCTTCTCCGTGCGGATCGACTCGAGGACGCCCTTGCCTTCCGTACGCATGTAGGAAAGCAGGCCCTGCTCGAACTTGCCGACCTGGTTGACCGGCAGCTTGTCGAGGTAGCCGTTGACGCCGGCGAAGATCACCGCGACCTGCTCTTCCGTCTTCAGCGGCGAGAACTGCGGCTGCTTCAGAAGCTCGGTCAGGCGTGCACCGCGGTTCAGCAGGCGCTGGGTCGCAGCGTCGAGGTCCGAACCGAACTGGGCGAAGGCGGCCATTTCGCGATACTGGGCGAGTTCGCCCTTGATCGAGCCTGCGACCTGCTTCATCGCCTTGATCTGCGCGGACGAGCCGACGCGGGAAACCGACAGGCCGACGTTCACGGCCGGACGGATGCCCTGGTAGAACAGGTCGGTTTCGAGGAAGATCTGGCCGTCGGTGATCGAGATCACGTTGGTCGGGATGAACGCCGAAACGTCGTTGCCCTGGGTCTCGATGACCGGCAGCGCCGTCAGCGAGCCTGCGCCCATCTCGTCGTTCAGCTTTGCAGCGCGCTCGAGCAGACGGGAGTGCAGGTAGAAGACGTCGCCCGGATAGGCTTCGCGGCCCGGCGGGCGGCGCAGCAGCAGCGACATCTGGCGGTAGGCGACGGCCTGCTTGGAGAGGTCGTCGTAGCCGATCAGCGCATGCTTGCCGTTGTCGCGGAAGTATTCACCCATCGCGCAGCCGGCGAACGGGGCGAGGTACTGCATCGGCGCCGGGTCGGAAGCGGTCGCAGCGACGATGATCGAGTACTGCAGCGCGCCGCGCTCTTCGAGCACCTTCACGAACTGGGCAACCGTCGAACGCTTCTGGCCGATGGCGACGTAGACGCAGTACAGCTTGTCCTGGTCCGGGCCGTTGTCGTGGATCGGCTTCTGGTTCAGGAACGTGTCGAGGATGATCGCGGTCTTGCCGGTCTGGCGGTCGCCGATGACGAGCTCGCGCTGGCCGCGGCCGACCGGGATGAGCGCGTCGATGGCCTTGAGGCCGGTCGACATCGGCTCGTGCACCGACTTGCGCGGAATGATGCCCGGAGCCTTGATGTCCACGCGGGCGCGCTTCTTGGCATTGATCGGGCCCTTGCCGTCGATCGGGTTGCCGAGCGCGTCTACGACGCGGCCGAGCAGCTCCGGACCGACCGGGACGTCCACGATGGCGCCGGTCCGCTTGACGGTGTCGCCTTCCTTGATGTCACGGTCCGAACCGAAGATAACGACACCGACGTTGTCGCTTTCGAGGTTCAGCGCCATGCCGCGAATTCCGCCCGGGAACTCGACCATTTCGCCGGCCTGGACGTTGTCGAGGCCGTAGACGCGGGCGATACCGTCACCGACGGAAAGCACCTGGCCGACTTCCGAGACTTCCGCCTCTTTGCCGAAGTTTTTGATCTGATCTTTGAGAATTGCGGAGATTTCCGCGGCGCGGATATCCATCAGCCGACCTCTTTCAGTGCAAGCTTAAGGGTAGAGAGTTTGGTGCGAAGCGAAGTGTCGATCTGGCGGGACCCGACCTTGACGATCAGACCACCGAGAATGGACGGGTCGACGGTGACGGCGATCGCCACGTCTTTGCCGGTGACGCTCTTGAGCGCCGCCTTCAATTCGGTTTCCTGCGCGGCGGAAAGCGCATGCGCGGAGGTGATTTCTGCGGTGATCTCGCCGCGCTGGCGGGCAGCGATCACGCGGTAGGCCTTGACCATCCCCGGCACGGCGAAGAGCCGACGGTTGGACGCCACGACCTTGAGGAAGTTTGCGACGAGGCCGGAGATGCCTGCCTTGGCGACGATTGCGGCAATGGCCTTCGTCTGCTCTTCGGCGGAGAAGACCGGGCTCTGGATCAGGCGCTTGAGGTCGGCGCTCTCATCGATCATCGCCTGGAAACGGGCGAGATCGGAACCCACCGCATCGACGCTCTTGGCTTCGAGCGCCAGCTCGAAAAGCGAGGACGCGTATCTTTCTGCAACACCGGAAATAAGCTGGGATGTGTCTGCCACGGGCACAAGCTTCTCTTATTTTCATCCAGAGCAGCAGCTTGCGGATTGCCCGTAAACCTAACACCCTGAATTCGTTGCGATTATCTTCAGTTCTCGCAAGCTGGGACGCCCGCTTTTTCTGAAATTCGCGGTTCGTCTAGCATAGGAACTTCGGACTCGCAACACGCGGCAGCACAGGAATCCTTGATAAGTGGGGCACCTTTGGCAGGAATTCCGGCAAAATTAGATTCGCCGGGATAAAAGCCGTGTCCGCCAGCGAAAAAAGCCTCAGACAAATCCGAAAACATAGGCGAGCGGCAGTAGCGACAGGACGAACTGCACGAGGAGCAGCGCCAGGTTCCTGAGCGTGAACGAGGCATCCGACATCATCGACAGGATCCGGCCGAACGAAGCGAGTGCGAAGGCGGATCCGACCGCGAGATAGGCCCAGTCCTGCGCCACCATCACCGCGCAGAGCGCAAGCCCCGCATGGAAGCCGCCCAGCGAACGGGCCGCGGCGTAGCCTTCGTTGCTGCCGTCGCGCAGCTGCAGACCGTTCAACCGCAAAGACAACCGCGGGGCGAACAGCCCGACGAGCCCCAAGAGGCAGGCGGCGAGTGCGGCGCAGAAGGCCAGAAGCTCGCCCGTATCGGTCGGAATGTAGAACTCCATGTGCGCTCCCCGGGCTGTCCTGATCCGTCCGCCTTATGGCACACTCGCACGCCGCACGGAATCCACCGGCGCCGGTTTTGCACGGCCCGGGCGAACATGGGTAGCGGGGGAAAGCCGCGACCCGTCCGGCGGGCACCTGCGACAAAGTGACACCGAGGCACATTCCCTATCCCGGCATTCGACACGCCCTACAGAAAGCTCTGCGGATCGATGTCCACCTGCACGAGCACGGAGCCGCGCTCCTTCGGGCCGTTCGAGAGCATCGTCCGGAGATAGGCCTGCATGTCGCTCGAACGCTGCCCGTGGACGAGAAGCCGGAACCGGTGCCGGCCGCGCACCAGCGCGAGCGGCGCTTCCGCCGGCCCGAGGATCGCCACGCCCGAGACAGCGGGCGCCGACTGCCGCAGGCCGCGGGCATGGCCTTCCGCCTCCGCCCGGCTGTCGGCGGACACGATCACCGAGGCGAGCCGGCCGAACGGCGGCAGCAGCGCCTTCTCCCGCTCGCCGATCTCGCGCTCGTAGAAGTCGCGGGCATCGCCGGAGACGATCGCCTGCATGACGGGATGCAGCGGCTGGTAAGTCTGGATCAGCCCGTGGCTCTTCAGGCCCGTTCGCCCGGCGCGGCCCGTCACCTGCGACAAAAGCTGGAAGGTCCGCTCCGCCGCCCGCGGGTCGCCGTTGGAGAGGCCGAGGTCCGCGTCGACGATGCCGACCAGCGTCATCAGCGGGAAGTTATGGCCCTTGGCGACGAGCTGCGTGCCGATGACGATGTCCGCCTCGCCCTTGGCGATCGCCTCCAGTTCCAGCCGCAGCCGCTTCACCCCCATCAGGTCCGACGACAGCACGATGGTGCGCGCCTCGGGGAAATGCCGCTCCACCTCCTCGGCAATTCGTTCCACCCCGGGACCGCAGGCTGCCAGATGGTCGAAGGTGCCGCATTCGGGGCAGGCCTCCGGCGTGCGCTCGGCATAGCCGCAATGATGGCACTGGATCTGGCCGCGGAAACGATGCTCGACTAGCCAGCTCGAGCATTGCGGGCACTGGAAGCGGTGGCCGCAGACGCGGCAGAGCGTCAGCGGCGCATAGCCGCGGCGATTGAGGAACAGCAACGCCTGCTCGCCCTTCTCGACGGTCTTGCCGATGGCGCGCAGCATCACCGGCGACAGGAAGCCGCCGCGCTGCGGCGGATGCCGGCGCAGGTCGACGAGATGCAGGTCGGGCAGCGCCGCCTCGCCGAAGCGGGTCGGCAGGTGCAGCGCCCGGTAGCGCCCGCTGTCGGCATTGACGCGGCTTTCGACAGACGGCGTTGCCGAGACGAGCACGGCCGGGAAATCGCCGATCCGGGCCCGCACCACCGCCATGTCGCGGGCGTTGTAGAAGACCCGATCCTCCTGCTTGTAGGCCGGGTCGTGCTCCTCGTCGACGATGACGAGGCCGAGATCCTCGAAAGGCAGGAACAGCGCCGAGCGCGCGCCGGCGACGACCCGGACCTCGCCGGTCGCGACCTGCCGCCAGACCTTCTCGCGCGTCCGGGGCGCGAGGTCCGAATGCCACTCCGCCGGCTTGGCGCCGAACCGGTCCTGGAAGCGCTCGAGGAAGCTCGCCGTCAGCGCGATCTCCGGCAAAAGGATCAGCACCTGCCGCCCCTGCCGCAGCGTCTCGGCGATCGCCTCGAAATAGACCTCCGTCTTGCCGGAGCCGGTGATGCCGTCGATCAGCGCCACGGCGAACCGGCCGTCGCGAACCTGCTCGACGAGATCGGCCGCCGCATCCGTCTGCGGACCCTCCAGCCGCGGCGCGGCATAGCCGGGATCGGGCCTGGCCACCACCGGCGGCGGCGGCAGGAAGATCGTCTCGAAACTGCCCTGCGCCGTCAGCCCGTCGATGACGCTGGAAGACGTGCCGGCTGCATGCGCGAGCCCGGACCGCGTCCAGGGGATGCCCTCTTCGGCCAGCGCCAGCACCCGCTCGCGCGCCGCCGTCATCCGCTCCGGGCGGGTGCCGGTGAAGCGCAACCCCTCGACCATCGGCTCGGGGTCGAAGGCGGCGGGCGCCCGCAGCGCCATGCGCGCAACCAGGCCCGGCGGCGTCAGCGTATAGGCGGAGACCCAGTCGACGAAGGCGCGCATCTCCTTCGTCAGCGGCGGGCAGTCGAACACCTTCTCGATCGGCCGCAGCTTCTTCGGATCGACGTCGTCCTCGCCCAGCCGTTCCCAGACGACGCCGGCGACCAGGCGCGAACCGAGCGGCACCTGCACGATCGAGCCGGGCTCGACCGCCATGCCCTCGGGCACCGAATAGGAATAGGGCCGCGGCGCCGGCATCGGCACCAGCACCGGCACGGTCCGAAGCCTGGGCGGGCCGCCGAAGAGATCGTCGGTCAGCCGGTTCATCGCCAGCCGCTCCTGCCGTGGACGCCGGCGGACGAACGGCGCACGGGGAAGACGCCACCGGTCATCCGTCGTCCTCCGCGATCTCGCCGGTCAGCCGCATCCCCTCGATCCACGTGGCGCCGTCGTTGCGGATCACCCGCTTCGCCCGTACGCCGCAGCGGCTTTCCACCTCGCGCGCCAGAAGCTCCGAATGGGTGACGAGCCACACCTGGCTGGAGAGCGAGGCCCTGGCGATCATCGCCGCGAGCGGCGGCAGCATCGAGGGATGCAGGCTCGCCTCCGGCTCGTTCAGCGCCACCAGCGGCGGGCAGCGGTAGGACAGGAGCGCTGCCGCCAGCGCCAGAAAGCGGATCTGGCCGTCGGAGAGCTCGCGCGGCTGGAACAGCCGCTGCGGAAACTGCTGAAAGACGAGCCCGAAGGAGGCGAATTCGCCGGGCTCCGGCACGGAAAGGCGCGCACCCTCGAAGGCGTCGGCGATCGAGCGGTCGAGATCCGTCGTGTCCTGGCGGATATGGGAAAGCGTCGCGAACACGGCGGCGAGGTTGCCGCCGTCCTCGTCCAGCATCGGGCTGGTGACGGAAAGGCAGGGCTGGCGCAGCGGCGAGGAGCGATCGGTCCTGAATCCGTGGAAGAAGCGCCATTGCAGCACCGCGCGCCGGAAGGCGCCGATCTCCGGATAGTGCCCCGCATCGCCGAGGAGGGCGAGCGCCGTCTCCGAGGCGAGCGCCTGTTCGGGATGTTCCTGCATCCGTCCCGTCTCACCGCGCACCATGATCCCCGGCCCGGCCCGCTTCAGGACGGTCACCGGGCGCCGCCCGGTCTCGATCGAAAGCTCCTCGGTCTTGATCTGCGGCTCGAACACGAAACCTGCGGCCGCCGGCGGGCGGAGCCCCGCCTCGATCAGATAGCGGAACGTGATCGCCCTTTCCGCATCGAGGAGTTCGGCCTCCAGCCGGATGCGGACGGGCTCGTTCGGCCGGCGACGCCCGGTCCAGAGCGCCGAGGCCATGCCGCCTTCCGCCGCGATCTCGCTTGCGAGCGTCCCGCGCGCCGCCGCCTGCACGAGCTGCAGCGACCGGTAGAGGTTCGACTTTCCCGTGCCGTTTTCGCCGACGAACAGGTTCACCTGGCCGAGATCCATGCGGATCGACCGCAACGAACGGTAGTTTTCGGCAAGCATGGAGCGCAGCATCATCGCTTCAACTAAGCGATTCCGGCCATGGGAGAAAAGCGAAAAAGCAGCACCCGCGGTCAGCGGGGGGCAAACCGTGCGTCCGGGTCGTCGCCGAGCGAAAAGACGCAATGGCGTTCCAGCGCCTTGGTGACGTCGATCGGATCGCCGGCCAGCTGGTCGGGCTGGATCATGTTGCCGACGGTGAACTCGAAGCGATTGCTCTTCTTGTTCAGGAGTTCATGGAACACCGTCATGTCGCGCAGTTCGGTCGACCATTTGGCCAGCCAGTAGAACAGCCCGGAATTGCGCGCCTTCATGTGTACCGGCAGGATCGGCAGCTCGTACTTGCGCGCAAGCGACACGGCCGAGATCTTCCACGGCCGCTCGTTCAGCCGCCCGTCCGCCCAGTAGGCGATGCGGCCGGAGGGAAACAGGACCGCGGCCTTGCCCTCGGCGATCGCCCGGTTGGTGATCTGCAGCGTCTCGCGCGTCTTCAGCTTGCTCTTGTGCTCCTCCCGCCATTCGACCGGGATGATCATCTCGACGAAACGCGGATTGACGCGGATGGCGTCGCGGTTGGCGAAGAACATCATGTCGGGCCGGCGGTTCTTCATGAGATCGAAGACGGCGACCCCGTCGGCGATCCCGGTCGGATGGTTGCTGACGAGCAGGAAGCCGCCCTTCTCCGGGATCCGTTCCTCATGCCGCACCGCCACGTCCAGCTTGAGGGCCGAACTCAGGAACTCGAATGCCTGGAAGCCCGGCATGTTGGCGACCGCATCGGCAAATTCGATCGCCCGGCGATAGTTGAGTATGGTGTAGAGGAACGGCCGCATCACCGGCCAGAGCGGATGCTCGACGATGCGCGTGCCCCGCTCGGCGATCAGCGTGTCGACGATATGGCCGGGCTGCCCGTGCGAGACGAGCGCCACCGTCTCCGCGAGATGTGCGAACGCTGTTCCCGAATCACGTCTTGCCATGGGTCCGCCTGCTCGAGTCCAGCACCGTATCGCAGTTCCATATGATCTAAGCGTGACAACCGCGAAGTCAATGTTAACAAATGTCTAACTCCGGACGGTCTAGTCTCTGTCCGGATCGAGGCGAACATGGATCAACTGCTTATCATTGCCGACCCGGCCCTGCTTTCCGAGCGCGCCGCCTGGCTTTCGGCGCTGGCCGAGGAACGCCGGCTTTCCGGCAATACGCTGGAGGCCTACGAGCGCGACACGCGCCAGTTCCTGGCCTTCCTCACCGGCCATCTCGCCGCCCCCGCCCGCCTGAAGGACATCGGCAACCTGCGGCCGGCGGACCTGCGCGGCTTTCTCGCCGCGCGCCGCCGGGACGGGGCGGGCGCACGCACGCTCGGCCGCGGCCTGGCCGGCCTGCGCTCCTTCCTGCGGCATCTGGAGCGGAAGGGTCTCGTCAACGCCGCCGGCGCCGCCGCGATCCGATCGCCCAAGCAGCCGAAATCCCTGCCCAAGCCCCTGACCGACAGCCAGGCGCTCGCCGTCGTCGACACCGGGGTGCAGCTGTCCGAGGAGCCCTGGATCAGCGTGCGCAACGCGGCCGTCCTGACGCTTCTCTACGGCTGCGGCCTGCGCATCTCGGAGGCGCTGGCCTTGACACCGGATGATTTCGCAAGCACCTCCGGCGCGCTGCGCATCACCGGCAAGGGCGGCAAGACCCGCATCGTCCCGCTGCTTGCGGCCGCACGCACAGGCGTCGAGGACTATCTGCGCCTTTGCCCCTTCCCGCTTGCCAAGGACGGGCCGCTCTTTCGCGGCGCCCGCGGGGGCCCGCTGCAGCCGGCGATCATCCAGCGCGAGATGCAGAAGCTGCGCGGCGCGCTGGGTTTGCCCGACAGCGCCACCCCGCACGCGCTCCGCCATTCCTTCGCCACCCATCTGCTCGCAGGCGGCGGCGACCTGCGCACGATCCAGGAACTTCTGGGGCACGCCAGCCTGTCCACGACCCAAGTCTATACCGGCGTCGATTCGGCCCGGCTGCTGGAAATTTACGACCGCGCCCACCCCCGCGCCTGACGGCGCACGCATGGCTGCCAGGCCGGTGCGCCATAAATTGGCGACGCCCCGGGCGTTAAGGGATTGTGAGGGGCTGGACAGCTAGGGTCGAACCAAAATCGCAGGGAAAACATACTCCATGAAACGATTGCCGCTCCAGCCACGCGCCCACCTCGCCGACCGCATCGCCGACACGGCCCTGGGGGTCCTCGCGACGCTTCATGCTCTCGTTGCCGCATCGCTCCTTTTCGTCCTGCTTTCGCTCTCGCCTGCGAGCGCGGCCGAGCCGCCGGCCTGCACCGGCAAGAACCTGCTTCCCGATTTGCAGGCGAGCGATCCGGCGGCCTATGCGAAGCTGGTCGGCGAAGCGAAGACGGCAACGAACGGCGAAGGCATCTTCTGGAAGATCGAGAAGCCCGGCACGTCCCCCTCCTATCTCCTCGGCACGATGCACGTGACCGATCCGCGCGTGGTCGCGATGCCGGATGCGGCGCAGGCGGCCTACGAGGAGGCGCAGACGGTCGTCGTCGAATCCGATGAAATCGCCGACGTCAGGAAGGCCAGCGCCACGATCCTGACCCGTCCCGACCTGACCATGTTCACCGACGGCCGGACGATACCCGGGCTGCTGGGTGAGAAGGATGCGGCCATCCTCGCCGAAGGGCTGAAGGCGCGCGGCCTCTCGCTGACGGCGGTCGCGCGCATGAAGCCCTGGATGATCATGAGCTTCGTCGCCCTTCCCGCCTGCGAAATGGCCCGCAAGCAGGCCGGCCTGGCCTTCCTCGACCAGAAGCTCGCCCAGGATGCGCTCGCCGACGGCAAGACGCTGAAGGGGCTGGAGACGATGATCGAGCAGATCAGCGCGCTCGACGGCCTGCCGCTCGAGCCGCAACTGGCGGGCCTTCTGCAGGTGGTCCAGCTCGGCGACGGCGTGAAGGACGTCATCGAGACGATGAGCCAGCTCTATCTCTCCGGACAGACCGGGATGATCATGCCGTTGATGCGCATGCCGCCGCCGGGCGTCGAAAGCGACGACAACGCCTACGCCGATTTCGAACAGCGGATCATCATCGATCGCAACCACCGCATGGCCGAGCGCGCCGCGCCGATCCTCGCCGAAGGCAACGTCTTCATCGCCGTCGGCGCGCTGCACCTGCCCGGAAAGGAAGGCGTGGTGGAATTGCTGCGCGCGCAAGGGTTCACTTTGACGCCGGTGCGGTAGGCCGCACGCACGACAAGAAGAGGCCCGGTCCGCGCCTGCCGACCGGGGCTTTTTCTGTTCCGATCCTGGCCGGATCACATGTGGATCGGCTTGAAGAAGGCGCCGAGCGCAGCCTCCTTGACCGCTTCCGACATGGTCGGGTGTGCGTGGCAGGTGCGGCCGAGATCTTCCGCCGAGCCGCCGAACTCCATCAGCACGGTGATCTCGTGGATCATCTCGCCGGCGCCGAAGCCGACGATGTGGCCGCCGAGCACCCGGTCGGTCTCCTTGTCGGCGAGGATCTTCACGAAGCCGTCGGTCGCCAGCATGGCGCGCGCCCGGCCGTTGGCCGAGAACGGGAACTTGCCGACCTTGTAGGCCACACCCGCCGCCTTCAGCTCTTCTTCTGTCTTGCCGACGGATGCGACCTCCGGCTGGGTGTAGACCACGCTCGGGATGACGTCGTAGTTCACGTGTCCGGCCTGGCCGGCGAGGATTTCGGCCAGCGCCACGCCCTCGTCCTCGGCCTTGTGCGCCAGCATCGGCCCGCGCACGACGTCGCCGAGCGCGTAGATGCCCGGCACGTTGGTCTGGAAGTGGCCGTCGATCTCGACGCGGCCGCGGTTGTCGAGCGCCACGCCAGCCTCGGCGAGCCCCAGCCCGTCGGTGTAGGGACGGCGGCCGGTGGCGACCAGGACGACGTTTGCCTCCAGCGTCGTCGCCTCGCCGCCCTTGACCGGCTCGAACGTCACCTTCGCGCCGGACTTGGTCTTCTCGACGCCGGTCACCTTGGCGCCGACGCGGATGTCCATGCCCTGCTTGGCGAGCATCCGCTGGAACTGCTTGGAGACCTCGCCGTCCATGCCGCCGAGGATCGTGTCGAGATATTCGACGACCGTGACCTTCGAGCCGAGGCGCATCCAGACCGAGCCGAGCTCGAGCCCGATGACGCCGCCGCCGACGACGATCAGATTTTCCGGCACCTTCTCAAGCGCGATCGCGCCGGTGGAGGAGACGATCACCTTCTCGTCGAAATCGACCTTGACGCCCGGAATGCCGGCGACGTCCGAACCGGTGGCGATCACGATCGCCTTGGTCTCCAGCACCTGTTCCTCGCCCTTGTCGCTGGTCACGGCGACCTTGCCGGCGCCGAGCACCTTGCCGGTGCCCTGGAAGCCGTCGATCTTGTTCTTCTTGAACAGGAAGGCGACGCCGTCGACGTTCGACTTGACCGTCGCGTCCTTGTGGCCGAGCATCTTGGCAAGGTTCAGCTTCGGCGCCAGTCCCTCGATGCCGAGGCTGTCCATGCCGTGGGCGGCGTGGCTGTACATCTCCGAGGCGTGCAGCAGCGCCTTGGACGGAATGCAGCCGATGTTGAGGCAGGTGCCGCCATAGGTCGCGCGCTTCTCGACGACGGCGACCTTCAGGCCGAGTTGGGCCGCCTTGACGGCGCAGACGTAGCCGCCGGGGCCGGACCCGATAACAACGAGATCATATGCCATTGAATATCCTTCCTGAGCGCGGACGGCCTACCGGCCGCCGCTGACGTTGAGGGCGGCACCCGTGACATAGGATGCCGCGTCGGAGAGTAGATAGAGAACGGACTGCGCCACCTCGTCGGGCGTTCCGGGTCTCTGCATGGGTATGGCCGGCGCCATCTCGCGCGCCCGGTCCGGCAGCCCGCCGGAGGCGTGGATGTCGGTGTCGATGATGCCGGGTCGCACCAGGTTGACGCGGATGCCTTCGGCCGCGACCTCGCGTGCAAGCCCGATCGTGAAGCTCTCGATTGCCCCCTTGCTCGCGGCATAGTCGACATACTGCCCCGCCGAGCCGAGCACGGCGGCCATGGACGATATGTTGACGATCGCGCCGCCGCGGCCGCCATGGCGCGTCGACATCCTGCGGATGGCTTCCTGCGCGCAGCGGATGGAGCCGATGACGTTGACCGCGAACATGCGGTCGAGGCGCTCGACGCTGATTTCGTCGACGCGCGCGGGAAGGCCCACGATCCCGGCATTGTTGACGAGCCCGTCGAGGCGCGAGAACGTCCCGTCCACCGCCGAGAAGATGGAGGCGAGCCCGGCTTCGCTGCCGACATCGCCTTCCACCGCGATCGCCGACCCGCCGGCCTTGCGGATGTCGTCGACCACTGCTTCGGCCGCCTCGGCATTGGAGGCATAGTTGACCGCGACCTGCCAGCCGGCCGCCGCCGCCAGCCGGCAGACGCTGGCGCCGATGCCGCGGCTTCCGCCGGTGACGAGCAGCACGGGACTGTCGATCATTGCGCACACTCCTTGTAGGCCAGAACGTCCCAGGGAACGGTGGTGAGCTTCTTCTCTTCCCAGGCATTGGAATAGCGCAGCGCCGGACCGAAGCCCGCGAGCAGCAGGCGTTCTGCCGCCTCCGCGTCTGCCGCCGGCACCGCCTCGCCGATTTCGCCGTCCGCGCCGAGCGGATAGATCACCCCTTCCCAGACGGTGCAGGCGGCGATCTCCTCGCCGGTCACGTCACCCGTCGGGCAGTTGTGCATGATCATGCCGTTCGACCGGACCACCTCGTCGCCCGGCATGATGTGGCCGTTCAGGATGAGATCGCCCTTCGCCAGCCGGATCTTGAAGAGGTGGCTGACCACGGCCGCCTCGGAACCGACCGGCTCGAAGGCGAGTTCGTAGACCCCGTCCCGATCCGCATAGATCGCCTGCGCCTGCGGGCACTTCGCAGCCAGGGCTGTGCCCGAAACCGAGAGCGACAGGACCGATGCCATCAGGAAAGGGCCGCGGACGCGCATGGATCAACCGGCCCGTTCCGTCGCAAGCTTGATGCCGAGCGCGATGAAGACCACCCCGCTCGTGCGGTCGATCCACTTGCTGGCGCGCGAGAACGCCGCTCGCATCCGAGGCGTCGTCATGAACAGGGACACGCCGATGAACCAGGCGATCAGGCACGTCGCCATCACCAGCCCGTAGCCGAGCTTCACGGTCATCGGCGTATGCACGCTGACGACGCTGGAGAAGATCGACAGGAAGAAGAACACCGCCTTGGGGTTCAGCGCGTTCGCCATGAAACCCAAGCCGAAGGCCCGCAGCGCCGATTGCCGTTTGCCGTCGGCAGCGCCGGACACCGCCGGGGCATCGATCTCCGTCCGGCCGGCGCGCAGGGCCTTCACGCCGATATAGACGAGATAGGCGACGCCGCACCACTTGACGATGTTGAAGAGGTAAATCGACTGGGAGATCAAAAGGCCGAGGCCGAGGATCGTGTAGCTGACGTGGAACATCAGCGAGGCGCCGATGCCGAACGAGGTGATGATCGCCGACCGCCTGCCGTGCACGATCGACTGGCGCATGACCATGGCGAGGTCGGCGCCGGGGGAAACAATGGCGAAGGCGAAGATCGCCATCAAGGAAGCGAGCTCGATCAGATAGGTGTGCATCCCAGTCTCCGGTGCGCCCGATCGGCGGGCGCGGCGCGTCGATCACAATACGAGGGCAGCGAACATCATGAAGAGCCCGGCCAGCGAGCCGAGCCAGATCAGCGAGCGGACATAGGCGATGCCCGCGAGATAGAGCGGTATGTAGAGCAGGCGGCACGCGAACCACAGGAGCGCGCCGTTGTAGCCCCAGCCGGAAGGATCGCCGGCAAGGGCGAGCGCCAGCGCCAGGCCGACGAAGGCCGGATAGGTCTCGCGCAGGTTGGCCGAGGCCCGCTCCACCCGCCCGGCGAGCTTGCCGAGCGGCTTGGCCTCGCCGTCGCGCGGGCCGGCGTTCCAGTCCGCCCCGCGTTCATGGGTGGCCAGCGCCCCCTGCAGCATGACCTGGACGACGAGCAGCGCCGCACTCCACGCCATGAGCGTGAGAAACGGTGAGGCGGCAAGCGCTGCGGCGTCCATCCCGGGCGATCCTTACAGGTCCAGGACGAGGCGTTCCGGATCTTCCAGGCTTTCCTTGACCCGGACCAGGAACGTTACGGCTTCCTTGCCGTCGACGATGCGGTGGTCGTAGGAGAGCGCCAGATACATCATCGGGCGGATGACGACCTGGCCGCCGATCGCCACCGGGCGCTCCTGGATCTTGTGCATACCGAGGATGCCCGACTGCGGCGCGTTCAGGATCGGCGAAGACATCAGCGAGCCGTAGACACCGCCGTTGGTGATGGTGAAGGTGCCGCCCTGCATGTCGGCCATCGACAGCGAACCGTCGCGGGCAGCCTTGGCCAAACGTGCCAGTTCCTTCTCGATCTCGGCGATCGACATCTGATCGGCGTCGCGGATGACCGGAACGACGAGGCCCTTGTCGGTACCGACGGCCATGCCGATGTGGCAGAAGTTCTTGTAGATGATGTCGGTGCCGTCGATCTCGGCGTTGACCGCCGGCAGTTCCTTCAGCGCATGCGTCACGGCCTTGGTGAAGAAGCCCATGAAGCCGAGCTTCACACCGTGCTTCTTCTCGAAGATGTCCTTGTACTTGGCGCGCAGGTCCATGACCGCCTTCATGTCCACCTCGTTGTAGGTGGTGAGCATGGCGGCCGTGTTCTGGGCATCCTTCAGGCGCTTGGCGATCGTCTGGCGCAGGCGCGTCATCTTCACCCGCTCCTCGCGCGGCGCATCCGCCTCGGAGGACGGCGCACGCGCCTGGATCTGGATCGGGGCCGCCGGGGCTGCCGGCGCGGAAATGCCCTTGGCGACAGCGGCGAGCACGTCGCCCTTCAGCACCTGGCCGCGCTTGCCGGAGCCGTCGACCTGGTCTGCCGAAAGGTTGTTCTCGGCGAGCATCTTGGCGGCCGCCGGCGCCGGTGGCATGGAGGAGGAAGCTGCCGGTGCCGCAGCGGCGGCCGGTGCGGCGGCTGCCGCGGGCGCGGGCGCAGGCGCCGGCTCGGCAGCCTTTGCGGCGGGGGCAGCAGCACCTGCCGAGGCGCCCTCGGCGATCTGGCCGAGCAGTGCCCCGAGGCCGACCGTCTCGCCGTTCGGCGCGACGATCTCCGACAGGACGCCCGACGCCGGTGCCGGCACTTCGACGGTCACCTTGTCGGTTTCCAGTTCCACGAGCGGCTCGTCCGCCTTGACGGTGTCGCCGACCTTCTTGAACCAGGTGCCGACGGTCGCTTCGCTGACGGATTCGCCGAGGGTCGGTACGCGGATTTCAGTAGCCATTGTTCAAGTCCTGAAATGTTGAATGGTTGAATTCTGTTGCGGAACCGGCGTGTTACGACCGGAGAATCAGGGTCGGCATCGGCGCAATATCGAACCGGAAGCCGATGTCGGCAAGGATCACCGGATCGGCGTCGGCGAGCGAGCGGGCCGCCTCGGCGTCGCCCACCTCGACGACGGCCATCCCCCAGGCGCCTTCGCCCTCGAAGACCGGGCCGACGGCGATTGCCGTGCCGGCCGCAGCCTTCTCGCGCCAGTAGTCTGCATGACGGTCCATGGCCTTCATCTCCGGCTCCGTCGCATCATGCGGGAAGCTGGGGCGCGGCGGCACGAGTCTCAGGTGAAAATATGCCATCGCGCCACCCTCCCCTTAGCCGCCGAGCGCATCCTCGAGGAACGCCGCCAGCTGGGCCAGATGCTTGGACATCAGACCCGTCGCCGGCGAGGCCGCCGCCGGCCGGCCGGTATAGCGGACGCGCTGGTGCTTGGCGTCGATATGGGCCAGCACCCACTCCAGATACGGGTCGATGAACGACCAGGCGCCCATGTTCTTCGGCTCTTCCTGGCACCAGACCATCTCCGCATGGCGGAAGCGCGACAGCTCGTTGATGAGCGCCTTGGCCGGGAACGGGTAGAGCTGTTCGAGACGCAGCAGGTAGACGTCGTCGATGCCGCGCTTCTCGCGCTCCTCGAGCAGGTCGTAGTAGACCTTGCCCGAGCACATGACGACGCGACGGATCTTGGCATCCTTCTGCAGCTTGATCGGGCCGTCCTTGATCACCTCGGCGTCGTCCCACAGGAGACGGTGGAACGAGCTTTCGCCGGCGAGTTCCGACAGGCTCGACACCGCCCGCTTGTGGCGCAGCAGCGACTTGGGCGTCATGATGATCAGCGGCTTGCGGAAGTCGCGCTTGATCTGCCGGCGCAGGATATGGAAGTAGTTCGCCGGCGTCGTGACGTTGGCGACCTGCATGTTGTCTTCCGCGCAGAGCTGCAGGAAGCGCTCGAGGCGAGCCGACGAATGCTCCGGCCCCTGGCCTTCATAGCCGTGCGGCAGGAGGCAGACGAGACCGGACATGCGCAGCCACTTGCGTTCGCCCGACGAGATGAACTGGTCGAACACGACCTGCGCACCGTTGGCGAAGTCGCCGAACTGGGCTTCCCACAGCGTCAGCGCGTTCGGCCGCGCCAGCGAGTAGCCGTATTCGTAGCCGAGCACCGCTTCTTCCGAGAGCATCGAGTTGATGACCTCGTAGCGCGCCTGGGTGGGCGAGAGGTTCGCCAGCGGAATGTAGCGCTCCTCGGTCTCCTGGTCGTAGAGCACCGAATGGCGCTGCGAGAACGTGCCGCGCTCGCAATCCTGGCCGGAGAGGCGGATCTTCGTGCCTTCGACGGCGAGCGAACCGAAGGCGAGCGCCTCGCCCATCGCCCAGTCGAGGCCTTCGCCGGTCTCGATCATCTGGGCGCGGTTGTCCATGAAGCGCTGGATCGTCCGGTGCGCCTTGAAGCCCTCCGGAATGGTGGAGAGCTTGCGGCCGATTTCCTTCAGCTGCTTCATCGGCACCGAGGTCTTGCCACGACGCTGCTCGTCGGCATTGTCGGCCGTGCGCAGGCCCGACCAGACGCCATCCAGCCAGTCGGCCTTGTTCGGCTTGTAGGACTGGCCGGCGTCGAACTCCTGCTCCAGGTTCGCGCGCCAGTCGGCCTTCATCTTCTCCAGTTCGCCCTCGGTGATCAGGCCTTCGTCGATCAGGCGCTGGCCGTAGATCTGCACGACCGTCTTGTGGGCACGGATCGCCTTGTACATCTTCGGCTGCGTGAACGCCGGCTCGTCGCCTTCGTTGTGGCCGAAGCGGCGGTAGCAGAACATGTCGATCACGACCGGCTTGTGGAACTTCATCCGGTATTCGGTGGCGATCTTGGCGGCATAGACGACCGCTTCCGGATCGTCACCGTTGACGTGGAAGATCGGCGCCTCGATCATCTTGGCGACGTCGGACGGGTACGGCGACGAGCGCGAGAAGGCCGGGTTGGTGGTGAAGCCGATCTGGTTGTTGATGATGACGTGCATCGTTCCGGCGACGCGGTAGCCGCGCAGGCCGGACAGTCCGAGGATCTCCGAGATCACGCCCTGGCCGGCAAAGGCCGCATCGCCGTGGATGAGAAGCGGCATCACCTTCACGCGCTCGCGCAGCGGAATGATGTCGCCTTCGAAGACCGTCGCCATCTGGTCCTGCTTGGCGCGGGCCTTGCCCATGACGACCGGGTTGACGATCTCCAGGTGCGACGGGTTCGCCGTCAGCGACAGGTGGACCTTGTTGTTGTCGAATTCGCGGTCGGAGGACGCGCCGAGGTGGTACTTCACGTCGCCCGAGCCTTCGACGTCGTCGGGCGCATAGGAGCCGCCCTTGAACTCATGGAAGATCGCCCGGTGCGGCTTCGCCATCACCTGCGACAGCACGTTCAGGCGGCCGCGGTGGGCCATGCCGAGTACGATTTCCTTCAGGCCTTCCTGGCCGCCGCGCTTGATGATCTGCTCCAGCGCCGGGATCAGCGATTCACCGCCGTCGAGGCCGAAGCGCTTGGTGCCCTTGTACTTGACGTCGATGAACTGCTCGAAGCCTTCCGCCTCGATCAGCTTCTGCAGGATCGCCTTCTTGCCTTCCGGCGTGAAGTCGACGCCCTTGTCCGGACCCTCGATGCGCTCCTGGATCCACGCCTTGATCTCGGGATCGGAGATATGCATGAACTCGACGCCGAGCGTCGAACAATAGGTGCGCTCGAGGATCTCGATCATCTGCGGAATGGTCGCGTATTCCAGACCGAGCACGTTGTCGAGGAAGATCGGGCGGCTGTAGTCGGCCTCCGTGAAGCCATAGGACTTCGGCGACAGCTCGTCATAGTCCTCCACCGGATCGGCGAGCCCGAGCGGATCGAGCTTGGCATGCAGGTGGCCGCGCATGCGGTAGGCGCGGATCATCATGATGGCGCGCACACTGTCGCGGCTCGCCTGCTGGACGTCGCTGGCGTTCACCGGCACCCCGGTCGCAACCGCTGCGGCCTCCGCCTTGGCGACGATCTTCTTCTCGACGGCCTTTTCGACCGTGCCCCAGTCGCCGTCGAGCGCCGATACGAGCTCGCCATTGGCGGCGATCGGCCAGTTCTTCTTCTTCCAGGACGCGCCCTGGGCCGCCTTGAGGATATCGGCCGGCCGGTCGTCGAGCGACTTGAAGAACCCCTGCCATTCGGGCGCCACCGAGGAGGGATCCTGCTCGTAGCGCGCGTAGAGCTGCTCGATATAGGCAGCGTTCGCACCGTCGAGGAACGACGTCACCTGAAACTGTTCGTTGGCGTCTTGTCTTGCCATGGTCGCTCGCGGGCGCCGCGCCCGCCTCCTGACTGTAATCCGCCCCGGAAGAAGCGCCCGGGAGAAACGCCCGCCCGACATCCCGTCCTCGTTGACGGGTGAGGCGGCAGGAACAGGCGGCCGGCCATCGGCCGACCGCCTTCGATCGTCAGTCTCAGCCCTTCAGGACTTCGACGAGGGTCTTGCCGAGACGTGCCGGGGACGGCGAAACCTTGATGCCGGCCGCTTCCATGGCCGCGATCTTCGATTCCGCGTCGCCCTTGCCGCCGGAAACGACGGCACCGGCATGGCCCATGGTGCGGCCCTTCGGCGCCGTGCGACCGGCGATGAAGCCGGCCATCGGCTTCTTGCGGCCCTTCTTGGCTTCGTCGATCAGGAACTGGGCCGCGTCTTCCTCGGCCGAGCCGCCGATCTCGCCGATCATGATGATCGAGGTCGTGGCCGGATCGGCCAGGAACATCTCCAGCACATCGATGAACTCGGTGCCCTTGACCGGGTCGCCGCCGATGCCGACCGCCGTCGTCTGGCCGAGGCCTTCGTTCGAGGTCTGGAAGACCGCTTCATAGGTCAGCGTGCCCGAGCGGGAAACGATGCCGACCGAGCCCTTGCGGAAGATCGAACCCGGCATGATGCCGATCTTGCATTCTTCCGGCGTCAGGATGCCCGGGCAGTTCGGGCCGAGGAGGCGCGACTTGGAGCGGTCGAGGCGAGCCTTCACGCGCACCATGTCCATCACCGGGATGCCCTCGGTGATGCAGGTGATGAAGGGGATCTCGGCGTCGATCGCCTCGATGATCGCTTCGGCGGCGCCTGCCGGCGGAACGTAGATCACAGTCGCGTCGGCGCCGGTCTTTTCCTTGGCTTCGGCCACGCTCGCGAAGATCGGCAGCACGGTGCCGTCGACGCCCGACGACCAGGTTTCGCCCCCCTTCTTCGGGTGGATACCGCCGACCATCTTGGTGCCGTAGTAGGCGAGCGCTTGTTCGGTGTGGAAGGTACCGGTCTTGCCGGTCAGGCCCTGAACGAGAACCTTGGTGTCTTTGTTGACGAGAATAGACATTCTTTCGGTCCTTCCGGATTAGGCCTTGATCGCCGCGACGATCTTCTTTGCCGCGTCGTCGAGATCGTCGGCAGCCGTAATCGCCAGACCCGACTCGTTGAGGATCTTCTTGCCGAGCTCGACATTGGTGCCTTCGAGGCGAACGACGAGCGGAACCTTCAGACCGACTTCCTGAACCGCCGCGACGACGCCCTCGGCGATGACGTCGCAGCGCATGATGCCGCCGAAGATGTTGACGAGGATGCCCTCGACCTTCGGGTCGGCGGTGATGATCTTGAAGGCCGCCGCGACCTTCTCCTTGCCGGCGCCGCCGCCGACGTCGCAGAAGTTCGCCGGCTCCTTGCCGTAGAGCTTGATGATGTCCATCGTCGCCATGGCGAGGCCGGCGCCGTTGACCATGCAGCCGATGTTGCCGTCGAGCGCGACATAGGCGAGGTCCCACTTCGAGGCCTCGATTTCCTTGGCATCCTCTTCGGTCTCGTCGCGCAGCGCCTTGACGTCGTCGTGACGGAACAGCGCGTTGCCGTCGAAGGACATCTTCGCGTCGAGAACGCGCAGGTGGCCGTTCTGCATGACGATCAGCGGGTTGACCTCGAGCAGCGCCATGTCCTTCTCGCCGAAGGCCTTGTAGAGCGCCGGAAACAGCGCCTTGGCGTCTTCGGCGGCAGCGCCGGTCAGCTCGAGCGCCTTGGAGATCGCGGCAACGTCGGCTGCTGTGACGCCGGCTTCCGGATCGATCGCGATCGTGTGGATCTTCTCCGGCGTGTCGTGGGCGACCGCCTCGATGTCCATGCCGCCTTCGGTCGAGACGACGAAGGCGACGCGACCGACCGAGCGGTCGACCAGCAGCGAGCAGTAGAGCTCACGGGCAATGTCGGCGCCGTCTTCGATGTAGAGGCGGTTGACCTGCTTGCCGGCCTCGCCCGTCTGCGCGGTCACCAGCGTGTTGCCGAGCATTTCCTTGGCGTGCGCCACGACTTCGTCGATCGACTTGGCGAGACGAACCCCGCCCTTGGCGTCGGGGCCGAGTTCCTTGAACTTGCCCTTGCCGCGGCCACCCGCATGGATCTGGCTCTTGACGACATAGAGCGGCCCGGGAAGCTTCTTGGCGGCGGCCTCGGCCTCTTCGACCTTGAGGATGGCCACGCCTTCGGCGACCGGTGCGCCGTAGCCCTTGAGCAGAGCCTTGGCCTGATATTCATGGATATTCATGGAAAAATCCCTCTCTCTTGGCCGAAGCGATTACTTCAGCGCCGGAGCGATGTTGATGCAGGCTTCGCACAGGCCGGCGACGGCGCCGACCGACTTGTCGAAGGCTTCCTGCTCGTTCTTGTTGAGGTCGATCTCGATGACGCGCTCGACGCCGCCGGCGCCGATCACGGTGGGCACGCCGACATACATGTCCTTCACGCCGTACTGGCCGGAGAGATAGGCGGCGCACGGCAGCACGCGCTTCTTGTCCTTCAGGAAGGATTCGGCCATCTCGATGGCGGATGCGGCCGGCGCATAATAGGCCGAGCCGGTCTTCAGCAGGCTGACGATTTCCGCGCCGCCGTCACGGGTGCGCTGGATGATCTGCTCCAGGCGCTCCTGGGTGCACCAGCCCATCTTGACGAGATCGGTCAGCGGGATGCCGGCGACGGTGGAGTAGCGGGCGAGCGGCACCATCGTGTCGCCATGGCCGCCGAGAACGAAGGCGGTAACGTCCTGGACGGAAACGTTGAATTCTTCCGACAGGAACAGGCGGAAGCGGGCCGAATCGAGCACGCCGGCCATGCCGACGACCATGTTCTTCGGCAGGCCGGAGAACTTCTGCAGCGCCCAGACCATCGCGTCGAGCGGGTTGGTGATGCAGATCACGAAGGCGTTCGGGGCATACTTCTTGATGCCGGCGCCGACCTGTTCCATGACCTTGAGGTTGATGCCGAGCAGGTCGTCGCGGCTCATGCCCGGCTTGCGGGCGACGCCGGCGGTGACGATGCAGACGTCCGCGCCCTCGATCGCCGCATAGTCGCTGGCGCCGGTGAGCGAGGCGTTGAAGCCTTCGACAGGCGAGGACTGGGCGATGTCGAGACCCTTGCCCTGCGGAATGCCGTCGGCGATGTCGAACAGGACGATGTCGCCCAGTTCCTTCAGGCCGGCGAGATGCGCCAGCGTGCCACCGATCATTCCAGAACCAATAAGTGCGATCTTCTTGCGCGCCATGAAAGTGCTTCCTTTGCGATCCATCTCCGATCGGCCAGCGTCGCAAACGTCCGGGCCGTCCGGGCAAACGGATTAGCGCCCAAAGCCTTAAATATCAACTAATACTTTCCGACCCAGGTATTTCAATCGGTTAGAACTCAAAATTCTTACGTAAACGTAAGAATTTCCGTCGCTAGATCGTCATAATTCGGCAGCATTGCGCCGATGGTTCTCCGCGTACTCGACGCTCCTGATCTCGATCAGCCTGGAAACCGTCCGGTCGAACTCGAAGCCCTCCGTCCCCTTCTTGGCGACGAGCAGGCTCTCCGGCGCCGCGGCGGCGGAGGCGAACAGGCGGGCGCCGTGATCGTAGATCGTGTCGACCAGGTTGATGAAGCGCTTCGTTTCGTTGCGCCGATCCGGGCCGAGAAGGGGGATGTGGTCGAGGAAGATCGTGTCGTAGCGCTGAAGGACCGCAAGATAGTCGGCCGCCCCCATGGGCTTCTCGCAGAGGTCTGCGAAGGAGAAGCGCGCCGCGCGTCCGGCCGCCGCAGGCACGGCGATCTTGCGCCCCCGGAAGCCGATCGTCGCCGGCGCCGCTTCGGCCCCTGCCGTCTCCCGCTCCCAGGCCTTGTCCATGGCCCGGTCCGCCTCCGCACCGAGCGGATGCCGGAAGACCGGCAGGCCCTCGTCCTTCTCCAGCCGGTAGTCCGTCCCCGAATCCAGCGCGACGATGTCGACGTGCTTCTTGAGAAGATCGACGAAAGGCAGGAACAGGCCGCGGTTGAGGCCGTCCTTATAGAGATTGTCGGGCTCGACATTCGAGGTCGCGACCAGGATGCAGCCGCGCGCGAACAGCTCCGAAAACAGCCGCGACAGGATCATCGCATCGGCGATGTCCGTCACCGAAAACTCGTCGAAGCACAGAAGCCGCGCCTCGGCGATCAGCGCCTCGGCCACCGGCGGCACCGGATCGGCCTGCTTGGTTTCGCCGTTCTTCAGTTTCAGGCGATGCTGGTGGATGCGGTCGTGCACATCGGCCATGAACTCATGGAAATGCGCCCGCCGCTTGCGCTTGATCGGCACGAGTGAGAAGAACAGGTCCATCAGCATGGTCTTGCCGCGCCCGACCCCGCCATGGATGTAGAGGCCGCGCGGAACTGCGGATTTCTCGGGCTTGCGCGTCGCGAACAGCCAGCCGAGCGCGCTCGACTTGCGCGCCGGCCGCTGCGCCTGGATGGCCTCGAGCAGCACGTCGAACCGCTGCGCCATCGCCGCCTGCAGCGGATCGGGCTGCATCTCGCCTGCGGCCACCTTCGCCATCAGCTTGTCGGTGACGCCGTGTTCCGGATAGGCGGAGACCTTGTCCCAATCCTGCTTCATGGGCACGACAGACGATCTCCGTGAGGGATGGTTTTCGTCGGATCAGCGCGACAGGCTGATCGGCTGGCCGCCGCTGGTGGAGCCGTCGAAGCGCGAGTCGGCGGTCCGGTAGAGACGGGCGATCTCGTTGCCGTCGCGGTTCTTCAGGACGACCTGCTTGCCGGCCACTTCCCAGGAGCCCATCTGCGTCAGTTCGCCGGCGCAGCCGCGGGTGCCGCCGCGCGAGCCGGAGCCGAGATTGGTCAGGGTCAGGAACATGTCGCAGGAGGTCGGACCGTTGCTGACGCGCCAGTTGCCGACCATCGCCTCCTTCTTGACGTCCATCGCCGCGGCCGACGCGCCGGCATCGGCTCCCGGAACGCCGCCCGCGCCGGGCGTCGCCATGGCGGTGTCGGTGGTCGGGGCGGCGGGGAACTGCGAAGCGCCGGTGGTGCTGGTGGAGGGATCGGGAAGCTGGCTGGACGAGACGGTGCCGACCGGTGCGGGCTGCAGCGGTGCCGCCGGCTGCGTGTCGATGCCGCCCATCGAAGTCCGCTGGCAGCCTGCCAGCGCAAGCGCCATCATCAGTCCGCCTGCCACCTGTACAATCCGCATGTCGAAACTCCTGCCCCTTCGTCGATGCTGTGGATACGCGACAATCATGGCGGATTACCGTGAATCGACGGTTTAAATCAAGTGTTAGCCATCATGTTTCGCGCCCGAGCCGCTCTTGACGAAGAGGCTGCAGCTGATCGCCACGCGACCGACTGGGCCTTATTGCGGCGCCCGTCCAAGGACTTCCCCGCGGTAAAATGCCTCCACCTTCGCCTTGCGAGCCTCCTCGTCTGGCTCCGTACGCCACTCTCGTTGAGAAGGACCAGCGAACTGGGCAAGCGTATCAGCTACAAAGGCCTGCAGGATGGGATGCGGCAGACCCTCGCCCATCTCGCGGGTGCGCATCTTGGTTTCGATCAGCGACAGCGTCTCCTGATACACGGCATCTGAAAGGCCCGCGCCCTCCATGCAATCTTGCATCCTCATGGGCGGCAAAGAACGGTACTCGTTAGCGGCCATCCAATTGAGAGCTATTGCCGGCCGCAACGCATAAAGGAATTTCTTGAGCCTGGCTGTCTCGAGCCGATCGCCCGCATGCTTCTGAAGCAGTCCTATGTAGTGCCTGGCGACCCTGCGGGGGTCCATGACCTCATCAAGCAGGGAGGTCATCCTCGCCCTGAAGCCGGGCTCCTCTTCGTAGATGAGGGGAGATTTCAGCCACTCGACGATCACTGCATTGCCCGCCAGCGCCAGTTGCAGCGCCTTGCGCAGATCCCAACCACCCGTGTCGATGAGACCGACTATAGGAAACTCGATCACATCGCGAACGGCATCGAGCCGCAGGTGATCGACGACTGGACGGATGTAGACAAAACGGCAGTCGTAGTCGCTGTCCGGCGATGGGAAGCCCCACGCGCGACTGCCGCTCTCCACCGCAAAGCCGATCCGAATGCCCTGGTTGCGCACGCTGTCCAGTCGACGACGTATCTCCCTGACTGCGTCCGGAGCAAAGCCGTCCAACATTGGGTCAGAGCCGCCGCTCGACCAGCATCTTCTTGATCTCGCCGATCGCCTTGGCCGGGTTCAGACCCTTCGGGCAGGCCTGGGCGCAGTTCATGATCGTATGGCAGCGATAGAGGCGGAAGGGGTCCTCGAGGTTGTCGAGGCGCTCGCCGGTGGCCTCGTCTCTGCTGTCGATCAGCCAGCGATAGGCCTGCAGCAGCACGGCGGGGCCGAGATAGCGGTCGCCGTTCCACCAGTAGCTCGGACAGGAAGTCGAGCAGCAGGCGCACAGGATGCACTCGTAGAGGCCGTCGAGCTTCTGGCGGTCCTCGTGGCTCTGCTTCCATTCCTTGGCCGGCGTCGGCGACACCGTCTTCAGCCAGGGCTCGATCGAGCGGTGCTGGGCGTAGAAGTGCGTCAGGTCCGGCACCAGGTCCTTGACGACGGGCATGTGCGGCAGCGGGTAGATCTTCACCGCGCCCTTCACCTCGTCCATGCCCTTGGTGCAGGCGAGCGTGTTGGTGCCGTCGATGTTCATCGCGCAGGAACCGCAGATGCCCTCGCGGCAGGAGCGGCGCAAGGTCAGCGTCGGATCGATCTTGTTCTTGATGTAGAGCAGCGCGTCCAGCACCATCGGGCCGCAGTCGTCGATATCGACATAGAAGGTGTCGATCGACGGGTTCTTGCCGTCGTCCGGGCTCCAGCGGTAGACGCGGAACTCGCGGGTGTTGGTGGCGCCGGCCGGCTTCGGCCAGACCTTGCCTTCGGTGATCTGCGAGTTCTTGGGAAGAGCGAGTTCAACCATGTCCAGCTTGCCTTACGATCAGTAGACGCGGGCCTTGGGCTCGATCTTCTTCGGATCGATCCCTTCGGCGATGAGGTCGGTATGGACCGGCCGGTAGTCGAGCTTGACGTTGCCGTCCGCATCGACCCAGGCGAGCGTGTGCTTGCGCCAGTTGACGTCGTCGCGGCCGCCGAAGGGGCCGGACGTGTAGTCCTCGCGCGCGTGGGAGCCGCGGCTCTCCTTGCGTGCCTCGGCGCCGACGACCGTCGTGATCGCGTTGGCCATGAGGTTTTCCAGTTCCAGCGTTTCGACCAGATCGGAATTCCAGATCAGCGACCGGTCGGAGACCTTGATGTCGGCCATCTCGCCCCAGATCTCCTTCATGCGGCGGCAGCCGTTCTCCAGCGATTCCTGGGTGCGGAACACGGCCGCGTCGTCCTGCATGGTGCGCTGCATCTTGTCGCGCAGCACCGCCGTCGGCGTGCTGCCGTTGGCAAAGCGCAGCCGGTCGAAGCGCTCCATGATCCTGTCGCAGGCCGCCTTGTCGAGCGCGGGGATCGGCTCGGACCGGTCGATGACTTCACCGGCCCGGATCGCCGCGGCGCGGCCGAAGACCACGAGGTCGATCAAAGAGTTGGAGCCCAGCCGGTTGGCGCCGTGCACCGAGGCGCAGCCGGCCTCGCCGACCGCCATCAGGCCGGGCGCGATGCGCTCCGGATTGGCGCTGTCGGCGTTGAGCACCTCGCCCCAGAAGTTCGTCGGAATGCCGCCCATGTTGTAGTGGACGGTGGGCAGGACCGGGATCGGCTCGCGGGTGACGTCGACGCCGGCGAAGATCTTCGCGCTTTCCGAAATACCGGGCAGGCGCTCGTGCAGCACCGCCGGGTCCAGGTGGTCGAGATGCAGGAAGATGTGATCCTTGTTCTTGCCGACGCCGCGGCCCTCGCGGATCTCCAGCGTCATGCAGCGAGAGACCACGTCGCGCGAGGCAAGGTCCTTCGCCGACGGCGCATAGCGCTCCATGAAGCGCTCGCCCTCGGAATTGACGAGATAGCCGCCCTCGCCGCGGGCGCCCTCGGTGATCAGGCAGCCGGAGCCGTAGATGCCGGTCGGGTGGAACTGCACGAACTCCATGTCCTGCAGCGGCAGGCCGGCGCGCGCGATCATGCCGCCGCCGTCGCCGGTGCAGGTGTGCGCCGAGGTCGCCGAGAAGTAGGCGCGGCCATAGCCGCCGGTCGCCAGCACCACCATCTTGGCGGAGAAGCGGTGGATCGTGCCGTCGTCCAGGTTCCAGGCGACGACGCCGGTGCAGCGGCCGTCGGCCGACATGATCAGGTCGAGCGCGAAGTACTCGATGAAGAATTCGGCATTGTTGCGCAGCGACTGGCCGTAGAGCGTGTGCAGGATGGCGTGGCCGGTGCGGTCGGCGACCGCGCAGGTGCGCTGCACCGGCGGCCCCTCGCCGTAGTTCTGCATGTGGCCGCCGAACGGGCGCTGGTAGATCTTGCCTTCCTCGTTGCGCGAGAACGGCACGCCGTAGTGCTCGAGCTCATAGACCGCCTTCGGCGCTTCCATGGCGAGATACTGCATGGCGTCGACGTCGCCGAGCCAGTCCGAGCCCTTGACGGTGTCGTAGAGGTGCCACTGCCAGCTGTCCGGCGTCATGTTCTGCAGCGAGGCGGCGATGCCGCCCTGGGCTGCGACGGTGTGCGAGCGGGTCGGGAACACCTTGGTGATGCAGGCCGTCTTCAGGCCCTGCTCGGCCATGCCGAGGGTCGCGCGCAAGCCCGCGCCGCCCGCGCCGACGACGACCACATCGAAGGCGTGATCCACATACTGGTAGGCTTTGCCGTTTGTCGCCGGCGAGGAATTCGGTGCCATGGTGAATTATCCTGCGAAGGCGATCTTCAGGACGGCGAAAAGACAGAGCCCGCCGACCAGGACCGCAAAGAAGGTATTGAGCATGAGGAGGGCGATCTTGACGCCTTCAGCGTGAACATAGTCCTCGATGATGACCTGCATGCCGAGCTTCATGTGATAGAGCGCGGACAGCACGACCAGGACCATCAGCACGGCGACGATCGGGTGTGACAGCGCCGCCCGGACCTCTGCATAGGGCGCGCCGGCGTAACAGACGAGGAAGCCCACGAAGAAGAGCATCAGCGGCACGTTGGAGACCGCCGTCAGCCGCTGGCGCCAGAAGTGCTCCGTTCCTTCCTTGGCCGAGCCAAGGCCGCGAACGCGGCCGAGAGGTGTACGCATATCCATGTCAGTTGTTCCTCAGCGCACCAGAAAGCCGATCGCCCAGACCAGCACCGTCAATGCAAGCGATATGACCAGCGACGCCTTCGCGACCTTCGTGGCGAAGTGCTTCTCGTAGCCGTGTCCCGTATCCCATGCGAAGTGTCGGAAGCCG
Source organism: Hyphomicrobiales bacterium (assembly GCA_900469965.1). Taxonomy (GTDB): domain Bacteria; phylum Pseudomonadota; class Alphaproteobacteria; order Rhizobiales; family Rhizobiaceae; genus Mycoplana. Next base: position 18,893 of record UBZP01000006.1, on the reverse strand, counting down.
CCGACCATGTGGTGGAACAGCACCCAGGTGTAGCCGAGCAGGATCAGCATGCCGATCCAGGTGCCGAAGAACCAGCTGACCCAATTGAAATAGGCCTCGCCCATCGATGCCGCGATCAGCCACCAGGCCACGAGCACCGTGCCGAAATAGAGCGCGCCGCCGGTGATGCGATGGACGATCGACATGACCATGGTGGGAATTGGCTTGTAAATCTGGAGATGCGGCGAGAGCGGCCGGCCTTTTGTGACGTTCGTCATCAGAACCCTCACGGAAATCCCGGAGAATGGCCCCGATATCTGGACATTTTCGCTCCGGAATTGCACGTCGTTTGTGTGCAATGCAATGCCTGCGACGTTTAATCGCCGGAATGCGGAACCACAAGTGTCATCGTCGGGCAAAATCAATTTAATCGATTAAGACAAAAGTATGATGATGAGGGACCTCCGAAAACGTTAACCATTGTTAACATTTCTTACCGGTTTCTTAACCAAACCAGTGACTTTCCAGCCGATTTGAACCAGAGTGATTGTCAGGAACCGTTACGCGTAACCTGGAGGCGAAACAGAATGAGTCTGTTTTCCCGAGCCCGCATGACTGCAATCGCGCTCGCCGCCCTGTCCCTTCCGCTCGTCGTCTCGCCGATCGCCGAGGCACGCGACCGCAACGACGGCGCAAGCCACCGCAGTTTTTCCTCCCACAGCACCAGCAGAGCGGACCGGAGCCGCGACGACGACTGGCGGCGCCGGCACCATGTGCACCGCGACCGCGACGATGCGCGCGACGTCATCCGCCGCTCGCCGAGCACGCGCACCCGGGCCTGGACGCTGCGCCGCGCCGACCGCTGGGATCATTGGGGCTGGAACGCCGGAAACTGGGACCGGGCCCGCTGGGACCGTGGAAACTGGAACCGGGACTGGAATCGCAACTGGGACCGCAGCCGACAGGCGGGCTGGGACTGGCGCTTCGAGGGCCCGCGCCGCCCCTACTATGAGGGCGCGGTAAGACCTTACTATGCCGGAGGCGGAAGCGAAGACCGCACCGGCCTCGGCAACAATTTCTACGGCGGCTCGATCTCCGCCTACGAGGATCCCGGCAACGGCAACTATTTCTATCTCGACGGTGAATATGGCGACGGCGGCGGCAGCTTCCCGGCGGTCCGGCCGCAATACGGCGCCAAGGTCATTGTCGTGACGCCCGAGACCGGGGCCGCAAGCTGCAGCTGGGAAGCCGGCGTCTGCGTCATTCGCCCATAACGGCCGGAACGATCGGCAGTCGGGGACGGCCGTTCCCACTGCAGGCGATCGCCGGGCCTCGCTTCGTGACGTCGCACGCGAAGGCGCGGACCGGGAGCCGCTTCAGCCTTCCAGTTCCTCGCGCAGCATCTCCAGCTCGAGCCATTCCTCTTCCATGCGCGTCAGGTCGGCCCGCAGCGTCTCCAATTCCGAAGCGAGACGATTGAAGGCAGCCTGGTCCTTGGAAAACAGCATCGGATCGGCCATCTTCTCCTCGCGCTTGGCGATTTCGGACTGGATCTTCTCCATCTCCTTCGGCAGGCTTTCGAGCGCGAATTTCTGCTTGTAGGACAGCTTGCCCCGGCCCTTCTCGCTCGGCTTCTCCACCGGCGCGCCGTCGCCGGACGTGGCCTTCTCCGCCTTCTCCGTCCTGCGCCGCTCTTCGATCGCGCCGCGCCGCTGTGCCAGCATGTCGGAATAGCCGCCGGCATACTCGATCCATCGCCCGTCCGGCGCCTCCGGATTGGCCGGGGCGATCGTCGAGGAGACGGTGCGGTCGAGAAAGTCGCGGTCGTGGCTGACGAGGATGACGGTGCCGGCAAAGCCGGCGACGATCTCCTGCAGGAGGTCCAGCGTCTCGATGTCCAGATCGTTGGTCGGCTCGTCGAGGATCAGGAGGTTGGTCGGCCGCGACAGGATGCGGGCCAGCATCAACCGCGCGCGCTCGCCGCCGGAAAGGTTGCGGATCGGCGTGCGGGCCTGCTCCGGCTGGAACAGGAATTCCTTCATGTAGCCCGTCACGTGCCGCTGCTCGCCGTTGACGATCAGGCTCTCGCCGCGCCCGTCGGTGAGGTAGTGCGCCAGCGTATCGTCGGGGTTCAGATCCTCGCGGCGCTGGTCGAGCGTGGCGATCTCCAGGTTGGTGCCGAGCTTGACGGTGCCGCTGTCGGGTGCGAGCTGTCCGGTCAGGATCTTCAGAAGCGTCGTCTTGCCGGCGCCGTTGGGGCCGACGAGGCCGATGCAGTCGCCGCGGTGCACCCGGATCGAGAAGGGTGCCACGATCGCCCGCTCGCCATAGCTCTTGGTGACCTTGTCGGCCTCGATCACCAGCTTGCCGGATTCCTGCGCCTCCGATGCGCTCGCCTGCACCGTCCCCTGCGGCCCCTTGTGGCCGCGGTGGCGCGACCGCATGGCCTGCAGCTCGCCGAGGCGGCGCATGTTGCGCTTGCGCCGCGCCGTCACGCCGTAGCGCAGCCAGTGCTCCTCGCGCTGGATGGCCTTGCCGAGCTTGTGCTGCTCCAGCTCTTCCGCCTCCAGCACCTCGTCCCGCCAGGCCTCGAAATGGGCAAAGCCGCGATCGAGCCGGCGCGAGGTGCCGCGGTCGAGCCAGACCGTGGCATTGGAGACCTTCTCCAGGAACCGGCGGTCGTGCGAGATGACGACGAGCGCCGAGCGGCTCCGCGTCAGCTCGTCTTCCAGCCATTCGATGGTCGGCAGGTCGAGATGGTTGGTCGGCTCGTCGAGCAGAAGGATATCCGGCTCCGGCGCCAGCACCCGCGCCAGCGCCGCCCGCCGCGCCTCGCCGCCCGACAGCGTGCCGGGATCCTCCGCGCCGGTCAGGCCGAGATGCGACAGGAGGTAGGTGACGCGATAGGGATCGTCGCCCGGGCCGAGCCCGGCCTCCGCATAGGCGGCGACCGTGTCAAAGCCTTCGAAATCCGGGGCCTGCTCGAGATAGCGGACGGTCGCCGAGGGATGGCGGAACACCTCGCCGGACTGCGCCTCGACCATGCCTGCGGCGATCTTCAGGAGCGTCGACTTGCCGGAGCCGTTGCGGCCGACCAGGCAGATGCGGTCACCCGGCTCCACCTGCAGGTTGGCGCCTGCGAGCAGCGGCGTGCCGCCGAAGCTCAGGAAGATGTCGTCGAGTTTCAGAATGGGCGGTGCCAAGCGTCAGGCTCCTGAAAGATCATAGGGGCGGGCGAGCACGACGGCCCGCCCGGCGGCAAGGGTGAAGGTGACCGGTCCCAGCGCGACGTTGGAAACCGTGCGCGCAGAGCCGAACGGCAGGTCGAACGCGGTCAAGGGGTAGCGGACGTTGTCGATCGACAGGCCGGACAGCGCCGACAGGCCGAGAACCGAAAACAGACTGCTGTCCGGCAGGTCGATCGTGGTGCGGCCGGCAAGCAGGGGAGATGCCTCCTCGAGGCCGGAGGTCAGCGTGACGTCGAGCCCGCTCTCCTGTAACGCCACCGCCTGGAGCAGGTGCGCCAGCGCATGGTCGCTGCGCTCGCCGCCCAGCGCGCCGGCGAGGATCAGCCGTCGCGCCCCGCGCTCCAGCGCTGCCGCGACGGCGATCTCGCCGTCGGTCGCATTCTTCGCGGCCGGATAGGGCTCCTGCGGCACGTGCGCCCAGAGCGCCAGGTCCTCCGGTGATGCGGAATCGAAGTCGCCGACCCAGACCTCCGGCGTGACCCCGAGCGTCGCGGCGTGGCGCATGCCGCCGTCGGCGGCGATGAAGCGGGCGCCGGCGATCGCCGCCCTGAACCGCGCGGTCGGTTCGAGCGTTCCTCCGAGAAGGACGACAAAGAGCTGGTCGGCGGCGTTCGTCATGGGCACACCGTCTAGCGCATGTCGCCCGCGAATGGAAACGCCTTTCCGCCGCGCCAACCCGCTTGCAAGCCGGCCCGGGCCGGACTAATGCTTGCCTTGCTCTAACGGGGTGCCCGACCATCGCAGGATGGACCGGGCTGAGAGGCCGAGGCCAACCCGAAGAACCTGATCCGGTTTGTACCGGCGGAGGGATTAGACGGCACATTCGGCGCCCTATTCCCGTTTTTGGATTTATAAGGAGGCACCGATGCGCAAGACGCTACTATCCGCCCTGGCACTACTTTCCGCAGCGACCATGACAGTGGCCATGACCCTGCCCGCACAAGCGGCGGACAAGACGCTGACCATTTACACCTATGAAAGCTTCATCGCCGAATGGGGCCCCGGCGCCAAGGTGGCGGCGGCCTTCGAGGAGACCTGCGACTGCAAGGTCGAATGGGTGGGTGTCGCCGACGGCGTCGAGCTGCTGACGCGCCTGAAGCTGGAGGGCGAGGGAACCAAGGCCGATATCGTCCTCGGCCTCGACACCAATCTCATCGCCGAAGCCAAGGCGACCGGCCTGTTCGTTCCCCATGAGCTCGCCCCGAAGGGCGTGACGGTTCCGGGCGGGTTCTCGGACGACACCTTCCTTCCCTACGACTACGGCCATTTCGCCGTCGTCTACGACACCGAGACGCTGAAGAGCCCGCCCAAAAGCCTGAAGGAGCTGGTGGAGGGCGATCCCGACGAGAAGATCGTCATCGAGGATCCGCGCACCTCGACGCCGGGCCTCGGCCTGCTGCTCTGGGTCAGGTCCGTCTATGGCGACAAGGCCGGCGAGGCCTGGGCGAAACTGAAGGACCGCGTCCTGACCGTGACCCCCGGCTGGTCGGAGGCCTACGGGCTCTTCACCAAGGGCGAGGCGCCGATGGTACTCTCCTACACCACCTCCCCCGCCTACCACATGGTGGCCGAAAACACCGAGCGCTACCAGGCGGCCGCCTTTTCAGAAGGCCACTACGTGCAGATCGAGGTTGCCGGCATGACCAGGGCCGCCGACGATCCCGAACTGGCGCGGACGTTCCTCTCCTTCATGACCGGCCCGCAGTTCCAGTCGATCATTCCGGAGACGAACTGGATGATGCCGGCCGCCGCAACCGGAACGCCGCTGCCGGCAGCCTTCGACCGGCTGGTCAAACCGGAGCACACCTTCCTTTTTTCCGCCGACGAGGTCGCGGCGAACCGCAAGGCCTGGATCGACGAGTGGCTCTCGGCCATGAGCGCGAAATAGGCGCCGCATTGCCGGCGGAGACGTCGGGCGGCACGGGCGAAGCCTGCTGACGGGGCAGAGGAATGTACACGACGAGCGAAGCATCAGCGATCGTCAGGGCCGGCGGCATCGTGCTGGCCTCGATCCTGCTGTTTGCCGGTCTGTCGACGATCACCCTCATCTTCCATGCCGAAGGCGGCGCCGGCGGTGCGCTATTCGACGCCTACCTCTTCGGCGTTGCCCGCTTCACGCTGCTGCAGGCAGGCCTTTCCACCCTGCTTTCGGTGGCGCTCGCCATCCCCGTCGCCCGCGCGCTCGCGCGGCGGCGGGACTTTCCCCTGCGCAGCTGGATCGTCCGGCTGTCGGCGCTGCCGATCGGCCTGCCGGCGCTCGTGGCGACGCTCGGCATCGTCGAGGTCTGGGGCCGCCGCGGGGTCGTCAACCAGGCGCTGGCCGCGCTCGGCCTCGACAATCCCGTCAGCATCTACGGTCTCATCGGCATCCTGATCGCCCACGTCTTCTTCAACCTGCCGCTCGCCGCCAGGCTGCTGATGGCGGGGCTGGAACGCATTCCGGCCGAATACTGGCTGACCTCCGCCAATCTCGGCATGGGATCCGGCGCGACGTTCCGGCTGATCGAATGGCCGGTGATCCGCGGTCTCCTGCCGGGGATCGCCGGTCTCGTCTTCATGCTCTGCGCCACCAGCTTCACGATCGTGCTGACGCTCGGCGGCGGTCCCGCGGCCACGACGATCGAGGTCGCGATCTATCAGGCGCTGCGCTTCGACTTCGATCCGCCGCGCGCCGTGATCCTGTCCGTCCTCCAGATCCTGCTGACCGGCGCTCTGCTCTACGTCATGCGGCTGCTGGGCACGCCCGCCGAGGAGGCGCCGACCGCCGGCCGCGCCGCCCGCCGCTTCGACGGCAGAAGCGGACGGCTGTCCGACGGCCTCGTCATCCTCGCCTTCACCCTGTTCACCGCCGCACCGTTGCTGGCCGTCGTCTCCGCCGGCCTTGCCTCCGACCTGCCGCGGCTCGCCGCCGACCCGCAGCTGCACAGGGCGCTTGCCACGAGCCTTGCCATCGCGCTCGCCTCGGCGACCCTCTGCCTCGCAATCGCCATGCCGGCCATCGCGATCGCCCCGCTCGCCGCCGCCGACCGCGCCCCGGCGCCGCTGCGGTCTCTCTCCGGCGGCCTGCAGGCCGCAAGCGCGCTGATCCTGCTCGTTCCCCCGGTCGTGGTCGCGACCGGCTGGTTCCTGATGCTGCGCAATTTCGGCCAGGTCGCACGTTTCGCGCCCTATGTCATCATCGTCATCAACGCGCTGATGGCGCTCCCCTTCGTCATGCGGGTGCTGGAGCCGGCCTATCGCACCCACATCGCCCGCACCGGCAGGCTCGCCGTCAGCCTTGGCGTCACCGGCCTGCACCGGCTGCGATGGATCGACCTGCCGGCGCTGAAGCGACCGCTCCTGACGGCCTTCGCCTTCGCCATGGCCCTTTCCCTCGGCGATCTCGGCGCGGTCGCCATCTTCGGCGCGGACGGCCTGGTCACGCTGCCGTGGCTCCTGTTCAGCCGCATGGGCAGCTACCGCATCGCGGACGCGGCCGGCATTGCAATGCTGCTCGGGATCCTCTGCCTGCTCCTGACGCTTCCCTCCACCGCCGCCGTGAAGAATGCGAGAAACGATGCCTGATCGCTCCAGCCCCGAAGCCGGCGCTGCCGCCATCCGCCTCGACGAGGCCACGGTGCAGTTCGAAGACAAGCGCCTCGTCTTCTCGTGCGAAGTGCCGACCGGCGCGTGCGTCGCCGTCACCGGCCCGTCGGGCGCGGGCAAATCGACCCTCTTCAACGTCATCGCCGGGTTCCAGCCGATACGTGCGGGAACCGTCGCGATCTTCGGCAAGGACATGACGGGGCGGGAGCCTGCCGAAAGGCCGGTTTCGATCATCTTCCAGGAGAACAACCTCTTCGCCCATCTGACAGTGGAGCAGAATGTCGGCCTTGGCGTCGATCCCGCGCTTCGCCTCGGCGCAGTCGAGCGCCGGCGGGTGGACGACGCGCTGGCCCGGGTCGGACTGGAAGGATACGGCCGGCGCAAACCGGCACTTCTGTCCGGCGGGGAGCGACAAAGGGTCGCGCTGGCCCGCGCGTTCGTCCGCCGTCGCCCGATCCTGCTCCTCGACGAGCCCTTTGCCGCGCTCGATCCCGCCATGCGCGCCGGCATGGCCGAGCTCCTGCGCGAGCTGCGCGCCGAAACCGGCAGCACGCTCCTGTTCATCACCCATCAGTTGGAGGACGTCCGGCGGCTCGCCGACCGGGCAATGTTCGTGGACGACGGGGCGGTCGCCCTGATGGAACCGCTCGGAACGTTTCTCGAAAACCGGAAACTGCCGGCATTGGCGGAGTTCCTTGGCATTGATAGATAATACTTTTCGGACGCGTCCTGCCATATTTTGGACGCCCCACTGTGTCACCGCAGCCACATCGGAAGCCGATTCTGGAATCGGGAGTTGTCGGCCAGGGACGGTACGACTATCTCTCGACCACGGGTCCGGACAGGACCGATCGAGCAGTGCGCGATATGTCGGACAGCCGTTGAACAATTCGAACTAACGAGGTTCTTGGACTTCGAATCGGCTACGGTCCGAAAGTCGAGAATGCGCTTGCCTTGCGGGCATGCGACAAGGTCTGCGAAAGGGCATGGGGCGGATGCTGGAGAGGCTTCAGCATGGGGGTGTGAGCAGGATGCGCGGGACGGTTGGCGGGCGCGCCGCGCTGGCGCTTGTGCTCGCGGGCCTGCTCGCCTCCTGCCAGTCCGCGCTCGAGCAGACCTACGAGCCGACTGTAGCGCCCTCCTCCAATCCGCAGATCGTCGATGAGGTGCAGAAGAACGATCCGCGCGCGGCCATGGGCGCGCGCGAGCATCCGCGCATCGTCGCCAGCTACGGCGGACAGTACAAGGACGCCAAGACGGAGCGCCTTGTCGCCCGCATCGCCGGCGCTCTGACGGCCGTGTCGGAAAACCCCAACCAGTCCTATCGCATCACCATCCTGAATTCGCCGGCGATCAACGCCTTCGCCCTTCCCGGCGGCTATCTCTACGTCACCCGCGGACTTTTGGCGCTGGCCAACGACGCCTCCGAAGTCGCAGCCGTGCTGTCGCACGAGATGGCCCACGTGACCGCCAACCACGGCATCGAGCGCCAGAAGAAAGAAGAGGCGGAGGTGATCGCCAGCCGCGTCGTCGCCGAGGTCCTTTCCAGCAACATCGCCGGCAAGCAGGCGCTCGCCCGCGGCAAGCTGCGGCTGGCGGCGTTTTCGCGCAACCAGGAACTGCAGGCCGACGTGATCGGCGTGCGGATGCTGGGCGAGGCGGGCTACGATCCCTATGCCGCCGCGCGCTTCCTCGACAGCATGGCCGCCTACGGACAGTTCAATGCGGTCGACCCGGAGGCCGACCAGAGCCTGGACTTCCTCTCCAGCCATCCGAACGCGCCGCAGCGGGTCGAGCTCGCCCGCCGCCACGCCCGCGCCTTCGGGGCCGAAGGCACCGTGGGCGACCGCGGTCGCGACTACTACCTCGCCGGCATCGATGGCCTGCTCTACGGCGACAGCCCGCAGGAAGGTTATGTCCGCGGGCAGACCTTCCTGCACGGCAAGCTCGGCATTCGCTTCGACGTGCCGGCGGGCTTCCAGATCGACAACAAGGCGGATGCGGTGCTGGCGACGGGCCCGGGCGACATCGCCATCCGCTTCGACGGGGTCGCCGACAACCAGCGTCAGAGCCTGGTCAACTACATTTCCAGCGGCTGGGTGACGGGCTTGAAGACGGAGACGATCCGGCCCGCCACGATCAACGGCCTCGAGGCCGCCACGGCGCGTGCCGCGGCCGACCGCTGGGAATTCGACGTCACCGTGGTGCGCATCGGCAACCAGATCTACCGGTTCCTGACGGCGGTTCCCCAGGGTTCGCCGGCGCTCGAGCCGACCGCCGATGTGCTGAAGACATCGTTCCGGCAGCTGACGCCGCAGGAAGTGGCTTCGCTGAAGCCGCTGCGGGTTCGCGTCGTCACCGCCCGCCCGGGCGACACCGTGGCCTCGCTTGCCGGCCGCATGATGGGCACCGACCGGAAGCTGGACCTGTTCCGGCTGATCAATGCGATGACGCCCACGAGCACGGTCAAGCCCGGCGACAAGGTGAAGATCATCACCGAATAGTCGCGCCGGGTTCGTGGCAGCGTCCTTGCCCGCCACGATTGCGCCATCTTTCGGCCTGTCCCCGTAAATGCTAGTTAGATACTACCGTTTTGAAGCAACGGCAGGCGGAATGACATATCGTGAGTCCGCAAACTGGCTGGGGTACTATGCAGAAGTTTCCCGCATCGATTTTTTCGTTCATCGTCCTGCTGTTTCTGCTGACCCTTGCTCCCTTGGCGACAGCGCAGACGCCATCGACGGCGGCCAGCCCCGCACAGCAGAACGCCGCGCCGCCCGAGAAGATCAACGAACTGATCAAGCTCCTGGACGATCCGGAGATCAGAAGCTGGCTCCAGAGCCGGCCGGCCGCGGGTGCCAACCCTGATGTCTCGCGGGAAGCCGCACTGGAAGTCGAGAACCTGGAGGCGCAGGCGCGGTCGCGCTTCCAGGCGCTTCGCGCCGCCGTTCCCAGGATCCCGACCGAAATCGCAACGGCCGCAGCCAGGGTGAGGCAGCAGGCGAGCGAAAGCGGTTTTGCCCCCGCACTCGTGCTTCTGCTCGGCATCATCTGCGTCGGCGCGGCGATCGAGTGGCTGTTTCGCAGGACCGCGTATAGGGCAAAGTTCCAGAGCGCCGTCCTGACCCGGGTCTATGTGGAGTTCGGCCCGCTGATCGTCTTCACGGTCATATCGGCCCTGATCTTCCTCGCCATCGACTGGCCGCCGCTCGTCCGCGTCGTCGTCCTCTACGCGCTGCTGGCCGTCATCGGCTATCGCCTCTTCATGGGCCTTTGCCGCCTCGCCATCGACACCGGCGGCATGAGCCGGTTCCAGTATGTCAGGATCCGGAACTTCGCGGCGGTGTTCACCTTCGGCTTCGCCCTCTGGGCGATGTGCCGGCCGCTCGGGGTCAGCCCCGACGTCAGGGCGGACATCGTCTATATCGTCTCCCTGGTGCTGTTCGCGATCGTGCTGGAAGCCATCTGGAGGCGTCCGGTCGACGGCAAGGGCAATCCCCCGACGCGGACGGCCAACATCCTGGCCTCGCTCTATCTGGTGCTGCTCTGGCTGCTGTGGTGCATCAACTTCACTGGCCTCTTCTGGATCGGCATCTACGCCGTCATCCTGCCCCGGATGCTGTCCGGCGCCGATCGCGTCACCAGGGCCTTCGCCCTGACGCGTTGGAACGAGGAGAACACGAACACGCCCCGGATGGTGCTGCTCGTCAGGGGCGTGCGCGCCATCGTCATCCTGCTGGCGCTGGCCTGGCTCGGCTTCACCTGGCACTACAACCCGAACGCGATCGCCAGGGACAATCCATGGCTCCTGACGTTCGTCTACGGCGCGTTCAAGAGCGTCATCATTCTGCTGATCGCCGATCTCGCCTGGCAACTGGCAAAGGCCTACATCGACGGACGCCTGACACCGGCGGAGAACGAACTCTCCATTCCACCCGAGGAAGCGGCCCGGCGCGCCCGGCTGCGCACGCTGCTGCCGATCTTCCGCAACGCGCTGGCGGCGGTCCTGATCTGCGTCGCCGCCATGACGATCCTGGCGGAGATGGGCGTGCAGATCGGCCCGCTCATCGCCGGCGCCGGCATCTTCGGCGTCGCCATCGGCTTCGGCTCGCAGACCCTCGTCAAGGACATTGTCAGCGGCGTCTTCTACCTGATGGACGACGCCTTCCGCGTCGGCGAATGGATCGAGAGCGGCAGCTACAACGGCGTCGTCGAATCCTTCAGCCTGCGCTCGATCCGGCTGAGGCACCACCGCGGGTCGGTGTTCACCGTGCCCTTCGGCGAACTGGGTGCGATCCGCAACGGCAGCCGCGACTGGACCGTCGACAAGTTCCGCATCCGCGTCCCCTTCAAGACCGACATCAGCAAGGTCGGCAAGCTCGCCAAGGAAATCGGCAAGCGGCTGCAGGAGGATCCGGAGCTCGGGCCGCACATCATCAAGACGCTGAAGATGAAGGGCGTGGAGCAGATCGGCGAGTTCGGCATCGAGATCAGCTTCGGCTTCACCGCGCGGCCCACCGGCGAGCAGACCGCCATTCGCAGGCGCGCCTATACGATGATCACCCAGGCCTTCGCTGAGAACGACATCTCCTTCGCCCAGCCGACGTTCCAGGTGGGCGGCGAGGAGAAGGAGGCCGCAGCCGCCGCCCTCTACAAGCGGCAGGCCGATGCCGCCGCCCAGGCCGCGGCGGCAGCCGAGGGCGGCGGCGGATCGACATCCTGATTGCCGGTGCAAGGGCTGCAGCCCGCCCGAGGCCGGGACATGCCGGGATCGTGGTCGCTGCCCGGGGCGGCCGCAGTCGATTCGGCTCCCATGTGAGATGACGTGAGGGCGCCGGCCCGCTCAGGTCAGCATCCGGCCGGCCCCATCTGCCGGCCAGCCAGCCGGGCCAGGCAGCCGGGACCGGTCAGCCAGCCCCGTCAGCAGGCCTCATGCGAATGCGGGCGACGCCTCGCACAAGGCGATGCGCAGCTTCTCCATCGCCCTGTTCTCGATCTGGCGAACGCGCTCCTTGGAGATCCCGAGGTCGGCCCCCAGTTCCTCCAGCGTCGAGCTGCTGTCGGCGAGCCGCCGGGCGCGGATGATCTTCATTTCACGCTCGTTCAGCCGTTCCAGTGCCCGGTGCAGCCATTGGCGGCGGCGCTCGCCGTCGATCATCTCCGTCACCTCCTCGTCCGGCAACGGGGCGTCGCTTGCGAGAAAGTCGATATGGCTGGCGCCGTTCTCCTCGCTCCCCGAGACCGGGGCCTGCAGCGAGACGTCGGAGGCTGCAAGCCGCGCATCCATGTTGCGCACGTCGGCCGGGCTGACCTTCAGCGCCGTGGCGATCTCGCGATAGACGGCTTCGGAGGTGAGATGGGCGTCGCCCCGCGCGATGCGGGCCCGCAGCCGGCGCAGATTGAAGAAAAGCGCCTTCTGCGCCGAACTCGTGCCACCACGCACGATCGACCAGTTGCGCAGGACGTAATCCTGGATGGAGGCGCGGATCCACCAGGTCGCATAGGTGGAGAAGCGAACCTCGCGCTCCGGCTCGAAGCGGGCGGCGGCCTCCAGCAGACCGATATAGCCTTCCTGCAGCAGGTCGTTGAACGGCAGGCCGAAATTGCGGAAACGGGCGGCCAGCGATATCACCAGGCGCATATGGGCCATGGCGATGCGGTTGCGCGCTTCCTGGTCATGATCCTTGCGCCATGCAAAAGCGAGCGCCTGTTCCTCGTCGCGCTCGAGATAGGGAGCGGACATTGCGATCTTGATCATGCGACGGTCTGCGGCGGTGGTAGCCATGGGCGTCTCCCCTGAGCCGGGATTGAAAGGATCCCCGGTCAACCTGACCAGGGTATTCACCTGACAATGCATGCGTCTGCGAGATCTTCGCGGCGGCTGGCCCGGGGTCGGTCAGACAGAGCCCCGGTCGGCCGCACGAGGACATGCTATACTGCTCGAGACCCGCGAGCGAGGGGCAATCTTCATGGCGATGGTCGGCGGCGCGGACGGGTGTCCTTCTTTCGAACCCTCTTTTGTGCGCATCGCCAAGAAGCAGACGCGCCAGCATGGACTGTCATTCGACCTGAACGTGTCGGCCGGATGAAAGTTCCAATAAAAAACCCGGCTGGGGACCAGCCGGGTTGAATTTTCCTGGGAGGCGGATAGCTCTTCAGGCTGCCTCGTCCTGGGCGTCGTCCTCTTCGATGGCCTTGCCGCGCTTCGGACCCTTGTTCAGGTTGGTCTCGACGAGGCGCACGGCCTCGGTCTCGGACATCTTGTTCACGGCGGCGATCTCGCGGGCCATGCGGTCGAGCGCGGCCTCGTAGAGCTGGCGCTCGGAATAGGACTGCTCCGGCTGGTTCTCGGCGCGATAGAGATCGCGGACCACCTCGGCGATCGAAATCAGGTCACCGGAATTGATCTTGGCGTCATATTCCTGCGCACGGCGCGACCACATGGTGCGCTTGACGCGAGCCTTGCCCTGAACAACCTTCAACGCGCGATCGACGAAATCGGTCTCGGAAAGCTTGCGCATGCCGATGGAAACAGCCTTGGCGACCGGAACCTTCAGGCGCATTTTGTCCTTCTCGAAATCGATGACAAAAAGCTCGAGCTTCATGCCGGCGACTTCCTGTTCCTCGATGGCGACGATCTGGCCGACACCATGAGCCGGATAGACGATCGATTCACCGGTCTTGAAACCGTGACGCGTGGAAGACTTCTTCTGCTGGGTCGTCATTCTATTCAAATACTCCCTGTAACGCTCCCGGCAGCACGGCCGGGGCCGGGTCAAGAAGGCCCGGGAAAGACGGAGACACCGTCTGGGTGGCACCATTCCTGGTCCGTCCAACAAGGCACAAACGAATGGGATGGCACATCACGAAACAGCAACGATGACGTTGCCTATGGAAGTGAGCGGCGCCTTTGGGATCGTTTGCTTTCGTGGTGGTGTTCGGGCACACCAAGTGCCTCAACGTGGATCAGTGTATTGACCCTACCACAAAAAAGTGCCGAAATCAATAATTTGCTTCGCATGGGTCATCAAGCCTGCCCTATCCCCTTTCAGGCAGACCGGATCGGTTTTCCCCAATTCGAGCGTCTCGGCCGCGAAGGCGTCAGTCGCCCTGTCCGGGTTCGGGCGAGAAGTACTTGTCGTACTTGCCCTCTTCGCCGTCATAGGCCTTGGCGTCCGGCATCGCGTCCTTCTTGACCGTGATGTTCGGCCAGACCTGGGCAAATTCGGCGTTGATCTTCAACCACTTGTCCAGCCCCGGTTCCGTGTCCGGCTTGATCGCCTCGGCGGGACATTCGGGCTCGCAGACGCCGCAATCGATGCATTCGTCGGGATGGATGACCAGGAAGTTCTCGCCCTCGTAGAAGCAGTCCACCGGGCAGACCTCGACACAGTCCGTATATTTGCAGCGAATGCAATTGTCGGTCACGACGTACGTCATGAAGTACTCCAGCGAAATTCCAGTCCGAGGGACGGTCGACCGCCACTTCCCCCGGACAGACCGGCGCAGGCGGAGGAAAGCGCCATGCAAACGGCTCGGTTCGCGCCCCGCCCATGGGTTCGACGTAGCGGCTTTGATCCCTGTTTGCAAGGATAAACCATGCGCAAAATCAACGCGGAGAGGGACAGTTTTCTACTCGTCAGGCGGATCGAAACGGCCCCGAAGGGCATCCGTTTCCCGCCGCTCTCTCTTGGTCGGTCGGCCGGTGCCGCGCTCGCGCGTGACCTGCTCGAAAAGCCGGCGCTCGTCGCGCGCCGGGGCCGGCGGCGTCAGGTCCTCGTAGAGCGTGCGGGCTTCTTCGAACGGCCCGCGCCGGACGCCCGGAAGCAGCACCTTCACGACGAGATCGTGCCGGTCGAGCGACAGGACGACCGTGTCGCCGGGCTTCACGTTGAACGAGGGTTGCCGGATCGGCTGGCCGTTGATCGTGACATCGCCCTGCTCGACGGACTTGGCGGCGAGTGTTCGGGACTTTCGCAGCCGGGCGAAGAACAGCCACTTGTCGATGCGCTGGCGTCCCTGACCCGGCTCGCGCTCGCTTTGTGGCTGGTCCCGTCCGTCGCTCATGTCCCTACTTCTTCATCTGCTCCTTGAGAGCGGCCAGTTTGGCGAAGGGCGAATCCGGATCGATCGGCTTCTCCTTGCGGGGCGGACGCGCCTCGAACTTGGCCGGCTTGCCGCCACGATCGTCGCGCTGCGGACGGTCGTTGCGCTCGTTCCGGTCCGGTCGGCCGCCCTGCGACTTTCCGTCGCGGCCCTTGGCGAAGTCGGGGCGCCCGCCCTGCCGGGGACCGTCGCGCCGGTCGCCGTCACGCCTGTCGCCGTCGTTGCGGCCGCCGGGCTTGTGGCCCCGCTCGCCGCGACGCTCACCCTGTCCGCGCTCGGCATGACCGCGCTGGCCCTGGCGGGCATTGTCGTTGCGGCCGCCCGGGCGCCAGAGAAGGACCGGACGGACTTCCACCTGCGCCTCGCCTTCCGATGCAGCCACTTCCGTGGTCGCTTCGCCCTGCGCATCGGCCACAGCCGTCTCGGCGGCGGCCGCCTCCGGTTCGGCGCCGGCCGTTTCGCCAGCCGGCGTCGCCTCGGCTGCAGCCGGCGTTTCGACGGCCGCCGTTTCGGCGTCGCCATCCGCCTCGCCTTCGTCGGCGGAAGCGGCCTGATCGGCGCTTTCGGCTACAGGGGCATCGCCCTCCGTCTTCGGGGCCAGCTTGGCATCTTCGGCGGCGAGGAACGCTGCGGCGTCCTCGGCCTTCACGCTGTCGGCGCGGTAGCCGAGCCCCTTGAGGATTTCTTCCATGTCGTCCGGCGTGGCGCCGAGAATGGAGAGCATCGACGTCGTGGCGGTGAACCGGCGGCCGTCATAGGCCCCGTCCGGACGCGGTGCCGTGCCCGGCTTCCACTGCAGCAACGGACGGATCAGGTCCGCCAGGCGCTCGAGGATATCGATGCGCACGGCGCGCTTGCCCAGGAACCGGAAGCCCGCGAGCTTGTAGAACATCCGCTCGAAGCCGGGATCGGTGACGATCGAGGTCCGCCCTGCCGCCAGCGCCGGGATCAATTCGCCATAGCCGGGCTTGTCCAGGCCGTCGTTCTTGAGCGCCCAGAGCAGCGTGATCAGCTCCGCCGGGGCCGGCTTCAGCAAGGCCGGCATGAAGATGTGGTAGGCGCCGAAGCGGATCCCGTGCTTGCGGATCGACGAGCGGGCCTCCTGGTCGAGCGACTTGACGTCGTCTGCGACATCGCGGCGGAACAGGACGCCGAGCGCCTCGACCAGCTGGAACGCCAGCCCCTTGGCCAGTCCCTGCAGGTCCTCGGCACGCGACAGGTCGTCGAGCGGCTTCAGGACGGTCGCGATATGATGATTGACGAAGCGCTCGATACGGGCGGCGACGTGGTCGCGCGCATTTCCGGTCAACTGCTCGTCGGCAAGCAGGATGACGCGCGGGCGCATGACGTGCTCGCTCGCGGCAAGGCGCGCGACGGGCTCGCCGAGCCAACGCACGGTGCCATCGGAGCCGACGGCGAGATCGCTGTTGCCGGCCGCATGAAGCCGGGCGGCGCGCGCCTCGAACTCGAGCGCAAGCGCCTTCTGGGCCGCACCCTGCACCGCCTTCGCATCGGGACCTTCGGTGCCCGAAGCAAGCGTGAACCGGAATCCGGCCAACTGCCCCACATGATGCCCCTCGACAAAGACATCACCATTCACACTGATTTCGGCTTCCAGCATCGCATTCTCTCTCAGGCGCTTCATGAGCACAGATGTCCTGCGATCAACAAAGCGTTTCGTCAACCTTTCATGTAACGCGTCGGACAATCGGTCTTCGATTTCCCGCGTCTTTTCCTGCCAGTGTGTCGGATCGGCCAACCAGTCCGGCCGATTCGATACATAGGTCCAGGTCCTTATCTGGGCGATTCGTGCCGAAAGCGTGTCGATCTCGCCATCGGTGCGATCGGCCCGCCGTACCTGCTCGGCGAGGAAGTCCTCGTTCACCGTACCCCGCCGGACCAGATCGGCATAGAGGGTGGAGATCAGGTCGGCGTGCTGCGCCGGCGTGATCCGGCGATAATCCGGCAGGGCGCAGGCCTCCCACAGCTTCTCGACGCGCTCCGGCACCGTCGCCATGTCCCGGATATCGGGATAGCGCGCCAGGTGCTCGAGCGCCTGCTGGTCCACGGCCGGAAGGGCGCGTGCCAGCCCGGAAATCGAAGGCGGCGCATCGAGGCTCGCCTTCAGGCTGGCGATGGAGGAGAAGTCGAGCCGCTTGGAGCGCCACTGCAGCACACGCACGGGATCGAATTCGTGCGCCTCGATGCGTTCCACGAGCTCCGGCTCGAACGGGTCGACCCGACCCGTCACCCCGAAGGTGCCGTCACGCATATGCCGGCCGGCACGGCCGGCGATCTGGCCGAGCTCGCCGGGATTGAGATTGCGGAACTGGTAGCCGTCGAACTTGCGGTCCTGGGCGAAGGCGACGTGGTCGACGTCGAGGTTGAGCCCCATGCCGATCGCGTCGGTGGCGACGAGATACTCGACGTCGCCCTCCTGATAGAGCCCCACCTGCGCGTTGCGCGTGCGCGGCGAGAGCGCGCCGAGCACGACCGCCGCGCCGCCGCGCTGGCGGCGGATCAGTTCGGCGATGGCATAGACCTCGTCGGCCGAGAACGCGACGATCGCCGTGCGCTGCGGCAGGCGGGTGATCTTCTTCGAGCCGGCATAGAAGAGCTGCGACAGGCGCGGCCGCTCGACCACGGTGATGCCCGGAAGCAGATGCTCCAGGATCGGCTTCATCGTCGCCGCCCCCAGAAGCAGCGTCTCGTCGCGGCCGCGCAGGTGCAGGATCCGGTCGGTGAAGATGTGCCCGCGCTCCAGGTCGCCGGCCAGCTGCACCTCGTCGATCGCCACGAAGGCGGCCCGGGTCTCGCGCGGCATCGCCTCCACGGTGCAGACCGAGTAGCGCGCCATGTGCGGGGTGATCTTCTCCTCGCCGGTGATCAGCGCAACGTTGTGATGCCCGACCTTCTCGACCAGGCGCGTATAGACCTCGCGCGCCAGGAGCCGAAGCGGCAGTCCGATCACGCCCGTCTCATGCGCCACCATGCGTTCGATTGCGTAATGGGTCTTGCCGGTATTGGTCGGCCCGAGCACCGCGGTGACCCCGCGGCCGCTCAATATCATCGCTGCAGCATTCAAGGCATGCCTCGGAGTGTATCGATCGTGCAGCGCCGGTGTTCGCCCGCGCCGGCAACACAAATGCCCATCGCCGCGCGCAATGGCAAGTGCGCCCCCCGAATTGGCGGTCGATTCACCCGGATTTCCGGGCATGGCGAAGCGGCCTGGAACACCTTGCGAACGAATCGGAGACGAAACGAAGACTCGTTCGGATTCAGGTTTTGTTCCCTACAAGATGTTGAATTTCCAATACCTTGCCCCACCACATGCTGAATCTCGGCCACAAGCTGGCCGAGTCTTGCGGCCCGCGCCACAACCGGGCGCCAAAACGCTGTAAAGCCCCGCGACGAAATATGGTTAAGATTCTTTTTCACCTCAGCCCGCACTGCGACAACGGACCACCACGGGGATCATGGAAGGAAACGCCAGACCGTCGTCCGCTTGACCTCGCTGTCTTCCAGCGCGCGCGTCACCGGCACCGCGTAGGTCGCGAGCGGAGCCATCCTGTCCTTCGGGCAGTAGGACCGCCCCGGATCCCCCACGACCACCGCCGCGCCGCGTTCGGCGAGCCTGCGAAACCAGGGGATTAGTGCTCCTGCGAAGGCGCTGTCGTAGAAGACGTCGCCGGCCAGCACCACGTCCCAGCCTTCGTCCGAGCCGATCAGATCCTCGCCCCTGAACTCCACCTCCACCCCGTTCAGCGCCGTATTCAGCCGCACGGCCGTCTCCGTCCAGGGGTCGATGTCGGCCGCCAGCACGCGCGCGGCACCCGCTAGCTTCGCCGCGATCGCGACGAGGCCGGAGCCGCTGGCGAAATCGAGGACGCTGCGCCCGCGCACGATCTCGGGCTGGTCCAGCACGTAGCGGGCGAGCCCCTGCCCGCCCGCCCAGGCGAACGCCCAGAACGGCGG
>UBZP01000044.1 GCA_900469965.1 Hyphomicrobiales bacterium | reverse complement strand
CGGCACCGGCGCGTTCGCGTCGCCGCCGGCAAAGCTCTGCGCCTCGATCTCGCGGACCGCGCCCTCGATCACCCGCCTGACAACGAAGCGTCCTTCCGGACCGTCCACGAGCCGGACGACGTCCCCCGGCATCACAGCAACAGCGTTCGGCGGCAGGCGGAACGTCAGCCGCCGCATGCCGGCGCGATGGTCGCGGAGCATCGCCTCCGCCGCGCCCGCCGCCGCCGCGCCATGCAGCACGGCCGGCAGCGACAGCCGCAGCACCCGGTCGTTCTCCGCCGTCGTCCGGCGCGAGCGCGCGGTCACCCGCTGGTAGGCGGCCGTGTCGGAGAAATGGTCCAGCACCGCCTCGCCGGAAAATTCGCTGCCGTGGCCGCGCACCTCCTCGAAGGCCGTCTCGTCCGGCCGCTCGGCCAGGACGTCGATCGCGACGGCCGGAAGCGCGGCCCGCAGCCGCGAGCGGAAGACGAGCGTTCCGCCGTCCTCCACCGCATCGATCTGGAACGCCGCCAGCAGCGGCTCCAGCAGGCTGCGCGCCGATCCCGGCTCGGCCTGCACCAGGCCCACCAGGTCGCCGCCCACCATCGAGACGTCGAAGTCGTCGAAGCCGTGGTCGGACAGGATCGCCGCGATGGCGTCGGCGACCGTCGTGGCCCCCAGCCGCCCGTTCAGCCAGTGGCCGAGCTGCCAGTTGTGGCCGTCCGCCCAGAGCGCGTCGTTTTCGGGAAAGGCCGGATAGGGACGCGCATCCCAGGTCCAGACGAAGATGTGGTCCGGGTCGACCATGCCGGGCTCCGGACCGTCGCCCCGCCACCAGCCGAAATGGGCGTCGAGAAAGCGCCGCTGCACCGCGTCGGCGCGACCGCCGGCGGAAAAATAGGGCAGCGCGTTCTCCGCGCTCTTCGGATCGGTGAAGACGTTCGGCTGGTTTGCCCCCTTGTCGACCGCCGGGCAGCCGAGCTCGGTGAACCAGATCGGCTTGGAGCGCGGCTGCCACGCCGTCGGCTCCGGCAGCTCCGCCCCGCCCGCGCGCCCGTAGTGGCGGTTCGTCCACCAGCCCTTCAGGTCCTTGTAGCGATAGAGCCAGTCGCGGCCCGCCATGCCGTCGGTGATCGGCGCGCGCAGCCGGGCCGCCCTGTCCGCCGGGCTCGCATAGTACCAGTCGTAGCCCTCGCCGGCCGTAATCTGGGCGCGCATCGCCGCCGTGTCGTCGGCAAGGCGAAAGCCGTCCGGGTTGCCGTCCAGCGCATCGCCGTCGCGCCAGTCCGACAGCGGCATGTAGTTGTCGATGCCGACCGCATCGATCGCTTCGGACGCCCAGAGCGGGTCGAGGTTGAAATGCACCTCGCCGCTGCCGTCGGCCGGATGGTAGCCGAAATACTCGCTCCAGTCGGCGCCGTAGGTCAGCTTCGTCTGTGGCCCGACGATGCCGCGCACGTCGGCGGCCAGTGCGCACAGTGCCTCGACGAAGGGAAAGGCACCCGCTGCGTCGCGCAGCTGCGTCAGCCCCCGCAGTTCCGAGCCGATGATGAAGCCGTCGACGCCGCCCGCAGCCTTCGCCAGCTGCGCGTAGTGCAGCACCATCCGGCGGTAGCCCGCGTCGCCGGCCGTCGACACGACCGTCGTCCCGGACACCGCAAAATCGTCCGCCGCCGCATCGCCGCAGAAGGTCTCGACCTGCGCGCGCGCCTCGGCCGTCCGGTCGGCGCTGCCCGGCCGGCCGGTCGCCGGATGGCAGGTGATGCGGCCGCGCCAGGGATAGGCCGCCTGCCTCGTCCCGCCATAGGGATCGGGCAGCGTGTTGCCCGCCGGCACGTCCATCAGGACGAAGGGACAGAGATAGACCTTGAGCCCGCGGCGCTTCAGGTCGGCGATCGCCGCCACCACGCTTGCGTCCGACGGCGTGCCGCCATAGGCAGGTCCGCCGCCGCTTTCGCTGACGCGATGCGCCTCGCCGCGGCCGATGCCGCTCACGGCCCACGGCCGGCTCTCGTCGCTGCGCGAGGCGACCTCGACGCCCGGCACGATCCGGCAATGGCCGGCGCGAAGGTCGGTGCCGAACCAGGCGACCACCAGCGCCACGCGCTCGAGATTGGGGCAAAGCGCCTGCAATTCGTCGAGCGAGGCCGTCCAGTCGGTGGCAGCGATGCGGTTGTTGCGGTTGATGTTGCGCCCCTCGCCGGCGCCGAGCCGCTCCGTCACCAGCCGCGGATCGTAGCCGTGCTCGCTGGAGCCGGGGATGATCGTGACCGCCCGGATGCGGCCTTCCAGCGTGCCGGTCGGCTTCAGCACCTCGAACTGCAGGATCGGGATGCGGTTGCCGAAGCTGTCGAGCGGCAGACGCTCGAAGACCGCATAGGCCAGCCCGCGATAGGCGGGCGCGTTGCCCGCCCCCTGCTTGGCCTCGATCAGCGGATCGGGCGGCTGGTCGGCCTCGCCGCGGTAGAGGCGCATCGGCACCTCCGTCAGGTCCAGTTCGCGGCCGTCCGCCCAGACCCGGCGCACGCCCGCGATCGGCCCCTCGCAGATGCCGACGGCGAAGTTGCCGAAATAGCTGTAGGTCTCGACGCGCGGCCCGGTCGCCTTGCCGCCGGCGCGCTCGGAGGTCACCTCCTCCTCGAACCGCGTCGCCCAGATCAGCGTGCCGCCGACGCGCGCCGTGCCGTAGACGCGGGCGATCCCCGCCCCTTCGTCGGCGCCGGGAATGCGGCCGTCCTGCAGCCTGGCGCCGGTCACCGTCGCAGCACCGCCGACGAGCGCGCGATCGACCACGGAGCCCGCCAGCGCACCGACCGCACGTCCCGCGATCGCCCCGATCGGCCCGAAGATGCCGCCGAGGGCCGCACCCGCCGCCTGGAATAGGATTGTCGCCATGAAGCCTCTCCAGCTTTATGTCCAGAACCACCCGCCGCGGCTCGGCCCCTCACCCCAGATTCTCCCTGCCCCTCTCCCCGCAAAGGGGGGCGAGGGGACGGAAACGTCCCGGCCATCGCCCTTCTCCCCGCCTGCNNCAGGCGGATGAGGGGCAGCGGCGCCACCGCGAAAATTCGCTGCCGTTGCAACAGCTTGCAGGCCTTCCCTGCCAGCCTGATTCCGGCCCTTGCCATTCCGATTCAAGTCGGCCAACCGGACCGCAACGCGGTCCCGTCACGCCTCCTCGCGCTCTCCTTGCGGAAACCGGAACACCGCGCAGATCCGCCGCCGCCAGGAGGGCACCAGGGCGGATTCGATCACCGCCGCCTGTTCGTAGGCATGGATGAACAGCCCCGGCCCGCTCAGGATGCCGAGATGCTTGGCCGCGCAGCCCGGCTGCCAGCGAAACAGCAGCACGTCGCCCGGCGCCATCTCGTCCTGCGTCAGCGCCGCCCCGAAATGCCGGCGTGCTGCGGCGAGCAACCGGTCCCCGCCGGCCCGCTCCGCCCAGTCCGGCTGGTAGGGTTCCGGCCGCTCCGGCTCGCGGCCGTAGATCTCCCGCCAGACGCCGCGCACCAGCCCGAGGCAGTCGCAGCCGACGCCCTTGCGGCTTGCCTGGTGGCGGTAGGGCGTGCCGATCCAGCCGCGCGCGGCGGCGACCACCGCCTGCGGGAGCGCCTCATTCATAGAGCGGTCTGCCGTCGTGCACCGTGTCGCCATCGGCATAGCCATAGGCGAAGTCGCTGCCCGGCATGTGCGGGAAGCCACGGAAATTGCGGTGGTTGCCGAATTTCTGGCGGCAGGTCGCAAAGCTCTTGTCGCAGCCGGCGACCACCCGGAACCGGTCGCCCGCCGCGACCTTAACCGGCATCGGCAGCCACAGCGTCAGCTCCACCGTGCCGTCATCTCTGCGGTGATCCTCGAGATCGGCCGCCGCCCCGGCATTGCCGCCGTCGAGGAAGGTCAGCACGCCATGGCGGAAGAACCGTGCGGCGAATGCCCCGAGACCGGAGACCCGCAGCCTTCGCTCGTCCAGCACCGCCGTCACCGCGCCCTCGGCCGTCAGGCCGCCGGCAGCCAGATCGACGCCGCAGCGGCCGTCGCCCAGCATCGCGTCGCAGCGGTGCCCGTAGATGCGCCCCCGCGTCTGGTCCAGCGCATGCGTCAGCCGGCGCAGCTCGGCGCGAAACGCCCCGCCGGCGCGCGTGACCTCGCCGATCTCGCCTGCGCGCAGCAGCATGCGCCGGTCCGGGTCGCGCCAGTCGACGAGAAGGACCTCGACCCTGGCCGCGTCGTAGCGTCCCGCCGCGAGATCCGCCTCGCTGATCGCCGCGGACGAGAAGCCGCCGGCGATCTCGCTCGCCTCCGCCGCCAGCCCCGCCCCGCTCTCCGCGTCGCTCGCCGCAAAGCCGCTGGCCGCCAGAAAGGTCAGGCCGGCGAAGGCGAGGTCGCGGTCGTGCTCGGTAAAGCCCAGCACCGTCCCGTCCCTCAGCGTCACCCGCCAGCACAGGCAGAGCGTCGTCGCATCGTCGGCCAGCCGGGCGGCCAGATCGTCGGGCACCTGTCTCATGGGGC
Source organism: Hyphomicrobiales bacterium (assembly GCA_900469965.1). Taxonomy (GTDB): domain Bacteria; phylum Pseudomonadota; class Alphaproteobacteria; order Rhizobiales; family Rhizobiaceae; genus Mycoplana. The sequence goes on along the minus strand of UBZP01000044.1, from coordinate 9,179 downwards.
GATCTCCACCAGCGGGATGGACGGGATGCGACCGGCGCTGAACTGCGCCAGGTCGATGTCGATCCGGTCGGTGTCGAAGCGCACCGGCACGTCGAACTCGTACCCCGCCGTGACGACGTCGCCGGGGCCGGGAACGGCGTCCGCCGAAAAGGTCACGATCCCCGTCCGGGCATCGAGCGACCAGGCGCCGGCCGCAACCGGCGTGCCCGCCACTGCGACCGTGACGCTGCCCTCGACCGGCTTTGCGATCGTACGCTGTGTGGCGCCGCCGGCGTCCGCATAGGTCTTGACGAGCTGGAAGGCCACTGTAACCCCGTCGCCGGTGCCGATCCGCTGGTCGCCCGCGGTGATCGCCTGGCCCGGCGCGCAGGACCTGAAGTCGAGCGGATCGCGGAAGCGGAAGCCGTGCAACTGCCCCGCCCGCGCCTCGAAGAAGGCGAGCACGGCATAGAGATCGTCGATCGAGCGCACGCCCGACCCGGCGTCATAGCGCCGCCGCGCGTCGTGCCAGCGCCGGTTCCTGTGCTCCCGCCCGTTGGAAAGCGAGACGATGTCGGTGCGCCGCACCGGCCCGCCGCTGGTCCCGAGCGCGATCCGCAAGGGAAAGCGCACCTCGTGAAATCCGTTCATGACCTCTCCCTCAAAGCCCGCGCTGGCCGCGCCCGACGGCCCGCGTCAGCATGGCGGCGATCTGTCCCTCGGAGCGCATGAAGCTCGCCGCATCGTTCGCCGTCACGTTGAAGACGATGCTCGCGCCGCCGCCGGTGGCGGCCGCCACGCCCAGCGCCCCGTCCGGCCCGCGCTGCAGCGGCAGGATCGCCTCCGCCCCGGCCTCGCCCATCAGGCCGAGGCCGCCTGCGGCCGGAAAATAGGTCGGCGCCGCCACCACGCCGCCCTTGGCGAACGGCGTCACGCCGGCGGCCAGCCCGGCGATGCCGGAGGACAGCAGGCCCTCGAGCGGCTTCAGCCCGGCCGAAAGCCCGATGTCGCTGATCCTGAGCGCCAGCCCCTTCAGCACGTCCTCCAGCCCGCGCCCGTCGACCGCAGCCGAACGCAGCGCCCCGGTCAGCGCCGCCCCGAACGAGCGCGCCCGCGCCTCCAGATCGTCGAGGACCGGACCGAGCGCCTCGGCGCCGGCCATCGTCCCGGCCAGCGGCCGGTCATCGTCTTCCGCCATGGTGAAACTCCGTTGTCTCGGGACATCATCGATACAGCCATCCGGCCGCTTGTCGCCGGCCCGCAGAGGGCCTGACCTGGCCCTGCAAACCGTCGGCCGCCGGCGGCGTCCACCGATCCGCATGCCTCCGACTTGGGCCTTGCGGGCACGCTGTCCGGTGACCCCATCCAGACGGCTCGCATAGTGCCCGGAGATGCCTCCAGGTTGCCGCCGTCCGCGACCAGACCGGGAATGGAGGCCGACGGCAGAGACGCCGACGGAGGGTGGCCGCCAGGCACGCAGCCGGACATTTCCGCCCGCTCGAGCCGACCGCATGTTGCAGCCGGCGGTCGATCACGCCTCGGGCGGCAAGGTCGCCGGCGTCACCGGCACCCATGCACAGGCAATCCCTGAGCGCCATCCCCGTCGACGACAGTCTTGGCCACGTCCACTACCTGCGCCCGCTGCCCACGCCCATCACTTACGCCCACTCCCCGGGTCTACCTGCGCCCGGCGATCACCCAGCCCCCTCGCCAGGGCTGCCGGCAGCGTCGCAACGGCCGCCACCGCGATCGGGAAAGCGCAGCATCAGCGCCTCCAGCGCCTGTCGCCCGGGCGCGCCGCCGCCGGCGTGTCCGTCCACGCCCGCAGCGATCGCGAGCTCGACCGGCGTCATCGCCCAGAAGGTCGCAGGATCGAGCCGCAGCCGGCAGAGCCCCGCCTGCAGCGCCGCCTTCCAGGGAAAGGGCGCAGGCTCGGGGCTCATCGCGCCGGCTGCGGCTCGCGAGGGTTTGCAGCGGCGCCGCCCGCACCGCCATCAATCCCGTCGCCACCCCCGTCACCGGTCCCGAACGTCGCCGCCAGCAGCTCCGCCACGGCGCGCGCCGCCGCCGCGAGCCCGCCGTCCGCCGTCATCCCGGCCACGTCCTCGTCGCTGAAGAGGTTGCCGCCGCCGCGCAGGCCGGCGCCGAGGATGCGGATGATGTCGCGCGCGCCGAGGCGACCGCGCGAGAAGCGTGCGGCGAGGTCGCCGAGATCGTCGGCCGCAAAGGCCGTCTCCAGTTCCGCCAGCGCCCCCAGCGTCAGGCAGAGGATGCGGCGCTCGCCGTCGAGCACCGCCTCGATCTCGCCGCGCCGGCGATTGGCCCGTCCCACTGTCTGCCAGCCTGCCGTCGCCCGCCCCGGCATCAGAGCGCCCCGAAGGACAGCAGGCCGGCCGATTCCAGCGCGATCTCGAACAGCACCTCGCCGTCGTGGTTGCCGGAATATTCGAGCGCGGTGATCTGGAACGGCCCGCTCACCGTGCCGAAGTCCGGGATCACCAGCTGGAAGGACAGGATGCTGCCGGCAAAGAACGCCGCACGCACCAGCGCGTCCGACGCCTGGTCCTTGAAGATGCCGCCGCCGGAGACGGAGGCGCGCTGCACACCGGCGCCGCCGAGCAACTCGCGCCAGCGCCCCGCCGACTGCGCATCCGTCACGTCGACGGCCTGCGCGTTGAAGGCGAGCCGTTTCGTCCGCAGCCCCGCGACCGTCACGTAGTTCCCCTCGTCCTCGACCTTCAACAGCAGGTCCCGCCCCTTCTGCGCCACCATCCGCTCGCTCCTTTCGCGACAATGAAAATGGGCGCCCCCGGCGCCCGCCGTTCCTTGGCCAACCCGTTCTCGCCGGGCGTGCCCCGCTCCTCGCCCCCGTCATCCCGGGCCCGACCCGGGATCCAGCAGCGCCGCGTCCGCGGCGCGAGGGAATCCTCTGCGCGCGATGACGCCTGATCCGATCCGCCATGTCGGCTTCGATTGGCGGCCGGCTCGAAGGCGTGGACGTCCGGTCTGCGCCCGTCAGCCCTGAACCTCGAGACGCCCGCAGCCTGTCGGCAATCCCGCCGCCTCGCGGGTTCGCGCCTGTCTCCCGCCTCCGCTCCCCCTTCTCCCGCCGCACCCCTCCTCGCCTCCGTCATCCCGGGCTCGACCCGGGATCCAGCAGCGCCGCGTCCGCGGCGCGAGGGAATCCTCTGCGCGCGATGGCGCCTGATCCGGTCCGGCATATCGGCCTCTGTTGGCCACCGGCTCGGAGGCGTGGACGTCCGGTCTGGAGCTGGTCAGCCCTGAACCTCGAGACGCCCGCAGCCTGTCGGCAATCCTGCCCGGCGGGTTCGCACCCGTTTCCCGCCGCTTCTTATCGCCGTTCTCCCGCCGCGCCCCTCCTCGCCTCCGTCATCCCGGGCCCGACCCGGGATCCAGCAGCGCCGCGTCCGCGGCGCGAGGGAATCCTCTGCGCGCGATGGCGCCGGATCCGGTCCGCCATGACGGCCTCTGTTGGCGTCCAACTCGAAGGCATGGACGTCCGGTCTGGCGTCCGCCGGCCCTAAACCTCGAGACGCCCGCAGCCTGTCGGCAATCCTACCCGGCGGGTTCGCGCCCGTTTCCCGCCACTTCTCGCCCTTCTCCCGCCGCGCCCCTCCTCGCCCCCGTCATCCCGGGCCCGACCCGGGATCCAGCAGCGCCGCGTCCGCGGCGCGAGAGAATCCTCTGCGCGCGATGGCGCCGGATCCGGTCCGGCTTGACGGCCTCCATTGGCGTCCGGCTCGAAGGCGTGGACGACCGAAACCCGACCTCGCAGCGAGATTCGGATTTCTCACGCAACGCCCTGATTGCACCGCGTTATTTCCGTTCTCCGCACGGCCGCACGTGGCATCACACCCCGGCCCTCACTCCGTCACCGCCCGGAACCGCATCTCCGCCCGGTGGTGCGGCCGCGCGCCGTCGCGGGCGATCCTCGTCCGCCGGTGCAGGAGGCTCACCAGGTGGAAGCCGTCCAGCACCAGGTCGGTGTCGTGCAGCAGCGCGCGGACCCTTGCCGCGATCGTCTGCACCTCCCCATGCCCGCCCGCGCCCGACCAGGCGTGCAGCGTCAGGAGATGCTCCTCGCCCGCCTCGGTCGCCGTCGACAGGTCGCCGCTGTCGATCGCCGCGATCACCACCTTCGGCAGGCGCTGCCGGTCGGCCAGGCGGTCGGAGATGCCGTCCGGCCCGACCAGCGCCGAGAGCGCGGCGTCGCCGGCCAGCCGTTCGAAGATCGCCCTCTGCAGGGCCGAGGCCGCGCTCATCGTTCGTTCTCCTCGCAGTCGCAGAGCAGGTAGCGCCGCGTCTCGTCCGGGTCGCGGAAGGTGCGAAGCACGAAGACGCGCGCGCCCTTCCGGAACCGCATGCCGCTTTCAAGATCGGCGCGGTGGCGCATCCAGATCCGGTGCGTCACCGTCATCGGTTCGGCGCCGGCCGCCTGTGGCCGCGCGGCCGAGACCGGCTCGATCCGCGCCCAGGCGGCGTCGAACGCCACATGGTCGACGGCGACGCCGCCCTGCCCGTCGGGCGTCTCGACGGCGCGCTCCAGCGTCAGGCGCGCGGTGAACGCGCCGGGATCGAACGGCAGCCGGGCCATCACAGCCTCCGCATCCGGAACGGCGCCACCAGCCGGTCGTAGCCGGCCGGCACCGCGCCCGGCTGCTCGGCCGGCGACAGCACCCCGCGCAGTTCGTACATCGCCGCCACATGGGCGAGCATCGCCCGCTTCAGCGTGTCGGGCACGTCGGTGCCGGCCTCGCCGAAACCGGCGACGAAATCGATCTCGATGCCGTTCAGCGCCCGGCCGGGGCCGGGAAGCGCTGCGGGCTGCGCCGGCAGCAACAGCCGCGCCGGCCGGGCGGCGCCGTCCAGAACGGCCCCCGTCACGTCGAGTTCGACCGGCACGCCGGCTGCGTCGTAAACAGTAACGGCCTCAATCGTTTGCACCGGCCCTTTGACAATCCGAATCACGCGGCTCTCCGGCCAGGCGTCGAGATAGAGGCGGAAGCTGCGGGCGATCAGCGCCAGCCCCGTCTCGCGCTCCAGATGCGCGCGGGCGGTCCGGATCAGCGCCGCCAGCAGCTCGTCCTCGGCGGTGCCGTCGAGGCGCAGGTGCGCCTTGGTCTCGGCCAGCGTGATCGCCTCGGCGCCGGGCGGCGCCAGTTCAACAAGGGTCATGGCAGGTCTCGTTTCTGAAGGTGGATCGGCTCGGCCGGCGCAATGCGGGCCCGGTCCGGACAAGGGCATCGTCAAGAGAGCGGGCGGATGCGGCGGGAGGCAGGCCGCATCCGCCCCTCGCGCCCGGGGACGGCAACCGTCCCCGGGCGCGAAGTCATCGATGAAAACGCGAACAGCCGCCGATGGTTGCCGCTTCGCCGCGCAGCCTCGCCGCTCCGTCCTTCTCCCCGCCCGCGGGGAGATGGTGCCGGCGGGCGGATGCGGGGCCACGTCCCCGCCATCGGCTGTTCGCTATTCGCCCCTCAGCTCGCGGCGAACCGCAGGAGCTTGATCGCCTCGAAGTTCTGCACCCCGCCGCCGACGCGCTTGGTCGTGTAGAACAGCACGTAGGGCTTGGCGGAATAGGGATCGCGCAGCACCCGCACGCCGGTGCGGTCGACGACCAGATAGCCGGCGCGGAAATCGCCGAAGGCGATCGACAGGCTGTTGGCGGCGATGTCCGGCATGTCCTCGGCCTCCACCAGCGGAAAGCCCATCAGCTGCGCCTGCTGGCCGGGTCCGGCCGGCGGCCGCCAGAGATAGTTGCCGTCGGCGTCCTTGAACTTGCGGATCTCGCCCTGCGTCTTGCGGTTCATCACGAAGGCGGCGTTCTGGCGGTGGCCCGCCTTCAGCGCGTAGATCGCCTCGATCAGGGTGTCGGACGGGCCCGCCGCCTTGAAGGCGCCGGCGGCGCCGGTGGCGATGTAGCCGATGTTGCCCCAACTCCAGGTGCCGTCGGCAACCGCGGTGTAGCTCAGGAATCCCTTCGGCTTGTTGATGCCGTCGCCGGACACGAAGGCCGTGCCCTCCTGCTCGGAGAAGACGATGTCCACCTCCGAGGCGATCCAGCTCTCGACGTCGACCGCCGCGTCGTCGAGCAGCGCCGCGGTCGCCGCCGGCATGGCGTAGAGCTCCATGGTCGGGAAGGTCAGCTCGGCGAGCTGCACATTTCCGGTCTGCGGCCGCGCCGCCGTCTCGGCCACCCATCCCGCCGCCATGCCGCTCGTCGAGAACGGCTTCTTCAAGACGGCGGAAGAGACCTGCCGCACCGTCGAGAGCGCCCGGATCGGCGAGGCGATCGAAAGCCTGCGGCCGATCTCGGCATCCGTCTCCTCCGGCACGAGATAGCCGCCGTCGGCCGCCGAGCCGACCGACATCGCCTTGCCTTCGAGCTCGCGCAGGCTCGCCTCGTCGCCGCGGCGGATATAGGCGGAAAACGCCTGCTTGTGCTCGGTCGCCTCGGGGCCGTCGCCGCCGCGCGACAGCGCCGGCCGCGCCTTCTTCAGCGCCAGGTGGTCGAGCGTGCGCTTGTGCTCGTCCATCGCCTTGTTGATGCGCTCCAGCTTGTCGCGGGTGACCACGTCGGCCGAAAGCTTCTGCTCAATCTCGCCGAGCCTGCGGTCGTTCGTCTCCTTGAAGGCCTCGAAGGCCTCCATGAAGTCGTCGAAGGCGGCCGTCATCGTGTCCGGCGCCGTCTTGATCTCCGGCGCGGTGGTCGTCGTTTCCCTGTCCATTGCGTCTTCCTTGGCTGGGCATGTCTCCCTGGGGCCGCAAGCGGGCCCAGGGAGAGGCATGCGTGGGGACAATCGGCAGAGCCGTATGGGACGCCCCTTTTCGGGACGCGCCGCACGCCTCAGCGCTTCAGCATCCGCGCCGCCCGCCGCATGGTGCGGACCAGCTCGGTCTCGTGATCGCGGAACCACCGCGCATTCTTCACGTTCGAGACCCGCGCCGACGGCAGCATCGGGAAGGTCACGATCGAGATTTCCCAGAGGTCGGCCTCGAGGATCCGGCGCACGCCGGTCTGCCGGTCGGTCTTCGACCGCACCGTCTGGAAGCCGATGGAGAGCCCGTCGAGCGCGCCCGACTTCATCAGCTGGTGCACCTCGCGGGCCCGGGCGACGCCTTGCGAGAGCACGCCCTCGACGTAGAGGCCGCGCTCGTCCTCGCGGATCGTCCGCCAGCGCCCGAGCGGCTCCGCCGGATCGTGCTGGTAGAGCATCCGCACCCCCGCCGCCCCGCGTTTTGCCAGCGACCTGGCGAAAGCCCCGGGCGCCAGCACGTCCTTGCCGAGGTCCACCTCGCCGAACAGGCTCGCATAGCCCGAAAACACCCCGTCGCCGGACACCCCGGCAAGCGTCAGATCCGCATATTTCTTCGTCCGCCAGACAGGCAGCCTGTCAGAGGTCATGGTCGTTCTCCGATGTTGTGGGGCAGTGGGGGTAGGCAGTGGGGGTAGGCAGTGGGCAGTGGGCAGTGGGCAGTAGCGAGTGGCGACTAGCGAGCAGGCATTGGCCATCGTGCAACAAGCGCCAGCCGGCCGATCGCTGAAGTCCGCGAAGCAGTTCCGATTGGAGGGGAGGCAGTGGGCAGTAGCGAACAGCGACTAACGAGTAGCGGTTGGCGAGTAGGCATTGGGCCATGGCCGGCAACAAACGCCAGCCGGCCGATCGCTGAAGTCCCCGGACGCAATTCCGTCCGTGCTCCTCCACGCCGTATTCCCTATTCGCTACTCGCTATTCGCTCCCAACTCGCTACTGCCTACTGCCCACTCCCTACTGCCTTCCCCCGCCCTGCATCCGCTCCGCCGCGCGCATCAGGACGCCGAGCCCCCACCACGCCGTCAGGCTGGCGGCGGCGGAGCCGGCGAGCGTGGTCTCGTAGCGGGAGACGAAGGCTGCGATCTCCAGCCGGGTGGCGAGCCAGACGCCGACCGGCCCGCCGAAGATCATCCCGCAGGTGAGCCCGGTGACGAAGCGCGAGGCCGCCTCGCGCCGCCCCTTCGGCAGCATGTAGACGAGCGACACCGCCGCCCCCGCCGCAGCCCCCACCCACCGCGCCGCCCAGAGCGACGCGTCGTTTCCGAAATCAGCCATGGGAAGTCTCCTTCGAGGACGTAGGCAGTAGGTGGTGGGGGGTGCGATGGCGAGTAGCGAATAGCGAATGGCGAATGGCGAATAGCGGGTAGCGGCTGGTTGCTGCAGCGACAGAAGGCCAAGAGAACCTGACGCGCAGCCAGTTCGCCGCAGGGTCCAGCGCACCTCTCTCCGCCACCCCCACCAACGCCTGTTCCCAGCTACCTACTGCCTATCCGACAGCGAACAGCGAGTGGCGAGTGGTGAACTGCAGAGGCAGGGGCCATGGGAACCTGACGCTCAACAGCGTTCGCCGGAGGCTCTCCCCCCACCCCCAACCCAACGCCTCTTCCCTACTGCCCACTGCCTGTTCTCTACTCGCTACTCGCTACTCGCTATTCGCTATTCGCTATTCGCCCCTCACTCCCACCCCTCAATACCCCACCGCCCGCCGCTTCTCCTCGTCGCTGAGGAACGCGGCCGCGCCGACGCGCGCCCAGAGTTCGCCGCGCTCGGCGGCAAGCCCCGCCACCTGGTCGAGGTCGGGCGCCAGCCGGAGCGGGACGGCCCGTCCCTCCGACAGAAAGCCGGAGAGCGCCGACGCAGTGCGGAAGATCAGCGGCAGCACGGTCAGCCGCCAGAAGGCGCGGTTGGCCTCCTGGTAGTTGGCATAGGTCGCGTCCCCCGGGATGCCGATCAGCATCGGCGGCACGCCGAAGGCGAGCGCGATGTCGCGCGCCGCCCCGTTCTTCGCCTCGACGAAATCCATCTCGCGCGGCGAAAGCCCCATCGCCTTCCAGTCGAGCCCGCCCTCCAGCAGCATCGGCCGGCCTGCCCGCGCCGGCCCCGAATAGCCCTCCTCGAGCTCCGCCTTCAGCCGGTCGTACTGGTCGGGCGAAAGATTGCCGCCGTCCTTCGGCTGGTAGACCAGCGCCCCGGAGGGCCTGGCCGAATTGTCGAGCAGCGCCTTGTTCCAGTGCGCGGCCGCGTTGGAAAGGTCGAGCGCCACGGAAGCCGCCTCCAGCGGCGCGAAGCCCAGATGGTCGTCGAGCGGGTGGAACAGCCGCAGGTGCAGCACCGCAGCCCCCGCTCCGGCCCCCGCTCCAGCCC
>UBZP01000008.1 GCA_900469965.1 Hyphomicrobiales bacterium | reverse complement strand
TCAAACTTACCTTTTGCCATTTCCGGCTCTCCATTTTCTGTCCCCTAGGCGGGGAATAGCTCAAATCGTTCGGGATCAGGTATTCCGGTCACTTCTGACCGGAATACTTTGCCTGGATTTCCTGCGCCACGTTCGACGGAACCGGAGCGTAGTGGTCGAACACCATCGAGTACTGCGCGCGGCCCTGCGACATGGAGCGCAGGTTGTCGACGTACTTGAACATGTTCGCCAGCGGCACGTTGGCCGAGATGACGACGGCAACGCCGCGCGATTCCTGGCCCTGGATCTGGCCACGGCGGGAGTTCAGGTCGCCGATCACGTCGCCGACGTAGTCTTCCGGCGTTACGACCTCGACCTTCATCATCGGCTCGAGAAGCTGGGCACCAGCCTTCTTGGCCGCTTCACGGAAGCAGGCACGCGATGCGATTTCGAAGGCGAGGACCGACGAGTCGACGTCGTGGAACGCACCGTCGATGAGCGTCGCCTTGACGCCCAGCATCGGGAAGCCGGCCAGCGGACCGGAGGACAGGACGCTCTCGATGCCCTTCTGGACGCCGGGGATGTATTCCTTGGGAACAGCACCACCAACGATCTTGGACTCGAACTTGAAGTCCTCGCCTTCCGGGTTCGGTTCGAAGACGATCTTGACGCGCGCGAACTGGCCGGTACCACCGGTCTGCTTCTTGTGCGTGTAGTCTTCTTCGCAAAGCTTGGTGATCGTCTCGCGGTAGGCCACCTGCGGAGCACCGACGTTGGCTTCGACCTTGAACTCGCGACGCATGCGGTCGACGATGATGTCGAGGTGAAGTTCGCCCATGCCGGCAATGATGGTCTGGCCGGATTCCTCGTCGGTCTTGACGCGGAAGGACGGGTCTTCGGCCGCCAGGCGGTTGAGCGCGAGGCCCATCTTTTCCTGGTCGCCCTTGGACTTCGGCTCGATCGCGATCTGGATGACCGGCTCGGGGAATTCCATGCGCTCGAGGATGACCGGCTTCAGCGGGTCGCAGAGCGTGTCACCCGTGGTGGTTTCCTTCAGGCCGGCGAGAGCAACGATGTCGCCTGCATAGGCTTCTTCGATGTCTTCGCGCGAGTTCGAGTGCATCTGCAGCATGCGGCCGACGCGCTCGCGCTTGTCCTTGACCGTGTTCATGACCGACGTGCCCTTCTCGAGCTTGCCGGAGTAGATGCGGGCGAAGGTCAGCGAACCGACGAAGGGGTCGTTCATGATCTTGAAGGCCAGCATCGACAGCGGCTCGCTGTCGTCGGCATGACGCTCGATCTCAGCTTCCGTCTTGACGTCGATGCCCTTGATCGCCGGGATGTCGACGGGCGACGGCAGGTAGTCGACGACGGCGTCGAGCAGCGGCTGAACGCCCTTGTTCTTGAAGGCGGTACCGCAGAACATCGGGTGGAACTTCACGTCGATGGTGCCGCGGCGAACGAGTTCGCGGATCTTGTCGTTGTCCGGATAGTTGCCTTCGAGATAGGCTTCCATCGCGGCCTCGTCGATCTCGACGACCGTTTCGATCAGCTTTTCGCGGTATTCTTCCGCCTTGGCCTTCATGTCTTCCGGAATCTCGACAACGTCCCACTGGGCGCCGAGCGATTCGTCGCGCCAGACGAGGGCGTTCATCTCGATCAGGTCGACGACGCCCTTGAAGTCGCTTTCAGCGCCGATCGGCAGCTGCATGACGACGGCGGTGGCGCCGAGGCGGGTCTTGATCATCTCGACCGAGCGGTAGAAGTCCGCACCAGTCTTGTCCATCTTGTTGCAGAAGATCATGCGCGGAACATGATACTTCTCGGCCTGGCGCCAGACGGTTTCCGTCTGCGGCTCGACGCCGGCGTTGGCGTCGAGCAGCGCGATCGCGCCGTCGAGAACGCGCAGCGAACGCTCGACTTCGATGGTGAAGTCGACGTGACCGGGGGTGTCGATGATGTTGAAGCGACGCATCTTGCCGTCACGGCCCTTCCAGAAGGTCGTGGTGGCGGCAGACGTGATCGTGATGCCGCGCTCCTGCTCCTGCTCCATCCAGTCCATCGTGGCGGCGCCGTCGTGGACTTCGCCGATCTTGTGGGACTTGCCGGTGTAGTAGAGGATACGCTCGGTCGTCGTCGTCTTGCCGGCGTCGATGTGCGCCATGATACCGAAGTTACGGTAGTCTTCGATCTTGTATTCGCGTGCCATAATGGACTGCCTTTTCGAGATTACCAGCGGTAGTGCGAGAATGCACGGTTGGCGTCCGCCATCTTGTGCGTGTCTTCGCGCTTCTTGACTGCGCTGCCGCGGTTGTTTGCCGCATCCATGAGTTCGCCCGAGAGGCGCTCGATCATGGTGGTTTCGTTCCGCTTGCGTGCCGCTGCGATGACCCAACGGATTGCGAGAGCCTGACGGCGCTCCGGACGAACATCGACCGGGACCTGGTAGGTAGCACCACCGACGCGGCGCGAACGAACTTCGACGTGCGGCGCGACGTTGTCGAGCGCCTGGTGGAACACGCCGAGCGGGTCCTGCTTGGACTTGCCCTGAACGCTGTCGAATGCGCCGTAAACGATCGTTTCGGCGACGGACTTCTTGCCGTCGAGCATGATGGCGTTCATGAACTTCGTTACAACGAGATCGCCGAACTTCGGATCCGGGTTGATCTCGCGCTTGTCTGCTTTATGACGTCGGGACATACTTTTCGTCTCTCAACTAAATTGGGTTCCAGCGAAATGGCGCCGGTGACTGGTTACTTCGGACGCTTCGCGCCGTACTTGGAGCGGCGCTGCTTGCGGTTCTTGACACCCTGGGTATCGAGAACGCCGCGGATGATGTGATAGCGCACACCCGGAAGGTCCTTCACGCGGCCGCCGCGGATCATGACCACGGAGTGCTCCTGAAGGTTGTGACCTTCGCCCGGGATATAACCAATGACTTCGAAGCCGTTGGTCAGGCGGATCTTGGCGACCTTACGCAGAGCCGAGTTCGGCTTCTTCGGCGTCGTCGTGTAGACGCGGGTGCATACGCCGCGCTTCTGCGGGTTCTCCTGGAGAGCGGGAACCTTATTGCGCTTTACCTGTGCCTGACGCGGCTTACGGATCAGCTGGTTTACGGTAGGCATTCAACCATCCCTTGATCTTGTCTCGTTTACCCTTGCGGGCGGATCTTGCCGTTACCGGCGGCTGCCACACGCTTCTTTTCATGCGCAAAACAGGACCGATCCGCTTCTTGCGAATGGCCCTCGAAGGCAGAGGACGCGACAGAACCGCGTCATGCGTGCAGCATTCATGTCTTCAACGTGCGTTGGAGCCCTGTTTGAGGCGAACTTCAGAACGAGTCGTACTGAACCAGCCAGCCTCACATAGGCTCCGATGGGCGTGGCTCTACTGGCTTACGCCCTGTACGTCAAGGGGACCGGCGAAATATTCTTGCTCCGCCCTCTATGCGCGCCCTGAGTTTCGAGGCGTTCGCCCGCTTGCGGCGCGGCAAGGCCGAAGCCTCGGCAGCCGGCGTCGGGCGATGCACTTGCCCAACGAATCTTAAGGAATCGCAAACGAAGAATCAATGCCGTTGCAGGCAGCCTACCGCCCCCTGCCGGCCCACGTGGCGCCCCCTGCCCGTCCCCGGCGCCGGCCCCGCGCGCTTTCCATTTCGGCATGATCGGCGTAAGGACTTTATCATCCCGAACCTGAAGGAAGCGCCATGCCTATCTCCCCCGACAACGACAACAACAACGAAGACGCCATGGTCTTCATCATCATCGGCAAGGCCTATGAGCGCGACGGCGACGACGAGGGCATCGACATCCATGTCATGCTGCGCGCGCCCGACGACGACAGCGCCGTGCGCGAGGCCCTGAACGCACTTGCGGAGGAAGGCTTCCTGGAGGCCGACCTCGACCAGATCGGCACGCTGACCGATGCGCCGATCGACGAGCCGCACGCCTCGGCCTACCAGGGCGCGCTCGAGGGCGAAGTCGCCATCATCCGGTTTGCCTGACCGGGAGCCACGCTTCGAACTGCGACAAAGCCGCCCGGCGACCGAGCGGCCTCATCTCGGCGGCGGCGGGCCGCGTCAGTTGCGGATTTCGGCGGTCGGTTGCGGGGTCGACCGTGTCTCCGCCGGCAGGATGGGATAGACGACGTCCGGCACGGTTCCCGTCAGCGCGTGCAGGAAGGCGACGATCAGGTCGGCGTCCTCGCTCGTCAATTCCTCGCCCAACTGCGTTTCCCCCATCAGGGTCACGGCTTCCTTCAGATCCCAGACCTTGCCGGAATGGAAGTAGGGTGCAGTCTGCGCGACGTTGCGCAGCGGCGCGGCGCGGAAGACGTAGGTGTCGTCCACCGTGTTGGTCACGGCAAAGCGGCCCCTGTCGCCTTCCGGCAGCACGTCGGCGCCTGGGCGTTCCACCAGCCCGAAGGGGTAGTACCCCTCCCCGCCGACGTTGATGCCGGTGTGGCAGGAGGCGCATCCCTTGTCGATGAAGAGCGCCAGGCCCTTCCTCGCCTCATCGCTCATGGCCTGATCGTCGCCGTTCAGATAGGCGTCGAAGGGGGCCGGCGTGACCAGCGTCGCCTCAAAGGCCTCGATCGCCTTGGCGAAGTTGTCGAAGGTGACGGGATCGGCCTCGCCGGGGAAGGCCGCCTTGAACCAGGCGACATAGTCCGGCATCGAGTTCAGCGTCGCGATCACCTGCAGCGGCGTGTTCGCCATCTCGACGCCGGCCTGCACCGGCCCCTTGGCCTGCGCCTTCAGGTCCTCGGCGCGACCGTCCCAGAACTGGGCGACGTTGAAGACCGAGTTCAGCACCGTCGGCGCGTTGCGCGGCCCCTTCTGCCAGCCATGGCCGATCGAGGTCTCGAGGTTGTCGTCGCCGCCGGTGCCGAGATTGTGGCAGGAATTGCAGGAAAAGACGCCCGACGCCGACATGCGCGGATCGAAGAACAACGCCTTGCCGAGGGCGATCTTCTCCGGCGTGATGCGGTTGTCCCGCACCGCCGGGACGGTCGAGGGCAGCGGCCGGAAGATCTCCAGCGCCGTCTGCCGCAGGTCGGCAGGCACCGGGTCGGATGCGACGGCGCTCCCCGCCGACAGGACGCACAGGGCAACAGAACAACTCAACAATAGCTTTCTCATAAACTGCCTCCTTTCGCCGGGGCGCGCCGGTGGGAGGCCGACGCGCGCAGGCTTGAAATTTCGAGGTGAGGTCCGCTACTTGCGGCACCACCTCGCGTTGCAGGGCAATTTAGAACTGTTCGAAGATCAATTCCCTTGCGCGCGATCAAGGCGGAGTCTGGCAAAATGCAAAAGGCGCCCGGATTGCTCCGGGCGCCTTGCGTTGGTCAATTGCGCCGGGTGCGGCAGTTCGCCCCGGCTCGGCCGCCGGCTTATTCGCCAGCCGGCACGTTCTCGCTTTCGGCAAGGTCGGCCAGCATCGGCGTGGCCACGCCGGCGCCCGTCGACTTGCGGCGCTCGTCGAGGATCATCTCGTCGCGCGCGGTGGCGATGCGGCGGATCTGCGTCATGGTTCCGCCCGTACCGGCCGGGATGAGACGGCCGACGATGACGTTTTCCTTCAGACCCTGCAGGCCGTCGGTCTTGCCGGCGATCGCAGCTTCCGTCAGCACCTTCGTCGTCTCCTGGAAGGAGGCGGCGGAGATGAAGGACGGCGTCTGCAGCGACGCCTTGGTGATGCCGAGCAGGACCGGCTCGCCATAGGCCGGCTTCTTGCCTTCCTCGATCAGGCGGTCGTTGACGTCCTCCAGCTCGATCCGGTCGACATTGTCACCGACGATGTAGGTCGAGTCGCCAGCCTCGGTGATCTCGACCTTCTGCAGCATCTGGCGAACGATCACCTCGATGTGCTTGTCGTTGATGACAACGCCCTGCAGACGGTAGACTTCCTGGATTTCGTTCACGAGGTAGGAAGCGAGTGCTTCCACGCCCTTGATCGCCAGGATGTCGTGCGGGGCCGGGTTGCCGTCGAGGATGTAGTCGCCCTTCTCGATGTAGTCGCCGTCCTGGAGATGGAAGGGCTTGCCCTTCGGGATCAGGTACTCGACCGGCTCGACACCGTCTTCGGCCGGCTCGATCGTGATGCGGCGCTTGTTCTTGTAGTCGCGGCCGAAGCGGACCGTACCATCGATCTCTGCGATGATGGCGTGATCCTTCGGGCGGCGAGCCTCGAACAGTTCGGCAACACGCGGCAGACCGCCGGTGATGTCCTTGGTCTTGGCGCTTTCGAGCGGCGAACGGGCGAGCACGTCGCCCTGGCTGACCTTCTGGCCCGGCTCGACCGACAGGATCGCATCGACCGAGAGCAGGAAGCGGGCTTCGCCACCGCGGGACAGCTTGGCGACGGCGCCGCTCTTGTCCTTGATGACGATCGCCGGCTTCAGGTCGGAGCCGCGCGGCGTCGAACGCCAGTCGATGATCTGGCGCTTGGTGATGCCGGTGACTTCGTCGGTCTCTTCCTTCACCGAGATGCCGTTGATGATGTCCTCGAATTCGACGACACCGTCGACTTCCGTCATCATCGGACGGGTGTAGGGATCCCACTCGGCCAGACGCTGGCCGCGCTTCACCTTGTCGCCGTCGTCGACGAAGATCTTCGAGCCATAGGCAACGCGCTGCGAGGACCGCTCGACGCCGCGCTCGTCCAGGATCTGGACCGCCATGTTGCGGCCCATGGCAATGAGGTTGCCTTCGGAGTTGCGCAGCATGTTGCGGTTCTTGATCTGGATCGTGCCTTCGTAGGACGCTTCCAGGAACGACTGGTCGACCACGTTCGCCGTGCCACCGAGGTGGAACGTGCGCATGGTGAGCTGGGTGCCCGGCTCGCCGATCGACTGCGCGGCGATGACGCCGACAGCCTCGCCGATGTTGACGGGCGTACCACGGGCAAGGTCGCGGCCGTAGCAGACGCCGCAGACGCCGGTCTGGATCTCGCAGGTCAGCGCCGAGCGGATGCGGACGGACTGGATGCCCGCCTTCTCGATGTCGGCGACATGCGCCTCCTCGATCATCTTGCCGGCGTTGATGATCAGCTCGCCCGTAACCGGGTGGAGGATGTCATCGAGCGCCGTGCGGCCGAGAATGCGCTGGCCGAGCGAGGCGACGACCTGGCCGGCATCGACGATCGCCGTCATGGTCAGGCCCTTGTCGGTGCCGCAATCGACGTGCGTGACGATGCAGTCCTGCGCCACGTCGACGAGACGACGGGTCAGGTAGCCCGAGTTCGCGGTCTTCAGGGCGGTGTCTGCCAGACCCTTACGGGCACCGTGCGTCGAGTTGAAGTACTCGTTCACGGTCAGGCCTTCCTTGAAGTTCGAGATGATCGGCGTCTCGATGATCTCGCCCGATGGCTTGGCCATGAGGCCGCGCATGCCGCCCAGCTGGCGCATCTGGTTCGGAGAACCGCGGGCGCCGGAGTGCGACATCATGTAGATCGAGTTCATCGGCTTCTGGCGACCGGTCGCCGGGTCGAACTCGACGGCCTTGATGCGGGCCATCATTTCTTCCGCGACCTTTTCGGTGGCCTTGCCCCAGGCGTCGACGACCTTGTTGTACTTCTCGCCCTGGGTGATCAGGCCGTCGTTGTACTGCTGCTCGTATTCCTTCACCAGCGCTTCGGTGTCGCCGACGATCTTCGCCTTGGTGTCCGGGATCACCATGTCGTCCTTGCCGAACGAGATGCCGGCGCGGCAGGCATGGGCGAAGCCGAGCTGCATGATGCGGTCGCAGAAGATGACCGTGTCCTTCTGGCCGCAATGACGGTAGACCGTGTCGATCATCTTGGAGATGTTCTTCTTGGTCATTTCCTGGTTGCAGATGTCGAAGGGCACGTTGGCGTTCTTCGGCAGCAGTTCGCCGATCAGGAGGCGACCGGGGGTCGTCTCGTAGATCTTCGAGACCGGCTTGCCTTCGGCGTCGACCGTCTTGAAGCGGCCCTTGATCTTGGCGTGCAGGGTGACGGCCTTGGTCTCAAGCGCGTGCTGCAGCTCGCCGAGATCGGAGAAGGCCATGCCTTCGCCCGGCTCGTTCTGGTTCATGATCGACAGGTAGTAGAGGCCGAGAACCATGTCCTGCGAGGGAACGATGATCGGTGCACCGTTGGCCGGATGCAGGATGTTGTTCGTCGACATCATCAGCACGCGGGCTTCGAGCTGGGCCTCGAGCGACAGCGGCACGTGAACGGCCATCTGGTCGCCGTCGAAGTCGGCGTTGAAGGCCGTGCAGACGAGCGGGTGCAGCTGGATCGCCTTGCCTTCGACCAGGATCGGTTCGAAGGCCTGGATGCCCAGGCGGTGCAGCGTCGGCGCGCGGTTCAGGAGAACCGGATGCTCGCGGATGACCTCGTCGAGGATATCCCAGACTTCCGGCTTTTCCTTCTCGACCAGCTTCTTGGCCTGCTTGACGGTGGACGAGAAGCCCTTGGCGTCGAGACGGGCGTAGATGAACGGCTTGAACAGCTCGAGCGCCATCTTCTTCGGCAGGCCGCACTGGTGCAGCTTCAGTTCCGGACCCGTCACGATGACCGAACGGCCGGAATAGTCGACGCGCTTGCCGAGCAGGTTCTGGCGGAAGCGGCCCTGCTTGCCCTTGAGCATGTCGGACAGCGACTTCAGCGGACGCTTGTTGGCGCCGGTGATGACGCGGCCGCGACGGCCGTTGTCGAACAGCGCATCGACAGATTCCTGCAGCATGCGCTTTTCGTTGCGGATGATGATGCCCGGAGCGCGCAGTTCGATCAGGCGCTTCAGACGGTTGTTACGGTTGATGACGCGGCGGTAGAGATCGTTCAGGTCCGACGTCGCGAAGCGGCCGCCGTCCAGCGGGACGAGCGGACGCAGGTCCGGCGGGATCACCGGAACGACCTTCATGATCATCCATTCCGGGCGGTTGCCGGATTCCATGAAGTTCTCGACGATCTTCAGGCGCTTCATCAGCTTCTTCTGCTTGAGGTCCGACGTGGTGTCGGCAAGCTCGGAACGCAGGTCGCCCGCGATCTTCTCGAGGTTCATCGAGGCCAGCATCTCGTAGATGGCCTCGGCGCCGATCATGGCGGTGAACTGGTCCTCGCCATATTCATCGACCGCGATCATGTACTCCTCTTCGGAGAGGAGCTGGTTTTCCTTCAGCGCGGTCAGGCCCGGCTCGGTGACGATGTAGTTCTCGAAATAGAGAACGCGCTCGACATCCTTGAGCGTCATGTCGAGCAGGGTCGAGATGCGCGAGGGCAGCGACTTCAGGAACCAGATGTGGGCAACGGGGGCAGCGAGCTCGATATGGCCCATGCGCTCGCGGCGAACGCGCGACAGCGTGACTTCGACGCCGCACTTTTCGCAGATGATGCCCTTGTACTTCATGCGCTTGTACTTGCCGCACAGGCACTCATAGTCCTTGATCGGCCCGAAGATGCGCGCGCAGAAGAGACCGTCGCGTTCCGGCTTGAACGTACGGTAGTTGATCGTCTCCGGCTTCTTGATCTCGCCATAAGACCAGGAAAGAATCTTCTCCGGCGACGCAATCGAGATCCGGATGGAATCGAAGGTCTGTGCAGGCACCTGCGGATTGAAAAGATTCATGACCTCTTGGTTCATGCCTGTCTCCTTTGTGGGCCTAAGCCCTCAGCTTAGCGGGCCAATGCGGCGATACCCGGGTGCCGCAACTGCCGCTTGAAACGGAAAATGCCGCCCCGCAACGGGACGACGAAGCACCTCCCCGCCCATCCTGAAGCGGAGAGGAAACGGTGCGCGCCGCATGAGCGCGCACCTTTGAGACCTTACTCGGCGGCGTCGGGAAGCTGTGCTTCGATGGTCGCGTCGACCTTCGAATTCTCCAGCTCGACCGACAGACCCAGCGAGCGCATTTCCTTGACGAGAACGTTGAAGCTCTCCGGAATGCCCGCTTCGAAGGTGTCGTCGCCACGGACGATCGCCTCGTAGACCTTGGTGCGGCCAGCCACGTCGTCCGACTTCACCGTCAGCATCTCCTGCAGGGTGTAGGCGGCGCCGTAGGCTTCCAGAGCCCAGACCTCCATTTCCCCGAAGCGCTGACCGCCGAACTGCGCCTTGCCGCCCAGCGGCTGCTGGGTGACGAGCGAGTACGGGCCGATCGAACGGGCGTGGATCTTGTCGTCCACGAGGTGGTTCAGCTTCAGCATGTAGATGTAGCCGACGGTCACCTGACGGTCGAACTGGTCGCCGGTACGGCCGTCGAAGAGCGTCGACTGGCCGGTGACCTTGAGGCCGGCCTGTTCGAGCATCTCGTTGACGTCCTTCTCGACGGCGCCGTCGAAGACAGGGGTCGCGATCGACACGCCGCGGCGGGTCTGCTCGGCGAGGCGCACGATGGACTCGTCGTCGTACTGCTTGATCGGCTCGCCCTTCGGGCCGGAACCGATGACGCCGTCGATCGTGTCGCGCAGCGGCTTGATGTCGCCGCCCGCCTTGTAGGCGTCCAGCATCTCGCCGATCTGCCTGCCCATGCCGGCGCAGGCCCAGCCCAGGTGCGTCTCCAGAATCTGGCCGACGTTCATGCGCGAGGGCACGCCCAGCGGGTTCAGCACGATGTCGACATGCGTGCCGTCCTCGAGGAACGGCATGTCCTCGACCGGAACGATGCGCGAGACGACGCCCTTGTTGCCGTGACGGCCGGCCATCTTGTCGCCCGGCTGGATCTTGCGCTTCACGGCGACGAAGACCTTGACCATCTTCATGACGCCCGGAGGCATCTCGTCGCCGCGCTGGACCTTCTCGACCTTGTCCATGAAGCGCTGTTCGAGGCGCGACTTGGATTCGTCGTACTGCCCGCGAAGCGCCTCGATCTCGCCCTGTGCCTTCTCGTCCTCGACGGCGAACATCCACCACTGCGAGCGGGGATATTCCGAGACGACGGCGTTGGAGAGCTCGGTGCCCTTCTTGAAGCCCTTCGGACCGGCCACGGCCACATGGCCGCGCAGCATGTCGATCAGGCGGCCGTAGACGTTGCGGTCGAGGATCGCCTGCTCGTCGTCGCGGTCCTTGGCCAGGCGCTCGATCTCCTCGCGCTCGATCGCCATCGCACGCTCGTCCTTCTCCACGCCGTGGCGGTTGAAGACGCGAACTTCGACGACGGTGCCGAAGGTGCCCGGGGGCATGCGCATCGAGGTGTCGCGCACGTCGGAGGCCTTCTCGCCGAAGATGGCGCGCAGGAGCTTTTCCTCCGGCGTCATCGGGCTTTCGCCCTTCGGCGTGATCTTGCCGACGAGGATGTCGCCCGGCTGAACCTCGGCGCCGATATAGACGATGCCGGCTTCGTCCAGGTTCTTCAGCGCTTCTTCCGAAACGTTCGGAATGTCGCGCGTGATTTCCTCCGGACCGAGCTTGGTGTCACGCGCCATCACTTCGAATTCCTCGATGTGGATGGAGGTGAACACGTCGTCGCGCACGATCCGCTCGGAGAGCAGGATCGAGTCCTCGTAGTTGTAGCCGTTCCAGGGCATGAACGCGACGAGCGCGTTGCGGCCGAGCGCCAGGTCGCCGAGGTCCGTGGACGGGCCGTCGGCGATGATGTCGCCCTTGTTCAGAACGTCGCCGACGGTGACCAGCGGACGCTGGTTGACGCAGGTGTTCTGGTTGGAGCGCTGGAACTTCTGCAGCCGGTAGATGTCGACGCCGGACTTGCCCGGATCGAGGTCTTCGGTGGCGCGGATAACGATACGGGTCGCGTCGACCTGGTCGACGACGCCGCCGCGGCGGGCCGCGATCGCAGCACCGGAGTCACGTGCGACCACCGGCTCCATACCGGTGCCGACGAACGGCGCCTCCGCCCGCAGGAGCGGAACGGCCTGACGCTGCATGTTCGAGCCCATCAGCGCGCGGTTGGCGTCGTCGTTCTCGAGGAACGGGATGAGCGCGGCCGCGACGGAGACGAGCTGCTTGGGCGAAACGTCCATCAGGTCGATCTGGTCGCGCGGGGCGAGCATGACTTCGCCGGAGTGACGGCAGACGACGAACTCTTCCTCGAACTCGCCCTCGGCGTTCAGCACCGAGTTGGCCTGGGCCACGTGGTACTTCGCCTCTTCCATCGCCGACAGGTAGACGACGTCGGTCGTCACCTTGCCGTCCACGATCTTGCGGTACGGGCTTTCGATGAAGCCGTACTTGTTGACGCGGGCGAAGGTGGCGAGCGAGTTGATCAGACCGATGTTCGGGCCTTCCGGCGTCTCGATCGGGCAGATGCGGCCGTAGTGGGTCGGATGAACGTCGCGGACTTCGAAGCCTGCGCGCTCGCGGGTCAGACCCCCCGGTCCAAGAGCCGAAAGACGACGCTTGTGGGTGATTTCCGAAAGCGGGTTCACCTGGTCCATGAACTGCGACAGCTGCGAGGAGCCGAAGAATTCACGAACGGCAGCAGCAGCCGGCTTGGCGTTGATCAGGTCCTGCGGCATGACGGTGTCGATCTCGATCGACGACATGCGCTCCTTGATCGCGCGCTCCATGCGCAGCAGGCCGAGACGATACTGGTTTTCCATCAGCTCGCCGACCGAGCGGACGCGACGGTTGCCGAGGTTGTCGATGTCGTCGATCTCGCCCTTGCCGTCACGCAGTTCGACCAGCATCTTGACGACGGCCAGGATGTCGTCCTTGCGCAGCACGCGCACGGTGTCCGGGCAGTCGAGGTCGAGACGCATGTTCATCTTGACGCGGCCGACGGCGGAGAGGTCGTAGCGCTCGGCGTCGAAGAACAGCGAGACGAACATGGCCTCGGCCGATTCCATCGTCGGCGGCTCGCCGGGGCGCATGACGCGGTAGATGTCGAACAGCGCGTCCTGGCGGTTCTCGTTCTTGTCCGCTGCCAGCGTGTTGCGGATGTAGGCGCCGACATTGATGTGGTCGATGTCGAGGACCGGGATCTCGTCGAAACCTGCGGACAGGATCAGCGGCAGGGTCTTCTCGTCGATCTCGTCACCGGCTTCGAGGTAGATCTCGCCGGTCGAGAAGTTCACGATGTCCTCGGCCAGGTAGTTGCCGTAGAGATCGTCGTCGGTCGCCTTCAGCGCCTTCAGGCCCTTCTCGGTCAACTGCTTGAGGACGCGCGGGGTCAGCTTCTTGCCGGCCTCGACCACGACCTCGCCGCTGTCGGCGTCGATCATGTCGGAGACGGCCTTCTGGCCCTTCAGCGCCTCGGGGTGGAAGGGCACGCGCCAGCCTTCGCCGTCGCGCTGGTAGAGCGACTTCGTGTAGAAGGTCTCGAGGATCTCCTCGCCGTCCATGCCGAGCGCCATCAGGAGCGACGTCACCGGGATCTTGCGGCGGCGGTCGATGCGGGCGTGCACGATGTCCTTGGCGTCGAACTCGATGTCGAGCCAGGAGCCGCGATAAGGAATGACGCGGGCGGCGAAGAGCAGCTTGCCGGAAGAGTGGCTCTTGCCCTTGTCGTGATCGAAGAATACGCCCGGCGAACGGTGCATCTGCGAGACGATGACGCGCTCGGTGCCGTTGACGATGAAGGTGCCGTTGTCGGTCATGAGCGGCATGTCGCCCATGTAGACGTTCTGCTCCTTGATGTCCTTGATCGACTTCGCGCCGGTATCCTCGTCGATATCGAACACGATCAGCCGCAGCGTCACCTTGAGCGGCGCCGCATAGGTCAGGTCGCGCTGGCGGCACTCCTCGACGTCGAACTTCGGCTGCTCGAACTCATAGGAGACGAATTCCAGCATGGAGGCGCCGGAGAAATCGGTGATCGGGAAAACCGACTTGAATACGGCCTGAAGCCCCTCGTCCGGGCGGCCGCCCTGGGGCTCGTCGACCATCAGAAACTGGTCATAGGACGCCTTCTGAACCTCGATGAGGTTGGGCATCTCTGCGACTTCGGGAATTTTTCCAAAAAACTTGCGTACGCGCCTGCGACCGTTAAACGAAAGGGTCTGAGCCATCGTCGCTCCTTCAAATTTGTGCATCCGGGCCTGCAACGGACGGGGTTCGCTGGCCAGTCGATCCCGTCGAACATGGGTAGTCTCAATCTCGTCCCGTCACTAAAGCCGCCGGCCGGATTGCCTGAAAGCGGTTCGGTTCGGGACCATCCTCTTGAGAACCCATTACCCAAGAGCCGTTTTTGCGGCTCTTGGGTAATCAGTTCCGGAGGAAATGACCGGGAGAGGGAGATCCCTCCCCCGGCGCATTCCGATATTACTTGACGTCGACCTTGGCGCCGGCTTCCTCAAGCTTCTTCTTGAGGTCAGCGGCTTCAGCCTTGGAAACGCCTTCCTTGACAGCCTTCGGAGCGCCTTCGACGAGGTCCTTGGCTTCCTTGAGGCCGAGGCCGGTGATGGCGCGGACTTCCTTGATGACGTTGATCTTGTTCGCGCCGGCATCAGCGAGGATGACGTCGAACTCGGTCTTTTCTTCTTCAGCAGCGGCAGCAGCACCGCCAGCAGCGCCGCCGGCGGCAGCAACAGCTACCGGAGCAGCAGCCGAAACGCCCCACTTCTCTTCGAGCATCTTGGAAAGCTCAGCAGCTTCCAGGACGGTGAGAGCAGAGAGGTCTTCAACGATCTTTGCGAGATCAGCCATTTTGATAGTTCCTTTTGTTCGGTTCGAACTGGGTTGTTTGATTTACAGCGAAAAACCGCCTCAAGCGGCTTCGTCCTTCTTGGCGTAGGCTGCGAACACGCGGGCAAGCTGGCTTGCCGGTGCGGCCGTGACCGTGGCGACGCGCGTGGCCGGGGCTGCAAGCAGGCCCAGGAGCTTTGCGCGAAGCTCGTCGAGCGAAGGCAGGGTCGCAAGCGACTTGACTGCTTCGGCGTCGAGCGTGGTCGAGCCCATGGCGCCGCCGAGGACAACGAGCTTGTCGTTGGTCTTGGCGAAGTCCATGGCAACCTTCGGAGCGATCATCGGGTCATTGCTGTATGCAATGAGCGTCTGACCCTGGAAGAGACCAGACATCCCCTCCGACTCCGTACCCTGAAGGGCAATCTTGGCCAGGCGGTTCTTCGCGACTTTGACGGTTCCGCCGGCAGCACGCATCTTCGTACGAAGATCGTTCATCTGCGCAACGGTGATACCGGCATAGCGGGCCACGACAACCGAACCGGAAGCCTTGAAGACTTCGTTCAGCTCCGTGACGAATTCGCGTTTTTCCGCTCTTTCCACTGCCTATCTCCAGTTGACGGGGCTACGATTGTCGCAGTCCCCATCGGGTTTGCCTTTGCCGCCAGGGATCGTCTTGATCGAAGATCCCGAGCGACGCTCGAGGATCCTGTCCCCCCGCGCTCGGCCATTCGGCCGGGGCACAAGGCAAGGTAGGTTCGAACCGAATTCTTCCGCGCATCGCTGCGGGGTGAAATCCAGGTCTTACCCGTCTCATGCAGGCAAAGTGATTAAGGCATAACCACCTGCAATCTCGGACAGGAGTTCCGGGTTGCCCCGGAAATTCCCGGCCAGACATGACCGGGAATTCTTGTTGCGGTCCGGCACGCGGCCGGACCGAAATCATGCGGTCGTCAGCGAGGACGGGTCGATCTTGACGCCCGGGCCCATCGTGGACGAGATCGCGACGCGCTTGACGTAGTTGCCCTTGGCGCCGGCCGGCTTGGCCTTGATGACGGCGTCAGCGAAGGCCTTGATGTTCTCTTCGAGAGCCTTGGCGTCGAAGGAGGCCTTGCCGATGCCGGCGTGGACGATGCCGGCCTTCTCGACGCGGAACTCGACGGCGCCGCCCTTGGAAGCCTTGACCGCGGCGGTGACGTCCATGGTGACGGTACCGACCTTCGGGTTCGGCATCATGCCGCGCGGGCCGAGAACCTTACCGAGACGGCCGACGAGCGGCATCATGTCCGGGGTGGCGATGCAGCGATCGAAATCGATCTTGCCGCCCTGGACGATCTCGAGCAGGTCTTCGGCGCCGACGATGTCCGCGCCGGCAGCCTTGGCTTCGTCAGCCTTGGCGCCGCGGGCGAAGACGGCGACGCGAACGTCACGGCCGGTGCCGTTCGGCAGGTTGACCACGCCGCGGACCATCTGGTCGGCATGGCGCGGATCGACGCCGAGGTTCATGGCGACTTCGACGGTCTCGTCGAACTTGGCGACAGCCCGCTCCTTGACCATGCCGATGGCGAGGTCGAGAGCATAGAGCTTCGTGGGATCAACACCTTCGTTGATCTTCTTGGTGCGCTTGCCAGCCATTGTCTTAACCTACCACTTCCAGGCCCATGGCGCGGGCGGAGCCCTCGATCATGGCCATTGCGCCGTCGATGTCGGCTGCGTTGAGATCCTTCATCTTGGCTTCGGCGATCGTCTTGACCTGAGCCTTGGTGATGGAGCCAGCCTTCGTCTTGCCCGGCAGCTTGGAGCCGGAGGTGATCTTGGCTTCCTTCTTCAGGAAGTAGCTGACCGGCGGCTGCTTCATGATGAAGGTGAAGGACTTGTCCTGGTAGTAGGTGATGACGACCGGGATCGGCATACCCTTTTCCATTTCCTGCGTGGCGGCATTGAACGCCTTGCAGAATTCCATGATGTTAATGCCACGCTGACCGAGCGCAGGACCGATCGGCGGGGACGGGTTTGCCGATCCTGCCTTGACCTGCAGCTTGAGCTGGCCTGCAACTTTCTTAGCCATTTCTCTCTGCCTTTTCTTTGGTGCGGCCGGCTTGCCGGCCATCCTTGCCAGACCCCGGAAGGACCCTGGCGGCTGCGGTTGCGTGGTGCGGACGATGGCGCCCGGCTTTGGGAGACGCCTGCCCTTCCACGCGATTGCGGGTCACCCCGCTCCCGGCGCCATCAAGACGCCGGACCTCGTCAGGCGCCGCAGGATCGAAGCCCGGCGGCGCAATTGCTCAGATTTTCTCGACCTGGGCGTATTCCAGCTCGACCGGGGTGGCGCGACCGAAGATCGACACTTCCACCTTGAGGCGCGAACGCTCCTCGTCGACGTCCTGAACCGTCCCATTGAACGAGGCGAACGGGCCATCCGAGACCCGCACCTGCTCGCCGATCTCGAAGGAGATCGAAGGCTTCGGCCGGTCGACCCCGTCCTGGACCTGGCCGAGGATGCGCTCGGCCTCGTGGTCCGGAATCGGTACCGGCTTGTTGTCGGAACCCAAGAAACCCGTCACCTTCGGGGTGTTCTTGATCAGGTGGTAGGCCTCGTCCGTCAGGTTCGCGCGAACCAGGACGTAGCCGGGGAAGAACTTGCGCTCGGCATCGACCTTGCGGCCGCGACGCACTTCCACCACCTTCTCGGTCGGCACCAGGATCTTCTCGAACAGGTGCTCAAGCCCTTTCTGGCGAGCCTTGTTCTCGATGTCTTCGGCAACCTTCTTCTCGAAATTCGAATAGGCGTGAACGATATACCAACGCGAAGCCATGCTGATCTCCACCCGATTACGCGCCGACGTTCAGGATCAGGCCGATCAGCCATCCCATGAGCTGATCCGCCGCAAAAAAGAAAATCGCAGCGAGGAATACCATGACGAAAACCATCACGGTCGAGATCGTCGTCTCGCGCCGCGACGGCCAAGTCACTTTGGACGCTTCAGAGCGGACTTGCTGCAGAAACGCTATCGGGTTCGTCTTGGATGCCATTGAATGCTCACGCCATTACGGCGCGTAAAGCCGAATGATCAGCCCCACGCACCGCGTGTCTGTTTGACCCTACATAAAGCGCGATTCCCCTTTTCACAAGAGGCAAAAGCGCTTTTCATGAAATTGGACCGACCGGCCCTGTCGCCTTCCGCCGCCGCTGCATGTTGCCTGCGCTGACGAAGCGAATGGCAGGGGCAGAGGGGCTCGAACCCCCGACCTGCGGTTTTGGAGACCGCCGCTCTACCAACTGAGCTATACCCCTTCGTCCCCTTCGCTGCGCCTGCAAATGCCGACATTCGCTGCGGGACAGCGGCTTATTATTCAACTTGCCCGGCGATGACAAGCGCCTTTCAGAGAAAAGCGAAATTTCTACGGGGATAGCGCAAGGCGCGCGCTCTCGTAGCGCCCCACAGACGCGGAATTCCCCTGCCCGCCCGTCGCCATGAATAGAGAGGACAAAGAAAAAGGGCCCCGCAGCTTGCTGCGAGGCCCCAAATTCTCTTGGCGTGATTGCTCACCTGCGTCGAGATTACTCGACGATCGAGGCGACGATGCCGGCGCCGCGGGCAGATCGCGCTGGCGCGCCACCTGCCCCACTTTCAGGCCGTCGGCAGCTTTCGGCCCCGTCGGTCGTCGATTACTCGACGATCGAGGC
>UBZP01000047.1 GCA_900469965.1 Hyphomicrobiales bacterium | reverse complement strand
GGGTGAATGGCCACCGCCGCACCATCGCTCTGCAAGCTCTGTCCCGTGCGGTCTACCGGGTGCATCGCGTCCCGCGCACTCCCGCGCGAAGCCGGCCCTGCTGGTTCCGGCCCGCAGCCCCCTGCCGCCACCCTCGACGCGAGGCATGCCCCCATACCTCCGTCATCCCGGCCCCCGAGCCGGGATCCAGCCGCGCCGCGTCCGCGGCGCGAAAGATTCCTCTTGCGCGCAAGGACTTGCGCGCCCTGGATGCCGGATCAAGTCCGGCATGACGGGGGTGAATGGCCACCGCCGCGCCGTCGCTCTGCAAGCTCTGCCCCGTACGGTCTGCCGGGTGCATCGCGTCCCGTGCATCGTGTCCCGCGCATCGCGTCCCGCGCACTCCCGCCCTGCGCATCCCGCTCTGCGCATTTCCGCCCTGCGTGTTCCGGTCCGCGCGCTCCGACCTGTGCGTTTCGTCCTGCGCGCTCCCGCGCGAAGCCGGCCCTCGACCCGAGGCATCCCCCATACTCCGTCATCCCGGCCCCCGAGCCGGGATCCAGCCGCGCCGCGTCCGCGGCGCGAGAGAAACCCTTGCGCGCAAGGACTTGCGCGCCTGGATGCCGGATCAAGTCCGGCATGACGGGGGTGAATGGCCACCGCCGCCGTTCCTCTGCAAGCTCTGTCCCGTACGGTCTATCCCGTTGAACCCGTCCCGCGCATCGTGTCCCGTGCACCCCGTCCCGCGCATCGCGTCCCTGCGCATCCCGCTCTGCGCATTCCGCCCTGCGTGTTCCGGTGCGCGCGCTCCGGTGCGTGCAGCCCGTCCCGCGCACTCCCGCACAAAGCCGCCCCTGCTCGTCCCCGGGCGCCACCCCCGGCCCCCGCCTCAGCCGGTCGTGTAGCTGATCGCGGCGTAGTATTCCTTGGCGTAGCTCGCCACGAGCATCTTCTTGTCCTCGCCGTTGATGATCCGGCGGGCGTTTTCCCATTCCTGCTTGCGGCCGGCGAAGTAGTCCGAGAGCTTCCTGCCGGTGAAGGAGCCGTGGATCATGCCGTGGAAGAGGATGTCGACGGCGGTCTTCAGGTCCATCGCCAGTTCCGGCCGGCCGACGAGGTCGAGCCCGGTCGCCCGCGCCATCTTCACGTAGTTCGCCTTGTGGGTCAGCTGGACGAGGCCGCGCCCCAGCCAGCTCTTGCCGTCGGCGTCCTTGCGCCAGTAGGGCGTGCTGACCCAGGGCAGCCGCCCCGCCCGGAAGGCGCGTTCGAGGATCGCGATCGCCCGGTCGTCGGTCCTGGCAAAGGTCTCGCGCACCGGCTGCATCGTCCGGCCGGTCTCGTGATGGGCCGTGGCCAGCATGTAGGCCAGCCAGCGGTCGTCCGCGTCCGCCATCTCGCCTTCCCATTTGTCGAGGATCGCCGTCAGCCCGTCGACCTGCGCCTGCTTCAGCGAACCGTCGAAGAGATGCCCGCGCACGTAGTCGAAGAAAGACTTCCTGTTGATCGCCACCATGTCACCCCTCCATCCGCGTTCGATCCGAAAGGCGTGCAACGACATCGGGGCCGGACGCGTCTGCCGCATCCACCCTGCAAGGCGCGAAAACCGCGCATCGGCAATGTCCAAGGGCGCGCCCCGCGGCGCTGCTCCAGTAAATCACAAATCGCTAATACACACACCAAAAACTTGCGCGATAGGCTCAGATTCCCCTCACCCGCGGCTCGCCGCGCCGGTCGAGGACGAGCGCCGTCAGCGCCCAGACGAGCGCGTCGAGCCGGTCGGGCGAGCGGCCGGAGGACAGCCCGTCCGGGCCGAAGTCGCACATCTGGTCCTCCAGCTCCGGAAAGGCGCCGGCATGCAGCACCCGGCCCTGTTCGTAGAGGGCCGCCACCGGCTCGGCGCGCAGGAACTTGCCGCGCGTCGCCCGCACCGTCGTCACCGGCAGGTCGGCGTCGATGCTGCGCAGCATGGCCGCCACCATGTCGCCGCCCTGGTTCACCTCGGCCACGACCCGGTCGGCGTCGAAGCGGCGGAAGGCCTGCACCACCGCGCCGGCCCAGCCGGCCGGGCTCGCGCCGATGACGGAGCGGTCGGCCAGCACCACCGCCCGCCCGGCCGCATCCAGCCCCGCGACGACGATGCCGCAGCAGGACCGGGCGGAGGCCGCAGCTGGCGGATCGACCGCCACGACGATGCGCGACAGCGGCCCGGACTGGGCGGCGGCGAAACGCTGGCGCACCGCCTCCAGCCGTTCCCGGCTCCAGAGCGCGTCCTCGCGGTCGGTGATCAGTTCGCCGTCCAGCTCCTGGCGGCCGAGCCGCGTGCCGCCATAGCGCTCGGTCAGCGCGTCGATGAAGCCGGCGGAAAGGTTTCTCGCATTGTCGGCCGTGCGGATGCGCTCGAGCGCGGTCGCCCGGTCGGCGGCCAGCGCCCGCAGCAGCGGGATCGCCCGCGGCGTCGTCGTCACCAGCGCGCGCGGATGCTCGCCGAGCCTGAGGCCGAACTGCAGCATGTCCCAGGTCTCCTGCGCATGCCGCCACTTGCCGAGCTCGTCGCACCAGGCGAGATGAAACTGCGGCCCGCGCAGGCTCTCCGGATCCTCGGAGGAGAAGATCTGCGCGATCGTCCCGTTCGGCCAGACGAGCCGGCGGCGCGAGGCCTCGAATTCCGGGCGCTCCGCGCGGGCGATCCGGCAGATGCCGGACACGCCGTCGATCATCACCTCGCGCGCGTCGCCCAAAGTCTCGGCCACCAGCGCGATCCGCAGCCGGGCCGTGCGGCGGGCGATGTCGTGCACCCATTCGGCGCCGGCCCGCGTCTTTCCCGATCCGCGGCCGCCCATCAGCAGCCACACCCGCCAGTCGCCCTTCGGCGCCTCCTGGGCCGGATGCCGCTCCAGCGCCCAGAGCCGGAACGCGCGGCCGAGCCGCTCGCCGCCAATCTGCCGCCCGCCGAGTGTCAGCACCGGCCCCGCCGCCGGCCCCCGCTCGCCTGCGCCGCCCTCGCCCGTGGAAGGCTCGGGGACCGGCCCAGGCACCGCGTCCGCCACCTGCCCCCTTCGCCCCGCTTGCGGGGAGAAGGTGCCGGCAGGCGGATGAGGGGCAGCCCCGTCCCCGGAAACAGAATCCGGCGCTGAAATTGCCGCAGCCGAGCCACCGTCGGCTGCAACAGTCCGACCATCGCTCCCGCCACCCGCCGCCCGCGCCCGCTCGCCTGCGCCGCCCTCGCCCGTGGAA
>UBZP01000005.1 GCA_900469965.1 Hyphomicrobiales bacterium | reverse complement strand
TACCACACCACCGGCGCCTACGTGGCCACGAATAAATTCTTCGCCAATCCCGTTACCAACGGTCCGCTGACGGCGCCGTCGAACCTCACCGCCGGTGGCAACGGGGTCTATGCCTACGGAGGTTCCGCCTCGACGGGCATATTCCCGGCAAGCACTTACGATTCGGCGAACTACTGGGCCGACGTGGTCTTCCGGCCGCAGCTCGCCGGATGAGGGTGGGACGAGGTGAGGTGCGGCCGCTGGATGCGGCCGGCACCAGGCTGGGTCCTGTCGTGGGGACGATCGTGAAAGGGTGCCGATGAACGGGGCGGAAAGGCTGCCGGTAACGGTGTTCGCCGGGTTTCTCGGCGCTGGAAAGACAACGCTCCTAAGCCACGTGCTGACCAATCGCGAGGGGCTGCGGGTCGCCGTCATCGTCAACGACATGAGCGAGGTGAACATCGACGCCAGTCTCATTCGCGACGGCGGCTGCAACCTGTCGCATACGACGGAGACGCTGGTCGAGCTGAGCAATGGCTGCATATGCTGCACCTTGCGCGACGACCTCCTGACGGAGGTGCGGCGACTGGCCGAGGAAGGGCGATACGACTATCTGCTGATCGAGGGGACGGGCATCGCCGAGCCGCGCCCCATCGCGGCCACGTTTTCCTTCCGCGACGAGAACGGGGTCTCGCTGTCCGACTTTGCCAGGCTCGACACGATGATCACCGTGGTCGACGCCGCGAGCCTGCTGGCCGACTACAGCAGCGCCGATCTGCTCCGTGACCATGGTCTGCAGCGTGACGGCGAGGACCGGCGGACGCTCATCGACCTCTTGGTCGATCAGATCGAATTTGCCGATGTCGTGGTGATCAACAAGGTCTCGGACACGACCGAGGCGGTGCGTGCCGAGGTCCGCAAGGTGGTCGCGGCCCTCAATCCGGATGCGCGCCAGGTGGAGGTGGATTTCGGCAGGGTTCCTCTCGCGACCGTGCTCAACACCGGCCTGTTCGACGAGGAAAAGGCGGCGGCGCACCCGTCGTGGCACAAGGAGCTGTACAGCCCGGGTGCGCATGTTCCGGAGACGGAGGAATACGGGGTGTCGAGCTTTGTGTACCGCACGCGGCGTCCCTTTGATCCCATGCGGTTCCGCGCATTCCTGGACGCGCCCTGGCCGGGCGTCATTCGCGCCAAGGGCCATTTCTGGCTCGCCACCCGCCCGCGGCATGTGGGGCTGATGTCGGTCGCCGGCGTGCAGCGGCGTTGCGAACCGGCGGGGCTGTGGTGGGCGGCCGTTCCCCGGCAGGATTGGCCGAACCATCCGCAGTTTCGCCAACGTCTGGAAGGCCAATGGGACAGTACCTGGGGCGATCGGCGGCAGGAACTCGTCTTCATCGGCGTCGGCATGGACGAAGCAGGCGTCCGCGCCGCTCTCGACGACTGTCTGGCCAGCGCGGACCCGCAGGACTGGTTCACCCTCGAAGACCCGTTCCCGGCCTGGTAGCGGGCGACCGACCGGGGCGGCAGCCCGGGCGACTGCTGGCGTGGCAGTCGCGGCGGGACGTCCCGGCCCAACACGGAGCGCCTCCGCACATGCGTCGAGGAGGCAGGACGCCTTGCTCCTATCGCAGGTGCCCGTTGTCGACGATCCGTGAAAACATTTGCGGGCAATTTGCCATTTGCCGGCTCGCCGTCGCCGGGGCGTGTTTTTTGTTGTCCGTGGGGGCTCGCGGTTGGGGGCGAGTTTGGTTACGATGGTGCCGCGGCGATCGTAGTGGCGTTGAAATTTGTAGGCTGTTCAATGTCGACAAAAGGATGGCAGATACGAGCCGGCTCTCTTTCGGGGGAACGGAGGCAGGTTACCGCGCTCTTCTACGACATCGTTGGCTCGACCGCCTTGCTGCACGAACTCGATCCCGAAGAGTTCGGTGTCATGCAGCGGACGTTCCACAACGAGGCGGCCACGGTCATCAGGAACAACAGCGGCTATCTCGAGTGGATCCAGGGCGATGGCGGCTGCGCGTTCTTCGGGCTTCCCCGACCGAGCGAGGATGCGGCCGAATATGCGGTCGCCTCGGCCCTTGAGATCGTCGAGCGCTGCGAGCAGCATTTCGGATCCGGTCTGAAGGTCAGGGTCGGCGTCGCCACCGGCATGGTCGTTCTCGCCGAAGCGTCGAACCCGGCGCTGCCGCACCAGACCGAGGTCATCGGCATCACGCCCGCGCTCGCCGCCCGCATCCAGTCCGAAGCGGCCCCGAACAGCGTTGCGGTGGCGGAAGCGACCTATCGGCTGACCAATGGGGTGTTCGAATTCGAGGAGATCGGCCGTCGGGAGCTGAAGGGCTTCGGGGAACCGGTCGCGCTGTGGCGACCGATCGCCCGAAGACAGCGGACCGACCGTTTCACGGCGTCTCGCCGGGTGTCGGCGCCGCTGGTCGGCCGCGACGATGAGATTGAGGTGTGCCGGCAGCGTTGGACAAGCGCCCGGGACGGCAACGGCCAGTTCGTGTTTCTGCATGGCGACGCGGGCATCGGCAAGTCACGGCTCATCACCGAGTTTCGTCGCAACCTCGCAAGGCAGGGTGTGAACAATGTCGTGTTCCAATGCCATCCCCGGGGGCGCACCAAACCGCTTCATCCCTTTCTGGAGCTCATCAGGGAACTCGTCGTAGAGGCGAGCGGCCAGGCCGAACCGGATCGGGATGCCATCGTCCGCTACTTGCGATCCCTCAGCTGCGAAGTGGGCGAACTGGATGCGGAGATCGTTGCGTTCCTGCTGCTCGGCAAGACGCAGGAAGTGTCGGATGAAGCCTGGTTGGTGGATCTTTCGGACGAGGAAATTCGCGCCCGCGCGGTCGAGGCCATGCTGGCGGTCTTGACCTCCACCGCCGCGTCCAAGCCTCTTCTCATCGTGCTCGAAGACCTCCACTGGGCCGACACGCTCACGCGCGCGCTTGTCGCCCGCCTGCCCGAGTGGATCGCGGCAAGGCCCGTTCTGACCCTTGCGACGTCGCGCGATGCCATCGATCCGCCCCTTCTGGACGATCCGAACGTTCTCGCGATGCCCTTGTCCAGCCTCACGCCTCAAGCCACCTCGGAGCTGCTCGGGGGGATCTGGGAGACGACGCCTCCAAACGAGCTGTCTGCCTTCGTCTACGAGAAGAGCGACGGTGTGCCTCTGTTCGCCGAGCAACTTGCCCTCCTGCTCAGGGAGCGCGCAAAAGAGGCGGAAAGCGACGGTGCGCCTCAGTTTACCGCGCAACTCGCCCGGCTGCTGGGAGCGCGCGCGAAGGGGGGCGTCGGGGATCGCACCGGATGGGAAGTGCCGCTTCGCGAGGGCGTTCTCAGCCTGCGCGACCTCATCGCGACCCGGCTTGCCAACCTCGGTCCGTTGCGGCGCCTGGCGCAGATCGCGAGCGTCATCGGGCGGGAGGTCCGACGGACGCTTCTCGTCGCCATGATGGAGACCGAGCAACTCCCCGTTCCCTTGGACGAGGCGATCGAGCAACTCGTTCATGCCGGCATTTTTCGCCGAAGATCCGCGGGCACAGATGATCGATTTTGCCACGTTCTCATACAGGAGGCGGCCTATGACAGCCTCCTGAAATCGGAGCGGCGGAAGATCCACGAACGTATCGTTCGCCTCGTTCAGGCAGGTTCGGTGCCACCGCTCCCGGACGAGACCATGGCGTGGCACTGCGAACTGGCCGGCCAACCGCTCGAGGCGGCGCGCTATGGAATTCAGGCGGCCGAGGCCTGTGGGGTCCGTTCGGCCATGTATGAGGCCGATCACCTGCTGGACGTTGCCGAGAAGCAACTTGCGAAGGCGGGAAATGGCGAGGACGCGGAAGACCTGTTGCTTCGCCTTCTCACGATCCGCGGGCCGGTTTCCGCGGCGCTCTTCGGCAGAGGGGGCGAGCGTGCGCGCTCGATCTATGAACGGGGCGTCGCGCTGTGCGCCGAACACAAGGATCAGGACCGCGCCAAATGGTTCCCGCTCTATTGGGGCTGGTGGTTTACCGCCCCCGACTACGAGACACAGCGCGCACGGTCCGACATCCTCGTCCGCGACCTCGAGGGCACGGCAGACCCGGAGGTCCGCCTTCAGTCGCTCCACTGCGCTTGGGCGACGAGCGAGGATGCGGGGCTGCACCTGCACTGCCTAAAATGCGTCGAGGATGGCCTGAAACTCTATGACGAGAGCCGCGCGCGCTTCAGCCGCGGTCGCTACGGCGGCCACGACGCGCGGGTCTGCGGCCTGGGCGAGCGGGCATTTTCCCTCTGGTTCATCGGCGACGACGCCGGGTCCTCGCAAAGCATCGATGCGGCAAAGCAGTGGGCCGAGCATATCAACCATTTGAACAGCCTGCTTCATGCGCTGGAGTTCGACATCGAACTGAAGCGCTACCGGAACGATCATGCGGGCGTGATTGCGACGGCGGACAGGATTGCCGAACTTGCACCGGCAGCACCCGGCGTACTCGCCAAGGCGGCGTTGTTCCGCGCCTGGGCGCGCGGTCTCAGCGAGGACGCGGAAGCCGGGCTTACTGACTTCGAAGCGGGGCTGAAGCTGCAACGCGAGATCGCCACATACGAGGGAGCGCCGGTCTATGGAGGGATGCGGGCGGAGTTGTTCCAGCGCGCCGGAAAGAACGACGAAGCCCTGTCGATCCTGGACGGTGCGATCGACGCCTCGATCGGCAGCGGCCAGGTCTTCTGGCTCGCGGAATTGCTTCGCCAGCGTGCGCTCCTTCGCCATGCCCGCCAGGAGCCGGAAAAGGCGATCGCCACGGACCTTGGCCGCGCGCTCCAGGTCGCGACCGAGCAGCATGCGTCGACGCTTGCTTCCCGGGCGCGGCTTGATCTGCAGCGGCTCGGCATGCATCCCCCGGCGCCCGACGCATGAACGGGAGCTGTGGGGCAGCCGTCGCTCAACTGGGGGCGCGCCTCGAACAGGAGGCAGGCGTTCTCGGCGATTTCCGGAGCCGCGAACCCGCGGCCACCGAAAAACTCGTCCATGCCCTTTTGTCTGCGCGGCGGCGTTTCGGAATAACCCGGGTCGGATCGCTGACCCGGCTCGATCGTGCCGGCGTTGCGGTGGCCCAGGTCGTGCGGCCGCTGTCGCTGTCCAATGCCGTGTCCCAGGGCAAGGGCGCAACCCTGATGGAGGCGACGGCATCAGCCCTGATGGAAACGCTCGAATCCTGGGCGGCCGAACGGATTGCGCCCGCGCGCATCAGGGTCGCGACCGCACGCGACCTCGGGAATGAGATTCGCAATCTCTACGCCGGCTGCCGCGTGCACGGCTTCGATGCCGGCTGGGACCGGTTGCAGCTCGGCTGGACGGATGGCTACGACCTCCTCACGGCACGCGTCCTGCCGGTCCCCGTCGCCATGGTCGACACGGTCTACACGCTTCCCTCGCCGCACCCCGTGGCATTTCCACGCTCGACCCGGGGACTGGCCGCCGGTCCAACCCTGCATGCGGCGATCATCCATGCGGCGCTCGAAATCCTGGAAAGGGCGAGCGTTGCGGAGGCGGAACGCTACCCGCGCTCCCACCCCGAGCTTCGGATCGATCCGGCCAGCGTCGGCGGCCCCCTGGCGTCGCGGGTTCTGAGCCGGCTTCAGGCATCGGATCTCGTCGCAGGCATATGGCTGATCCCGGCCGAGCATGGCCTGCCCGTCTTCCGCTGCCAGGTCATCGAGACCGAGGGCCATCGGGAGATCGCGCCGCTGCCGGGCGAGGGCTTTGCGTGCGATTTCACCTATGACCGTGCCCTGGCGTCAGCGTTGATGGAGGCGGCGCAGGCACGGGTGACTGCGCTTGCCGGCGGGCGCGAAGACATCACCTGTGATGCCTATCCCGAGCGCTACGATCGCAAATATCTGGATGCGCGCCGGCAGGCGTTCCGCTCGTCAGGCGAAACAGTCGCGCTTCCCGACGATCGCGACGAACCGGCCT
Organism: Hyphomicrobiales bacterium; assembly: GCA_900469965.1. Lineage (GTDB taxonomy): Bacteria > Pseudomonadota > Alphaproteobacteria > Rhizobiales > Rhizobiaceae > Mycoplana. The sequence goes on along the minus strand of UBZP01000005.1, from coordinate 237,970 downwards.
CCGGCGCGGCCGCGCTGGCCGCCTTGCTCTCTGCGCTCAAGGCTGCCGGGGCGCTCGCGGCGCTTGTGGTTCCTCTCTACAGCGGCAAGGATCCGGACATCGAGGTTGTCCGCCTCGTCGTGCCGCCACTCAGGGATCTCATCAGAGAGTGAAGCGATGGAAGGTGAACTGGTCGTGTTCCTGGGACCGACGCTGCGGCGCGCCGAGGCCGCTGCCGTGCTCGATGCCGTCTATCTGCCGCCGGCCGAGCAGGGCTCCGTCGTGCGCGCGGTTAGGACCTATTCTCCCAGAGCGATCGTACTGATCGACGGTTCCTTCGCAACCGCGCCGGCCGTTCGCCACAAGGAGATCCACTGGGCGCTGGCGAAAGGGGTCCCGGTCTTCGGGGCCGCCAGCATGGGCGCGCTCCGGGCGGCGGAACTTGCGGCGGTCGGAATGCAGGGGTACGGCTTCATCTATCGGTGGTATGCGCTCACGCCTCTCGCCGATGACGACGAGGTGGCGGTGGCCATGAGCCCGCCGGAAATCGGCGCGGCGCCGTTGAGCGAGGCGCTGATCAACATCCGCCTCACACTGCGCCGCGCGCTGCGCAGCGGGATCGTGACCGCGCCTGAGCGACGAGCGCTCGAAACGCTGGCGCGCGACACGCATTTCGTCGATCGCAGCTATGCGCGTCTTCTCGCCGATGCGCGATCCACGCTGCCTCCCGAGTTCGGCGGAGCGCTGGATCGCCTTGCAGGCTGGCTCCCGTCCGGGGCGCTCGACCGCAAGCGCGAGGACGCGCTCGGCCTGTTGAGCAAGCTCGCCCGCTACCCGCAGTTGATTGTCCGGCGGGCCGACACCCCGCCCTTTCAGCTGACCGAGTCATGGGCATATGACCTCGACGCGGCAGGGCTGTGGGGCGACGATATTGCAGCAATACTTGCGGGCAGTAGCAAAATGACTTAAGAATGACTTCATTCATCTCCTGTGATGGAGAGGGGCGGGGGCGCCAGCATGGATTCTACCGGACAATGGCAGTCTGGCGAGAGGACCGCGGTTTCCCGCCTAGGAACGCGCTTCCTCGTTTTCCCGCAACCACCTTTCATCCCTGGCTATGAGCGGCCGGAGACAATCTGGGTTTCCACGCCGCCCGACCGGATCGGCCCGGGACCGGCCGACCGCCGGATGTACGTGGTTTCCCCCCTGACGGAGAAGCAACCCTACCAGTTTCCCTACCTGCCTCCCTATGCCGGCGCCCTGCAAGCGCCTGCGACGGCAGGCCCGGACGGTCACTTCGACACGATACCGATCGGCACGCCGGAGTTCGAGGCCGCACACGTCTATGCCTGCGTCCGGCGCGTGCTCGACATCTGCGAGAGCTATCTCGGGCGCGAGATTCCCTGGTTTTTCGAACCGACTTACGACCGGCTCGAGATCGTGCCGCGCCTGCGCTGGGACAATGCGCAGTCGGGCTACGGCTTTCTGGAGATGGGGGAGGACCTGGCGCGCGGCGAACCGCAGCCCTTCGCGCTGAATTTCGACTCCGTCGCCCACGAGATCGGCCACCTGATCATCTTCGGCGTGATGGGGGCGCCCCGGTTCGACCCTCCGCACGAATATTTCGGCTATCACGAGGCCGTCTCGGACTTCATCGCGCTCATCGGCCTGCTGCACTTCGATACGGCGATGGACCTGCTTCTGCGGCGGACGCGCGGCAACCTTCTGATCGCCAACGAGCTCGATCGCTTCGGCGAGCTTTCCGACGAGAAGCAGGTGCGGCTGTTCAGCCATTCGCTGCGGATGAGCGACGTTAGCGCCGAGGTGCACGATCTCTCCAAGCCGTTTGCCGGCGCGCTGTTCGATATCCTGATCGAGATCTACCAGGTGCTGCTCTTCGAGCGGGAGCTCTCCGACCTCGATCCGCGCGAATTCCGCGATCTCAGGAGCGAACTGTCGGAAGACGACCTGGAGCAGCAACTGTCGGCTTCGCTCAGCGGCAACGAAGGCCGGCATTTCGCGCTGAAGTCGGCACTGGAAGAGGCGCGCGATCTTGTCGGCGAGACGCTGGTCCGCTCATGGGAAGAGCTTGACCCGGAAACCCTCGACTACCGCTGGGCGGCGGAGGCGATGATCGTGGCGGCCGAGGAGGGGCGCTGTGGCCGCTTTGTGGGCAGCATCATCGACAATTTCGCCTGGCGCGGGATTTTGTGAAGCAAGGCATGCCGTTTGATGAATGGGGGCCATGACGGCCAGTCGACGCAGGCGACGGATGTCGTAGGCGTCGAAGCGATCCAGAGGGAGACACTCCATGACGACAGACCACATTCCTGCAGCGCCCGATCCGCGGCGGTTCTTGCCGGATCAGATTACGCTCTACGGGGTTGCATTGAACCTCGAAGCGACGGACAGGATGGCCAATCTTCCGTTCGAAGGCCACTTCGTCCGGCTCGCCGTCGTGCCGATCGGGTCGGACGATCCGGCAGATCCGGGCGTGATGGTGATTGCCGCCGCATACGGCTATGCCTTCGAGGGCCAGTGTTATCGCTTTGACAAACCAAAGCTCCTGGTGTTCCGCGCAGGCGTGGCAGAGGCCCCGGCTGTCGGATGCGGCTTTGAGGATCTCGGCTACTCTATGTGGCAGATCACAAAGAAGACACCCGTCATGGAACTCGCCACCAGCAGCGACCTTGCCGAGGAGATCGTCCTGAACGCCAATCTCCCCGGAAACCGCAATCCGAACACCTACGGCAACAGCTTCATGCTCGGACATCGAGGTGGTCGGCTGACCCGTGGCGGGGGCAATGGCGGCTGACGGCCGCCAGTCTGCAACAGCGCAAGGCGCAACCGGCACCGCAGCGCGCCGCGATCCCACGGGTTCGCGTCACGCGCCTTGAGGCCTTGTTGTTCGCGCGTCGTCACCGCAGGACCGCCGTGCACGTTCGCGCAACGGGGCTCTAGGCTGCCGTCGGCTGTTGCTTCTTCGCCTGGGGAAGCTTGCTGTCATCGATCTCGTACGGGGGGCCTTCGACGACCCGCATTCTCTCGTCATGCGTCGCGAAACCTTTGCCGTCGGTACTTACCTCGACTTTTACAAGGCCGATCGTTCCGTCAAAAGTTCCTACCTTCACAGGAAAAAGCTTGCCGGCCTTCAGAAGACCGGAAGTTACCGGCTTCGAACCACTAGGAACGTGGCTGGTGATTCTCAGATATTTCGCAGATTGACTTGGCGTGAAATTAACTAACGCTACCATGAGGTTCTCCCTCGCGTTAAGATTGTTCCAGCCTCAGTAGAATAACAGAGTGCAATGATGTCTTCCAGCTGCAGATACGCCGGCCGGATAGATGCAGATCAGAAAATACTGTCAAGGATCGCTCTGCGCCCTGGCTCGGCACTCACCGGCAAATGGGGTGGCGCCTGCCTTGCAATGATCGACGCCGATGCCGGCAGTCCGGATCGGGTACCCGACCTCACCAAAAGCGTAGCAAATGGGTTGCCATCGACCAAAGGGGGGCGTTGCGGCGCGCGCCTCATGGGCACAAGAGTGGGGAGCCCGACGTTCGGGGCCGGAGCATGGCCGGCGGATGGCGCGGCCGGCGACGCTGCAGGATGGAAGACGGTGCGATCTCGGGACGCGGGCGTCGCGAAAGGGTTTGGGCAATGCGCAAGGCAAGCAGGGACTGTCGGGGATGGTAGGTGCAACACTCGGCTCGGCATTCCAGGCGGCGCGACTGCAGGTCGACCGGCGCTCGCGCCAGGTCCGGGATATCGTCGCCACCGAAGGCTATGGCGCGCTCGTCGATCGCGTCCGGGCCAAGGCTTCCGACTGGATCAAACCCCGCAACTTCACCTGGGAGGTCTTTCCCGACGACGTCATCGCCGCCGATCTCACGCGCCCGCCGCCGGTATCCGTGCCGAGGGTGGCGGCAGGCGAGCCGATCACGATCAACTGGGTCATGGGGCCGGCGGGGCCGGGATCTGGCGGACACACGACGATCTCCAGGATCGTCGCCTACCTCCAGGCACACGGCTATACCAACCGCGTCTACTTCTACGACCCCTATGCCGGCGACCGGAAATATTACGAAATTCTCGCGCGCAAGCATTATGGCTTCACCTGCGAGATCGGAGACGTTCGCGCCGGCATGGCCGATGCCCATGCCGTGATGGCCACCAGCTGGCAGACGGCCTACCCGGTCTACAATGCGCGCTGCGCCGGAAAGCGCTTCTACTTCGTCCAGGACTTTGAACCGAGCTTCTATCCCGTCGGCACGAACAGCGTGCTTGCCGAAAACACCTATCGCATGGGCTTTCACGGGATCACGGCCGGCCGGTGGCTGGCCGACAAGCTGTCCTGCGAATTCGGCATGGATACCGACCATTTCCCCTTCGGATGCGATACGGCGCGCTATCGTCTCGAGCCGTCGGCAAGGCGATCCGGCGTCGCCTTCTACGCACGCACGGGCACGCCCCGAAGGGGTGTCGAGCTCGGCCTGCTGGCGCTGGAACTGTTCGCCAGGCGCCAGCCGCACATAGACCTGCACCTCTTCGGTGCGCGCCTGGGCAAGCTGCCGTTCCGCTTCACCAACCACGGGCTGGTCAAGCCCGCCGAGCTCAACCGGATCTACAACAGCTGCTTTGCCGGCCTCACCCTGTCGCTGACGAACGTCTCGCTGGTGCCCCACGAGATGCTGGCGTCGGGCTGCATTCCGGTCGTCAACGAGGCCGGGCACAACCGGGTCGTGCTGGACAATCCCTATGTCCGCTACGCTGCCCCGACCCCGCATGCGCTTGCCGCGGCGCTGGAGGACGTAGTGCTCGCGGCGGACTTCGATACCGTTTCGAAACTGGCCGCAGCCAGTGTGACCGCGACGTCCTGGGACACCGCCGGCCGCATGGTCGACGAAGCGCTCCGTCGGGCCCTGGCGGGCGGCCGCCCGAACGAACGGCCGGGAGCCGCGGCCGGCGAACGCGGCTACAGCGTCTCGGGCAGGGGCGGCTAGTGGCGGTTCGCAGTCCGCTGGGCCGCCATTCCCCCTTCAGGCTTCGGATGCACCGCGCTCACCGTTCGGTCCTACTGCAAAAGGGTGACGGCCGTAATTCTTGTCTCGGGTCGGTGATCATCTAGAATCCGACCCGCTGAGGAAACATCGAGAAACTCCACATGGCGACGGTTCAGGTCCTCGTTCCCTGCTACAACTATGCCCGATACCTGGAACAATGCGTCCAGAGCGTTCTCGACCAGGAGGGGGTGGACGTCGACGTCCTTGTCATCGACGATTGCTCGTCTGACAACACCCCGGAGGTCTGCGCCGCTCTCATGCGCCGCGATCCCCGCATTAGGGTCATCCGCCACGCGACCAACAAGGGGCATATCGCGACCTATAACGAGGGGATCGCGCAGATCCGCGGCGACTACTTCGTCCTGCTTTCGGCAGACGACCTGCTCACGCCCGGCGCCCTTTCGCGGGCGACGGCGCTGATGGAGGCCAATCCCCATGTCGGCATGACCTACGGGCAGCCGATCTCCTTCACCGATGTCCTTCCCCCGGCGCGCACCGGCGCGAGCAGCACCTCCATCTGGAGCGGCGACAAGTGGATCCGGCACGTCTGTCGGTCGGGAAAGAACTTCGTCGTCTGCCCGGAGGCGGTCGTTCGCGCCGATGTTCAACGGCGGATCGGTGGCTACAGCGCCGATCTTCCCCACTCCGCCGACATGGAGATGTGGCTGCGGATCGCCGCCATATCGGACATCGGCCGCGTCCACGGCGCCGACCAGGCCTACTATCGGGTGCACGTTCTCAGCATGCAGCGAACCATCCATGCCGGCGTGCTGTTCGACCTGGACGGACGACACAAGGCGTTCGAGGCGGCGTTCGCGAAGGAGGGGGCGGCCCTGCCGGACCGGGACGAACTGAGCGCCCTCGCAAGACGCTCGCTCGCGATCCTGGCGCTCCGGCATGCGCGCCGGCTTTGCGACTTTCCCGCCGAGAACGACGCGTCGCCGGCGAAGTATCGCGAGTTCGCAGCGTCCCTGTGGCCGGGCATCATCGCCACCTCCGGATACCGGGCGCTGGTGGCCGACGAGCGCCGCCATGAACGAAGCCCGCTCCAGGCGGCGCTCGCCCGCCAAAGCGCGCGTCTGCGGCTGTTCGCCGAGCGGGAAATCTTCCACAGGTTCGATTGGCACTGGGCCCGATACACCGGCATCCACGTTCCACGGTTCTATTTTTGACGCGGGCGTCAGGGGCCGCCTGTGCCGGGCAGGCACCATGCCCCGAAATCGTGATGGCCGCGTGCAGACCCGGCAGACATAGGCAGTGCGCATGCTGACGATGGTCATGAGAGACGACGTTTCGCGCAGCGGCCGGCCCCGCCCGGAGCCGCGTCGCGGACGTGCGCCCGAAACGGCCGCCGTCGCTGCCGGTGATGCGCCCGGCTATCCTGCGGCCCGCGCGCCGGCCCAAGCGAGCCGTAAGGCGAGGGCACGGCTGCCATGGCCCATCGCCGTCTTTCTCATCGGTCTCGTCATTCCCTGGATCATCCCGATCGGTCCGATGAACCTGTCGGTGTACCGGATCGTCCTGCTCGCCACGCTGCTTCCGTGCCTGTTCATGTGGGTGAGCGGCAGGGCCGGCCCGATCCGGCTTGCCGATGTCGCCGTCCTGTCGTTCAGCCTCTGGGCCTCGTTGAGCCTCGTCGTGGTCCACGGTCTCACGACCATGATCGAGGCGATCGGCATCCTGAACATCGAGACCCTCGGCGCCTATTTCCTCGCCCGCTGCTATATCCGCACGCCGGACGATTTCCGCAACATGGTCCGGCTCGCCTGCTGGCTGGTCATGATCCTTCTTCCGTTCGCCCTGTACGAGTGGGTGACCGGCCAGAAACCGCTGCTGACGCTCTTCGAGACGGTGTTTCCGACGGTGGAGATGACGCGGATGGAACCGCGCATGGGGTTCTGGCGCGTTCAGGGACCGTTCGGCCACTCGATCGTCTTCGGTCTCTTCTGCGGCAGCCTGCTCGCGCTCGCCTATCAGGTGCTGGGATACGGGAGAAAGGGCCTGTCGCGCTGGGTCCGGCCGGCGGCCGTCTCGTTCACGGCCTTCCTGTCGATGTCGTCGGCGCCCATTGCGGGCATGGTGATGCAGCTGGCGTTCATCGGCTGGAACCTGGCGCTGCATCGGCTCAGCTATCGCTGGAAGATCTTCTGGGGGATCGTCTTCCTCGGCTATCTGGTCGTCGAATTCGGCTCCAACCAGACGCCGGTGCAGTTCTACATTTCCCGCTTCACCTTCGATCCGCAGACCGGCTGGTATCGCCTGCTGATCTGGGATTTCGGCTCCGCCACGGTCGCGAGCAACCCGCTGTTCGGCATCGGCATGGGGGACTGGGCGCGGCTGCCGTGGATGGGGGACAGCGTCGACAACTTCTGGCTCCTGATCGCCATGCGGCACGGCATCCCCGGCGTCTTCCTGATCTTCGCAGCCTGCCTGGCCGCCATCTGCGGCGTGGCCTATCGAAAGGGCGTCGACGAGCAGGTCGAAGCCTATCGCTCCGGCTATGTCATCTGCCTGGTGATGTTCATGCTCGTCGGCTGCACGGTCCACTTCTGGGCCGCGACCTACGCCTGGTTCCTGTTCCTATTGGGAAGCGGCATCTGGATGCTGGACGCAAAGCCCGCCGAAGCCGCCTTGCCCGAACATCCCGGCACCCGGATGCGCCGGCCGGACCGCAAACCGGCGCGGCCGCCGGCCGCGATCGAACGCAAGGGACGCGGGGAACGCCGCGAGGCCGAAGGGCGGCGACAGCTGGAAAAGCCCGGCAGGCCTTCTGCGCACGGCAGAACGAAGGCACCGCAAGCCATTCAACGAGATGCCAGCTGACTGGCCTGCTGCCGGCTTTCCGGGCACCGCATTTTTCGGCGATAGCGGCGCAGAGTGCTGTGTTTTACGCGACTGACGGATTGCCGAATTTTGCGCGGAATGCATACCATGGGTGTGCATCCTTCGGTCATATGCCCTGGCGGATCTCGGTGAGCGTTCGCGTTGGCGTGAGCGCTTCGGGGTGGAGGCGCAATTCGATGATTGCTGGCTTTCCACTCTTCTGCGCCCTCTCGAACGCGGCTGCGAACTGATCGGCCTGACTGACGATTTCCCCGTGGCCGCCATAGGCCTTGGCGAGTGCCGCAAAATCGGGGTTCGAAAGATCCGTGGCGCTGACGCGCCCGGGATACTCCCGTTCCTGATGCATGCGGATGGTGCCGAACATGCTGTTGTTGACCACGATCACGATGATCGGCAGGCCGTATTGGACGGCTGTCGCGAACTCCTGCCCGTTCATGAGAAAGCAGCCGTCGCCTGCGAAGGCAACGACCGTCTTGTCCGGAAAAATCGCCTTCGCTGCGACGGCAGCGGGCGTGCCGTAGCCCATCGAGCCGGAAGCGGGTGCCGCCTGCGTGCCGAAGCGGCGGAAACGGTGATAGCGATGCACCCAGACGGAGTAGTTGCCAGCCCCGTTGGTCAGGATGGCATCGTCCGGCAGGGCGGATTGCAGCCACGCCATGATCGGCCCCATGTGCAGATCGCCGGGTCCCGTCTCCGGCGGCGTGGACCACTGGATATAGTCGGCATGGGCGCTCGCCACCCTTGCCTGTCGATCGAGGGGCCTTGCCGGCGTTCTGCGCGAGAAGGCGGAGACGAAGGCCTCCGGCGAGGCGTTGATGGGAAGATCCGGGCGATAGACGCGCCCGAGCTCGCCTGCATCCGGGTGCACGTGCACGAGGGTCTGGTCGGGGTAGGGAACCTTGAGCAGGGAATAGTTTGCCGAAGGCATTTCGCCCAACCGTCCGCCGACGAGCAGCACCAGGTCGGCCTCGCGGATACGGGCCGACAATTTGGGATTTTGCCCGATGCCGGCATCCCCCGCATAGTTCGGGTGCAGGTGGTCGAAGAGCATCTGGCGGCGGAAGGAGCAGGCGACCGGAAGCTGCCAGTTTTCGACGACCCTCTGCAATTCCAGTGTTGTATGGGCGGTCCAGCGGGTTCCGCCCACGATCATGATGGGTGAGCGAGCGGACATCAACATGTCCTCCAGCGTCTCGAGCGCCGCTTCGTCGGGAGCGGTATGCACATGGACCGCCGGGCGGATCTCGGATGCCGCCACCCGATCCTTCAACATGTCTTCGGGAAGCGCGATCACGACCGGGCCCGGCCGCCCGGATGTCGCAACGGCAAAGGCACGGGTGACGATTTCCGGGATACGGGCCGCGTCATCGATCTCGACTGTCCATTTGGCCATCGAGCCGAAGACGGCCGGAAAGTCCAGCTCCTGGAAGGCCTCCCGGTGTTTGGCGCGCCTCGCCACCTGGCCGACGAAAAGGATCATCGGCACGGAATCCTGCATGGCGATATGAACACCGGGCGCTGCGTTGGTGGCCCCCGGGCCGCGGGTGGCAAAACATATGCCGGGCCTGCCAGTCAGCCTTCCCTCACAATCGGCCATCATCGCGGCTCCGCCTTCCTGGCGGCAGACGATCGTCTTCATGCGGGAGTCATGCAGGGCGTCCAGCACCGCCAAATAGCTCTCTCCCGGCACGCAGAAGATGCGTTCGACGCCGTTTGCCTCCAGCGTTTCGACGATCAGCTGTCCGCCGGTTTTCAAAGTCTGTCCCTCTGCGGTCTGATGCAGCATCATAGAGTGCCCTCTGTGGATTTCAGGCTGCCGGCGGCCGGGTTGAGGGCCGCAAGCGCCGCCTTGAACATGCCGTCCCCGAGCAGGAGTTCGCTTTCGGCCGAGGAGCGGATGTCGACCTCCAGCGCAAACGAGGTCACATGGCCGTTCGGGTGGCGGGCGACAGCATGGACTTTCTCGCCATGGCGAACGGCCGCGACGAGCTCGGACAGATCGATCGTCTCGCTCCCGCCCAGGCCCAGCGTATCCGGGCCGTCGCCCTCGGCGAAGAGCAACGGAATAATGCCGAGGCCGATCAGGTTCGAGCGGTGGATGCGTTCGAAAGACTTGGCGATGATCGCCCGCACGCCGAGAAGGGCAGGGCCCTTCGCGGCCCAGTCCCTGCTGCTGCCGATGCCGAAGTCGCGGCCGGCAAGGACGACCAGGGGAACGCCGCGGTCGCGATAGGTCGCGCTCGCATCGTAGATCGACACGATCTCGCCTTCGGGCCAAAGGCGCGTCCAGCCGCCCTCACGATCCGGAACCATGGCGTTCTGGATGCGCACGTTGGCGTAGGTGGCCCGGGCCATGACCTCGTAGTTGCCGCGCCGGCCGACATAGGTGTTGAAGTCCGGCCGGGCAATTCCGAGCGAGGTGAGATATTGCCCGGCCGGACTGTCGAGAAGGATCTCGCCGCCGGGCGAAACATGATCGGTGGTGAGGCCATCACCGAAAAGGGCCAACGTCCGTGCCCCCTCGATTCTGTCGACCCCGCCCTGCCGGGACGGCATCTGATCGAAGAACGGCGGCTCCATGATGTAGCTGGATGCCGGGTCCCACGGGAACAGTTCGCCCTCGGGCGCCTGGAGCTTGCGCCAGCTCTCCTCGGCGACAGCGGCCCCCACGGCAAAGGTTTCCGGCGTGACATATCGGCGGACCGTCGTGTCAACGTCTTCGTCTGAAGGCCAGAGGTCGCGGAGAAAGACATCCCTGCCGTTTGTGTCCTGCGCTATGGGATCGTGGTCGATATCGAAATCCAGGCGCCCCGACAGCGCATAGGCAACGACCAGCCCCGGCGAGCAAAGATAGCTCGCGTCCAGCATGGGGTGGATGCGACCATCGAAGTTTCGGTTGCCCGACAGGACTGCGACAAGGGGCAGCCCTTGCTTGGCGAGTTCCATCGCTTCCGGCTTCAGCGGGCCTGATTTTCCCCCGCAGGAGGCACAGGCATAGCCCACGACCTGAAATCCTATCTGCTCGAGGGACGCCAGCAATCCGGCATCCTGCAGATAGCGCGTTACGGCCCTCGATCCGGGCGCAAGCGACGTCTTGACCCAGGCGGGTGGCGTCAGGCCCCGTTCGACGGCGGCCTTGGCGACAAGGCCGGCACGGATCATCGCGTGCGGGTTGGCGGTATTGGTGCAGGAGGTGATCGATGCCATGACGATCTGTCCGGCTTTGCCGGCAGCGTCGATCTTCGAGCGTTCCTCAAGCCGATGCCTGAGACTTTCGGCGGCGCTGTCGGGCCGGCGCAGATTGTAGGGCTTGCTCGGGCCTGCGAGTGAGCGTTCCACGTCGTCCAGATCGATCTCGACAATCCGGTCATAGAGCGGATCCGGCGCACCCTCCTCCCGGAATAGGCCGGCGGCACGACAATAGGCCTCGACCAGCGATATATGCTTCGGGTCGCGACCGGTAGTGCGCAGATAGTCAAGCGTACGCTTGTCCACGGGCCAGAACCCTGTCGTGGCGCCATATTCCGGCGCCATGTTGGACAGGGTTGCCCGGTCCGGAACCGCCATATTTGCGGTCGCCGGACCGAAATATTCGACGAAAGCGCCGACCACGCCTTGCCGTCTGAGACGATGGGTGACTGTCAGGGCAAGGTCGGTCACCGTGATGCCGGGGCGCAGCTTGCCGGTCAGGCGCACGCCGACGAATTCGGGCACCGGCAGCACATAGGGCTGCCCGAGCATGACGGTTTCGGCCTCGATGCCGCCGACACCCCAGCCGACGACGCCGAGCGCTGCCACCATCGGCGTATGCGAATCGCCGCCGATGACCATATCGGGATAGGCGACGCGCAGGCCGTCGATCGTGCTCTCGCGCACGATGGTCGCGATCTGCTCGATATTGACCTGATGGATGATGCCCGACCCGGGCGGGAAGACGCGAAGGCTGGCAAAGGCGGATTGTGCCCAGCGCAGAAACCGGTAGCGCTCGTCATTGCGCTGCAGTTCGCGCGCCAGGTTCAGCATATCGGCCCCGGCCACACCGGATGCGTCGACCTGCAGCGAGTGATCCACCACCAGGTCGACGGGAACCGAGGTGTCGACCGCGTCGATCGGGAGGTCGCGTCTCGCTGCAGCAGACCGCAGCGCAGCGAGGTCCATCAGCGCGGGCACACCCGAGGAATCGGGAAGGATGACGCGCGGGATCTTCAGCGCGATGGCGGCGTGTGCATCCGCCGTGGTTCGCTCGGTGAGCAACGCGATTTCGGCCGCGCCGAAACCCGGCTGTCCGTAGTGGCGCAACACGTTTTCTGCCAGCACACGGGCCGAATACGGCATTCGTTCAAACAACCGGTCGCCGACATGTCCGCGAACATCCGCAAAGCCATAGGCGATGTCTCCAAAGTCGAATCGACCTTCGATCTTCATCGTATTCTCCGTCAACGGGCAGATGCGTGCGGGGCACCGCACGCATCTTTCATCCGGGCCGATCAGTTGAACTTCATGCCGTAGTCTTTGGTGTAGAGCGTCTGCATCCACTGCTTGACGTCGGGATTGATCTCTACGATTGCGTTCACGTTCTTGATGAGATCATCGCCGAACGAGAAGCCGTAGCCTTCCAGCGCCGCGTCGGCGTTCTTCACGAAGGCTTCGTCCTGAAGAACGGAGGTGAAGGCCTTGCGCAGCGCTTCTTCCGCTTCCGGCGGCGTGTCCTTGTGGATCATCAGAATCTTGCCGCCATTGCCGATGGCACGGATAACCTGCTTGTAGGCTTCCCAGGCCGGCCCCGAGGGCGGCACGCCATAAAGCGTCTGGTAGAACTCGGCAATCGTCGGCAGCTCCGGATTGGCGGGATCGCGAACCAGTTCGTCGCCCTTCATGATGCCTTGTGCGAACAGCGGCAGCACCGTGCCGTCCTTGATCAGCGGCGCCATGCTTTCCTTGAAGATCGGTGTGGCGATGTCGCCCACGGTCACTTCTCCACGCTGGAACGCCAGCATCGCGTCGTTCTTGCCGGGATAGCCCTTCACGGCCTTGAACGGCACCTTGAGCAAGGTCAGGCCGATGACGGAACCGATGGTCGACAGTGGATCGGTGGAGCCCAGGTAGAGCGGCTCCTTCAGGGTGAGGATGTCCTTGGGCTCCTTGTAGCCGGTGGTGGTCGAGATGTAGTTGGTGCGGCCGAGCGGCCCGGCGATCAATGGTTTCAGGTCGCTCACCTTGGCGGTCACGCCTTCGTAGCCGAGCACCATGCGGGTCACCAGCCCGCCGGAGCAGACGAACGCCACCGTGCCGTCATGGGGCGCCGCATCGACATACCAGTTCAATGCCGTGACGCCGCCGGCACCCGGGCGGTTTTCCACCAGCACCACCGGTTCGCCCTCGATGTGCTTGGGCAGATACTCAGGGAAGACACGGGCGAACAGGTCGTTGCCGCCACCCGGAGCAAAGCCGACGACGATCCGAAATTCCTTGCCTTGAAAATAGGGGTCTGCTGCATTCGCTGTGCCCGTGAGGGACAGCGCGGCGGCAAACAGCCCTGCGATTAGCTTCTTCATGTTCCTTCCTCCACTACGCCGAATGATAAGCGCAGGAGCAATATCTTCACAAGCCGTGCAGACTGTCAACAGTTTGCAGTTGACTATCTGCAATCACTTGGTCAATGTCTGATCATCGAACAGGCCACCGTCGGGTCGGCGACATGAAACGAGGTCAAAATGGCAAGCAATGCGCAGAAATACCGGTCGATGCTCTCGGGGGGCGAATTCATCGTTTCGCCGGGGGTCTATGACGGCTACAGCGCGCGCCTCGTCGAGGCGGCCGGGTTCAGTTCCGCCGCAACCAGCGGCGCGGCGGTATCCAACTCGCTGCTGGGCATTGCGGATATCGGTGTGATGGGGCTCGCCGAAAACGTCGCCCATTGCCGCAACATCGCGCGCTCGATCTCCATACCGCTCACCTGCGACGCCGATACCGGCTATGGCAACGCGGTCAATGTCTTTCACACGACGCGCCAGTTCGAAGAGGCGGGGGTGGCGGGCATCAACCTGGAAGATCAGGTGAGCCCGAAGCGCTGCGGCCATATGCAGGGAAAGGAAGTGATCCCGCTCGAGGATATGGTCAAGAACATCGAGGCTGCCTGCCTTGCCCGCCGCGACGATGCCTTCGTGATCATCGCCCGCACCGACGCCCTTGCCGTCGAAGGGCTGGAGGCAACCATCCGCCGCGCCCGCGCCTATGTCGCTGCCGGTGCGGATCTTGTCTTCCCCGATGCGGTCAGCTCCGAGGAGCACATCAAGCGGCTGGTTGACGAGGGCATCCCGCTCAGCATCAACATGGGTTTTGGAATTCGCAAGCGTCCGACGACGCCGCTCATTCCCCTGGCCGACCTTCGGACATGGGGGGTTCGACGTGTCAGCTTGCCGCGGATGTTGCCGGCGGCCGCGATCCACGGCATGGCGCAGGCACTTCGCATCATGAAGGAAGCCTATGAAGCCGGCGTTGCGGTCGATCGTCCGGATCTTCTGGTCGGGATCGACGATATCATGAAGTTGATGGACTATGACGGCGTTCGCGCACTGGAGCGCAAGGTTCTGCCGCAGGACGTTCTCGAGCGGAAGTATGATCGTGGGGTTGTGGCGTGAGCGACAAGACATCTCTCCCTGACGGGAACGACGTGACGGCCGCGGTGATCGGCAAGCTGCAGGCGATGCGGTTTGAAGACTTCCCCGCAGAGCTCGTCCGGGCTGTTCGCACGCTCGCGATCGACGGTATCGCGGTGGCTGTCGCCGGGGCTGTTCTCGAAAAGGCGCCCAAGGTTCTGGCCGGGCATTTGAGCGAGCATGCGCGCCAGGGGGAGGTTTCGGCCTTCGGCCTCGGCATGGGATTTGCGCCGGTGCCGGCAGCCTTGCTCAATGCGACATCCATGCATGTTCTCGACTACGAACCGATGTGGCGGCCCGCGACCCACGCGCTGTCACCGGTTCTCGCCGCCTCCCTTGCCCTGGCCGATGATCGCGGACTGGGCGGCCGCGAGGTGCTGACGGCGCTCGTCCGCGGCATTGAGATACAGGGGTGGCTGCGCGAAGCCGGAAAGTCGGAATCGCGCGACCTGCGCTTCCATCCGCCCGGGGTCGTCGGCCCGATCGGGGCGGCGGTAGCCTCATCGTTTCTCCTCGGGCTCGACGCCGAGCAGACGGCCAATGCACTCGGCATGGTCTCGTCCCGCTGCGGCGGCCTGTTCACCAATCTTGGCACGATGACGAAGTCGACCCACTGCGGACAGGCGGCGGCGAACGGCCTGGATTGCGCCTTGCTGACGAAGGCCGGCTTCAGTGCGACCCACCGCGTTTTTGATCCGGACAAGCAGGGTTATGTGAATGCCTTCATGCCCGGTTTCGAGCAGGAGACGCTGCTGCGGCTCGGCGAGCACTGGCGCATTCTCGATCCGGGCTTTGCCATCAAGATCTATCCGGCAAAATTCAGCACCCACTACGGCATTGCGGCAGCTTTGGAACTTCATCGGCAGATTGCCGATCCCGGTGCCATTCGCGCGATCGAGCTTGTGGTCGCCGATGTTCCCTCGAGCGATCGGCCATTCCCGCGTTCCGGACTGGATGGCAAGTTCAGTGTTCAATACACCGCTGCCGCGGCACTTCTCGATGGCAGGGTCGGGCTGGACAGCTTCACGGACGAGCGTCTCAATCGTGCCGACATGCAGCGTCTGCTGCCCTTGATATCCGTTTCGATGCCGCCGGAAATGCCGAGCCTCTACAACACCGGCCGTTATGCCGAGGTCACCGTGGTCATGGAAGACGGCCGCAGGCTTCAGGCTCGCTGCACGAACCCGCGCGGTTCCTGGGGCGGCGAACCGATCACGGCCGCGGAGCACGATGCCAAGGTGCGCAACTGCCTTTCGACATTGCTCGAGGCCGCACAGGTGGAGGAGGTCATCGACCTCGCGGCCCGCTTCGAAGACCTGGATGGGCCGGCGTTGCGGCGACTCTTTCGCCTTGCCTCCGGACGGAAAATCCACGACTAAATCGAGGACGTTCAACAGATGTGGTCGGATCCGATGAAGAAGGCACTAGAAGAGTTTGTCACACCCAGTTCGATGGTCGATCAGGTTGTTGACCGGCTCGAAACGGCCATCCTCAACGGTGAATTGGAAAGTGGCGGCCGACTGTCCGAACAGGCGATCGCAGCCAAGATGGGCATCAGCCGCGGTCCGTTGCGCGAGGCATTGCGTCGCCTCGAGGGCCGGGGCCTGATCGAACGCATTCCCCACATCGGTGCTCGCGTGACGACGCTGCTTGCGGAACAGCTCGAGGAAATTCTTGTGATCCGCGAGGCGCTGGAGCCGCTTGCCTGCCGTTTGGCTGCTGCCCGGGTGACCGATGCGGAGCTTGAGAACATCGAAGCGATCTGGCGCAGCAACGCCGCCCGTTCCGGTGAACCCCGCGTCTTTGCGCAATCGCCGGATCAGGATTTCCATCTGGCGATCATCATGGCAAGCGGCAATCAGAAACTGGTCACCATCCTGCGGGACGACATCTACTACCTCATGCGCTTCCATCGCTATCGCTCCGGCGGAAGCCCGGAGCGCGCCGGGAACGTGGCGGACGAACACCGCGCCATTGTAGAGGGGTTGCGGGAACGGTCCCCGGAGAAGGCGGAGGCCGCGATGCGCCGTCACCTGGCCAACGCTCATTCCAATATCCGCAGCCGGTTCAAGGGATAGGACACACCGCAAACGTTTGCGCTGCCATCGCCTGTCAACAGTTCACAATAAGCAGCAGAGAGTGCAGTTCGGAGGAGAGCATGACGAAATCGAAATTCAAGGTCGCCATCGTCGGAGCGGCCTTCGCGCATAGCCCGGATGGCCGGGAGAGGTTCTCCGTGAGGGCGCATATTCCCGCTTTGCTGAAGCAGTCGGACACCTACGATCTGGCCGCGGTCTGCACCACGAAGATGGAGAGCGCGACCGAGACATGCCGCCACTTCGGGATCGCCAATGCTTTCGACAATGTCGACCGCATGCTCGCCGACCTCCCGGACCTCGATATCGTCTGCGTATCCGTGCGCCCTTCCGTCCATCACCGGGTCGCTATGCCGGCGCTGAAGGCGGGCAAGCATGTCTATTGCGAGCTGCCGATGGCGCTGAACACCGCCCAGGCGCAGGAGATGTACGATGCGGCCAAGGAAAGGAACCTGCATTCCCAGGTCGGCTACCAGCATCATTTCGAGCCCGCCTCGCTGCATATGGCGGAGCTCGTGCAATCCGGCTTCATCGGCAAACCCTTGAGCTTTTCGCACGGTTTCGTCTCCGGCGCCTACATCATGCCGCGACCCGGGCACCGCGAATGGTTGTTCCAGTCGCAGGATGGCGGCCATCCCGGCTATCGCAGCGGCCAGAGCCTGCAGCGGGTGATGGCGGTGCTCGGTGCCGACGTCACCGAAATCTGTGCCGACATGCGGGTTGTCGTGCCTGAGCGGCGCAACACCGACGGTGGCGGAACCATCCGCGGCAATCAGGTCGACAACATGAACTATCTGCTGCGTGTCGGCGGTGACGTCATGGGCATGATGCAGACCTCGCTCACCGGCTGGTTCGGCACCGGCACCCGCTTCGAGATCTACGGCACCGAAGGCATGCTGATGCTCGGCACCACCGATACGCCGGACAACTGGGACCCGACCAGGGGCGATGGTGACCCGACGAGAGGCATGCTGAAACTCTATGGCGCCCGTGTCAGCAACGAGCAGATGAACGGCGGCCCGATTGCGCCGGAACGCCTTCAGCGTGCATTCCGCGAGATCGAAATCCCCAAGCGGCATACTTACGTCACCGGCTTTCAGCATGGTCAGGCCGCCTTTGAGGTGGCCCAGGCCTGGCACTCCCTTGCTGAAGGGCTGCGGGCGGGCAAGCCCTCGCACCCGAATTTCCGCGACGTCATCAAAATCCACTATGTCCTCGACGCAGCCGAGGCTTCTGTTGCCTCCAGGGCATGGGAGAAGGTCGACTACAGCCGTCTGTGACCACGCCAACCGACGAATTTCTGCACCTTGGGAGGGGTCATGGAATCGCTTGAGATTGCACTTCACGCCTTGACGTTAATGATCGAACCCTCGCGGTTGATGTTCCTGTCGCTCGGCGTTCTTTGCGGCGTCATCCTGGGCATCATTCCCGGTATCGGTGGTCTCTCAGGGGTCGCGATCCTGATGCCGTTCACATTCGGCATGGATCCCTACACGGCCTTCGGCTTCCTGCTCGGCCTTGCGGCCACGACTGCAACGGGGGATCCGATCCCTGCCATCCTCTTCGGCGTCCCCGGCGGTGCCGGATCGGCTGCGACGGTCCTCGATGGATTGCCGCTCGCCAAGAAGGGCCAGGCGGGGAGGGCGCTTTCGGCGGCCTACATGTCTTCGATGATGGGTGGCGTCTTCGGCGCCTTGCTGATGGCCGTTCTCCTGCCCGTCATGCGGCCGATCATCCTTGCCGTGGGTGCGCCTGAACTGCTGGCGTTCTCGGTCTTCGGCATTTCGATGGTGGTCATCCTCTCCGGCAAGGCGCCGATACGGGGACTGATCGCGGCGATCGTCGGCGTGATGCTGTCGCTGGTCGGCTCCGACCAGCAGGGAGCCTCGCTTCGCTGGACGTTCGGCTCGCTCTATCTCTACGAAGGCGTGCCGCTGGTGCCCGCCGTTCTCGGTCTCTACGCTCTGCCGGAGCTTTGCGATCTCTTGATTTCGCGAACCGCGATCTCCGGCATGATCAACAAGTCCGTGAATTCCGGAATGCTCCAGGGTGCCAAGGACTGCGTGAAGCACTGGTTCCTGATCCTGCGCTGCAGTTGGCTCGGCTCAGCCTTCGGCGCCTTTCCGGGCATCGGCGGCAGCGTCATCGACTGGCTTGCCTATGGGCATGCCATCAAGACCGAGAAAGGGGCGAAGGATACCTTCGGCAAGGGCGACATCCGCGGCGTCATCGCATCGGAAAGCGCAAACAATGCCAAGGAAGGCGGGGCGCTCGTGCCAACGGTGGCGTTCGGCGTTCCTGCCTCGGCCAGCATGGCGCTGCTGCTGGGCGCATTCCAGATCCACGGGCTGACACCCGGCCCCGCGATGCTGACCAGCCATCTGGATGTCACCTATTCCATGGTCTGGAGCATTGCACTCGCCAATATCCTCGGGGCGGGCCTGTGCTACCTGTTCAGCGGTCAGTTCGCAAAGCTCGCGACGCTGCGCTACACGCTGATCCTGCCGGCCGTGCTCTGCATCATCTACATCGGTGCGTTCCAGGAAAACCGCCAATGGGGCGACATCTACACGCTGCTGCTCTTTGGTGTCATCGGCTGGACGATGAAGCAGCTGAAATGGGCCCGCCCGCCGTTGATCCTCGGCCTTGTCCTCGGGGTGACGATCGAACGCTATCTCTTCATCTCGATCGTGCGCTTCGACGGGGCCTGGGTTTGGCGTCCCCTCGTCTTGTTCCTGTTCGCCGCGGCGCTGGCAGGGTTCCTTCTCCCGCTGTACCGCGATTTCCGGCACAGGGGCTCAACGGTTCTGGAAAGCTTCGGGCGCCCGGTCGTGCGGCCCTCGCAACTGGTGCATGTCTTTCTGCTCGGCCTGTTCACCTTCGCACTTCTCGACATGGGTGAATGGAACGAGAGCTCCAAGATCGTGCCGTCGATCCTGGGGGTGGCGGGACTTGGCCTCGTCATCCTGTGCCTGGCTGTCGACCTTTTCTGGCATCCGGTTGATGAAGACGGCATTCATATGGACCTGGAATCCGACACGGGGCATCTGTCCAAACGGGAGATCGTGACCCGCGCGGCTATCTTCTTCGGCTGGCTGGTCGGGCTGATGGCGTCGATGGCGACCATCGGACTGATCCCCTCCATCCCGATCTTCGTGGTCCTGTTCATGAGGCTCGAGGCACGGGAGAAGTGGCATATCGTGCTGGCCCAGGCGCTTTGCCTCACGCTGTTCGTCTACTTTGTCTTCGATCGGACGCTGCATCTGCCCTGGCCGCCGACGCTTCTCGGCTGGGCGGTCCCATCGTTGCAATGGCTTCCCTCTGTCTAGGCGGCCGGCGATGCTGAACAAGGACGCCGACGCCCGGGCAGGCAGGCCCATCGATCATCGCGACGATGGGCCGACCATTGCCAGGCTCGTTCTCTTCTGCCTCAAGGTTGGATTGATGAGTTTTGGCGGCGGGCTGTCCGGCTGGCTCTACCGGGAGTTCGTTCAGCGTCGCGGCTGGATGACCGACGAGGATTTCGCCAGCAGCTTCGCCTTCGCCCAGATGATGCCCGGGCCGACGATCACGAACCTGATCATCTGCTGCTGCAGCCGGTTTACCGGAAGCGGTGGCGTTCTGGCTTGCATCATCGCGCTCCTGATCGGGCCGTTCTTCGCGGTTCTCGGTCTCTACACCGTCTACGGCACGCTCTCGCACGATCCCCTTTTTCAGTCCGTTTCGGACGGTGTGGTCTTTGCTGCAATCGGCATGCTGATGATTATCTGCATACGCGGCGTCCGCCGTACCATCGCCTTTCCCCCGGGTATGGCGGTCATCGCCGGCACGGCATTTTGCATCGGCGTGCTGCATTGGCCGATGCTGCCGGTGGTGCTGTGTTTCGCCGGCGTCAGCATCGTCATGGCATGGAGGACGTTGTGAGCGAGGATCGCGATATCCTGTTTGCCCTCGTGGCGGTTCTCGCACCCTTTTCCCTGCTGTCGGTCGGCGGCGGGTCGGCGATTATTCCCGGGCTTCAGCACCAGGCCGTGGATGTGCACCACTGGATAACCGCCGAACAATTCGTCGAAATGTTTGCCGTCGCGCGTGCCGCACCCGGTCCGGGTACGATGCTATCGACCCTGGTCGGCTGGAAGGTCGCCGGTTGGACGGGTGCCTTGGTCGCCACCCTGGCGCTGATGATACCATCGGCACTTCTATGCTACGGGGTCTTTCGACTTTCCGATCACCATAGCGACAAGAAATGGAACAGGGTGCTTCGAAAGGGACTCGCGCCGGTTGGCGTGGGCCTGAGCATCGCCGGAAGCATGACCCTTTTCCGTCTGGTTGGCGGCGGGCCTGGTGCAGCCGTCATCACGGCCATCTCCACCGCCCTCCTTTTCTGGCGTCCGAACATGTCGGCACTGTTCGTCCTGGCGTTTGGGGCCCTGCTGACCGTTCTGATGCGCATGGTCATCTGACGATCGAACCGGGCCCGGAAAGCTCTTGCCGTGGGCATTCCCGCCGCTTTGCGTTAGCACCTTTGCGTGCAGGTACGCTCGCGCAAGGTGCCCGTCGCTTGGATCAGACGGTTCTGCCCCTGAAGCGATCAGGCCTTGCGGGCGGCCGCGACGAGGCCGTCCAGCCAGTCCTGGTGACCGTTGATCATCGGATTGGGCTTTGCCTTGGCGAGACCTTCCGCCGGCTTTCCCTTCTGCGTTTCCTGCGTGAGGATCCGCACGCGACCGCCCGGCAGGTCTTCGAGGAGCCATGCATGGTGGACGTCGAGGCGCGTGTCGCCTTCGCCGGCCCATCCGTGCCAGGCGATGCGCCCAGGCCTGCCGTCGGCGGGAGCGACATATTCGACGACCTCGGCCTCGACCGGGAAACCGAAGGTCTCGAAGGAGAAGCGACGGCCGGCTTCCAGTTCCGGGCCGTTGCCGTCGTGCAGGCGGATGTTGGCCGCGTTGCCGTAGTAGCCCGGCCAGGCCTGGGCGTGGCTCAACAGGGGCCAGACCTGTGCGGTCGTGAGCCCCGGGACGATCACTTCATTGGAGCAGAAGTTCTCGGTGAAGCCGGGCACATAGCCTTCCGGCCATTCGATGGCGTTCATCATGGTCATGTCTGTTCGTCCTGTTGGCGAGGTCGTTCGGTTGCGTCCTGATGCCAGATGTGCAGACATAAGGAAAATTGGCATTTATGATTACGGCGATAAGAATGCGTGATATCAGATCGCTCGATCTCAACCTGCTCAAGACATTCGTGGCACTTCTTGACGAGGGCAGCGTGACGCGTGCGGCCGACCGGCTCGGCCTCACCCAGCCTGCGGTGAGCGGCATGCTCGGCCGCTTGCGCGACAGTTTCGACGATCCGCTCTTCGTCCGCACCCGGCGCGGCATCCTTCCCACCACCAGAGCCAACGCGCTTGCCGGTCCCATTCGGCAGATCCTGTCGGAGGTCGAGGCCTTGCTGCAACCGAGCGTTTTCGATCCGGCCACGGCCGAGTTGACCGTGTCGCTGGCGGCGACCGACTATGCGCTGCATGCGGTCGTCATGCCGTTTCTCCCCAGGCTGAGGGCCGCGGCCCCGGGCATTCGCGTCTCCGTCCAGCCCGTGCAGAACGACGATGTCCACGCCCGTTTCGAGCGTGGCGAAGTCGATCTCGCTCTGGTGACGCCGGAGACGGCCCCGCCGGACCTGCATGCGCGTCATCTTTTTGACGAGAACTACGTGTGCGCGCTGCGCCATGACCATCCGGATGCATCGGGAAGATCGATCGATATCGACCGGTTCTGCGCGCTCGACCACGCCCTCGTCTCCTATGCCGGCCAGCGGTTTCGTGGCGCCACCGATGATGCCCTGGCGGCGGTTGGCAGGCAGCGCCGCGTCGTGCTGTCGGTGACGGGGTTTCTCGTGCTGGCCGAGGTCCTGAAGACGACCGATCTCGTCGCGGTCGTCCCGAGCCGGCTCGTGCGGCATGACGCCGGCCTGAAGATGCTGCGGCCGCCGGTCGAGATTCCGGGCTTTTCCAAGATCGCCGTCTGGCACGATCGTACCCATCGTGACCCCGGTCACCGGTGGCTCCGGTCCTTGCTGTTCGAGACGATGGGCGGCGAAACCGGTACCGGCCCCGCAAGGTGAACGGTCGCGGCGATGGCCCGTCGACGAGAACCTGCATGTCGATCCGGCCGGCATCGATGCGATCGCAAGCGCTGCGGCGATAGCTGCTCGACGATCCGCGATCGCTTCGACAGGGCCCCCGAACCGCCCTCACAATAGTCGCTAGAAACGACCTGCTTCGCTCGGCGACGCGCCCTGGTGGCTCCGCCATGCGGCGGGGGAGACGCCGACGGCTTTCTTGAACGCGCGGCTGAAGGCCGCTTCGGACTCGTAGCCGACCGTGTGCGCCGCAGCGGCGATCTTCATCGCCTTGTCGGCCAGAAGGCGGGCGGCGACCTGCATGCGCCACAGCGTCAGGTAGTGCATCGGCGGACAGCCGACGAGGTGGACGAAGCGCTCGGCGAGGATCGCGCGGGAAACGCCGGCACGCTCCGCCAGCTCGTTCAGCGTCCAGCCATGGGCGGGATGCTCGTGCAGCATCTGCAGGACACGGCCGATCGCAGGGTCTCGCAGTCCGGACAGCCAGCCGACCTGGCCGGCGGGCAGCGTTTCGAGATAGCGGCGCACGACCTCGACAAACATGAGTTCGCTCAGTCCCAGGCGGACGCAGTCGCCGCCGATCCTGCGGGTCTGCGTCTCCGCGAGCGTGAGTTCGATCAGGCGATCCAGCAGGCCTCCGGACGCCAGTTGGCCTCTGCGCACATGCAGGAGCCTCGGCAAGGTCGAGAGCACCGGATTGAAAGGCCTGATGTCGCAGCCGAGATAGCCGCAGACGAACTGTGCCTGCTCCGGGCCGCCGCCGCCTTCCTCGACCACGAACGGAAGCCTGCCGGCGGCCATGTCGCGGAAGAACCGGACGGTCCCGGTGCCGTCAAATTCGGGTGGCTGGCCGGGCGCGCTGAGCAGCGCGTAGGGGTCGCCGTGCGCAAAGACCAGGATGTCGCCCGCATGAAACGAAGTGGAACCGATGTCGGGAACGCTGGCCCAGCCGGAGCCCTTGAGCACGATGTGATAGGACACGACGTGCTGCGCGCGCGGCAGGATGATCGCGGAATACGCGTCCGCGGGAGGAACCTCGATGCCCCAGGGAGAGGAAGCATGGACGACGAAGAACAGGGCTCCGGTCAGCTTCACCATCCGCAGAACATCGGACAGCGGATCACCCGTCAGCCCTCCATCGGAAAGGCGCGGCGTCGTCTCGGCGCGCGGATGCGGCCCGCCGCGCGGAGGTGCCATCACGGACGGGCGAGCAAGCAATGCAGACGCGCGGGCATGGGACCGAGCCATGCGGCAATATACACTGCGGGTTCCGTGCAATCCATCAAGCAGCGCGCCATCCGCCGGAGGTGCAACCATGCACGCCGAAGCCGAACGCCATAACCCCGCCGAGATCTATGACACGTTCTTCGTTCCGGCGCTCTTTGCGCAATGGGGACCCGTCGTCGCTGCCGCAGCCGGCATCAGGCCGGGCGACCGCGTCCTCGACGTGGCGTGCGGCACCGGCGCGCTCACGCGCGCCGTGGCCGAATGCGTCGGCAAAGAGGGCTCCGTGGTCGGAATCGATGCGAATCCCGAGATGCTCGCCGTCGCGCGTCGCAAGCCGCTGCATGTCGAGTGGATAGAGGCGGCGGCCGAGGCCTTGCCGCTCGACGACCAGAGCTTCGATGCGGTCGTGAGCCAGTTCGGCCTGATGTTCTTTACCGATCCGCCGGCGGCGATGGGTGAGATGATGCGCGTGTTGCGCCCGGGCGGCAGACTGGCCGTTGCGGTGTGCGACGCCGTGGAGAACGCACCCGGTTATGCCGCCTTCGCGGAACTGCTGGACAGACTGTTCGGCAAGGGTATCGGGGATGCGTTTCGGGCGCCTTTCGCACTTGGCGATGTCGGGCGTCTGCGCGAAATCACCCGAAAGGCTGGGATCCCGGATGCAACGGTGACACGGCACAAGGGCAAGGTCCGTTTCGAATCGATCGTCGATCTGGTCTCGACCGAGCGCGCGTGCGTCTGGACGCTCGGTGGGATCCTGGACGAGGATCAGTTCGCGCGGCTTCTCCGAGAGGCCGAGACCGCGCTTCGGCCCTTCGTCATCGCCGACGGTCGCGTCGAGTTCGACATGCCGGCGCTGATCGTCACCGCGCAGAAGGTCGAGGTCCAACGCCGATAGAGCCGGCCTGGTCGAAGCGGCGCCGTTCCCCCTGCACCCGGTCATTGGATGAAACGTCAGGAGGCGCAGGCCTGCAGTGGTCCCCACTGTCCGGCCTGCACCGGCGCCTCAGATCATGCCGAGATCGGCATAGCTGTCGTGCAGCGCCCGGTCCCCGGGGCTGAAGCGGTCGGCGGCGAAATTGTGCTGGTGCCAGTAGGGGTAGATGTAGGGCGGGCGGCTGACCTTGTTGAGGGTGTCGAGCTCGTCCTCGGAGAGCTTGAGGTCGACGGCTGCGATATTGTCGCGGAACTGGTCCTCGCTGAGGCCGCCGACCACGAGGCTTGCGATGGCGGGACGCGACAGGGTCCAGGCCAACGAGACCTGCGCGACCGTGACGCCGCGGGCCCCGGCGATCGCCTCGAGGGCATCGACGATCGTCCACAGGCGCTCCTGGTCGCGGATCGGCGGCTCGCTCCAGCCGGTCGCCTGGCGGGAATCGGCGGGGAACTTGTCGCGGCCGAAGGCGCCGGAGAGGAGGCCGGCGGCCAGCGGGCTCCAGACCATGACGCCGAGGCCCTGGTCGACGGAAATCGGCAGCAGTTCGTATTCGGCCTCGCGGGCCTCCAGCGTGTAGTGGATCTGCTGGGTCACGAAGCGCGGCAGGTTCTTCGCCTCCGCCACGCCCAGCGCCTTCATGATGTGCCAGCCGGAATAGTTGGAGCAACCGATATAGCGGATCTTGCCCTGCTGCCGCAGCGTGTCGAGCGCCGACAGCATTTCCTCGGGCGGCGTCACCCCGTCCCATTCGTGCATGAAATAGATGTCGATGCGGTCGGTTTTCAGCCGCTTGAGGCTCAGCTCGCACTCGCGGATGAGGTGGTAGCGCGAGGTGCCCTCGTCGTTGGGGCCGTCGCCGATGCGCATGCGGGCCTTGGACGAGATCAGCACCTTCTCGCGCTTGTCGCCGAGCGCTTCGCCCAGGATTTCCTCGGAGCGGCCGAGCGAATACATGTTGGCCGTGTCGAAGAGGTTCACGCCGCCATCGATGCAGCAATCGATCAGGCGGCGCGCGTCCGCCACCCCCTGGTTGGCCACCCGCGAAAAGGCGCCGACCCCGCCGAAGGAGAAGGTGCCCATGGCGATGGCCGAAACCTTGAGGCCCGTTCGGCCGAGCGTCCTGTATTCCATGATCTTCCTCCTTAAGGCTGTTCCACCGGCTGCCGCGCCGTCCGCCGCGGGCGGTCCTGGGTGGTCTTGGATACGCCGTGCTCGTGGCTGGCGCGCAGGACGAGCTCCGCGCCGACGAGGATCTTGACCGGCGGCTGCGGCTCGGCGGCCGCGATCAGGTCGTCGAGCACGGTCACGGCGAGGTAGCCGATCTTGCGCTTCGACACGTCGATGGTCGTCAGGCCCGGCTCCATGGTCGCGCTCTGCGGCAGGTTGTCGAAGCCGATGATCGAGACGTCCTGCGGGATCGAGACGCCGTGTTCGCGAAGCGCACGGATGAAGCCGTAGGCGATGATGTCGTTCGTGCAGAAATAGCATTCGGCAAGCTCGAGCCCGGTGGAAAGCAGCGCGCGCGTATCGAGATAGGCCCCGTCATAGGTCGATTCCACCGACAGGATATCGGCCTCGTTCACCGGCAGGCCGAGCCGGGCCATGTTCTTGAAGAAGGCCTCGCGGCGCAGGCGGAAGTTGGTCGTGTCGACATGGGAGGCGACGAAGCCGATGCGCTGGAAACCCTGCATGCGGAAGCGGGACAGCACCTTGTAGACGGCGTCCTCGTTGTTCATGTCGACGAAGTTGGCCTCGAGCACGTCGTAGAACGTGTCGATGAAGACGGTCGGCAGGCCGAGGCCCTGGATGAGCCGGATATCGGCTTCCGTCAGCTCCGTTCCGAGCGCGATCACGCCCGAAATCGGCGCGCCGGCGAGCGATTCCGCCACCGTGCTGATCGGCTGGCCCTCGAAGCTGACGACCTCCAGCGTGTAGTTGCGCCGCGTCGCCTCGGCCGACATGCCGTCGATGTAGTCGGAGATGAAGACGCTGTGGTCGCGGTTGACGGTGTGGCCGTGCTTGGCGATCTTCAGGAAGCGCAGCGTTTCGCCGGGTTCGGCGCTGCTGCGCGTGGCCCGGGGCACGTAGTTGAGGCTGGCGACCGCCTCCAGCACCCGCGCCCGCGTGACGCCGGAAATCTCTCCCTTGCCGTTCAACACGAGCGAAACCGTCGCGGGCGATACGCCCGCCGCTTCGGCAATGTCCCTGATGGTCAGTTTTCCCGGTTTCTTCATGCGGAGACGGCCTGGCCCTTATGCTGCGGCTGCGAACAAGTTTACTAAACGATTTAGCCGATATTTGCGAGACCTAGGCCAAATCGACGCGGTTCGCAACCGATTTGCCGCACAAACGGGGCTTGTCAGCGCAAATTTCCTTTGCTAGCGTTTTAGTGAAGCTAGACTTTGTTTAGTGAACGAATGGGAGGAATCATGCAAAAAACCGGCGCTCAGCTGGCGATGCTGCTTGTCATCAACGGCCTGTTGCTCGTTGCGGGCGGCCTGATCTCCAGCGGCTCGTTCCTCTCCATCTTCAATCTCCAGTCCATGGCGAGCCAGGTGCCGGAAATCGGCCTTCTGGCGATCGGCGTCATGCTGGCGATGTGCGCCGGCAATGGCGGCATCGACCTGTCGGGCATTGCGCTCGCCAACCTTTCGGGCGTGCTGTCTGCCGTGATCGTCTCGTCCTTCCTGTCGGTGACGGAGAGCGGGGCGGCGTTCAGCCTCGCCTTCATCGCGGGCGCGCTCCTTGTCGGCCTTGCCGGCGGGGTCATCAACGGCCTGCTCATCTCGCGACTGAACATCACGCCGATCCTCTGCACGCTCGGCACGCAGATGGCCTTCATGGGGCTTGCGGTCGTGGTCTCCGGCGGCAAGGCGGTAACGGTCGGCAGCCCGGCGCTGCTTTCCAGCATCGGCAACGACATGGTGGCCGCGGTGCCGATCAGCTTCCTCGTCTTCATGCTGGTCGCGGGCGTCGTCGCCGCGCTGCTGAAGTTCACGCCCTACGGCCTGTGGCTGATGCTGATGGGCACCAATCCCAAGGCCGCCGTCTACGCGGGCTTTCCCAGAAACGGCGTGATCGTCGCCACCTATGCGATCTCCGGCACGCTGTCGGGACTCGTCGGCGTCATCATCGCGGCGCGCAACGTCAACGTGAAGTTCGACTACGGCAGCTCCTACCTGCTCATCGCCATCCTCATCGCCGTGATGGCCGGCGTGAAGCCGGAGGGCGGCTACGGGCGCGTCGTCTGCGTCGTGCTCAGCGCGGTCGCCCTGCAGCTCATGTCCAGCCTGCTCAATTTCGGCGGTCTTTCCAATTTCGTGCGCGACTTCGCCTGGGGCCTGCTGCTGCT
This sequence comes from Hyphomicrobiales bacterium, assembly GCA_900469965.1. Taxonomy (GTDB): domain Bacteria; phylum Pseudomonadota; class Alphaproteobacteria; order Rhizobiales; family Rhizobiaceae; genus Mycoplana. The sequence continues at coordinate 209,671 of UBZP01000005.1, read as the reverse complement.
CGCGTTCCTGGCCGTCGGCCGCTTCGACATCGCCGGCTTTCTGTCCCCCGGACGCCGCGCGCAAACCCCTTCGGTGCCTGTCCCTCAAGCGCCGAAGTGAAACAGGAGGGAAAATTCGTGGAGGAAAACATGAAGTCATTTTCGAAGAAGGTACTGGCTGGAACCACGGTTGCAGCCGTCGCCCTCGCAGGCTCGATCGGCGTGCTGGCGGCCCAGGAAAAGCCGGTCATCGCCACCGTGGTCAAGATCAGCGGCATTCCGTGGTTCGACCGCATGAACACCGGCGTCGAGGCCTATCAGCAAGCCAATCCCGACGTCGTGGCAAGCCAGAGCGGCCCGGCGACGGCGGACTCCGCCCAGCAGTTGCAGATCGTCAACGACCTCGTCGCCAAGGGCGTCAACGCGCTTGCCGTGGTGCCGATGGATCCGGCCGTTCTCGAAGGCACGTTCCAGCGCGCGATGGATCGCGGCATCGTTGTCGTCACCCATGAAGCCGACAACCAGATGAATACGCTTGCCGACGTCGAGGCCTTCGACAATGCCGACTACGGCGCGGCCCTGAACGAGCGCCTGGCCGAATGCATGGGCAAGGAAGGCAAGTGGACGACCTTCGTCGGCTCGCTCGGCAGCCGAACGCACATGCAGTGGGTCGGCGCCGGCGAGGAGAACGCCAAGAAGTATCCCGGCATGGAACTCGTCGATCCGAACAACGAATCCTTCGACGACGCCAACGCCACCTATGAAAAGGCCAAGGAAATCCTGCGCAAGCACCCCGACATCAAGGGCTTCCAGACCTCGGCCGGCAACGACGTTCTCGGCGTCGGCCGCGCCATCGACGAAGCGGGCCTGAGCGGCAAGGTGTGCCTCGTCGGCACCGGCCTGCCGAACCCGTCGGCCGACCTTCTCGAATCCGGCGCCATCACGGCCATCGGCTTCTGGGACCCGCAGAAGGCCGGCATGGCGATGAATGCCGTCGCCAAGCTGCTGCTGGAGAAGAAGGAAGTGACCGACGGCATGGACCTCGGCGTCGAGGGCTACAACAAGGTCTCGGTCAGGCAGGGCCCGGGCAAGGGCCTGCTGATCCTCGGCAACGGCATGGTTCTGGCCGACAAGGCGACCTACAAGGAACACCTGTTCTAATCCGCGAACCGTCAGCCGGCCGGGAGGCTCGCCTTCCGGCCGGATCCGTCTGGCGTGGCGACACGCCGGTCAGCATGAGGACAATTTCCGTGGCGGCACAAGCACACTCCGCGCAGCAATCGGCAGCGCTCCTTGAACTCAGGAACATCCAGAAATGGTTCGGCGGCGTCCATGCCCTGCGCGGCATCGACCTGACGCTCCAGCCGGGCGAGGCCTACCATCTTCTCGGTGAGAACGGTTGCGGCAAGAGCACCGTCATCAAGATCATGTCGGGTGCCCATGCGCCGACCTCGGGAGAAATCGTCCTCGGCGGCGAGACGTTTTCGTCCCTGACGCCGATCCAGTCGCTCGCCGCCGGCATCGAGACCGTCTACCAGGACCTGTCGCTGCTGCCCAATCTCACGGTCGCCGAGAATGTCGCGCTGAACGAACAGCTGGTCGATGCCAATGGCCGACTCGCGCGCCTCTTCGATCGCAAGCGGCTGAAGGAAACGGCCGAGCGGGCGCTGGCCACAGCCGGCCTGCCGACCGGCCGCGCCTTCCTCAACACCATCGTCTCCGACCTGCCGCTCGCCGCCCGCCAGCTCGTCGCCATCGCGCGGGCCATTGCGACCCGGGCCAAGCTCGTCATCATGGACGAGCCGACCACCTCGCTGACCCGCCGCGAGGTCGACAATCTCATCCGCGTCGTCGAGCGCCTGCGCTCGGAAAACGTCGCCGTGCTCTTCGTCACGCACAAGCTGGACGAATGCTACCGCATCGGCGGCCATGCCGTCGTCTTCCGCGACGGCCAGTGCGTCGCGCAGGGCCCCATCGCGAACTACAGCAAGAAGCAGCTGGCCGAGCTGATGACCGGCCGCTCCATCGATGCGCAGCGCTATCGCACCGGCAGGCCGTCCGACACCGAACTCCTCAGGGTCGAGCGCCTCGCGGCCGACGGCGTCCGGGAGATGAGCTTCTCCGTCCGGAAGGGCGAGATCCTCGGCATCACCGGTCTTGCCGATTCCGGCCGCAACGAACTCGCCATGGCGCTGACCGGCGTCGCACCCGCGACCGGCGGCACGGTGATGCTCGACGGCAGGGCCGTTTCCGTGCGCTCGCCCGGCGAGGCCATCGCGCAGGGCATCGGCTACGTGCCGGAGGACCGGCTGGCCGAAGGGCTCTTCCTCGACAAGTCGATCTTCGAAAATAAGATCGCGCTCATCGTCTCGCGCCTTGCCAATGCGCTCGGCGTCGTCGACCGGGAGGAGGGGCGCAGGATCGCCGCGCGCCTCTCCGAGGAGATGCGGCTCAACACCAGGGATCTCGACCTGCCGGTCGGCGCGCTTTCGGGCGGCAACCAGCAGCGCGTGCTGATCGGCCGCTGGCTGAGCATCGCGCCGAAACTGCTCGTGCTTCACGGGCCGACCGTCGGCGTCGACGTCGGCTCCAAGGATACGATCTACCGCGTCATCCAGGCTCTCGCCGAAGCGGGCATGGGCCTCGTCATCGTCAGCGACGACCTGCCCGAGCTCCTGCAGAACGCCGACCGCATCCTCGTCATGAACGGTGGCCGGGCGGTCGCGGAAATGGACGCGGAGCAGGCAACCGAAGACCAGCTCTACAAGGCGATGCTGGCGACCACGACGGAGACTGTGCAATGAGCGCCTCACGAACCGATGAACTCCACGGCGCAGCCCTCCCGTCGCGTTCCTTCAGCTTCGGCGACCTCGTGCGCCGCCGCCCGGAGACGATCACCTTCCTTCTCCTTGTCGCGATCTGCGTCGGCGTCGCCATCGCCAACCCGGCCTTCCTGCAGCCTTCGACGCTCATCGACATCGGCCGCGCCAGCGTGGTCATGGGGCTCTTCGCGCTGGGCGTCTTCATCATCCTGGCGGCGGGCGGCATCGACGTGTCGTTCACGGCGATCGCGGCCTTCACCATGTATTCGATGACGGTGCTGGTGCAGAGCTACCTGCCGGGCCTGCCCATCGTCGTCGTCATCCTGATGGCGACGCTCGGCGGTGCGGCGCTCGGCATCATCAACGGCCTGCTCGTCCATCACCTGAAGGTGCCGTCGCTGATCGTCACCATCGGCACGCAGTATCTTTTCCGCGGCTTCCTGCTCTCCTTCATCGGCACGGTCTGGATCATGTCGCTGCCGCCGCAGATGGGCGCCTTCGGCCGCATGCCGCTCGTCCAGTTCGAGGCCGCCAACGGCGCGCTCATCACGCTGCCGTTCTATTTCCTCGTCCTGCCTGTGGCGGCCTTCGTCACCTGGTGGATCCTCAACCGCACCCTGATGGGCCGCGCCATCTTCGCCGTCGGCGGCAATGCCGACATCGCAAGCCGCCTCGGCTACAGCCTGCGCACCGTGCATGTCTTCCTGTTCGGCTATGCCGGCGCGCTCGCCGGGCTCGCCGGCATCATCCATGTCTGCGCCAACCGGCAGGCCAACCCCTTCGATCTCGTCGGCACCGAGATCAACGTCATCGCCGCCGTCGTGCTCGGCGGGGCGCGCATCACCGGCGGCACCGGCACCGTTCTCGGCACCCTCCTGGGCGTGCTGCTAATCGTCGTGCTCAACAGCGTGCTCGTCATGGTCGGCATTCCCAGCACCTGGCAGCGTCTCGTCGTCGGCAGTTTCATCCTGCTCGCCGCCGCCTTCTTCGTCACGCGCCAGCGCAAGAAATAACCCCCACTCCCCGGAGGAGCCCAATGAAGAAATTCCTGAACGACCCCGTCAACTTCGTCGACGAGATGCTCGAAGGCATCTACAAGGCGCATCCCGCCGTCACCCATGCGGCCGGGGACCTGCGCTGCCTCGTGACGGCGAAGACCAGGCCCGGCAAGGTCGGCATCGCCACCGGCGGCGGCTCCGGCCATCTGCCGACGTTCCTCGGCTTCGTCGGCGACGGCATGCTGGACGGTGCGGCCGTCGGCGGCGTCTTCCAGTCGCCCAGCGCCGAGCAGATGTACCAGGTCACCAAGCATATCGATCAGGGCGCCGGCGTCCTCTACATCTACGGCAACTATACCGGCGACATCATCAACTTCGACATGGCCGCCGAACTTGCCGATCTGGACGGCATCGCCGTCAGGCAGGTCGTCGGCAACGACGACGTCGCCTCCTCGGTCGTCGGCGAGGAGCACAAGCGCCGCGGCGTCGCCGGCATCTTCTTCATCTACAAGACAGCCGGTGCGGCCGCCGCGGAAGGCCTCTCGCTGGACGAGGTCGCGCGTCTTGCCGACAAGGCACGCCTGCGCACCCGCACCATGGGCGTTGCCCTTTCGAGCTGCGTCGTGCCGGAAATCGGCCATGCCACGTTCTCGATCGGCGAGGACGAGATGGAAATCGGCATGGGCATCCATGGCGAGCCGGGCATCAGCCGCAAGAAGCTGGCGCCGGCCGATGCCGTCGTCGACGAGATGATGGGCCGCATCATCGCCGAAACCGACTACAAGGCGGGCGACGATGTCGCCGTACTGGTGAACGGCCTCGGCGGCACGCCGCTGGAAGAGCTCTATATCCTCTTCCGTCGGGTCTCGCAGCTCCTGGAGGCGCGCGGCGTCACCGCGAAACATGTCTGGGTCGGCGAGTTTGCCACCTCGATGGAAATGGCCGGCGCCTCGATCTCGATCCTGCATCTCGACGAGGAACTGGATCGCCTCGTCGCCGCCCCGGCCAACACCCCCTTCTTCCAGCACGTGGCGGGGTGAGACGATGACCATGCAGACACTGAAGGCCGCAGATCTCATCTACCTATTCAAGAGCTGGAAGGACCTCTTTGCCGAGCAGCGCGAGTTCCTCATCGCGCTCGACGGCAAGGTGGGCGACAGTGATCTCGGCATCACCATGAGCAAGTCCTTCGCCGCCGCCGCCGAGGCGCTGGAGGCCGAAGGCGAGGCGGCCGGCATCGCCAGGCTGCTGCGCACCGCTGGCGCCACGATGGCCCGCACCGCGCCCTCCACCATGGGAACGCTGACGGCAACCGGGTTCCTGCGCGCGAGCAAGGCCGTCGAAGGCAGGGACGCGTTGGAGACCGCCGACATGGCCGCCTTCTGGCGCGCCTATCGCGACGGCGTTGCCGAGCGCGGCAAGGCGAAGGTCGGCGACAAGACGCTGCTCGACGTCCTCGACCCCATCGCGACGACGCTCGAGGCGCAGGCTTCCGCCGGCGCGCCGCTTTCAGACGCTCTGAAGGCGGCGGCGGATGCGGCGGAACAGGCGCTGGAAGCCACCAAGTCCATGCTCGCCCAGCATGGCAAGGCGGCGGCATTCCAGGAAAAGACCGTCGGCCTGCAGGATGCCGGCGCGACGGTCGGCGCCTTCCTGATCCGCCGCATGGCGGACTTCGTGGCGAGCCGGTAGAACACGGTCGTCGAACCCTCCGAGAGTATGGCTCCATGATCCAGTCCCCGGACCGCAATGCCCGTTATGTCGTCGGTGTCGATGTCGGCACCGGCAGCGCGCGGGCCGGCCTGTTCGACCTTTCCGGCGCGTTGCTCGCCTCCGCCAGGCGGGACATTTCGCTGTTTCGCGAAGCGGGCGCGATCGTCGAGCAGTCGAGCACGGAAATCTGGGATGCGGTCTGCGCGAGTATCCGCGAGGCCGTGGCCGCGGCGGGCGTCGACCCGGCGGCGGTGATCGGCCTCGGCTTCGATGCCACTTGCTCGCTCGTCGTGCTCGGCAAGGGCGCGGCGCCGCTTGCCGTCGGCCCTTCGGAAAGACCGGAGCGCGACATCATCGTCTGGATGGACCACCGCGCCGTCGGCCAGGCGGAACGGATCAACGCGATGGGCCACGAGGTGCTGCGTTATGTCGGCGGGCGCGTCTCGCCGGAAATGCAGACGCCGAAGCTGCTCTGGCTGAAGGAGAACCGGCCGCAGGTGTTTGCCGCTGCCTGGCAGTTCTTCGACCTGGCCGATTTCCTCACCTTCAAGGCGACCGGCGACCTTGCGCGCTCGACCTGCACCGTCACCTGCAAATGGACCTATCTCGCGCACGAGAACCGGTGGGATCCCGGCTATTTCGAGAGGATCGGCCTTGGCGAACTCGCCGCAGAGGGCTTCGGCCGCATCGGCACCCGCATCGTCGACCCCGGCACGCGACTGGGGCAGGGGCTGACGCCGGAAGCGGCGGCCGCGATGGGCTTGCGGCCCGGAACGGCCGTGGGCGCGGGCATGATCGACGCCCATGCCGGCGGCATCGGCACGGTCGGCATCGGCGGCCGGCCGACGGAAAACCTCGCCTATGTCTTCGGGACCTCGTCCTGCACGATGACCTCGACGAAGGCGCCCGTCTTCGTGCCCGGCGTCTGGGGGCCGTACTACTCGGCGATGGTGCCCGGCCTGTGGCTCAACGAGGGCGGCCAGAGTGCGGCGGGGGCCGCGATCGATCAGCTGCTCGCCTTCCATCCCACCGCGCCGGAGGCGGCAGCGCAGGCGCAGGCGCGCGGCATTCCGCTGCCCGTTCTCATGGCCGAGGCGGCTGCGGCCAGGGCCTCGTCGCCCTCCGAGGCCGTCCGTCTCGCTGCCGGACTGCACGTGGTGCCCGAATTCCTCGGCAACCGCGCCCCCTTCGCCGATCCGCATGCAAGGGCCGTCATCGCCGGCCTTGGCATGGAACGGGACTTCGACAGCCTCGTCGGACTCTATATCGCCGGTCTCTGCGGCATCGGCTATGGATTGCGGCAGATCATCGAGACGCAGGCGCGCGAGGGCGCATCCGTCGAGCGCGTCGTGATCAGCGGCGGGGCGGGGCGGAGCGACATCGTGCGGCAGCTTCTGGCCGATACCTGCGGCAAGCCGGTCGTCGCACCGGCCGCGGAAGAACCGGTCCTGCTCGGCGCCGCCATTCTCGGCGCCGTCGCCTCCGGCTGCTTCGCCGATGTCGCCGCCGCCATGGCGGCGCTTGGCACCGTCGCTGCGACCTACGAGCCGGCGGGCGGCGAGATCGCGGACATCCACCAGCGGCGTTACCGCCACTTCGAAGCCCTCCAGCTCTCCATGCGATCCGCAGCGGACGTCTGAAAGTCTTACACGTGTCGCCTGTCCGGCGCCGCCTTGTGCTTGCGGCGCAGGCTTCCTATGGTAGGTCACCACAGACTGACGCCGGGAGGAGGAGACCAGGTGCCGATTGAAGCCGTGGGCGCGCTGCGCGACACGTCCGCCGATCCGGAGTTCGGCCCCTGGCTGGCGCAGGCATCCATTCTCGTCGTCGACGACGAGCCGGGGATGCGCAACTTCCTCATGCGCACGCTCGGGCCACGCTGCAAGCGGCTGGAACTGGCGGCCGATACGAACGAGGCCTCGCAGAAGCTCGATCAGCATCATTTCGACGTCGTCATCCTCGACAACATCATGCCGAAGAAGAACGGCGTCGAATGGCTCGCCGAGCAGCGCGCGATCGGCTTCTTTGCCGATGCCATCCTGATGACCGCCTATGCCGATCTCGAAACGGCGATCCAGGCTTTGCGTGCCGGCGCGGTCGATTTCATCCTCAAGCCCTTCCGTTCCAACCAGCTGCTCAACGCCGTGGCGCGCTGTCTCGATCGCATCCGCCTGCAGCGCGAGAACTACGTGCTGCGCCACGAACTGAAGGCGACATCCGACCATATCCTGCTGCGCGACCGGCTGATCGGCCAATCCGCCGCCATTGCCAGGGTGCGCGAGACGATCGCCCGCGTCGCGCCGCTGCCGACCTCCGTCCTGCTGACGGGTCAGTCCGGCACCGGCAAGGAAGTGGCGGCGCGTTCGCTGCACACGCTCTCCGACCGCTCCGCCAAGCCCTTCGTGCCGGTCAATTGCGGGGCGATCCCGCCCGACATGATCGAGAGCGAGCTGTTCGGCCATCTGAAGGGCGCCTTCACCGGCGCCGAGCGGGCGCGCGAGGGCCTGTTCCTGCATGCCCAGGGCGGCACGCTGTTCCTCGACGAGATCAGCGAGATGCCACTCGCCACGCAGAGCAAGCTGCTGCGCGTGCTGGAGGACCGCAAGGTGCGGCCCGTCGGCTCCGAGCGCGAGGTGCCGGTCGATCTCCGTTTCATCTTCGCCACCAATGCCGAGCTGGAGAAGGAGGTGCGGGCCGGCCGCTTCCGCGCCGATCTCTTCTTCCGCATCAATGTGATGCAGATCCATCTTCCGCCGCTCAAGGAGCGGGACGGCGATTCGGTGGAGCTTGCGGCGCTCTTCATGAAGAAGCTCTCCGCGCAGCTCGCCATGCCGGCGGTGCCCATCGATGCGGCGGTGCGCCAGGCGCTCATGGCCCATGACTGGCCGGGCAACGTGCGCGAATTGCGCAATCTCGTCGAGCGGACGCTGATCCTCGGCCGCTTCCCCGAAGGCTTCGGCTCGAACGCGGCGCCGGCGGACGCGGCGGGCGGGTTGCTGGCGGATGTCGAGCGCCGGCATATCCTGGCCGTGCTTGCCGCCTGCAACGGCCAGCGCGACGAGGCGGCCCGCCAGCTCGGCATTTCCCGCAAGACCATCGATCGGAAGCTGGCCGCCTGGGATGATTGACCGCAGCCGCACAATCCGCCCGGCGCGCTCGGTGCGCTACCGGCTGCTCGCCATCGCGCTGCTGCCCATGCTGGTCATCCTGCCGCTTCTGCTCGGCGTCACCGTCTATCGCTGGAACGAGAAGTTCGATGCCGCACTGATCTCCAAGGTCAATGGCGACCTGACCATCGCCCATCAGTACCTCGCCCATATTCTCGACAACACCGGCGAGCAGATCGCCGCGCTCGGCGGCTCGGTGCGCTTCCGCGATGCGGCCGACGACGACGCGGCCGGGCTCAAGGCCCTGCTCGACGCGGCGCGGGTGCGGCTGGAGCTCGATTTTCTCTATGTGATCGACCCGGACGGGGGGCTCGTCACATCCGTCACCGCCGAGACCGCGGCTTCCCTTCGCACCGACTGGCCGGTCATCCGCGACGCGCTCTCGGGCCGGTCTTCGACGGGCATCGACATTTTCGACAATGCCGACCTGAAGAACCTCTCTCCCGACCTTGCCGCCCGCGCGCGCCTGCCGCTCGTCCCGACGCCGAACGCGGTGCCGACGGAGCGCACGGAGGAGACGCGCGGCATGGTCGTGCAGAGCGCAAGCCCGGTGACGCTCGGCGGCGGGCGCAAGGCCGTCCTCGTCGGCGGCATCCTGCTCAACCAGAACCTCGTCTTCATCGATACGATCAACGATCTCGTCTACCGCGCGGCGAGCCTGCCGGAGGGCAGCCAGGGCACGGCGACGCTGTTTCTCGACGACGTGCGCATCAGCACGAACGTCCGCCTCTTCGAGGGCCGCCGGGCGCTCGGCACGCGCGTTTCCGCGGCGGTCCGCTCGGCCGTGTTCGGCGAGGGCAGGACCTGGCTCGACAGCGCCTTCGTCGTCAACGACTGGTACATTTCCGCCTACGAGCCGATCACCGACAGCCATGGCAGGCGGGTCGGCATGCTCTATGTCGGTTTCCTGGAGGCGCCCTTCACCGCGGCGAAGCACCAGACGGTGCTCACCATCGGCCTTGCCTTCCTGGCGATCACGGCGGCGAGCGTGCCGATCTTCCTGCGCTGGGCGCGCGGTATCTTCGAGCCGCTCGAGCGCGTCGACGCCACCATCGCCAAGGTCGAGAGCGGAAATCTCGGCGCGCGCACCGGCCCGGTCGACAGCCAGGACGAGATCGGCCGCGTCGCCGTCCATCTCGACGATCTCCTCGACCAGCTGGAACGCAGCGATCGCCAGCTTCGAAGCTGGAACGAGGAGCTGAACGCCCGCGTCGACGAGCGCACCCGGGAACTGCAGCTGGCCAACCGGCAGCTCGAGGCCACCACGAAGCAGCTCATCATGTCCGAAAAGCTCGCCGCCATCGGCGAGATCACCGCCGGCGTCGCCCATGAGATCAACAATCCCATCGCCGTCATGCAGGGCAACCTGGAGGTCATCCGCGCGGTGGTCGGCGACCGGGCCGAGCAGGCGAAGGTGGAGTTCCAGCTTCTCGACGAGCAGATCCAGCGCATCAGCCAGATCGTCACGAAGCTTTTGCAGTTCGCCAGGCCGGAGGAATTCGCCGGCTTCGTCGATCGGCACGCGCCCGGTCCGGCGGTCGCCGATTGCCTGCCGCTCGTCCAGCACCTGCTGGCCCGGGCGGCGATCGAGGTGCGGCTGGAGAACACGGCCGAGCGGCTGGTGCTGATGAACCGCACGGAGCTGCAGCAGGTCATCGTCAATCTCATGGTCAACGCCATCCATGCCATGCCCGACGGCGGCAGGCTCCGCATAGAGACGCGCGACAGCGACCGCGGCGGACGGCCGGGCGTCGAGATCGTCGTCAGTGACAACGGTGTCGGCATGGACCCGGACGTGGCGGCAAAGGTGTTCGATCCGTTCTTCACCACCAAGCGGCAGCAGGGCACCGGCCTCGGCCTTTCCATCAGCCAGACGCTGGTGAGGCGGCAGGGCGGGACCATCTCTGTCGCAAGCCGGCCGGGCGAGGGGGCGACCTTCACCGTCTGGCTGCCCGAGGCGGCGTGAGCGGACAATCTGTCCGCCGCAGGGACAAAATGTCCTTCTTTCGCCTCGCCGTTTCCCTAAGCCGCTGATTTCAAAAGTCATACTCTTTGGCACGCACCTTGCAACGGCCCGCAGCGGGAGGTCCGGCGGCCTGCCGTCTGCATGGAGGATGCGGGCGTTTCGCCGGCTGCGGGGGCAATCGTTCCTCTCCCTGTCGCGACATCTGCGCATCCGGGGGATGCGCTGCGGAGGAGAAATATGACTGTATCGACCGAGACCTTTGCCGGCGGCTATTCCGGCAGCATCCTCGACCGGGAGCGCATCATCGCCAGGCCCGGCTTCAACCGCTGGCTCGTTCCGCCGGCCGCGCTCGCCATCCATCTGTGCATTGGCATGGCCTACGGCTTCAGCGTGTTCTGGCTGCCGCTGTCCAAGGCCATTCCGGGCGCCGCCGATGCGGCCTGCGCCGATCTCAACCTCATCTCCGCGCTGTTCACCACGAGCTGCAACTGGCGCGTGGCCGATCTCGGCTGGATCTATACGCTGTTCTTCGTGCTGCTCGGCTGTTCGGCGGCCATCTGGGGAGGCTGGCTGGAGCGCGTCGGCCCGCGCAAGGCGGGTTTCGTCTCCGCCTGCTGCTGGTGCGGCGGCATCGTCGTGGCGGCCATCGGCGTCGTGACGCACCAGCTCTGGCTGATGTGGATCGGCGCCGGCGTCATCGGCGGCATCGGCCTCGGGCTCGGCTATATCTCGCCGGTCTCCACGCTGATCAAGTGGTTCCCCGACCGGCGCGGCATGGCGACCGGCATGGCGATCATGGGCTTCGGCGGCGGTGCGATGATCGGTGCGCCGCTGGCCAACATCCTCATGAACATCTTCAAGACCGACACGACGGCCGGCGTCTGGCAGACCTTCCTCGTCATGGCCGCGATCTACTTCTGCTTCATGATGGGCGGCGCCTTCGGCTACCGCATCCCGCCGGCCGGCTGGCGGCCGGAGGGCTGGACGCCGCCGGCCTCCAAGTCGACGATGATCACCACCAAGCACGTCCACCTGCGCGACGCCCACAAGACGACGCAGTTCTGGCTGATCTGGCTGGTGCTCTGCCTCAACGTCTCCGCGGGCATCGGAGTCATCGGCATGGCCTCGCCGATGCTGCAGGAGATCTTCGGCGGTCGCCTCATCGGCCAGCCGGATCTCACCTTCAGCCAGCTCGACACCAGCCAGAAGGCGGCGATCGCCGCGATCGCGGCCGGCTTCACCGGCCTGCTGTCGCTGTTCAACATCGGCGGGCGCTTCTTCTGGGCCTCGCTCTCCGACAAGATCGGCCGCAAGAACACCTACTACACGTTCTTCGTCCTCGGCATCGTGCTCTACGCCCTGGCTCCGACCCTGGCGGACATGGGCAGCAAGGCGCTCTTCGTGCTGTCCTTCAGCATCATCCTGTCGATGTATGGCGGCGGCTTCTCCACCATCCCGGCCTATCTCGCCGACATCTTCGGCACGCAGTTCGTGGGCGCGATCCACGGCCGCCTGCTGACGGCCTGGGCGACCGCCGGCATCGTCGGCCCGGTCGTGGTGAACTACATCCGCGAGGCGCAGATCGCAGCCGGCGTCGAGCCGGGCCCCGCACTCTACACCGGCACGATGTACATCCTCGCCGGCATGCTGGCCCTCGGCTTCATCGCCAACCTCCTGGTGCGGCCGCTCTCCGACAAGTGGTTCATGTCGGACGAGGAGGTCGCCGCGCTGCAGGCCAAGACCGCCGCAGCGACCGCCGGCCCGACCGGCTCCTTCGGCATCGGCACGGGCGGTCTGGACGCCAAGGCGGCGCTGGCCTGGGCCGTCGTCGGCATCCCGCTCCTCTGGGGCATCTGGGTGACGCTGAAAAACACGGCCGCGCTGTTCTAGAAACCCGGACCCGCCTTCCCGAGAGCCCCGGCCGACGCCGGGGCTTTTCACGTTCGGGCGCGAGCTGGCCGCGCCTGAAAGCCCGCTTTCACCGTCCGGTCATGCATGGTGACGATGAGCGGAAGGATCTCAGCCGGTCATCATGTCAGGCGTCCAGGGCGGGTCGTAGGTCAGGGTGACGTCCACCGCACTGACACCCGCGACCTCGGCGGCGCATGCCCGGACGGCTTCGGTCAGGAAGGCGGCGGCCGGGCAGCCGCGCGTGGTGGTCGTCATCGCGATGGCAACCGTTCCGTCGCTGTCGCATTCGATCGCATAGATCAGGCCCATCTCCACGACGTTCCTGCCGAGCTCGGGATCGATGACGATGGAAAGCGCGTCCCGTATCCGCCGGGCGAGGGCGTCGTCCGGCATCTACTTGTCCTTCCCGACGCGGATCATGATGCGATAGGTCGTCCGCGCCTCGTCGAAGTTGCCGACCCATTGATGGCCGCGCTTGGCCAGCTCCGGATAGAGAAGGAGCGGCTCGCGCGAAAGAAGGGCGAAGATGACGTCGCCGTCTTCCAGTTTCTCGGCTTCCGACAGGATCCGCACCATCGGCTCGGGCGGCAGCAGGCCGGTGAGATCGAGGTCCACGATCGGGTCCGCCCAGAGCTCGGGCTCGCCGGCATCCGAGGAGAGCTGGATGTCGGGCAGTTTCCTGGGCGTGAAGCGGATCTCGAAGTCGCCGCCCTCCATTTCGATCACCTCGTGGTCGAAGCCCCGGTTGGACATCACCCCGTAGAGCGGCTGCGGACGGAACGGGGCGAAAAGCCGGAGCCCCTGTCCAGGCTGCAAGGCATCCACGGCGCTCATGATGGCCTGGAAGGGTTCGCCGCCGTTCTTCAGCATCGGACGGACGTCCAGTTCCGCAAAGTCTTCGTTCATTTTTGTCTCCGGTGCGTAAGAAAGAGATGAGGGGGCAAGACGCCCGAAGGCAGCCGGACGTCGGCTGGCGCCCAGGAGAGCCGCCGCGCCCTGACGAACTCCGCGATCAGGCCCAGCGTCGCCAGTATCTGCAGAATGCCGCCGGCGGTAAACACACGCGGGTCGTGGACGAACAAAGCCAAGGCGCAGACACCCACGGTCATGACGTAGAGGCCGAACCACCAGACGGCCCGATGCTCGTTCACGAGGTCCTGCACGCGCGGAACGGCCGCCTTTCCGAGCACCGGCCCGTAGCATTCGAGCCAGGTCATGAAGGGGATGATCTTGTAGAGCTGCCCGAGCCCGAGGCAGGTCAGCCACCCCATGGCGACGAGCCAGATCAGCGTGGCGGCGTTGTCGTCCAGCGTTCCCGCGAGCGCGGAGACTGTGAACAGCCCGACCGAGATCATCAGGAAGGACACGGCTGCGAGGCTGAGGAGCGTATTCAGCTCCGCTGCCTTGCGCCGGCGCTGGCGGAACAGGGTTGCGACGTCGACCGCGTAGAGACCGAGTCCGACGAGGGCCAGCACGGCTGCGCCGATCGCGGGCCAGGTGCCGTCGCTCCCGATGGCCGTCGTGAGAATCTGCCCCGCCAAGAGCAGGATCGCCGCGACGCCGGCGGCCAGCACGATCCGCGAGGTGTTGCGATCGTGCTCCGGCGACAGCAGGAACATCGCAAGCAGCCGGTAGGAGACGCCGACGGCCATGACCGTCATCCAGCCGAACAGGCCCATCGTCGCATGCAGCCCGACGCCGCCGACGACGAGATTGATCGCATGGCTCTCCTGCACCAGCCCGGACAGGACGAGCGTGAAGCACAGCCCCAGCGACAGGGTCAGCCCCATGCCGAAGAGCCCGGCCACGACGAAGCGGCCGGGCAGGGCGAGCGGCCGCGCCGACCATATCGTGGCGCCGAGGCTCGCTGCGAGCGCGCCGAAGCCGCCGGCAAGCAGGACCCCGCCGATCGGCAGCGCCGCGGGAGGGACGGGGAGGCGGCCGCCGAGGCCGAGAAACCCTGAAAGCAGGGCCAGGAGCCCGCCGATGATCATGATCAGCGCGGGCAGTGCCAGAAACGGCGCCCTCAGCGGTCTCGCGACCAGGACCGGGACGAACTGCAGAAGGGCGCCGGAGAAGAGGAGCCCGAGCCATCCGATGGCGAGCGCGTGGACGATCACCAGCGTCTCGGGTGCCGCGCGCGGCAATGCCGGGTAGCCGAACCCCGCCGCCAGCAGGACCTCGCCGCAGAGCAGGAACACCAGTGCTGCGGCGAAGTAGGACATCGTCCATCTGGATAGCGTGGCACCAGGCATCGTCATCGCCCCGTGGGAAAAGAAGTCCTGCTCAGTGACCGCAGCAGCAGTCGCAGCCCGAGCTGTCGTGCCTCTTGATCGACACCCGCCATACGGTCGGGCCCTGCTCGAGGTAGGTCCATTCGAACTGCTCGGGATAGCGGGTCTCGATCTGGTAGTGCAGCGGCCGCGGGTCGTGGTCGCTCGCGACGTGCATCATGCCGCCGGGCGCAAGGGCGGTCAGCACCCCGAAGATCCTGGGGTGGCGCTCCGGCGGAGCAATCGTCCTGACGTCGATCAGCGGTATGTTCTCGGAATTCGACATGTTGTTTTCCATCGGCCCCCGGTCGGGATGTCGGGGACCGGGCCGGCGCGCCCCCGATCCTTCGAGACTATCGGCCTGTCGCCCGCATCTTTTTGTCGCGGGGCAAACAAGACGCCGAATAGCGCCGATCCCCTAGGGAACGCGGCGGCCCCTGCCTGCTGCCGGCGAGCGATCGGCGGGCGATGTCGGGCGGGCGGCCGATCCGTCGTCCTCGCGGCAGCGCCCCTCCGTCTCCGCCCTGTTCCGGTCGTCGTCCCGCCGGACGTCATGGTCCCGCACCTGCAACAGCACGGTGCGGCTCAGATAGCCGAGGTGAACGCGCAGATCGTCGACGATATCCATGGCTGTTTTTCCGGAGAGGTGGCGGGTCGGCCCGGCATGGCCGGGAAAGCGGACGGCCCCTTGCGGGGCCATCCTTGTGATGCGTCCGATTTCGAAACTAGAGCCCGGTTGCGGCGATCTCCGCGTCGAGGCGGTCGCGCGCCTTCTTGGGCAGTTTCGCGGACTTGATGGCGTCGGCGTTCGCCGGCGCATCGCCGACCACGACGAGGGCGATCATGCCCATGCCCACATGCGGTGCGCACTTGACCGCATAGGCGCCGGGCACGTCGAAGGTGACCTTGATGGCTTCGTTCATCTTGCCCTTGAAGGGCTGCGCGCCGTCCGGGATCAGGTCCTTGACGCTTTCGGCATTGTGGGACTTGTCGGTCGGCACGAAGGAAACCGTATCGCCCGCGGCGATCTTCAGGGAGGCGGGCTCGAACACCATCGCGCCGTCCTTGCCCTTGTTCAGCATGTGGATCTCATGATCGGCGGCGACGGCGTAGCCGCCCAGTGCGGCGGTCAAAAAAGCAGCGCCCGCCAAAGTACGAAGGAACGTCTTCATTTCTTTACTCCTGGCTCGGAAGCCCTAGCGGCTTCGTCAGGAGCAGATTATCCCGACTGGCCATGTCATCTTTGACACAGCGCAAACATTGGCGTGAACGCGGCGGTCCGCCGCCTATTCCTTGACGTGGTCCGCCAGCGCCGCCAGTCCGTTGATGTCGAGGACGATAAGCTTCTGGCGCCCGCCCTCGACCAGTCCCTTGGCCTCCCAGGCGCTCAGGATCCGGGAAACGGTGTGCAGGGTCGTTCCGGTCATCTCGGCGATGTCCTGGCGCGAGATGGGAAAATCGATCCGCACGCCCGATCCCTCCTTCCGGCCCGCCTGGTTGGCGAGGCGAAGGACGGCGTGCGCGACGCGGCGCTCCACCTCCTGGGTCGACATTTCGCGGATGCGGGTGTGCGCCTCCTCCAGGCGCTGGCCGATCGTCTGCATGGCGGTCACCGCGAGGCGCGGGTTTCGATCGACGAACTGCGGCCAGAGCTCGGTCGGCCAGCAGAGCGCGATGCTCTCGGCCACGGCCAGGGCCGTGCCCGGATAGTCCGAGCGCTGCAGCGCCTTGGCAAAGCCGAACAGGTCGCCCGGATGGACGACACGGACGATGATCTGCTGGCCGTCCTCGGTGACCTGCGTGACCTTCAGCCGGCCATGCAGCAGCAGGAAGAAATGCGTGGCGGCCGCGCCCTGTTCGAAAACCGCCTCGCCGACGGGGACGCGGCGGGAAATGGCGTGGCCGAGGAATTTGTCGAGATCGGCATCGCTCATCCGGTCGAAGAGCGGGATGGACCTGACCAGGCTCTTGTCGATCTTCACTGTTGCCTCTCCCTCGCTGCCACCGCACGGTTTTACGACCGGCGGCGGCATCAGCGCAAGGCAGCAGCTTCGTCGAATGCTTGCATTGACATGGATCAGAATGACGCGGAGCGGTCCGCGCCGTGCGGCTCTCCCGGTGCTACAGTGCGATCCCCCGGTCCCGCAGCGCCTTCAGGAGCGGCGCATACCACTGCGTCGACCTGACCAGCCGGAAGCCCAGGTTGTCCGGCGGGGTGCCGACCGCGCAGCCGCCGCCCTTGGGATCCTTGATGAACGACGTCATCGGCGCGCGGTGATTGCCGACGGTGACATAGACGCCGCAGAGGTCCTCGCTGCGAAGGATCATGTCGTCCGCGTCGAGCTCCACCCGGCGATGGCAGGTGTTCGTCCATTCCCAGACATTGCCGCCGAAGTCGGACAGGCCGTACTCGTTCTCCCCGAAGCTTCCGAGAATGCGCGGAACCGGGTCACGCTTCGAGCGCTCCGCCGCCTCGCGGCGATAGTCCGCGAGCCAGCGAATGGCGGGGTTGCTTGCGTCGTCCTCGATGCCGAACGCGTCGTCGGGGAAGCTCTTGCCGGCCGCGAAGGCCAGTTGCTCGTCGGTCGGCAGGCTCCAGACTTCGCCCGTCTTGTCCGACAGCCAGCGGGCATAGGCGCGGGCATCGTCGTAGCTGACGCCCGTCACCGGGACGTTGCCGAGATCGTGCGACACGCCGGCCGGCGCGCTGCAGGCGCCTTCGGAAACGCAGGCGGTGTATTCGGCCAGGGAGACCTGATGCTTCATGATGATCAACGGCCGGCGCATCGTGACGGTCCGCATCGGCGCATCGGTGACGTAGTTGGCCTTGAGGAACTCGCCGTCCTCGCGGTAGCTGAACGTCCGCGGCGGGATCGTGACGGTCTGCGGCTGGAAGAGCTGGGCCGTGGCCGGGGGCTCGGCCAGAAAGCCGGTCTGGTGGGCGATGCCGCCGACAAGTCCGGCGATGATCGCCACGGGAAGAAGCGTCTGGAGGAACGGGCGGGAGAGATAGGCGGGGAAAATCGACATTTGGGCCCCCGAAGGCGAAACGGCTCGTATGGCCGGACGGGCCAGACGATGAAAAGGCGCTGCCGCACGCGGACGTGCGGCAGCAAGGTATGCGGGCCGAGAGTGGCGGCCCGCACGGGTCTCATGACTCAGCTCTGCGAGGGAGCCTTGACCGCCGTCATGAGATCGTCGTTCCAGTCGCCGGTGACGGTGAAGTGTGCCGCCGCACCGAGTTCGAACGCCTCGATCAGGTTGTGGTTCACATAGGCGTAGATGCCGGGCTGCTGGAAGGTGTAGAACGCAGCACCCGCCGTGCCGCCCGGGATGAACCAGGTTTCCTGGTCGCGATCCGGCACGTTGTTGAACTTGCCGGTCTGCCAGACGTAGTCGCCGTGGCCGCCGATCAGGTGCGGACGGGTGTCGCGGTTGGCCTGCGAATGGACGATCAGCACCCGTTCGCCGACGGCGGCCTTCAGGGCGTTCTCGCCGGTCAGCGCACCGACGGCACCGTTGAAGACGATGTGGCTCGGGGTCAGCGTGCGCATGACTTCCAGCGTATCGGCATAGGCGTCGCCGGGGCTCTCGTACTTCTTGTACTTTCCGTTCTCGTCCTTCGGCACGTAGAAGTCCTGTTCGCCGACATAGTAGACGCGGTCGTAGACGAGTTCGTTGCCGTGACCGTCCGTCAGGCCTTCGCGCGGCAGGACCATGATCGCGCCGTTCATGCCCGAGGTGACGTGCCAGGGGACCATTCCGGGAGGTGCGCAATGGTAGACGAAGACGCCGGCCTTGGTGGCCTTGAAGCGCAGGACCGCGCTTTCACCCGGGTTGACGATGGTCAGCCCGCCGCCGCCCAGCGCACCGGTCGACGAATGGAAGTCGATGTTGTGCTGCAGGGTGTTGGTCTCGGGATTGACGAGGGTCACCTGGACGTAGTCGTTCTGGTGGACCACCATCAGCGGGCCGGGGACCGAACCGTTGAAGGTCATGGCGTTGACTTCGGTTCCGGCGTCGTCGAGGATCATCTTCTTTTCCTCGATCGTCAGCGTGAACTCGACGACCTTCGGGCCGCCCACGGCCTTCTGGGTGTGCTCGTGCACGAAGGGCGGCTTGACGAGCTCGACCTTGACGTGCTCGAGCGCCGACAGGTCGGCCGGTTTCATCTCTACGGCAGGAGCCTCCTCGGCGGCCTGGGCGAACGTAGCTGTAATGATCGGGGTCATCGCCCCCGCGAACGCAGCGCCAGCCAACATCGAGCGTCTGGTCATCTGGAGTTGTTCAGTCATGGTCTTCTCCTTGAACAGGAGCGGGCTATCCCGTTCCGTTGGAGAAAAATCTACGCCACGCGCCAAAGTGGTCTTTGATCCCCCGCAAACTTTACTGCGCGATTGCTTGCGAGATATCAAAGAAGGGTGCGACATTTTGTTTAGGGATCGCCCTGAATACAGGAGCGATCGCATGACTGGCACTTCGACATCACAGGTAAGGACTGGCGGGATGCCGCGTGGGCTGGCGCGCACCGGGCCTATACTCTTTTCCTACGGCTTCCGTCCGTTCTTCCTCGGAGGCGCGCTCTGGGCGATCGCCGCCATGGTGCTGTGGATCGCAGCGCTTTCCGGCGTTGTCGACTTCGCCACGGAGTACGGCGCCCATCACTGGCATGCGCACGAGATGCTCTTCGGCTACGCCTCGGCGGTCCTGGCGGGCTTCCTGCTGACGGCCGTGCCGAACTGGACCGGACGCCTGCCGGTCTCGGGCTGGCCGTTGCTCGGCCTTTTCTCCCTTTGGGCCCTCGGCCGGATCGCGTTCCTTGCTTCGGATGTCATCGGGGTCGATCTCGCCGTCCTGGCCGACATGATCTTCCTGCCCGCACTCCTCTTCATTTGCGTGCGCGAGGTCGTTGCCGGGAAGAAGTGGAACGACCTGAAAGTCATCGCCGGTCTTCTTGCCCTGTCGATTGCCAATGCCGGCTTTCACTACGAAGTCCTCATGGGAGACCATCCCGATCGGGCCTATCGCCTTGCGATCACCGCCTATGTCGGTCTGGTGATGGTGATCGGCGGCCGGATCATTCCGAGTTTCACCCGCAACTGGATCAACAAGCAGGGCCGGACGGACTTTCCCGTTCCCTACAACCGCTTCGACGCGAGCGCGATCGCCATCGGCATCGCCGCGCTGGGCCTCTGGATCGCGCTGCCGGACAGCCGGGTGACGGCGATCGGTGCGGCCGCGGCCGCGGCATTCCATGCCGTACGGCTGCTGCGCTGGCGCGGCTGGACGACAGCGGCGGAAATGCTCGTCGCCGTCCTGCACGTCGCCTATGTCTTCGTGCCGCTGGGCTTTCTGGCGATCTCGTTGTCGGCCATCGACCTTGTCGATCCGACCTCGACGCTGCACGTCATGACGATCGGGACGGTCGCGACCATGATGGTCGCCGTGATGACCCGGGCGACCCGCGGCCATACCGGGCGCGACCTGACGGCATCCGGACTGACCACGATTTCCTATGCCGCGATCGTCCTTTGCGCATTCGCCCGGCCGGCCGCAGGTCTCCTGCCCGACCATGCCGCCGAGATCTACGCCGTGTCCGGCGTCCTGTGGCTCGTCGCGTTCGGCCTCTTCGTGGTGGAATACGCCCCCATGCTGGTCAGGGGCCGCCGCTGGTAGACCGGCCGCCGCCGTGAACTGCGGCGGCGGCCTTGGCGAGAGACTGCTTCCGGAGCGGCCGCCTTTTTGGGCAGAGCCGGTCCGGCCCTTCCGCTCAGACGGGGATGGGGTTGGCGACGACGGATTCGTTGAAGCCGTGGACGAAAGCATGTTCGCCGCTTCCCGGATTGTCCCGCAGCGCGCGGATCTCGTCGACGATCACCTCCTCGGCGTCCGTGGCCAGGCCGGCCATGGTCTTTTCGATGAAGATGTCGAGCGGCATGGCGCGCGGATCGCCGCTCTTCCTGATCAGGTCGGTATCGACCCACGGCGGCGCGATTTCCTGCACCGTCACGTTGGTGTTGCGCAGCTGGAAGCGCTGCGAAAGCGCGTAGGAGTGCAGCGCCGCCTTGGCGGCGGAATAGACCGCGGTGCTGGCGAGCGGCACGTAGGCCAGCACCGAGGTGTTGTGGATGATGGTGGCCCGCGGCTGCCGCTTCAGGTGCTCGATCAGCGCCGAGGTCAGGCGGATGGGGCCCAAAAGGTTGGTGTCGATGATGCTGCGCGACTGCGTGTCGTCGATCCGGCCGCCGGCGTCATCGAACGGCATGATGCCGGCATTGTTGATGAGCACGTTGAGGCTCGGATAGTCGCGGATCAGCCGGGCGGCCACGCGATCGATGTCCGCCGGATCGGCGATGTCGAGCTCGATGCCCTCGATGCCGGGATTGGCGGCGGCGACCTCGTCCAGCAGTTTCTTGCGGCGGCCTGCGATGATGACCTTGTTGCCGAGCTTGTGGAAGGCTTCCGCCAGCCCCCGGCCGATGCCGGACGTGCCGCCGGTAATGAAGATGGTGTTGTCGGTGGTCTGCATGATCCTGGCTCCTTCGGGTGTCGCGCCGGGCTGCGGTCGCGGCCGGTTTCGATGGAAGGATCATGGCCCATGCCTGCCGTGTCTCAAATGACATAGAAACGTCAATTTAGGACATGGCCGAACGTCGCCTTTCAGGCGGCGTCCTCCGTGCTGTCGCCTTCGATCAGGCGAAGGCTGCGGCGCAGGCTCTGCGGCGGCTGGCCGAAGAAGCGCAGGAACGCCCGCCGCATTCGGTCGCGGTCGGCAAATCCGGTGTCACGCGCGACGATGTCCATAGAGTGCCGCCCGTCCTCCAGCATCACCTTCGCAGCCTCGAGCCGCAGCCGCTCGACCGCCTTTGCGGGCGACTGACCGGTCTCCTCGCGGAAGATGCGGCTGAACTGGCGCGGGCTGAGGCTGGCCGCCTCGGCCAGCTCCTCGACGCTGAGCGCATTGCGCAGGTGTTCCTTGGCATAGACCAGGGCCCGGCGCACGCGGTCCGAACGCGGTTCCAGTTCCAAAAGCGCGGAAAACTGCGACTGGCCGCCGGGGCGACGGTGGTAGACCACCAGTTTCCGCGCGATCGAGCGCGCCAGTTCCGCGCCGTGGTCCTCCTCGATCAGCGCCAGGGTCAGGTCGATGGCGGCGCTCATGCCGGCCGAGGTCCAGATGTTGCCGTCATTTACGAAGATGCGGTCCTCGTTGACGGCGATCTGGGGAAAGCGTTCCTGCAGGGCCCTGGCGTGCGCCCAGTGGGTGGTCGCGCCGCGGCCGTCGAGCAGGCCGGCCTCCGCGAGAAGAAAGGCGCCGGTGCAGACGCCCGCGACCCGCCGTGATTCGTGCCCGGCCGTCTTGAGGTAGTCGCGCAGGCCGGGCGAGGCCCGGCGCGGCACGAGTTCGCCCACGACCATGAGCGTATCGGGGAAGGCCCCGAGCGGCTGCGTCTCGATGCGGATGCCGAGCGAGGAGAAAACGGTGCCGCCCTTCTCCGACATCACCGTCAGCCGATAGGTATCGGCGCCGAGCGTCTCGTTGGCAAATTCGAAGGCGGACAGGGCGGCCAGGCCCATCACCTGGAACCCGTCCTCCATGATGAAGCCGACCTCGCGCATGGCTGTCTCCTTTGTGGCCGAATTTCCCGCTTATAGATATTTCGGGACAAACTTTCCAGTGCTGACGGATGGACGCGGACCGTGCGGATGCCGGCCGGCGCGACTGACACAAATCTTTCATGAGAAACCGTGAAAACCACGCCTGGTCGGCCATGGGCGGTGTCGGCCGGAAGGGATGTTCGATGACTACGCTCAACGAGGTGGCGTTGAGAGCGGGCTGCTCGGTCGCGACCGCCAGCCGGGCGCTCACCCGCAACGGCTGCGTCAGCGACGCGATGGTCCGCAAGGTGCGGCGCGCAGCCGCCGAACTCGGCTATCGCCAGTCGCCCGCCGGCGGGAAGGCCGGGCGTCGGGTCATCGGCGTCCTCGTGCCGAGCATCACCAATCCCGTCTTTTCCTCCTCCCTCTCCAGCATCGAGAACCGGATGCTGGTTGGCGGCCATGGCGTCGTGATCGCCCAGTCCCACTACGATCCCGCGCGCGAGGCCGATGCCGTAAAGGCGCTTCTGAACGACCGGCCGACCGGGCTGATCCTCACCCTGTGCGACCCGGGGGCGAGCGCGCACCTGCCGTCCGACCTGCCGCCCACTGTCCTCCTCGGCAATCGCCCGACGGCCGCGTTTCCGGCGGCCGTCTGCGTCGATAACGTCGCTGCCGGCTACGAATTGACCCGGTTCCTGCTGGATCTCGGCCATCGCCGGATCCTGTTCATCTCCGGAAACTTTACCGCCTCCGACCGCGCCCGGTCGCGGCATGACGGCTACCTGCAGGCCATGGCGGAGGCGGGCGTCGACCCGCTCGAGGCCCTGCAGATCGCCTTCGTCGGCGGCTACAGCCAGCTCGAGCTCGATACCGTGCTCGCTCGGTCTTCGCCGACCGCGATCATCGCCTCGAACGATCTCCTGGCCTTCGGCGTCATCGGCGCGCTGCGGCGGGAGGGGCTGTGCGTGCCGCGCGACGTCTCGGTCGCAGGATTCGACGGCATCGAGTTGGGGCAGATGCTCGACCCGCCGCTGACGACGATCGAAATGCCCGATGCCAGCATGGGCACGACGGCAGCCTCGCTGCTGCTCGACATCGCCGAGAACGGCGCCCCGCCCCGCCACTTCGCCCTGGACTACCTGCTGCGCCGCGGCGGCACGGTGCGCGCCGTGTAGTTGGCAACGAGAAGGCCGCCGTCCCGGAACGGACGACGGCCCTCGCCGGTCAGGTCGTGGCAGCCGCTCAGCTGCGCGGCAGCAGGCGCTTCACCTCGTTGGCGGTTGCCGCCGAAGGATTTCGCGATGTCGCGGAGAGCGAGCGCGCTCATTCCGCCGCCGCCTTCTTCGCCGCGCGCGGATAGACCTCGTGGATCACCTCGTCGATTACGTGCGCGGTCATGCCCGGAACGGCGACGATCTCGCTTTTGACGTCGTCGGCGAAGGTGTGGACGACCGCGCCGACCAGGCGTTCGCCCGGCATCTCGCGCTCGATCTTGTCGATGACGAAGGCGGCCGAAGGTCCCCAGGTGATCGCGGTGTTGTCGAACCGGCCCTGCCAGGCCCAGTGCAGGTGGCCGCTGGCGAACAGCGCCACGTCATTGGCGGCGATCAGGTCGTAGAGCCGCTTGCGCTGCGCCGGCCGGACGCTCCAGTAGCCCGTGTCGCCCTCGTCGAGCGCGTCGACGAACAGCGGCTTGTGGGAGAACAGCGCCAGCCGGCGTCCGTCGCGCTCTTCGAATGCGGTCCGCAACCATTCGAACTGCGCCTCTTCCTCTTCGTCCTCGTGACCGAGAAGAAGCGCATTGAGCCCGACGAGACGCCAGCCGTTCGCGTCCTCGACGAAGCAGTCGCCGCCGACGATGCGGCGCCAGCGCGCGAGGCGTTCGGCGTTGACCGGCTGGTCCATGTGCGCGAAATGCCCGACGTCGTGGTTGCCGGGCACGATCAGCATCGGCGCCGTCACCTGCCGCATCAGCTCCATCGAGAAGGTGATGTCGGCTTCCTTGTCGGCGCCGTCCACCGTCAGGTCGCCGGTGTGGACGACGAGATCGGCGCCGCTGTCTTCGATGAAGTTCAGGAGCGGCGCCCAGTTGCCGTTGAAATGCGTCTTTTCGGGGCTGAAATGGGTGTCGGTGATCTGGATGATTTTCATGGGCCGCTTCTCCGCACCGGCGCGTCTCGGACTGTCGGACGCGCCGCAGGAAGGCCCTAGCCGGCTCTCATGTCAGAGCTGTAACGGTCTTTTCCAATTCCTTTCCAATTCTGTCACAAACCGTGCCGGCAGCCTCTCAACCCGGGTCACTTGTCCTGGCGAGCAGCGTCTCCTCGATGCGCGCAATCGCCGCGTCGCGATCCATCCCGTAGGGGATCATCGCCTTCAGGCGCCCGTCGGCGCCGACGAGCAGCAGCGACATGGTGTGGCGCATGTGGTAGTCCCCGTCCGCGCCGGGCAGCCGGCTGGCATGGATCATCCAGCCGTCCACGACCTTCCGCATTTCCTCCGGCGCGCCGGTGATGCCGCGGATGCGGTCGGTGAAGGCGGTCACGTAGCCGTGCATCACGTCCGGCGTGTCGCGCTCCGGGTCGACCGAGAAGAAATAGGCCTTCAGGCCCTTGCCGCGCGGCCCGATCGCCTTCAGCCAGTCGGCGACCTCGTAGAGCGTCGTCGGGCAGACCTCCGGGCAGCGGGTGTAGCCGAAATAGACGAGGGACGGGCTTCCATGAAAGATCGACTGGTCGACGGCATTGCCCCTGTCGTCGACCAGCGCGAACTGCCCCCGAAACGGGCCGGGCCTGCTCCTGTCGGCGGCAACCGAGATCATGACGCCGACGAGGACGGCGATGAGGAGGCCTGCCAGCCAGGCCCCCGCAACGACGGCAGGGTGCCGTGTCACTGCCCGTGTCCCTTGTTCGCATCCTGCCCGCCGCCGGCGGCGGGACCGACGGTGAACTCCACCTCGACGGTGCCGGCCTTCTCGAAGGTCAGCGTCGCCGCGATCTTCTCGCCTTCCTTGAACGGCTCGGCCACGTTCATGAACATGACGTGGTAACCGCCGGGCTTGAGTTCGACGGTGGCCCCGGCCGGAACGGCCACCCCGTCCTTCAGTTCGCGCATGACCATGATGCCGCCGTCCATCTTCATCTCGTGCAACTGGGCACTTGCCGCACGCGCGGTGGCGACGGCGACGAGGCGGTCGTCGGCGCCCTCGTTGGTGATGCTGAGGTAGCCGCCGCCCACCTTTGCCCCGGGGAGCATGGCGCGCGCATGGGGATGGTCGATCTCGATCTGCCCGACCTTGAAGTCGTGGGCGAGCGCCATGGCCGGACCGGACAGCAACAGGGCGAGGGCGAGAAGCGTCGGTGTCGATTTCTTCATGATTGTCTCCAGTGTGTGGTTTGATGTGGTTTGGGGGTTGATGGTGAGGGTCGCCGGCGCGGAGCGCGCTTCGGCAGGTTGTTGGCGGTGGCGGTCCGGCGATGGCGAAGACCGCCGTCGATGCGCGGAAAGGGGCATGGACACGGGCTTTGTTCGGGTCGACATGAAACGGCATCCGGCGAGGCACCGGCAAGGATCCGCTTCTGGCAGACCGCTTCCGGCACGGCTGAAGATGCCGCCGCAATCAGCGGCAGCGGCTCAGGCTTGCGGGCCGGATGGAGGACCGCGCGGGGCGGTGTTCGGCGGGAAGAGCTGCCGGTGGTGCGCTTCGGCCCGGAGCGGCATGGAGCGGGCGATCTCGCGCAGGATCGGCTCAAGGGCCCCCGCTTGCGGCACCGGCAGCAGGATGGAGGCCGAGAGCCGGCAGGCCTCGCAGCCCGAGCCCTGGTCCTGCCCGTCATGGCTGGCCTTGCCGTGCTCGGACGAAAGGCAGAGGACCGGCAGCGTGCCGTCCGGCAGGACGTATTGCGCGAGCTCGGTTGCAGCCGGCAGCCAGGGGGCCGCCATCGCCGGCTTGTGCGCGAAGCCGACGAACAGCAGGGCGAGCGTGCAGAGCGCACGCACCATGCAATGTTCGACGAAGCTCAGACGCCCGACCATGATTTCCCCAACGCGCCATTGCGGCACGACGGGAACCATAGCCAGCGCGCCTGCCGCATTCAATGCGGCAAACTGGCCCGTGATCCGTCAAGAGGATGGAAATTATTTTCATACTCAGATAGACCTCGGCGAATTCAGGCGCTATCGTCATGCCAATTCACAAAAATATGAAAATGAATTGCAGGAGTGCTCATGTCCCAGAAAAAGCTCGTTCGCCTCGAAGCGGCCGACAACCAGGCCGGCGGCCAGCGTCGTCCCTTCGCCAAGGCCGTCAGGGCCGGCGACTTCGTCTATGTCTCCGGGCAGGTGCCGACGGTGGACGGCGAGGTCGTTTCCGGCAACATCGTCGCCCAGACCGAGCAGGTCGTCGCCAACATCAAGTCCGTGCTGGCGCTGGCCGACTGCACGCTGGCCGACGTCGTCAAGGTCAATGTCTGGCTGGATGACGCGCGCGACTTCTCCAGCTTCAACGCGGTCTTCCAGAAGCACTTCATCGATCACCCGCCCGCCCGCTCGACCGTGCAGTCGCCGCTGATGGTCGATGCGAAGGTCGAGATGGACGTGATCGCCTACAAGCCGCTCGACTGACACCCGCCCGTCGTGCCGGCGGACGAATGTCGGCCCGAAACGCGACCCGGCACTGGTCCCCGTCTGGGGGCTCAGTCGCCGAGCAGCTGGCGGTCGTCGCCGTCGCGATGGCGCACCAGTTCTTCCTTGATGCTGCGCAGCGCCTTGATCGCCTTGGTGCGATCGGCATAGGCGACCAGGTTGGCGAGGATGTCGATCGCCGCGAGATAGGCGTAGCGCGTCGAGGTGGGGCGGAAGATGTTCTTCCCCTCCGGCAGTTCGATGGCGATCACCACGTCGGCGGCTGCGGCCACCGGGGAGTTCGGCTGGGTGATGACGATCGTCGGAATGGCGGCCTGGCGAAGCAGTTCGAGGCAGTGGACGAGGCCGAGGTCGCGTCCGGTGAAGGACGAGCCGAAGACGACCGTGCCCGGCTGCGCGGCGGCCGACATCATCACGTTCATGTTGTGGTCGTTGGAGGCGTTGATGCGGCACCCGAGCCGGAAGAGGCGGTTGTGCAGTTCGTTGACGATCATGGCGGAGTTGCCGCTGGCGCCGAAGGCCTGGATGAATTCCGCGCCGCGCAGCAGATGGGCTGCCCTGTCCAGCGTGGCGAGGTCGAGCTGGCGGTGCAGCTCGAACAGCGCGTTCTGCGCCTTGGTGACGATGTCTTCCGCGACCTCTTCCGGCGTGGCCGTCGGGGCCTCCGGCTTCAGGTAGCGCAGCCCGACATAGGTCATCCGCGCCAGCTGCACCTTGAAGTCCGAATAGCCCTGGCATCCCAGCCGCCGGCAGAACCGAGTCACCGTCGGCGGCGAAACGCCCGCCCGCTCGGCCAGCTCGATGATCGAGGAGTTGACCACGAACTCCACGTCGTCGAGCACCAGTCGCGCCAGTTTCTTCTCCAGCCCGGACAGCTTGCCGTCCTCGTCGGAGAGGCCGTGAAAAAGATCCATGGGAGTTCCCTGAATGCTGGCGCTGCGGCGCGAAGTTCCAAAATCGTGAAAATGAATTTCTCTCCAGCACTATTTCATAGCATAGTGCGCGGGAGCTTCAACGGAAGCAGATGCTTCAACGAAAATAAATAACAATCAGCCGCCGCAGGTCGCGGCGCTTCAGCAGGACCATAGAGGTGTATCCATGTTCAATCCCTGGCCGGAAGCCGGCATGCCGCTCGATCAGGTCGCAACCCCCATGCCCGTGATCGACGAGGACCGTCTGGCCGCGAACATCGCAAGGGCCCAGCGCTATGTCGAGGCGCACGGCAAGGTGTTCCGCCCGCACATCAAGACGCACAAGATCGCCGCCATCGCGCGCCAGCAGCTTCAGGCCGGCGCCGTCGGCATCAACTGCCAGAAGATCAGCGAGGCGGAGGTCTTCGCCGATGCCGGCTTCGACGATATCCTGATCACCTACAACATCCTCGGTGCGGCCAAGCTCGCGCGCCTGCGCGCGCTCAATGAGCGGATCGGGCGGCTTGCCGTCGTTGCCGACAGCGCCACGGTCGTCGAAGGGCTCGCGGGGACCTTCGAGGCGGGCCGGCCGCTGACGGTCCTGGTCGAATGCGACACGGGCGGCCGCCGCTGCGGCGTGCAGACGCCGGAGGATGCCGCAGCCCTGGCGGAGAAGATCGCAGCCGCCCCCGGCCTGCGCTTTGCCGGCATCCTGACCTATCCCGCGACCGGCGGCGCGGAGCGGGTCGAGGCGTTCATCGTCCGCACCATGGACCTGCTGGCGGAGAAGGACATCGCGTGTCCGGTGCGCTCCAACGGCGGCTCGCCGGACCTGTTCTCGGCGCATCTGGTGCCGTCCGCCACCGAGCACCGCGCCGGAACCTATGTCTACAACGACCGCAGCATGGTTCGGGCCGGTCACTGCACGGCCGGCGATCTCGCCATGCACATTCTGGCGACCGTGGTCTCCCGGCCGGCGCCCGGTCGCGCCGTCCTCGATTGCGGCTCGAAGGCCCTGACCTCCGACCTCCTGGGCTTCAGCGACTACGGCATGATCGAGGGCTTCGAGGGCGCGCGCATCGTCTCCCTGTCGGAGGAGCATGCGGTGGTCGACCTGAAGGATGTGACGGGCGTCTTCCCCGGTGTCGGCGAAAGGGTCAGGGTGGTGCCCAACCACACCTGCGTGGTCAGCAATCTCTTCGACCGGATGGTGTTCCATCGCGGCGGCGTCGTGACCCGCGTTGAAGCGGTGGATGCGCGCGGCACGGTGTGGTGAAACCCCGACCGACCTGAAACTTTTTTCGTGCCGGGCCCGGAGTTCGCCTTTCGGACCCGGCGCCGGCGCGCCGGACGGCGAAAATTAGGCGCGATTTCCCGGCGCGTTTTTCATCGCCAGCTTGCGCGCCGCGCGGCGGGCCCGGACGCAGGCGCCGCGGAAGCGCCTGATCTTCAAAAGAAAATGGACGGACGGACAGGCCCGGCGACCGGCGCGCACGCCGGAGGTCGTGAAAATATTCGCGACTTCGCATGCGTTATGTAAAGGAATTACATAAACTGACGATGCGTATCAGAAGTTCGTTGACATTCTGGCGATCGGACGCATTATGAAGAAAATAAATTACACTGAGCAACAGTGAACGGGTGAGCAGGAACAGCAGGCAGGCAAGCCTCCGGAACAAGCCGCAATTCGAAAACGGGCATGCGTCGTCCCTTCTCTGGGCAGCGCGCGCCGGGTCGAAGTGCGCCCTCCGGGCACGCCGCTCGCAAATGAAATGGCGGCGGGCCTTGCCGATCGGCATGGGCGCCGCAGACGGCGCGGCCATCGGCCGGGACAGATTTGGGATTTCTGATGCGCATATTCACCGCCTCGCTGGCGACCGAGACCAACACGTTCTCTCCCGTCCCGACCGACATGCACGCGTTCAAGGCGGCGTTCTATGCGGGACCCGGCGAGCACCCCGACACGCCGACGCTCTGTTCGTCCGTCGTGCCGATCCTGCGCCGCCGCGGGCGGGCGGAGGGCTTCACCGTCATCGAGGGCACGTCGTGCTGGGCCGAGCCCGCCGGCCTGATCCAGCGCCGGACCTACGAGACGCTGCGGGACCGGATCCTGGGCGAGCTGCAGGCCGCCCTGCCGGTCGACGGCGCCGTCCTAGGCCTGCATGGCGCCATGGTGGCGCAGGGCTACGACGACCCGGAAGGCGATTTCCTCTCGCGGGTCCGCGCGATCGTCGGACCCGATGTCCTCGTCGCCGCCGAGTTCGATCCGCACAGCCACCTGACGGCGCTCCGCGTCGCCAATCTCGACATCCTGGCCGCCTTCCTGGAGTTCCCGCACACGGATTTCGAGCAGCGCGGCGAACACGTCGTCGAGCTAGCGCTGAGGACGCTGCGCGGCAAGCTCAAGCCGGTGATCTCCACCTTCGACTGCCGGATGATCACGATCTATCCGACCAGCCGCGAGCCGATGCGCTCCTTCGTCGATCGCCTGAAGGCGATGGAAGGCAAGGACGGCATCGTCTCGATCTCGGTCATCCACGGCTTCATGGCCGGCGACGTGCCCGACATGGGCACCCGCATCGTCGTCGTCACCGACGACGCCCGGGAGAAGGGCGATGCGCTCGCGAGCGCGCTGGGCCGCGAGCTCTACGGCATGCGCCGGCAGACGGCGATGCCGATGCTCGATACCGAGGCCGGGCTCGACCGCGCGCTCGAACTGCGCGCTACCTGCCCGGACAAGCCGGTCGTGATCGCCGATGTCTGGGACAATCCGGGCGGCGGCGTGGCGGGCGATGCGACCCATGTCCTGCGCCGGATGATGGAGCGCGGCCTCGACGACATCGCCGTGGCGACGATCTGGGATCCCGTTGCCGTCTCCTTCTGCCATGCGGCAGGCGAGGGGGCGGAGCTCGACCTGCGCATCGGCGGCAAGTCCGGCCCGCAGGGTGGCGAACCGCTCGACCTGCGGGTCCGGGTGGAGCGCGTCGTGGACAGCGGCTGGCAGAGTTTCCGCAACAGCCGCGTCACGCTCGGCAGTGCCGCGGTCGTCCGCCCGCTCGGGACCGAAACCGACATCGTCCTGATCACCAGCCGCACCCAGACCTACGAGCCGGACATCTTTTCCAACCTGGGCATCGATTTTTCCGCCAAGCGCATGCTGCTTGTGAAGTCGACCAACCATTTTCACGCGGGGTTCCAGCCGATCGCCTCCGAGATCGTCTACATCGCCGCGCCGACCTCCTACCCGACGGACCCGGCAACGACGCCCTACCGAAAGGCGAGCCTCCAGTTGTGGCCGCGCGTCGCCGATCCGCTGGGGCTGGAAAGCTGACCCGGGCCCGGCCTCCGTGCCGGCCCGAAGCCTCGAGCAGTTGCGACAAACCGGTGTGCGCGAAACGCACGCATCCTAGTGAAAGAAAGGGGAACCTCATGAAGAAGACTTTTCTCATCGCGACCTTGGCCTCCGCCCTGGCCGCTTCCACCGGGCTCGTGCCCGCGCAGGCGGCCTCCGAAGGCATCCTGACGGTTGCCACCATCGGCGAGCCGCCGACGCTGGATGCCATGCAGACGCCCACCGACATCGTGCTGATGATCGACCAGCACATCTTCGAGACGCTCTACACCTATGACGCCCAGTGGAAGTCGGTGCCGCTGCTGGCGGCCGCGATGCCGGACGTCTCCGAGGACGGGCTCACCTATCGCATTCCGCTGCGCGAAGGCGTGACGTTCCACGACGGCAGCGCCTTCGACGCCAAGGACGTGGTCGCCTCGCTGACCCGCTGGATGGCGGTCAACTCCAAGGGCAAGCAGGTCGCGACGATCGTCGAGAGCCTCGCCGAGGATGGCCCCCAGGCCGTCGTCATCAAGCTGAAGTCCCGCTATGCGCCGCTGCTGGCGACCCTGTCGCAGGCCTCGATCATCCTGCCGTCGGAAAAGGTGGCCGACACCCTCACCGAATTCGTCGGCACCGGCCCCTACGCCCTGAAGGAGCGCAAGCCCGACCAGTATACCCAGCTCGTCCGCTTCGAGGGCTACAAGTCGCCCGAGGGCGAGCCGAGCAACTATGCCGGCAAGCGCGAGGCGATCGCCAAGGAAGTCCGCTTCGTGCCGGTGCCGGATGCGAACACCCGCGTCGAGGGCCTGATTTCCGGCCAGTTCGACTATGCGGATGCGCTGCCCGTCAGCGCCTATGAGCGCGTCGAGGCGAGCGGCACCGCCAAGCCCGTGATCTTCGAGAACGCCGGCTGGGCCTCACTGAACATGAACATGAAGGAAGGCGTGCTGACGAAGAAGGAACTCCGCCAGGCGGTTCAGGCAGCGCTCAACCCCTCCGACATGATGCTGGCCGCCTTTTCCGACGACCGCTTCTTCAGCGTCGATGCGTCGATCTTCCCGACCGGCTCGTTCTGGCACACCGAGGCCGGCGTGGCCCGCTACGGCGAAGGCGATCCGGAGGCGGCCGCGGCACTCCTCGAGGCCGCCGGCTATGACGGCACCCCGATCCGCCTGATGACCAGCCGCCAGTACGAGTTCCACTACAAGATCGGCGAGGTCGCCAAGGCCTATCTCGAGGCCGCCGGCTTCAAGGTCGACCTGCAGGTGGTCGACTGGGCGACGCTGACCACCCGCCGCGCCGACCCGAAGGAATGGGACATCTTCATCACCCATTCCAATTTCCCTGGCGACCCGACGACGATCAACACGATCACCGACACCTATCCGGGCTGGTACGTCTCCGACCAGAAGGCCAAGGTCGTCGCCGCCTACATGGAAGCCGCCAGCGACGACGACAAGCTGAAGGCCTGGGAAGCGATCCAGGCGGCGATCTATGACGATGCGCCGCTGTTCAAGGTCGGCAACTTCAATGCGGTCGCCGGCGTGGCGGGCTCCGTCGGCGGCTACACGCCGACCTACTGGCCGCATTTCTGGAACGTCACCCCGAAGAACTGAGGCTCTCGACCATGGCAAGGATCGCCCGGACACTCTTGAACCGGCTTGGCGGCATGCTGATCGTGCTCGCCATCGTGGTGACGGTCGTTTTCGTCATCGTCCGGGTGACGCCGGGCGATCCGGCCGCCGTCATGCTTGGGGCGGATGCCACGCCCCAGGACATCGCCGACCTGCGTAGCAAGATGGGCCTCGATGCACCGCTTCTCGTCCAGTATGTCCAGTTCGTGCTGGGCTTGCTGAAGGGCGATCTCGGCCAGTCGATCTTCCTCAACCAGCCGGTCGCCCAGGCACTGGCCGCCCGTGCCGAGCCGACCTTCTTCCTGACCCTGTTCTCCATCCTGATCGCGGTCTCGATCGCGCTGCCGGTCGGCATCCTCTCCGCCGTCCGCCGCGGCACGCTGTTCGACCAGATCGTCGTCACCCTGACCATGGTGGCGGCGAGCGTCCCCAGCTTCTGGCTCGGCCTCTTGCTGATCCAGGTCCTCGCCGTCGGCCAGGGCTGGTTTCCGGCCTCCGGCTACGGCGGCCCGGATACGCCCTTCCTCGTGCGGCTGCATCACCTCGTCCTGCCGGCGATCGCGCTCGGGATCGTCAACTCGGCGCTGATCACCCGCTTCACGCGCGCCGCCATGCTCGACGTTCTCGGCGACGACTATGTCCGCACCGCCCGCGCCAAGGGCGCGAGCGAGCGCCGGGTCATTCTCAAGCACGCGCTGAAGAATGCGATGATCCCGATCATCACCGTCATCGGCCTGTCCATCGCCATGCTGGTCGCCGGCGCGGTCGTCACCGAGACGGTGTTCGGTCTGCCGGGCATCGGCAACCTCGTCGTCTCCGCGGTGCTGCGCCGCGACTATCCCGTCATCCAGGGCGCGCTGCTGGTCGTCGCGGCGATCTACGTGCTCATCAACTTCGCCGTGGACATGCTCTACATTCTCGTCGATCCGAGGGTGCGCCTATGACGACCGCCTCCGCCGCCCGCCCGTTCGCCGCAGGCCTGCGCCGCCTGTTCGGCAACCGCGCCATCCTGTTCGGGGCCGTCATCCTGCTGGTCGTGGTCCTCGCCGCGCTGCTCGCGCCGTGGGTCGCCCCCTATGCGCCCAACAAGCTGTCGATCGTCAACAAGCTCAAAGGGCCGTCGCTGGCCCATGTCTTCGGCACCGACGAATTCGGCCGCGACATCTTTTCCCGGGCGATCTTCGCCGGCCGCATCTCGCTTCTCGTCAGCCTCGGGGTCGTGTGCATCTCCACCGTCCTCGGCGTGCTCCTCGGCGTGGCCGCGGGGTTCTTCCGCCGGCTCGACGCGCCGATCTCCCGCCTGCTCGATGCGATGATGTCCTTTCCCGACATCCTGCTCGCGATCGCGCTGGTCGCAGCCCTGGGACCGTCGCTTGCAACCGTCATCCTCGCGCTCGGCATCACCTATGCCCCGCGGCTGGCCCGCATCGTGCGCGGCTCGACGCTGGTCCTGCGCGAATTGCCCTATATCGAGGCGGCGGTCGCCATGGGCCTGCCGACATGGCAGATCCTGCTGCGCCACGTGCTTCTCAACCTTGCCTCGCCCATCCTGGTGCAGGCGACGTTCGTGTTCGCCTCGGCGATGCTGGCGGAGGCAAGCCTGTCGTTCCTCGGCGTCGGCGTCTCCACCGACATGCCGACCTGGGGCACCATGCTGGCGTCGGGGCGGGAATACATGAACAACGCGCCCTGGCTGATGGTCTTCCCGGGCCTTGCCATCGTCTTCTCGGTCCTGTCGCTGCAATTGCTCGGCGATGGCCTGCGGGATCTCGTCGACCCGCGGCTTGCGAAGGAAAGCTGACCATGCGTGAAATCGCCTCTGCGGGCCAGCCGGTGCTGTCCATCGAAAACCTCACGACCTCCTTCCGGACGCCCGACGGCTGGCGCGCCGTCATCCGCGACATCAGCCTTGCGGTGCACGCCGGCGAGACGGTCGCGATCGTCGGCGAATCCGGCTCGGGCAAGAGCGTCACCGCCCTGTCCACCATGCGCCTGCTGCCGCCCGGCAAGGCGCGCTGCGAAGGGCGCATCCTGCTCGAGGGCCGCGATCTCCTGAAGGCCTCCGAAGCCGAGATGCGCGCGGTGCGCGGCGGCGCGATCGGCATGATCTTCCAGGAGCCGATGACCTCGCTGAACCCGGTCTTCACCATCGGCAACCAGATTGCCGAAGCCCTCGTCCTCCACCAGGATCTCTCGTGGAAGGCCGCCGAGGCGGAAGCGCTGCGGCTGATGGAGCGGGTCCGCATTCCGGCCGCGAAGACCAGGCTCAACGAATATCCGCACAAGTTCTCCGGCGGCATGCGCCAGCGCGTCATGATCGCCATGGCGCTCGCCTGCCGGCCGAAGCTTCTGATCGCCGACGAGCCGACGACGGCCCTCGACGTCACGATCCAGGCGGAGATCCTGCATCTGATCCGTGAACTGCAGCGCGAAGAGAACATGGGCGTGCTGTTCATCACCCACGACATGGGCGTGGTGGCCGAGGTCGCCGACCGGACGGTGGTGATGTTCCGCGGCGACATGATCGAGGCCGGCGCCACCGCGGATCTCTTCGAGGCACCGCGGGCGCCTTACACGAAATCGCTGCTCGCCTCGATTCCCAGGCTCGGAACCATGGGCGAGGCCAGGGCGCCGCGGCGCTTCCCCGAGGTCGATCCGGACACCGGCGAGGTGGCCGCCGGCCGCGAGATGAAGCCGGTCGCGGCCGACGTCGCGCCGATCCTGAAGGTCGACGGCCTCACCGTGCGCTTCGACCTGCCGAACGGCCGCGTGCATGCCGTCGAGGACGTGTCCTTCGATCTGCGCCCGGGGGAGACGCTGGCGCTCGTCGGCGAATCCGGCTGCGGCAAGTCGACCACCGGGCGCGCCATCATCCGGCTGATCGAGCCGACCGCCGGTTCGATCGTCATCGGCGGGGAGGATGTCACGAGGGCGGGGACGACGGCGCTGAGGCGCATGCGCCGCACCTCGCAGATGATCTTCCAGGACCCCTTCGCCTCGCTGAACCCGCGCATTGCGATCGGCTCGGCGATCGCCGAGCCGATGCTGTCGCACGGGCTGATGGGCAAGCGCGAGGCGAGGGAGCGCGTGGCCGAGCTGCTGGAACAGGTCGGTCTCTCCCCGGCGATGGCCGACCGCTACCCGCACGAGTTTTCCGGCGGCCAGCGCCAGCGCATCTCCATCGCCCGCGCGCTCGCGCTCGAGCCGCAGCTGATCGTGGCGGACGAGGCGGTCTCCGCGCTCGACGTCTCGGTCAAGGCGCAGGTCTCCAACCTGCTGCTCGACCTGCAGGAGAAGCGGGGCCTCGCCTATCTGTTCATCTCCCACGACATGGCGGTGGTCGAACGCGTCAGCCACCGCGTCGCGGTGATGTATCTCGGCGAGATCGTCGAAATCGGACCCCGCGCCGCCGTCTTCGGCAACCCGCAGCACCCCTATACCCGCCGCCTCATCGCCGCGGTGCCGCTGCCCGACCCGAAGCGGCGCGGACTGCTCCGGCCGCCGCTCGACGAGGAGATCAAGAGCCCCGTCCGTCCTTACGGCTACGTTCCGCCGAAGCGGGCCTATGTCGAGGTCTCTCCCGGCCATTTCGTCCAGGAAACGGCGCCAGCGGAGCGCGAATGCCTTTCCGCCTGATGGGGGCGTGGACGTAGCCGCGTCCCCTTGGGGAAACGCGCCGCGGCGGCGAGGGGGAGGCCCCTTCGGCAAGAAGCCCGCCGGTGGCGGGCTTCGGTGACAGTCGGATGGTGGCCCGGTCCCGGTCCGGGCGCTGCGGCAATCAGGTGCGCGGCTTGAGGTTCTCGGGGTCGTAGAGCGGCTTGTAGCCGATGCCGACCACCTCGACCGGATAGGTCTCGGCGAAATACTCCACGTTCAGCTTGCGGCCGACCTGGCAGTATTCCTGCGGCAGGTAGGCGAGCGCGATGTTCTTGCCGATCGTCGGGCCGTAGGCGACCGAGGTCGTGTAGGAGATGCGGCCGAGCCTGTCGACCAGCGTCTTGCCGGTCTCCGGGTCGAGCACCGGCATCGAGCCGACCGGATAGCGCTTCACGCCCTTCGCATCGGTGTTCTCCGTCATCACCAGCGTGCAGAGCATTGCCGGCTGATGCTCGCGGGCCTTGTACTCCAGGTGCTTGGCCTTGCCGCGGAAATCGGCGTCCTTCACCTTCGGACGGGCGAGATCGGCCTCGATCAGGTTGTACTGGGTGAGAAGGTCGGCGTTCTGCAGGCGCAGGCTCTTTTCCATGCGCCGCGAGTTCGCATAGGTCTCGACGCCGAAGGCCATCACGCCGGTGGCGCGCAGCGCATCCCAGACGGCAAGGCCGTCCTCGTACTTCATGTGCAGTTCCCAGCCCTGCTCGCCGACATAGGAGATGCGGAAGGCGGTGACCGGCTTGCCGGCGATCTCGATCGGCTTGATCGCGGCGAAGGCGAAGGTCTCCGGATCGAGCCCGGCCGGATCGGCGACCGCCTTCTTCAGCGTCGCGCGGGCGTTCGGACCCCAGATGCCGATGGTGACGAACTTTTCGGAGACGTCGGTGATGGTGACGTCGAGGCCGCGATCCTCGGCCACGCGCCTCATGTAGTGGAAGTCGCGCGGGCCGGCGTCGGCGCCGTTGACCAGCCGGCAGCGGTCGGCCATGCGGAAGACGGTGAAGTCGGCGCGCACCATGCCCTCGTCGTCGAGGAAGTGGGTGTAGATGCCCTTGCCGATGTTGGCGTCGCCGCCGATCTTGGCGGCGCACAGCCATTCGAGCAGCTCGACGTGGTCCGGTCCCTCGATGTCGACCATGTGGAAGTGGCTGAGGTTGACGATGCCGCAGTCCTCGCTCATCGCCAGGTGCTCGGCGTTGGAGACGCGCCAGAAGTGGCGGTTGTCCCATTCGTTCTCGCGCACCGGCACGCGGTCGCCGTATTTCTCCAGCAGGTGCTCGTTGGCGGCATAGCCGTGCGCGCGCTCCCAGCCGCCGAGCTCCATGAAGTAGCCGCCGAGTTCCTTCTCGCGCTCGTAGAAGGGCGAGCGCTTGACGTTGCGGCCGGTGGCATAGGGTTCGCGCGGATGGATGGCCGGGAAGTAGATCTTCTGCGCCGCCTCGAAGGTGCGCCCCTCGATGAACTTCTCCTCCAGCTGGTGCGGGTAGAAGCGCGCATAGTCGATCGAGTTGTGGTCGATCTCGGTGCGCCCGTCGGTCATCCAGTCGGCGATCAGCTTGCCGTAGCCGGGGGCGTCCTTGACCCAGATCGCCACGCAGTACCAGAGACCGCGGACCTTCTGGCTCTCGCCGCAGGAGGGGCCGCCGGCGGCGGAGACCTGCAGCAGGCCGTTGAAGGAATGCCCCTCGTTGTAGCCGAGCTCGCCGAGGATCGGCGTCAGTTCCATCGCGCGTTCCAGCGGTTCGAGGATCTGCTCCATCTCGAGGTCGCGCTGCGACGGCGAAAGCCGCGCCTGGTCCTTTTCCAGGATGTCGCGCGGATGGCAGAGGCGCGGATTGTCGGTCTCGTAGTAGCCCCACTCGATCTGGCCGCCCTCGGTGGTGTTCGGGTCGCCGGTGTCGCGCATGTAGGCCGAATTGCCCTGGTCACGCAGAAGCGGGTAGCCGATCTCCTTGCCGGTGCCTTCGAATTCGTTGAACGGGCCGAAGAAGGTCAGCGGATGGTCGACCGGCATCACCGGCAGGTCCTCGCCGACCATCTCGGCGATCAGCCGGCCCCAGATGCCGGCGCAGACGATGACGTGATCGGCCATGATCGTGCCGCGGTGGGTGACGACGCCCTTGATCCGGCCCTTCTCGACGATCAGCGATTTCGCCGGCGTATTGCCGAACATCTTCAGCTTGCCGCTCTTCTCCGCGGCGTCGACCAGCTTGCCGGCGACCGTCTGCGAGCGCGGGATGACGAGGCCGGCGTCGGGGTCGAACATGCCGCCCTGCACCATGTTCTCCTCGATCAGCGGGAAGAGCTTCTTGATCTCGGCGGGGGAGACGTAGTGCGCGCGGGTGCCGAAGGCCTTGGCCGAGGTCAGCTTGCGCTTGATCTCCTCCATCCAGGTGTCGTCGCCGGTGCGCGCCACTTCCAGGCCGCCGATGCGGGCGTAGTGGCCCATCTTCTCGTAGAAATCGATCGAGTACTGGGTCGTCCAGACCGAGAGATAATCGTGGCTGGTCGTGTAGCAGAAGTCCGACGCATGCGCCGTCGAGCCGATGTCGGTCGGAATGCCCGACTTGTCGATACCGACGATGTCGTCCCAGCCGCGCTCGATCAGGTGGTGGGCGATCGAGGCGCCCACGATGCCTCCGAGCCCGATGATGACGACCTTTGCGTGTGTGGGAAATTCAGCCATTGCGTGCGACCCTGATTGATACCGGAGGCGGATATTAGGGCTTGTGTCACCACCAGTAGAGCCTGTCTACGACATTCTCATCGTACTGGACGACGACGGCATGTCGTGCAGAGCCGCCGTCACGGCGGGGACACGCAGACGTGAAGAAACGGCGCTGGCGCCGCGGCGTTCGGGGTGATTGGGTACGACGCAGGACAATGTCAGCGACAGGAACGACCGGATGGCAGGCAGGACCTTTTCGATCGCGCTCGGGATTGCGGCTGTCGCCTTTGCGACGGCCGCAAGGGCGGAAAGCATCAATGCCGGCGAGCGCCCGGCAACGGCGGAAAGGCCCTTCGCGGTCGAGGCGGTGGCGGCGTTCGATACCCCCTGGGCGATCGCCTTCCTCCCCGACGGGCGCATGCTGGTGACGGAGAAGCCGGGCGCCATCTTCCTGGTCACCCGCGAAGGCGGGAAGACGCCTGTGGAAAAGGTTCCCGACGTGGTCGCCGCCGGCCAGAACGGTCTGCTGGACATCGCGTCGGCGCCGGATTTCGCCGAGAGCCGCACCGTCTACCTGACCTATGTCGAGCCGGGCTCCGGCGGCGGCAGCCTCGCGCTTGCCCGCGCCAAATTGGCAGAGAGCGAGGGGGCGGCGGCGCTGGATGACCTTGCCGTGATCTGGCGGCAGCAGCCGGCCGGCGGGCGCGGCCAGCCCGGCGGCATCATCGCCTTCGACCCCGGCGGCCGCCATCTCTTCCTCACCTCCGGCGACCGCATGCGCCCGCAGACGGCGCAGGATCCGGACGACACCCGCGGCAAGGTGCTGCGGCTCAACCTCGACGGATCGACGCCCGCCGACAACCCGCAGGCCACTGCCGGCGGCGCGCGCGCCCAGACCTGGACGATGGGCCACCGCAATCCCTACGGCCTCGCCTTTGCGCCCGACGGCAAGCTCTGGCTGCACGAGATGGGCCCGCGCGGCGGCGACGAACTCAACCTGATCGAGCCGGGGAAGAACTACGGCTGGCCGGTCGTCTCCAACGGCGACAACTACAGCGGCTCGCCCATTCCCCGGCACGCGACCCGTCCGGAGTTTGCCGCACCCCCGCTCTACTGGAACCCGGTGATCGCCCCTGCCGGCATGGTGATCTACGACGGGGCGATGTTCCCCGCCTGGCGGGGCTCGGCCCTGATCGGCGGGCTCGGCGCCATGGCGCTGATCCGCGTCGCCTTCGACGGCAGCGGCGGGGCCGACGAGGCCGACCGCTGGGAGATGGACGACCGCATCCGCGACGTCGCCGTCGGGCCGGACGGCGCGATCTGGCTCATCGAGGACAACAGCCCCGGTCGCCTGCTCCGCCTGACGCCAAGCGACTGAGCCGCTGTGACTAAGGCGGTCGGGCCGTTCCGGCGGCGCCTGCGCTAGACGTGGCTGCCCTCGTCGAAGTCGCCTTCGGTCGGGCCGTCCTGCAGGGCGTTGTCGAAGCGCTGCGCTTCGATCATCGCCAGCCCGCGCAGGAAAGCGCCGGCGTCGTCGCCGAGCGAGGCGATCAGCCGCTTCTCGAAGGCCTCCGCCTTCGGCACGATCTTGAGATAGATGCCGCGGCCGAGGTCGGTGAGCTGCAGCAGTTCCTCGCGGCGGTCCTCGTCGTTCTGCCGCCGCCGCAGCCAGCGCCGGTCCTCCAGCGCCTTCACCGCCCGGCTCACCTTGGTCTTGTGCATGGCCGAATGCGCCCCGATTGCCTTGGCCGTCGCCACGTCGAACTGGCCGAGCGTGGCGAGCACGCGCCATTCCGGCACCGTGAGGTCGAAGTCCGGTCCGTAGACGGAGCGGAACTCCCGCGACACCGCAGCGCTGATGCGGTTGAGCCGATAGGGCAGGAAGGTCTCGAGCTTGAGCTTGGTCATGGCGTGCAGGATGCGGCAGGGTTGTTTTCGATCGGCCCGACGATAGCGCCGCGCGGCCCGGCGCGATAGCGCAATGGCCAGGTCCGGGCTGCGTCTCAGCCGGCGCGACCGCCCCCGACGAGGCGCTGCAGGGATTCGTCCTGCGGATAGCAGGAAAAGAAGTGATCGATCGTGCCCTTGGCGGCGGCGCCGCGTTCGATTTCGCCCGATGGCATCATCGAACCGTCGACCGATCGGGTTCCCAGGTACCAGTCCGCCGCCGACGTGCCGAGGGCGGCGAGAAAGTTGACCGGCCGCTTGTCCCGCGCGATCAGCGCCCCGTAGATCCGGGCGAAGGCGGCGGCGCTGTAGGTCGGCATGCGCGTCGCCGCGACGTCCTCGGCCGCGTTCCTTCCCATCGCGACCGCCGCTTCGGGATGCGCGAGCAGGAAGGCCAGCCGGTCGGCCGCTTCGCCCGCGTCGTCGACCACGAAGCCGGTCTCGCCGTCCCTGACGATCGCGGCCTCCGCCGGGTTTGCGAAGACGATCGGCGTGCAGCCGCAGGACATCGCCTCGACGAGCGCGTTCTCGGCCGTGCCGAAATGGTCGCGGCGCAGCAGGTAGAGCAGGATCTGGATGTCGGCGAGCGCGGCTGCCGGATCCTCGGCGTGGCCGCGGAAACGGATGCTGTCCGGCCGCCGCATGGCGCGCGCGGCCTGCATCACCTCCGAGG
The DNA here is from genome assembly GCA_900469965.1 of Hyphomicrobiales bacterium. Taxonomy (GTDB): domain Bacteria; phylum Pseudomonadota; class Alphaproteobacteria; order Rhizobiales; family Rhizobiaceae; genus Mycoplana. The sequence continues at coordinate 167,775 of UBZP01000005.1, read as the reverse complement.
CCGGATCGACCGCACCCCAGACGGAGACCGGCTCGCCGTCGACCACCGCCGCGTCGACGACATCGAAGAACTCCCGGCTCATCTTGGAGAAGTCGACCGTACCGAGATAGCCGACCGACCCGGGCCTGCGGCGCCGGCTCGACCGCTTCTGGCGCGGCAGGAAGCCGAAGCCGCTGTTGACGACGCCGAGTCCGCGCCGCGCGGCAGGCGAGAGCGTTGCGACCGTGGGCGAGGCGAGCGAGCAGGAGGACGTGAACAGGAACCTGTCGCCGGCCGTCATCAGGCCCGCAGGCACAAACGGGGCGGCAAGCCCCGAGATGTGGCACCAGACGACCGTGCGCATCACGGGCCAGGCCGTCTCGCAGAGGCACTGGTAGATGCGCGGGTGGTTCCACCATTCGATCTGGACGATGTCCGCCTCGGCGGCGAGGCGCGCAAGCTCCTCGGGCGTGGGCGCGATGGTGATCGCCGCGCCACAGGCGGCGATGCTGGCGGCATAGCGCGGGTCGCGCGGGGTCTCCATCAGCACGTAGTGACGCTCGACGAAGGACGGATCGGCCGCAACCAGGCTGGAATGCGCCTTCCCGACGCCGCCGCCGAGATGCGCGGCGACGTGCAGGATTCTCATTCGGCGGCGACCACGCTGGGGGTCTTGATGCCGCCGGGGGCGGGAACGGCGGGATTGATGTCCACATGCGCCTTGAACTTGTCGAGCAGCATCGGCCGGTGGGCGTCGATATTGTCGGGCAGGCAGTGGCTCAACTGGCCGCAGTTGCCGCACACGCCGTTCTCGCGGCGGCGGCCTTCGAGATGCTGCAGGCGCAGCGCGTTCATCTTGTCGGAGTTCCAGATCTCCTTCATCGACTGCTGACGCACGTCGCCGATGACGAGCTTGCGGCCCCAGTCGAGGAAGCAGGAACTGACGAGCCCGTCGGCATTCACCGAATAGCCGTAGAAGATGTAGGGGCAGGTGTCGGTGTCGCCGATCTCCTGCTGGTAGATGCCGCCGGTGATCTTCACGCCGGTGTGCTTCTCGATGTCGAACTCCGGCCAGCAGGGGGCGAAGTTCTCGATGAAGATGCGGTCGCAATAGTCGCCGAACGTGTCGAAGAATTCCTGCCGCTGCGCCTCGGTGATCAGCTCGCCGGGGATCTTGATGGAGATCTCCATCTGCCCCTTGTTGTCGTAGAGCCACTTCACGTTGTCGACGAACTTGTCGAAGTCGAAGTTGAACCCGGTGAAGCGCTGGTACTGCTCGCGCGTCATGCCGTCGACGGAGATGTTGAGCTTGTCGAGCCCGGCCTCGATGATCGGCGCCATTCGTTCCGGCGTGATGAAGGTGCCGTTCGTGGTGGAATCGATATAGTCGCAATGGCCGCTCTGCTTGGCGTAGGCGACCATGTCGGCGAAGCGCTTGTTCAGGAGCGGCTCGCCGTCCTTGTACATGCGCAGCACCTTGATCGGCTTGTCGAAGGCGCCGAGGTCGTCGACGACCTTCTGGAACACCTCGTACTTCATCGCTCCCTGGAAGCGGCCGGTCTCGGCGATCATGTCGCGATGGCCGGTCGGGCAGAAGGTGCATTTGAAGTTGCAGGAACTGGCCGGGTCGACGAAGACGATGAACGGTGTCTCGAGCGGGATCACCGTCTCGAGGGCGGTCCGGTCATCCAGATTGATTCTCGGCTTCAGCTGCGCTTTCATCATTCGTCTCCGGCAGTCCCGCCGCTTTGACGAGATTGCAGACACCGACGACGGCGGCAGGGTCGGAGGGATGGGGTAGGGCGGTGCCGAACTCCAGGAGGTCCCGTCTGCCATAGGCATCTGCAATCCGTTCGACAAACGCGCGGATCGTTACGGGCTGACCTGAACATATGTTGATTGCGCCAGGCTGGCGTGTGTCGACGAGGCTGGCGATCATCGCGCCGGCTTCCGCCACGTCGAGAAAGTCCCGGAGCTGGGTGCCGGCCGACAGCCGCGCGGTCTCGCCCCTTGCAAGCTGTTCGTGAACGTAGGCGGCAAGACGCCGCGGATGCTCGCCCTCGCCGTGCAGGTAGAACACCCTGCACCAGGAGAACAGCGTGTCGTGCCTGGCGAACCATTCCCGGAGCATATGGAAGGTGGAGAGCTTGCAGGCGGCATAGAAGTTCGCAGGCTCGAGCGGGGAAGAGACCTCCAGCCGCTCGCCGGGCAGGCGGTACTCCATGCAGGTACCGATGCCGATGAAATGCCGCACGCCGGCCTCGCTCGCGCCGCGCGCAAGCTGGAAGCTGCCGGCGACGCATGCGGCATTTTCCGGCGCGTCGATATAGCGTCCGTGTTCGACGTACCATGCGCTGTGGATGACGGCGTCGACGCCGGCGCAGGCCTCCGCCCACCATCCGGCATCGCGCGCGAACAGATCGTCGGTTTCGATGATGTCGGCTGCGGGCGCCGCCACTCGGGCGGCTGTCCCGGGCCGCAGCACGACGCGGACCCGATGGCCTTTCCGAGTCAGTTCCTTGTGGATCTGCCGCCCGATAAAGCCGGTGGCGCCGGTCAGGAGCACGATGCTCATCGCAAGGCTCGCAAAAGGTCGTCTCTGGTAAAGGTGGTCACAGTGGTCATTGCCACCTTCCGTCACGTGCGTCCGCGTTTCCGGAAATCTCTATACCAACCACGCGATCGAACTGAAATGACCGCTGCCCATCTATCAAGCAGGAAATTCAGGGCAGGGGGGCCGCCGGCGGCGCCCTGTCGCGGTCGCAATTTCTCGGAACTGCCGGGACGTGCGGCGGCGCGCGCATTGTTGGCGCGCATCAACGACGGCGTCTGCCGCAGCGCCCCGCGCCAACCCCGCGCCCCGCTCGCGCTCTATGGAGCCGGCGACCTCGGCCGGTTGGCGTTCGATCACCTGCGAACAGTCGGCGTGGACGTCGCGCTCGTCGTGGATCGCGATGCCGCGCGCCTGCGCAGCGACCCCTTCTGGGCGGGCGTCCGGCTGGTCGAGCCCGCGGAGGCTCCGGCAGAGATGAAGGAGACCGCACAGCTTGCGGTCTGCATCGCGACGGTGCCCTTCTGCGCGATCGGCGATCATCTGGCCGCCGAAGGCTGGTCGGACATCGTGCCCTTCTACGACCTTGCCGAGAGCCAGCGCCATCGTCATCCGCTTTCGAACGGCTGGTTCGCCGAGCCCCTGCCGGCCGGGGAGATGCAGAGCACTGCGGCCGTGCTGGACGGCTGGGACGATGATCTGTCGCGCGCCCACCACCTGCAGTTCCTCGCCTGGCGGCGGCTGCGGGAAGAGTGGACCTTCGACGGCGCCCCGGTGACCGGGGACAACCGCTTCTTCATCCCCGAGGTCGAGCCGCATCTCGAAGGCATCCGCGTCTTCGTCGATGGCGGCGCGCACCGGGGCGGCGTCGTCGAGCGCTTCGCGGCGAAGGCCGGCGCCGATCTCGCCGCGATCGTGGCCTTCGAGCCGGACGAGAACCATTTCGCAGCGTTTGGCCGCATGCAGTCGCAGCTTTCGCCCGGGATCGCTGCGCGTGTCCGCCTCGAGCCGCAAGCGCTCGACGCGGTCGAGCGCCGGCGGACGTTCCACGACGGCCTCGGCTATGCCTCCCAGTTTTCCGAGACCGGCAGCCGCATCCTGACGTCGCGGACGCTCGACAGCTTCGGTCTCCTCCCCGATTTCGTGAAGCTCCACCTCGAGGGCGGTGAACTCGACGCCCTGCGCGGCGGCCTTGAGACGATCCGCGCCAGCCGGCCCGTGCTTGCCGTCACGACCTATCACAATGCCGACGGCATCTGGCGCACGCCGGCCTGGCTGATGGAGCATCTCGACGACTACCGCTTCCTGATGCGGCTGCACAGCTGGTGCGGAACGGGCGCGGTGGTCTATGCGATACCGCGTGAACCGAAAGTTTCGCCATGACCAGATTTGCGCAGGACAGCGGCTTCATCTTCGATCTCGGCATGAACAATGGCGACGATACGGACTACTACCTGCGGCTCGGCTACGATGTCGTCGCCGTGGAGGCCAACCCCGCCCTTTGCGAACGGGCCTCGAAGCGTTTTTCTCAAGCCGTGGCTGATGGCCGGCTGAAGATCGTAAATGCGGCCGTCTGGGAGACGTCGGGCGAGACGAATTTCTTTGTCAATCTGCAGAACGACCACTGGAGCAGCATCGATATCGGCTGGGCCGGACGGGACAACAGTGCGTGCCGGGAGATCACCGTCCGCTGCGTGACGCTGCCCGAGCTCTTCGACGAGTATGCCGTACCCCACTACCTCAAGATTGATGTCGAGGGCGTGGACCATGTCGTGCTGGATCAACTCCTGGGCGTGTCCCACCTGCCGAAATTCGTCAGCGTCGAAGACTGCCGCTTCGGCTTTGAATACATGAAGACGCTCTTCGCGTGCGGCTACGACGGTTTCAAGCTGCTCGACCAGTCGACCGTGCCCACGCTGACGGACGTCCGCCTCGGCCATGTCTTCGCGCCGGGCTCCTCCGGCCCGCTCGGCGCCGACATCGAAGGGCCGTGGATGTCATATGACGATATGGTCGACCATTACAGCAGGACCGTCCGCGACTTTGGCGGCAACCGTCTCGCCCCGCGAACCCAATGGTGGGACATACACTGCACTCGTCTCAACTGAACCCAGGACCGAAAGAAACATGTCGGCAGAAGCCCAGTTCGCTGCATACGTCAGCAAAAACATCGAAGGCATTGGCAAGGATACGGCCTTTCTCGGCCTGTCCAGCATCTGGGTGAGAGAGGCCATACGGCACAACTATGCGCAGAATTTCACCTGGCTCGGCAGGCCGGTCATCCAGGTCCCGCAGGACGTCTACGCGATCCAGGAACTGATCTGGACCTGCCGCCCCGACCTGATCATCGAGACCGGCATCGCCCATGGCGGCTCGCTCGTGCTCAGCGCCTCGATGCTGGCCATGCTGGACTACTGCGACGCCGTCGCCGCCGGCACGGTGCTCGATCCGAAGGCGAGCCGCCGCAAGGTCGTGGGCGTCGACATCGACATCCGCGCCCACAATCGCGCCGGCATCGAGGCGCATCCGCTCGCCCACAAGATCAAGACCATCGAGGGTTCGTCGATCGCGCCCGAGGTGTTCGAAAAGGTCAGGGCCCATGCCGAGGGCTATGAGCGCATCATAGTGTTCCTCGATTCCAACCACACCCATGAGCACGTGCTGGCGGAACTGGAGCTCTATGCGCCGCTGACGTCCAAGGGCTCCTACTGCGTCGTCTGGGACACCGGCGTGGAGGACCTGCCGGACGAGATGTGCGCCAATCGCCCCTGGGGCAAGGGCGACAATCCGAAGACCGCCGTATGGGAATATCTGAAGCGGCTTTCCGGCGAGGGCCGGACCGCTGCCGACGGCGCGAAGCTTCAGTTTGCGACCGACAAGACCATTGAACACAAGATCGTCATCACCGCCTCGGCGGATGGCTTTCTGCGCCGCATCTGACCCGATGGCCGGCTAAAGGGAAAACGGAGACAAATGATGGCGTCCGATACTTTCTACTACCCCTCGGCAGGCGAGGACGGTTTCTTCAGGAAGCTCGAGGAACTGATCGCGAAGTGGCCGCACGATGTCCGGCACTACCTCGACCTCTTCCCGGTCTATGCGAGCCGCCGCTCCTTCATCCGGCAGCTTGCCCACTACGAGCTCTTCAAGCTCACCATCGACCTTCCCGGTCACTATGCCGATTTCGGCGTCTATTTCGGCAAGTCGTTCTTCAGCTGGCACAAGTTCCTGGAGACCTTCACGCCGACGGCGACCCACAAGAAGGTGATCGGCTTCGACAGTTTCGAGGGGTTTCCCGGTCTGGCGGACGAGGACGGCAAGACCGACGGCAGCATCCAGAAGGAAGTGGGCGGTCTGAGCTCCGAGAGCTTCCTGGAGGAGTTCCAGGCGCTGCTCGCCCTCCACAATGCCGACTCGGTCATCCCCGCCAACCGCGGCAGCATCGTCAAGGGCGATATCTGCAAGACCCTGCCGGCCTGGCTGAAGGAGAACCCGGAGGCCCGCTTCTGCCTTCTCAATCTCGACGTCGACATCTACGAGCCGACCCGGGTCATCCTCGAGGAGTGCTGGGATCGGCTCGTGCCCGGTGGCGTGCTCGTGCTCGACGAATATGCGACCAGCAAGTGGCCGGGGGAGACGCTGGCCTGGGACGAATTTGCCCGCAGCCGCAAGATCGACAAGCCGCTCAGCCGCTTCCCCTGGGCCAATGCGCCGGGCGCGTGGCTGGTGAAATGACCGGCCGCCGTGCAGGAGCCCTGCCGTCGCTCAAGGTCCGCGCAACATAGGATCAATAATGAGTTGGTGCGTTCCTGGTGCCAACTCATGCCGGATGTCTGAAATGAAAGTTGTCATACTTGCCGGCGGTCTTGGATCTCGCCTTGCAGAGGAAACGATCCTGCGCCCCAAGCCGCTGGTGGAAATCGGCGAAAAGCCGATCCTGTGGCACATCATGAATATCTACTCCCACCACGGGCTCACGGACTTCATCATCTGCGCCGGCTACAAGAGCTACATGATCAAGGAGTACTTCGTTAACCTGATCCTCCATCACAGCGACGTGTCGATCGAGCTGCGGACGAACAGGATCGAGTACCATCATCGCGAATGCCCGCCCTGGCGCGTCACGGTCGTCGATACCGGTCTCCACTCCATGACCGGCGGCCGCATCCGCCGCATTCGCGAGTACCTGAACCCGAACGAGCCGTTCTGCCTGACCTATGGCGACGGCGTCGGCGACATCGACATCACAGCCGAGATCGCCTTCCACCGCGCCCACGGCCGCAAGGCGACGATGTGCGCGGTGACGCCGCCCGGGCGCTTCGGCGCCGCCCACATCGAGGGCGATCTCGTGACGCGCTTCACCGAGAAGCCGCACGGCGACGGCCAGCGCATCAACGGCGGCTTCTTCGTGCTCGATCCCTCCGTCATCGACCTCATCGAGGATGACGCGACGGTCTGGGAAGGCGATCCGCTGGCCAGGCTCGTCGAGAGCCGCGAACTGGTAGCCTTCCGCCATGACGGCTTCTGGCAGCCGATGGACACGCTGCGCGAGCGCATGATGCTGGAGGACCTGTGGAACTCGGGACGGGCACCGTGGAAGGTCTGGAATTGAAGGCGTTCTGGAAGGGAAAGCGGGTCCTCGTCACCGGCCATACCGGCTTCAAGGGGACGTGGCTCACCCTCTGGCTCGAACGCCTCGGCGCCGAGGTCTGCGGAATTGCGCTCGACCCGGACCAGTCTCCCTCCATCTATACGCTCGCCGGACCATGGGACGGCCACCACCACCACGCGGTGGACATCCGCGATACGCAGCAGCTCCAGCGCCGTGTGAAAGACTTCACGCCGGAGATCGTGCTTCATCTTGCAGCCCAGGCGCTCGTCCGACGCTCCTATCGCCAGCCGGCCGAGACCTATGCGGTCAACGTGACCGGCACCGTCAATCTCCTCGATGCGGTGCTGGCGGCAGGCCCGGTGAAGACGGTTCTCGTCATCACCACCGACAAGGTCTACGCCGAAACCGGAACGGGGGTGCCCTACCGTGAGGGCGACCCGCTCGGCGGCAAGGACCCCTACAGCAACTCCAAGGCCTGCGTCGAGCTGCTGTGCCGCAGCTATCGCCAGAGCTTCATGGCCGGGGCGGGCATCGGCCTTGCGACGGCGCGCTCCGGCAACGTCATCGGCGGCGGCGACTGGTCGGAGGACCGGCTGGTGCCCGACATGGTGCGCGCCTTCTGCGCGGGCGAGGCTGTGAGCTTGCGCTACCCCGATGCGACGCGGCCCTGGCAGCATGTGCTGGAGCCGCTGTCGGGCTATCTGACGTTCGCGCAGGCCCTCCACGAGGGCCGTGCGGCGCAGCCGGACGCCCTGAACTTCGGTCCCGACCCGAACAACGTCGCGACCGTCTCGCAGCTTGCCGAAGAACTCGCGCGCGTCTGGGACGCCGGCAGCGGCTGGCGGCGGGCCGAAGGCGTCCATCCGCCGGAAGCCGCACAGCTGACGCTCGATTCGACGCTGGCCGCGACCACGATCGGCTGGCGGCCGCGGCTCGATCTCCGCCGCACCGTCGACTGGACCTGCGCCTGGTACAAGGCCTGGCGGGCCGGTGCCGACATGCGCGCGTTCACGCTCGGCCAGATCTCCGAATACGAAGGACTGCTTGCATGACCGACAGGCTGTGCCGCTTCTGCAATGCCCCGCTCGTCCATGTCTTCGCCGACCTGGGCGTCACGCCGCTGGCCAACGCCTACGTCAAGCCCGCCGACGCCGGCTGCCCCGACGCGACCTATCCGCTGCGGGCCTTCGTCTGCGACGAATGCTGGCTGGTGCAGGCCGAGGCCTTCGCCTCGCCGCAGGAGATCTTCAGCGACTATGCCTATTTCTCCTCCTTCAGCGACAGCTGGGTCGAGCACGCCCGCCGCTTTGCCGACGGGGCGATCGAGCGCTTCGGGCTGACGGCGCGCTCGCAGGTGATCGAGGTCGCGAGCAACGACGGCTATCTGCTGCGCCACTTCGTTTCCCGCGGCATCCCCGCCCTCGGCATCGAGCCGGCGCAGAACGTCGCGAAAGTGGCCCGCGAGGCTGGCGTTCCGACCGAATGCCGCTTCTTCGGCCGCGAGACCGCGGCGGACCTCGCCGAAAGGGGCCTGCTGGCCGATCTCGTGGTCGGGAACAACGTTCTCGCCCACGTGCCGGACATCAACGATTTCGTCGGCGGCATGGCGATCGTCCTCAAGCCCGACGGCGTCGTCAGCTTCGAGTTCCCGCATCTGCTGCAGCTGATCGAGAACGTGCAGTTCGATACGATCTACCATGAGCATTTCTACTATCTCTCGCTGCTCGCGGTGGAGAACGTGCTGGCAAGGCACGGGCTCGTGGTGGTCGACGTCGAGGAACTGCCGACCCATGGCGGTAGCCTGCGGGTGACAGCAGCGCGCAGGAGTTCGGCCGCCCACAGGCCGACCAAAGGGGTCGAGAAGGTCCGCAACGACGAGCGCGCGGCCGGGCTCGCCGATGTCGCCCGCTACCGCGCCTTCCAGCAGACCATCCTCCCGGTGCGGGAGGGGCTGCTCGCCTTCCTCCGCAAGGCGAAGGCGGAAGGCCGCAGCGTTGCGGCCTACGGGGCGGCGGCGAAAGGCAATACGCTCCTGAATTTCTGCGGCATCGGCACCGACCTGATCGCCTATGTCGTCGACCGCAGCCCCCACAAGCAGGGCCATCTGCTCCCGGGCAGCCGATTGCCCATCCATGCTCCCGAAAGGCTGGCCGAGACGAAGCCCGACTACGTGCTCATCCTGCCGTGGAACATCAGCGCCGAGATCGTCGCGAACAACGACATCTCGGCCTGGGGCGGGCGCTACGTCATCGCCGTCCCCGAACTTGCCGTGCTGACATGAGGTTTGCCCCGAGCCGCATCGCAGGCGCATTCTTCATCGATGTCGACGGCCACGGCGACGAGCGCGGCCTGTTCGCGCGCACCTTCTGCGCCGAGACATTCGCGGCACACGGCCTTGCCACCCGGTTTCCGCAGTGCAACGTCTCCTACAGCGCCGTGCGAGGCACCTTGCGCGGCCTGCACTATCAGGCGGCCCCGCATGGGGAGGCCAAGCTGGTGCGCGCCACACGCGGCCGGGTCTTCGACGTCGCCGTCGATCTGCGTCCCGGTTCTGGCACCTATCTCGCCTGGGACGCCGTCGAGCTGGACTGGCAGCGGAGAAACGCCTTCTACATCCCCGAGGGCTGTGCCCACGGGCTGCTCACCCTCGAGGACGACTGCGAAGTCTTCTACCAGATGTCGGCGGCCTATGTTCCCGAGCTCGCACGCTGCGTGCGCTGGGACGATCCGGCCTTCGCGATCGCCTGGCCGATGGCCCCGACCACCATGAACAACAGGGACGCGACCTGCGCCTATTTCACACCGGAGACCGACGCATGACCGACGTCAAGCTCAGCATCTGCATTCCGACCTACAACCGCGCCCCCTATCTGCGCTTTCTGCTGGAGAGCTTCCTGGAGCAGAAGGACCTGGGCTTTTCCTACGAGCTGGTGATCTCCGACAACGCCTCCCCCGACGATACCGGTGCCGTGGCCGAGGAATTCGCCGCGAAGGGCCTGCCGATCCGCTATTTCCGCCGCGATGTGAACGGCGGCGGCTGGCCGAACCTGCTCAACGCCTACCAGAATGCCATCGGCCGGTATGCGATGCATCTCGCCGACGACGACCTGCTCATCTTCGACGGGCTGCGTTCGACGATCGAATACCTGGACGCCAACCCGGACGTGACCGTCTGCCACGCACCCTGGTACCTGCATGACGCGGTGATGGGCAAGGACGAGAAGCTCTTCTATGCGGTGGACAAGCCGCGCCGGTTCGAGCAGCGCAAGTTCGGGCCGCTCCTGGGCTTCATCCTCGAGGGACACGTCTTCCCGGAAATCGCGGTCTACCGCGCCGACGTGCTCCGCACGGTGATGGTGCCGCGCGACTTCTGCTACTGGGCCTTTTCCTATATCGCCCAGGCGCTGGATCTCGGACCGGTCGCCTTCGTCGACAAGCCGTTCTATCGCTCCGTCACCCACAGCCCCGTCGCGCTGAATCGCGACCAGGCGGGCCTCGAGGAGACCATGACTGCCTGGGATCGCTACCGCGGCGGCATCGAGTACCTCATCTACATGGCCGAGCGGCACGGACAGCTGGACCTGTCCGGCGACAAGCGGAGCAAGCTGGCCCAGGCCTGCGGCGAGTTCACGGCAATCCGCATGAGCGTCGCCATGCGGCTCTGGGCGGCCAGGAAGGAGTTCATCAAGGCCTATGAGCTCTACACCCGCATCTGCCTTGCCGGCCTCGACAAGCATCCGGACATTCTGAGGCTCAAGGAACAGCTGCCGCTGATGGCCAGCCTCCAGATCCTCGCCCGCAAGGTCAACGCGGTCTCCGGGCTGCGCTATCTCGTGCTCGACGCGTTCCCGGACGTCCGGACGGTCGGAGGGGTCCTGAAGGAACTCGGGCTCGATCCGGCAATCGAGGTCATCGCGACGCCGGAAAACCCGACCGCCGAAATCGCCAATGCGGCGGCCGTCGTCACGTCCAAGCACTCCCGCCGCGAGATTCTCGTCAAGCAGGGCTTCCGGCCGGGCCTCGTCTTCAGCGAATCCGATCTCGTCCGCGGCATCGTGGTCTGACCCGGCCAGAGGCGCTGGCGGGTGGCTGCGGGGTGTCGGACGCGCTGCCCGTCAATCGGCGGCACCGGCGGCGGGTGCGTCCTTTCCGGAGGCCGTTCCCGCGGTCGCCGAGGGCGGCACGTTGGCGTTGCCCTCCGCGCGGTCCCTGTGAAGCGCGGCCTGGGCGAGAAGCATCAGCGTCACCGGCGTCGTCACCGTCACGAAGATGCCGATCAGAATTTCATGGAAGACCGGACGGGCGCCGGTGACGGTGAAGAAGATCATCGAGGCCATGACGACGCCCCCAGTCCCCCAGCTCGTGCCGAGCGTCGGCGCATGCAGGCGTTCGTAGAAGCTCGGAAGGCGCGTCAGCCCGATCGTGCCGATCAGCGCCAGCGTGGCGCCGAGGAGCAGGAAGAAGCAGACGGCGATCGCCGCCCACAGCGGCAGGTCGGCGGCCTGGCTCATTCGATCACCTCCCCGCGCATCAGGAATTTCGCCAGCGCCACTGTCGCCACGAAGCCGAGCAGGCCGATGATCAGCGCCGCCTCGAAGTAGATGGTCCGGCCGCTGCCGATGCCGAAGGTCAAGAGCAGCAGCATGGAGTTGACGTAGAGCGTGTCCAGTCCGAGCACCCGGTCCTGGGCCCGCGGCCCGCGGATCATCCGCAGCAGCGCCAGCGCCATCGCGATCGACAGTATCACATGGGCCGCCGTGAGCGCGTAGTAGAGGATGGTGACGCTCATTCGAAGATCTCCATCAGCAGCCTTTCGTAGCGGTTCTTGACGAGGTCGGTCCATTCCTGCTCCTCGACCAGGTCGAGCACGTGCATCAGAAGCGACCCGTCGGAGGAATTGTACTCGAGCCAGGCCGTGCCCGGCGTGCTCGTCAGGATCACGGCCAGGATGGCGAGCGCGGTCGGATCCTTCAGCTCCAGATGGATCGTCATGAAGCCGGACCTGTGCCTGCGGCGGCGCCCGGTCACGATGATCGACACGACGGCGATGTTTGAGCGGACGATGTCGTAGAGCACGATGGCGATCAGATGGGGCAGAAGGTGCCAGCGGCGGATGCGCGGCTTGTGCGGCCGCAGCGCCGCCATCCCCCAGGAGGCGAAGGTGGCGATGATGCCGCCGAGGATCAGGTGGCCGATGGTGAAGCTGTTCAGCGTCATCCACATCAGCACCAGAGACAGCGACAGGAGCGGGTAGGGAAGCACGCTCATGGCAGCACCTGCGGGCCGGCCGCGCCGGCGCGGCGGGCGTTCGTCACGGCATCCACGTAGTGATGCGTGGCACTGAGGGCCTCCGTGGTCGCGTCCATGTAGCGCATGACCGGATCGGCCTGAACGGTCAGCACCAGCGAAGCGAGCAGCAGCATCAGCACCGGCGCCATCTCGATGACGAGCACGCGCGGCTCCGTGCCCTCCATCGACGCCCAGAAGGTGCGGATGCCCGACCGCGTCATGGCGATCAGGGCGGAAAGGCCGGACAGGATGATCATGAAGACGACGAACCACATGTAGCCCGGAACCGATGCGGCGCTTTCGCCGCCTGCCGGGTTCAGCATCGCCGAGAGCATGGCGAACTTGGCGACGAAGCCGGACAGCGGCGGCAGGCCCGCGAGCAGGATGCCGCAGGCGGCAAAGCAGATGCCGAGCATCGCCATGGTGCCGGGCATGGCAAAGCCGCCGCCGCCCTCTTCCTCCTCGTCGTCCGCGTCCGCATCGCCATAGGCCTCCATCGTCACGGCAAGGACGCTGGCGCCGGCATCCTGGCCGCGTTCGACGAGTTCGATCAGCATGAAGAAGGCGCTGATCGTCAGCGTCGAGCTGACGAGATAGAACAGCGCGCCCGTGGTGATGCCACTGCTGCCGAGGCCGATCGCCGTCAGCAGCGTCCCGGAGGAGACGAGCACGGAGAAGCCGGCAAGCCGCCCGAGCGCCTGCGAGGCGAGAACGCCGATGGCGCCGAAGGCGATCGTGGCGAGCCCGCCGATCAGAAGCACATGCAGCCCGAAGCCGGAGGACGGCGTGCCTTCTGCGAAGACCAGCAGCGTCAGCCGCAGGATGACGTAGACGCCGACCTTGCTCATGATGGCGAAGATGCCGGCGACCGGGGCGGAGGCCGCCGTATAGGCCGGCGGCAGCCAGAAGTTCAGCGGCCACATGCCGGCCTTGATCAGGAAGGCGACCCCGAGAATGCCGGCACCCGCCTCCAGCAGCATGCGCTGCTCGGCGCCGACGGTGGCGACGCGCACGGCGAGGTCGGCCATGTTCAGCGTCCCCGTCACGCCGTAGATGAGGCTGACCCCGATCAGAAACAGGAGCGCGGCGGCGAGGTTGACGGCGATGTAGTGCAGCCCGGCCTTGACGCGCAGAAGCCCGGAACCGTGCAGCAGCAGGCCGTAGGAGGCAGCCAGCATCACCTCGAAGAAGACGAACAGGTTGAACAGGTCGCCGGTCAGGAAGGCGCCGTTCAGCCCCATCAGCAGGAACTGGAACAGGCTGTGGAAGTGCGCACCGGCGGTGTGCCAGCGCGCCATCGAAAAGATCAGCGCCGGAACCGCCAGCGTCGAAGTCAAAACCAGCATCAGCGCCGAGAGCCGGTCGACGACGAGCACGATGCCGAACGGGGCGGCCCAGTTGCCGAGGAGATAGACCCCCTGCTGGGCGGTCTCCGGTCCGTCGATACGGCCGGCGAACCGGAACAGCGCGACCGCCACCGCAAAGATCGCGACGGTGGAGGCAAGCCCGATCAAGGCCTTCAGCGTGCGCTGCCGCTCGTCGAACAGCAGCAGCACGGCGCCCGTCACGAGCGGGATCAGGATCGGCGCGATGATGAGATGCTGGGCCAGGCTCATTGCGATTGCTCTCGCCCGTCGACATGGTCGGTGCCGGTGAGCCCGCGCGAGGCGAGCAGCACCACGAGGAACAGCGCCGTCGTCGCGAAGCCGATGACGATCGCCGTCAGCACCAGCGCCTGCGGCACCGGGTCGGTATAGTCGGAGACGGGGACGCCGTCGGCGAGGATCGCCGGCGCGTTCACCTTCAGCCCGCCCACCCCGAAGATGAAGAGATTGACGGCATAGGAGAGAAGCGCCAGGCCGATGATGACCTGATAGGTGCGCGGCCGCAGGATCAGCCACACGCCGGACCCCGTCATGATGCCGATTCCGAGCGAGAGAATGAGTTCCATCAGGCGTCCTCCGTTTTCGGCACGGTCTTGACCCGGTAGGTGCGGATCGACTGGTGGGCGATGGCGATCAGGATCAGCACGGTCGCGCCGACCACCAGGCCGAACACGCCGAGATCGAACAGCAGCGCGGTGGCGGCAGGGACCTTGCCGATCAGCGGCAGCGTCAGGTATTGCGAATGCGACGTCAGGAAGGGGTAGCCGAAGAACCACGATCCCGCGCCCGTCGCCACCGCCACGAGCAGCCCGAATCCGATCCAGCGCAGCGGCAGGATCCGCAGCCGGTCCTCCGCCCAGCGAGTGCCGCCGCCGAGATACTGCAGCAGGAACGCGATCGCCATGGTGATGCCCGCGGCAAAGCCGCCGCCCGGCAGGTCGTGGCCGCGCATGAACAGGAAGATCGCAAAGGTGATGACGACCGGGAACAGCCACTGCATCACGACCGAAGGCACGAGCAGGTAGTCGCGCACGGTGTCGCCCTCCTGCCGCTCCGGCTGGTCCTGGTCGTAGGCGTTCTGGATCCGCTGCTGCTCGGGCACCTCGATGCTCTCCGCCGCCGGGCGGAAGCGGCGCAGCAGCGCGAAGACCGTCAGCGCGACGATGCCGAGGACGGCGATCTCGCCGAGCGTGTCGAAGCCGCGGAAGTCGACCAGGATGACGTTGACGACGTTCCGGCCGCCGCCTTCGGTATAGGCGTGCTCGAGGAAGTAGTTGGCGATGGTATTGGGCACCGGCAGCGTCATCACGGCATAGGCCAGCACCGACATGCCGACGCCGCAGACGACGGCGATCGCAAAGTCGCGCAGGCGCCGCAGCCGTGCGGAGAAGGTGGTGCTGTCGTCGACCTTGCCCAGGCGCTTCGGCAGCCAGCGCAGGCCGAGAAGCAGCAGCACGGTCGTGACGATCTCGACGAGCAATTGCGTGATCGCGAGATCGGGCGCCGACAGCCAGGCGAAGGTCACGCAGGTGACGATGCCCGCGCCGCCGATCATCAATAGCGCCGCAAGCCGGTGATACTTGGCGACGACCGCCGCCGTCAGCGCCGAGAGCATGCCGATCACCCAGATCATCGCAAAGGCGGGATCGACCCCGGAAAGGGGCGGCAGCCTGGCTTCGAAGCCCGAGATGTAGAGCGGCACAAAGGCCGAGAGGAAGCTGATGCCGGCCACCAGCCGCAATTGCGGCTGCAGCCGCCGCGTGCCGAGGTTCGCCTCCAGCCACCGCGCCCATTTCCAGGACACGGTCACGAGGATGCGTTCGAAGATGCGCTGGCCGCGCAGGTGCCGGAGGATCGGCGGGCCATCCTCGGCATGGGCCAGGTAATTGTGCAGCGCGAAGTAGAGCGCAGTACCGCCGATCATCGCGATCACGCTCATGGCGAGCGGCAGGTTGAAGCCGTGCCAGACGTGCAGGCTGTATTGCGGCGTGTCGGGCCCGAGCACCGAGATCACCGCCGTGCTGAGGAACGGCCCGATGGAGAGCGACGGCACGATGCCGACGATCAGGCAGGCGAACACCAGGAACTCGACGGGAAAGCGCATCCAGCGCGGCGGCTCGTGGGGGTTGGGCTTGGGGATGTCGGTCGGCGGCGGGCCGAAGAACACCGTGTGGATGAAGCGGATCGAATAGGCGACGCTGAAGGCGCCGGCAAGCGTCGCGATATAGGGCAGCGCCCGGTCGAGGACCGAATCCGCATGCGTCTCGACGGCCTCGGCGAAAAACATCTCCTTCGACAGGAACCCGTTCAGGAGCGGCACGCCCGCCATTGCCGCGCAGGCAACCATCGCGAGCGTCGCCGTGTAGGGCATGAAGCGGAACAGCCCGGAGAGCTTCTGCATGTCGCGGGTGCCGGTCTCGTGGTCGATGATACCGGCGGCCATGAACAGCGAGGCCTTGAACGTCGCATGGTTGACCATGTGGAAGATCGCCGCGACCGCGGCCAGCGGGCTGCCGAGGCTGAGCAGCGTCGTGATCAGCCCGAGATGGCTGATGGTCGAATAGGCGAGCAGTCCCTTGAGGTCGCGCTGGAAGATCGCGAAATAGGCGCCGAGCAGGAGGGTGGAGATCCCCGCAAACCCGACCAGCCAGAACCACTCGAACGTGCCCGACAGCGCCGGCCACAGGCGGACGAGCAGGAACACGCCCGCCTTCACCATCGTCGCCGAATGCAGGTAGGCGGAGACCGGCGTCGGCGCCGCCATCGCGTTCGGCAGCCAGAAATGGAACGGGAACTGCGCGCTCTTCGTCAAAGCGCCGATAAGGATCAGGATCAGCGCCGGCAGGTAGAGCGGGTGTTCCTTGATGACCGCGCCGGCCGCCAGCACCTCGTCGAGGTCATAGCTGCCGACGATGTGGCCGATCAGCAGGAAGCCGACCAGCAGGCAGAAACCGCCGATGCCGGTGATCGTCAGCGCCATGCGGGCGCCGTCGCGGGCATTGGCGTTGTGGTACCAGTAGCCGATCAGGAGGAACGAGAAGATGCTCGTCAGTTCCCAGAAGATCGAGAGCAGGATGATGTTGCCGGACAGCACGACGCCCAGCATCGCCCCCATGAAGGCGAGCAGGAAGGAGAAGAACCGCGGGATCGGATCCTCCGCCGACATGTAGTAGCGGGCATAGACCGTCACCAGGAAGCCGATCCCCGTCACCAGCATGGCGAAAAGCCAGGCGAAGCCGTCCATCCGGAGCGTGAAGTTCAGGCCGAGTTCGGGCAGCCAGCCCACCTCGAAGCGCACGACCTTGCCGGCGGTCACCGAGGGATAATAGAGGGCCGTCAGGATCGTGGCGCCCAGTGCGACGCCGCCTGCGAGCGAGGCTGGAAGCGTTCGGGCGGCGGTACGCCAAAGGAAGGCAGTCACGATGCTGCCGACAAAGGGAAGAAGTAAGAGAAAAAGCAGTAACTTGTCAGGCATCAGCAAACATATCGAATCGAATCGGAACCTCTTCGTGAATGGGGATAGCGTGTAGCGCAGGCCGCAAATCGATGCTTGCTGCGCGCCATAAATTTATCTTTACCGATCGAGGCTTCCGTTGCAATCCGCAGGCCGGGCAAATCGGTCGCCGAGGGGCCGTTTTTTCCAGGCCGTTGCCGAGCCTGCCGCATTTGGTCCTTGCGCGGCGCCCGAATGACTGCCGCGTCGCGTCAGCGCGAGAGCTTCATGTGCCGGTTGACGTCCTTGTAGAGCAGGTAGCGGAAGCTGCCCGGGCCACCGGCGTAGCAGGCCTGCGGGCAGAAGGCGCGCAGCCACATGAAGTCGCCGGCCTCGACCTCCACCCAGTCCTGGTTCAGCCGGTAGACCGCCTTGCCCTCGAGCACGTAGAGCCCGTGCTCCATCACATGCGTCTCGGCAAACGGGATGACCGCGCCGGGCTCGAGCGTGACGATGGTCACGTGCATGTCGTGGCGCAGGTCGGACGGATCGACGAAGCGCGTCGTCGCCCACTTCCCCTGCGTATGCGGCATCGGCGCCGGCGCGATGTCCTTTTCGTTCAGGAACAGCGGTTCGGGAACGTCGAGCCCGTCGACCTTTTCGTAGGCCTTGCGGATCCAGTGGAAGCGGGCCGCATCCGCGCCGGCGTTCGCAAGCCGCCAGCCGCTGGCGGGCGGCAGGTAGGCATAGCCGCCGGGCGTCAGCACATGGCTCTGCCCGCCGAGCGTGACCGTCACCTCGCCCTCCATCACGAACAGCACGCCCTCGGCCGCAGGATCGGTCTCCGGCCGGTCGCTGCCGCCGCCGGGCGCCACCTCCATGATGTATTGCGAGAAGGTTTCGGCGAAGCCGGAGAGCGGGCGCGACAGCACCCAGAGCCGGGTGCCGGTCCAGAACGGCAGGAAGCTCGTGACGATGTCCATCATCACGCCCTTGGGGATGACGGCATAGGCTTCGGTGAAGACGGCCCGGCCGGTGAGCAACTGCGTCTGCAGGGGGGCGCCGCCCTTCGGCGCGACATAGGTTCGATCGGTCATGCGTGTCTCCCTGCGGCTGCGGTTCTGCCTGTGGCGATTGCCGATCGATAGCGCATGCGGGATGAAAATGCAGCGCCTTGTTGTCCGCGATCGCGGTTGCGCACTATCATCCCTGTGCAAATTCACCGGTCCTGGCGCCCAACGGGCCCGGCCGGCCGGACAAGGACCTGGTCAATGCCTGTCGCCCGCGACGATCTCCGCGCCTTCCTGCAAGCAGACGGCGGCTGCATGCTGGTCGAGGTGGCGGCGGTGGACGGCTCGACGCCGCGCGAGGCGGGTGCCTGGATGCTCGTCTCGGCGACCGCCACCTTCGCCACCATCGGCGGCGGCCAGCTCGAATTCATGGCGATCGACCACGCCCGCCGGGCGCTGCGCCAGGGGCAGCCGGCCGCCCCTCTGACCATTCCGCTCGGGCCGGAGATCGGGCAGTGCTGCGGCGGGCGCGTCCAGCTCGTCTTCGCAACGGTGACCCCGGCGCTCTCCGCGCGCCTCCTCGAGCGGCGGGACCGCGAGATCGCGGCCCGTCCTTCCGTCCATCTCTTCGGCGCGGGGCATGTGGGCAACGCGCTCGCCCTTGCGCTGTCGCTCGCCCCGGTCCGCACGATCCTCGTGGACGGCCGCGCCGACGAGCTTGCCGCAGCGCGCATCCCCGGCGTCGAGACCCGCCTGACGGCCGTGCCCGAGGCGGTGGTCCGCGAAGCGCCGAAAGGCAGCGCCTTCGTCGTCCTGACGCATGATCATGCGCTCGACTTCCTGATCGCCGCCGAGGCATTGCGCCGGGACGATGCCGCCTATGTCGGCATGATCGGTTCGAAGACGAAACGCGCGACCTTCAGGAGCTGGCTCTCCCGCGAGGGCGGGCCGGCTACGCTTGCCGACCGTCTCGTCTGCCCGATCGGCGGAGCGATGCTCCACGACAAGCGCCCCGCCGTGATCGCAACCCTGGCCGCAGCGGAGATCCTGACCGCCGTGCTGAGCCCGGCTGGCCCCGGCCACATTCCGGTCGAGGGACGCTCGGCCGCGCGCCCGGCGGACTGACCAGGTTATCCCGTGCCCGACATTTCCCTGTGCGAGGGCGCTGCCGCTCATGCCGCGGGTTTCACTGCCTTTCCTTGTGATCTATAGACGGATTGAAGGAACGCGGATCTGATTCGGGGGCGTTGCTCTTGCCAACGGCTTGCGGCGAACGACAATTCTGGCCGATGACCGGCGTTGCCATGCTCGCAGCCGCTGCCTTGCTTGCCGGGTGTGCGGCCCGCGACGGCGTGCGCCTTCCCGCCGCCAATCGCATCGTGTCCGAAAGCGAAGCGCTGATCGTTCCGGCCGCAGGCGGCCCGGCCGTCGTCGATGTCGTCCAGCGCGACTATTCCAATGCGGTGGAGCAGAAGGTCTCGCTCTTCACCTCCTCCACGATTCCCGGCCAGAACTACCTCAGCATCCAGATGTACGGGCCGATGGAGGCGACATTGGACGGCCAGAGCCGGCTGGGCTTCCGCCCCGTGCACGTCTCCAGGCTCTCCAGCGAGATGCGCCAGCAGATCCCGGGCGTGGCCATGCGCACCTCGCCGCTCTACCTGCAGAACCAGTACGGTTCGTTCGGCTATGCCTTCGGCCGCAGCGCCGCGGGTGACGCCTGTCTCTACGGCTGGCAGCAGCTGCGCGCCCGCGACGACGAGCGCACGCTCTTCCAGAACCGCGGCAACATCCAGGTCCGGGCGCGACTGTGCGACAGCGACGCCGACGAGCGGGAACTGCTTGCGGTCATGTATGGCTACACGATCAACGGGACCTTCGAGCCGCAGGGCTGGAACCCCTACGGTCCGCCGCGGCCGGTGGATCCGACGCTCGGCGAGGATTCCAGCCCGATCCTGCCCGCCGCCACCGAGCTTTCGACACGCGCCCCCCGCCCGGCCGCCGCCCCCGGGAGGGTGCAGCGCGTCGCGATCGAGCGCGAGGCTCAGAGCGGCGAGGGCGGGCAGCCGCTGCGCCCGGTGGTCGCCGTTCCTTCGCCCGTTGCCGGCACGGCACCGGCGGCACCCGGCGGCGCGGTCGTCGTGCCGGCGCCCGGCTGCGTCTATGGCGCCGCCGGCTGCAATTGAAGCCTGACCGCGAAAATCTGCCGGGCTAATTTTTCGTTAACGGGAAGCGGCTAATTCTAGGATACTGCCCGCAGACGAAGGAATCGGAATGAACAGGATCGGTACCGTCGCCATCTGGGCAGTCGTCACGTTTTGCGTCATTGCCCTGATTGCACTGCCGATCAACCTGCAGACGCAGCTGATCGCCAGCATCACCATCGTGGCGCTGATGGCGGTCATCAAGATCCTGAAGGGCGAAGGCATCTGGCGCCTCATCGCGCTGGCGCTCGGCACCGCGGTCGTCCTTCGCTACGTCTACTGGCGCTCCACCAGCACCCTGCCTCCGCTCAGCCAGCTCGAGAACTTCATCCCCGGCTTCCTGCTCTATCTGGCGGAGATGTACAGCGTCGGAATGCTCGCGCTGAGCCTCTTCGTCGTCTCGATGCCGCTGGCGCCCCGCGCCGAGCGCAGCGGACAGCTGAAGACCTTTCCCAAGGTCGACGTGTTCGTTCCGAGCTACAACGAGGACGAGGCGCTGCTGGCCAACACCCTGGCCGCCGCCAAGGCGATGGACTATCCGGCCGACAAGCTGCAGGTCTGGCTGCTCGACGACGGCAGCACCGAGCAGAAGCGGAATTCGAGCAAGGTGCTGGAGGCGCAGGCAGCGCTTGCCCGTCACGACACGCTCCGCCAGCTCTGCGACGATCTCGGCGTGCACTATCTCACCCGCGCCCGCAACGAGCACGCCAAGGCGGGCAATCTCAACAACGGCCTGGCCCATTCGGACGGCGAGCTGGTCGCCGTGTTCGACGCCGATCACGCGCCCGCGCGCGATTTCCTGCGCGAGACCGTCGGCTACTTCGACGACGATCCGAGGCTCTTCCTCGTCCAGACGCCGCATTTCTTCCTCAACCCGGACCCGCTGGAGCGCAATCTCAGGACCTTCGAGAAGATGCCGAGCGAGAACGAGATGTTTTACGGCATCATCCAGCGCGGCCTCGACAAGTGGAACGCCGCCTTCTTCTGCGGCTCGGCGGCGGTCCTCAGTCGCCGGGCGCTGAAGGACACCGCCGGCTTCAGCGGCGTCTCCATCACCGAGGACTGCGAGACGGCGATCGCGCTGCATTCGCTCGGCTGGAACAGCGTCTATGTCGACAAGCCGCTGATCGCGGGCCTCCAGCCGGCCACGTTTGCGAGCTTCATCGGCCAGCGCAGCCGCTGGGCCCAGGGCATGATCCAGATCCTGCGGTTCCGCTTCCCGCTGTTCAAGCGTGGGCTGTCGATCCCCCAGCGCCTCTGTTACATGTCGTCCACGCTGTTCTGGTTCTTCCCGTTCCCGCGGACGATGTTCCTGATTGCGCCGCTGTTCTACCTCTTCTTCGACCTGCAGATCTTCACCGCTTCGGGGGGCGAGTTCCTCGGCTACACGCTCGCCTACATGCTGGTGAACATGATGATGCAGAACTACCTCTACGGCACGTTCCGCTGGCCCTGGATTTCCGAGCTCTACGAGTATGTGCAGAGCGTGCACCTGCTGCCGGCGGTCGTCTCGGTGATCCTCAACCCGCGCAAGCCGACGTTCAAGGTGACGGCGAAGGACGAATCCGTCCTCGTCAGCCGCCTCTCGGAGATCAGCCGGCCGTTCTTCGTCATTTTCGGCGTGCTGTTCGTGGCCCTGCTGGTCAGCGTCTACCGCTTCTATGCCGAGCCCTACAAGGCTGACGTGACGCTGGTCGTCGGCGGCTGGAACCTGCTCAACCTGATCATCGCCGGCTGCGCCCTCGGCGTCGTCTCCGAGCGCGGCGAGAAGTCCGCGAGCCGGCGCGTCCGCGTCAGCCGCCGCTGCGATTTCGTCACCGACGGCCGCAGCTTTCCCGCAACGATCGAGAACGTCTCGGCGAACGGGGCGCGGGTGCAGGTCTACGGCATCGACCGCCAGACCATCGGGCTCGACATGGATGCCGCGATCCGTTTCCTGCCCTATGGCGGCGACGAGCCGGAAGAACTGCCGGTGCAGGTGCGCAATGTCGAGGGCCATGGCGACCTGACCGCGATCGGCTGCCGCTTCACGCCCTGCGTGGCGCGCCATCACAGCCTCGTCGCCGATCTCATCTTCGCCAATTCCAACCAGTGGAGCGATTTCCAGCTGGCCCGGCGCGGCAATCCCGGCATCCTGTTCGGAACCCTCTGGTTCCTGCGCGTCGCGCTCTACCAGACGAGCCGCGGCCTCGTCTATCTGGCGCGCAGCATGAAGCCGAAGGCGGCAGCCGCCGAGACGGGCGCCGTCAGGGAGGCCACCCGATGAGGTCCATCCTCGCCGCGACGCTGATCGCCTCCTGCGCCTTCGCAGCCTCCGTGGCCGCGCAGCAGGTGCCCTTCGACATGAGCGGCGAACGGGCGCAGCAACCGGGCGCAAGCCCTTCGCCCGCAAGTCCCCCGCCGGCGGTGCCGCAATCCGGCCAGCCGCTGGCGCCGCAGCCCGGCCCGCAGGCGAGTCCGCAGCCGTCGTCGCCGCAGCCTCCGGCCGCTCCCGCCGCATTGCCTGCGCCGCAGCCCGCCGCCGCGGCGGCCGGCCCGCGCTTCTACGTCGTGCCGTCCGATCGCCTCAACCTCGCCGGCGAATACGCGACCCGCGACTGGACGATCTACCTCACGCCCGAGCAGGCCGAGGCGGCCGCGAAACTCAACTTCGGCTACCGCAACAGCATCTATGTGGCGCCGGAAGCCTCGAACCTGTCGGTCTATGTCAACGACACCCTGATCGGCCAGGTGCCGGTCCAATCGCCGGGCGGCGTGGCCGACAGGAGCTTCGAGATCCCCTACGGGCTGATGCGGCCGGGAACGAACAAGATCGGGTTCAGCGCAACCCAGCGCCACAGGACCGACTGTACGGTGCAGTCGACCTACGAGCTCTGGTCGGATGTCCTGCCCGAGCGGACATTCCTCGAATTCGACGCTGCCAAGATGACCGCGGCCCCGACCCTGGACGACATCCGCGCCGTCGGCGTCGACGAGAAGGGCCAGACGCGCTTCAACATCGTCGTGCCGAAACTGGAGCAGTCCGCGACGACGACGCCGCTGCTGCGGCTGTCGCAGGCGCTCGGCATGCTGGCGACGATGCCGAACCAGGTGTTCGAGTTCTCGACCGCCCTGCCGTCGAAGGCGGCTTCCGGCGAACTGACGGTCGTCGTCGGCACCGCGGCCGAGCTCGAGGGGATCCTGCCGCGGCTGCCGGATGGGGCGCGCTCGGGCGGCATCGCCGCCTTCATGGAGAACCCCGCCACGCAGGCGCCCGTCCTGGTGCTGACCGGCCCCAGCTGGGAGGCCGTCGAGAGTGTGGTGGAAAACATCCTGGCGCCGGTCAACCGGCCGGAGAATTCCACCCGGTCGGCACTGGCGACCCAGCGCTGGACCGGGATGAACACCCCGCTTCTGACCGGCAGCTCGCGCCTGCCGTTCTCGGCGCTCGGCCTGAAGTCGGCCGAATTCAGCGGCCGGCGGTTCCGCACCGGCTTCTATGTCGGCATTCCCTCCGATTTCTACGGGGATGCCTATGGAGAGGCGAGGATCCTGCTCGATGCCGCCTATTCGCGCGACGTCCTGCCCGGCAGCCACATCGACGTCTACGTCAATGGCAGCATCGCCTCGACGGTGCCGATCACCCGGGCGGGCGGCGACGTGCTGCGCCATCTGCCGATCCGCTTCACCATGCGGCATTTCCGCCCCGGCGCCAATCTGATCGAGATCGAGGCCGTGCTGCAGACCCGCGCCGACGAGGTGTGCGTGCCGGGCACGACGGCCAGCAACGAGCCGCGCTTTGCCCTGTTCGACACCTCGGAGTTCCGCGTCGGCGATTTCGCCCGCATCGCCCAGCTTCCCAACCTCGGCGCGGTGGCCGGCACGGGTTTTCCCTACGGTCGCGGCGGCGAGACCGTCGACCTGATCGTCGACCGGATCGACAACCAGACGCTCTCGGCGACGGCGACGCTTCTCAGCCAGCTCGCCGTCATGGCCGGGCGGCCGGTCGCGACCGTCCCCAAGGCTTCCGCCGCCGCCACGGGCGATGGCAACGCGATCTTCGTCGGCCCGATATCGCAGATCCCGCCGGTGGCCCTGGCGCAGGCCCATCTCTCCGAGGACACCGCCAAGATCTGGGGCACCTCCGCCCAGAGCGCATCGCCGGACGCCAACGCCGACATGCTGGACGCGTGGCGCCAGAAGACCAGCAGCAATGCATGGCAGAAGCCGTTCATGGCCGTCAGCGACTGGCTGGACCGGAATTTCGACATTTCCCTCGGCTCGTTGCGCTTTCGGCCCGGTGACGAGGCGATGTTCGTGCCGCCCGATACGGCGAACCTGGTGGTGGCGCAGGGCATCGGTCCGTCCGGCGGCGGCGCCTGGCTCGTGCTCACAGCGCCGACGCCCGAGAAGCTGCAGGCCGGGGCCGCCACGCTGGTGCGCAACGCCAACTGGGAGCTTCTCTCCGGCTCGCTGACGCTGCTCGGGGTCGGCGACAAGCCGATGGAGACGCGGCCGGTGACCCGCGTCTCCTTCCTCCCGACCCAGCCGTTCTCCATCTGGAACTACCGGCTGATCGCCGCGAACTGGCTGTCGACCAACATCCTCTCCTATGCGGTGCTGCTGGCCTGTCTGTCGGTGCTTCTGGGCCTCGTGACCTTCTCGCTGCTCGGCCGCTTCGGAAAACGCAGGTAGGCATGGGCAGGGAACGGCCGTGTTTACCGATCGTTAACCATAGTCTGGCTTTGTCGATATCTCGTTTGCCGGTGGAATCGCGTGCCGCCGGCCAACCGGCACAGGAGCGGATCGATCCGGTCCGTCCGCAGCTAGCCCCGGCCGGATCCGTGCGGGGGCCGGTTCTTGTTGGGGCGCATGCTGCATGGCGCGGACGCCCTTGGTGGAGACTGGCATCACGATGAGATCCGTAGTTCTGGCCATGGCATGTATGGGAGCGGCGGTCAGCAGCGTCGTCGGCGTGCTCAGGCCGGAGATCGACGTGTTCGGCCAGGCCATCGACAGGATGAACCAGACCGCCTCGGTGGTTCCGGACGGCACCGCCAGGGCCGTGTCTTCCCGCATGAGCAGGGTCGGCGCGGACACGGCCGAGATCGCCCAGCCGTCTCGGTCGCAGGGGCAGGGGGACGTTCATGCCCAGGCCCAGATCCAACCCCAGCCCCAGACACAAGCGCAGACCCCGGGGCAGCAGCCCGCACCCGCGCCCGGCCCGTCCGCCCCTGTCGTCGACGAAAGCGCGCTGCGCTATTTTGCCAGCAAGGGCGACAAGGCCCGCCTCGAAGCCGAGATCGCCCGCCTGCGCGCGCTCTATCCGAACTGGACGCCGCCGCGCGATCCGCTCGCCGTGCCGCAGAACGCCGACCAGCAGCTGGAACGCATGTGGCAGCTCTATTCCGAGGCGCGCTACGCCGACGTCCGCACCGCCATCGCCGACCGGCAGGCGCGCGAGCCCGGCTGGACGCCGCCGGCGGACCTGCTCGACCGTCTCGCGATCGCCGAGCGCCGCAGCCAATTGATACAAGCCTCGGACGCGAAGCGGTTCGCCGAGGTCGTGACCCTCGCCGCGGAGACGCCGAGCCTTCTGACCTGCAGCGACGTCGACATCCTCTGGCGCGTGGCCGAGGCGTTCGCCGGCACCGACCGCGCGATGCGCGCCCGCGATGCCTATACCTATGTGCTGCGCAACTGCACGAACCAGGCCGAGCGGGTCGCCACCATCCAGAAGGCCGCCGCCCTGCTCGGCTATGCCGACATGCAGGAGCTGCTCGGCTACGAGAACACCCTGCCGGACGGTACCCGCGAGTTCGAGAGCATCCGCGACGATCTCGCCCGCCGGTTCGTCGCTGAGGGGGACGAGGACGGCAAGCTCGCCGTCGCCGTGCCCTACATCCAGCGCGTCGAGCGGCTGGTGGAGCGCGAAAACCTCGCCTCGGATGCGCTGCTGCTCGGCTGGTACGCGCTGCGCCGCGACGACATGCCGACGGCCGAGCGCTGGTTCCGCAAGGCGCGCAGCATCGAGGATACCGCCTCGGCGTCGCAGGGGCTGGCGCTGGCCCTGATCGACCGGAAGATGCCGCTCGAGGCCGAGGAGGTCATGTTCCGCTGGTACGACGCTTCCGACGAGACGAAGAAGACCTATCTCGCCGCCGTCGCCAACACGCTTGCGACCGATCCCCCCGTGGTCATCGCCGCGGATGTGCTGCAGCGCATGGCGGCCGCCACCTTGAAGGAGAAGGATCCGGCCAGCGCCCAGCAGTTCGGCTGGTACGCGCTCGCCTTCGACCAGCCGAAGACGGCCGAGCAGTGGTTCCTGTCGGCGCTGAACTGGAAGGAAGACGACGAGCCCTCGGCCTACGGCCTCGCCGTTGCCCGCCTCAGGCTGCGGGACCTGACGGGGATGCGGGCCGTGCAGGCGCTGTGGCAGGGGCGCTCGGAGCGCATCGCGCGCGTGGGCGAACCGGAGCCCGTGACCCGCGGCGGACGCGCGCTGGAGACGACCGCGCGGCCCGCGGCTGCGGCGACCGGCGAGCCGCGCGTGGTGACCTATGAAACGCCCGTGACCTATGTCCGCCCCGTGGGCGAGGAACGCGCGGTGCGACGGGCCGCGCCCGCGGCGCGCACCGCCCGGACCGTCGCCGGCTGCAGGACGACCGTCGATCCGCAGACCCTGTCGCCGGCTGCGGCCCTTGCGCGCGGCTGGTGCCTGATGGAGCTCAATCGCCCGCTGGAAGCCGCCGCCGCCTTCGACGCCGCCCTGCGCACGACGGTGCCGGACGTGCAGCGCGATGCGGCCTACGGCCAGAGCCTCGCCTATATCCGCGCCGGTCTGTTCCGGGAGGCCGCCGTCGCCGCGACCAAGGCGAAGCAGCCGCGCGCGCGCGCGGTCGAGTTGCAGGCGGCGATCCTGTCGGACCGCGCCGTCGCCGCCTTCGACGCCGGCCGGTTCCGCGAAACCATCCTCTTTCTCGACCAGCTGGCGCAGTTGCGCACCGAACGCGCCGACCTCATGGTCCTGCGCGGCTACGCCTACAAGGGCCTGAACCGCAACGCCGATGCGCGGCGGATCTTCGAGGCGCTCGCCGCTACCGGCCAGCGCGATGCCGTGCGCGCGCTCGGCGACATGCGCGATCAGGGCACGCGTCCCCACTGAGGGCGCATCGCGTCGGCGGACGTCGACGCGGCGATGCTCGACGGGCATGGCGGGTCGGCAGCGTCGGGGCGCCCGTTTCCGAAATCGGTGGATGAGCATGCGATTGTGGTCGTCCCGCTGCCGTGCGAACATAGGATTGCCGGATTTCAGCTATGGTTCTCGCCTTCGAAACGTGGCAGGGCACGGAAGTGGGCATGACGCCTTCTCCGGGCTTGAGGCGGGCGGCGCCAGCCTTTAGGAAAAGGCCAGTTCTGGTCGAACTTGCCGAAGACGGGTGAAACTGTGATCGATCCCTATGACATCATCGGTGTCGCGCGCGATGCCAACACGGCCTCCATCAAGGCCGCCTACCGCCGCCGCGCCAAATCCGCCCATCCCGATTCCGGGGGCGACGCCGACACCTTCGCGCGACTGAAGGCGGCCTATGAGCTGCTGCTCGATCCCGTGCGCCGCAAGGTCTATGACGACACCGGCTATGATCCCGAGCTCGCCGATACCAAGGACCTCAAGGGCCTGATGGTGCTGGAGAAGCTGATCAACGAGGTGATTCTCGACGAGCGCGAGCCCGGCAGCTTCGATCCGATCGCCACCATCCGCCGCAAGCTGACGAACGAGATCGTCAATGCACGCTTCCACATCATGGAGATGGAGCGTCACCGCGCCCGCATCCGCAACCACATGGACCGCGTCGGCAAGCGCCCGTCGACGGACGTCTTCGGCAGCATGCTGCGGGCCCGCAGCGAGGCGATCGCCGATGCGATCGAGAAGGCCGAGGCGCAGATCAAGGACATCGAGCAGGCCTACGGCATGCTGGACGGCTATTCCTACGACGTCGAGGTCGAGGTCGAGACGCGCAACGCCGCCGAATAGTCCTGCGGCAGGCAGCGGCTACAAGCCGTCCTCGTCGGTCGAGCACTCGTAGAGTTCCTCGCCACTCTCATCGACACCGACGAGGCTGACGTCGTAGCCCCAGAGATGGCGGATGTGGCGCAGCGTCGCATCGCGGCTGGTCTCCTCCAGCAACACGCCGTTCTTGACGTTGTGCTGGAGGCGAAGCTGGCGGTCGCCCAGAAGATCGACGTCGACCACCTGGATGTCCTGCTGGTTCGCCCCGATGTCGTAGCTGCGGGCAAGGGCCGCGCGCACGGCCTGGTAGCCGCGCTCGTTATGGATCGAGGCCACCTCGAGGTAGTTGTCGCCCGAGCTGTCGGTCAGGAGGAAGAGCCGGAACTTGCGGATCAGCGCCGGGCTCAGATATTGCAGGATGAAGGACTCGTCGCGGTGGTTCGTCCAGGCGTCGAGCAGCGTCTCCCGCCACGCGCCGTTGCCGGCGATCTCCGGGAACCAGTCCCGGTCCTCCGCGGTCGGCTCCGTGCAGATCCGCTGGATGTCCTGCATCATCGCGAAACCCAGCGCATAGGGGTTCATGCCGTAGTAGCGCGGATCGTCGAAGCCGGGCTGGAACACCACGTTCGAGTGGCTCTGCAGCACCTCCAGCATCGTCCCCTCGCTGACCTGGTCCTTCTCGAACAGCCGGTTCATGATCGTGTGATGGACGAAGGTGGCGCAGCCCTCGTTCATCACCTTGGTCTGCCGCTGCGGATAGAAGTACTGCGCGATCACCCGCACGATGCGCAAGAGTTCGCGCTGCCACGGCTCGAGGATCAGGCTCGTCTTCTCCAGGAAGTAGAGCAGGTTCTCCTCCGGCAGGTTCAACGCCTTCTTGCGCTCGGAGGCGTCGCGCTCGGCCTCCGCCCGCTCCTTGGCCGAGGTCGACGGCGGCAGCGTACGCCACAGGTCGTTGAAGGTCTGTTCCTCGTATTCCAGCCGTTCGCGCGCCCGCTCGCGCTCCCGCTCGGAGGACAGCCGCGGCGGGCGGCGGTAGCGGAAGACCCCCTGGTCCATGATCGCATGCGCCGAATCCAGGATCGCCTCGACGGCGGCCGTGCCGTGCCGCTCCTCGCACTTGGCGATGTATTTCTTGGCGAACTCCATGTAGCTGAGGATGGCGCTGGCGTCGGTCCACTGCCGGAACAGGTAGTTGTTCTTGAAGAAGTGGTTGTGGCCGAAGGCGGCATGCGCGGTCACCAGCGCCTGCATCGCCATCGTGTTCTCCTCCATCAGGTAGACGATGCAGGGATTGGAGTTGATCACCAGTTCGTAGGCCAGCCCGCGCCGGCCCTTGCGGTAGAGGTGGTCCTCGAAGACGAAGCGCTTGCCGAACGACCAGTGCTGGTACATCAGCGGCATGCCCACCGACGAATAGGCGTCCAGCATCTGCTCGGACGAGATGATCTCCATCTGGTTCGGATAGATGTCGAGCTTGAGTTCGCCGAGCGCGATCTCCTCGATCGCGTCATAGGTCCGCGACAGCGTTTCGAAGTTCCAGTCGGACCCGTCGAACAGCAGCTTGCCGGAGCGCGTCATGGCGGATCCTTCTACTTGCGCGGCTGGCGCAGCGTCTGCGGCTGCTTGGCGAAGAGCTTGCGGAAGACGGGATAGATGTCGCCCGGCTTGGCGATGCGGGTCATCTGGAAATTCGGCCAGTCGCCGTCGACGGTGCGGTAGGCGCGCCAGAGCGAGGTGCCGTTGTCGGTGCGCGCGAAGATCTCGCTCTCGCGCTCGTCGATGATCTCCACATAGGCGTAGTACTGGCAATACTTCATCACCGTCGACAGCAGCGTCACGCAGCGCTCGGAATCGCCGGAAATGTTGTCGCCGTCGGAGGCCTGGGCGGCATAGATGTTCCACTCGCTCGCCGGGTAGCGCGCCTCGATCACCCGCAGCATTTCCTCCAGCGCGGTCGAGACCATCGTGCCGCCGCTTTGGGTCGAGTAGAAGAAGGTTTCCTCGTCGACCTCGCGCGCCTCGTCGGTATGGCGGATGAAGACGATCTCGATCCGCTCGTAGCGCCGCCTCAAGAACATGTGCAGGAGTACGAAGAAGCGCTTGGCGAGATCCTTCTCGCGCTCGCCCATCGAGGCGGAGACGTCCATCAGGCAGAACATCACCGCGCTGGCGTTGGGCAGCGGCTGCTGCTCGAAGCGGTTGAAGCGAATGTCGACGGTGTCGATGAAGGGCACCCGCCGCCGCCGGCGATCCAGCCACTCCAGTTCGGCCTGCAGCATGCCGAGCCGTTCCTTGTCCTTCGGCGTCGGCTTGGGCTTCTGCTCGAGCTCGGCGATTTCGGCTGCGAGCGCGTCGAGCTCCGCCTGCTTCGGCCGTCGCAGCGCGATGCGTCGGCCGTGGCTGTTGCGCATCGTCTTGGCGACGTTGATGTTGGTCGGCGATCCGGTCACCGCATAGCCGGCGCGCCGCGGCTTGAAGGTCAGCGTCTCCTTGAGGGACAGCTTGACCATGTCGGGCAGTTCGAGATCCTCGAAGAACAGGTCCAGCACCTCGTCCTGCGACAGAGAGAACTGGAAGTCGTCCTCGTCCTCGCCGGTGCCGGCACCGCCCCGGCCGCCGCCGCCGCCCTGCGGCTTGCGCAGCCGGTCGCCGGGCGAGAACTCGCGGTTTCCGGGAAGAACCCGCTCGCGGTCGCCGGTGTCGCCGGCGGGCTGGAAGGTCGGCTCGCCGACGCCGCGCGTCGGCATCGACACGCTCTGCCCGGCGCCGACATCGGCGATCCCGATCGACTTCACCTGTTCCTTGACGGCGCGCTTCAGTTCCTCGCGCGCCCGCTTCAGGAAGCGCTGCCTGTTGCCGATGCTCTTGTCTTTCGGATTCAGACGCCGGTCGATGAAATTCGGCATGTTTCAGCGCCCCGGATGGTGGTTGTCATTCATGCTGCTGCCTCAACCGTCCGCCTGTCCGAAAGGATGGCGCAGAGCGTCGCAATGGACAAGCCGTGCGAACAGTGGACCGTCAATTCAGGCAATTTATGGCAGGGTGTCGGAGGCGGTGTCCGCGGCCATTGCAGGCCGGCGCTCCGATCGCTGCGACGGTCGTTTCGCCTAGCCGCGGTTGCCGCCATGTCCGAAATCCCTCCGGGCGGAGTGCAAACGGTCGCGGGCAGGGGATGGCGATGCACCCCCGGACCGCCTTCATCCGGCGTCAGCCGGCCTTGTTGACGCGCATGTACCAGTCGACCAGCCGGCGGACCTGGCGCTTGGTGTAGCCGCGCTCGATCATGCGGCTGATGAATTCGGCATGCTGCTTCTCGGTGGCGCTGTCCTTCTTCGAGCCGAAGCTGATCACCGGCAGCAGGTCCTCGACCTGGCCGAACATCCGCTTCTCGATCACCTCGCGAAGCTTCTCGTAGCTGGTCCAGGACGGGTTGCGGCCGTTGTTCTTCGCCCGCGCCCGCAGGGTGAACTTCACCACCTCGTTGCGGAAGTCCTTCGGGTTGGCGATGCCGGCGGGCTTCTCGATCTGCGACAGTTCGCTGTCGAGGATCTGCCGGTTGAGGATCTGGCCCGTGTCCGGGTCCTTGAAGTCCTGGTCTTCCAGCCAGGCGTCTGCATAGGCGATGTAGCGGTCGAACAGGTTCTGGCCGTATTCGCTGTAGGATTCCAGGTAGGCCTTCTGGATCTCGTGGCCGATGAACTCGGCATAGCGGCTGGCGAGCTCGGAACGGATGAAGTCGAGATAGGCGGCCTCGGTCTCCTTGGGATACTGCTCGCGCCGGATCGCCTGCTCGAGGATGTACATCAGGTGCACCGGGTCGGCGGCCACTTCCTTCGTGTCGTAGTTGAAGGTTTCCGACAGCACCTTGAAGGCGAAGCGGGTGCTGACCCCGGTCATGCCTTCGTCGACGCCGGCGGCGTCGCGATACTCCTGAACGGACTTCGCCTTGGGATCGACGTCCTTCAGGTTCTCGCCGTCATAGACCCGCATCTTGGTGTAGAGTGACGAATTCTCGTGTATGGCGAGCCGCGTGGAGACGGTGAAGCGGCTAAGCGTTTCCAGCACCTCCGGCGCGCACGGGTTCTTGGCGAGCTCGCTTTCCCGCAGGAGCTTCTCGTAGATCTGCCGTTCCTCGGTCACGCGCAGGCAGTAGGGCACCTTGACGACGAGGATGCGGTCGAGGAAGGCCTCGTTGTTCTTGTTGTTCTTGAACTGCAGCCACTCGGATTCGTTGGAGTGCGCCAGCACGACGCCCTGGTAGGGGAAGGCGCCGAAGTTCTCCGTGCCGTTGTAGTTGCCCTCCTGGGTCGCCGTCAGGAGCGGGTGCAGCACCTTGATCGGCGCCTTGAACATCTCGACGAATTCCAAGAGGCCCTGCGTCGTCCGGTTCAGGCCGCCCGAATAGGAATAGGCGTCCGGATCGGCCTGGCTGTAGTTCTCGAGCTGGCGGATGTCCACCTTGCCAACCAGCGAGGAGACGTCCTGGTTGTTCTCGTCGCCGGGCTCGGTCTTGGCGATCGCGATCTGCCGCAACCGCGACGGCAGCATCTTGACGACGCTGAACTTGGAGATGTCGCCGCCGACCTCGTCGAGCCGCTTGGCGGCCCAGGGCGAGATCAGCCCGGTGAGGCGGCGCCGGGCGATCCCGTACTTGTCTTCCAGAAGATCGGCCATCCGCTCGGGGTGGAACAGGCCCAGCGGGCTTTCGAAGATCGGGCTGACCTTGCCGTTCACCATCAGCGTGTAGATCGGCCGAACTTCCATCAGTTTCTTCAGCCGTTCGGCCAAAGACGACTTGCCGCCGCCGACGGGACCGAGCAGGTAGAGGATCTGCTTGCGCTCTTCCAGCCCCTGTGCCGCATAGCGGAAATAGCCGACGATCCGCTCGATCGTGTCCTCCATCCCGTAGAATTCGGAGAAGGTGGGATAGATCTTGATGGTCCGGTTGGAATAGATGCGACCGAGCCGTTCGTCGGTGCTGGTATCGATCAGCGTGGGTTCGCCGATCGCTTCGACCATCCGCTCCTGTGCGGTGGCGTACATGCTTTTGTCATCTCGGCAGGCTAGGAGATATTCCTGAAGAGACATCTCCTCGCGCGCAGTGCTGGAGTAGATCTCCGAAAACAGATTGAAGACGTCGGATTCACCCCTTTGCATGTTTGTCTCCTGCGACAACCGGCGTAAGTCGGATGGAATCAAGGCCTGTGGAATCATTATACAGGAAAACGGATTTCATGGATCAATGTTCCTTTCACATAATTGGCATCCCCGGTGATTTGTGTGATGTGGCGGTCGCAAGGACTGCGGCGTCCGTCTCGTCGGAGGCGAAGCATTTTCGGCAGTCAGGGTTCTTGAGCAGAGACTCAGCTTGAACGGCCATGAAAACCATTGAACACGTCTTTTCCGGCCTTGCCAACCGCGTCCGGAAGATTGAGGTGACCTGCGACATTTATGTCCTGTCAGGTATGTCCCATACCGTTCATACGCCATTCGGGCGACGGGCATCGCAGCACGACTGTCACTTTGCGTGAACCGGTTTCTCCGGATGATGGTGCGGCGCCGTCAGGCGTCTCGGCATCCATGTGGAGCCATTCTGCCGGAGCAGGTTTTTATCGGGGCAGAGCGACGATCTCGGGAACCCTCCTTGTCCACCGTATCGGCCGTTCGGGGACGAAAAACCATCGGAACCATTGCGGCAAGATGTCGTTGACCTAGCGACGCAAGGAGAAAGCCAGATGCAGGAAATGTCGAACCAGAAAGAAGTCGAGCGGCGTTCGCTGGCGGTCGAGAGCGCGCTGATCCTTCTCGTCGGCGACCTCGCCGCGCGCGGCATCGTCTCCGCCGACGAGGCGGAGAGCGTGCTCGCGGTGATCGCCGGCAGTTCCGAACGCTCGGCCGCCAGCGCCTCCGGAGCCCGCACGCTCGTCAGGCAGTTGCGGCGGTTGCGCCGCAACGACGGGCTTTCCGCACCCGGAGCGCCGGCCTTCCGGACCTGAACCGGTCCGCCCCGCGGCGGCCGCGTTCCAGCGGTAACCGGCGCCGCCGTCGCCGCACAATTCGGTTGCCACCCCTCCACGCTCTTCCTACTATCGACCCGGTCAACCGGCCGTTGAGAAAAATCAAGGTCGAGAAGTGCGCCGTCCGCTAGATGGCTTGCAACTGGAGGGACTCGCCGGATGACCAGAAGGGGTTGGATCGCCGCAGCGGTGCTGGTGCTCGTGGCGTTGGCGGGCTACTACGCCTGGAGCACGCTGCGCGGATCCGGCCTGCCCGCCGGGATCGCCAGCGGCAACGGCCGCATCGAGGCCGTCGAGATCGACATCTCCTCCAAGATCGCCGGCCGCATTGCCGAAATCTACGTGAACGAGGGCGATTTCGTCGAAGCCGGCCAGGAACTGGCGCGGATGGACACCGCCCAGCTCGTCGCCCGCCGCCGCCAGGCGGAGGCCGAACTCGCCCGTGCCAAGGTCGGCGTCGAGACGGCCGAAAGCCTGGTGCGGCAGCAGCAGGCGCAGCTGGAGGCGGCCAGCGCGCTGATCGAACAGCGCGAGGCCGAGCTGAACGCGGCCGAGACGCGGCGCAACCGTTCGGAGCAGCTCCTGAAGAGCAACACCGTGTCGCAGCAGGTGCTCGACGACGACCGCGCCAAGTACCAGGCCGCCGTCGCCACCGTTGCCGCCGCAAGGGCGCAGCAGGCCGCCGCCGAAGCCGGCGTCGGCAGCGCCAAAGCGCAGGTGATCGATGCCAAGGCGGCTGTCGAGGCGGCGGATGCGGCGATCGAGAGCATCGATGCCGACCTCGACGACAGCATCCTCCGCTCCCCGCGCACAGGCCGTGTCCAGTACCGGGTGGCGCAGCCGGGCGAGGTGCTGTCCGCCGGCGGGCGCGTCCTCAATCTCGTCGACCTGACCGACGTCTCGATGACCTTCTTCCTGCCGACCGAGCAGGCCGGCCGCGTCGAGCTCGGCAGCGAGGTCCGCATCGTGCTCGACGCCATCCCCCAGTATGTCGTGCCGGCGAGGGCGACCTTCGTCGCCGACGTCGCCCAGTTCACGCCGAAGACCGTCGAGACGCAGGAGGAGCGGCTGAAGCTGATGTTCCGCATCAAGGCGCGGATCGCCCCGGAACTGCTGGAGCGGTACGTCCGGCAGGTGAAGACCGGCCTGCCGGGAATGGCCTATGTCAAGGTCTCGCCGGACGCCGAATGGCCCGAATGGCTCGGAAACGTCGTGAAATGAGCGCGCCGGCGGCCGGAGCGGCACAGGGACCGGTCGCGCGGCTGCAGGACGTCGGGCTGTCCTACGGCAGCACACGGGCGCTTTCCGGCGTCACCCTCGACATCCCGGCCGGCTGCATGGTCGGCCTGATCGGGCCGGACGGCGTCGGCAAGTCCAGCCTGCTCTCGCTCATTGCCGGTGCCCGCGCCCTGCAGGGCGGCCGGATCGAGGTGCTCGGCGGCGACATCGCCGACAGCCGCCACCGCCGGCTGACCTCGCCGCGCATCGCCTTCATGCCGCAGGGGCTCGGCAAGAACCTCTACCCGACGCTGTCGGTGTTCGAGAACGCCGATTTCTTCGGCGGCCTGTTCGGCCAGGACGCCGCGGAGCGCAAGGCGCGCATCGCGACCTTGCTGGGAAGCACCGGCCTCGGTCCCTTCGCCGATCGGCCCGCGGGAAAACTCTCTGGCGGCATGAAGCAGAAGCTCGGGCTCTGCTGCGCGCTGATCCATGATCCGGACCTTCTGATCCTCGACGAGCCGACCACCGGCGTCGACCCGCTGTCGCGCCGCCAGTTCTGGGAACTGATCGACAGGATCCGGAAGGATCGCCCGGGCATGAGCGTGATCGTTTCCACCGCCTACATGGAGGAGGCGGCGCGCTTCGACTGGCTGGTGGCGATGGATGCGGGCCGGGTGCTCGCCACCGGATCGCCGGGCGAACTCCTGCAGCGCACGGCGACCGCCGACCTGGACGCCGCCTTCGTGGCGCTGCTCCCGGAGGAGAAGCGCCGCGGCCATGTCGCACTCGCGATCCCGCCGCGCCAGCCGCGAGAGGGCGAGGAGATCGCGATCGAGGCGGAGCACCTGACGATGCGCTTCGGCGACTTCACCGCCGTCAGCGACGTCAGCTTCCGCATTCCCCGCGGCGAGATCTTCGGCTTCCTCGGCTCCAACGGCTGCGGCAAGACGACGACGATGAAGATGCTGACCGGGCTCCTGCCGGCGAGCGAGGGCACGGCGCGGCTGTTCGGCAGCGCGGTCGATCCGAAGGACATGGCCGTGCGCCGGCGCATCGGCTACATGTCTCAGGCCTTCTCGCTCTACACCGAGCTGTCGGTCCGCCAGAACCTCGATCTGCACGCCCGCCTGTTCGAGATGCCGGAGGCGGCGATCCCCGATCGCATCGCCGAGATGGCGCGGCGGTTCGACCTGACGGACGTGATGGACGCGATGCCGGACGCCTTGTCGCTCGGCATCCGCCAGCGCCTGTCGCTCGCCGTCGCCATGGTGCATTCCCCGGAAATCCTGATCCTCGACGAGCCGACCTCCGGCGTCGATCCGGTCGCCCGCGACGGCTTCTGGAGCATCCTCGCCGACCTGTCGCGCAAGGACGATGTGACGATCTTCGTCTCCACCCACTTCATGAACGAGGCGGCGCTCTGCGACCGCATCTCGCTGATGCATGCCGGCAAGGTCCTGGTCAGCGATACGCCGGAAAACATCGTCAAGATGCGCAAGGCGGACACACTCGAGCAGGCCTTCGTCGAGTTCCTCGAAGAGGCGATCGGCGAGAAGGAGGCCGCCGCGGCGGGCGCTGCCGCACCGCCGCCGGAGATTGCCGCCGATGCCGCCGCCGCGCAGGCGCGCGCCGGCCGCTTCTTCGACTTCGGCCGCATGCTGGCCTACACCCGGCGCGAGACGCTGGAACTCAGGCGCGACCCGATCCGCGCCACGCTCGCCCTGATCGGCAGCCTCGTCCTGATGTTCGTCGTCGGCTACGGCATCAACCTCGACGTCGAGGACCTGACCTTCGCCGTTCTCGACCGCGACGACACGACGATCAGCCGCGACTACGCGCTGCAGATCGCGGGATCCCGCTACTTCATCGAGCAGCCGCCGATCGTCGACTACAACGATCTGGACCGGCGCATGCGCGCCGGCGAGATCAGCCTGGCGATCGAAATCCCGGCGGGCTTCGGGCGCGACGTGGCGCGCGGCGAGGGCGCCGAGGTCAGCGCCTGGATCGACGGCGCCATGCCGACCCGGGCCGAGACGGTGCGCGGCTATGTCGAGGGCATGCACGCCACCTGGCTGGCGCAGAAGGCGCGCGAACGCTCCGGGAACGCCACCGCCGGAAGCTACCGGATCGAGATCCGCTACCGCTACAACCCCGATGTGCAGAGCGTGGTCGCCATCGTGCCCGCGATCATCCCCATCCTGCTCCTGATGATCCCCTCGATGCTGACCGTCCTGAGCGTGGTGAGGGAGAAGGAACTGGGCTCGATCATCAATTTCTACGTGACCCCGGTCACCCGCTTCGAGTTCCTGCTCGGCAAGCAGCTGCCCTATGTCGTGCTCGCCGCCCTGAACGTCGTGATCCTGACGGCCTTCGCCATCTTCGTCTTCCGCGTGCCGTTCACGGGAAGCTTCCTGGTGTTCGGCACCGCCGCCCTTCTCTATGTCGTCGTCACCACCAGCATGGGGCTGGTCATCTCGAGCTTCATCAACAGCCAGATCGCCGCGATCTTCGGCACCGCCCTTCTGACGCTCGTCCCCGCCGTCCAGTATTCCGGCATGATCGACCCGGTCTCCTCGATGCAGGGCTTCGGCGCCTTCGTCGGCAACATCTTCCCGACCACCTATTTCGTCACGATCTCGCGCGGCTCGTTCTCCAAGGCACTGGGGTTTGCCGATCTCGGCCCCTCCTTCGTGCCGCTGCTGATCGCGGTCCCGCTGCTCCTCGGCCTCGGCGCGGCCTTCCTCAAGAAGCAGGCGACGTGACATGAGGCTCGCCAACGTCTACCGGCTGGGGATCAAGGAGCTGTGGGGTCTGGCGCGCGACCCGGTGCTGCTGATCCTGATCGTCTATTCGTTCTCGCTGTCGATCTATTCGGCCTCCAACGCCCAGCCCGAGACGCTGAACCACGCGGCGATCGCGATCGTCGACGAGGACGAGTCGCCGGTGTCCTCCCGCATCATCACCGCCTTCTACCCGCCGCTCTTCTCCGTGCCCAAGCTGATCGGCCAGGCGGAGATGGACAGCCGCATGGACGCAGGGCTCGATACCTTCGCCCTCGACATCCCGCCGAACTTCCAGCGCGACCTCTTGGCCGGCCGGTCGCCGGCGATCCAGCTCAACATCGACGCCACGCGCATGTCGCAGGCGTTTTCCGGCGGCGGCTACGTGCAGTCGATCGTCGCGGGCGAGATCGACGAGTACCTGAACCGCCATCGCGACACCGCCGACGTCCCGGTCGAACTCGTCCTGCGCGCCGCCTTCAATCCGCAGCTCGACAAGGGTTGGTTCATGCCGATCGCCAACGTCATCACCTCGATCACCATGCTGTCGATCATCCTGACCGGGGCGGCGCTGATCCGCGAGCGCGAGCACGGCACGATCGAGCATCTGCTGGTGATGCCGGTCACCCCGACCGAGATCATGGTGAGCAAGATCTGGTCGATGGGGCTCGTCGTCCTCGTCGCTTCGGCGCTCTCGCTGCTCGTCGTCGTGCGCCTCATCCTCGACGTTCCGCTGCAGGGCTCGTTCGCGCTGTTTCTGGCGGGCACCGCGCTGCAGCTCTTCGCCACCACCTGCATGGGCATCTTCCTCGCCACCGTCGCCGGCACCATGCCGCAGTTCGGCCTGCTGCTGATGCTCGTGCTCCTGCCGCTGCAGGTGCTCTCCGGGGCGATGACGCCGCGCGAGAGCATGCCGGAATTCATCCAGACCCTGATGCTCGCAGCGCCCAACACCCATTTCGTGATCCTGGCGCAGTCGATCCTGTTCCGCGGGGCGGGGCTGTCGGTCGTCTGGCCGCAGCTCCTGGCACTCTGCGTGATCGGAGCTATCTTCTTCTATTTCTCGCTGCGCCGCTTCAGGCAGTTCCTGCGATAGGAAACGCCACACGCCCTTCGCCAGACCGTTACCGGGAAGAATGAGGAGACATTCCATGACACCGAATACGACCGGAACCGAGAGACGTCGGCTGGACGCGGGCGAGATCGCCCTGATCGACCGCTACTGGCGGGCGGCGAACTATCTGTCGGTCGGTCAGATCTACCTTCTCGACAATCCGCTGCTGCGCGAACCGCTGAAGGCCGAGCACATCAAGCCGCGGCTGCTCGGCCACTGGGGCACGACGCCGGGGCTGAACTTCGTCTACGCCCACCTGAACCGGATCATCCGCGCCCGCGATGCGGATATCATCTATGTCTGCGGACCCGGCCATGGCGGGCCGGGCATGGTCGCCAACACCTATCTGGAAGGCACCTACAGCGAGGTCTACCCGGAGATCGCCGAGAACGCTGCCGGCATGCAGAAGCTCTTCAAGCAGTTCTCCTTCCCCGGCGGCGTGCCGAGCCACGTGGCGCCGGAGACGCCCGGATCCATCCACGAGGGCGGCGAGCTCGGCTATGCGCTCGTGCACGCCTACGGCGCCGCCTTCGACAATCCCGGCCTCGTCGTCGCCTGCGTCGTCGGCGACGGCGAGGCGGAGACCGGGCCGCTTTCCGGAAGCTGGCAGTCGCACAAGTTCCTCAATGCCGCCCGCGACGGGGCAGTGCTGCCGATCCTGCATCTGAACGGCTACAAGATCGCCAATCCCACCGTTCTTGCCCGGATGAGCGACGAGGATCTCAGGGGCCTCTTTTCCGGTCACGGCTACCAGCCCTTTTTCGTCGAGGGCCACGAACCGGAGAAGATGCATGCCCGCATGGCCGAGGTGCTGGACGAGGTCTTCGACATCATCGCCGCGATCCAGGCCGAAGCGCGCGCCGGCCGGGCGGGGCACGCCTGCCCGCGCTGGCCGATGATCGTGCTCAGGAGCCCGAAGGGCTGGACGGGGCCGAAGGAGGTGGACGGCCTGAAGGTGGAGGATTTCTGGCGCTCGCACCAGGTTCCGGTCTCCAACTGCCGCGGCGACGAAGGCCACCGCAAGATCCTCGAGGACTGGCTGCGCAGCTACGATCCCGAGGACCTCTTCGATGCCGCAGGACGGCTGAAGGGGGAACTGCGGGCCCTGGCGCCGCAGGGCCGCCGCCGCATGGGCGCGAACCCGCATGCCAATGGCGGCCTGTTGCGCCGCGAGCTCGAGACGCCGGACTTTCGCGACTACGCGCTCACGGTCGAAAGCCCGGGACAGGCAAGCGGCCAGTCGACCAAGGTGCTCGGCAGCTATTTGCGCGACGTGCTGCGGATGAACGACAAGCATGCGAACTTCCGCGTCTTCGGCCCCGACGAGACGGAATCGAACCGGCTCGGCGACGTCTTCCAGGCGACCAACCGCGTCTGGATGCAGGACATCCTCCCCTATGACGTGCACCTCTCCCCCGACGGCCGGGTGATGGAGGTACTGAGCGAACACCTCTGCCAGGGCTGGCTGGAGGGCTACCTGCTGACGGGCCGGCACGGCTTCTTCTCCTGCTACGAAGCCTTCATCCACATCGTCGATTCGATGTTCAACCAGCACGCCAAGTGGCTGCAGGTGTCGCGCGAACTGCCCTGGCGCAAGCCCGTGTCGTCGCTGAACTACCTGCTGACGTCGCATGTCTGGCGCCAGGACCACAACGGGCTCAGCCACCAGGATCCCGGCTTCGTCGATCTCGTCGCCAACAAGAAGGCGGACATCGTCCGCATCTACCTGCCGCCCGATGCCAACACGCTGCTGTGGGTCGGCGACCATTGCCTGAAGACCTACGACCGCATCAACGTCATCGTCGCCGGCAAGCAGCCCGAGCCGCAATGGCTCTCGATCGATGAGGCCATCCGTCATTGCGAGGCGGGCATGGGCCGGTGGGCATGGGCCAGCAACGACGAGGGCGGCGAGCCGGACGTGGTCATGGCCTGCGCCGGCGACGTGCCGACCATGGAGACGCTCGCAGCCGTCGACCTGTTGCGCGAACATGTCCCCGATCTGAAGATCCGGGTCGTCAACGTCGTCGACTTGCTGGCGCTGCAGCCGCAGTATCGCCACCCGCACGGCCTCGACGATGCCGATTTCGACGCGCTGTTCACGAGGAACCGCCCGGTCGTCTTCGCCTACCACGGCTATCCCTACCTGATCCACCGGCTGACCTACAAGCGCGCGAACCACGGCAACATCCATGTGCACGGCTTCATCGACGAGGGCACGACGACGACGCCCTTCGACATGACGGTGATGAACGAGCTGGACCGGTACCACCTGGCGCTGGCCGCCATAAGGTGGGTGCCGGGACTGGAACAGCGGGCGCCCGAGGTCGTGGCCGAGTTGCAGGGCCGGCTCGACGCGCACCATCACTACGTCCGCGCCTATGGCGACGACATGCCGGAGATCCGCGACTGGACATGGTCGCGCTGATCCGGTGCTAGAGGGGGAGATACGCGCCGCCGCGCCTCAGGGGCGGGCGGCGGCGGCTCCCGGCTTGACATCGCGGCGCGACTGCGGGACGACGGCAGGCGGCCGCCTTTCCCCACCCCTGCCTGCCCGAAGGATTTTCCCAACATGCCCGGTCCCTATGTCGTGCCCGTCCACGGTGATGCAGAACTGCCGAAGGAGGTCGACGTCGTCGTGATCGGCGGCGGCATCATCGGCACGTCGACGGCGCTCGAGCTTTCCGAGCGGGGCTTGCGGGTCGCGCTGTGCGAGAAGGGCGGGATCGCGCAGGAGCAGTCGAGCCGCAACTGGGGCTGGGTGCGCATTGCTTGCCGCGACCCGCGCGAGGTGCCGCTGATGGCGCAGTCGCTGCGCATCTGGGACACGCTCGACCAGCGCGCCGGCCGCGATACCGGCTTCCGGCGCGCCGGCATCATCTTCACCTCCTCGACGGAGCGGGAGTTCGCCGATCACGGCCGCTGGATCAAGAACCTCGAAGGCTACGACATCGAGGCGCGCATGCTGGACGGCGCCGAGTTCCGCAGGATGTATCCCGGCACCACGATGAACCTGAAGGGGGCGCTCTATACGCCGACCGACGCGAGGGCCGAGCCGCAGAAGGCCGCCCCCGCCATAGCCGAGGCCGCGCGGGCCAGGGGGGCGGCGATCCTCACCGAATGCGCCGTGCGCGGCATCGAGACGGCGACCGGCGCGGTCTGCGGCGTCGTCACCGAGCGTGGCGCGATCGCCTGCCGGGCGGTGGTGCTGGCCGGCGGCGCCTGGTCCAGCCTGTTCGCCGGGACGCTCGGCATCCATCTGCCGCAGTTGAAGGTGCTGAACTCGGTGCTGCGCACGAGGCCGCTGGAGGGCGCGCCCGAGCAGACGATGTGGGCATCGGGCTTCGCCTTCCGCAAGCGCCAGGACGGCGGCTACACGGTCGCCTCCGGCCACGAGAACATCGTCGACATCGTACCGAAATCCTTCCGCTTCGCCGTCGACTTCCTGCCGGCGCTGAAGAAGGAGTGGCGCGCGCTGAAGTTCCGCGCCGGCTGGCGCTTCCTCGACGAGGCCCGCATTCCCGATCGCTGGGCGCTGGACGAGCCGAGCCCGTTCGAATATTGCCGCGTCCTCGATCCCGTGCCGTCGAAGCGGATGTCGGACCACGCGCTGGCCAACCTGCGCCGCGCCTTTCCGGTGTTCGAGAAGGCCGAGGTCGCCCAGCGCTGGGGCGGCATGATCGACGTCACCCCGGATGCGGTGCCGGTGATTTCCGCCGTCGACCGCATCCCCGGCTTCCACATCGCCACCGGCTTCTCCGGCCACGGTTTCGGCATCGGACCGGGGGCGGGACGGCTGATGGCCGATCTCGTCGCCGGCGACACCCCGATCGTCGACCCGCGGGATTTCCGCCTGTCGCGCTTCACCGACGGCTCCAAGATAGAACTGATCAGCGGCTTCTGACCGCGCAGGAGAAGCCGGGACAGGCGCCCGGCGCTATACGTCCAGCGCCTTCTGCATCCGGTCGTAGCAGCAACAGCAGCGACCGTGCAGGACATGGCGGCTGCGCACGATCAGGCGGCCGCGATTGTAGGTGATGGCGCCCGCGTTCATCAGGTCGGTGCAGACGGCGTTGACCGTCGCGCGCCGCAGCGCGAGCAGTTGCGATATGGCCTCCTGGGTGATCTGGAACTCGTCGCCGGCCATCCGGTCGTGTGCCTGCAGCAGCCAGCGCGAGACCCG
Organism: Hyphomicrobiales bacterium; assembly: GCA_900469965.1. Lineage (GTDB taxonomy): Bacteria > Pseudomonadota > Alphaproteobacteria > Rhizobiales > Rhizobiaceae > Mycoplana. The sequence continues at coordinate 124,007 of UBZP01000005.1, read as the reverse complement.
CTGCTCGGCCGTGTGCCGGCTGTTGCAGGCGGCCGATTCCATCAATTGCTCTATGAAGGCGCGGACATAGCCGAACATCGCGCTCCGCATGCCCTCGAACCGTGCGAGCGCCCGTTCGAACTCGGCGGCCGCGACAAAGAGCGCCCGGCCCGGCACCTGGACGACCGACCGGCCGAGCGCCCGGTCGCCGCCGAGGACGACGGCCAGCCCCAGCGCGCCCTCGCGGCCGAGCGAGGCCTTCTCGACGTTCCTGCCGCTGGCGATATCCGTGACGTAGGATATCACCCCCTCCAGCGGGAAGACGACATGGGTCAGCGCTGCGCCGTCGTCGAAGACGGTCTCGCCGGCAAGTATCGGTCGTATTTCACCCCGCTCGAACAGGAAATCGCGCGCATCCGGCCGCAACGAGGCAAGGACGCGGTTGCCCGGCAAGGTGGTCAAGTTGTGTTTTTCAGTCACGAACAGCCCCAGCATGTGCTGGATATATTTGTATCATCAATTATCGCAGGTTCAAATCGACATTCATTGCTTGTTAAGTACGTTATGCGTCATAACGATACATCCGGTTGTCCAAAGATGAGAAAACGACGGGACTTTCGACTGGAGGGTGTTCGTAGAACGATCCGAATGGATTTCGGCACCCGCCGGATATTCTTCCGGGCAGGGTGTAGAGCGGAGCTTCGCGCCGCTCTACGCTCGGTCGTTTCGACCTAACGGGTGTCCTTGAGACGCTGCATGATGCCCCGTGCCGCGGCGCGTCCGGTGGCGAGGCAGGCGGTCAGGAGATAGCCGCCGGTGGGGGCTTCCCAGTCGAGCATTTCGCCGGCGGCGAAGACGCCCGGCATCGCCTTGATCATCAAGCCGTCGTCGACCCCCACCCAGTCGATGCCGCCGGCAGAGGAAATCGCCTCGGCGATCGGCCGGGGGCGGAGCAGAGGCAGGGGCAGCGCCTTGATCGTCCGCGTCAGCGCGTCGGGCGCGGATCGGGACGCATCGGGCACCAGTTCGCGCAGGAGGCCGGCCTTCACGCCGGCGAGGCCCGCGCCCTTGCGCAGGCGGTTGGCGAAGCTCTCCTTCGTCCCCTGGCGCGCGAGGTCCCGCGCGATGCGGGTCGCCTCTCGCCCCGGCGCCAGATCGAGCACGAGCGTTGCTGTGCCTTCCGCCTCGATCCGGTCGCGGAGTGCCGCGGCATGCGCATAGACGAGGCTGCCCTCGATACCGTGCCGGGAGACGACGAACTCGCCGGGAAACGTGCCGGCGTCGGAGGTCGCGGTGACGCCCTTGAGCGGTTGGCCGGCGAAGCGCTCGACGAAGCCGTCGCTCCAGGCGAGGTCGAAGCCGCAATTGGCGGGGCGGAAGGGGCGCACCGGCACGCCGCGCTCCCGCAGGTGCTCCACCCAGGCGGCGTCGGAGCCGAGCCGCGGCCAGCTCGCGCCGCCGAGCGCCAGCAGGACGGCACGGCAGGACAGGCTCTTGCGCCCCTGCGGCGTCTCGAAGACGACCGCGTCGCCGTCGAAGCCGACCCAGCGATGGCGCGTGTGGACCTTCGCCCCCTGCGCCTCGAGGCGGCGCAGCCAGGCGCGCAGCAGCGGCGAAGCCTTCATCGCCGTCGGAAAGACGCGGCCCGACGTGCCGACGAAGGTCTCGATGCCGAGCCCGGCCGCCCAGTGCCGCACGTCGTCCGGCGTGAACGCCTCCAGCGGCGGCCGGAGGCGGGCGGATGCCGTGCCGAAGCGTTCGGCAAAGCGGGAGAACGGCTCGGAATGGGTGATGTTCAGCCCGGACTTTCCGGCCAGCAGGAACTTGCGCGCCACCGTCGGCATCGCCTCGTACACGGCCACCGGCCATCCCGCCGCCGACAGCACCTCGGCCGCCGCAAGCCCGGCAGGACCGCCGCCGATGACCGCGATCTCGTCCCGTTCCATCCCGTCCATCGTCTCCGTTTCCACCGCGGCACTCTTGGCGTGCGGCGCGCGATGGCGCAAGGGTGTTGCACCGTCGAATCGGATGTGGATGCCGCAGACGCGCGTTTGCAATGTATCGGCCATCGGCTAGCGTGGCCGGAAGCTCAAAGGGAAGAGATGCGATGACAACGAGCGCCCCGGATGACATCGCCGTCAACCTGCGGATCGATTTCTCGCGCGAGGAGCGGCTGGGGCGCGGCAAGATCATGCTTCTGTCCCGGATCATCGAGACCGGCTCGATCTCGGCTGCCGGCCGGTCGATGGACATGTCCTATCGCCGCGCCTGGATGCTCGTCGACACGATGAACCGCATGTTTGCCATCCCGGTGGTCGAATCCCAGCGCGGCGGCAAGCAGGGCGGCGGCGCCGTCGTCACCGCCTTCGGCGAGGAACTGCTGGCGCGGTTCCGGAAGATGGAGGCGAAGGCGAGGGAGGCGATCGGCGACGATCTCGACTGGCTGCAGTCCCATCGGCCGCAGGACGGCGCGGACCAGCAAGGCCGCGGCTAGCGAAGGTCGAGCGCGACCGTCTTGATGATGGCGAAGACCACCTTGCCCGGCGCAAGCTCCAGCCGCTCCCCGGAAAGCGCCGTGATCCGGGCGTGAACGATGTCGCCGCCGCAGCCGATGCGGACGGTGATCATGCCTTCGCCGTCGGCGGCGATCGCCTCGATCGTGCCCTCCAGGATGTTGAGCGCGCTGAGCCCGGTCGGCCGGCCGGTCGCCAGCATCACGTCGCGGGCGGGAATGTGCAGCCGCACCGTCTTTCCGACGCCGACCTCGGCATTCGGCACGTGCAGGCGATTGCTCTGCAGGCGCACGGTCGCCAGCCGGTGCGGCGGGTCGAAGGCCTCGACCACGCCGGTGAGCACGCTGCCCGCCTCGCGGCGATTGGCCGCGGTCGCAAGGCCGGGGCCGCTGAGCACGTCCGATACCGGCCCGACCGCCTCGACCTCGCCCTCGCGCATCATCACGACCCGGTCGGCAAGGCGCGCCACCTCGTGGACGGCGTGGCTGACATAGACGATCGGCACTTTCGTCTCGTCCCGCAGCCGCTCCAGATAGGGCAGGATCTCGGCCTTGCGCTCCTCGTCGAGTGCCGCGAGCGGCTCGTCCATCAACAGCAGCCGCGGTGCGGCGAGCAGCGCCCGGCCGATGGCGACGCGCTGCCGTTCGCCGCCGGAAAGATTGGCCGGCCGCCGCTCGAGCAGGTGGCCGATGCCCAGGAGATCGACCACGTGGTCGAGCTCCTCGGTGACGGCGCCGCGTGGCGCGAACCAGCGGCCGTAGGTCAGGTTGCCGCGGACGGAGAGGTGCGGAAACAGCCGCGCCTCCTGGAACACGATGCCGAAGCGCCGCCGGTGCTTCGGCACGAAGACGCCTCGCTTGCCGTCGAAGAGAACGTCGCCGCCCAGCGTGATGTGGCCCTCGTCCGGGCGGATCAGGCCGGCGATCGCCCGCACCAGCGAGGTCTTGCCCGAGCCCGAACGGCCGAACAGCGCGGTCACGCCGCCCTCCGCCTCGAAAGCGGCATCGAGACGGAAGTTGCCGAGCCGATGGCGGACCTGGACGGAAAGCGTCATTCGAAGTTGACCCGCTTGCCGATCACGTGCGCCAGGAATTCGGAGGCGAGCAGGGCGGCCATCGAGATGACGATCGCGACGATCGTCAGCCGCATCGCTCCCAGATCGCCGCCCGGCACCTGGGTGAAGGTGTAGATCGCCGCCGACAGCGTCTGCGTCTCGCCGGGGATGTTGGAGACGAAGGTGATCGTCGCGCCGAACTCGCCCATCGCCTTGGCGAACGACAGGATCATTCCGGCGATGATGCCGGGCAGGATCAAGGGCAGGGTGACGGTCAGGAACACCCAGGCGGGATTGGCGCCGAGCGTGCCGGCGGCGTCCTCCAGCTTGCGGTCGACCGCATCGAGCGAGAGCCGGATCGAGCGGACGAGCAGCGGAAAGCCCATCACCGCGCAGGCGAGTGCCGCCCCGGTCCAGCGGAACGAGAAGACGATGCCGAAATACTGGTCGAGGAGGGCGCCGATCGGCCCCTTGCGGCCGAACAGGATCAGCAGCAGGAAGCCGGTCACGACTGGCGGCAGGATCAGCGGCAGGTGGACGACGCCGTTGAGGATCGACTTGCCGAAGAACCGGCCGCGCGAGAGCGCCAGCGCCGCGAGGATGCCGAAGGGCAGGCTGGCTGCGACGGCGACGGAGGAGACCAGCAGGCTGAGCCGGATCGCCGTCACTTCGTCTTCGCTGAGGGTCAGCCAGTCCAATTCGGGTCACTCACGATGGCGCAGGGCGGCCGGAGCCGCAGGTCGGGATGCGAGGGACGGCCACGCTAGCGCAAAGTCTCTAACAAAATCGACGCCGCGCACCAACAAGGGCGCGCGGCGCGAAGGCGGGGGGTCACTTCAGGATGGTGAAGCCCTGCTCGGTGAAGAAGGGGGCGGCCTTATCCGACTTCAGGAAGTCGAGATAGGCGGCAGCCTCGGTGCTCGTCGAACCGCTGAGGATCGCCACCGGATAGATGATCGGCGGATGGCTGTCCTCCGGGAAGGTGCCGACGATCGCAACACCCGGGTCGGCGGCGGCATCCGTCTGGTAGACGATGCCGTAGGGCGCTTCGCCGCGGGAGACCAGCGCCAGCGCCGCGCGCACGCTTTCCGCGCCGGCGACCTTCCCCTCGACCGACGACCAGACGCCGAGTTTCTCCAGCGCCGCCTTGCCGTACTTGCCGGCCGGCACGCTGTCGACCGCACCCATGGCGAGCCTGCCGTCCCCGACGAGGGCGGCAAGGTCGAAGCCCTGCTTGATCTCCACCGGCTTGGCGGCGTCCTTCGGGGCGACGAGCACGATGCGGTTGCCGAGCAGGTTCGCGCGCGTGTCCTCCTTGATCAGCTTCTTCTCGGCCACGTAGTCCATCCAGGCGAGGTCGGCGGAGATGAAGACGTCGGCGGGCGCGCCGGCCTCGATCTGCTTGGCGAGCGCGGAGCTCGCCGCATAGGAAACGGTGGTTTCCGTACCCTTTTCCTTGTCCCAGGCCGCATTCGCGGCATCGAGGGCGTTCTTCAGGCTGGCGGCTGCGAAGACGGTGATCTTGTCTGCGGCCGACGCCGGCGTGTGCACGGCGGCGACGCCCAGCCAGGCCAGGGCGAACGTGGCGAGCGCGACCCTCGCCAGATGACGACGTTTGAATTCCATGCTGTGCTCCTGTTGTGCGAAATATTTCAATGGATATAACGGTCTGGGGCATATGGCTAGTGTTATATTTCCAGAAATATATCGCTTGCGAAACGCTCGCCCGTCCGGGACATTGCGCGGGCGAAAAGCAGGACGTACGGTCCGGCTGCGGGATGACAGGAGCAAGCCATGGTACGGGAAAACGAAATCCGGGAAAACGAGGTCGCCGTCTCGCCGCCGGAGCCCGTCGATGCGGGGCTGACGTTCATCGGCCGCACCCGCACGCCGTGGGAATCGCGCCTGATGTGCCCGCGGCAGGGCCGCCATGACGGGCCGCTGTGCCGGATCGAGATCTTCGAGCCCTGGGTGCCGGCGCTCGCCGGCGTCGAGGCGTTCGAGCGGCTGGAGGTGCTCTACTGGCTGGACCGCTCGCGGCGCGACCTCGTGCTGCAGAGCCCGGCCAGCAACGGCAAGGTGCACGGCACCTTCTCGCTGCGCTCTCCCGTCCGGCCGAACCCGATCGGCAGCTCGATCGTGCTCTTGGAGGGCGTCGAGGGCAACGTCCTGCTGGTGCGCGGCCTCGACTGCCTGGACGGCACGCCGCTGCTCGACCTGAAGCCCGACCGGTCGCTGTTCAAGCCGATCGCCCCGCCGCAGCCCGGCGATTTCGAGACGGGCGATGCGGCAGAAGCGAAACACTGCCAGAAGGCATGAGGCCGGGCCGGCGCATGCCGGCCTCTCTCACATCTGCGCCGACATGCCGCCGTCGACCGTCAGCGTGATGCCGTTGACGAAGCTCGCGGCCGGCGAGCCGAGGAAGAGCGCGGCCGGCGCCAGTTCCTCCGGTCGGCCCCAGCGTCTCAGCGGAATGCGGACATCGACGAAGGCCTGCACGCGCGGGTCCTCCGCCATCGTGCGGTTCGGATCGGTGACGAACCAGCCGGGCGCGATCGCGTTCACCGTCAGCGTGTCGGAGCCGAATTCGACGGCGAGCGAGCGGGTGAGCGCCTCCAGCCCGCCCTTGGATGCGGTATAGGCCGGATCCGGCGCGCGGGCGATCCGCGCCGCGATCGAGGTCACGAAGATCAGCCGCCCGGCCCGGGATTGCTGCAGCAGCGGAAGGGCCGCCCGCGCCAGCCGGTAGGCCGCCGTCAGGTTGACGTCGAGCAGGGCGGCAAAGGCGGCGCCGTCGAGTGCTTCGGTCGGCCGCCGGTCGCGCAGGCTCGCCGCATGCACGACCACGTCGAGCCCGCCCAGAACATCCGACGTCCGGCGAACGATGTCCTCCGGTTCGGCAACGAGGTCGCCCACGAGCGCCGCGGCCGAGCAGCCCGCGTCGCGCAGGCGCGCCGCATGCGCCTCGAGCAGGTCGCGGTCGCGTCCGTTGAGGGCGACCGCCGCCCCCTCGCGCGCAAAGGCGCGGGCGATTTCCAGCCCCAGCCCGCGGGTTGCGCCCGTCACGAGAACGCGTCGTTTGCCGTCTGTCATCTGAACCCTCGCATGTTGGCCGGCCCGTCGATCGTTCGGCCGGGCAGGCGGATGCCCGCTGCTTGTCCCGACGTGCTTAGTGCCGGAAGATGAAAACCGGAAGGAGAAGAATGCGTGATGGCGGAGCGAGAGATGCGCTCGCAGGGTCCCGCCGGCGACCGGCCGTGCGGTCGGGGCTACCTAGGATCCGTGCACCATCTTTGCCGGCGTCGACAGGAGCTCGCCCTCCGGCGGCGGTGTATCGCTGCCCGAACCTGACGTCTGCTGCAGCACCACGATGCTCAGGATCGAGGCGACCATGACCACGAGAACGACGAGCAATATCCGTGCCGGCATGAACCCTTCCTTTCGTGGGCCGGAAACGGGGCAGTCCGCTTTAGGTTCCACGCATGCAGCCTATAGGTGAACGGCACGGTTCCGCCACCCGTTTTTGTCAGATGACCTTGCCGGGATTGAGAATCCCCTTCGGATCCAGCGCCTGCTTGATCCGCCGCATCGCCGCAAGCTCCTCCGGGCTGCGCGAGCGGTCGAGATAGGGGCGCTTCAGCGTGCCGATGCCGTGCTCGGCGGAAATCGAGCCGTTGAAGCGCTGCACCAGCCCATAGGCGATCTCGTCGATCGCATGCAGGTCGTCCTCCGATGCGGCACCACCGATGGAAATGGCGACGTGGAGGTTGCTGTCGCCGATATGGCCGAAGAAGGAGACATGGGCGCCGGGGAAGCGCTGCAGCAGGGCGGCTTCGCACGCCTCCGCATAGCGCCCGATCTCGCCGATCGGCAGGCTGACGTCGAGATTGACCAGCGACGGCAGAAGCTGGCCCATCAGGTGGCCCTCGCGGACCGACCAGAAGCGCTGCGCCTCCTTCTCCGACTGGGCGATGAGCGCGTCGACGATCAACTCCGCCTCCAGCGCCTCGCCGAGGAAGGCCTCGAAGCGCTCGCGCGCCGCATCCGATCCGTCGTCGTCCTGCTCGATGATCACGAGGAAGGGATGGTCGGCGTCGAAGAGCTTGACGCCCGCGGCCCTGGCGTTGAAGCCGACATAGCTCTGCCACATGGCCTCGAAGGCGGAAAGCGCGGCAAGTTCGCGCTGCGCCTTGCCGAGAAGCCGCACGACCGCCTCGTAGTCTTCAAGCGCCGCGAGCGCGGTCCGGCGACCCGGCATCAGCGGCTTCAGCTTCAGCACGGCGCGGGTGACGATGCCGAGCGTTCCCTCCGCGCCGATGAAGAACTGGCGCAGGTCGTAGCCGGTGTTGTTCTTCGTCATCTTGTTCAGCATCGACAGCACGCTGCCGTCGGCGAGCACGACCTCCAGGCCCAGCACGTTGTCGCGCGTCACGCCGTGGCGGATCACCCGGATGCCGCCGGCATTGGTGGAGATGGTGCCGCCGATCTGGCAGCTTCCGCGCGCGCCGAGGTCGATCGGCAGCAGCATGCCGGCGTCTGCCGCCGCAATCTGCGCCGTCTCCAGCACGGTCCCGGCCTTGACCGTCATCGTTCCGGCCGCCGTATCGATCTCCTCGATGCCGGAAAGGTTCTCCAGCGAGATCGCCACTTCGCCGCCCGCGGCATTGGCGCCGCCGGCCAGCCCCGTCAGTCCGCCCTGCGGGACGACCGGCTGGCCATGCGCATGGCAGATGCGCAGCGCAGCCGAGACCTCGTCGACGCTCCTGGGACGGATGACGGCCAGCGGCAGGACCCGCCCCGTCAGGCTCTCGTCGCTCCGATAGCGCTCGCCGATCGCCGCTCCGTCCAGCACCCTGTCCGGCCCCAGCGCGGTCTGCAGTTCGTCGATGATGCTCATGAAGGCTTCCTGTCGGATGGCGCTTGGCGGAGGGAACTGCATATCCGGCTGCGGGATCGAATGCAACGGGACCGGTTGCTGTGAAAAGGCACGAGACTGGCTTATAAGTATCGGAAAATGAAGGGATTTTTCAAGTTTCAGGATTTCCCGCGGCGCTCTTGACTCCGGAGAAGGCATCTCCATAATGCTCAGATGTCAGACCAATTTGAGAAGCTGACATCAAACGGGGAATTGGCCGCATGACGGCGAGAATGGATGCCAAGCCGGCAATCATGCCGTTGCCGCCGATGGACCGGGCCCGCCAGGTCACCGAGGCGCTGGCGACCTATATCGGCCAGGCCAATCTCAGGGCCGGCGACCGGCTCCCCGCCGAGCGCGAGCTGATGACGGCGCTTGCCGTCGGCCGTTCGACCATCCGCGAGGTCATCCGCCATTTCCAGGCGCTCGGCGTCATGGAGACCCGCAAGGGCAGCGGCACCTACCTGCTGAAGCCGGTGACGACCGCGACGATTCACATGCCGCTGTCCTTCGATGCCGTGCACCTGCGCGACGCGCTGCTGCAGACGCTGGAGGTCCGCCGCGGCATCGAGTGCGAGGCCAACATGGTCGCCGCCCGCCGCCGCACGGCCGCCGATCTGGTCGTCATCGAGGAGAAGCTCGACGCGATGGAGCGCGTGCACCTGGCCAAGGGCACCTCCGGGCCCGAGGACCTCGCCTTCCATCTGGCGATCTACGACGCCACCCACAACCCGTTGTTCCGCCAGCTCCTGGAGCAGATGCGCGAGGCCTTCGAACGCTTCTGGGACGAGCCCTTCGATCGTCCGGACTTCGCCCGCCGCTCCTTTCCCTTCCACCGCACGCTTTTCAACGCGATCGCAGCCCAGGACACCGAGGCTGCCCGGCGCGAAACGCTCAAGATTCTCGACGTCGTCGAGGAAGACATCAAGGAAATGTCCAAATGATCAACGGCTCCGATCCGATCGACCTCGCCTCGCTCATCGTCGCCCACGACGAGAGCAACGCCTTCGAGGCCGTGGTGCCGCCGATCGTGCAGACCTCGCTCTTCACCTTCTCCTCCTATGACGAGATGGTCGCGGCCTATCGCGGCGAGATCGTCCGGCCGATCTATACCCGCGGCCTGAACCCGACCGTGCGCGCCTTCGAGGAAATGCTGGCGAAGCTGGAGGGCGGCGAGGATGCCATGGGCTTTGCCAGCGGCATGGCGGCGATCTCCTCCACGGTCCTCTCCTTCGTCGAGCCTGGCGACCGCATCGTCGCGGTCAAGCACGTCTATCCCGACGCCTTCCGCCTGTTCGGCACGATCCTGAAGCGGATGAAGATCGAGGTGACCTATGTCGACGGCCGCGACGAGGAGGAGGTCGCCCGCGCGCTGCCGGGCGCCAAGCTCTTCTACATGGAAAGCCCGACGAGTTGGGTGATGGACGTCCACGACGTCGGCGCGCTGGCGGCCCTTGCCAAGCGCCACGGCATCGTCTCGGTCATCGACAACAGCTGGGCGAGCCCGGTCTTCCAGAAGCCGCTGTCGCTCGGCGTCGATCTCGTCCTGCATTCGGCGTCAAAGTATCTTGGCGGCCACAGCGACGTCGTCGCCGGCGTCGTCACCGGCTCGAAGGAGTTGATCGGCCGCATCCGCGCCGAGGCCTATCCCTATCTCGGCGGCAAGCTTTCGCCCTTCGATGCCTGGCTCCTGGTGCGGGGGCTTCGCACCCTGCCGATCCGGATGAAGGCGCACGAGGCCTCGGGCCTCGAAATCGCCCGCCGCCTGCAGGCGCTCCCGATCGTCGAAAGCGTGCAGCATCCCGCCCTCGCCAACCGCCTGCCGCCCGGCCTGACCGGCACCTCCGGCCTGTTCTCCTTCATCTTCCGCGAAGGCATCGACATCCGCGCCTTCGCCGACAAGCTCGACCTCTTCAAGCTCGGCGTCAGCTGGGGCGGCCACGAGAGCCTGATCGTGCCGGGGCAGGTCGTGCTGCAGCAGAAAGCCCAGCCCAATTCCGCGCATGCCTTCGGCATTCATCCGCGGTCCGTGCGTCTCCATGTCGGCCTCGAAGGAACCGGGGCCCTGTGGAGTGATCTGGAGGCGGCGATCGCAGCCGCTTCCCAAACCAAAGAGCAATAAACCGAAAGCCCATAAGGGGGAGCGACCATGAAAAGACTACTGACTGCCGCATTGTTCGCCGCGATGATGTCGGGCACCGCCCTGGCCGACACCACGCTGAAGCTCGTCGAGGTCATCACCAGCCCCGAGCGCACCGAGACGCTGAAGTCCATCGTCGGCAAGTTCGAGGCCGCCAACCCGGGCACCAAGGTCGAGATCATCTCGCTGCCCTGGGGCGAGGCCTTCCAGAAGTTCGCCACCATGGTCTCGGCCGGTGAAATCCCCGACGTCATGGAGATGCCGGACACCTGGCTGTCGCTCTATGCCAACAACGGCATGCTGGAGAGCCTCGAGCCGTACCTCGCCAAGTGGGAGCACACCACGAGCCTGACCGACCGCGCGCTCGAACTCGGCCGCGACGTCAACGACACCGCCTACATGCTGCCCTACGGCTTCTACCTGCGGGCGATGTTCTACAACAAGAAGCTGCTCGAAGAGGCCGGCGTGGCCGAGCCGCCGAAGACGATGGACGCGTTCGCGGAAGCCGCCAAGAAGGTCTCGGCACTTCCCGGCAAGTCCGGCTACTGCCTGCGCGGCGGCCCGGGCGGCCTGAACGGCTGGATGATGTTCGGCGCCAGCATGGCCGGCGACAACAAGTTCTTCAACGAGGACGGCACCTCGACCATGAACAGCGAAGGCTGGGTCAAGGGCCTGACCTGGCTGATCGACCTCTACAAGAACGGCTACGCGCCGAAGGACAGCGTCAACTGGGGCTTCAACGAGATCGTCGCCGGCTTCTATAGCGGCACCTGCGCCTTCCTCGACCAGGACCCGGATGCGCTGATCGCGATCGCCGAGCGCATGAAGGCCGAGGACTACGGCATCATGACCATGCCGAAGGGCCCCGCCGGCAAGACCTTCCCGACGATCGGCTATGCCGGCTGGTCGATGATGGCGGCGAGCGAGAACAAGGACCTGTCCTGGAAGCTGATCGAGACGCTGGAAGGCCCGGAAGGCAACGTCGAGTGGAACAAGCGCACCGGTGCGCTGCCGGTCCACACCTCCGCCGAGAAGGACCCCTTCTATGCCAGCGAGCAGTTCAAGGGCTGGTTCGCCGAGCTCGAGGACAAGGACGCGGTGCCGACCGTGATGCCGACCTATCTGGAAGAGTTCGCCTTCTTCAAGGATTCGCTGGTGATCCAGACCTCGCAGAAGGCGCTGCTGGGCGAAATCACCCCGCAGGAGCTGGCCGACCAGTGGGCCGACTACCTGACCAAGGCGCAGCAGAAGTACCTCGCCAAGAAGTAGGTGGCGTAAAGAGGGTGATGGAGCCCAGACTGCGACGTGCGGACGGCCCAGGGAGAGATCCACATAGCCGTCGGCCTCTCGGGCACGGGCAGCGATTGCCCCTCACCCTGACCCTCTCCCCGCAAGCGGGGAGAGGGGACGCAGACGTGGCCGCGCGTGTCCTTCTCCCTGCCTGCGGGGAGAAGGTGCCGGCAGGCGGATGAGGGACGGCTACGCCCAACCTTCCCCGGCGGCTTCGCTTCGCATCCTCCGGCACGCCTAACGCACGTGCGCCGACCCAGTACGCCAACGGAAGACTTGCAATGATGCACCAGCCGATCGCGAAACATCGCCCGCCGCTCAGGAAGCGGCTCGCCGATGCCTCCGAGCCCTATCTCTACAGCGCGCCGGCGCTCGTCCTGATCGTCGCGGTGATGCTCGTGCCGCTGGTCCTCGGCATCTCCTATGCCTTCCGGGACATCCAGCTTCTGAACCCGTTCTCCGGCGGCTTCATCGGGCTCGATCATTTCCGCGCGCTGGGACAGGACCAGGCCTTTTTCGGCGCGCTGCGCAACACGCTGTGGTGGACGGGCGCCTCGGTCCTGTTGCAGTTCACCTTCGGCCTGATCCTGGCGCTCCTGCTGGACAAGCCGTTCTACGGCCGCGGTCTCGTGCAGGCGCTGGTGTTCCTGCCCTGGGCGGTGCCGAGCTTCCTCGCCGGCCTGAACTGGGCCTGGCTGTTCAATCCGGTGATCGGCCCGCTGCCGCACTGGCTCTATGCCCTCGGCCTGCTGGATGCGCCGCACAACATCCTCTCCGATCCGAACCTCGCCATGTGGGGACCGATCGTGGCGAACGTCTGGTGGGGCATTCCCTTCTTCGCCATCACCCTGCTAGCCGCCCTGCAGGCGATCCCGCGCGATCTCTACGAGGCCGCCGCGATCGACGGCGCCGGCCCGGTGCAGCGCTTCCTGTCGATCACCCTGCCGTTCCTGGCGCCGACGATCGCCATCACCGTGCTGCTGCGGACCGTCTGGATCTCCAACTTCGCCGACCTGATCGTCGTCATGACCAATGGCGGGCCGGCCGACCGCACCCAGATCGTCGCCAGCTACATCTTCACCCAGGCCTTCAAGCGGCTCGACTTCGGCTATGCCTCGGCGATCGCGCTCGTGCTGCTCGTGCTGCTGCTCGTCTACTCGATGCTGATCGTGCTTCTGCGCCAGACCATGCTGAACAAGGGCTGATACCATGAGATCCGGCAAGCTTCTCCTCACCGGTGCCCATCGCCTGGCGATCCTCGTCTATGTGGTCTTCGCGCTGTTTCCGCTGTTCTGGCTACTGAAGGTCTCGGTGACGCCGAACGACCTGCTCTACAGCGAGGGCGTGCGCATGTGGCCGTCGCGCACGACCTTCGAGCATTTCCAGTTCGTCATCGCCCACAGCGCCTTTCCGACCTTCTTCAAGAACAGCCTGATCGTTTCCGGTGCCACCGCGGTCGTCGTCACGATCCTCGCCTCGCTTTCCGGCTATGCCCTGTCGCGCTTCACCTTCCGGGCGAAATACTGGATCGTGGCGCTGATGCTGATCACCCAGATGTTCCCGCTGGTGATGCTGGTCGCGCCGATCTTCAAGATGCTCTCGCCGCTGGGGCTGACCAACAGCCTGACCGGCCTCGTCATCGTCTACTCCGCCTTCAACGTTCCCTTCGCCACTTTCCTGATGCAGTCCTTCTTCGACGGCATTCCGAAGGATCTGGAGGAAGCGGCGATGATCGACGGCGCCACACAGTTCGTGGCTTTCCGCCAGATCATCCTGCCGCTGACGCTGCCGGGCATCGCCGCCACGCTCGGCTTCGTCTTCACCGCGGCCTGGAGCGAGCTGCTCTTCGCGCTGATGCTGATCTCCGGCAACGACGCCGCCACATTCCCGGTCGGGCTTCTCACCTTCGTCTCGAAGTTCTCCGTCGATTTCGGGCAGATGATGGCCGCCGGCGTGCTGGCCCTCATCCCCGCCTGCCTCTTCTTCCTCCTCATCCAGCGCTATCTCGTGCAGGGCCTGACGGCCGGCGCGGTCAAAGGGTAATTGCCCAAGGAACACTCGCAATGGCTTCCATCGATATCGAAAGCGTCCGCAAGAGTTACGGCCCCTTTCCCGTCCTGCACGGCGTCGACCTGACGATCAGGGACGGCGAGTTCATCGTCCTCGTCGGCCCGTCCGGCTGCGGAAAATCGACGCTGCTCCGCATGATCGCGGGCCTGGAGGAGGTGACCTCCGGCGAGATCCGCATCTCCGGCAACCGCGTCAACGACCTGGCGCCGAAGGATCGCGACATCGCCATGGTGTTCCAGTCCTATGCGCTCTATCCGCACATGTCGGTCGCCGACAACATGAGCTACAGTCTTCGCCTGCGGAAGACGGCGAAGGAGAAGATTGCCAGCGCCGTCGGCAGCGCCGCCACCAAGCTCGGCCTCGATCCGCTGCTGGAGCGCCGGCCGAAGGCGCTGTCGGGCGGCCAGCGCCAGCGCGTCGCCATGGGTCGCGCCATCGTCCGCCAGCCCAAGGCCTTCCTCTTCGACGAGCCGCTCTCCAACCTCGACGCCCGCCTGCGCGAGCAGATGCGCGCCGAGATCAAGAAGCTGCACGCCGACCTGAAGGCCACCTCGATCTACGTCACCCACGACCAGATCGAGGCGATGACGCTCGCCGACCGCATCGTCGCCATGCACGGCGGCGTGGTCCAGCAGGTCGGAACGCCGCTGGAGCTCTACGACACCCCGGCCAACCTCTTCGTCGCCGGCTTCATCGGCTCGCCGGGCATGAATTTCCTGGAAGGCCGCTACGTGGTCACGGGTGAGGGCGCGGGCATCCGCCTCTCCGACGGCACGGTCGTCCCGGTCGCAAGGCGCACCGGCATCGGGCCGGACGCGGCGGTCACCCTCGGCATCCGCCCCGAACACGTCGTCATCAGCGACAGCGGCATGCTGGAGGCGGGCGTCGAGCTGGTCGAGCCCACCGGCTTCGGCATCATCCTCCACCTGTCGCTGCACGGCCTGCCCTTCAAGATCTTCACCCTCGACCGCGAGGCGCTCTCGGCCGGTCCGAAGGTGCGCGTCGATTTCCCGCAGAAGCACCTGCATGTCTTCGACGAGAAGGGGAACCGGGTGGATTGAGGGGTCCGGGTGGCGCCGCCGCCCGGAACTGCGGCCGCACCTCCGGCCATCCTCGCGGCTAGTCCTGCTTCCCAGCGTTCCTGGAGTAGGCGTTGTTCAGTCGCTGCTCGACCGATTTTCCGGAGGCGGCGTTCAGCAGCTTCGTCCAGTCGTCCGGCGGATTGTCGCTTTCAAGCATGCTTTTGAAGACGGCGTAAGCATCCGTTCTGGAACCATAGGTTCGAAGCGAGTTCTCGTCATTGACCCAGGCGAAAATGATCACCTTTGCCTGGCTGCTGTAGCGGAAGAACAGGCGGAATCGCCCATTGCCGAACTTGGCCCGGAACCAATGGCGCCGCTTGGTGCCGAGCGTCTTGCCCTGCACATAGGCAGTGGCGGTGGGATCTCGCGGGATCTTGTCGAAGATGAGGGCCACGAGCGACGCCAGAAGCTTTGCGTTGGCGCTTTCCTGGTAGTCGTCCGGCCGCTTTCGCGCCAGTTCCTCCACCGACGATGTCAGCTTCTCCAGTTGATCCAGAAGCAGGGGGTGCGCGCGGACGGTCCAGCCGTGAATGTCAGGCATCGGCTAGATATCGACGTCGCCTTCGATCGGATCGTCCGGATCGACATTCATGCCCTTGACCAGCCCTTGCATTCGTTCGCGCAATGCATCGGGAATCGCGCTGATCCGCGAGGGGTCCCTCTCCATGTCCTTCGCCAGGAATGCGAGGAAGCTGTCGATCACGGGGTCGTCCTCGTCCTGATCGTCGCGTTCGATTGAGACCTTGCGATTTTCGTCGACATAGAAGGCGATCCGCCCGCCATAGTCGAGCCCAAGCGCTTCCCGGACGGACTTGGGTATCGTGACCTGTCCCTTCTCGGTGATCGTACTGACTTTCCGCAACAGAGCGGGCATGCGAGCCTCCATGGTCTCCGAACGAAAGTAAGGATAATCCCTTACTTCGTCAAGGCGATGTGGTGGCGGAACGACGTTCGCCCTTGCCCCGCGCCCTCGTCTTCGCCATGAATAGCGCCGCAGTTCGGGAGGAGCGCATCATGGCATTGCAGGCAGGAGAATTCGGTCGCGGTACTTTCGTCGGGCGCGTGTGGCGGCCGGACCGGATGGGGCCGTCGCTCGTCGTGGTCCGCGACGGCGTGCTGGTCGATATCACCTCCAAGCAGGCGCCGACGATGCGTGATCTGCTCGAGTTGGACGATCCGGTCGCCCATGTCCGCGCCGCGGCCGGCGAGGCCGTCGCGCCGCTGGCAGCGGTGCTCGCGCAGTCCGTCGAAGGCGCCGGCGATCTCTCGCGCGTCCATCTGCTTGCCCCTTGCGACCTGCAGGCGGTCAAGGCTTGCGGCGTCACCTTCGCGCGCTCGATGATCGAGCGCGTCATCGAGGAGAAGGCGGCCGGCAATCCGGCGCTGGCGCTGAAGATCCGCGAGCGCGTGACGGCGATCATCGGCGACAGCCTGCGCAACCTCAAGGCCGGTTCGGAGGCCGCCGCGAAGGTCAAGGCGGCGCTGATCGAGGAGGGCGTCTGGTCGCAGTATCTGGAGGTCGGCATCGGCCCGGATGCGGAGGTCTTCACCAAGGCGCCGGTCCTTTCCGCCGTCGGCTGGGGCGCCTCCGTCGGGCTGCATCCGATCTCGAAGTGGAACAATCCCGAGCCGGAGATCGTGCTCGCGGTCGACAGCCGCGGCCGGGTAAAGGGCGCCACGCTCGGCAACGACGTCAACCTGCGCGACGTCGAGGGACGTTCGGCGCTGCTGCTCGGCAAGGCCAAGGACAACAATGCTTCTGCCGCGCTCGGCCCGTTCATCCGTCTGTTTGACGAGACCTATTCGATCGACGACGTCCGCAAGGCCGATCTCGATCTGAAGATCGAGGGCGAGGACGGCTTCATCCTCAAGGGCTCGAGCACGATGCGC
The DNA here is from genome assembly GCA_900469965.1 of Hyphomicrobiales bacterium. GTDB lineage: Bacteria > Pseudomonadota > Alphaproteobacteria > Rhizobiales > Rhizobiaceae > Mycoplana. Next base: position 107,074 of record UBZP01000005.1, on the reverse strand, counting down.
GAGATCAGCCGCGACCCGCTCGACCTCGTCGCCCAGACGATCGGCCGCCACCACCAGTACCCCGACGGCTTCATGCTGTTCATGGGCACGCTGTTCGCCCCGGTCGAGGATCGCGACGTCGCCGGCGAGGGCTTCACCCACAAGATCGGCGACCGGGTGACGATCTCGAACGCCGAGCTCGGCGCGCTGGTCAGCACGGTGCGGCTTTCGACCGAATGCCCGCCCTGGACCTTCGGCATCGCCGAGCTGATGCGCAACCTCGCCGCCCGCAGCCTCCTCTGAACCGGGAAGCCGTCCCTCACATCGGCCGGTAGACCCGCATCGCCGTCTCGCGCAGCATGGTCCGCTGCGCGTCCGGATCGCGCCGCCCGGTCGCTTGCCGATAGGTCTCGATGATCGTCGGATAGTCGGTCCAGAGCTTCTCGATCGGGAAGTTCGAGCCGAACATGAGCCGGTCGCTGCCGAGGATGTCGACGGCCTGGTCGACGACGAAGCCGATGAGCTCCGGATCGTTGCGGTGGACGAAGGTGCCGAGCCCGGAGAGCTTGGCGTAGAAGTTCTTCAGCCCGGCGAACTGCCGCAGGCCGTCCTGCCAGGCGGCCGTCGTCGCCGGCTCCCGGTCCACCAGCATGCCGCAGTGGGTGAGGATGAAATCCGTCTGCGGATTCTCGGCCACCAGCCGCGCGCCGTCCTTCATCTGCGCCGGAAAGAGCTGCAGGTCGAAGGAAAAGCCGTAGTCCTTCAGCCGGGCGATGTTGGCGCGGACGGTCGGATCGACGACCTGCCCGGCGTGCGGCGCGAAGCGGTACTGCTCGACTGCGTGCCAGTGCAGCTGCATACGCACGCCGCGCACCAGCGGATAGACCTTGAGACGGTCGAGCTGCGGCCGCACGTCGTCGACGCTCATGTCGGCATAGGCGACGATCGCGTGCGGCCAGCCGAATTCCTTCGCCGTCGCACTCACCCAGTCCACCTCGTCCTCGAAGTCGGCTTTGGCCCAGTTGGTCTGGACATAGACGGCCTTTTCGACGCCGGTGCCCTGCAGGTCGCCGAGATATTCGGTGATCGGATAGTCGCGCCGGATCGGCTCGTAGGGGCCGAAGATGCGCGGCACCATCGGCCCGTTCAGCCAGGGCAGGTCCTTCTGCCGCCAGATATGGAAATGGGAATCAACGATACCCTGCTTCATGCGCCTTCCTCCCCCAGATCGCCTCGGCGCGCGGTGCGGGTCGGCCGAGCGAAAGCATGAAATCCGTCAGTGCCGGAATGGAAGAGCCGTCGACGAGGTCGTCGAGGAAAGGCAGGATCGCGGCAAGGGCGGCCGTCTGCGGCCGGAACCGGGGATCGCCGGCGAGCGGCGTTGCGAGCGACAGCCGGAAGGCGCGCGCCGAAAGCCGCCGCATCGCCGTCTCCAGCGCCAGGTGGTCGCCGCGCTCCAGCCCGTCGGAGAGCAGCACGACGGCGGCGCCGCGGGCGAGTGCGGCAAAGCGCGGCACGGAGAGAAACGCCAAGAGCGCCGGCCCGAGCCGCGTGCCGCCGTCCCAGTCGGCCACGGCATCGGCGGCAAGCCCGAGCGCCCGTGCGCGGTCGCGGACCCGCAGCGCCCGCGAAATCCGCGTGAGCCGCGTGCCGATGGTGAAGACTTCCGCCGTGCCGGTCGCCTGCACCGCCGCATGTGCCAGCCGCAGGTAATCTTCGGAATGCTGTTTCATCGATCCGGAAACATCAATCAGCAGCACCAGCCGGCGCGGCACCGACGGGCGCCGGCGATAGGCGGGCGAGGGCACGTCGCCGTCGCCCCGCACGATCTCCCGCATCGATTGCCGGAGGTCGATCGTGTCGCGCGAACTGGTCTTCGTCAGGCGGAACGAGCGGCGAACCGGCATTGCGCGTGCGAGCGAACGCCGCAGGACCTGCAGCGCCGGATCGCAGCCGGTCTCGAAGCGTCGGACGGAAAGCTGCTCGGTGCCGGACGCGGCCGCGCCGCCCTTCTCCTTTTTCAACGGCATCTCCTGCCGTTCCGCCGCGCCGCCGGCATCGCGGACAGGGGGCTCCTCCTCATCCGCGCCGACGGCTGCAAGGGTCGTCTCGCCGAAGAAGGTGGCGCGAAACAGGGCCTCGAACGCCGCGCGCCGCTCCGGCGGCGGCGCCAGCGTCGCGACGGCCGCCTGGCGGATATGCTCCATGCTGCGCGGCCCGACGAGCGCGACGGCGGCCAGGAAGCCCGTCGCCTGCTCCGGCGCAACGGCGAACCCATGCGCCCGCAGGGCCTGCACGAAGGTCATGAAGGGGGCGCATTCCCGGGGAAGCAGGGCCCGCCGTCCATGCCTGCCCGTCGCCGCCGCCATCATGGCCGGTCATCCCGATCGTGACTGTGCCGGCGCGATCCGCTGCCGCTCCGGGCGCCGCGCGCCGCCCTGCCGCAAGGCGGCCTGTCCGCCCCGGGGCATTTCGGCGGGTTCGGTTTGCCGGCCGGGCGCCTCATGCCAGAGCCTCCTCCACGATGGCGTCCAGCTGCGGGGCGATGTAGGCGAGATCCTCCTCGTCCTTGATCAGCACGCCGATCGCCCGCCGGAAGGCTTCCGGCCAGGGGCTGCCGCCCTTTTCGAGCACGGTCGCCGCGTTCGCCCATTCCACCGCCTCGGAGATGCCGGGCGGCTTGGCGAGCGGCCGGGTGCGGATCGCCCCCACCGCAGCGGCGACGGCGCGCGCGGTCCGCTCGGCCACGCTGCCCGCTCTCAGCATGATGATCGCCGCCTCCAGCAGCGCGTCGGGATAGGCGATCCAGTGGTAGACGCAGCGCCGGCGCAGCGCCTCGGCGAGTTCCCGCGTCCGGTTGGAGGTCAGGATCACGATCGGGCGACTGGCCGCCGCAATCGTGCCGCGCTCGGGGATCGAGATCTGGAAATCGGAGAGGAATTCGAGCAGCAGCGCCTCGAATTCGTGGTCGGAGCGGTCGATCTCGTCGATCAGCAGCACCGTCTGTTCCGGCGCCTGCAGCGAGCGCAGCAGCGGCCGGGCGATCAGGAAGCGGTCGTCGTAGATGTCCGCCTCGCGCTCGCCGGCCTGGCGGATCGCGAGAAGCTGTCGCTGGTAGTTCCATTCGTAGAGCGCGTGCTGGGCGTCGATCCCCTCGTAGCATTGCAGCCGGATCAGCTGTCGCCCGAGGATGTCGGCCACCGCCTTCGCCGCCTCCGTCTTGCCGACGCCGGGCGCGCCCTCCAGAAGCAGCGGCTTGCCGAGCTGCACGGCCAGGAACACCGCGGTCGCAAGCCCGTCGTCGGCGATGTAGGCGACGTCCTCCAGGCGTGCGGCGACCGTCTCCGGCGTGTCCAGCATGGTGCTCGCGGAATTCTCCCGCATCATCGATCTCTCCTGCGCCCCGCGCCCTTTGCGCCGGGTCCGCTCCCGGCGGCGGCGCATCTGTCCTCAATGCGCCACGGCCTCCGCGCTCTCCTGCGCCGCCTTCGCCTTCAGGGCGCGCAGGATCCGCTCCGGCGTGATCGGCAGCGTGTCGACCCGCACGCCGACCGCGTCGAAGATCGCGTTCGCAATCGCCGGGATCTGCGGATTGGCGCACATCTCGCCCGGGCCCTTGGCGCCGTAGGGGCCGTCCGCCGCCGGGCGCTCCAGCACGATCACCTCGGTCTCGGCGAGGTCGCCGGGGCCCGGCATCAGGTACTCGTTGAAGTCGCGCCCGCCATGCTCGCGGCTCGGATAGTAGGGCTCGGTCGTCTCGTAGAGCGCGTGGCTGATCCCCATCCACGAGCCGCCGACGAGCTGCTGCTCGACCATCTTCGGGTTCAGCGCCCGGCCGATCTCGAAGACGTTCTTCACGGTCAGCACGTTGACCTCGCCGGTCTCGTCGTCGACCTCCACCTCCGCCACCGTGCAGGCATGGGCATAGCAGGTCGACGGCTTCATCGCGCCGGTCTCCGTGTCCGGGTAGGAGCGGGGAATCAGGAACATGCCGCGCCCGGAAATCGAGCGCCCGCGCTTGAAATGGGCGGCAAGGGCCGTGTCAAAGATCGAGATCGAACGCTGCGGCGCGCCCCTGACGTGGATGTTGCCCGCGCCGTCGGTGTCGAGGTCGGAGGCGTTGACCTCGAGCTCCTCGGCCGCCACCTCCAGCATCACCTGTCGCGCCTCCTTCGCCGCCGCGATCACGGCATTGCCGGCGCGGTGGGTGCCGCGCGAGGCGAACGTGCCCATGCAGTGCGGACCGGTGTCGGTGTCGGCGGTGTCGACGATCACGCGTTCGGTCGGCACGCCGATCGTCTCGGCGCAGATCTGCGCCATGATCTGCTTCATCCCCTGGCCGAGGTCGACGCTCGACAGCGTCACCATGAAGTTTCCGGTCGGCGTCGAATGCACCAGCGCCTGGGTCGGGTCGCCGCCGAGGTTCATGCCGGTCGGGTAGTTGACTGCCGCCACCCCGCGGCCGTGCTTCATCGCCATCGGTCAGCCCTCCCGCCGTGCGGACGACATCGCAAGGTATTTCTCCGCCACCGGCCACCGGGCCGCCCGCGAGGCCTCCTGCATGCATTCGATCAGCGCCGCCCCCTCGGTCGGCTGGCGATGGGCCTTCATGTCGCCGTCGCGATAGGCGTTGACGAAGCGGAATTCGAGCGGATCCATGCCGACGAGCCGCGCCAGCTTGTCCATCTGCACTTCCAGCGCGAAGTCGCCGATCGTCACCCCGAAACCGCGCATGGCGCTGGACGGCGTACGGTTGGTGTAGACGCAGTAGCTGTCCACCCAGACGTTGGGCACCGTATAGGGACCGGGAAAGTGGGCGGCGGATTTCTGCGCGCCGTAGGGCGAATGCCGCGAATAGGCGCCGGCATCGATATAGGCCTTGACGTAGCGGGCGACGATGCGGCCGTCCTTCATCACCCCGTCCTTGATGACGAGCTTTTCGGCCGCGCGGGGCGAGGAGATCTGCATCTCTTCCTCCCGGCTGTAGATGAAGGACACGGGGCGGCCGGTGAGCTTGGCGCCGAGGATGGCGATCGGTTCGACGGTGACGTCGACCTTGCCGCCGAAGCCGCCGCCGACGGTGCCGCCGACCATGTGCAGCTTGGCGCCGTCCATCTGCAGGATGATCGAGGCGTTGTCGAGGGTGAAGAACATCGCCTGCGTGTTGGTGTAGCAGGTGAAGCGGCCGCTGCCCTCGGGCACGACGATGCAGCCCGTCGTCTCGGTCGGTGCGTGCTCGATCGGCCCGGAGCCGTAGGTCTGCTCGAGGATATGGTCGGCGCCGGCAAAGCCGGCCTCGACGTCGCCGTAGCGCACCTTGCGGCATTCGCCGCTGTCATAGCGATAGTAGTTCTGCCCGTGGTATTCGTTGACGATCGGCGCCCCGGGCGCCAGTGCCTCCTCGATCGAGAGCACCGCCGGCAGCACCTCGTAGTCGACCTTCACCTTCGCCGCCGCCTCCTGTGCGGCCCGCTCGCTGTCGGCGAGGATCGCCACCACCGCCTCGCCCTTCCAGCGCACCTTGTCGGTCGCCAGCACCGTCTCGTCCTCGGGGCCGACCTGGATCAGGATCAGGATGGTGTAGACGTTGTGCGGCACGTCGGCCGCCGTCAGGATGCGCACGACGCCCGGGTGCTTCTCGGCCTCGGAAAGGTCGATCGAGCGGATGCGGGCGTGGTGGTGCGGGCTGCGCACCATCTTCAGGTGAAGCAGGCCCGGCAGGTTGCGGTCGGCGAAGAAGGTCGTCGTTCCGGTGACGTGCCCGAGCGCATCCGAGCGCAGCCGCGGCTGGCCGATCTCCTTCAGGTCGTCCTTGCGCTCGTCGGCGAAATAGGTCTTGCGCAGTTCCATCGTCGTCTCCCCTCAGGCCGCGCTCAGCGAGTTGGCGCGGGCGGCGGCCAGGATCGCCTGGATGATCGGCTCGTAGCCGGTGCAGCGGCAGATGTTGCCGGAGATCGCCTCCACCACGTCCTCGCGGCTCGGCTGCGGGTTGCGGTCGAGCAGCGCCTTCGCCGCCATGATCATCCCCGGCGTGCAGAAGCCGCACTGGGTGGCAAAGCCCTCGTTGAAGGCGCGCTGCAGCGGATGCAGCACCTCGCCATGCGCCAGCCCCCCCGTCGTCTCGATGGAACAGCCGCCGCAGCGCTCGGCCAGCGTCAGGCAGGAGAGGCGAAGCTCCCCGTCGACGACCACCGCGCAGCTTCCGCAGGTGCCCTGCTGGCAGCCCGCCTTGACCGACGTGTCGCCGATCTTCTCCCGCAGAGCCCGAAGCAGCGTGGCGCCGCTTTCGACGAACTCGGCCTTTTCCTCGCCGTTGAGCACGAACTGCACCGGAACCTTCGTCATGCGGTCCTCCCGAACCGTGTTGGCCTGTCGTCGACTGGCGGAATTGTGATGGCGGCCCTCGAGCGCCGCCCGTGCGGCCGGCCTGCCGTCGTCAGGGCGAAAGCAGCAGCCTCCCCAGATGCACCGGCAGCACCTCGCTGCGATACCAGGCACTGGCGATCGCGTCGGTCGGCGGCGACGTACCCTCGGTCGCAACCGCGAGCGCTGCGGCGATCCCATCCTTCGTGCGCGCCTTGCCGATCAATGCCCTCTCCACTGCGGGCGCGCGGATCGGCCGGTCCGCCATGCACCCATAGGCGATCCGCGCGCTGGTGATCGCCCCCGATCGCTCCTCCACGACGGCGGCAATGGTCACGATCGACAGGCCCTTCGGCCGGATGCGCGAGACCTTGGCAAAGCGGAACGATCCTTCCGCGGGCAGGCGGAACGAGACGGCGCGCACCAGCGCACGGGCATAGATGGTCTCGCGTCCGGTAAGAAAGTCGGTGACGGGCACCGCTGCGCCCTCGATGTCGAGGCTGGCGTCGAGTGCCACGAGCGCCACGGTGAAATCGCCATAGGGCGTCGGAGCGAACAGGTTGCCGCCGACGGTCGCCATGTTGCGGATCGCGGGGCCGCCCACGGCCTTGGCCGCCGGCGCGAGAAAGCCGAGCGCCGGTTCGCGGACGATTCCTGCCATGGTCACGCCGGCGCCGATCGTGGCCTGCCCGTCCGTAACCGCAATCGCCGACAGCTCCGGGTCGCTGGCGCTGACATAGGTGTCGAAGCGCAGGTCGCCCTCGTTGGCGTCGCGCACGACGAGGGTGCCGCCGCCGATGTAGCGCGCCGTGGCCTGCGCGGCGAGCGCTTCGCCCGCCGCAGTGAGGGTCGGGTAGGTCTTGAGGGCGAGCCCCATCGTCGCCTCCTCAGGCCTTGGCCGCGAAGTGTTCCTTCAGTGCGTTGAAGCCGCCCTGGAACACGTTGGCGCCCATGCCGGCGGCGATCTTGTCGGCCTCCTCCGCCGGCGCGTCGAAGGTGGCGGTCCATTCCGCATAGGTCTGGTCGCCGTCGGTGATCGGGCGCAGCGTCAGCGTCGCCCTGTGGTTGGTGATCGGCTGCGGCGTTTCCAGGATCGCGTAGCTGACGGAGCGATCGATATCGGAGAAGGCCAGCAGTTGCTCGCGCAGCGTCGCGCCGCTGACCAGCTCGAACCTGCGCACGCAGCCGATCCGGTCGGCCGGCAGGCCGTCCTCGATCTCGCTCTTGACCATGCGCGGATGCCAGTCCGGCAGCCCGTTGAAGTCGCGGATCTTCGCCCAGACGCTGTCGATCGGTGCGGGAATGACGGAGGAGATGAAGACGTTTGCCATGGATCTTTTCCTGTCGGTCTCGGTTGCCGGCAGCCTACGCCTGCCATCCGGGCCCGCTTATCGAAAAGTCTTGGCGGCCTATCCGAGCGTCTGAAAAAGCATCCTACCGACAGTAGACCGCGGGCAATCGTCTGCCGGCATCGTCCGTGAGCGGCCGCGGGCCCTCGTTGGCGGCGGACCGGTAGACCGTCGGCGGCACGCCGGTATGCTCGCGGAAGAAGCGCGAGAAGTTGCCCTGGGTGGAAAAGCCGAGATGGCAGGCGACCGTGATCAGCGTCTCGTCGGTCGACTGCAGGCAGCGCAGGGCTTCGGCGATCCTGAGGGTGTTCCAGTAGACATTCGGCGTGACGCCCATCTGCTCCTTGAAGCGCGCGAAGAAATGCGGCCGGGAGAGGCCGACGCTGCGGGCCACCTGGTCGAAGCAGATGCGCTCGCCGACATTGGCCTCCATCAGCGCGATCGCCTTGCGGATGCGGTAGTCGCGCCCGGTCAGGGCGCCGCGGCAGGCGCGGTTCTTCGGCCGCGTCGCCTCGGCCGTGTCGAGCACGTGGTCGATGAAGCGCTCGAGCTCGTAGGCGATGAGGCCGTAGTCCTCGTCGATCGACATCAGCCGCGCCGTCAGCGCCTCGATATTCGCCGCCATCCAGCCGTCGAGCGGGATGTCGGGGCAATGGAAGGCATCGGCGCCCATCGGAAGGCCGCGCCGCGACCTGAGCCAGTCCATGTCGATATAGAAGGCCAGGAACTGACCCGGCACCTCGCCCTCGGAAAAGACGTGGTTGTGCGGCTCGAACGAGTTGATGCCGATCGCCACGCCGCGCTCCGGCCGGATCGTCCGCTCCCCCACCGTCATGCGGCCCGGCGCGCCGGCGAGCCAGATGACGATATGCGCTTCCGGATGGGCATGGGTGACGAGATTGCCGCCGACATTGAGCAGCGAGACATGGCCGAACGGGCCCCGAAAGAGCCTGATGGATTCCGTCATGTGTTCCTCCCGCGGATGAGACCTCCCGTTTCGACACGCTTTCCGCGCGCCGTCATCCACCGGGCAAAGTGTGTGGGCAAGCAGTTGCGGCGTCAACCCGACCGGCGGCGCCCGCAACCCGTGCGGCGCCCTCCGGTCAAAAATTCAGACGGATCGATTGCGCCGATGGCGGCGCGCGCCTTCAGTCCCGGTCCGGCGCGCCGAGCGGGAAGTACTTCCGGTAGGGCCGTGCTTCGTCGACGGCGCGGGCGAAGGAGGGCCGGGCGAGCAGGCGGGCGCGGTAGGCCGAAAGATGGGTCAGCGCCGGATCGATCGGATGGGTCCAGTCGGCATAGAAGAGCGAGGGGGCGGCGGCGCAGTCGGCCAGGCTGAATGCCGCGCCGGCCGCCCATTCGCGCCCCTGCATGTGCCGGTCCAGCCATTGGTAGGCGCGTTCCAGCATCGTCCTGGCCTCGGCCACGCCATAGGGATCGCGGCTCGCCTCCGGACGGATCGCGTCGAGGACGACCTTCTGCTGCGGCGTGCTGATGTAGTTGTCGAAGAGGCGGTCCAGCATGCGCACCTCGATCGCCGCGGCCGGGTCCTGCGGAACGGGCCTGAACGGGCCGGGATAGGCGAGCGCCACGTATTCGACGATGACGGTGGCTTCGAGAAGCGTCCGGTCGCCGTCGACGAGCACCGGAAACTTCTTCACCGGCCACAGCGCCTCGAATTCCTGCAGGATGTCCGGATGCTCCGGGCTGAGCATGCGGAACTCGAAGGGGGTCTCGTTCTCGTAGAACGCGATCAGGGCTTTCTGGCAGTAGGACGAGAACGGGTGCGCATACAGGATGGGGCTCACGGTTTCCTCCTCGCCTCCCGACAACGCCGGAAGGGTAGCAATACTGATTGCAATTTGCAATCGGAATGTCCCCTCTGCCGCGAAAGCCCGCCGGCCGCCCCGCTGTCGCGAGCTCTCACCTCAGCTTCCGCCGCCGCTCCAGTTCCGCCGCGGTCGGCTGCTCGAACTCGAACGAGCCGGTCCGGACCGCGCCGGCGCGGCTGTATCGGTTGGCGGTGACGCCGGACGTCGAGGTCTTCGAGCTTTCGAGCGTCAGGGCGAGCGGGGCGGCGCCGTCCGCAAAGAGCCTCTTGCCGCCGCCCAGCACCACCGGAAACACGAACGCGTAGAGTTCGTCCACCAGATCCTCGCGGAACAGCGTCTGTAGCAGGTCGGTCGAGCCCTGCGTCAGAAGGTCGGGCCCGTCCTCGCTCTTGAGCTTGCGCAGCGTCGCGACCACGTCCGGGCCGAGCGTGCGGCTGTTCTTCCAGGCGGGATCGAAGTCCGGATCGCGCGTGGCGACAAATTTGGTGATGCGGTCGAACAGGATGCCGATCGGATCGTCCGGCCCCGCATAGGGCCAATGGGCGGCGAAGATGTCGTAGGTCTTGCGCCCGAGCAGAAGGTCGATGGGCCGGGACAGCATCGCGTCCACCGCCGCGCCCATCGCCTCGTCGAAATAGGGCACGGCCCAGCCGCCGTGCCGGAACCCGCCGACGGGGTCCTCGTCCGGTCCTCCGGGCGCCTGCATCACGCCATCAAGGCTCATGAAGGCTCCGACAACGATCTTGCGCATGTCTGTTCTCCGCGTGCGTTTCCAAATTCGGCTTCACAGGAAAGACGGCTGCGGGCGGGCGATCCCGACATCGACGGCGGAAAAATCCGTCCCGCGGGTCGAAAAATCCGGGATCGGGCCGGAGGAGACCGGCCGCTCGGTGCGTGATTTCTGTCGCATCCTCTTGCTGAATTCAGCCACCGCGCGCCGGTCATGGCCGGAAATGCTTGTCAAGCATCCTCTAACTTGGTGTCATGCAAGGGCGTGGGGATCGATGATTCGCCCGACGCCGAGGGTGTGGCAGTGGGGACTGTGCCCACCGGGAAATGCCGTGACATATGAACGGTCGCCTTGCGACCCCTGGAGGGACATATGACGCTTCGCATCGCATCCACCCTTTTCTGCGTCGGGCTCTGCGTGCTGGGACAGGACGCCGCTGCCGCGGACGTCGCCCCCGTCATGACGCCGGAAGTCAAGCAGGTCGAGACCGAGAGCGGCTGGACCTTCACCGTCGCGCCCTATTTCTGGGCGGCAGGCATGTCCGGCGACGTCGGCATGAACATCGGGCGCTTTCACCCCACTGTCGATGTGGACGCGTCCTTCGGCGATATCTGGGATCATCTCGATTTCGCGTTCATGGCGCTCGGCGAAGCACGATATGATCGCTACAGCGTCTTCTCGGACCTGATCTATGTGAAATTGTCCGGCAGCGAGGGCACGCCCAGAGGCATCGTGGCCGACGAGGCGGAAGTGGACTCCGAGACGTTCGCCGGCCTTCTGGGCGTCGGCTACTCGGTGTTCAAGGACAATACCGGCAATCTCGATATCGTCGGCGGCGTTCGCGTCTGGTCGGTCGATACGACGATCTCCTTGAGCGGCGGCCTGCTGGACGGCCGTTCGACGAGCGACGGCGACACCTGGGTTGATGCCGTCGGCGGCGTCAAGGGCACCTATTTCATCACGCCGAACCTGTTCCTGACCGGCTGGGGCCTGGTCGGCGGCGGTGGCGCCGACATCGACTGGGACGTCGCTGCGACGGTCGGCTACAAGTTCAACGAAACCTTCTCCTCGGTGATCGGCTACCGCGCGCTCGGCGTCGACTACAGCAATGACGGTTTCGTCTTCGATGTCGTCGAGCAGGGGCCGATCATCGGCCTCGCCGTCAAGTTCTAGATTTGACCGCATCAGTATCGTAACAAAAAGAAAGGCCGGTCATCGCAGACCGGCCTTTCCTGTTTCAGCACGTCCAGGTCATTTTGCCCGCTTCAGCGCCTCGCCGAGCACCGAGACGATCTCCTCGAAGTGCGTCTTCTCGGCGATCAGCGGCGGCGAGAACGCGATGATGTCGCCGGTGACGCGGATCAAGAGGCCCTTTTCGAAGCAGTCGACGAAGACGTCGTAGGCGCGCGCGCCGACGGCACCGTCGCGCGAGGCGAGCTCGATGCCGGCGATCAGGCCGATCGTGCGGATGTCGATCACGTGCGGCAGGCCCTTCAGCGAATGCATCGCCGCGTGCCAGTCGTCCTGCAGCGCCGTCGCCCGCGTAAGCAGGCCCTCGTCGCGGTAGATGTCGAGCGTGGCGATGCCGGCGGCGCAGGCGGCCGGATGGCCGGAATAGGTGTAGCCGTGGAAGAGCTCGATCGCCCCTTCCGGTCCCTGCATCAGCGCGTCGTGCACCTTGCGGCTGGTGAACACCGCGCCCATCGGGATCGCGCCGTTGGTCAGGCCCTTGGCGGTGGTGACGATGTCCGGGGTGACGCCGAAGAAGTCGGTGGCGAACGGCGCGCCGAGGCGGCCGAAGCCGGTGATGACCTCGTCGAAGATCAGGAGGATGCCGTGCCTGTCGCAGATCGCCCTGAGCCGCTCGAGATAGCCCTTCGGCGGCACCAGCACGCCGGTGGAGCCGGCGACGGGCTCGACGATGCAGGCGGCGATCGTCTCGGCGCCATGCAGGGCCACCAGCCGCTCGAGATCGTCGGCGAGCTCGGCGCCGTGCTCGGGCTGGCCCTTCACATAGGCGTTCCTGGCCAGGTCGTGGGTGTGGCGCAGGTGGTCGGAGCCGGGAAGCTGCGGGAAGACGCGGCGGTTGTTGACGAGGCCGCCGACGGAGATGCCGCCGAAGCCGACGCCGTGATAGCCGCGCTCGCGGCCGATCAGGCGCGTGCGCGTGCCCTGGCCGATCGCGCGCTGGTAGGCGATCGCGATCTTCAGCGCGGTATCGACCGATTCCGAGCCGGAGCCGGTGAAGAAGATGCGGTCGAGCCTGGCGCCTTCCGGGCCGGGCGCGATCTCGGCCAGCCGCTCGGCGAAGTCGAAGGCGATCGGATGGCCCATCTGGAACGACGGCGCGTAGTCCATGGTGGACAGCTGCCGCTCGACGGCGGAAGCGATCTGGCGGCGGCCGTGGCCGGCATTGACGCACCAAAGACCCGCCGTGCCGTCCAGCACGGTGCGGCCGTCATGGGTGGTGTAGTGCATGCCCTCGGCCCCGGCGAGCAGGCGGGGTGCCGCCTTGAACTGGCGGTTGGCGGTGAACGGCATCCAGTAGCTGTCGAGCACCGGCGCGTTGGGCTTGTTGTGGACGTTCATGGAGACCTCCTCTGGCTGGCCGGATTGAGGCCATGCTTTGCGATCTTGAACAAGTCCTTTTCTACCTGCTATGAACCCATTGAAATCTATGGATCGCGCATGCCGGAGTTTCGATATTTCGAACAAGGCAAACAGGCGGTCGCGGCAGGATTGCGGAAGGTCTCATGTCGGTCGACATCGGAAACAGGCTGCGCAGCCTGCGCATCGCCCACAATCTCTCCCAGCGCGAGCTCGCCAGGCGTGCGGGCGTGACCAATTCGACGATCTCGCTGATCGAATCCAACGCCTCCAACCCGTCCGTCGGCGCGCTGAAGCGGATCCTCGACGGCATCCCCATCGGCCTTGCCGAGTTCTTCGCCTTCGAGCCGGCGCGCTCGAAGCAGGCCTTCTACCGGGCCGACGAACTGATCGAGATCGGCAAGGGCCCGATCTCCTACCGCCAGGTCGGCGAGAACCTGTTCGGCCGGGCCCTGCAGATCCTGAAGGAGTGCTACCAGCCCGGCGCCGACACAGGCAAGGTGCCGCTCGTCCACGACGGCGAGGAGGGCGGCATCGTGCTGTCCGGGCGGCTCGAGGTGACGGTCGACGACGAGCGGCGCATCCTCGGCCCCGGCGACGCCTATTATTTCGAAAGCCGCAGGCCGCATCGCTTCCGCTGCGTCGGGCCGGCCCCCTGCGAGGTCATCAGCGCCTGCACGCCGCCGACGTTCTGATCCCCGCGCAGTATGCGTGGCCTCAGCTGCCGGAGGGCAGGGGCCGCGCCGCAAGGACATGCGGCTCCGGCTCCTCCTGCCGGCCGACCACGCCGATCACCTCGTAGAGATCGAGCTCGGTCGTGCGCCCCTTCGCCTGACCCTTGCCGAGCGGCCGGAAGCGGATCCTGTCGTGACATTGCTCGACGACGGCGCCGCTGGCGAGGATCGTCGTGCCGTAGCTCTTGTTCATCCCCTCCAGCCGCGAGGCGACGTTGATGCTGTCGCCCATCGCCGAGTATTGCAGGCGGTCGTAGGCGCCGACGCTGCCGACGACGGCGGTGCCGGTATGGATGCCGAAGCGGGTGCGGAATTGCGGCAGGCCGAGCTGCCGCTGCTTCTCGTTGAAGGCGTCGATGCGCGCCCGCATCGACAGCGCCCCGCGACAGGCGTTCTCGGCGTGGTCGGGGTCGGGGGCCGGTGCATTCCACATGGCGAAGATCGAATCCCCCAGGAACTGGATGATCGTGCCGCCGTGCGCGCTCACCGTGTCGTTGAGGATGTCGAAATACTCCGACAGCATGCTGACGACCTCCTCCGGCGAATGGCGCTCGCTGATCGTCGTGAAGTCGTAGATGTCGGTGAAGATGGCGGTCACTTCCTGCCGGCGCGCCGTCCGGCCGAAATTGCCCGACTCCAGCCCCTTTCGCACCAGCTCCTTCGGCACGTAGAGCCCGAAGGTGAAGATCGCGTCGCGCGCCCGGTTCATCGCGCCGCCGAGCGTGGCGATCTCGCTGACTCGCGTCGGCACCTCGATCGGGGTGCGGAAATCGAGGTCCTGCAGCCGGTTGGCGCTGTCGGTGAGCTGATGCAGCGACTTGGTGACGAGGTGCGCCAGAAGAAGCGCGCCGAGAATGGCGAGCACGACGACCGCGCCCGAGATGGCGAGCCCCTGGTAGAGGCCGCGGATCGCCGGCGCCATCAGTTCGTCCACCGGGGCGGCGATGACGGCGATGTGGCCGGGAAAGAGAATGGCGCTGTCGACCTCCGAGCCCAGCACGACCCAGCGCCGGCCGTCCGCCTCGACGATCCCCATCGTGTCGAGGGACGGCGGCTTGGCCTTGATCGCCTCCAACAGCGGGTCCCGCAGGGCCGCCGGGTCGAAGTCGCGCTCGCTCTTGGAGGCGGCGATCGCCATCATCAGCCGGCGGTCGGAATGGATCAGCGGCTTCTTCTGCGCATCGACGACGAAGGCGACCGCACTCGGCGTCAGGCGTTCGCTGGCTATGAAGCGGGTGACGTGATCGAGGACCACGTCGGCGCCGATGACGATGTCGCGATTGCCCTTGTGCGCCTGGGAGATGGTCATGCCGAGCGTCTTCGTCGTCGCCATGGTGTAGGGCCCGGTGGCGACCGGTCCGCTCCCCCCGGCCGCCGCCCGGTACCACGGGCGTTGCCGCGGGTCGTAGTCCCATCCGGTGACCGTCCGCCGCAGCAGTTGCTTGCCGGCGGTATCGTAGAACAGCACATGCTCGATCGGCGCGCCGTCGTTCGGGTTGAGGATCCGCACCGCCATGGTGGCATTGGGCGGCGCGTTCAGGGCGGTCCGCCAGTCGGTCGAGGCGAGGTTGACGGCGTGGAAGAAGCTGCCGTCGGGATAGCCGGCATAGACGCCGTCGATCTGCGGGGAGCGGGCGAGCGCCGCCCGCAGGATCGTCACCTTGTCGGCGACGCGTTCGTCCGCCTCGGCGAGGAACGAATTGGCGATCGAGACGATCAGGTTGACCAGGCCGGAGGTATCGCCGGACAGGCTCTGCATCCGGGTGACCAGCCGCTCCTCGAAGCCGCGCATATGGTCCTCGGCCGCCGCGAAGGCGGCGTTGCGGGCGCGATTGAAGTCGATCGCGATCAGGACGCCGGAGACGGCGAGCAGCAGGGCGACCATGACGCAGGCGAGCAGCGTGCGCAGCGATCCGCGCCACACCCTGTTCTCCGGTGAAACCGGGAAGTCCTTCGCGCTCATCCTGTGCCCCTTGCCTTCCCGTCCCGCCGGTCGCCCCGTCCGTGCCTCGGCACCGATCTGCAGCGTGAACCTGTTGATATGATTTGCCAAGTCGCGCCGCAAGATAAGAAGGGAAACCGGCCCGTTCGGCCTGTTCCCGCAGGAACAACCGGCGGCTGCGCGCTTGTCTAGCAATGGGCGTGCGCCGAAGAGGCGCTGCAACCTTAACTGTCGAGGAAGCCCATGAGCAAGAAACTGAAAGTCATCGCGCCGTTGCAGCCGGCGTTCGCGCTCGATCCGCTCGCGGCGAGCTATACGATCCCTGGCGTCGGCGAGCAGACGGCCACCGGCGATGCCGGCAAGAACACGCTGAGCACCGGCTCCGGCAACGACACCATCACCGGCGGCCTCGGCGGCGATACCATCAATGCCGGGACGGGCGACGACGAGATCCGCAACCTGAGCGCGGCCGAGCTAACCGGCGACCGGATCGACGGCGGCCTCGGCTTCGACGAGCTGGCGATCGATTTCGGCGCCTCCACCAAGGGCGTCTCCTTCACCGCCTTCGATCCCATCGTCTCCAAGTCCGTGCTCGGCGCGACGATCGTCAATGTCGAAAGCTTCCGGCTGGACGGCAGCAGCTTTGCCGACACCTTCACCGGCGGGCGCTGGGACGACTGGTTCGAGGGCGGCGACGGCAACGACACCCTGAACGGCGGCATCGGCAAGGACTGGGTGGAAGGCGAGAACGGCAACGACAAGCTCTATGGCGGCAACGGCGACGATTCGCTGCTCGGCGGTGCCGGCAACGACTACATGTCCGGCGGCTACGGGAGAGACTGGCTTTCGGCGGACGAGGGCGACGACACGCTCGCCGGCGGGGCCAACGACGACTACCTCTACAGTCACACGGGCAACGACAAGGTCTACGGCGACAGCGGTGACGACACGGTCCAGGGCGGCAGCGGTCGCGACTACATCGACGGCGGCACCGGCAACGACATTCTCTCGGGCGACGCCGACGAAGATACCGTTCTCGGCGGTTCGGGCAACGACATCATCCGCCACAGCCTCGAGAGCTGGGCGGGCGACGGCAAGGACACCCTCGACGGCGGCACCGGCACGGATTCGCTGACCCTCTCCGGCCTCACCGGCACCTTCACCGCCAAGGCATCCTCGACGAAGCAGACGCTTGCGGACGGAACGACGATCGTCAACTTCGAGGTCTATACGATCAGCGGCTCGGAGGGCAGCGAGAAGATCACCGGCTATACGGGCAACGACACGCTGTCGGGCATGTCCGGCAACGACACGCTGACCGGCCTCGGCGGCAACGACCATCTCGACGGCGGCCTCGGCATCGACGTTCTCGACGGCGGCGACGGCAACGATCTTCTGATCGCCGGCAGCGGCGGCAAGGACACGATCAAGGGCGGCAGCGGCTACGATACGGTCTGGATCTACCGCTCCGACAGCACCGCGAACCTCACCTTCAGCGTCTCCGGCACGACGGCCAAGCTCTCGGACGGAACGGTGATCACCAGCGGCGAGAGCTTCACCATCGAGACCGGCAGCGGCCACGACGTCCTGTCGGCCGGGACCCTGGATCACGTCGATTTCGATGCCGGCAGCGGCAACAACACCATGACCGGCGGCAAGGGCGACGACCAGTTCTACTCCACCACCGGCAACGACAAAGTCACCGGCGGCGACGGCAACGACCGCATCGTCGACGGCGGCGGCGCCAACCGGCTCGATGGCGGCAACGGCAACGACTACGTCTCCGCCGACGCCCGCTCCGGCACCGGTCTGACGACGATGATCGGCGGCGCCGGCGACGACGTGGTCACCGTCAACAACGCCAGCGGTTCGACGGCGGGGCGCTTCATCGCCGACGGCGGCACCGGCACCGACACGCTCTGGATCAACCGCTACGACAGCACCAAGAACCTCTCCTTCACGCTCTCGACCAACGCGACGATGGTCAACGGCGACGTCACGGCGAAGAACTTCGAGCGCGTCCACCTCTCGACCGGCCAGGGCCACGACACGCTGACGGCCGGCAAGCTCGACGACTACCTCAACGGCATGGCCGGCAACGACACGCTCAAGGGCCTCGGCGGCAACGACGAGCTGACCGGCTGGTACGGCAGCGACAAGCTCTACGGCGGCGACGGCAACGACGAACTCTGGGGCGCCGGCGGCATCAAGGATACCAGCGCCGACAGGCTCTACGGCGAAAACGGCAACGACATCCTCAACATGAACGCCGGCGACTATGCCAACGGCGGCTCCGGCGCCGACCGCGTCTACATCGATTTCTCCGACGAAACCTTCAACGCCTCCTTCGTCTTCAGCACCGGCCTGGTCAAGGTCAATGCGAACACGTCCTTCACCGGCATGGAGGCGATCGACTACCTGGGCAGCACCGGCAGTGACGTGGTGACCGCCAGCACCAATGAGGACTATCTCGACGGCGCGCTCGGCAACGACACGCTCAAGGGCGGCAACGGCAACGACTACCTCATCGACGGCAAGGGCAACGACAAGCTGTACGGCGACAGCGGCAACGACGAGTTCGTCCGCTTCACCGACGAGACCGGAAAGGACTATTTCTCCGGCGGCAGCGGCGTCGACACGCTCGAGTTCAACATCGTCTCCGACCAGTCGGTGATCCTCGACCTGCAGAACAGCGCCAGGAACGGCGGCGTCGCCTCGGGCCTCTCGCTGTCCAGCATCGAGAACGTCATCGGCCGCACCAGCGACGACACGATCTACGGCAACAGCTCCGTCAACGTGTTCAAGGGTGGGCTCGGCGACGACAAGCTGGACGGCCGCGCCGGCAACGACAAGCTGGAAGGCGGCGGCCACGGCGACACGCTGACCGGCGGCTCCGGGGCGGACCAGTTCATCTACGCCAGCGGCGAGGCGGTCGGTTCGGGCGACCTGATCACCGACTTCAAGCGCGGCGAGGACAAGCTCGTCATCGACAAGTACGTCTTCGGCTTCTCCAAGCTGGCGCTCTATTCCGGCAACGATCTGAAGTCGACCGGCTCGGCGGCGCAGTTCTTCTTCGAAAAGGACAACGGCCGGCTCTGGTACGACGCCGACGGCACCGGCAACGAGGCCGACGGCGTGCTGGTCGCGACCCTCGACAACGTCACCTCGCTCTCCACCAGCGACTTCCTCCTGATCTGAGCGGGAACAAGGCGTCCGACAAGGGAAGCCGCCGGGACAGTCCGGCGGCTTCTGCGACCGGGACGGGTGAGAAGCCTCGCAACTCGACCAGGCGAGCCTGTTCCCGCAGGAACAACCGGCGGCTGCGCGGTTGTCTAGCAGTGGGCGAGCGTCATGACGGCGCTGCAACCCTAGCTATCGAGGAAGCCCATGAGCAACAAATTGAAAGTCATTGCGCCGCTGGACGTTGCGCTCGCGCTCGATCCGCTCGCCGCAAGCTACACGATCCCCGGCGTCGGTGCGCAGAGCGCCATCGGCGACGCCGGCAAGAACACGCTGAGCACCGGCTCGGGACGGGACTACCTGAACGGCGGCCTCGGCGCCGATACGATCAATGCCGGCACCGGCGACGACTACATCTCCAATCTCGATGTGCCGTCCCTTTCAGGCGACAGGATCGACGGCGGCCTCGGCTTCGACGAGCTCGGCATCAATTTCTCCGCCTCGAGCAAGGGCGTCTCGTTCACGGCCTTCGACCCGGCCAAGGCGAAGTCGCTGCTCGGCGCGAGCATCGTCAATGTCGAGCGCTTCAACCTGACCGGCAGCAACCACGCCGACACCTTTCTCGGCGGCCGCTGGAAGGACTGGTTCGTCGGCGGCGCCGGCAACGACACCCTGAAGGGCGAGATCGGCGACGACTGGATCGACGCCGGCGCCGGCAACGACAAGCTCTACGGCGGCAACGGCAGCGATTCGCTGATGGGCCTGGACGGGGACGACTACATCTCCGGCGGCTACGGCCGCGACTACGTCGCCGGCGACGCCGGCAACGATACGATGTCCGGTGGCGGCAGCGATGACACCATGTACGGCCATGCCGGCAACGACCGCATCAACGGCGACACCGGCAACGACACGGTCCAGGGCGGCAGCGGCCGCGACATCATCGACGGTGGCACGGGAAACGACAGCCTCGCCGGTGAGAGCGACAGCGATACCGTCCGCGGCGGCTCGGGCAACGACGCCATCCGCCACAGCATGGAGAGCTGGGCCGGCGACGGCAAGGATGTGCTCGACGGCGGCACCGGGACGGACACGCTGACGCTCTCCGGCCTCACCGGCACCTTCACCGCCAAGGCGTCCTCGACGAAGCAGACGCTTTCGAACGGCACCACGATCGTCAATTTCGAGGCCTATTCGATCAGCGGCACGGAAAAGAACGAGAAGATCACCGGCTATTCGGGCAGCGACACGCTGTCGGGGTTCTCGGGCAATGACACGCTGAGCGGCCAAGGCGGCAACGATCACCTGGACGGCGGCCTCGGCATCGACGTGCTCGACGGCGGCGACGGCAACGACCTTCTGATCGTCGGCAGCGGCGGCAAGGACACGATCCGGGGCGGCAGCGGCTTCGATACGGTCTGGATCGACCGTTCCGACAGCAAGAGCAACCTGACCTTCAGCATCTCCGGCAGCACGGCCAAGCTCTCGGACGGCACGGTGATCACCAGCGGCGAGAGCTTCACCATCGAAACGGGCAGCGGCAACGACGTCCTGTCGGCCGGAAGCCTCAGCCATGTGGACTTCGACGCCGGCAGCGGCAACAACCGGATGACCGGCGGCAAGGGCAACGACCAGTTCTATTCGACCTCCGGCAACGACACCGTCAAGGGCGGCTCAGGCGACGACCGCCTCATCGATTCCGGCGGCGGCACCAACCTGCTCGACGGCGGCAGTGACGACGACTACCTCTCCGCCGACACCGAATACGGCACCGCGCTCACCACCATGCTCGGCGGCGCCGGCGACGACACCGTGACCGTCAACAATGCGGGCGGCTCGACGGCCGGGCGCTACAGCACCGACGGCGGTTCGGGCATCGACACGCTCTGGGTCAACCGTTACGACAGCAGGGCCAACCTGTCGTTCACGCTGTCCTCCAACGCCACGCTCGTCAACGGCGACGTAAAGGCGAAGAACTTCGAGCGCGTCCACATCTCGTCCGGCCAGGGCCACGACACGCTGACGGCCGGCAAGCTCGACGACTACATCAATGGCATGGCCGGCAACGACACGCTCAAGGGCCTCGGCGGCGCCGACGAACTGACCGGCTGGTACGGTGCCGACAAGATCTATGGCGGCGACGGCAACGACACGATTTACGGCAGCGGCGGCATCAAGGACAGCGACCGCGACAGCCTCTACGGCGATGCCGGCAACGACATGATCTACATGAACGTCGGCGACTACGCCGCCGGCGGCTCCGGCGCCGACCGTGTCGTCGTCGACTTCAAGGAGGAGAGCTTCGACGTCAACTTCGCCTTCAGCACCGGTACGGTGAAGGTCAACGCCACCACCTCCTTCAACGGCATGGAAGCGCTGGACTACCTGGGCGGCCGCGGTCGCGACACCGTCACCGGCGGCCAGCAGATCGACTACCTGAACGGCGGCGCGGGCAACGACACGCTGAAGGGTGGCAGCGGCAACGACTACCTCGTCGACGACACCGGCAACGACAAGCTCTACGGCGACGCCGGCAACGACCACTTCGTCCGCTACACCGACGAGACCGGAACGGACTTCTTCTCCGGCGGGAGCGGCGTCGACACGCTCGAGTTCAACATCGTCTCCGATCATGCCGTGATCGTCGACCTGCAGAACAACGCCAGGAACGGCGGCGTCGCCTCGGGCCTTTCCTTGTCCGGCATCGAGAACGTCAGCGGCCGCGACAATGACGACACGATCCTCGGCAGCAGCGCCGCCAACGTGCTCAAGGGCGGGCTCGGCGACGACAAGCTGGACGGCCGTTCCGGCAACGACAAGCTGGAAGGCGGCGGCGAGGGCGACCTCCTGACCGGTGGCACGGGCGCCGACCAGTTCATCTACGCCACCGCCGAGGCCATCGGCTCCGGCGACCAGATCACCGATTTCAAGCGCGGCGAGGACAAGCTCGTCGTCAGCAAGGCCGTCTTCGGCTTCTCCAAGCTGGCGCTCTATTCGGGCAATGATCTGAAGGCCACCGGCGCGGCGCCGCAGTTCTTCTTCGAGAAGGACAACGGCCGCCTCTGGTACGACGCCGACGGCACCGGCAACGAAGCCGACGGCGTGCTGGTCGCGACCCTCAGCAAGGTGACCTCGCTCTCGACCAGCGATTTCATCCTGGCCTGACAGAGAGGACCATTGGAAACGGGGGCCGCCGGACCAGCGCCGGCGGCCTCCGTGCATCGCCCGTTCGGGATCGTCGACGCGCCCGCCCGTTTGAGATTCGTCAAAGACGGCCCCTGCGGAGCCTCCTAGGGTCGCTTCCGGATCAGAACGAACGGAAGCAAGACCGATGTCCCAGGCCATCATGGCGAAATACGGCGAGGCCCGTCTGCCCCGCTACACCAGCTATCCGACCGCCCCCCATTTCGGCCCGCTCGACGATGTCGGGCTCTATGGCGGATGGATCGGCGCGATACCGAAGGGCGAGCGGACCTCCCTCTATCTGCATGTGCCCTTCTGTCGCGCCATGTGCTGGTATTGCGGCTGTCACACCACGATCACCCGCCATGACCAGCCGATCATCGACTATGTGGCTCTGCTGCACCGGGAGGCCGAACTGGTCGCTTCGGCGCGCGGCGGCCCGCTCGACGTCGGCGAGATCCATTTCGGCGGCGGCACGCCGACGATCATGCAGCCGGCCGAGTTCACGGGCCTGATGGACGCCCTGCGGGACCGGCTCGGCTTTGCCGAAAAGGTCAACGTCGCAGTCGAGATCGACCCGCGCACCCTGACCGCGGAGATGGCCGCCGCCCTCGGCGCCGCCGGCGTCACCCGCGCGAGCCTCGGCGTCCAGAGCTTCGATCCGGTCGTGCAGAAGGCGATCAACCGCATCCAGAGCGTCGAGTGCACCGCGCTCGCCGTCGAGCGACTGCGGCAGGCGGGCATTTCCGCGCTGAGCTTCGACCTCATCTACGGCCTGCCGCACCAGACCGTCACATCCTGCGTCGAGACGGTGGAAGCGGCCGTGGCGCTGCGGCCGGACCGCCTGGCCGTCTTCGGCTATGCCCATGTGCCCGACTTCAAGAAGCACCAGCGGATGATCGACGAGAACGCCCTTCCCGATGCGCATCAGCGCAACGAGCAGGCCGAGGCGATCGCGCAGACGCTGGTGGCCGCCGGCTACGAGCGGATCGGCCTCGACCATTTCGCCCTGCCGGACGACGATCTCTGCATCGCCGCGCGCACCGGCCGCCTGCATCGCAATTTCCAGGGCTACACCACCGACGAATGTCGCACGCTGATCGGGCTCGGCGCGTCTGCGATCGGCAAGTTTGCGGAGGGCTACATCCAGAACGCGGTGCCGCTCGGCCAGTATGCCGAGCGCATCGGGCAGGGCCAGCTTGCCGCGGCGAAGGGATACGCCCTGACCGCGGAGGACAGGTTGCGGGCCGAACTCATCGAACGGGTGATGTGCGACTTCAGCGTCGACGTCGAGGCGGTGGCGAAACGGCACGGCTTTTCCGCAACGCCGCTCCTTTCGGACAATCCGACGCTCGCAGCGCTCCGGCGCGACGGCCTGATCGCAATCGACGGCGCCACCCTGAGCGTCGACGAGCACCACCGCTTCGTCGTGCGCATAGCCGCCTCCGCCTTCGACGCCTATCTCGGCAAGGGCGGCCGCGCCTTCAGCAAGGCGGCGTGAGACGAGGGCCGATGGCTGTCGGCCGGACCCGCGTCCCGCCCGCGAAAACGCGACAGGCCACGCCGGCTCGGAGCCGCGTGGCCTGTGATCGTCGGGATGCCGTTGCGGCCCGTTATCCGCCGAAGCTGCCGAACAGCGTGCGCAGCACGTCGACGCCGCGGTCGTCGAAGCTGACCTTGCCCTGGCGTCCGCCGGGGCCGACGACGATCACCTTGGCGCCGACATCGGCGCGGGCGTAGAGATGCTCGACGTCCTTGTTCATCATCCGGATGCAGCCGGAGGACATGTTCAGCCCGATCGACCAGGGCTCGTTGGTGCCGTGGATGCGGAAGGCGGTGTCGTGCCCGGCCTTGTTGTAGAGGTAGAGTGCACGCGCACCGAGCGGATTGTTGATGCCGCCCTCCATGTAGGCGGGCAGGATCCGGCCCTTCTTGCGTTCGCGGATGACCATTTCCGGCGGCGGCGTCCACCCCGGCCACTCGGCCTTGCGGCCGACCTTGACGACGCCGGACCAGCCGAAGCCTTCGCGCCCGACGCCGATGCCGTAGCGGATCGCGCGGTTCTTGCCTTCCACCAGGTAGAGGAACTTGTTGTTGGTGTCGACGATGATCGTGCCCGGCCGCTCGTCCGTCGTCAGGCGGACCACGCGGCGCTGGTACTTCTGCGGCACCGGCTTCTGCTGGGCAATGGTGATGACGTCGGTCGATGCCGTGCCCGGCGCAGCACCTGCTGCCGGCACGAAAGCGTTCGCCGTGGCTGCCGGCAGCGCGGTCGCAAGGACGATGCCTCCGGCCAGCAGCGCGTGAACGAGTTTCCTCATTTCCTGTCTTCCTCTTTGTCGCATATCCCCGAAACGCTAGCGAACTCCCGTCGCGTTTCAAGCGGCGGGGCGCCGTAAAGGCCGATTGTGAAGGCAATGAGGCGCTAATATTAGCGCAGGTGTTGCGCAACGCGCACAGTCCGGCCGCAGGACCGCCGGCCCGGACCGTGAAGGCGTGAAAGGCGCCGGCCGACGTGCCCGACGCCGGCCGTCGGTGCTCAGATGACGATGACCTTGGTGCCGACCTCGACCCGCTCGTAGAGATCGATCACGTCCTCGTTGCGCATACGGATGCAGCCCGACGAGACGGCGTAGCCGATCGTCCAGGGCGCGTTGGTGCCGTGGATGCGGTAGAGCGTGGATCCGAGATACATGGCGCGCGAGCCGAGCGGGTTCTCCGGCCCGCCCTCCATGAAGGCCGGCAGGTAGTGGCCCTTGGCGGCCTCGCGGGCGATCATCTCTTTCGGCGGCGTCCAGCTCGGCCATTCCCGCTTGGAGGTGACCTTGTGCGTGCCCGCCCACTCGAAGCCCGGCTTGCCGACGCCGACGCCGTAGCGCCGCGCCTTGCCGTCGCCGAGCACGAGGTAGAGGAAGCGGTTGTTGGTGTCGATCACGATCGTGCCGGCCTTGTGGGTCGTCTCGTAGTCGACGATCTGCGGCAGGAACATCGGGTCCATCTGCGTCTGCACCGGCCGCGCCGCGCCGGTCACCGCCGCAAGCTGGACGCCGTCGGGGTTGCGCTGCCGGAGCACGCGGCGCTGCTGCGCCTGCTGGCGGGTGACGATGCGGCGCGACGAGACAGCGGGGCTCACCCCCTGTCCGGTCAGTTGCATGACCCAGGGGGCCGTCAGGTCGGGGCTGACGATGACGGGCGGGCGGGTCGCATAGCGATCGTCCGCCCAGGCGGGCGGACCTGCGAGGACGAGGCTTGCGGCAAGCAATAGCGATTTCTTCAGCATCGGGCGTACTCTCAAACTTTTCGCCGGACAGGATGACGCACCGCCCCGGCGGGCGGCGGACGTCGAACGGAGCGGGCGCCGAAGCGCCGCCTCTGCCGCGATGCTCGCACCGCGGGGAAAGCGAAAGGTAAATTCCCGTTCATTAAAAGGCGACCGAAGCCGGAAACCTCCGGGTAGGGTTATTGCCGGCTTTCCGAATCTGGTTGATGAGTGGTAAACGCGAACAAAGAGGAAACGGAAGGACGGGCAAAATGACGGCACGCGGGATCATCGTCGGCGACGACGGGCGGCAGCGCTGCGCCTGGCACGGCAACCTGGAGGACTACCGCCGCTACCACGATGACGAATGGGGTCGTCCCGTCACCGACGATTTCCGCCTGTTCGAGAAGATCTGCCTGGAAGGCTTCCAGTCCGGCCTCTCCTGGCTGACGATCCTGCGCAAGCGCGAGAACTTCCGCGCAGCCTTCGCCGGCTTCGATTACGACCGGGTCGCGGCCTTCGGCGACGACGACATCGCCCGCTGCCTCGCCGATCCCGGCATCGTCCGCCACCGCGGCAAGATCGTCTCCACGATCAACAACGCCCGCCGCGCGCAGGAGATGCGGGCCGAGTTCGGTTCGCTCGCCCGCTATTTCTGGAGCCACGAGCCGCCGGCCGGCGAGCGGCCGGGCGTGATGGACTACGAGACGCTGATGGCCAATCCGAGCACGCCCGCCTCGACGCGGATCTCCAAGGATTTGAAGAAGCGCGGCTGGACCTTCGTCGGGCCGACCACCGTCTATGCCTTCATGCAGGCGATGGGCCTGGTCAACGACCATCTCGAGGGCTGCTTCTGCCAACCGGAGGTGGAGACGATGCGTCGCGCCCTGGATCGTCGCTTCACCGCCACCGCAGCCTCCTGACCGCCCCCGAAGCATCCCTGAACTGTTGCACGCCCTGAAACGCCCGTAGCGGTAGCTTGTGCGAGGATTGCGCCGCCGCAACCGGCCCATACTTTCGGGCTGTGTTTTTTAGAGAATCATGTATCGTCTGGGTTGCGGGGCGTTTGGAAAGACTGATTTCATCTGGGCCTATATTGCGTTTTCGACCTGGGACGTGTCCTGCGGTGCTAAATGATTTAGCCGACGGGGGATAGATGACGCAGAACGGCCAGAAGATCGAGATGTGGGCCTGCAGCAAGGCTGAGGAAATAGTCCTTCGCGAGGGATTTAACCTTATCAGGTCCGCGCGCATCGGAAACAATACTGAAATTCGCCAGCACAGCATGATGCTGGCCAAGGTGATCGCGGCCTCTCTGCTGGAGGCCTCCGTCGCAACCGGCGCGCAGCCTGCGAAATAGCAGGCCCGACGGGCAGGGGACAGGCCCGGCAGCGGAACGCCGGGCCCATCCATGTCAAGCCGTATCGGCTACTTGGCGTTCTTCTCCAGCCAGGCCTTCATCATGGCGATCTCGCCTTCCTGGGCGCGGATGATCTCCTCGGCGAGCTTGCGCAGCTCGGGGTCCTTGCCGTACTCCAGTTCGATCCGGGCCATGTCGATCGCGCCCTGGTGATGGGCGATCATGCCTCGGACGAAATCGACGTCGGCATTGCCGCTGAAGTCGATGTCCATGCCGGCGTGCATGCGGGCGTTCGATTCGGCGAATGCCTTGCTGGACGGCCCCTGGTCGCCCTTCGGCGCGGCCATCTCCATGCCGCCATGGTCGGAATGATCCTGCGACAGTGCGGGATGAGCGAAAAGAAGCGCGAGCGCGATGGCCGGCGCGATGGATTTTCTCAACATGTCTTGTCCTTCAAGATGGACTTTCGGTTCGCGGAGCGGCTGCCCCGCGGCGTGACGAAAATTCAGCTGCGGACGGGACGGGGCGGAGGCACCGGCGGCAGGACCTCGCCGCCGCAAAAGATGCTGACGGGCAGCGCCGTGGCGCCGGCCTTGGCGAAGGTCGAAGGCAGGGCCTCGCTTTCCGCGACGACGGCGAAGCAGGCCGAACAGAGGAGCGGATGCTGGGCACCGTGCCTTTGGCCGACGGGATGCTCTCCGCCGGGGGATTGCGCGGCCTGCTCCGCATCGGCGTGCCGATCGTCCCCATGGCCGCGGTAGTGGCCGTCGCCGTGATGGCCGGCGGCCTGTGGTGCGGGGCCATGGTCAGCGTGCATGCCGGCCATCCCGGCCTGCTGCGTCGCCGCCAGCGCCGGCGTCCAGCCGGACACCATCGCGGCAAGCATGGCAAGGAGGAGGAAAAGCCGTCTCATCACCTGAACCTAGGGTGTCGGGGCGCCGTTGAAAAGGGCCCGTTCGCCCGTTGCGGCAGGAACCTGCTTTCGACGACGACCCGCGGGAGAGGAGGGCGGGCCGGTCGGCAGGCCGGAACCCTACTGCGATTGCCGTGCCCGCGGCCACCGCCGCCCTTGCCGCAACCGGCCCGATCCGCTAGGGAAGCGACCGAAAATCCCTGTCAGAAATTCCGGGCGTCCCGATGAGCGAAAAGCAGAAGAAACCGCAGAAACTGAAGGCCCGCCTGCCGCGCGGCTTCGTCGACCGCACGGCTGCCGACATCCGCGCCGTGGAGGAGATGACGGGCAAGATCCGCGAGGTCTACGAGCGCTACGGCTTCGATCCGGTCGAGACGCCGCTGTTCGAATATACCGACGCGCTCGGCAAGTTCCTGCCCGACGCCGACCGCCCGAACGAGGGCGTCTTCTCGCTGCAGGACGACGACGACCAGTGGATGAGCCTGCGCTACGACCTGACCGCGCCGCTCGCCCGCCACGTCGCCGAGAATTTCCAGGAGATCCAGCTTCCCTACCGCACCTACCGCGCCGGCTACGTCTTCCGCAACGAGAAGCCGGGCCCCGGCCGCTTCCGCCAGTTCATGCAGTTCGACGCCGATACCGTCGGTGCCGCCGGCGTGCAGGCGGACGCCGAGATGTGCATGATGATGGCCGACACGATGGAAGCGCTGGGCATCAAGCGCGGCGACTACGTGATCCGGGTCAATAACCGCAAGGTCCTCGACGGCGTCATGGAGGCGATCGGCCTCGGCGGCGAGGAGAACGCCGGCCGCCGCCTGACGGTGCTGCGCGCCATCGACAAGCTCGACAAGTTCGGCCCCGAAGGTGTGCGGCTCCTGCTCGGCGAGGGCCGCAAGGACGAGAGCGGCGACTTCACCAAGGGCGCGGGGCTGAGCGGCGGGCAGATCGACAAGGTCCTCTTCTTCGTCGGCATCAAGGACTACGCCGAAAGCGCCGACAGGCTTGCCGCGCTCGTCGCCGGCACGGCGAACGGTTCGGAAGGCGTCGACGAGCTGAACCAGATCGGCCATCTCGTCGCCTCGGCCGGCTACGAGAGCGATCGCATCAAGATCGACCCCTCCGTCGTCCGCGGCCTCGAATACTACACCGGCCCCGTCTTCGAGGCGGAGCTGCAGTTCGAGGTCGTCAACGAGAAGGGCGAGAAGGTGGTGTTCGGCTCGGTCGGCGGCGGCGGGCGCTATGACGGACTGGTCTCGCGCTTCATGGGCCAGCCGGTGCCGGCGACCGGATTCTCGATTGGCGTCTCGCGCCTGATGACCGCCCTGAAGAACCTCGGCAAGCTCGGCCAGGACGAGGTCGTGGCCCCCGTGCTCGTCACCGTCATGGACGGCGACGTCGAAAGCATGGGCCGTTACCAGCGCTTCACCCAGGCGCTGCGCTCAGCCGGCATCCGCGCCGAGATGTACCAGGGCAACTGGAAGAAGTTCGGCAACCAGCTGAAATATGCCGACCGCCGCGGCTGCCCGATCGCCGTCATCCAGGGCGGCGACGAGCGGGCGCTCGGCGTCGTCCAGATCAAGGACCTGATCGAGGGCAAGCGGCTCTCCGGCGAGATCGAGGACAACGTCACCTGGCGCGAGGCCCGCGTCGCCCAGGTCGTCGTCTCCGAGGAGGACATGGTCCAGCGCATCCGCGAGATCCTCGCCCACCAGGCCGACGACCGCAAGCGGGCGGGCAGGGGCTGATGGCCTCGAACTGCCCAAACGCCACCCTAGCGTCCCACACGGGTGAGGGGCCAGGCCGCGGCGTCGCCGCATTCCTTCTCCCCGCTCGTGGGGAAGATGCCCGGCAGGGCGGCGGGGGGCGTCGCGCCTGTTGCGAAATTCGGCATTTGCCCCTCACCCTGACCCTCTCCCCGCAAGCGGGGAGAGGGGACCAGGGAGCGCACGGCACCCGTCCTTCTCCCCGCTTGCGGGGAGAAGGTGCCGGCAGGCAGATGAGGGGCGAGCGGATCGCGCCATCGCACTTCGTGCGATCTACCGCCCCATCCCTTCCCGGCCCTCGTGGGGGAGATGCCCGGCAGGGCGGAGGGGGTATTCCCGGAGACATTTTCCCATGCCGCTGATCAATCTCCCCGCCTTTGCGCCCGATCTTCTGGCCGACTTCGCGGGCCTCGGCACCGAGCGCGTCGACACGCCGGTGATCCAGCCGGCCGAGCCCTTCCTCGACATGGCCGGCGAGGATCTGCGCCGGCGCATCTTCATGACCGAGAGCGAGACCGGCGAGAGCCTGTGCCTCAGGCCAGAGTTCACCATTCCCGTCTGCCTGCGCCACATCGAGAGCGCCACCGGCACGCCGCGGCGCTATGCCTATCTCGGCGAGGTGTTCCGCCAGCGCCGCGAGGGCGGCAGCGAATTCTACCAGGCCGGCATCGAGGACCTGGGCGAGGGCGATGTCGCTGGCGCCGATGCCCGCGCCGTCCATGACGCGCTCAAGGTGCTTTCCAACCGCCTGCC
Source organism: Hyphomicrobiales bacterium (assembly GCA_900469965.1). Classification (GTDB taxonomy): domain Bacteria; phylum Pseudomonadota; class Alphaproteobacteria; order Rhizobiales; family Rhizobiaceae; genus Mycoplana. Next base: position 77,127 of record UBZP01000005.1, on the reverse strand, counting down.
CGGCCGCACGCTCAAGGTGGTGCTCGGCGACCAGTCGGTGTTCGAGGCGGTCGTCGCCGCCTGCGGCTTGCCCGGCGGCTGGCAGAAGCGGCTGATCCATGCCTTCGGCAACCAGGATCGGCTGCGCGGCCTCTTGGCCGAGCTTTCCGAGCCGGCCTCGAAGGGCGTGTTCGGCGCCGAGGTCGAGCGGCTGGCGATCCTCGGCATCCTCGACGACGCGGCGAAGCTCGAAAGCCACATCGACGAGACGATGCAGGCGACCGGCTATTCCACCAATGCCAGCCGCAGCCCGGCCGAGATCGCCCGCCGCCTGCGCGAGAAGATGGAGCTCGCCAGCACCCGCCTCGACGCCGGCACGCTTGAGACGCTGCGCGCCTTCCTGTCGATCGAGGTGCCTTTGTCCGAGGCGCCGCAGGCGCTCTATGATTTCGCCCGCGGCCACGGGCTTGCGATCGAGGCGGCCCTTTCGGCATTCGAGGCGCGGGCGCAGGCGCTCGCCTCCGCCGGCGTCGACACCGCCGCGATCGCCTATCGCAGCGCCTTCGGCCGCCCGCTCGACTACTATACCGGCCTCGTCTTCGAGATCACGGCGGGCGACGATCCGGCGGTGCTCGCCGGCGGCGGCCGCTTCGACCGGCTGATGACGCTGCTCGGGGCGAAGACGCGCATCCCCGCCGTCGGCTTCTCGCTGTGGCTCGACCGCATCGAGCAGGCGATCGAACAAGGAGCGCGCGCATGACCGTCACCATCGCGCTTCCCTCCAAGGGCCGGATGAAGGAGGACGCCTCGGCAATCTTCCAGCGCGCCGGCTACACCATCGTCTCCGTCGGCAACGACCGCTCCTATCGCGGCCGCGTCGAGGGCCGCGACGATATCGAGATCGCCTTTCTCTCGGCCTCCGAGATCTCGCGCGAGATCGGCAACGGCAGCGTCGATTTCGGCGTCACCGGCGAGGATCTGGTGCGCGAGGGCCTGGCCCAGGCCGACGAACGGGTGGAGTTCTGCGCCCGGCTCGGCTTCGGCCATGCCGATGTCGTGGTCGCCGTGCCGGAGATCTGGCTCGACGTCGAGACGATGGCCGACCTCGGCGACGTCGCCGCCGATTTCCGCGCCCGCCACGGCCGCCGGCTGACGATCGCCACCAAGTACTGGCGGCTGACGCAGCAGTTCTTCTCCGGCAACCACGGCATCCAGCTCTACCGCATCGTCGAGAGCCTGGGGGCGACCGAGGGCGCGCCGGCCTCGGGTTCCGCCGACATCATCGTCGACATCACCTCCACCGGCTCGACGCTCAACGCCAATCACCTGAAGATCCTCTCCGACGGCGTCATCCTGAAGTCCGAGGCCTGCCTCGTCCGCGCCCGCAAGCCCGGCCACGATGGCGATCCCGTCGTCCGGGAGATCGTCGCGGCGGTGCGCGGCGCCCTCTGAGGTCTCGCCCCGGCCGAGAGACGGTTGTCGCTCCCAAAACCTCCGTCATACCGGCCTCGAGCCGGTATCCAGCCCGCGCAAGTCCTTGCGCGAAAAGAGCATTTCCCGGCGCCGCGGACGCGGCGCCGCTGGACACCGGCTCAAGGCCGGTGTGACGGCGGAGAAGGGGATCGGCCGACCTGATTGGCAGAACGGTGACGAACGGCGCGACGGCGGGACGGCGGAGCACTGGCGCCACCTCCTTCCACCCCCTTTCACCTTCCGTCCCGGCGTCCTATCTATGCGCGACGCCAACTTGCAGGAGCAGTCCGTGACCGATCTTTCCGCCTTCCCGATCACCAAGAAGTGGCCCGCCAGAAACCCCGACATCATCCAGCTCTATTCCCTGCCGACGCCGAACGGCGTGAAGGTGTCGATCGCGCTCGAGGAACTCGGGCTGCCCTACGAGCCGCACCGCATCGAGTTCGGCACGAACGACCAGAAGACGCCGGAGTTCGTTTCGCTGAACCCGAACGGCCGCATTCCGGCGATCATCGACCCGCATGGTCCGGACGGAAAGCCGATCGGCCTGTTCGAATCCGGCGCCATCCTCTGGTACCTCGCCGAGAAGACCGGCAAGCTCGTCCCCGCCGATCCGGCGAAGAAGTACGAGACGCTCTGCTGGGTCATGTTCCAGATGGGCGGGATCGGGCCGATGCTCGGCCAGTTCGGCCACTTCTACAAGTTCGCCGCCGAGAAGGTCGCCAACAATTCCTATCCGATGGAGCGCTACCGCGACGAGGCGAAGCGGCTGCTCGGCGTCATGGAAGCCCAGCTGAAGGACCGCGAATGGATCGTCGGCGACACCTATACGGTGGCCGATATCGCGCTCTTCCCCTGGGTGCGCGGCGCCGACGTCTTCTATGGCGGCCGCGAGGTGATCGGCTACGCCGACTTCCCCGCCGTCATGGCCTGGCTGGAGCGCTGCATGGCCCGGCCGGCCTCAAAGAAGGGCATCGACATTCCCGCCAAAGCCCCGGAGGCGTGACGCAAAGGCGCGAGCGGGCGGCGCGTTGATGCGTTGACGCCGCCCGTCCCGCCGCGCTACCTGTTCCGGCAAAAGAACGAGGGCAGGAACATCATCGTGACGGGAAGATTGGTAGTCGTCGGCGGCGGCCAGGCCGCCTTTGCCCTGGTCGCCAAGCTCCGGGCGCTGAAGGACACGCGACCGATCACGATCGTCAGCGCCGAGGCGAGCCCGCCCTACCAGCGCCCGCCGCTGTCGAAGAAATACCTGCTCGGCGAGGCCGATCTCGGCCGCCTGCATTTCCGTCCCGAGACCTGGTACCCGGAGAACGACGTCGATCTCAGGCTGTCGACCGAGGTCACCGAGATCGACCGGAAGAACAAGGCAGTCGTCCTGGGCGACGGCACGCGGCTTTCCTACGGGCACCTGGCGCTTGCCACGGGTGCCGCCCCGCGCCGGCTGCCGGCGGAGATCGGCGGCGACCTCAAGGGCGTCTATACCGTGCGCGACTATCTGGACGCCGACCGGCTCGGGCTGGAGATGACCGAGGGCCGCCGGGCGCTGATCGTCGGCGGCGGCTATATCGGGCTCGAGGCCGCCGCGGTCGCTCGCGGCCGGGGGCTGCACGTCACCGTCATCGAGATGGCCGACCGCATCCTGCAGCGCGTCGCCTCGCCCGCGACCGCCACGATCCTGAAGGCGATCCATATCGCCCGCGGCGTCGACATCCGCGAGAAGACCGGCCTCGTCCGGCTGATCGGCGAGGACGGCCGGGTCACCGGCGCCGAGCTCACAGACGGCTTCGTGCTGCCGGCCGACATCGTCATCGTCGGCATCGGTGTTGCCGCCAACGATCGCCTCGCCCGCGAGGCGGGGCTGGAGGTCGCAGGCGGCATCGTCGTCGACGAGCATGCCCGCACCTCCGATCCTGCGATCTTCGCCATGGGCGATTGCGCCGTGCTTCCTTTCGAGGGCAGCCGGGTGCGGCTGGAATCGGTGCAGAACGCTGTCGACCAGGCCGAGGCCGCCGCCGCCGTCATCGCCGGCGGCACCGATCCCTATGTGCCCAAGCCCTGGTTCTGGTCCGACCAGTACGACGTCAAGCTGCAGATCGCCGGCTTCTGCGCCGGCTATGACGATACGCTCGTCCGTCCCGGCCAGCGCGAAGGCAGCGTCTCGGTCTGGTACTTCCGCGACGGCCGCTTCATCGCGGTCGACGCGGTCAACGACGCCAAGGCCTATGTCGTCGGCAAGAAGCTGCTGGAGCAGGGGCGCACGCCGGACAGGGCGGCGCTGTCGGATCCGGCGACCGACCTGAAGGCGCTGACGCTCTGACTGCCCGCGGCCGCCCACGCCGACCACAGCCGTCGTCGCCGTCTGCCTGACCTTCGGTTTTCGTTAAGTATTTTCCGACGAATGCGACGACTCGCCTCCGGCATTCGGACGCCGATTCATCCATTTTTCAGCTTTGTCCAGCGGAGTGCACCCAAACGCTAGGACAACCGGAAATTCAATGTTGCGCATCCTCACCTGTATCACCGTGGAGCATGATCTGCGGTTGGTTCTTCTCGCTGCCATCATCTGCCTGCTTGCGTGTCACGCCGCGGTGTCGCTGCTGCAGCAGGCCCGCTCCGCCACCGGACGCGCCCGCGCGCTCTGGCTCTGCGCGACCGGTGTGGCGAGCGGCTTCGGCATCTGGGCGACGCATTTCATCGCCATGCTCGCCTACGATCCCGGCGTGGTGGCGGGTTACGGCGCGCACCTGACGCTGGTCTCGCTCGCGGTCGCGATCGTGGTGACGAGCGCGGGTGCGGCGATTGCGACCTACCTGCCGGGGATGGCCGCGGCCGCCGGCGGCGGGCTCGTCGTCGCCACCGGCATTGCCACCATGCACTATCTCGGCATGGCGGCGATGCAGTTGCCGGGCCGGATCGAATGGGACCGGGCGCTGGTTGCGGTCTCGCTCGGCGCCGGTGCCGCCTTCTGCTGCCTGTCGCTCATCGTCCTGCAACAGCGCCATGGCGCGCGGGCGCGGATCGCCGCGGGCGCGCTGATGGCGCTCGGCGTGGTGACGCTGCATTTCGTCAGCATGGCCGCGGTCACCATCGTGCCGGAACCCGTGGCGACCTTCGACAGCATGACGCTCTCGCCCGCGCTGATGGTGCCGCTGATCGCCACCGTCGCCTTCTCGCTTCTCTTCACCGGGCTGACGACCGCCGTTTTCGCCCGCCGGGCCGAGACGGCGGTGAACGAGAGCATGCGCCAGTTCGCAGTCGTCGTGCAGGGGGTGTCGGACTATGCGATCTACATGCTCGACGCGGACGGCATCATCGCCAACTGGAATGCCGGCGCCGAGCGCAGCAAGGGCTACAAGGCCCACGAGATCGTCGGCCGTCACTTCTCCTGCTTCTACAGCGAGGAGGACCGCAGGGCGGGCATTCCGCAGCAGGCGCTGCAGATCGCCCGCGAGCAGGGAAAGCACGAGGCGGAAGGATGGCGCTATCGCAAGGACGGCACCCGCTTCCTGGCCCATGTCGTCATCGATGCCATCCATGACGCGGACGGCACCGTGCTGGGCTATGTCAAGATCACCAAGGACATCACGAAGGAAAAGGCCGATGCGGACCGCATCGCCGAGGTGAGCCGCAACCTCGACCTGGCGCTGGAAAACATATCGCAGGGCCTGTTCCTGTTCGACCGCGACGAGCGGCTGGTGCTGTCCAACCGGCGCAGCGCCGAGATCCTCGGGCTTCCGGTCGAGCGGCTGGATGCGGGCACGACGTTCAGGGAGCTGATCGACCGCGCCATGGCCGAGAGCCACGGCCTGCCCGCCACCTGGCTGCCGCTGGCGGCCGAGCTCTACGCGCGCCATCGCCAGATCATCGCCGATGGCGGCGGGGCGATCGTGGAGAAGCTGTCGACGGGCACCTCCGTGCAGGTCCGCTACCGCACCCTTGCCGACGGCGGCTGGGTCGCCACCTACGAGGACATCTCCGAGCGGCTCAGAAACGAGGAGCAGATCGCCTACATGGCCCGGCACGACAGCCTGACCGGCCTGCCGAACCGCGCGGAATTCAACGATACGCTGGCGGCCGCGATCGAGGATGCGCAGCGCTCGTCCACGAAGGTCGCGGCGATCGGCATCGACCTCGACAAGTTCAAGGAGGTCAACGACACCCGCGGCCATGCCGCCGGCGACCTCGTCCTGACGACTTTGGCGCAGCGCATGCAGGCCTGTCTCGAGGCGGGGGAAACGGTGGCGCGTTTCGGCGGCGACGAGTTCGCCGCCAGCAAGCGCTACGAGGATATCGCCGAGCTCGAGGACTTCATCCAGAGGCTGGAGCGCTGCTTCCACGAGGAGATCGAGATCGACGGTCTCGAGATCAAGCCGGGCGCCAGCCTCGGCGTCGCCATCTATCCGCAGGACGCGGACAATCTCGAGGCGCTGCTCAACAACGCCGACCTCGCCATGTACCGCGCCAAGGACGAGCTGCTCCAGTCGGTCTGCTTCTACGAGGTCTCGATGGACGAGGCGGCCCGCAGCCGCCGCGTGCTGGCACGGGACCTGTGGCTTGCCGCCGAGCGCGACGAGTTCCGCCTGCACTACCAGGTGCAGAAGGCGGTCGAGACCGGTCTCGTGACGGGATACGAGGTGCTGCTGCGCTGGCAGCATCCCGAGCGCGGCATGGTCTCGCCGATGGAATTCATCCCGATCGCCGAGGAGTGCGGCGCGATCCTGCCGATCGGCGAATGGGTGTTGCGGGAGGCCTGCCGGGAGGCGGCAAGCTGGAAGGAACCCTACAAGATCGCGGTCAACCTTTCGCCGGTCCAGCTGGCCAATGCCGATGTCGCAGACCTCGTCCAGCGGATCCTGGTGGAAACCGGCCTTGCCCCGCACCGGCTCGAACTGGAGATCACCGAGACCACGATCATCCGCGACAAGGAACGCGCGCTGCTCACCCTGGGCCGGATCCGCGCGCTCGGCGTGACCATCGCCATCGACGATTTCGGCACCGGCTATTCGTCGCTCGAAACGCTGCGTTCGTTCCCCTTCGACAAGATCAAGCTCGACCGCAGCTTCATGGTCGAGGTGGAGGACAATCCCCAGGCAAAGGCGATCCTGAGGGCGATCGTCGCGCTCGGGCAGACGCTGGCGATCCCGGTCCTGGCCGAAGGCGTCGAGACGCGGGAGCAGCTCGGCATCCTGCTGCACGAGGGCTGCGACCAGGCGCAGGGCTACTATCTCGGCCGGCCCGCGCCGATGGAAAACGCCAATCGCGCTGCGCTGACCTCGAAGGTCGCCTGAGGCAGGACCTCGGCGTCAGCGTCACGGGATCGCCCGTCGGCCCCGCTCTATTGCTGGTGGACGGCCGCGCCGGGACTGTCGAGCTGGAAGCGCGGAAAGATGAAGACGCCGACGATCGCGCCGGCGTAGCGCTGTTCCAGGCCCATCGATTCGCCGACGCACATGACCGGCTGCCGCGGCGCGCCGGCGACCTCCACCGTGGTGGAGAAGCAGAAGGACGACGAGACCGTGGCCGCCTGCTCGAACAGTTCGAGCACGTGGGCGCGGTCCTGCGGCGTATAGCAGCGGACGAGGTTGAGCAGGCCGCAGCTGCGCTGTTCCAGCCCGTGCAGGCGGGCCGCCCGCTCGCCGAGCTGGAAGAGGCCGTTGGACAGGTCCCCGGCCCAGCGTTCGGTCACGCAGTATTGCGACAGGCACTCGTTGTCCGAGTGGTCGAAGGCGACCGATCCCGGAAGGAATGGCATCGTGTAAGTGGACTTTGCAATCTTGAACAAACTAAACCCCAGTCGGCCGCCCGACCCCCAGCGCATCCCTCAGGAAGCGCACCGTCCCCCAATGAGCATGCCGGCAAAGTTGCGGGCTTTGCCGGCATGCGGATGGCACTGCTGTCGAAACGATCGGGGATATGACTGGCCAGCAGCCAACCCGATCCCTCGTCGCGCCGACAACTTGAATTAATGCGTTATGCTGACTTCAAAGGGTCTGTGGATACACGGATAGCGCGAAACGCACCTTTGGCGCCGCGCGTCCAGAACCCTGCTCCCGTTTCCAGTCCATCTAGATTTTTTTGGGGTATCTATACCGCGTTGCCTGCAACCGGCAATGGGTCGCATCAAAAAAATGGAATGTATCAAGTAAATTCGAAGTTGCTAACTGAGTAGACGAAAAAATAGGGCGGCCCGAAGGCCGCCCCGTATGGTTGTAGCCGGATGGCAATCCGATTACATCATGCCGTCCATGCCCATGCCGCCCATGCCGCCCGGCATTGCCGGAGCGTCCTTCTTCGGCAGCTCGGCGATCATGGCTTCGGTGGTGACCAGCAGGCCGGCAACCGAAGCTGCGTCCTGCAGCGCGGTGCGAACGACCTTGACCGGGTCGACGATGCCCATGGCGATCATGTCGCCATATTCGCCGGTCTGGGCGTTGTAGCCGTAGTTGTCGGCCTTCTCTTCGAGGATCTTGCCGACGACGATGGAGGCTTCGTCACCAGCGTTCTCGGCGATCTGGCGGGCCGGAGCCTGCAGGGCGCGACGAACGATGTTGATGCCGGCTTCCTGGTCGGCGTTCTCGCCCTTGACCTTGAGCTGGGAGGAGGCGCGCAGCAGGGCGACGCCGCCGCCGGGCACGATGCCTTCCTGGACGGCAGCGCGGGTCGCGTTGAGCGCGTCGTCGATGCGGTCCTTCTTTTCCTTCACTTCGACTTCCGTCGAGCCGCCGACGCGGATGACGGCAACGCCGCCGGCGAGCTTGGCCAGGCGCTCCTGGAGCTTCTCGCGGTCGTAGTCGGAGGTGGTCTCTTCGATCTGCGCCTTGATCTGGGCAACGCGGCCTTCGATCTCGCTCTTCTGGCCTGCGCCGTCGACGATCGTGGTGTTCTCCTTGGAGATGGAGACCTTCTTGGCACGGCCGAGCATGTCGAGGGTGACGTTCTCGAGCTTGATGCCGAGGTCTTCGGAGATCACCGTGCCGCCCGTCAGGATGGCGATGTCTTCGAGCATGGCCTTGCGGCGGTCGCCGAAGCCCGGAGCCTTGACGGCGGCGATCTTCAGGCCGCCACGCAGCTTGTTGACGACGAGGGTCGCAAGGGCTTCGCCTTCGACGTCTTCAGCGACGATGACCAGCGGCTTGCCGGTCTGGACGACGGCTTCGAGGACCGGCAGCATCGCCTGCAGGTTCGACAGCTTCTTCTCGTGCAGGAGAACGTAGGCGTCGTCGAGGTCGGCGACCATCTTTTCCGGGTTGGTGACGAAGTAGGGCGACAGGTAGCCGCGGTCGAACTGCATGCCTTCGACGACTTCGAGTTCGGTCTCGGCGGTCTTGGCTTCTTCAACCGTGATGACGCCTTCGTTGCCGACCTTCTGCATGGCTTCGGCAATGTCGAGGCCGACCTGGCGCTCGCCGTTGGCCGAGATCGTGCCGACCTGGGCGACTTCTTCCGAGGTGTTGATCTTCTTGGCCTTGGCCTGGAGGTCCTTGACGACTTCCTTGACGGCGAGGTCGATGCCGCGCTTCAGGTCCATCGGGTTCATGCCGGCGGCAACGGCCTTGGCGCCTTCGCGAACGATCGCCTGGGCCAGAACGGTTGCGGTGGTGGTGCCGTCACCGGCGACGTCGTTGGTCTTCGAAGCGACTTCGCGGACCATCTGGGCGCCCATGTTCTCGAACTTGTCTTCCAGCTCGATTTCCTTGGCGACCGATACGCCGTCCTTGGTGATGCGCGGAGCGCCGAAGGACTTGTCGATCACGACGTTGCGGCCCTTGGGGCCGAGGGTGACCTTCACTGCGTCAGCGAGGATGTCGACGCCACGCAGCATCTTTTCGCGCGCGGTGCGGCCGAACTTGACTTCTTTGGCTGCCATTTTCAAAACTCCTGGTTTCGAAATGCCGGATCTGCCGGCTTGAATTTGCGGGATAGGCTTGGAAAACCGGCGATCAGCCGATGATGCCCATGATGTCGGCTTCCTTCATGATCAGAAGGTCTTCGCCGTTGATCTTGACCTCGGTGCCGGACCACTTGCCGAACAGGACGCGGTCGCCGGCCTTGACGTCGAGCGGAACGACCTTGCCGGACTCGTCACGCGCGCCGGAACCGACGGCGACGATTTCGCCTTCCTGCGGCTTTTCCTTTGCGGTATCGGGAATGATGATGCCGCCCTTGGTCTTTTCTTCGGATTCAACGCGACGGACGACGACGCGGTCGTGAAGCGGGCGGAAGTTGGTGGTTGCCATTGTCTAATCCCTCGATCGAATGACATTCTCGAACCGCGAAACGGTCCGATGGATTGGTGTTAGCACTCGTGGTCGGTGAGTGCTAGCGAAGGCGGAGATAGGCTTGAGCCCGAATTGAGTCAAGAACAGGGCTTCAAAAAAAGATCTCCCATTTGGAACCGATTGACTTGATTGTCCGGAAACGGTTTAACGGTGGCATGGGGTTTGCGAATACCCCACGAGGCGCCATGCCGAACTTCGCGTCCTTTGCACCTCATGGAGGGACGTATCATGGCTTCCTACAATGCAATCTCCCCTGAAAAACTTGCGCGACTGATCGGCACGCCGAAGGCTCCGGTGATCGTCGACGTGCGCGACGATGACGATTTCGATGCGACGCCGTCGCTCATCCCGTCGGCAATCCGGAGAGGCCACGCGGACGTGGACGATTGGGCGCCGAAATACCGTGGCCGCTGGGTCGTCGTGGCCTGCCAGAAGGGGCTGAAGCTCAGCGAAGGCGTCGCGGCCCTGCTCCGCAGCGCCGGCATTCAGGCGGAAATCCTGGAAGGGGGCGTCGTCGCCTGGCAGGAAGCGGCGCTTCCGCTTGTTCCCGTGGCGAGCCTGCCGCAGCGAAAGGCGACGGGCGGAACGCTCTGGGTCACGCGCTCGCGCCCCAAGATCGACCGCATCGCCTGCCCGTGGCTGATCCGTCGCTTCGTCGATCCGGAGGCGCGGTTTCTCTATGTGTCGCCGCCGGAGGTGACGGCGGTCGCCGAGCGCTTCGGCGCCACACCGTTCGACATCGAGGGCGTGCACTGGAGCCATCGCGGCGAACTGTGCACCTTCGACGTCATGGTGCAGGCGTTCGGCCTGGCGCTGCCGCCGCTGGAGCATGTCGCCCGGATCGTGCGCGGGGCGGACACCAACAGGCCGGATCTCGAGCCGCAGGCGGCCGGCCTGCTGGCCGTTTCGCTCGGGCTTTCCCGCATGTATGCCGACGATCTCGAACAGCTTGAGGCAGGCATGCTCGTCTACGACGCGCTCTACCGATGGGCGCGGGACGCGGTGGACGAGAAGCACGACTGGGTGTCCCACACACCGCGCAGGAAGGATGCCGGCGGCCGTGGATAAACCCCTGATCGCAGACACGGTGCAGGATGCGGTGCCGCCGCATCCTGCCTTCCGCGAGGCGCTGGGCGTCTGGGCCCGCATCGGCTTTCTCAGCTTCGGCGGGCCTGCCGGCCAGATCGCGCTGATGCACCGGGAACTGGTCGACGAACGCCGCTGGATATCCGAGAGCCGCTTCCTGCATGCCCTGAACTACTGCATGCTCCTGCCGGGACCGGAGGCGCAGCAGCTTGCGACCTATGTCGGTTGGCTGCTGCATGGCACGCGCGGCGGCATCGTGGCCGGCACCTTGTTCGTGCTTCCCGGCTTCGTCGTCATCTGCGCGCTCTCGGCCGCCTATGCCCTGTTCCAGCGGACCGACTGGCTGCAGAGCCTCTTCTTTGGCCTGAAAGCGGCGGTGCTGGCGATCGTGCTGGAGGCGCTGGTGCGGGTCGCAAGCCGTGCGCTGAAGACGTCGTTCGCGCGCCTTCTGGCAGCGCTCGCCTTCGTCTGCCTGTTCTTCTTCACACTGCCGTTCCCGCTCGTGGTCGCAGGCGCCGGCATCGCCGGCTACGTGGTCGCTCGCCGGTCGCCCGCCTGGCTGCAGCCGCCCGCAGGCCACAAGGCGCATGCACCCGACAAGCCTTCCGTGATCGGCGAGGGCTTTGCCGACAGGCCGCGGACGCTGGGCAGATCGATCGTAATCCTCGCCGTCGGCGCGCTCTTCTGGCTTATGCCCTTCGCCCTACTGCCGCTCTTGCCGGACGGCCCCGGTGCCTTTGCGGCCATCGGCGTCTTCTTCTCGAAGATGGCGGTGGTCACCTTCGGCGGCGCCTATGCCGTCCTCGCCTATGTCGCCCAGCAGGCGGTCGAGACCTATCAATGGCTGAAGCCCGGCGAGATGCTGGACGGGCTCGCGCTCGCCGAGACGACGCCGGGACCGCTCGTCCTGGTGCTGTCCTTCGTCGGCTTCCTGGCGGCATTCCGCGATACTGGCGGCCTCGATCCCCTGGCGGCCGGCCTGATCGGCGCGTTCCTCACCGCCTGGGTCACCTTCGTGCCCTGTTTCCTCTGGATCTTCCTCGGCGCGCCCTATGTCGAACGCCTTCGGTCGAACGCGGCCCTTTCCGGCGCCCTCGCGGCGATCTCGGCGGCCGTCGTGGGCGTGATTCTGAACCTTGCCGTCTGGTTCGGCCTGCACGTCGTCTTCCGGCAGGTGGGGCGGCTGGAGGCGGGGCCGCTGTCGCTCGTATGGCCCGATCCGGCCTCCATCGACCTGTGGGCGCTGGGGCTGACCGCGGCGGCCGCCGTGATGCTGTTCCGCCTGCGGCTCGGCATCGTCCGGACGCTGATGATCAGCGCGGTCGCCGGCTACGCCCTGAGCGCGCTCTCGCTGGTCTGATCGCCATTTTTGCCGCATGGCCCTTGTTTTCTCGGTCGAGCTTTGCGATGTCAGCCGGGCTCATCTGGATCGGGAAACAAGCATGGCCAAGCGCATTCAGTCCTTCCGCGATATCGCCGATCGCTACGACGTCGTGCTCTGCGATGTCTGGGGCGTGCTGCACAACGGCGTCGAGGCCTTCGCGGATGCCTCGGCGGCACTGGCGCAGGCCCGCGCTGCCGGCCTGACGGTCGTCCTGATCACCAATTCCCCGCGGCCGTTTCCGGGCGTCAAGGTGCAGATCCGCGGCCTCGGCGTGCTGGACGAAGCCTATGACCGGATCGTCACCTCGGGCGACGTGACGCGCGCGCTCATCGCCTCGGGTCCGGAGAAGGTCTATTTCATCGGCGCGGAAAAGGATCTGCCGCTGCTGGACGGGCTGGGCGTCGAGGCGGTATCGGCCGAGGACGCCGGCATCGTCGTGCTCGCCGGGCTGCGCAACGACGAGCAGGAGACGCCGGAGGACTACCGGGCCGAGATGGAGAAGCTCGCGTCGCGCCACCTGCCGCTGATCTGTGCCAACCCGGATCTCGTGGTCGAGCGCGGGCACCGGCTGATCCCCTGCGCGGGCGCGGTGGCGAAGATCTACGGCGAGCTGGGCGGTTCGACCCTGATCGCCGGCAAGCCGCATCGCCCGATCTACGAGAAGACGCTGGAAGAGGCGCGCGAGGTGCGCGGCAGCTTCGACCTGTCGCGCGTCATCGCCATCGGCGACGGCATGCCGACCGACGTGCGCGGCGCCGAAGCGTTCGGGCTGGACGTGCTCTATGTTTCCGGCGGCATTCACGCCGAGGAATATGTCCGCGACGGCCGCACCGACGAGGCGGCCCTCGACGATTTTCTTGCGCGGGAGAAGGTGGCGCCCAAATGGTGGATGCCGCGCCTCAAGTAACGGACGAGCGAACCATGGCCGTATTTCACCGCAACGAGACCAGGGAGCCGCTGCCCGAGCACCTGCGCGGCGGCGTCATCGCGATCGGCAATTTCGACGGCGTCCATCGCGGCCATCAGTCGGTCCTGCAGCGGGCGCTGGACATCGCGGCGGCGCGCGGCGTTCCCGCGCTCGTGCTGACGTTCGAGCCGCATCCCCGCACCGTCTTCCAGCCCGATCATCCCGTCTTCCGCCTGACGCCGGCGCCGCTGAAGGCGCGCATCCTGGAGGGCATGGGCTTCGCCGCGGTCATCGAATACCCCTTCAACCGGCAGTTCTCGCAGATGTCGGCCGGCGATTTCGTCCGCCAGGTGCTGATGGAATGGCTGCATGCCGGCCACATCGTCACCGGCTTCGATTTCCACTTCGGCAAGGGCAGGGAAGGCGGCCCGGCCTTCCTGATGGCCGCCGGCGATGAAAACGGCTTCGGCGTCACCCTGGTCGATGCCTATCGCGACGAGAATGCCGAGGTGATCTCCTCCAGCCGCATCCGCGCGCTGCTGGCCGAGGGCGCGGTGACGGAAGCCGCCGGCCTGCTCGGCTATCACTACACCGTCGAGGCCGAGGTCATCGGCGGCAAGCAACTGGGGCGCACGCTCGGCTTCCCGACGGCCAACATGCAGCTGCCGCCGGAAGTCCCGCTGCGCAACGGCATCTATGCCGTCCGCTTCCGCCGCGGCGACGGCGCGCTGTTCGACGGCGTGGCGAGCTTCGGCCGCCGCCCGACGGTGGACAGCAACGGCGTGCCCCTGCTGGAGACCTTCGTCTTCGATTTCTCCGGCGACCTCTACGGCGAGACCTGCACCGTGTCCTTCTTCGAGCACCTGCGCGACGAGCTGAAGTTCGACGGCCTCGAAGCGCTGGTCGTGCAGATGAAGCGCGACGAGGAGGAGGCGCGGGCCCTGCTCGCCGGCGTGCGCCCGATCGGCGCCATCGACGCGAAGATCGCGTTCTGAGACGCACCGAAGCCGCCTGCGGCAGCCCGGCGGCGGTCATGCCCGGGATCTGCTATTCCTGGCGCGCCCCTCTTTCTTTTTCGCCCAAAAACACATAAACAACCGCCACCATGGCGCCACACAGCTTTTGTGTCATATCCCGAATTAGTGGCCCGGCCTTCCGCGCGCTCTGAGCGAGGCCGGGAGGTCCGGGTTTTTGGGCGTTTCCGACGCGCCCGCGCCGTCACCGACAATTCTTCCCCGCCTGCGCGAAAGATCGCGCGATGAAACGATTGCTTGAGCCATGAACGACACGTCCGAGAAGATCGACTATTCCTCCACCCTCTACCTGCCGCAGACGGATTTCCCGATGCGCGCCGGCCTGCCGCAGAAGGAGCCGGAAACGGTGACCCGCTGGCAGAAGATGGACCTCTACAAGAAGCTGCGCGCCTCCGCCGCCGGCCGCGAGAAGTTCGTCCTGCACGACGGTCCGCCCTATGCCAACGGCAACATCCACATCGGCCATGCGCTGAACAAGATCCTCAAGGACGTCATCAACCGCTCGTTCCAGATGCGCGGCTATGACGCCAACTACGTGCCCGGCTGGGACTGCCACGGCCTGCCGATCGAGTGGAAGATCGAGGAGAAGTACCGCGAGAAGGGCAAGAACAAGGACGAGGTTCCGGTCAACGAATTCCGCCAGGAATGCCGTGACTTCGCCACCGGCTGGATCAAGGTCCAGACCGAGGAGTTCAAGCGCCTCGGCATCGAAGGCGACTTCGAAAACCCCTACACGACGATGGCCTTCCACGCCGAGGCCCGCATCGCCGGCGAACTGATGAAGATCGCGAAAAGCGGCCAGCTCTACCGCGGCTCCAAGCCGATCATGTGGTCGGTGGTCGAGCGCACCGCGCTCGCCGAGGCCGAGGTCGAATATGCCGACGTCGAGAGCGACATGATCTGGGTGAAGTTCCCGGTCAAGGAGGGCCCGGATGCGCTCGCCGGCACCTTCGTCGTCATCTGGACGACGACCCCGTGGACGATCCCCGGCAACCGCGCCATCGCCTATTCGTCGCGCTACGCCTACGGCCTCTACGAGGTGGCGACCGCCGAGAACGATTTCGGCCCGCAGCCGGGCGAGAAGCTGATCTTCGCCAAGCGGCTCGCCGAGGAATCCGCCGCCAAGGCCAAGCTGACCTTCAATTTCGTCCGCGACATCGAGGCCGATGAACTGGGCGCGGTCACCTGCGCCCATCCGCTGCACGGCCTCGGCGGCGGCTACGATTTCAAGGTACCGCTGCTCGACGGCGACCACGTCACCGACGATGCCGGCACCGGCTTCGTCCACACGGCCCCCGGTCACGGCCGCGAGGACTTCGACGCCTGGATGGACTCGGCCCGTGCGCTCGAAGCGCGCGGCATCTCCTCGGCCATTCCCTTCACGGTCGATGACGCCGGGTACTTCACCTCCGACGCGCCGGGCTTCGGCCCGGATGCGGAAGGCGGCGCCGGTCGCGTCATCGACGACAAGGGCAAGAAGGGCGATGCCAACGACCGCGTCATCAAGGCGCTGATCGCCCGCCATGCGCTCTTCGCCCGCGGCCGGCTGAAGCACTCCTATCCGCATTCCTGGCGCTCCAAGAAGCCGGTGATCTTCCGCAACACGCCGCAGTGGTTCGTCACCATGGACAAGGACTTCGGCGACGGCACGACGCTGCGTTCGCGCTCGCTGTCGGCGATCGACCAGACCCGCTTCGTGCCTGCCGCCGGCCAGAACCGCCTGCGCGCCATGATCGAGGGCCGTCCGGACTGGGTGCTGTCGCGCCAGCGCGCCTGGGGCGTGCCGATCGCCATCTTCGCCGATGACGACGGCAACGTCCTCGTCGACGAGACGGTCAACGCCCGCATCCTCGAAGCCTTCGAGAAGGAGGGCGCCGACGCCTGGTTCGCCGAAGGCGCCAAGGAACGCTTCCTCGGCAACGACCACGACCATGCCAAGTGGCAGCAGGTGATGGACATCCTCGACGTCTGGTTCGACTCGGGCTCCACCCACACCTTTACCCTCGAAGACCGCCCGGACCTGAAGTGGCCGGCCGACGTCTACCTGGAAGGCTCCGACCAGCACCGCGGCTGGTTCCACTCCTCGCTGCTCGAAAGCTGCGCCACGCGCGGCCGCGCGCCCTACAACGCCGTCGTCACCCACGGGTTCACGATGGACGAGAAGGGCGAGAAGATGTCGAAGTCCAAGGGCAACGTCGTCTCGCCGCAGGACGTCATGAAGGACGCCGGCGCCGATATCCTGCGGCTCTGGGTGATGACGACCGACTACTGGGAAGACCAGCGGCTCGGCAAGACGATCATCCAGACCAACATCGACGCCTACCGCAAGCTGCGCAACACGGTGCGCTGGATGCTCGGCACGCTCGCCCACGACAAGGGCGAGGAGATCGCCTATGCCGACATGCCGGAGCTGGAAAAGCTCATGCTGCACCGGCTGTCGGAACTCGACCAGCTCGTGCGCGAGGGCTACGACGCCTTCGACTTCAAGAAGATCACCCGCGCGCTGATCGACTTCGCCAACGTCGAGCTGTCGGCCTTCTACTTCGACGTCCGCAAGGATGCGCTCTACTGCGACGCGCCCTCCAGCCTGCGCCGCCGGGCCGCACTCGCCGTCATCCGCAAGCTGTTCGACTGCCTCGTCCTGTGGCTGGCGCCGATGCTGCCGTTCACCACCGAGGAAGCGTGGCTGTCGCTCAAGCCCGATGCGGTCTCGGTGCATCTGGAGCAGTTCCCGCAGATTCCGGCCGAGTGGCGCAACGATGCGCTGGAGGAAAAGTGGGAGAAGATCCGCACGGTGCGCACCGTCGTCACCGGCGCACTCGAGATCGAGCGCCGCGAGAAGCGGATCGGCTCGTCGCTGGAGGCCGCCCCGGTTGTCCACGTCAACGATCCGGTCCTGCTGGCGGCGCTCGAAGGCGAGGACTTCGCCGAGATCTGCATCACCTCGGCGATCACGCTGGTCGCCGGCGAGGGCCCGGCCGGGGCCTTCCGCCTGCCGGAGGTCGCAGGCGTCGCCGTCGAGCCGAAGCTCGCCGAGGGCAGGAAGTGCGCCCGCTCCTGGCGGATCACCACCGACGTCGGCTCCGATCCGGATTATCCGGACGTCTCGGCGCGCGATGCGGCCGCCCTTCGCGAGATCGGCTTTCGCGCCGCCGCCTGAGCGGCGCGATCACGAAAGGTTGTGAACAAGGCGCGTAAATGACCGGATGAATTGCGCTTTTGCGGCTCATCCGGTATTCGTGCCTGAAAATCGTCGGATTTTTCGGCCAACGCACGGCATTCGACGGACATGATGGTCGCGATTCACCGGCTCTGCTGGGAAGGGTTTGCATGGCAATGACGCGGAAGATTCGACTGGGCGCCGGCGTGGCGGCACTGCTTGGGGCATGCGCCATTCTTTCCGGCTGCATCGGCGGCCCGACCTACGGCACCGACAAGTCCAGCGGCGAGCAGCTGATGGACGACATCGGCAACGCCGTGATGCTGAAGCCGCCGAACGGCGGCGACAAGAAGATCGCCTACCAGCCGCGCGGCGGCCTCGTGGTGCCGAAGCAGGGCGAGGCGGCGCTGGTCCAGCCGCAGAAGACGCTCGCCTCCACCGAGGAAAATCCGCAATGGGTGGAAAGCCCCGAGGAGACGCGCGAGCGCCTGCGGGCCGAGGCGGACGAGAACGAGCGCAAGATCGGCTACGATTCGCCGCTCGCAAGCCAGTTCAGCACCAATCGCAAGCTCTCCACCAAGGAGCAGCAGGAGCAGTATCGCGAGGCCCGCAAGCTGCAGCAGGGGCTCTACTCCGACAAGCGCCGCTACCTCAGTGACCCGCCGCTCGACTACCGCAAGTTGCCCGAGGAGGCGGCGAACGATCTGGGCGAGCCGGAGAAGAAGAAGGAGCGCCGCCGCAAGAAGGAGGCCGAAGTCGCCAACTCCGGCGCCAAGAAATGGTGGCCTTTCTAACCGCAGGTCCGGCCGTCCATGAGCTACCGCATCCGTAACGCGACCGCGGCCGATGCCGCGGTCATCCTGCGTTTCATCACCGAACTCGCCGTCTACGAGAAGGCGGGCCACGAGGTCGAGGCGACCGTGGAAACGCTGACCCAGTCGATCTTCGGCCCGGGCTCGGTCACCCGCGCGGTGATCTGCGAGACCGATGCCGGCGAGCCGGCGGGCTTTGCTATCTGGTTTCTCAGCTACTCGACCTGGCAGGCCCGCAACGGGCTGTACCTCGAGGATCTCTACGTTACCCCCGAACACCGCGGCGCCGGCGTCGGGCGCATGCTGCTGCGCCACCTCGCCAAGGTCGCCGTCGCCGAGGGCTGCGGCCGCTTCGAGTGGAGCGTGCTGGACTGGAACGAGCCGGCGATCCGCGTCTACGAGGCGATCGGCGCCGAGCCGCAGTCCGAATGGACGCGCTACCGCCTGTCCGGCGACCGCCTGAAGGCCTTCGCCGCCGACTGACTGGCGGCCGAAGGGCGGCGCGTCGCTATCAGCTGATCGCTACAGAATTCCGCCTCGGCCTCACCACCTGTTAACGCCGGCCGGATAGCGTCTGCACCATGTTGGGGATCGGAAAGAAGACGGCCGTGAAGGCGGCGATCGCGACGGCGGCGTCCGTGGTGGCGTCCGTCGGCATCGTGCTTCTGCTGGTGCCGATGCTGGGCGGCCAGCCGGACGGGCCGGGCTTCTGGATGAGCGTGCTCTGCCCGCTCGTCATCGCCGGACCGGCCAGCCTCTACCAGTTCCATCAGGTGGACGTCATCGCCCGCCAGCGCGACGCGATCGCCCGCATGCATGTCCGGCTCGAGGATGCGCATGCCGAGCTCGAGCGTCTGCATGCGGACCTCGGCGAGAGGGCGCGCACCGATGCGCTGACCGGCGGCCTCAACCGCGGCGCCTTCTTTGCGGCGCTGGAGCAGGCGGCGGCAGACGGCAAGGGGCCGGTGGCGCTGGTCGTCGCTGACGCCGACCACTTCAAGAAGATCAACGACGGCTTCGGCCACCTCGTCGGCGACGAGGCGCTGTGCCGCATCGGCGCCGCCATGGAAGACGCGATCGGCGGCATCGGCATCTGGGGCCGGATCGGCGGTGAGGAGTTCGCAGCACTGCTGGCCGACACCGGGCGCAGCGCGGCGATCGCGGCCGCCGAGCGCCTGCGGCTTGCCATTGCGGAAACGAAGCTTGTGGCCGACGGACAGCCAGTGGCCTTGAGCGTCAGCATCGGGATCGCCTGTGCGAGCGCGCCCTGCGCGGCGATCGAGCTTTTCCGCCGCGCCGACGCAGAGCTCTACCGGGCGAAGTCGGGCGGCCGCAACCGCATCGTCATCGACGGGCGCGAGGTGACGGCGATTGCCGCCTGAATGCGCGACCTGAATGCGCGACGAAGCCTTGAACGCGGACCCGGCCGTAGCGGCCGGCTGCGCTCAGTCGTCCTCGCGCCGCTCCCGGAAGAACTGCCGCAGGATCGCCGCCGCTTCGCCTTCGCTGATGCCGGAATAGACGTCGGGCGCGTGGTGGCAGGTCGGCTGCGCATAGAAGCGGCCGCCGTGGTCGACGCCGCCGCCCTTCGGATCCTCGGCGCCGTAGTAGACGCGGCGGATGCGGGCGAACGAGATCGCCGCGGCGCACATGGCGCAGGGCTCCAGCGTCACGTAGAGGTCGGCGCCGGTGAGCCGTTCCTGCCCGAGCCGGCCGGACGCCGCGCGGATCGCCTCGATCTCGGCATGGGCGGTGATGTCGTTCTTCTCGCGGGTGCGGTTGCCGCCGCGGCCGACGATCGCGCCGTCGAGCACGACCACGGCGCCGATCGGCACCTCGCCGCGCTCGCCCGCGCTGCGGGCCTCCGCCAGCGCCTCGTCCATGAAGCTATTCGACATTTCCGCTCAGAATTCCTCTTAACCCGGGCCGTCTGACCTGATACGACACGCCAAAACGCTAGGCAAACTTCAAATGACATCCAAAGACAAGCCAAGACGGCCGGGCGCCCGGCCCTTCGACCGTGATCGCAAGCCGCAGGACGGTGCCCGCAAGGCCGGTGCCGGCAAGCCGGGCGGCAAGAAGCCCTTCGGCGCCAATGCGAAATCAGGCGGCGCCTCCAGGAGCGAGCGCGCGCCGGAAAAGACCGCGGGCGGCAAGAAGGCGTTCGCGCAGGCTGCGTCCGGCAAGCCGGAAAGGCCGCGTCCGGCGGCGTCTGCCGGTGCCGCCGATCATGCGGCAGCCCAGGGACCCGAGCGCATTTCCAAGCTGCTCGCCCGCGCCGGCGTCGCCTCGCGCCGCGACGTCGAGCGGATGATCATGGAAGGCCGCGTCAGCGTGAACGGCGTCGTGCTCGACACGCCGGTCCTCAACGCCACCTTCGCCGACCGTATCGAGGTCGACGGCCACCCGATCCGCGGCATCGAGCGCACCCGCCTGTGGCTCTATCACAAGCCTGCGGGCCTGGTGACGACCAATGCCGATCCGGAAGGCCGCCCGACCGTCTTCGAGCACCTGCCGGAAGACTTGCCGCGCGTCATGTCGGTCGGCCGCCTCGACATCAACACCGAGGGCCTGCTGCTGCTGACCAATGACGGCGGCCTGGCCCGCGTGCTGGAACTGCCGGCGACCGGCTGGCTGCGCCGCTACCGCGTGCGCGCCCACGGCAAGATCGAGCAGGAGGCGCTCGACGCCCTGAAGGACGGCATCGCGGTGGAGGGCGTGCTCTATGGCGGCATCGAGGCGACGCTCGACAAGGTGCAGGGCTCCAACGTCTGGATCACCATGGGGCTTCGCGAAGGCAAGAACCGCGAGATCAAGAACGTGCTCGGCGCGCTCGGCCTCGAGGTCAATCGCCTGATCCGCATCTCCTACGGCCCGTTCCAGCTCGGCGAGCTGCCGGAAGGCCACGCCCAGGAGATTCGCGGCCGCACGCTTCGCGACCAGCTCGGCCCGCGGCTGATCGACGAGGCCAAGGCCAATTTCGAGGCACCCTTGTTCGACCAGGCACAGGGCGAGCAGGAGGAAAAGCCGGCCCGCGCCGAAAAGGGCGGCTGGGAACGCGAGCACCGCGAGAAGGACGGCGACCGCCGCGAGAAGGCGCGCGCTCGTCTCGACACGAAGCGCGACGGCGGCCGCGGCGGCGAGAAGCGGAGCGGCGACAGGCGCGGGGGCGACGATCGCGGCCGCGACCGCGACGAGGATCGTTTCGACAGGCCGAAGCGCGAGCCCGGCAACCGCGCCCGCAAGTCCAACGTCTGGATGGCGCCCGGCGCCCGTCCCGTCGCCGAGAAGAAGGCACAGGCGGCCGAGGGCGAAGAGGCGGTCAGGCGCGAGCCCCGCGCCCGCCCCGAAGGCGCGCCTAAGACCAAGCGCTACGGCCGCACCCGCGACGGCGAGGCGACCCGCACGACCTACAAGTTCGATCCCGACCGCAAGAAGGCGCCCGGCCGCTCGACCACCTCGCATCCGGATTCCGAGCGCGGCCGCAAGCCGCGCGTGCTGGGCAGCGAGGACGGCGACGACTGGATCCGCGCCAGCGAGCCCGAGCGGCACGGCCGCGACGAGGGCGGCCGCGGTTTCGGCCGCGGCGGCGACCGTCCGCCGCGCGATTTCGGCGACCGGCCGCCCCGGGGCGATCGCGGCTTCCGTGACGATCGCCCGCCCCGCGAGGGCGCCGGTGACGGCCGCAAGCCGCGCGGCAAGACGTTTGCGGGCGAGCGCTCCTTCGGCGACCGTCCCGCAGGCGGCCGCAGCGAGCGCGGTTTCGGCGGCAAGCCCAGTGGCGGCAAGTCATTCGGCGGCAAACCCGGTGGCGGCAAGTCCTTCGGCGGTAAGCCGTCGTTCGGCAAGCCGTCCGGCGGCAAGCCCGGCGGGGGCAGGGCAGGCGGCAAGCCGGGCGGACGTCCGGCCGGCGGCAAGCCCCGCGGCCGGGGGAACTGACGCGCCGTGCGCATCGTCGGAGGCACATTCCGCGGCCGGCCGCTTGCGACGCCGAAGGGCGATGACATCCGTCCGACGACGGACCGCACGCGCGAGAGCCTGTTCAACATCCTGAGCCACGGCTATCCCGAGCACATCGAGGGCGCGCGCGTCCTCGACCTGTTCGCCGGAACCGGCGCCGTCGGCCTGGAGGCGATTTCCCGCGGCGCCCGGGCGGCCCTGTTCGTCGAGCAGGGCGTCGAGGGGCGCGGCCTGATCCACACCAACATCGAGGCCTTCGGCCTGCAGGGCAGGGCCAAGATCTTCCGGCGCGACGCCACCGCGCTCGGCACCGTCGGGACGATGGAGCCGTTCGACCTGCTCTTCGCCGATCCGCCCTACGGGCGCGGCCTCGGCGAAAAGGCGATGGCGGCGGCGGCAACGGGCGGCTGGCTGGTGCCCGGCGCACTCGCGATCCTCGAAGAGCGCGCCGATGTTGCACCCGCACCGATCGCGGGATACGAATTCCTCGAAGAGCGCACCTTCGGCGATACCCGCATGCACTTCTACCGCTACGCGCCCGCCTGATCGCGGGCGCGCGCCGCCGCAAGCTTCGGCCCGGCAGCGCGCGGTGGAACGATCGCGCAGGCCACCCGAGGGTACGCCGATCATGTGTGCACCGGGCGGGCACGACACGCCGCCCGGCCGACGCCTTCGCCAAGGAGCCTCGATGCCGAACGACGCCCTCGAACCGCTGCCCTCCGAATGCCCTGCACCGGCCGCGACGCCGACCGTATCGATCGCGCTCGGCGGCGGCGGCGCGCGCGGACTGGCGCATATCCATGTGATCGAGGTTCTGGACGAACTCGGCGTCCGCCCGCAGTTGATCGCCGGCTCCTCCATCGGCGCGATCATGGGGGCGGCGATGGCGGCGGGTCTCAGCGGCCGCGAGATCCGCGAACACACGCTCGACGCCGTGGGCCGGCCGGCCGAAGCGCTCGGCCGCATCTGGGGCCTGCGCCCGGCGACGCTGTCCGACTTCTGGTCGAACGGCCTGCGCATCAGCCAGTTCAACCTCGAGCGCGTGCTGCGGGCCTTTCTCCATCGTGGCATCCCCGACCGCTTCGAGGAGCTGAAGATCCCGCTGAAGGTCATCGCGGCCGACTTCTACGAACAGTGCGAGCGCGTCTGCGAGACCGGCGCGCTCTATCCGGCGCTGGCCGCTTCCGCCGCGCTGCCGGCCCTGTTCCTGCCGGTCAGGATCGACGGGCGCGTGCTCGTCGATGGCGGCCTGTGGAACCCGGTCCCCTTCGACCACGTCGCCGGCACCGCCGACATCACCGTCGGCGTCGACGTCGTGGGCCGGCCGACCGGCGACGACGGCCAGATCCCCAACAGCATCGACAGCCTCTACGGCGCCAGCCAGCTGACGATGCGCTCGATGATCAATCTCAAGCTGAAGCAGGGCGCGCCCGACCTCTTCTTCCGCCCCGAGGTCGGCCGTTTCCGCGTCCTCGATTTCCTGCGGGCCAAGGACATCCTGGAGCACACGGCCGGCATCCGCGAGGAGTTCAAGCGGGCGCTCGAAGCCCAGTTCGAGCGCCATGCGAGAATGCGCGGCTGAAGGCCGCCCGCGCGCAGGCCGCCAACCTGGAGCGCAGGCGCGCGGTCCCGCGGCGGGCGTTTCTCAGTCCATCGCCGGCTGCGTCTCCGGGACGATCAGGTCGTCCTCCTCGTCGGCGATCTGCTCGGTGTGCTTCGGCTTGATCAGCGGCTCCGGCCGGACGGGGCGCGAATGCAGCATGTCGCGCCCGGCGGCCAGCCCTTCTGCCGCCTGCAGGTTGAGGCGGGCCTCGTCGCGGCGGCGGATGTCGTTGGTGATCGCCAGCGCCTCCTCGTCCGCCACGCCCAGCGCCTCGAGCGTCCGCCTGCCGAAGACCAGGCCGGACTCGAACGTCTCGCGCACCTCCATGTCGACGCCGCGGGAGCGCAGCGACAGCGTATGGATGCGGTCGTAGGAGCGCGCGAACACCCGCGCATTGGGATATTCCGACTGCACCAGGTCGACGATCCGGTCGGTGATCTCGGCCTTGTGGGTGCAGACGGCGACGATCTTGGCCCGCTCGATGCCGGCGGCGCGCAGCACCTCCTTGCGCGTGCCGTCGCCGAAATAGATGCGGAAACCGAAGCTCGCCGCCTGGCGGATGCGGTCGGCGGAGAAGTCGATGATCGTCACGTCGCGGCCGCTGGCGAGCAGGATCTGCGAGGCGATCTGGCCGAAGCGCGAGAAGCCGACCATCAGCACGTCCGAACCCGCGCCCTCGAAGTCCTCCTCGATCTCCTCGCGCGCGTCGTCCTTGATCAGCACGCTGGAGAGAAGGGCTGCGATCGGCGTCAGCGCCATCGACACGGTGACGATGACGATGAGCAGGGAGGCGACGGCAGAGGAGAACACGCCGGCGCTGGCCGCGGCCGAGAAGAGCACGAAGCCGAACTCGCCGCCCTGCAGCAGAAGCAGCGCCACCCGCACCGCATCGTTGTGCGGCGAGCGCCCCATGCGGCAGATCAGGTAGATCACGATCGCCTTCACCACCATCAGCGCCGGCACCGCGACGAGGATGACCTGGTAGTTGCGGTACACCACGTCGATGTCGAGCGACAGGCCGACGGCCATGAAGAAGAGCGCGAGCAGAATTCCGCGGAACGGCTCGATGTCCGCCTCCAGCTCGTGGCGGTAGGAGGATTCCGACAGCAGCACGCCGGCGAGGAAGGCGCCCATGGCCATGGAGAGGCCGGCGAATTGCAGCAGCGTCGCCGATCCGAGCACGACGAAGAGGGCGGCGGCGATCATCGCCTCGCGCGCGCCGGTCCGGGCGATCACCTGGAACAGCGGATTGAGGACGTAGCGGCCGATGACCAGCATCGACAGGATCGCGGCGATCGCGACCATGAAGTCCTGGAAGGCGGTGGTCGTATCCTCCGGCGCCTGCTTGGCGAGCAGCGGGATCACCGCCAGCAGCGGCACGATGGCGAGATCCTGGAACAACAGCAGCGAGAAGGCGCGCTGGCCGTAGCGCGTGTTGGTGTCGCCCTTCTCGTCGAGGATCTGCAGCGCGAAGGCGGTGGAGGACAGGGCGAGGCCGAAGCCGATGATCAGGGCCGCCTGCCAGCCTTCCACGCCGATCAGCAGCGCCAGCGCCGTCAGCGCCAGCCCGGTCGTCATGACCTGCACCGTTCCCAGCCCGAAGATCTCCCGCCGCAGTTGCCACAGCCGCGAGGGCTGCAGCTCCAGGCCGATCAGGAACAGCAGGAAGACGATGCCGAGCTCGGCCACCCCCAGGATTTCCTCGCCGTCGTGGATGTAGTGCAGGATCGGGCCGATGACGACGCCCGCGGCCAGGTAGCCCAGGATTGTCCCGAGCCCCAGGCGCTTGAAGATCGGGGCGGCCAGAACGGCCCCCCCGAGGAGAATCAATACTTCGGCGAACAGCGCATGCGTATCGGCCATGCGAATGGGATTCCTTCGGTATGTGGAATGGCGGGAGGCAAGAATCACAGGCCAGCCCTTGATGCCCCCGCCACTGCACAATAAATGGGACAGGAATGAAAGGCCAAATCATGTCAGAGACCATCGATTCCGGAAGCCTTCTCGCTCGTGCCGGAGAACTGATCGACCGTGCCGTCAAGGCGGGCGCCGATGCCGCCGATGCCGTCGTCGTCCGCGGCGCGTCCCGGTCCGTCTCGGTGCGCCTCGGCAAGGTCGAGGGAACCGAGGCCTCCGAGAGCGACGACTTCTCGCTGAGGGTCTTCGTCGGCAAGCGCGTCGCCAGCGTCTCGGCCAATCCGGGCTTCGACCTGCAGCAATTGGCGGAGCGCGCCGTCGCCATGGCCAAGGCCTCGCCGGAGGATCCCTTCGCCTCGCTCGCCGATCCGTCCGATCTCGCACGCGAGTGGCCTGATCTCGATCTCTTCGACCCGACCGAGGTCTCCTCCGACACCCTGACCGAGGCGGCGCTCGCCATGGAGGCCGCCGCCCTCGAGGTCGCCGGCGTCACCAATTCGAGCGGTGCCGGCGCGTCTGCCGGCATGGGCGGCCTCGTGCTCGTCACCTCGCACGGCTTTTCCGGCGCCTACAGCGCCAGCCGCTTCGGCCGTTCCGTCAGCGCGATCGCCGGCGAAGGCACGAAGATGGAGCGCGACTACGACTACGACAGCCGGCTGTACTTCGCCGAACTGCGCGATGCCGCCGAGATCGGCCGCACTGCCGGCGAGCGCGCCGTCAAGCGCCTCAACCCCCGGCAGGCGCCGACGGCGAAGAACGTCACCGTCGTCTTCGATCCGCGCATGGCGCGCGGGATCGCCGGCCATATCGCCGGCGCCATCAACGGGGCCTCCGTCGCCCGCAAGACGAGCTTCCTGCGCGACAAGATGGGCAAGCAGGTCCTGAAGGCCGGGCTATCGGTGACAGACGACCCGCTGGTCGTGCGCGGCTCGTCCTCGCGGCCCTTCGACGGCGAAGGGGTCAGGGGCGAACGCCTGGTGATGATCGAGGATGGGGTGCTGAACCACTGGTTCCTCTCCACCTCGACGGCGAACGAGCTGGGCCTGAAGACCAACGGTCGCGGCGTCCGCGGCGGCACCACGGTCGGCCCGGCGAGCACCAACCTGGCGCTGGAGCCCGGCGAGATGTCGCCGGAGGAGCTGATCCGCTCCGTCGGCACCGGCTTCTACGTCACCGAACTGATCGGCCACGGCGCCAACATGGTCACCGGCGAGTACAGCCGCGGCGCCTCCGGGTTCTGGATCGAGAACGGCGAACTGGCCTATCCGGTCTCCGAGGTGACGATCGCCTCCAACCTCGCCGACATGTTCCTGCGGATCACGCCGGCGAGCGACATCGACCGCAAGTTCGGCGTCGCCGCGCCGACGCTGGCGATCGAGGGCATGACGCTGGCCGGCCTCTAGACGCGCGCCGTTGCCCTTCTTCGGCGGCGGCCTTGAATAGGCCGTCTTTGGCGGCAATCGAGCGCCGCGACAGATGTTGGGCGCCACGGCGCGCCCCGGAAGCGAAACGGATGATGGACACGCCGGCCGGCAACACCCGATATCGTTGGGCAGACGACCTCGATCTTCTGCGCGAGGCCGCGCTGGCGGCCGGCGAGATCGCCATGTCCTATTTCCGCAAGGACCCGGACGTCTGGTGGAAGAACCAGGGCCGCTCGCCCGTCAGCGCCGCCGACATAGCCGCCAACGATATTTTGAAGTCGATGCTGCTGAAGGCGCGGCCGAACTACGGCTGGCTGTCGGAGGAGACCGACGACGACCCGGCGCGCCTGTCCTGCGAGACGCTGTTCGTCATCGACCCGATCGACGGCACCCGCGCCTTCATCGCCGGCAGCGACCTCTGGTGCGTGAGCGCGGCGGTGGTCCATCGGGGCCGCCCGGTGGCCGGCGTGCTCTTCGCTCCCGCTCTGAAGGAAGTGTTCGCCGCGACGGAGGGCGGCCCGGCGCTGAAGAACGGCAAGCCCGTCCGCGTCGCCGCGCCGGACGGGGCGCAGCCATTGCGGCTCGCGGCCGCGGCGGACATGGTTTCCCGGCTCGACACGGCGGCACTCGGCGCGGTCGAACGCATCCCCCACGTGCCTTCGCTCGCCTATCGGCTGGCGATGGTTGCCGAGGGCCGGATTGACGGCACGCTGGTGAAGACCAATTCGCAGGACTGGGATCTCGCCGCTGCGGACCTGATCCTCGCCAATGCCGGCGGCGGGCTCGTCGATCTCGACGGCAGGCCGCTCACCTACAATCGCCCCGATGTCCGCCACGACGTGCTCTGCGCTGCGGGATCGGCCTGGCTTGGAAGGTTGATAAGCGCCGCGGGCGGCCTTGACGGCCATTGACCTTTTCGTCCGGATGGCTCAAACCCTGTGTGAAAAATACCACTATCGATGAGATGAAAATGACAGAGACTGGCGACAGCAAGCAGCTCCTGCACCTCGTCTTCGGCGGCGAGCTCACCACGCTGAAGGACGTAAAGTTCCGCGACCTCGACAAGCTCGACATCGTCGGCATCTATCCCGACTATGCGTCTGCGCTCGTGGCCTGGAAGTCGAAGGCACAGCAGACGGTCGACAACGCGCACATGCGCTATTTCATCGTCCACATGCACAAGCTGCTCGATCCCGAAAACGGCTGATGCCGCCATTTGCCTTCCGGCGTCCGCTGACGCCGGGGGCCTACCGATGACCGGAATTCCCATGAAGCCTCGCGGACGGATCATTGCAGCCAGGGGGCGCCGATGAGCAGTGCTCTGGCGCGCTTCGCACTGTCCGCCTATCGCTGGATCGGCCTCGGCCTCTACCCGGTCATGCGGCCCTACCTCGCCATCCGCGCCGCCAAGGGCAAGGAGGAGCGCGGGCGCCGGCGCGAGCGCTTCGGCCACGCCAGCGTCGCAAGGCCCGCAGGCCCGCTCGTCTGGTTCCACGCCGCAAGCGTCGGCGAGACCAATGCGCTGCTGCCGCTGATCCGCGAGGTCCGCCGCCGCGGCATCAATGTCGTCCTGACCACCGGCACCGTCACCTCCGCCCGCGTCGCGCGCGAGCGGCTCGGCGAGACGGTGATCCACCAGTATGTCCCCCTCGACCTGAAGCCGACCGTCAGCCGCTTTCTCGACCACTGGCATCCCGATCTCGCCGTGATGGCGGAATCCGAGATCTGGCCGATGACGATCCTGGAGCTCGGCGCGCGCCACATCGCCCAAGTCCTGGTCAACGGGCGCATGTCGGACCGGTCCTTCAGGCGGTGGAAGAAGCGTCCGGCGATCGCCGACGCCCTGTTCGAAAAGTTCGCCCTGGTGGTGGCGCAGTCGGAGGTCGATGCCGAGCGCTTTCGCGCGCTGGGCGCGCTGCCGGTGATCGTCACCGGCAACCTCAAGGTCGAGACCGACGCGCCGCCCTATGATCCGGCGGTGCTGGCAGGCTATCTCGGCCAGCTCGGCGACCGAAAGACCTGGGCGGCGATCTCCACCTTCGAGGGCGAGGAACTGGCGGCCGGCTCCGTCCACCGGGCGCTGAGAGAGCGCACCAAGCTCTTGACGATCGTCGTCCCGCGCCATCCCGAGCGGTCTGACGCGATCGAGGAAGCGCTTGTCGCCAAGGGACTGAAGGTGGCGCGCAGGACGCGCAATGATCCGCTGACTGCGGACACCGACATTTTTCTCGGGGATACGATCGGCGAGATGGGACTTTACCTGCGCATGACGGAAATCGCCTTCGTCGGCCGGTCGCTCTTCGGCGAGGGCGGGCAGAACCCGCTGGAGCCGGCCATGCTCGGCTGCGCCATCCTGTCCGGCCCCAACGTGCAGAACTTCCGCGACAGCTACCAGCGCCTGGCCAAGAGCGGCAGCGCGAAAATGGTGCGCGACGTCGAGATGCTGGCCAAGGGCGTCGGCTATCTGCTGAGCCATGCCGACATGCGCAACAAGATGATCGAGGCCGGCCATGACACGGTCCACGAGATGCGCGGCGCGCTGGCCGACACCATCCGCGGGCTGGAGCCCTACCTCAACCCGCTGACGGTGAAGGCGCGGCTGCACCCGCGCGAACAGTGACGAGCGAGCCGACATGACCAAGGCCCAAGCCATTTCCGGCATCCTGTTCGACAAGGACGGCACGCTGCTCGACTATGCGAAGAGCTGGGTGCCGGTGAACTACGAGCTCGCCCGCATCGCAGCCGCCGGCGACGAGCAACTCGCCCGCCGCCTTCTGACGGCCTGCGGCATGGATCCCGACACCGGCCACGTCGCGCCCGATACCCTGCTGGCCGCCGGCAACACCGTCGAGATTGCCGAGGGCATGGTCGCAGCCGGCTCGCCGATGGGGGCCGCGGAACTCGCCGCCCTGTTCGACGGCCTGTTCGCACAATCGGCGTCGATGGCGGTGGCGGTGACCGATCTCGCCGGCTTCTTCGCGGCGCTGCATGAGCGGGGATACCGGCTGGGCGTCGCCTCGAGCGACAACGAGCGGTCGATCCGCGAGACCGCGCGCCGCTTCGGCTTCGAGCAGTATCTCCACTATGTCGCCGGCTACGACAGCGGCCACGGGGTCAAGCCCGAGCCCGGCATGGTGCTCGGCTTCTGTGCCGCGACCGGGCTCGATCCGCAGCAGGTGGCCGTCGTCGGCGACAACAACCACGACCTGCACATGGGGCGAAGCGCCGGCGCCGGCCTGACCGTCGCCGTCCTGACCGGCACCGGGTCGCGGGATTCGCTGGCCCAGGCCTCCGACTATTGCTTGAACGACATCACCGAACTGCCCGCGCTTCTGCCCGAAGGCGCTCCGGCGCGCGCACCGCGTGCCTGAAATCGTTGCATTCGTTCGATTTCCGGGCATTGTTGTCTGAGTGGCGACCCATGAGGTGTGCCCGCGATGCAGTCGTGGGAGCGCGCCTCTGGCGCATGGGGCATGCCGTCGCGGGACGACGGGATCGGGGGAAGTGAATGGTTTCTGAGGCTCCGCCCTTCTGGTGGACGAAGCCGGACTGGCGCGCCTATGCGCTGTGGCCGGTGTCACGGCTCTACGGCCTCATTGCGGGCGCGCGGATGCGCCGGGCCCGCCGGGCCGCCGTCCCGGTCCCGATCATCTGCGTCGGCAATTTCACCGTCGGCGGCGCCGGCAAGACGCCCACCTCCATCGCGCTCGCGCGCGCCGCCAAGGCGCGCGGCCTGCGCCCGGGCTTCCTCAGCCGCGGCTATGGCGGCTCGCTCGACGTCATCACGGTGGTCGATCCGGATCGCCACAGGGCTCGCGACGTCGGCGACGAGCCGCTGCTTCTGGCGCGCGAGGCGCTCACGGTGATCTCCCGCCGCCGGGTCGGCGGCGCGCGCCGGCTGGTCGAGGAGGGCGTCGACCTGATCATCATGGACGACGGCTTCCAGAGCGCCAGGCTCGTCTTCGATCATGCGCTGCTGGTGATCGATTCCCGGCGCGGGCTGGGGAACGGTTATCTGGTGCCGAGCGGCCCGGTCCGCGCCCCGCTGCAGGAGCAGTTGCGCCAGACCTCGGCCCTTCTCGTGGTCGGCGACGGCAAGGCGGCCGACGCGCTGATCCGCCAGGCCGCCCGAGCGGGCAAGCCCGTGCATACGGCGACGCTCGCGACGGTTAATGCACAGGACCTCGCCGGCCGCGCCGTGCTCGCCTGGTCGGGCCTTGCCGACAACGACAAGTTCTTCCGCACCGTCGAGGGCACCGGCGCCAGCCTCTACGCCACGCGCAGCTTCCCCGACCATCACCACATCTCCGACGACGAAGCCACGGACATCCTCGACCACGCCGACGCCCATGACTATGCCGTCGTGACGACGGCGAAGGACAGCGTCCGGCTGGCCGGCGAACACGGGCAGGCGGCGGTGTTGAAGCAGAGAAGCCGGGTGATCGAGGTCGAGATCCGCTTCGACGACCCGCGCGCGCCCGACAAGATCATCGACGCCGCACTGGCCTCGGCCAGAAAGCGCAAGCTCGAGGGTGCGAGGCCCGCCTAGAGCATGTCCCGCAGGCGCGGCGTCGCGTCGGTGAAATGCAGGCCCGACTTTCTGCCGGGATGGCGATGAGAGGGGATGGGGCGCTCCGCCTCAGCGGCTTGCCGGGTGACCACCGGCCCGCAGCTCCGCCTTCAGCGAGGCGTCGGCGTCGGCATAGGCTTCCTGGCGGGCGACGCTCCAGTAGCGCAGCTCGTCGAGCGGGATCTGCTCGCCGGTGATCGCGCAGACGACGTAGGAGCCCGGCACGAGGATCTGGAAGTCCGCGTCGAGATAGCGGACCTTCGCCTCCCGGCTCCCGTTACCTTCAAGTCGGTTCATCATCCGCATCTCCTGTTGGCCCCGCCGCCGGCGCCGCTCGCCGGGCAGGGCGGGCGCTGCTGGCCGCAACACTCTTGATCGGTGCATCGCGCTCGCCCCCACGTCCCGCCCGGGCCGAGGAACCGCGCGCCGGCATCTCTCAGAACATCTGCCGCAAGCGGCAGCCGCCGCGCGGACATCCGCCGCGTCGTCATGATGCGCGGCATTCCCTGTGCCATATCGCGACCGTCAGCCGATTTCCAGCACTTTCAGCTTCGCCCGAAAAGACGCTCGATATCGGCGAGCTTGAGCTCGATATAGGTCGGCCGTCCGTGGTTGCACTGACCGGAGCCGGGCGTGACCTCCATCTGCCGCAGCAGCGCGTTCATCTCCTCCGGGCGCATGCGCCGGCCGGAGCGCACCGAGCCGTGGCAGGCCATGGTCGCCGCCAGATATTCCAGCCGGCTCGCCAGGCCGTTCGCCGTGTCCCACTCGGCCAGTTCGTCGGCGAGCTGCCGCACGAGCCCCGCCGCGTCCATCTCGCCCAGCATCGCCGGCGTCTCGCGGACGGCGATCGCGCCGGGGCCGAAGCGCTCGATGCCGAGCCCGAGGATTGCGAAGTGCTCCGCATGGGCGACGAGCCGGTCGCAATCGTCCTCCGGCAGGTCGACGATCTCCGGGATGAGCAGGCTCTGCGCCGGGACCGGCCGCGAGTGCAGGGCGTTGCGCATCGCCTCGAACACCAGCCGCTCGTGGGCGGCGTGCTGGTCGACGATGACGAGGCCGTCCTCCGTCTGCGCCACGATGTAGTTTTCGTGCAGCTGCGCCCGTGCGGCCCCGAGCGGGTGGCGCACGGTCTCCTGCGCCGTCTCCGTCTGGACCACTGCCGGCATCGGCTCGGCGCGGGCCGATGGCTGGATGCCCATGTCGAAGCCGGCCTGCCGGGCTTCGGCAAAGCCGTTCGGGACCGGCGCGTCCGAAAGCGGCCGCCAGGGCGAGGCCGACGGCGTCCAGGGCTGCGCCGGCCGCGGCTGTTCCGGCCGGAAGGCCCGCATCAGGCCGGCCGCCCCCGTCGTCGTCGCCCGGTCGCCCTCGCGCGACAGCGCCTGCCGGATCGCCCCGATGATCAGCCCGCGCACGAGCCCCGGATCGCGGAAGCGCACGTCCGACTTGGCCGGATGCACGTTGACGTCCACGAGCTCGGGATCGATCTCGATCTCCAGCACGGCGATCGGATAGCGGCCGCTCGGAATGGTCTCGGCATAGGCCGCCCGCAGCGCCGACCAGACCAGCTTGTCCTGCACCGGCCGGCCGTTGACGAAGGCGAACTGCTGCAGGCTGTTGCCGCGGTTGAAGGTCGGCACGCCGGCAAAGCCCGTGAGCCGCACGCCTTCGCGCTCGGCGTCGATCTCGATCGCGTTGTCGCGAAAGTCCTTGCCGAGCACCTGGGCGATGCGCGCCAGCCGGTCGTCGCCGGTGGCGGCGAGCTCCAGCGTCGAACGGTCGGGACCCGACAGCACGAAGCGGATGGAGGGGAAGGCGATCGCCATGCGGCGGACGACCTCGGTGATCGCCGCAGCCTCCGCCTTCTCGCTCTTCATGAATTTCAACCGTGCGGGCGTGGCGAAGAACAGGTCGCGCACCTCGACCACGGTGCCGGGATTGGCCGGCGTCGGCCGGACCGGCTCGACCTTGCCGCCGGTCACGGCGATCAGCGAGCCTTCGGACGCCGCGCGCGTGCGGCTTTGGATCGACAATTTTGCCACCGACCCGATCGAGGGCAGCGCCTCGCCGCGAAAGCCGAGGGTGCGCACGTCGTCGAGGCTGTCGCTGATCTTCGAGGTGCAGTGCCGCCGGACAGCCATCGCCAGGTCCTCCGGCGACATGCCGAAGCCGTTGTCGGTGACCCGCAGCAGCGTCTTGCCGCCGCCGGCGGTCGCGATCTCGATGCGGCTCGCGCCGGCATCGATGGCGTTCTCGATCAGTTCCTTGGCAGCGCTCGCCGGCCGTTCGATGACCTCGCCCGCGGCAATCTGGTTGATGAGGGTCTCGGACAGCTGCTGTATCGTCATGGCCCCATTTTCGGGGATTCGCCCGCCCGTGGAAAGATGGAAAGCGCCACGGTTGCGGTTCTCCAACCGTTTCCGGTGCATCGCGCATGCGAGCGGGCAGCCGGGTTTAATGCAGCTTTAATAAAATACTGCGAACGTCTTGTCCTTGCTTGTATGAGGACAAGCTGGCCGGCAATCCGGCGGACATGTTCAGCGTCGCTGGCCGCTGGCACCTTCCCGTCCAAGGGCTTACCGCCCGATCAGCATGCTTCTTACCTGGCGAGCGGCGGCGGAGCCTGCACGAAAATGACCGATGGCGCGTCCGTCGACGCAAACATCCAGTCTGAGATCTTCAACGCGGCCTGCGATATCCTCGGCGTGGGCGTGTTCGTCTACGATCGCAACGATTGCCTGGTCTTCGCCAGCCGCCAGATCCCGCAGCTGCTGCCGCTCGATCCGAAGGCGCTGGTCGCCGGCACGCGCCTGCGCGACGTCCTCGGCGCGATCTTCGATGCGGGCCTGCGCTACGGCGTCGCCTCCGACCAGCGGCACAGGGTGAACCGCGAGGACTGGATCTCCACGCGCATCTCCGCCCATTGGCGCGAGCAGCACGATACCGTCGAGCGGACCGGCAAGGACCGCTGGATCCGCTTCCGCAAGCGGCGGCTGCCGAACGGCTACAACATCTCCACCCTCACCGATGTGACCGAGCAGCGAAAGCAGGAGGACGCCTGGCGGGCCGACATGGAGCGGGCCGCCGTGACCGAGCAGATCCTCGACACGCTGCCGCATCCGCTGACGATCAAGGACCGCAATCTCGCCCACGTCGCCCTCAACAAGGCGTTTCGCACCATCCATGGGCTGGAGGGCGAGGCCATCCTGGGGCGCACGAGCTGGGATCTGGTCGACCCCGACAACGCGGCCCGGATCGAGGAATGCGACCGGCAGGTGCTTGCGACCGGCGTGCCGTTCCAGGTCGCCGAGCAGATCGTCAGAGCCGACGGCAGCCTGCTCTATGCCATCACCCGCAAATACAGGACCGGCCCGCCCGACCGGCCGATGCTCGTGACCGTCACCGAGGACGTCACCGACATCGCCCAGCCGGATGCGGCCGCGAACCGGCTCGCCCTGCGCCCGGGCATCCGCTTCCAGGGCGGCCAGAACCACTTCGATCCCGTCCGGGCGGTGGAGAAGCGGCTGCTTGTGGAGCAGTGCGGTTCCGACGAGAGGTCCGACCTCGCCGGCATGCGGATCCTCGTCGTGACCGACAACGCCAGGACGGAGAGGCTGGTCCTTTCCGAGCTGCGGGCCCGCGGGGCCGATTGCTGGGCTGTGCAGTCGCATGAGGCGTTCCAGACCTTCGTCGACACCGCCCGCGATTGTGGCGTGGCGATCGAGATCGTGCTGCTCGACGGCGCGATGGACGGGCACGAGGCGGTGGCGCAGGCGGGCCTGCCCGTGCGGATGATCGCGCCGGAGGGCATCGGTGCGGATTTCTTCCGCGCGCTGGTCGAGCCGCACACGGTGCTGGTCGAGGTGGACGATGCGGATGCGGGCGCGACGGTGCCGTCCTCGCTCTTCGACGACTGGCACATCGCGACCGAACTCGACGCGCTCGCGCCCGCCATGCGCGGCGACATCGAGGTGCTCGTCGCCGAGGACAACCAGGTCAACCAGTTCGTGTTCTCGCAGATCCTCGAGGGCCTCGGCGTCTCGCACCGGGTGGCCGAGAACGGCGAGGAGGCAGTGGCGCTGTGGCGCAAGTACATGCCGCGGCTGGTGCTGATGGACATCGCCATGCCGCTGAAGAACGGCATCGACGCCACGATCGAGATCCGCGAGGCCGAAAGGATGCTCGGCGTCCATACGCCGATCGTCGCAGTTACGGCGCAGGCCTTGAACGTCGACATGCAGAATTGCCTCGATGCCGGCATGGACGACTACATCACCAAGCCTGTCAGTCCGGACATGATCGAGAGGATCTACAACAAGTATGTCGCAGATGCGGAGGGAAGGAACGCAGCCTGATCGCCGTCTTTGCTGTCAACTCCCGAGATATGGGGGGAATTGTCGATAGATCAGAGCATGGCTGCTATGCCTTTGTTAATTCCCATGCTTCATCCTTCAAGTCTATCAAGGCGTTGGGAATTGCGTAAATGAAGTCGGGTAAGTATTCGGTGGCGGACGTTTCCCAGAGCGACCTGCATGCCATGGCTTACACCGATCCCTTGACCGGACTCGGCAACACCTACCGCCTGCGCGACAAGGTCCGCCAGCTCGCCGCCGAACGCGCCGAGGACCCCGCGCCCTTCACCGTCGCCATCGCCAATCTCGACGGCTTCAAGCCGATCAACGATCTGTTCGGGCCGGAGGCCGGCGACGAGATCCTCTGCCAGGTCGCCTATCGCCTCAAGGCCTGCATTCCCGACGGCGCGACGGTGACGCGCCACGGCGGCGACGAGTTCGCCTTCCTCTTTCCGCTGGTGTTCGAACGCAAGGGGGCGGAGAAGATCGGCCAGATGCTGCGGGAGGTGCTTTCTGCCCCCTTCGACCTCGGCGACCGGAACGTGCGGCTGTCGGCCTCCTTCGGCTTTGCGATCTATCCCTTCGCCGGTGAGGAGTTCGCCGAGCTGGTGAAGAGCGCCGATACCGCGCTCTATCGCTCCAAGCGGCGCGGGCGCGGGCAGATCACCGTCTATTCGCAGGAGATCGCCCAGGAGATGAAGCGCGCCACGCACCTGGAGCAGGCGCTGCGCAATGCGATCATGGCCAACGAGGTGGACGTGCACTTCCAGCCGATCGTCCGTCTGAAGGACGATCTCGTCGTCGGTTTCGAGGCGCTCGCCCGCTGGTGCGACGCCGATCTCGGTTATGTTTCTCCGGCCGTCTTCGTGCCGCTGGCCGAGGAGCGCGGCTTCATCGACGCGCTCTCCGAGGCGCTCCTGCGCAAGGCCGCGGAAGCGGCGCTCTACTGGCCCAAGGAACTGTTCCTGTCGTTCAACCTCTCCTCCGCCCAGCTGATGGATCCGAAGACGAGCCTGACCACGCTCGCGATCCTCAACCGCGTCGGCCTGGACCCGCGCCGGCTGGAACTGGAGATCACCGAGACGGCCGTGATGACGGATGCCGCCACCGCCCAGAAGATCGTCGCCGAACTGCGCGCCGCCGG
Organism: Hyphomicrobiales bacterium; assembly: GCA_900469965.1. Taxonomy (GTDB): domain Bacteria; phylum Pseudomonadota; class Alphaproteobacteria; order Rhizobiales; family Rhizobiaceae; genus Mycoplana. Next base: position 40,040 of record UBZP01000005.1, on the reverse strand, counting down.
CGTGCGCGTCTCGCTCGACGATTTCGGCACGGGCCAGTCCAGCCTGGGGCGGCTTCGCGACTTCACCTTCGACAAGGTCAAGATCGACCGCGCCTTCGTCTCGCGCATCTCCGACGATCGCGTCTCCGAGCACATCATCAAGGCGATCGTCGCGATGTGCGAAGGCCTCGACCTCGAAGTGGTGGCCGAGGGGATCGAGGATTTCTCCGAGGCGCTCAAGCTCAAGGCGCTCGGCTGCGGCATGGGCCAGGGCTATTTCTACGGCAAGCCCGCCGATGCGGTCACGACGCTGCGCTACCTCTCCGAGCGCTATGTCGGCCTGGAGCCGAAGGCGCTGCTCGCCTGACACCGATTCCGCGACGGTGATCGCTCGTTAACCATGGGAATTAGTCCGGAATAAATGCACGCGCGCTAAAGTAGCCCCGTCCTGAAAAAACAAAGGGATTGTGGGATGCAGCAGAACATCAAGGATATGCCTGTCCGGGCCTCGGATCGCTCGAAGGTCCGCATTTTCGCCAATGTGAAGGTCATGCACCAGGAAAGCCGCGCGCGGGTCGTCGACCTGTCGCCGTCCGGCATGGCGCTCGATCTGGAAAAGCCGATCCGCATCGTTCCCGGGCAGATCATCACCATGGACAGCGAGGAACTGGGGCGCCTGTCGGGCACGGTCCGCTGGTACAACAACGGCCGCGTCGGCATCGAATACAAGCTCAACACCAATGCGCTTGCGCAGATCTCGTCCTATTTCCGCTTCTTCCACGAGGAAGTGAAGCCGGTCATGCGCCGCTGACGGCTGCCGTTCCTGCCAGAGGAAGATCCTTTTTGCCTTCGTCCAGTAGCCAGTCGCGGACCCGCCGCGCCTGGCTGTTCAGTTCCCGGGAGCGCGGCCAGACCACGTAGAACGCCAGCCCCGTCTTCAGCACATGGGTGCCGATCGGCACCAGCGCGCCGGACCTGACCTGCTGCGAGATCAGGTGCTGCCATCCGAGCGCGATGCCCTCGCCGGCCAGCACCGCCTGGATCACCAGGACATAGTCGTTGATCGTCAGCCGCCGCGACTGCGCGGGATAGCGCAGGCCCGCGCTCGCAAACCATTCCGGCCAGTCGCAGGCCTGCCGCACCGGCTCCTCCAGGTGGATCAGCGGCAGCCGCAGCAACTCCTGCGGCGATTGCGCCATGCCGTGCGCCTCGATGAAGGCCGGGCTCGCCACCGCGTTGATCACCTCGGGGGCGAGCAGGGCGGCATGATAGCGCGGCCAGTCCGCCGGATCGCCGCCGCGGATGCCGAGCGGGATCGGCTCCTCCTCCAGGTCGAGGTCGCGCACGCTCGTCTGGATGCGCAGGTCGATCTCGGGAAGGTCCTCGCGCAGCCTTGCGAGCCGCGGCAGCATCCACATCGAGGCAAAGGCGGTCGACGCCGCGAGCGTCACGTTCACCTCGCGTCCCTTGGCCCGGATGTCCTCGGCCGACTTCTGGATGCGCGAAAGCCCCAGCGAAACCTCGGTGTGAAAGCGCTCGCCGGCCTCCGTCAGCGCCACGGCGCGATGGACGCGGTGGAACAGCAGCACCCCCAGATGCTCCTCGAGCCCGCGGATCGCGTAGGAGACGGCTGCCTGGGTCATGCCCAGCTCCTTGGCCGCGCGGGTGAAATTCAAATGCCGCCCGGCCGCCTCGAAGACGATCAGGCTTGCGGCGGACGGCAGCAGTCGGCGCAGTGTTTCCATAAGTGAGATTTATACCAGTCCCAAGTTTTTTCCAGCGTTACAGGCGCATCGTTCCAAAATAGCATCGCCTGAGATTATGGAGGACGACATGGTGGCGACAGCGGTGGTGGACAATGCGACGCGTCGGACGAGGAGCGGGCGGCCGCAGCGCCGCGAGGGCGCCGGCAAGGCCGTAGGCGTGCCCTACATCGTCCGCAACATTCCGACCTACGACATCCTCTCCGAGGAGAACCTCGAGAAGATCGAGCGGACGGCGGACCGCATCCTTTCCGAGGTCGGCATCGAGTTCCGCGACGACCCGGTCGCGATCGAGCACTGGAAGCGGGCGGGCGCGAAGGTGGAAGGCGTGCTGGTGCGCTTCGAGCCGGGCATGCTGCGGGAGATCGTCGCGTCGGCGCCTGCCGAGTTCACCCAGCATGCGCGCAATCCGGAGAAGAACGTCCGGATCGGCGGCAGGAACGTCGTCTTCTCCCCGGCCTACGGCTCGCCCTTCGTCATGGACCTCGACAAGGGCCGGCGCTACGGCACGCTGGAGGATTTCCAGAACTTCATCAAGCTCGCCCAGTCGAGCCCCTGGCTGCACCACTCCGGCGGCACCATCTGCGAGCCGGTCGACGTGCCGGTGAACAAACGCCACCTCGACATGGTCTACAGCCACGTCAAGTATTCCGACCGCGCCTTCATGGGCTCGATCACCGCCGAGGAGCGGGCGGAGGATTCGATCGACATGGCGCGCATCGTCTTCGGCGCCGATTTCGTCGATGCCAACTGCGTCATCCTCGGCAACGTCAACGTCAATTCGCCGCTCGTCTGGGACGGCACGATGACGAAGTCGCTGCGCGCCTATGCCCGCGCCAACCAGGCGGCCGTCATCGTCCCCTTCATCCTCGGCGGCGCCATGGGGCCGGTGACGAACGCCGGCGCGATCGCCCAGTCCTTCGCCGAGACGCTCGCCGGTTGCGCGCTGACGCAGCTGGAGCGCAAGGGCGCGCCGGTGATCTTCGGCAACTTCCTCTCCTCCATGTCGCTCCGCTCCGGCTCGCCCACCTTCGGCACGCCGGAGCCGGCGATCGGCTCCATGGTCGTCGGCCAGCTCGCCCGCCGGCTGAACCTGCCCCTGCGCTGCGCCGGCAACTTCTCCAATTCCAAGCTGCCGGACGGCCAGGCGATGCAGGAGGGGCTGATGTCGATGCTGTCGGCGGTCCACTGCGGCGCCAATTTCATCCTGCATTCGGCCGGCTTCCTCGACGGCCTGCTCGCCATGTCCTACGAGAAGTTCGTGATGGACGCCGATCTCTGCGGCGCGCTGCATTCCTACCTCGCCGGGGTCACCGTCGACGACAATACGCTCGCCATGGATGCCTTCCTGCAGGTCGGTCCCGGCAGCCACTTCCTCGGCTGCGACCACACCATGCGCAACTACCAGACGGCCTTCTGGGACTCGGCGCTCTCCGACAACGAGCCGTTCGAGAAATGGAGCGAGGAGGGCGGCTCGACCGACATCGCCACCCGCGCCAACCGCCTCTGGAAAAAGACGCTCGCCGAATACGAAGCGCCGCCGCTGGACCTCGCCGTCGACGAAGCACTCTGCGACTATGTCGCCCGCAGGAAGGCGGCCATGGCCGACGCCTGGTACTGAACAGCCTGCCCCCAAGGACATTCCGTCAATGACGCATTCGAAAGACCCGCTGCTCCAGCCCTACACGCTCAAGCATCTCACCCTGAAGAACCGCATCATGTCGACCTCGCATGAGCCGGCCTATTCGGAAGACGGCATGCCGAAGGATCGCTACCGGCTCTACCATGTGGAAAAGGCCAAGGGCGGGATCGCGCTGACGATGACGGCGGGCTCGGCGCTGGTGTCGGAGGATTCGCCGCCCGCCTTCGGCAATCTCTACGCCTATTCCGACGAGATCGTCCCCTGGCTGAAGAAGATCGCCGACGACTGTCACGAGTACGGCACCGCCGTGATGATCCAGCTCACCCATCTCGGCCGGCGGACCAGCTGGAACAAGGGCGACTGGCTGCCGGTGCTGTCAGCCTCGCCGATCCGCGAGCCGGCGCACCGCGCCTTCCCCAAGGAGATCGAGGACTGGGACATCGAGCGCATCGTCGGCGACTATGCCGCAGCCGCAAGCCGCATGCAGGCGGCCGGCCTCGACGGCATCGAGATCGAGGCCTACGGCCATCTGCTGGACGGCTTCTGGTCGCCGGCCACCAACCGGCGCGACGACGAATACGGCGGTTCGCTGGAAAACCGCACGCGCTTCTCCAACATGGTGATCGATGCCGTGCGCAAGGCGGTCGGCCCGGATTTCATCGTCGGCATCCGCATGGTCGCCGACGAGGCCTGGGACATCGGGCTTACGAAGGAGGACGGCATCGAGATCGCCAGGCGCCTGGCCGGCTCCGGCAAGATCGATTTCCTCAACATCATCCGCGGCCATATCGATCATGACGCGCATCTGAACGACGTCATCCCGATCATGGGCATGGCCGCCTCGCCGCATCTCGATTTCGCCGGCGAGGTGCGGGCGGCGACGAAGTTCCCGGTCTTCCATGCCGCCCGCATCGCCGACGTGGCGACGGCGCGCCATGCGATCGCCGAGGGCAAGCTCGACATGGTCGGCATGACCCGCGCCCACATCGCCGATCCGCATATCGTGAGGAAGATCGAGGCGGGCCTGGAGGCGCAGATCCGCCCCTGCGTCGGCGCCACCTACTGTCTCGACCGCATCTACGAGGGCGGTGGCGCGCTCTGCATCCACAATGCGGCGACCGGCCGCGAGGCGATCGTCCCGCACGTGATCTCGAAGACGACCGGGCGGCGGCGCAAGGCGGTCGTCGTCGGCGCCGGCCCGGCCGGGCTGGAGGCGGCGCGCGTGCTCGCCGAGCGCGGCCATGCGGTCGAAATACTGGAGGCGACGGGCGCGGCCGGCGGCCAGATCCTGCTCGCCGCCCGCAATCCGCGGCGCAAGGAACTCATCGGCATCGTCGACTGGCGGCTGTCGGAGCTGGAGCGCCTCGGCGTCCCGATCCACTACAACGTCTTCGCCGGCGCCGAGGACGTTTTGGAGCGCGAGCCCGATCTCGTGGTGATCGCCACCGGCGGCATCGCCCAGAACCCGGAGCTGGAGGCGGGCGACGAACTCGTCGTCTCCAGCTGGGACATCATCGCCGGTGCGGTGAAGCCCGACGGGCCGGTGCTGCTCTACGACGACGCCGGCACCCATTCCGGCATGACCGCCGCGGAGCTGATCGCCAATGCCGGCGTCGAGCTGGAGGTGGTCTCGCCGGAACGCTTCTTCGCGCCCGAGATCGGCGGCATGAACCACGTTCCCTATGCCAGGGCCTTCGCCGAGAGGAACGTGCGCGTGACGATCAACACCCGGCTCAAGGCCGTCCGCCGCGACGGCAACGGGCTGGTGGCGACGCTGGGCTCGGATTTTTCCGACACCGCGCGCACGGAGCGGCGGGTGGCGCAGGTGGTGGTCGAACACGGCACCATGGCGATGGCCGAGCTCTATTTCGAGCTGAAGCCGAGGTCGCGCAACCTCGGCGCCGTCGACTACAAGGCGCTGATCCGCCAGCAGAACCCGATCGAGCCGCGCAATCCGGAGGGCACCTTCGACCTGATCCGCATCGGCGACGCCGTCCACAGCCGCAACATCCACGCCGGCATCTACGATGGCTTGCGCTACGGCGTGCTGTTCTGAGGCGCGCGGGTTTCCGGGCCCTGGGCTATTCCGCAGCGACCATGGCGACGTCCGGCGCGCCGTTGGCCTGAAGTACCTTGGCCCGAACGGGCTCCAGCGCTGCAAGGACCATCTTGCGCAGCCATGCATTGCCGGCGTTGCGGTCGGACGATGTGTGCCATGCGAGCGAGATGTCGTAGGGCGGGATGTCCACGGGCCCGGGGCTGATGGCGAGGCCAAAGACCGGCGCCCAAGCCCGGGCGAAACTTGCCGGCACAGCCGCGATCATGTGCGCGTCCCGAACCAGCACCGGCAGCGTGAAGAGGTGCGGTGTGGTGACAGCCGCGCGCCGTTTCAAGCCTCGGTCAGCCAGAACCTCGTCCACGAGGCGGCAACGACCGTCCTTGCTGACGATCACCGCCTGCGGCGTCGAGAGAAATGTCTCGAGATCGATCGATCCGGATTGCCCGGTCGTTTCGGGGTTGCTCAGGATGACATAGCGTTCGGACCAGAGCTTGCGGCGTTTATGGAGTTCGTTGCCCGTGTCCACTTTGCCGATCGCAAGGTCGATCTCGCCACTGTCCAGCAGATCTGCCGGATAGTCCTGGTCAATCGGCCGTACCACGAAATTGACATTCGGCGCCTGCTCGTGAACTGCGGCGAGTAGCGGCGCCATCAGCAGGCTCTCCAGATAGTCGGTCAACCCGAGCGTAAAAATTCGCTCGTCCGTTGCCGGGTCGAATGGCTCCGGCTCGATCAGGCGTGACTGGATCGTGCACAGGACGCCGCTCACGGTTTCAGCGAGCTCCTGCGCCCGCGGCGTCGGCTCGATGCCCCGCGCCGAGCGGACGAACAGTTCGTCCGAGAGAAGCGCCCGCATGCGCCCGAGATTGTGGCTCAGGGCGGATTGGGAGGTGCCGATCCGCTGCGCCGCCCGCGTGACGTTGCGCTCGCTCATCAAGGCGTCGAACGCGACCAGCAGGTTCAGGTCGAACTTCAGGATATGAGCATGATTGATAGACATCATGAGATCCATCTATTGGATTTATTTAGCTACAAGAAATATGTCTTTCATCGATGAGAAGCAACACCATTTAGGAGTATGGATCATGAAGTCTCTGTTCGAAGCCTACGATTTGCGCGGACGCCGCCTCGGCAACCGCATCGTCATGGCGCCGATGACACGGGCGAGGGCCAGGGACGGCGTCGCCGACCTGCAGACCGCCCTCTATTACCGCCAGCGCGCCGGCGCCGGCCTGGTCGTCTCCGAGGGGACGCCGATATCGCAGGAGGGAACGGGCTTCGCCTTCATCCCCGGCATCTGGTCGAAGGCCCAGGTCTCCGGCTGGGACGGCGTCACCCGCGCCGTCCACGCGCAGGGCGGGACGATCTTCGCGCAGATCTGGCATGTCGGGCGCATGTCGCACACCTCGCTGCAGCCGGGCGGCGGGCAGCCGGTCAGCGCCGGCGCCATACCGGCACGCGACGACAAGAGCATGGCCTTCGCCTTCGGCGAGGACGGGACCGCCGGCTTCGTCGAGGCGAGCGTGCCGCGGCCGCTGCGGGCCGAGGAGATCGCAAGGGTCGTCGACGACTTCGCCAATGCCGCGGCGAACGCCGTGGAGGCCGGGTTCGACGGCGTGGAGATCCACGGCGCCAACGGCTATCTGCTCGAACAGTTCCTCAATCCGCATGTCAACGACCGCACCGACCGCTATGGCGCCGGCAATGTCGAGGACCGGACGCGGTTTGTCCTGGAGATCGTGGACGCGGTGGTCGCGCGCATCGGCGCCGACAGGGTCGGCATCCGCTTCTCGCCGTTCGGCAAGCTGTTCGACATGCCCCACTATCCGCAGATCGAGGAGACCTACCTGCACCTCGCGGCCGCGCTTCAGGCGCGCGGGCTTGCCTATGTTCATCTGATGGATCAGGGAAACGCTGCGGCGCCGGCGATGTCGGAAGCCTTCCTGCGGAAATTCCGCCGGGCCTATACGGGAACGCTGATCCTTGCCGGCTCGATGGACAAGGGCCGCGCCGAACGGCTTCTCGGGGACGATCTCATCGATCTTGCCGGCTTCGGCCAGCCGTTCATCGCCAATCCGGATCTGGTCGAACGCCTGCGGCGCGACCTGCCCTTGGCGAAGCCCGTCCGCGAGACCTACTATGGCGGCGGTGCCGAAGGCTATACCGACTACCCGGCCTATGAGGACGGCCCCGAAGCCAGGGTCGCCTGATCGCAGCCCCGATGGCCGCGGGTAAAATGAAAGGAGAAAGCCCGGCAACGCTTGCGCGTCGCCGGGCTTGTCGGCTCCGATCCTCCGCTTACTGAGCGGGTTCCGTCGCCGGAGCAGCAGGCGTCGTGGTCGTCGACGAGGTCGTCGAGGTGTCGACCTGCTCGGTTTCCGCGACCTTTTCGGACAGCGTCTTGAATTCCGGGGCTGCCTGCAGGGTCTCGGCCGTTTCGGTCGTGGTCAACTTGACCTCGCCGCCGTCCGGCGCCTGGTTGACGGTGATGTTGTTGAACGGGACGGCCACGGCCTTTTCGCCGATGCCGAGGAAGCCGCCGACGCCGATCACCGCTGCGGTGATGCCGCCGTCCTTCTCCATGATCAGGTCGCTGATCGAGCCGATGCTCTCATCGGCGGAGTTGTAGACCGACTGGCCGATATAGGTGTTGGCGCTGATCTGGGTCGGTGCCTGCTCGGTCAGATAGGTGTCGGGGGTGGCCGCTGCCGTGTCGGTGGCCGTTTCGCCGGCCGCCGGCGGCGTCGTGGTCTGGGCCTCGTTCATGTCGTCCATCGGCTGGGCCGGGGTGCCGGCGTCAGGCGCGGTGGCCGGAGCCTCCATCGCCGGAGCGGTCTGCGGCTGGGTGGTGTCCTGCGCATAAGCTGCGGGCGCGATGGCGGCACCGAGGAAGATGGCACCAGCGGCAACGGAAGTGAGAAGCTTGTTGGTCATGTCGAACCTGCCTTTCTTTGCTTGCGGTCAAGGAGCGGCGGATCCGTTTTGGCTGTCCGTCCGCACCGGCTGATGCTTGGAAAACTCACGCAAGCAGGAATGGTTCCGCAGAAAAGTCAGCGGCGGCGCGACGAAATTGTCATTAAAAAACAGCCTCGGCCGACAATCCGAGGCTGCAGCGGAGGCGGTCTTCCCGGCTCTACAGTCTGAAGGCGGGCTCGAAGCGGCCACGCACGGCGATGCCGAGCTCCAGGGTGCGGCCGGCATGGATGTCGGCGGCCCGCCCGGCCTCGTCCATGCCCTGCCAGGCCGACGTGATCAGCAGCCGGTCGGCCTTGGCGCCGATGAAGGCCGGGCAGCTCGGCTGGACGACCGGTACGGCATGGCGGCGGATCTTGGCGCCGTCCGGCCGGTAGACGTCGATCGTCCCCGCACCCCAGCGCGCGTTCCAGATCAGTCCGTCCGCGTCACACACCGCCCCGTCGATATCGCCCGGCGAACCGCTCTCGTCGCTGAGGATTTCCGGCGCCCCGGCGGGAAGGCCGGTCGCGGGATCGACGGCGACGCGCATGAAATGGTTCACCGCCGAATCGGTGAAATAGGCCGTGGCCCCGTCCGGCGAAAAGCAGATGCCGTTCGGGATGCTGACATGGGAGAAGAGCTTCGTCACCGTGGTGCCGGCCACGTGGTAGATGGCCCCGGCGCCCTTTTCGGCCGACCGGCCCATGGTGCCGATCCAGAGCGCGCCGCTCTGGTGCACCCGGCCGTCGTTCGAGCGGCACTCCGGCTTGTCCTCGATCGCGACGAGACGGTCGAGCGCGCCGGTGTCGGCCTGCCGGACGAACAGGCCCTGGTCGGAGGCGATCAGCTGCCGTTTGGCGTCGATGACGGCGAAGACGCTGCCCATGAAGGGAAGGGCGTGCACCGTCTTCGTCGCCGATCCGAGCTGCAGTTCATGCAGCTTGCGGCCCTTGATGTCGAACCACCAGGCGGTGTCGGTCGCCGGATCGTAGCTCGGACCCTCGCCGAGCTCGCTGTTGACCTGGCAGAGGATGCTGCCGGAAAAGCGCAGGGTCTCGGTCATTGGCCGCCTCCGTAGACGCGGTCATAGGCCTCGACCGTCGCCCGCGCCCGCGCGCCGACCTCGGCCGCGCTCATGCCCGGCTTGTAGAGGCTCGAGCCGAGCCCGAAGCTCTTCACGCCGATTTTCGCATAGTCGGCGAAATTCGCCTCCGAGACGCCGCCGACCGCGGCGATCTCGAGCTCGGGCGGCAGGATCGCCCGGATCGCATGGATCCCCGAAGGCCCGAGGACGCTTGCCGGGAAGAACTTCAGGCCGGTGGCGCCGGCGCGGGCGGCCGCCAGCGCCTCTGTCGGGGTGAAGACGCCCGGCATGGTCACCATGCCCTTTTCGGCCGCGAGCGAAATCACCGCCGGCTCGACGTTCGGGCTGACCATCAGCCGGCCGCCGACGGCATCGAGCTTTTCCACCTGTTCGGTGGTGAGAACGGTGCCGGCGCCGATGAGGCAGCCCTCCGGCGCCATCTTCACGGCGATCTCGATCGAGCGGAACGGATCGGGCGAGTTCAGCGGGATCTCGATTGCGGAAAAGCCGTGCTCGATCAGCGCGCCGACGACGCCCTCCGTCTCGGCCGGCTTCAGGCCGCGCAGGATCGCGATCAGCGGATATTTCATGGGGGGAAAGGGAATGCGGTTCATCGGGTGGCCTTCCATTCGGCAAAAAGAGGATCAGATGTCCCAGAGCGCGCGGGCTGCGACGGCGAGGCCGGATCGGACGGCTGCGTCCGCGTCGACGACGACGGGGGCCGCGCCTGCCGCCGCGAGCGCGCTTTCGTAGAGAGCGCCGAGCGCGCCGGAGGCAACGAGCGTGACGGAGGCGTCCGGCTCGGCGCCGTCGAGCGCGCCGGCGATCTCGAGCCCGATCAGGATGCCGGAGATGCGCGCCTTCGCGTCGGTTGCCGAAAGCCCGTGCAGGAGCATGCCGGAGCGGGCGGTGAACAGCAGGTTGCTCGCCGTCGCGGGATTGCGGATGCACTCGGTCACCGCCTGGACGAAAGCTTCGCTGCCGCCGTCGAACGGCCCGGCATCGCCGATCGAATGGCTGAGGATCGTGTGCCTGCCGATCGCGTCGAACAGCTCGCCGGTCATGAACGTCGAAAAGCGGGTGACGGCGCCGTTCCTGATGTGCACCCATTTGCTGTGCGTGCCGGGCATGCAGACGAGACCGTTGCCGTCCGACAGCGCGTCGAGCGCGCCGAGCAGTTGCGTCTCCTCGCCGCGGATCACGTCCGGGCGGGCGGGATCGCGCTGGGCGAGGCCGGGCAGGATGCGGATGTCGGAGCCGACGCCCGGAACCCGCACGGCCGCGGTGGGAATGGCGGAAAGGGCGGCGGGCACGTCGAGATAGCCCGCCTCGACCCAGCCCTGCCGTGCGCCGGCCATGCCGCAGACGATTACCGGCAGGCTCTCGGGTGCTGCGACGGCCTGGCGGTGGCTGGCTAGGATCGCGGCGAAGCCGGCCGTGGCGGCCGTGGTCATGCCCTCGCCGCTGCGGCGCTCGGCCAGCACGCTGCCGTCGCTGCCGATCAGCCAGAGCCGGAAGCTGGACGTGCCCCAGTCGACGGCGACATAGGCTGGCTTGGTCATCAGAAAACTCCCCCGTCGATGATCATGGATTGTGCGGTCATGCCGCGGGACGCGTCCGAGGCCAGGAAGAGGCAGGGCCCCACCATGTCCTCGGCCGTCAGCGACCGCTTCAGGCATTGCTCGTCCAGCATGGCCGCGATCGCGGCCTCGTCGATCCACAGCCGGAGCTGGCGCTCGGTCACCACCATGCCCGGTAGGATCGCGTTGACGCGGATATTGTCCGGCCCCAGCTTGCCGGCGAGCGATTTGGTCAGGCCGATGATGCCGGCCTTCGCGGCGGCGTAGGCCGGCAGTTCCCCCATGTTCAGCATGAAGGCGATCGACGAGAAGTTGATGATCGAGCCGCCGCCCGCCTCGCGCATCGATGGCGCGACCGCCTGCGCGGCGAAGAAATGGTGACGCAGGTTGACCGCCTGGCTCTCGTCCCAGGTGGCCGGCGTCAGGTCGGCCAGCTCGTGCCGGTCGTCGCGGGCCGCATTGTTGACCAGCACCCGCACCGGGCCGATCGCCTCGCCGGCGAGCGCGATCGCCGAACGGTAGGCTTCGATGTCGCGGATATCGGTCTTCAGGAAGATCGGCCGGTGGGCGACGCCCTCCGAGAGGCGGGCGACGAGGGCGCGGCTCTCCTCCTCGGCGATATCGACGAAGGCGACGCGGGCGCCCTGGTGGACGAAGGCCTCGACCAGGGCCGCGCCGATACCGGAGCCGCCGCCGGATATGACGACGCCGCGGTCGCGCAGGTCGGGGTAGGACGCGACGCTCACGGACATGTCAGTCTCCTGCCGGCTTCGACGGGCGTTGGAAAATAGATAGTTCCACTATCTGGAACTTAATTTGAATATGTGGAATTATGATCAGCAACGGGGACTTGTCAAGCAAAGGCCAGGCAATGACGGCGGTATCGACTTCGGAGACAGTGTCTCCCAGCACCGGCACGCTCGGCAAGGCGATCGCGCTCGTCGAGCTGGTGGCGCTGTCGGAGCGGCCCCTGCGCTTCACCGATATCCTTGACCTTGCCGGCCAGCCCCGCGGCACCCTGCACCGCCAGCTCGGCCATCTGGTCGAGGAGGGGCTGCTGGAACTGAACGCCGACCATTGCTACGAGCCGGGCCTGCGCCTGCTCAAGCTCGCCTCCCGGGCCTGGGGGCGGAGCGACCTGCGCCGGCTCGCAGCCCCCCACCTGCAGGCGCTGCACGATGCGACCGGCGAGACGATCCACCTCGGCATGCTGCGGGATACGGAGATCATCTATCTCGACAAGGTCGAAAGCCGCCAGGCCGTGCGCATGGCCTCGCAGATCGGCCGGGCCTCGCCCGCCTATTGCACCGGCGTGGGCAAGGCGGCGCTGGCGGCGCTGCCGCAGTCCCGCCTCGATGCGCTGCTCGACGTCATGGACTTCAGGCCCTTCACGCAGCACACGATCGTCGCGCGCCCCGTTCTGGAGGCCGAGATCGCCGCGATCCGCAAGGCCGGCCACGCCTTCGACCGCGAGGAGCACGAGGCGGGTATCCGCTGCGTGGCGGCTGCGATCTTCGATCAGGAGCGCACCTTCGTCGGCGGTGTCTCGGTCACGGGGCCGGCCTACAGGGTCGGCGAGGAGATGCTGGACACGTGGGCGCCGCTGGTTCGGGCGGCGGCGGAGGCCGTCATGGAGGAGATCGCCGCCCGCCTCGGACCCAAGGGATGATTGCGCTGCGCGGCGCATGCGCGCAGGGGCTGTCTTACACTGCGATTTTACGGTAAATTAGAAGAACACGCTGGACGGATAAATAGGCCACGTTTAGCCTCTGTTTCAATGAACATTTCTGGGTGCTTCGTTTCGCGGTCGTGTCGCGACGATCGGATACCGCAGCATGGAGTTGCAATTCGAGTGCTAATTGAACGCCGGCGGGCCGGAGGCTCGCCTGGTTGCATACATAATTTCTTTTCTGGAAAGACACCGGATGACCGAGCAGCCTATCGTGATCGCCCCGAGGACGTCGCTGCGGTGGGTGCGCCGGTTCACCGAGGCGGGATCGGAACAGGACATAACCCGGCTGCTGGCGGAGATGGCCGGTGAATACGGCTTCCGCGGCTATCTGCTGGCCGTCCTGCCGGCGAGCACGGCCACCGAGCTCCTGCCGCACGTGCTGGTGACGAACTGGCCGGCCGAGATGCTCCGGAGCTACGACGAGGCCGGCCTCATTCTCGGCAGTCCCGTCATCCGCCACCTGCGGGGCAGCACCAATCCCTTCGCCTTCGATGTGGTCGGCACCAACCACGCCCGCGTGGACGGCAAGACGGAAATCGCCATCAACCTCTTCAGGCAGTACGGCCTGTCGCGCGGCGCCTATTTCCCGGCGCACAATCCGCTCGGCCAGCGCGGCGCGCTGGCCTTCGCCGGCGACCGCCCGCCGCTGGCCCACATGGAAATGGCCGAACTGAATGCCATCGCCAATCTCGTCTTCACCAGGGTCGTGGAATTCCGGGCCGAGGCGAACGCCCTGGTGCCGCTGTCCGGGCGCGAGATCGAATGCCTGTCCTGGGTCTCCGCCGGCAAGACCAGCATCGAGATCTCCGGAATCCTCGGGCTTTCGGAATACACCGTCAATCACTACCTGAACCGGGCGACGCGCAAGCTCGAGGCCGTCAACCGCGTCCAGGCGGTCGCCAAGGCGATCCGGGCCGGACTTCTGACATGACCCTGGCCGGGGACGGCGACAGCAGACAATATCGCAGGATCGAGGGGAAACCTGCGGACTTCGGAGTGCATGGATGCGGGACGATATGACGGTTCAGGAGCCGGGACAGGGCGGCGGCCAGGACTTCGGCGCCGAAATCGCCGGCCTGGAGACCCAGTTCGACATCGTCCGCTTCCTGCGGCGGACGGGCGAGGCGTTCGCGCTCAAGCACTTCATCGCCTTCTCGCTGCCCGGCTTCGAGGCGGAGAAGCTGTCGCCGCATTCGATCGTCAGCAACTGGCCGTCGGAACTGATGGCCAAGTACGACGCGCTGAACATGATCCGCCGCAGCCCGAGCATCCGCAAACTGCGCACGACGACGGTCTCCTTCTCCTATGAGCTGGCCACCTGGATCGCCGAGGCGGTGCCGTCCGAGAAGCCGCTCGCCGAGCTTGCCGAAATGCTTCAGCGGCATGGATTGCGCTTCGGCCATTTCTTTCCGGTGCACGATGCGCTCGGCAATCGCGGCGTGATGGTGTGGAGCGGCGAGGGCGGCGAGCTCAGCTTCGACAGCCGGTTGCTGCTGCAGATGATCTCCATCCAGGTGTTCAACCGGCTCGCCGAGATCGGCGCCGCCTGGAAGACCGGACAGGTGATGCTGACCGATCGCGAGGTCGAATGCCTGAGCTGGACGGCCGCCGGCAAGACGAGCCTTGAAATCGCCGAGATCCTCGGCCTGTCGGAGCACACCGTCAATCACTACCTCAACCAGGTCACCCGCAAGCTCGAGGCGGTCAACCGCACGCAGGCCGTCGTGAAGGCGATTCGTCGCGGCCTGATCAGCTGATTGCCGGTCCGAAAATCGTTCCGCTTCGCGCCCGAATGCGCTATCAACGCGCCAATCATTCAGGCGAGGCAGGCATGACCGATATTTCCAAGGACCAGGTACTGGACAAGCTGAGGACGGTTCGCGGGCCGGACATGGAAGGCAACATCGTCGACCTCGGGCTGGTGTCGGACGTCTTCATTTCCGACAGCAAGGTCTATTTCTCGATCACCGTGCCGGCCGAACGCGCCAAGGAGCTCGACCCGATGCGCGCGGCGGCCGAGCGCGTCGTCAAGGACATCCCCGGCGTCACCGCCGCGATGGTGGCCCTGACCGCCGACAAGCGGGCCGCAACGGGCGGCGCGCCGGTGTCGCGGCCGCAGCCGTCCGCCCAACCCGGGCGCGGGCAGGCCCCGGCCGGACACGCCCATGCGGGACACGCCCATGCCGCCCCCGGCCAGCAGCCGCCGCGCGCCAAGATCGGCGTTCCCGGCGTGGGCGCGATCATCGCGGTCGCCTCCGGCAAGGGCGGCGTCGGCAAGTCGACCACCGCGGTCAACCTGGCGCTGGGGCTCAAGGCCAACGGCCTGAAGGTCGGCATCCTCGACGCCGACATCTACGGCCCCTCCATGCCGCGACTCCTGAAGATTTCCGGTCGCCCGCAGCAGGTCGACAACCGCATCATCCAGCCGATGGAGAACTACGGCATCAAGGTCATGTCGATGGGCTTCCTGGTCGACGAGGACGTGGCGATGATCTGGCGCGGGCCGATGGTCCAGTCGGCGCTGATGCAGATGCTGCGCGAGGTCGCCTGGGGCGAGCTCGACGTCCTCGTCGTCGACATGCCGCCCGGAACCGGCGACGCGCAGCTGACGATGGCCCAGCAGGTGCCGCTCGCCGGCGCCGTCATCGTCTCCACGCCGCAGGACCTCGCTTTGATCGACGCCCGCAAGGGTTTGAACATGTTCAACAAGGTCGAGGTGCCGGTGCTCGGCATCGTCGAGAACATGAGCTATTTCATCGCGCCGGACACCGGCAGCCGCTACGACATCTTCGGCCATGGCGGCGCCCGCAAGGAAGCCGAGAAGATCGGCGTTCCCTTCCTCGGCGAAGTGCCGCTGACGATGGACATCCGCGAGACCTCGGATGCCGGAACACCCGTCGTGGTCTCCAACCCGGACGGGGTCGCCGCCGGGATCTACCGCGAGATCGCGGCGCGCACCTGGGCCGAGCTGAAGGCGCGGCAGGCGGCCGGCGGCCGCTCCGCGCCCTCGATCGTCTTCGAGTGACGTCGCGCCCGGCGACCGGATGACGGAAAAGTGACCGGGCTTGATTTTGAAGCCGCACCGCGCAATATGCGCTTCCGCTCGGCTGTCCTGGGCGGACGCGGATGCGTTGAGCTGACAAGGCAAAGGTGTGCGTTGGTCTTCCCCGGAGCCACTCGCAAGTGTTGACCGTCTACCGATCCAACGGGGAAGCGTTGCTTCTTGGCCCTGAAATGTTGACGGATTCGACCGCCGTGCCCGGCGGCGTCGTCTGGATCGACCTCCTGCGCCCGACGCATGAGGAAGACGCCTTCGTCGAACAGCTTCTCGGCATCGACGTGCCGACCAAGGACGAGCTGAAGGACATCGAGCCTTCCAGCCGGCTCTACATGGAGAACGGCACCGTCTACATGACCGCCTCGATCGTCTACAAGGCGGACACCGATCAGCCGGAACTGACCGATGTCGCCTTCATCCTGACGGATCGCTGCCTGCTGACGATCCGCTATGTCGAGCCGCGGTCCTTCGACCTGTTCAAGGCGGCCATGCCGCGCATCACCGGCGGCTGCCAGTCGGGCACCATGCTTCTGGCCCGGCTGCTCGAGACCGTCGTCGACCGGACGGCCGAGATCCTCGAAGTGTCGGTGGCCCGGGCCGATACGCTGTCGCTGGAGGTGTTCGGCGACCGCCGGCACCTGACGAAGCGCCAGCCGCGCTATCTGGAGGACAGGCTCGTCGCCGTCTCCGCACTTCATCGCCTGGTCGCCAAGACGCGCGACAGCCTGATGTCGCTGTCGCGGCTGATGACCTTCCTCTATGCCGCCCCCGTCCTGCAACCGGATCGCGAGAGCCGCGAACTGGTCCGCACCGTCTCGCGCGACATCCAGTCGCTCGCCGAGCACGCCAGTTTCATTTCGAGCAACGTTTCATTCCTGCTGGATGCCTCGCTCGGCCTGATCAACCTGGAGCAGAACCAGATCATCAAGATTTTCTCGATCGCGTCCGTGGCGCTGTTGCCGCCGACGCTGATCGCGTCCATCTACGGCATGAACTTCGATTTCATGCCCGAGCTTCACGCCACCTATGCCTATCCGCTGTCGCTCGCCGCGATGGTCGCCTCGGCCGTGATTCCGTTTTTCTTCTTCCGCTGGAAAGGCTGGCTCTAGGGCCTGTTGACCGCCATGCCCCATACCGAAGCCCATGCCGTAGCCGGACACAGCCGCGCGCGCACGCTCCTGATCCTGGCGATCGGTTCCGTCGGCGTCGTCTACGGCGATATCGGCACGAGCCCGCTCTACGCCTTCCGCGAAGCCCTGCGCCCGATCTCGCACGACGGCGTCACCTGGGTGGAGGTGGTCGGCCTGATCTCGCTGGTGATCTGGACGCTGACGATCATCGTCACGCTGAAATACGTTCTCTTCCTGCTGCGCGCCGACAACCAGGGCGAAGGCGGCACGCTGTCGCTGCTGGCGCTCTTGATGAAGACGGGTAACGGCCACAAGGCGATCCTGTTCTTCATGGGGCTGGCCGGTGCCGCCCTCTTCATCGGCGATGCGATGATCACGCCGGCGCTCTCGGTGCTGTCGGCCGTCGAGGGCCTGAAGCTCGTCACCCCCGCGCTGTCGGAATATGTGGTGCCGATCTCCGTCGTCATCCTCGTCGTGCTGTTCGCCGTCCAGTCCTGGGGAACGGCGGCGGTGTCGCGGTTCTTCGGGCCGATCACCATCCTGTGGTTCCTGGTGATGGGCGTGGCCGGCGCCTACCACCTGGGCGACGACCTCAGCATCCTTCTGGCCTTCAACCCGGCCTATGCGGTCAATTTCATCTACCAGGACGGCTATCTCGGCTTCGTCGTCCTCGGCGCCGTCTTCCTGACGGTGACGGGCGCCGAAGCGCTCTATGCCGATCTCGGCCATTTCGGCCGCCGGCCGATCCAGTGGGCCTGGTTCTGCCTGGTGTTCCCGGCGCTGACGCTGAACTATCTGGGCCAGGGCGCGCTCGTGCTGAAGCATCCCGAGGCGATCGACAACCCCTTCTTCCTCCTGTTTCCGCAGTGGGCGCTGTTGCCGGCCGTCATCCTCGCGACGGCGGCGACGATCATTGCCAGCCAGGCGGTCATCACCGGCGCCTTCTCCATCACCCGCCAGGCGATCCACCTCGGCTTCCTGCCGCGCATGGAGATCTTCCACACCTCCGAGACCCAGACCGGCCAGATCTACCTGCCGGCGGTCAATGCGATCCTGCTGTTCGGCGTCATGCTGCTCGTCTTCGTCTTCGGCTCGTCCGAGGGGCTTGCGACCGCCTACGGCATCTCGGTCACCGGCGCCATGGTGGTGACCACCGTGCTCGCCTTCGAATTCCTGCGCATGCGCTGGCGCTGGAAACCGATGACGGCGGCGCTCGTGCTGCTGCCGCTGCTGCTGCTCGAACTGACGTTCCTGTCCGCCAACCTGCTGAAGGTCCACGACGGCGGCTACGTGCCGATCCTGATCGCGGCCACCTGCATGATGATGATGTGGACCTGGGTGCGCGGCACAGCGCTCCTGCGCGAGAAGACGCGGCACATCGAGGTGCCGCTGGATGCCTTCGTCAAGTCGATCGAGAAGAAGAGTGCGCATGCGCCCGTCTCCGTCTCCGGCACGGCGATCTTCCTCACCAGCGACCCGGATTCGACGCCGGCCGCCCTGTTGCACAACATCAAGCACAACCGCGTCCTGCACGAGCAGAACTTCATCCTGACGATCACCTCGACGAACACGCCCAAGGTTGCGCCCGCAGAGCGCTGCAGCATGGAGCGGCTGTCGGACCGCTTCGCTCGCATCCAGATCCGCTTCGGCTTCATGGAAACGCAGAACGTCTCCCAGGCGCTGGGGCTGTTCCGCAAGTCCGGCGTCAAGTTCGACATCATGACGACGTCCTTCTATCTCGGCCGGCGCAAGCTCGTTCCAGATCGCCACTCCGGCATGCCGCACTGGCAGGACCGTCTCTACATCGCCATGGCGAATGCCGCGGTCGACCCCTCCGACTATTTCCGGCTTCCGACCAACCGCGTCGTGGAACTCGGCTCGCAGGTCATCATCTGAGGACCGCCATCCGCGGCCGCCGCCAGGGCGGTAGCGCACCGCTGCCCCCGCGTCTCGCAAGGATGTGATCGGGGCAGGGGCCGGCATATGCCTTTCCGCTTGAGAGAGCGCGCGCCGTTAACCGTCCATCAAGGTTAATTCTTCATTCTCGATCAACGAACAGGCCGAAATCGTCCCGCATCGTCGGGGCGGGCTTCAGCAGGTAATCGCCAGCAGGTGCAGCGCCGTCCCGGCCGGTCCGGGGCTGCGATCCCGCGCGGCCGCGTTGTCGGAGTGTAACGTTGCGTAAGAGTTGCGTTGGA
Organism: Hyphomicrobiales bacterium; assembly: GCA_900469965.1. Classification (GTDB taxonomy): domain Bacteria; phylum Pseudomonadota; class Alphaproteobacteria; order Rhizobiales; family Rhizobiaceae; genus Mycoplana. The sequence goes on along the minus strand of UBZP01000005.1, from coordinate 20,860 downwards.
ATGTTGAGAGAGGCCCTGTCGCACAAGGGCTGGCGTGCGCCTCTCGCCCTCGGCCTCGCCCTGTTTTCCGCCTCCGCCTTCGATGTCGGCCATTCCGACCTCGCCACCTTCCTCTCCGGTGTCAACCGCAAGGGCGGCAACCAGCTACTGGTCATGACCCGCGCGCCGGCCGGCGCGATCCATGCGGTCGACGTCGCCTTCGCCGACCCGATCACGACCGGCGCGCTCGCGGGCGGCGCCGGGCTCGAACTGCCGGGCGGCGGCGAGGCCTCGCTCCTCAACGCCCGCAAGGGGCAGGGCGGCACCCCCGACGAGGACCGCGTCACCCGGGCGCACAAGAAGGGCCGAATCGTCGCCGTCACCCCCGTGGCGCCGCCGAAGGCGTTCACCGCCGGGTCCGTCCTCGATCGGCAGGCATCGATGATGATCAATCCCGACTTCGACGCCGGCGAACGCATGCGCTTCGTCTCGCCGAAGATCCGCGGCAAGGAGATCGAGATCGCCACCGCCTTCTACCGCAAGAAGCCCGTGATCGCCGATCCCGGCGTGCCGGCGATGCTGGCCGGCCTCGTCAACAACGACCGCGCCGATGTGCTCGCCACCGCCTATGCGCCGGCGGAGCCGGACTATGCGCGGGTCTCGCCGTTCGATTCGATCCTGACGGGCAAGGACCCGAACAACGGCCGCTTCGTCCCCGAGATCTCGCCGGAAGACCATGCCTGGGCGGCGACCGCGCTTCCGGCCACCGTCTTCTCCGCCGCCGAGCAGAAATGCCTGACCGCCGGCATCTATTTCGAGGCGCGGGGCGAGAGCCTGAAGGGTCAGGCGGCCGTTGCCCAGGTGATCCTCAACCGCGTGCGCAACCCGGCCTATCCGGACACGATCTGCGCCGTCGTCTACCAGGGCGAAAATCTGCGCACCGGCTGCCAGTTCTCCTTCACCTGCGACCGCATTCCTGATCTCGTGCTGGCGCCCTGGCACTGGAAGACCGCCAAGGAGGTCGCCATGGCGGTGACCGCCGGCAAGATCTGGCTGCCCGAGATCGGCTCCTCCACCCACTACCACGCCACCTATGTCAGGCCGAACTGGGGCCCGACGATGAAGCGCGTCGCCAAGATCGGCAAGCACGTCTTCTATCGAACCTATGGTGGCGGCTGGATCTGAGAAGGCCCGCCCTTTCGGCGGAGGCGTGACAAGTCGTAGCGCCGCCCATGATTCCCCGCCCGTCTTTTGCCGGGAATCGTGGAAAGGTAAGTAAATATCTGAATTTGTTGGATTAAATTCGCACTGGTCAAAGCTTTTCCCCGCCTTGACTATGCAAGCCCCTAAAACTATGTTGCGCCCGACTTCAATCGGGCCTGAAGCTGGCTTAAAACCTAGCCGTGATTATGTCTGCAATAGGGCGCAAGCGTCCTGGCGGAGCGGGAAGGGAAGCGCCATGAAGGGCAGCCGCAAGGAAAGTCTGGAAGAACGCCTGCAGCGTCTCGATGCGGAACTCGCAAAGAGGCGCACCGAGGATACGGCAGACGATGCCGCGGAGGAGAAGGCAGCCGAGAGCCGAAAAGGCTATGCGGTCGCCATGAAGCTCTCCAGCGAGTTCGTCGCCGCGGTCATCGTCGGCGCGATTCTGGGGTACCTGGTGGACCGGTTTGCCGGCACGGCGCCCTGGGGGATGATCGTGCTTCTGTTGCTCGGCTTCTGCGCCGGCGTGCTGAATGTGATGCGGTCGGCTGGCTTGGTGGCGTCTCCCCATCCCGTCGACCGGATGGCCGGCAGGGATGCCTCCGGCAAGACGAATGCGAACAAGGACGGCGCCTGAGCGCGGTCCGGCCTTAGAGGAATAACCGTCCACTGGGCGGCAAACGAGAGAGAACAAGCGGTGGCAAACGATCCGACCCATCAGTTTCTGGTCAACAAGATTGTTCCGATCGAGATTGGCGGAATCGATTTCTCGTTCACCAACGCGTCGCTGTTCATGGTCGCCTCTGCGGCCGTCGCCTCCGGTTTCCTCTACCTGACCACCTCCCAGCGCGGCATCATCCCGAGCCGGCTGCAGTCGGTCTCCGAAATGTCCTATGAATTCATCGCCTCGATGCTGCGCGAAGGCGCCGGCAGCAGCGGCATGAAGTTCTTCCCGATGGTGTTCTCGCTGTTCATGTTCATCCTGACGGCGAACCTGCTCGGCATGATGCCGTATTTCTTCACCGTCACCAGCCAGATCATCGTCACCTTCGCGCTGGCGGTCTTCGTCATCGGCACGGTCGTCCTCTACGGTTTCTTCAAGCACGGCCTGGGCTTCCTCAAGCTGTTCGTGCCGCACGGCGTTCCCGGCGCGCTCCTGCCGCTCGTCGTGGCGATCGAGATCATCTCGTTCCTGTCGCGCCCGATCTCGCTCTCCGTCCGTCTCTTCGCCAACATGCTGGCGGGCCATATCACGCTGAAGGTGTTCGCAGGCTTCGTCGCCTCGCTCGGAACCCTCGGCGCGCTCGGCATCGGCGGCGCCATCCTGCCCCTCATCATGACGGTCGCCCTGACCGGTCTCGAGTTCCTCGTGGCATTCCTGCAGGCCTATGTCTTTGCGGTACTGACGTGCATGTACCTCAATGACGCGATCCACCCGGGCAGCCACTAAGGATAAAGTCGTTGGTGCGTTCCGCACCAGTCCAAGCCGCAACAACCCATTCGAAGGAGTTCATCATGGAAGCGGAAGCAGCAAAGTTCATCGGCGCAGGTCTCGCATGCTTTGGCATGGCCGGCACGGCCCTCGGCCTCGGCAACATCTTCGGCAACTACCTCGCCGGCGCCCTGCGCAACCCGTCTGCTGCTGACGGTCAGTTCGGCCGCCTCGTATTCGGCTTCGCCGTTACGGAAGCTCTGGGCATCTTCTCGCTGCTCATCGCTCTGCTGCTGCTCTTCGCCGTCTGATAACGGCTCGAAGACCGGACCACGGCTCTCTTTTTAGGAGCCGTGGTCCGCTTGATTTTTGAGTGCACCTGGAGGTGAGCATGTCTGCGACCGCGGCCAAGGCCGAGTCAATCCCATTCAAGATCGCTCAGGCCGAGACCACGACGGAGACGCACGATGCCGCTCCGGCAGGTGACGCGCATGGCGCCGCCGCTCCGGCGGGCGAGGTGCACACCGAAACGGGGGTCGCGCATGGCGAAGAGCACGGAAGCGGCGTCTTCCCGCCCTTCGACGCCTCGACCTTCCCGTCGCAGCTCCTGTGGCTGGCGATCACCTTCGGCATCTTCTACCTGATCATGTCCAAGGTCATCGTGCCGCGCATCGGCGCGATCCTCGAGACCCGCCATGACCGCATCGCCCAGGACCTCGACGAGGCATCGCGCCTGAAGGCCGAAGCCGACAAAGCGATCTCGACCTACGAGAAGGAACTGGCGGACGCCCGCGCCAAGGGCAATGCCATTGCCTCCGAGGCCCGCGAGGCCGCCAAGGCCAAGGCCGACGCCGAGCGCCTGAAGAACGAGGAAAGCCTCAACGGCAAGATCGCCGCCGCCGAGACCCGCATCGCCGGGATCAAGGAAAAGGCGCTGGCCGACGTCGGCGCGATCGCCGAGGAAACCGCAGCCGCCGTCGTCGAACAGCTGATCGGCGGCAAGACCACCAAGGCCGAGATCTCGGCTGCGGTGAAGTCTGCAGCGAAGTAAGGAGCGGACCATGGCATTTGACGCAACTTTCTACGCCTTCGTCGGCCTCGTCCTGTTCCTGGCCCTGATCGTCTATCTCAAGGTTCCGGGCATGATGGGCAGCGCGCTGGACCAGCGGGCCGAGAAGATCTCGAACGATCTTGCCGAAGCCAAGCGCCTGCGCGAGGAGGCCCAGAGCCTGCTCGCCGAATACCAGCGCAAGCGCAAGGAAGCCGAAGCCGAGGCAGCCTCGATCGTCGCCGTCGCCCAGCGCGAGGCCGAGGCGCTGGCTGCCGAAGCCAAGCAGAAGACCGAGGAATACGTGGCCCGCCGCACGGCGCTGTCGGAGCAGAAGATCAAGCAGGCCGAGGCCGACGCGATCAACGCCGTCCGCGCCGCTGCTGTTGATCTCGCCATCAGCGCCGCAGAAAACGTGCTGGCCAGCAAGACCGACGCCGCGACCAGCAAGTCGCTGTTCGACAAGGCCGTCACCGAAGTGAAGGCCCGCCTGAACTGAGCAGTCTTGCGAGGTCGGGTGAGGACCTGAGGCGCGGAGGCGATCCGAAGGATCGCGACGCGCCTTGAGCTTCGACAGGATTGATGAATTGTGGGGGCCGGAGCGATCCGGCCCTTTTCATTTGTCCGCCGGCCTGCGCCGGCGGTCCGGGGCCACGGTCCGGTGCCAAGTCCGATGCCACGGTCCGCCGTGGCCGCGCTTCCGGACGGGCACAGCCTCCTTCGGCGAGCGCGCTTCTTCCGCCGCCACCATCTGCCGGCCGCGATCGGGACAGACCCTCAGCCCGAGTCCCGCCGATGAGTCAGGGCTCTGCTCCTCACTGAACCACCCATCCCCGATCATCGTGTCCCCCGACCGAAGGGCAGCCATTGCCAGGACGACGTCTAAAAGCCGTCCTGGGCGCCATGCGCTTCAGGGCGCCGGTTGCAGCAGGCGGCCCATCCTCGTGGCGAAACGAGCAGCGCACAGCCGGGTCCATTCCGACCGGAGGCCCCGGGATCACTCCGCCGCGTCGGGACGGAAGGGGCGGAAGGTCATGCGGTGCAGGGCGCAGGGGCCGAGCGCGCCGATTGCCTCGCGGTGGCGCTCGGTGCCGTAGCCGGCATGGGTGCCGAAGCCGTAGCCCGGATAGCTCGTGTCGGCGCAGGCCATCATCCGGTCACGCACGACCTTGGCGACGATCGAGGCGGCGGCGATCGACAGCACCCGGGCGTCGCCCTTGACGACTGCGCGGCCGTCGCAGGGAAGGCCCGGCGGCACGTCGAGGCCATCGGTCAGGACCAGTTGCGGGCGCAGCGTGAGGCCGAAGACGGCGCGCCGCATGGCATCGAGGCTCGCCTTGCGGATATCGGTGCTGTCGATCCGCCGCGCGCCGCTGGAGGCGACGGAGACAACGGCGCTGGAGAGGATCTCCACGAACAGCGCCTCGCGCCGCGCCGCGGTCAACTGCTTGGAATCGTGCAGGCCCTCCGGGATCCTCTCCGGATCGAGCACCACCGCCGCGGCGACCACCGGTCCTGCGAGCGGTCCGCGACCGGCCTCGTCCGCGCCCGCCACCGGCCATTGCCCGGCCCGGCGCGCCGAAAGCTCCATCGAGAAATCGGGCCCGACCGGAAGGTCGAAGAGAAGGGGGGAATCGGTGGTCGCGCGGCGTGGCATGCGGCGACCCTCGCACGACCGACCGATTCCCCGCAAGTCCCCGGGCAGGCGGCGGCGCCCGGGAACGTCGACATTGCGAGGGGACAGGGCAATGTCGAATGGAAGCGGCAGCGGGTCCACAGGTGACCCGTCGCCTGATGGCCGGCACGCCACCCGAGGGGGCGGCAGGCCCAAAACTGTCATCGGCCCGGCCAGTCGGCCGGTTCGCCACCCGACCGCCTGGCCGCGGCCGCCTGGCCCGCGGTCGTCTGGCCGCGTGCGTCTGGACGCGCTCGCCCGACACCGCCCGTCCCGTCGTCCACCGGATGCGCCCACCCACCCCGGTGGCCGCAGTGCGCCCCAGTGCGCCCCAATGCACCAGGCGCGTCCCGGCACGTCTCGGTCCGTCCCTGGCGATCCGACACGGCCGACGCGGCGGCCTGCAGGAGGGCCGGGAGGGCAGGCGGCAAGCCGACCCGTCCCGTGGGTGTCGCCGGGCTCAGGCAAGCAACCGCCCGAACCGCGGGTTTTCCGGGGAGGCACCGCCCCGCCGCCGGCAGGCTCTACAGCAGCGACAGTTGCACCCCGCTGCCCGAGGGCGGCACGAACAGGTCCGCAGACAGGCTCCGTCGCGTCCGCACCAGCTTCAGCCGTTTGGTCGCCAGTTCGAAACGGCGCGCGATCTGCCAGGCATAGGGACCGGCGCCCTTCATCCGCTTGCCGAACTCGGCGTCATAGTCCTTGCCGCCGCGCATCGAGCGCACCAGCGACATCACGTGCCGGTAGCGGTCGGGATACTCCCGCAGCAGCCAGTCGCGGAACAGCGGGCTCACCTCCAGCGGCAGCCGCAGCAGCACGTAGCTCGCCTCCTGCGCGCCGGCCGCCTTGCCGGAATCGAGGATCCGGTCGATCTCGTGGTCGTTTAGCCCGGGGATGATCGGCGCCACCATGACGCTGACGGGCACGCCGGCCTCGGAAAGCGCGCGCATCGCCTCCAGCCGCCGCGACGGGGTCGCCGCCCGCGGCTCCATGCTGCGGGCGAGCTTGCGGTCGAGCGTCGTCACCGAAAGCCCGACCCACGCCAGCCCCTTGGCGGCCATGCGCGAAAGGATGTCGATGTCGCGCATGATCAGCGCCGACTTGGTGACGATCGAGACCGGATGGTTGGCCGTCTCCAGCACCTCGAGGATCTGGCGCATAATCCGCCATTCCTTCTCGATCGGCTGGTAGGGATCGGTGTTCGTGCCGATCGCGATCACCCGCGGCTTGTAGCCGGGCTTCGAAAGCTCGCGCTCCAGAAGCTTCGGCGCGTCCGGCTTGGCAAACAGCCGGGCCTCGAAGTCGAGCCCTGCGGACAGGCCCATGAAGGCATGCGTCGGCCGGGCGAAGCAGTAGATGCAGCCATGCTCGCAGCCGCGATAGGGGTTGACCGAACGGTCGAAGGGAATGTCCGGCGACTCGTTGCGGGTGATGATGCTCCGCGGCTTTTCGACCTGCACCTCGGTCTTGAAGGGCGGCAGCTCCTCGAGCGTCTGCCAGCCGTCGTCGAAGTGCTCGCGCACCTGCTGCTCGAAGCGGCCCGAGAAATTCAACCCGGCCCCGCGCCCGCGGCGGCGGTCGATATCGATCCTGAGGCCGCTCTGCGACACGAGCGCATCGGCAATATCGGCCGTATGGGCAGGCGCCAGCGCGCCCTGCCTGAGACTGGACAGGTCTGTCATCGGGGTTCTCCGCGCGGGGAATCGTGTCCCTGCAATGACTTTATTCCTAACGGTCAAATGAGAACAATGCAAGAACAAAATGCGCGGCGGCGGCGATCCGGTCACAGCTGACCAATTTACTACCACTAACGGCAACCCCGGCGATTGTTGCCAGTGGCGCTGGGTGTGGCATTGCGATATTGGTCAACCATGCTGACGGTGATCATGGAGAGCCGAGACAACGAACCCGAACTGGCGCAGACGCTGTCCGCGCTGGTGGCGGGTGCCGTGGAAGGCATCGTGCGCGACGTCATCGTGCTGGATCACGGCTCCGGCGACGGTTCGCCCCAGATCGCCGATGCGGCCGGCTGCCGTTTCATGACCGAATGGAGCGTCGACGAGATCGTGCGCTCGGCCCGCGGCGACTGGCTGCTGCTCCTAGAGCCCGGCGCCCGGCCGCTGTTCGGCTGGGTCGATGCGGTCTCCGAGCACGTCTCGCTCAACAAGGGACCGGCGCGTTTCGCCGGCTCGCGCAACCATCGCCGGCCCTTCATGCGCCGCCTCGTCCAGCGCCGGCCGCCGCTCGAATGCGGGCTGCTCGTGTCCAAGCGCCAGGCCTGCGCCATCGTGCGCAAGGGCATGAAGCTCAACGAACTCGCCGCCGGCCTGGCCGCCCGCAAGCTCGTGGCCGAGATCGTCCCCGCCTGGGCCGTGCGGGCCATGCGCGACTAGGGTCAGGACGTGCATGCCCGGTGTCCTGTCCGGGCCCTGTCCCCGCATCTGCCGGCCCTTGAAATCCGCGCGCATCGACCGGACAATACCGGCGCGTTTGACGACCACGATGAGACGCGGGGGGTGCAGATGCTGATAGGCAGATGTCTCTGCGAGGCGGCGCACTGGACGATGGAAGGCGATCCGGGCCCGGTGACGGCGTGCAACTGTAGCCTCTGCCGCCGCTACGGCGCCCTGTGGGCCTATGACTACGAGGCCGGCGGCGAAGGGCGTGGTGACGGGGGCGGGCGCATCGGCCTGCACGGCCCCACCCGAGCCTTCACCCGCAGGGGAAGCGGGACGCCGTCGCTCGAGATCCGCTTCTGCCCCACCTGCGCCTGCGTGCTGTGCTGGCGGGGCCTGCAGGTCGGGCAGGACGGGCGCCGGCGCATGGCGGTCAATGTCCGCCTGGCGCCGCCAGAGGCGGTGGCGCACCTGCCGATCGACCACTTCGACGGCCTCGATACCTTCGACGACTTGCCGCGGGACGGGCGTTGCGTTCGCGACCTGTGGTTCTGACAGGGAAGCCATATTCCGGCGGCGCCCGTCGCGGCGAAGCTCGTTCGCGGGAACATGGGCATGCGGCCTTGCGGAACGGCCGGGCGTTCCATGCCGGCGGCAGGCAGCCGCGCTATTTGCGCTTCAGGTGCTCGTCGAGCCGCGGCATGATCTCGACGAAGTTGCACGGCATGTGCCGGTAGTCGAGCTGGGCTTGAAGAATTCCGTCCCAGGCGTCGCGGCAGGCGCCGGGCGAGCCGGGCAGCACGAAGATGAAGGTGGCGTTGGCCACCCCGCCCGTCGCCCGCGACTGGATCGTCGAGGTGCCGATCTTGTCGTAGGAGATCCGGTGGAACACCTCGGAGAAGCCGTCCATCCGCTTCTCGAACAGCGGCTCCAGCGCCTCGGGGGTCACGTCGCGGCCGGTGAAGCCGGTTCCGCCCGTAGTGATGACGACGTCGATGGCCTCGTCCTTCGTCCAGGCCTCGACCGTCTCGAAGATCGCCTGCCTGTCGTCCGGAACGATCGCCCGGGCGCCGAGCCGGTGCCCGGCCTTCTCCAGCCGCTCGACCAGCGTGTCGCCGGAGCGGTCGTCCGAGAGGGTGCGGGTGTCGGAAACGGTCAGCACCGCGATCGATAGCGGGATGAAGGGTCTCGTCTCGTCAAGCCGCGCCATGGCCATCCCCTCCCAGATACGCCGCACTGGCGACGGCGAACCAGCCGGGATGCCCGGCCTCGATCGTCCGCGCCGCGTGCTCGGCCGCGTCCATGTCCTCGTAGAGCCCGAAGCAGGTCGCCCCGGAGCCGGACATGCGCACGAGCAAGGGCCCGGTCGCGGCAAGCGCCTGCCTGACCGCCTCGATCTGCGGGCAGATGCCGGCGGCTGGCGCTTCCAGATCATTGCGCATGGCCTTGAGCGCCGCAAGCCAGCAGGGCCCGCCCGTGCCCGGTTTCGGCACCTTCAGCGGCGGATTGTCCTTGTCCTTCAGCCGCCGGAAGATCTCCGGCGTCGAGACACCCAGGAGCGGGTTGACGAGCACCATGGCGTAGGCCGGCAGGTCGGCGCGCGGCTCGATCTCCTCGCCGATGCCGCGGGCCACCAGCGGCCGCGAAGCGAGGCACATCGGCACGTCTGCGCCGAGGCCCAGCGCAAGCGCGCCGAGCGCGTCGGCCTCGATCCCGGCATTCCAGTGCCGCAGCAGGACGCGCAGCGTCGCCGCCGCGTCGGCGGAGCCGCCGCCGATGCCGGATGCGATCGGAAGGTTCTTTTCCAGGTGCAGGTGGACGGGCGGGGCGGGGATGCCGCGTGCACCGAGTGCCGCGCGCAGCCGGTCGCGGGCCTTCAGTACGAGATTGTCGGTCGCAGGACCATCCGCAAGTGCTGGCGCGAAGCGGCCGGACAGCGTGAACGCGTCGGCATCGGCCGGCGCGACCGCGACCCGGTCGCCGAAGGCGGCAAAGGTGACGAGCATGTCCAGAAGGTGGTAGCCGTCGGAACGCTGGCCGATCACATGCAGCGCGAGATTGATCTTCGCCGGAGCCGGCTCTGTCAGGCTGAAACCGGGCAGGCCGAAGCCGGGCAGGCCGAAACCGGGCAGGCCATCGTCGTGCGCCATGGACGGGTCAGGACTTCTTGTCGGGCTCGCCCGGCGCGGGGGCCTTGACCGGCTCTTTCTGCTCGATCGCCTGGGCCGCGGCCGGCGGCTTGTTGCTTTCGTCCGGCAGGCCGCTTTCGATCTTCGCCTTGATCTTCGGGATCTCGGCATCCTCCGGCTTCAGGCCCAGCGCCCGGTTCCACTGGAAGGTCGCCTCGAGCTTCCGCCCGACCCGCCAGTAGGCGTCGCCGAGGTGGTCGTTGATCGTCGGGTCGCCTGCGCGCAGCTCGGCGGCGCGCTCCAGCTCGGTGACGGCGTCGTCATACTGCCCGAGGCGGAAATAGGCCCAGCCGAGCGAATCGACAATGTAGCCGTCGTCCGGCTTGGCGCTGACCGCACGGCGGATCATGTCCAGGCCTTCCTCGAGATTGGTGTTCATGTCGACCCAGGAATAGCCGAGATAGTTCAGCACCTGCGGCTGCTCCGGGTTCAGCTCCAGCGCCTTGCGGAAATTGGGCTCGGCCAGGTCCCATTTCTTCTGGCGCTCATAGGCGATGCCGCGCTGGAAGTAGATCGTCCACTGCGAGCGGTTGGGCACGTTGCCCATCGCGTCGACGGCGCGGTCATAGACCTCGCCCATCTCCTTGTATTCCTTGGCATCCGACAGCACGCTGCCATAGGCGAGGTAGCTGCGCATGTCCTTCGGGTCTTCGTCGATCAGCGCCTTGAGGTGCTTCTTCGCCTCGTCGACCTTGCCGAGGTCGGCAAGCTGCAGGCCGAGCTGCAGCTCGGAGATGCGGCGCATCGGCGAATTCTCCGGCACCTGGCGGTAGAACTCGATCGCCTGTTCCGGCTTCTCCTGGGTCTCTGCGAGGCCGCCGAGCATCACCAGCGTATCGGCGCTGTCGGGATCGAGCGCGCGCGAGATCTGCAGGTAGAGCGAAACGATGTCCTCGGCGCCTTCGCGGTTCAGCGCGCCGCCGATGGAAAACAGAACGGCGGCGGCCCCTTGCGTGGCGGTGCGCACCTGCTGCTCCTGCTTCTCGCCCTTCTCGATGCTGTCGCGCAGCGCCTTCAGCGGCGCATAGCTGTTGATCAGGTTCTCGCCGACCGAGATCGCGTCCAGCGCCTTCTGCTTGTTGCCCTCGCGCGCCTCGAGCCGGGCAAGGGCCATCACCGCGCGCATGAAGGTGTCGGGCGCAGCACTGCCGCCGTTGCGGTCGAGGATCGCGTCGTTCAGCCGCTTGCGTGCCGTGTCCTTGTCGCCGGCCGCAGCGGCGATCGCGCCGGCATTGTAGTTCTTGAAGATCGAGAACCAGTCGGGGCCGTCGAGTTCGCTGATGCCGGAAAGCGCCTGCTTGGCCTTGCCGTCGCCGAACTTCGCCCAGGCCAGCAGGAGGCCGTTCATCATGCGGTCGAGATCGTTCGGGCCGCTGTAGACGAGGATCTTCTCCGCCGTGCGGTATTCGCGCTTGCGGATCGCGTCCATCCCGCGCACCACCGTGGTGATGCGCTCGACGGCCGGATCGTCCTTCAGCGCCTCGGCCAGCTTCACGCCCTCGTCGAAGTCGCCGTTGAGCAGCAGCGTGATCATCAGCCGCTCCTTGACCTCGGTGTTGGTCGGGTCGAACTGCAGCGCGATCCGGTAGAGCTCGATCGCGGTCTTGTAGTCCTTGTCGACGTCGGCCGTCCGGGCTGCCAGGAAGGCGCCCGAGAAGCTGTCGACGACCGCCGGGTCGAAGGTTTCGGTCTCTGCGGCAGCGGCCGGTTCTTCCGCTCTTGCAGCCGGCAGGCCGGCAAGCGCAACGCCGGCAACGATGGCCGCGCCCGAAAGAAGCCGGATGAAAAGGGAATGCCGCATGCAGATGCCTTTCGCTTGGGGGGACGCCGGGCCTGCCGCCCGCTTGTTCGTCACGATCCTGTCCAAATCAGCGTGGACTCATGACCTCAGAGAATGGCTTTTTTGGCGCGATGCGGCAAGAAAATCCGTCCCCTCGGGCGCGCAACATTTCGTAATCAGCTGACGCGCGAAATGCAGAAGTCGATCACTTCCAGAAGCGCCGATTTCCACGGGCTCGCCGGCAGCGGCGCCAGCGCGTCGCGGGCGATCGTGCCGTAGTGCTGCGCGCGCGCGATCGTGTCCGACAGACCGCCGTAGCGCGTGATCAGGCCGAGCGCGTGTTCGAGATTGGCATCGTCGCTCTCGCCGCCCTCGATCGCCTTGCGCCAGAAGGCGCGGTCCTCGGCCGTGCCGCGGCGCCACGCCAGGATGACGGGAAGCGTGATCTTGCCCTCGCGGAAGTCGTCGCCGACGTTCTTGCCGAGGTCCGCCGCCTTGCCGCCGTAGTCGAGCGCGTCGTCGACGAGCTGGAAGGCGAGGCCGAGGTTCATGCCGTAGGACTTCAGCGCGTTGCGCTCCGCCCGGCCGGTATTGGCGACGATCGGGCCGACTTCGGCGGCGGCCGCAAACAGGGCTGCCGTCTTGGCGCGGATGACTTCGAGATAGTCGTCTTCCGTCGTCTCCATGTTCTTGGCGACGGAAAGCTGCAGCACCTCGCCCTCCGCGATCACCGTGGCGGCGGACGAGAGAACGTCGAGCGCCTCCAGCGAGCCGACCTCGACCATCATCTTGAAGGCCTGGCCGAGCAGGAAGTCGCCGACCAGAACGCTCGCCTGGTTGCCCCAGATCATCCGCGCCGTCGACTTGCCGCGCCTGAGGTCGCTCTCGTCGACCACGTCGTCGTGCAGGAGCGTGGCCGTGTGCATGAACTCGACGCTGGTGGCGAGCTTGACGTGGTGGTCGCCCTCGTAGCCGAACATCGCCGCCGAGGCGAGCGTCAGCATCGGCCGCAGCCGCTTTCCGCCCGACGAGATCAGGTGGTTGGCCACTTCCGGGATCATCTGGACGTCCGAGCCGGCCTTCGACAGGATCAGCTGGTTGACGCGCTCCATGTCGGCTTTCGTCAGATCCACCAGCGGCTTTACCGATGCCAGTTTGTTTTTGCTTTCGTCCAGCGGTATCACGACGCCCACGTGCGGGGACTCCTGTTCAATTCCGTCGCGGGACAATAGAAAGGGGGGCTTGCGGGAGCAAGAGGCGAATTGACAAGCCCGGCGAAAATAAGACGGAAAAAGGCATGATCGAACTGATCCGGACCAACGACGCGGTGCTGCTCTCTTTCGCCGAGAGCCTGATGAAGGACGCTGGCATCCATTGCCTGATCGCCGACCAGGGCATGAGCATCCTCGAAGGCTCGCTCGGCATGCTGCCCCGCCGCCTGCTGGTGGAGGCCGACCGCGAGGACGCCGCCCGCCGGATCCTGACGGACGCGGGCCTCGGCGCGGAGCTGCGGTCGTGAAGTACAGCCAATGGCCGGGTCTGATGGTGCTGCGTCGCACCCCCCTCTGCCCTGCCGGGCATCTCCCCCGCAAGGGGGGAGATCGAACCGCGGCAACGTCTCGCCAGAAACAAACCTTGCGATCGGGGTGGGATCGGCGCCTCCTGCCAATCTCCCCCCCTGAGGGGGAGATGCCCGGCAGGGCAGAGGGGGGTACCCCCACCGTTTCGTTTCAAGCAGAGGTGGGAATCTCCGCCGATCCGTCTCATGAGGCGTCCCGTGGCCGCCGCTGATACCATCGACGCCTTCCATCGCGGCCGCTTCCACCTCGTGCAGCCGAAGGGCGGGGGACATCGCTCCGGCATGGATGCGATGCTGCTTGCCGCCCTCGTCGCCGGCGAAGGTCCGCTCAGCGTCGCCGACCTCGGCGCCGGCGCCGGTGCGGCCGGTCTCGCCGTCGCCTCCCGCATCGAGGGCGCCCGCGTGCTCTTGGTCGAGCGCTCGCCCGCCATGGCCGGCTATGCGCGAAAGAGCCTGGCGCTTCCCGAAAACCGCCATCTGGCCGATCGCGTCTCCATCCTCGAGGCCGACGTCGCGCTGACCGGCCGGGCGCGGCTCGCAGCCGGGCTCGAAGACGAGGTGCATGACCACGTCATCATGAACCCGCCCTTCAACGACGCCTCCGACCGGCGCACCCCCGATGCGCTGAAGGCCGAGGCGCATGCGAAGGAGGACGGGCTGTTCGAGCGCTGGATCCGCACCGCCGGCGCGATCATGAAGCCCGGCGGCCAGCTCTCGCTGATCGCAAGGCCCGAATCGATCGCCGAGATCGTCGACGCCTGCGGCAGGCGCTTCGGCGGCATCGAGATCACTGCCCTGCACCCGCGCCCGGGCGAGAGCGCCGTGCGCATCCTCGTCACCGCCGTCAAGGGCTCGCGGGCGCGGCTGTTGCTGCGTGCGCCGCTTGTCATGCACGAGGACGACAGCCACCGCTTCTCCGCCTTCGTCGACGACCTCAACAACGGCCGCGCCGCCTATCCGCGCCAGGGGGCGGTCCGCGGGAAGGCGCCCGCTCCCTGAGGCAAATCGCCGCCCGGCCGCCACACGCCCCGATTTTGTGCAGGAACCATTGCGTTTTGCCGCCGCGTGCATACATCTGGCGATAACGAAAACGATGGGAGACCGAAGAGCGACATGGCCGGATTTTTGAGGAAGCTGATGCCGAAGCGGTTCCGCAACGACGGCGTCACAATTCCGGTCGTGCGGCTGCAGGGCGCCATCATGGCCGGCGGCAGCCAGTTCCGCCCGGCGCTCAATCTCGCCTCCGTCGCCCCGGTGCTGGAGAAGGCCTTCTCCGACAAGGCCGCGCCCGCCGTCGCCATTGCGATCAATTCGCCCGGCGGCTCTCCGGTGCAGTCGCGGCTGATCTTCCAGCGCATCCGCGATCTCGCCGCGGAGAAGAACAAGCGCGTGCTCGTCTTCGTCGAGGACGTCGCCGCCTCCGGCGGCTACATGATCGCGCTGGCCGGCGACGAGATCTTCGCCGACCCGACCTCGATCGTCGGCTCGATCGGCGTCGTTTCCGGCGGCTTCGGCTTCCCCGAGCTCCTGAAGAAGATCGGCGTCGAGCGCCGCGTCTACACCGCCGGCGAGAACAAGGTCATCCTCGATCCGTTCAAGCCGGAGCGGGAATCCGACATCGACTATCTGAAGTCGCTGCAGGTCGAGATCCACGGGATCTTCATCGAGATGGTGAAGGCGCGCCGCGGCACGCGGCTTGCCGACGATCCCGATATCTTCACCGGCCTGTTCTGGACCGGCCAGCGCGGCCTGGCGCTCGGCCTGATCGACGGGCTGGCCGACATGCGCGGCGAGATCCGCCGCCGCTACGGCGCCAATGCGTCCCTGAAGCTGATTTCGCCGGCGCGCGGCCTGTTCGGCCGCAAGGTGCCGGGCGTCGGCGCGGGGATGCTCTCGCTCGCCGGCGAACGGGCGGCGGCCGCCGGTATCGGCGCGCTCTCCGAGATCGCGGAAGAAAAGGCGCTCTGGGCGCGCTACGGTCGATAGTGCCGGGGGAGGGGACGCATGGTACAGATCCTATTTCTGCTTCTTGTCGTCGCCGTCGCCTGGCTGGGCTACCGCAAGTTCGTCGCCGATGCCGAGCGGCTGACCCGCAAGCGCCGCGCCGCCGAGCGCGAGCGCCAGAACGACGCGATCGGCACCCTCGTCAAGGATCCCAAGACCGGCGAATATCGCCTGCGCCGCGACGACGACTAGCGTCCCGACCTTCGCCGATCTGTCCGGTCGGAGGGACGAGAGCGGCCATGCCTGTCCCGCAACGATACGTTAACCGGCGCCGGTAAGGTTAACCGCCGATAAATGCCGGGCCGGGGCCGCGCGGACGTTGCGCCGGCCGCCCGAACTGCGAAATCTGCCATTCCTGATTGAAAAGTTTGGGAAGGCAGATTTCATGGCTTCGCTCGACCTTGCCGGCATCCGCACCATCGTCGTCACCGGCGGCGCCGGCTTCATCGGCTCGCATGTGGTGGACGACCTGCTGCAGGCCTGCCCGATGGCCGAGATCCGCGTGCTCGACGCCTTCACCTATGCCGCCGACATGGCCAACCTCGACGGCGCGCTGCGCTCCGGCCGCCTCACTTTGCGCCAGGGCGACGTCGGCAATCTCGATCTCGTCTCCGATGTCCTGAGGGGCGCCGAGCTCGTCGTCCACGCCGCCGGCGAAAGCCATGTCGAGCGCGCCCTGGTCGCGCCGGAACGCGCGAGCCTCTCCAACGCCATCGGCACGCAGGTGCTGGTGGAGGCGATGGCCAGGCACCGGGTGCCGCTGATGATCCACCTCAGCACCGCCGAGGTCTACGGCGAAGCCGCCGCCATGCCGACGGAGACGGCGCCGATGCGGCCGGACAATCCGCTGGGCGCCTCCAAGGCCGCAGCCGAGATGCTGCTGGCCGGGCTGCGGCCGCTGCATGACCTCGACATCCGCGTGCTGCGCCCCGTCAACGTGATCGGCACGCGCCAGAACGCCGAGAAGCTGGTGCCGCGCTTCCTCGAGCTTGCCGCCGTCGGCAGGCCGCTGACGGTGCATGGCAACGGCAACCAGCGCCGCGCCTTCCTGGCCGTGTCGGATTTCTGCACCGCCCTTCGCGCCGTGATCGCCCGCGGCGACAAGAACGGCGTCTACAATGTCGCCGCCCCCGGAAGCCATTCCATCCTCGACGTGGCCCGCATGGTCCTCGATGCGGTGCCGGATCCGGTGGCAGGCGTCGTCTTCGGGGCCGGCCGGCCGGCCAATGTCACCCGCTCGCAGGTCTCGACGGCGGCCCTCGAGGCGCTCGGCTGGCGGGCCGAGGCGACGCTCCCGGGCGAGATGAAGCATCTCGCCGGCTGGTACCGGGGGCGCCTCTCGCCGGCCTCGCGCACCGTCTTCCGCACCGTTCCGGGTCTTGCGCCCGGGCGGGTGGCGGCGGCGACCCAGCCTGCCGGCTCCGGCCTGTTCCGCTCGCTCGAGCGGCACTGATCGGCCCAAAGGACGCGCGGCACCCTTGACCCTGCCGCCCCGCCGTGGCACCTGTCCGGCCGACCTGAAAGACCATCCGGACCGGACCGATGACCCAACCGCTTGCCCCTGCCGCGCTGCCCGACCACATGCACCCGACCCGCTCCTTCCAGGGGCTGATCCTGACGCTGCACAACTACTGGGCGGACAAGGGGTGCGCGGTGCTGCAGCCCTACGACATGGAAGTCGGCGCCGGCACATTCCATCCGGCGACGACGCTGCGCGCCCTCGGGCCGAAGCCGTGGAAGGCCGCCTACGTGCAGCCCTCGCGCCGCCCCTCCGACGGCCGCTATGGCGAGAACCCCAATCGCCTGCAGCACTACTACCAGTACCAGGTGATCCTGAAGCCGAACCCGTCCAATCTGCAGGAGCTCTATCTCGGCTCTCTGGCCGCGATCGGCCTCGACCCGCTGCTGCACGACGTGCGTTTCGTCGAGGACGACTGGGAAAGCCCGACGCTGGGCGCCTGGGGGCTCGGCTGGGAATGCTGGTGCGACGGCATGGAGGTCTCGCAGTTCACCTATTTCCAGCAGGTCTGCGGCATCGAGTGCTCGCCGGTCTCCGGCGAACTGACCTACGGCCTGGAGCGGCTCGCCATGTACGTGCAGGGCGTCGACAACGTCTACGACCTGAACTTCAACGGCCGCGAGGGCGACGAGAAGATCACCTACGGCGACGTCTTCCTGCAGGCGGAGCAGGAATACTCCCGCCACAACTTCGAGTTCGCCGACACCGCGATGCTGCTTCGCCATTTCGTCGATGCCGAGAAGGAATGCCTGGCGCTGCTTTCGGCCGGCGCGCCCGGCGATGCCGACAACCGCCGCCTGCACAAATGCGTTCTGCCGGCCTACGACCAGTGCATCAAGGCATCCCACGTCTTCAACCTGCTCGACGCCCGCGGCGTGATCTCCGTCACCGAGCGCCAGAGCTATATCCTGCGCGTGCGCACGCTCGCAAAAGCCTGCGGCGAGGCCTTCCTGCTCACCGACGCCGGCGGCGTGAACTGGGTCGAGAAGGCGGCGTGATAGACGGTGGCCCGTGCCTCGCCGGCCGGGCCGAATGTCCTTGGCGCGATCATCATTGCGAAATCTCCCTGCGGCTTTCCGCGAGCGAAAGCACGACGGCATCCGTCACCGGCTGCGCGTCGACCGAGACCTCGCCGGCATAGGTCTGCAGCGCGCGCCGCACGCCCGTGGGGCGTTCGGCCTCGGCTGCCGCCGTGTAGGCGAGGAAGACGGCGGCAAAGGCGAGGATGTTGAGGGCGAGGGCTGGCTTCTTCATGGTCTTTGACGCTGGCTTGGGGCGCTGGCTCCGGTGACGGCCCCGTGGGTTGATCGTTGGCCGAGTATCGCCCCGACGGCACGATGTGCGCGGTTCCCGGGGAAACAGGGCGCAGATGCGGCGTGAACGGGGCTTCGCCGGGGTGATCTCCTTGAAAGGACAGCGAGAAACCTGCCCGCCTGCCGGCGGTCTCCGTCGCCAGCGCTTTTCCACCGGCAACCAGCGCGCGAGCAGCGGAAAGGGCTTTCCTCCATCCGCGTCAATGCTAATGTCGCCGCGTTTGGCTCGCTCCCACGGAGGACAGGATGATCGGTCTGGCAATCGCAGCGGTGATCGCGCTCTACGCGATCATGCTCTACAACGGCCTGGTGAAGGCGCGGCAGGTCAAGGAGGAGGCCTGGTCCGGCATCGACGTGCAGCTGAAGCGCCGCGCCGACCTGATCCCGAACCTCATCGAGACCGTCAAGGGCTATGCCAAGCACGAGCGCGAGACCTTCGAGCAGGTGGTCGAACTGCGCAATAAGGCTGAGGCGGTGCCCGCCGGCGACATCCAGGGGCGCGCCGCGGCCGAGGGCCTGCTCGGCCAGGCGCTCGGCAAGCTGGTGGCGCTTGCCGAAGCCTATCCCGATCTGAAGGCGAACCAGAACTTCAGCGAGCTGCAGGCCTCGCTGCAGACGATCGAGGACGAGATCCAGATGTCGCGCCGCTACTACAACGGCGCCGCCCGCGATCTCAACGTCAAGGTCGAGAGCTTCCCCTCCAGCCTGCTCGCCAGCGCCTTTTCCTTTGCCAAGGCGCCCTATTTCGAGATCGACAATCCCGCCGACCGCGCCGTGCCGACGGTGAAGTTCTGAGGAACCGGCCGATGGTCGCCCGCATCGCCGCAGCGCTTTTCCTCCTGCTGGCCATGGCCGGCGCGGGGCGGGCCGAGGAGGTCATCTCCGCCTTCCATGCCGATATCGACGTGGCCAGGGACGGGGAGATCACCGTCACCGAGACGATCACCGTCAATGCGGAGGGCGACCGCATCCGCCGCGGCATCTACCGCGATTTCCCGCTCACCTTCGTCGATGCCGGCGGGCGCACGCGCAAGGTGGATTTCGAGATCTTAGGTGTGCGCCGCGACGGCGCGGAGGAGCCCTATCACACCGAGAGCGCCGCCTCCGGCATCCGCATCTATTTCGGCTCCGCCGACGTGACGCTGCGCCCGGGGCGGCATGTCTACGCGCTGACCTACCGCACCTCCCGCCAGATCCGCTATTTCGACACGCACGACGAGCTCTTCTGGAACGTCACCGGCACCGAATGGGCCTTTCCGATCGTCGCCGTGTCGGCGGCGGTGACGCTGCCGGCCGGCGTCGAGCCGCAGGAACTCACCTATTTCACCGGCGCCTATGGCGACACCGGCAAGAACGCCCGCGCCAGCGCCTCCGGCAATCGGGCGGAATTCGTCACCACGCGAAGGCTGGCCCCTCACCAGGGGTTGACGATCGGCGTGATGATGCCCGCCGGCAGCATCGGTCCGCCGAGCGCCACCCAGGAGCGGCTGTGGTTCCTGCAGGACAATGCCGGCGCCCTGATCGGCATCGGCGGCCTGGTCCTCGTCGCGCTCTACTACCTGCGCGCCTGGAGCCGGGTCGGGCGCGACCCGCCGCGCGGCGTGATGGTGCCGCGCTGGGATGCGCCGGACGGCGCCTCGCCGGCGCTGGTCAACTACATCGACAACCGCGGCTTCGGCGGCGCCGGCTGGACGGCGCTGTCGGCCGCGCTCCTGAACCTCGCGGTGAAGGGCTTCGTCACCCTCGACGACCTGAAGAACGCGATCGTCGTCACCCGCACGGACAAGCCGCTGGACGAGAAGCTGCCGGCCGGCGAGGGCGTGCTCCTGAAGGCGGTCGAGGCGGCCGGGGAGCCGTTTGCCATCGACAAGGCGAACGGCAAGGAGGTGCAGTCGCTCGGCAACCGCTTTCGCAACGCCATGGAGGCGGAGCACCGCGGCAAGTACTACCGCGCCAACTGGGGCTATGTCGCAGGCGGCATCGCGCTGTCGGCGATCTGCCTCCTGGCGCTCTTGGTCTTCGGCCGGCTGGACGAGGAGGGGATCGCGCTCGTCATCATCCCGGCCGCGGCCTCCTTCTTCGTCTCGGTCTTTGCGACGACCTTCGGCAAGTCGCTGCGCGCCACCCGCAGCCTCTCCCAGCGCATCATGGCCGTCCTGATGATCGCCTTCTTCGGCTTCGTCTTCCTCACCGTCTTCGGCGCGGTGTTCGTGGGCGCCGTCGCAAGCGGGGTGCGCGACGGGCTCCTGCCGATCCTCTCGGGCGTCGGCGGCATCCTGCTGCTCAACCTTCTGTTCTTCTTCCTGATGGGCGCGCCGACGCCGATCGGGCGGAAGATGATGGACGGCATCGAGGGGTTGCGGCAGTACCTGACGCTGGCCGAGAAGGAGCGGATGAACATGGCCGGCGCGCCGGAAATGTCGCCGCGCCACTACGAGACGCTGTTGCCCTATGCGGTGGCGCTCGGGGTGGAAAAACCCTGGTCGCAGACCTTCGAGCGCTGGCTCGCCACCGCGGCCGCCGGCGCAGCCGCCACGAGCTACCAGCCCGCCTGGTA
The DNA here is from genome assembly GCA_900469965.1 of Hyphomicrobiales bacterium. Classification (GTDB taxonomy): domain Bacteria; phylum Pseudomonadota; class Alphaproteobacteria; order Rhizobiales; family Rhizobiaceae; genus Mycoplana. The sequence goes on along the minus strand of UBZP01000005.1, from coordinate 186 downwards.
CGGCGGCGACAGCGCCGGCAGCTTCGCCGACCGCATGGGCGGCTTCGCCGGCTCCATGGCCGACACGCTCACCGCCTCGCTCCCGCCCCCGCCGAAGAGCACGTCCTCCGGCTTCTCCGGCTCCTCAGGCGGCGGCGGCTTCTCCGGCGGCGGAGGCGGGGGCGGCGGTGGCGGGGGGTGGTAGCC